>NZ_JAQTLS010000004.1:55231-241496 GCF_028714775.1 Thiothrix sp. | reverse complement strand
TGCCCCGCTCAGGTCTGCCCCGCTCAGGTCTGCCCCGCTCAGGTCTGCCCCGCTCAGGTCTGCCCCGCTCAGGTCTGCCCCGCTCAGGTCTGCCCCGCTCAGGTCTGCCCGGCTCAGGTCTGCCCCTTCATTGGCAGCAATAACTACTGCATCTTTTACGCTAGTCGCCTCAGTGCTGAAAATTACTGCAAGAGTAAAACGGTGTTTAATTTCAATTTTCATCTTCGATACCTCTTTGCCTTGTTCTGTTCTGATGCGGTCATTGTGACAAATTAACTAAACTTTGTAAATCTTTTTTTTACACTCAAGATGAGCGGCAATCATCGCAAATATCAAAAATATCAACACCATCACAAGTGCGGATAACCCGCATTTCAAACCCGCTTGATTTCAAGCAGGCTTCAAACGTGCTTAGACGGCAGTCGCCCTGCAACAACATCCGGCGAACGGTGTTAAGGTGCAGCCCAACTTGATCTGCTACAAGCTGCTGCTGCTGCATGGTCGCCTTTTTGTCTTTAGGCGCTGAAAGCTGGAACCATTTCCAGATTAATTCCCTGATTTGCATAAGTTTATTATCCAAAGTGTAAAGTTTAGTTCTACTCGGCAGGTGCAACTTCGGCTTGTTCGGCCTTTACCCACGCGCACCCATCAGCAGGATTGCCGCCAATAAACCGCATTCTCCCGCACGGTGACAAATCACCCGGCTTGATGTTGTGCGCCGCTGGTTGTGGCGAGTACCGTCGACTTCCGAACACTTCGCGCATGATTCGCTCTACCTGCTCCGTGATCTGCTCAGGCGTGCTTTCCTTGGGCTTATCAGGCGCTGGCAATGCAGCGGCGGCAGATGCAGCAGATAACAGCTTCATGCCGCCAGCCGTTGCCTTGAACGACGAGCTAGGAAGCAGCTTAAGCGCGTAATCACGAGGCAGCCTGCCTGATTCAACTGAAATTTTTAACACTTGCTCACGGTGCTGGCGATCTTCACCAAGCGACACAGACCACTTGGGATGCCTGCACTCTGCCCGTGACCTGCGCACCTCTTCACGGTACTTTTCCAAGAAAGCCATGCGTGCGCCGATGCGGTCGCCATTCTGCAAAACTGGCGCTGCTACTGCCCACGCCGCCTGCATCTCACCAGACCAAATCACAGTTTCGTATTCAGTACGCGGGATTGCACTCCATGCCTCTTCTGGCGTCATGCGACCATCGTCAAGGCGCTCAAGGATATTTGCCGGTGTGAGCTGCCTACACTCAAGCCTTACGCGCTTTAATGCCGCTTCGATCATCTCTGCATTGTATCCTCCAAGGTCGTCAGCAATAACCATGATTGCCCCGGTGGTGATCTGCTGCCCCATCACTTCGGCGGTGATGGTAAGAGCAGATGCAATGCGCTTTTTGTTTTCTTTGGTGGATGGCATTTGAAAATAACTCCTAAAAAATTTCAGGGTTTGACATAGCGTCTCTTTCTTCCTCTAGTGCCAGCCATGCACCTTCAATTCCTTTTGCGTATATCAACTCTTCAATCATCCATTCATTTGAATGGCAATAACCGTATTCTTGAGACATTTTAGCCATTTGCTGAATCTCAATTTCCGTTAGCCTGCAACTATCCATCTTCGATACCTCTTTGCCTTGTTCTGCTCTGATTAATCCATTGTGCGTTTTTAACAAACGTTTGTAAATCTTTTTTTTACAAACTAGATAGAGCAAAACGCACAACCTGCCCCGCTGTTATCTAGTCCGCACTCAATTTTTGCGCCTATTTTCGTGTTGAACAACGGCTTGTTTCCGCTTGCTACTGTGATAGCTTCTAGTTTCTTTGCTATCTCGTAGTGCTTGCGCCCAGTGCTGTCGAAGTTGAAAGCACGTCCTTTTTCCTTGTCCCCTCCAGCAAGACAAGGGAAACAACCAACACGAGAAAAGCCATTGTCGTACAGCGGGTTATGTTCCCCATCTAGGTAAGTGAAAACGTCTCCCGAACTCCATTCAACAATTGGTGTGCAGTAGCGTATTCCAAGTTTATCACCCATGTACTTAGGGTATTTACTCGGCATGAACTCGTGCGGCATTATCAAAGATGCATCGTATCCTCCGTAACGTTTCGTGCGTTCTGGTGATTCATCAGCCCTAACTCCGATGTAGTTTATTATTTTTCCTCCTGTTTTAATGGCTTTGGCAATTAGCCAGTCCTTAGCTGGCTTAATCTTAAGGTATTCTGTACAGTGACGCGCACCACCTCCGGGAAAGCGACCCCACTTAGTCACTTCAGATTCAACCGATCCAGCATTAAGAGTAACTAGCTCTAGGTTATAAAGTTCTGCCACCCTCTCCACATGCGCGTAAGTCCACTGGTGCTCATACTGCGTATCGCAGAAAATGCCGACTATGTGCGCATCAGGGTTGCGCTCACGAACAAGCTTTGCACACGCTTGTGAATCTTTTCCACCTGAAATCTGTACAACATGCATTGTTTTCATTTTCTATTACTATATTTTGTTTCAATGAGTTAATTCTGACTAATTAACAAATGTTTGTAAATCTTTTTTTTACATTGCAGACGAACGGACAGAATCACCAGCGTCGATCTGGCGTAGCGCCTCTTGCAGTGCCGAGTAGTTGCCCATTGTGCGGTCTGCCTGCATTGCGCTGGATGCCGTGACCATCCGCCCTGTCATCATTTCGGCATAGAGCTTTTCGCAGTCTGCCAGCATCACCCCGACACCGTGCATTTTCTCCACGTACCAGCGGTTGTTGTGGGCTGGGAACCATCCTGCAACTGAAATTGCGTTCTGTTCACCAAGTCGCTCAACAAGGTTTGCAAGCATTCCAAAAGTTCTAGCATTGCCTATAGGCTCAATGCCGTGTCTGGCTGCGTAGGATGCGCTGTACGCACTCCAAACAAGTGACGCGCTACCCTTGCTTGCCTTTTTGGTTTTAGCGCCTTCTGCGTGATTCTGTGCGTTTTTTGGCTTGCGTGAATCTTCACATGGGAACAACTCACCAACTAGAGCAGGCGCAGGCTGCGTAGCAGGCTGTTTTGTTGGCTGCTGTTCGGCGTGCTGTTGCTTGCCGTTTTGGTCGTCGTTTGTGGTTGGTGCGATATTGGTATTATCAATTATTGTAGGATTATGAATAGTAGTAGGATATGTCGGATTTTTTTCCGAGTGCTTTTCGGATTTTTTTCCGAGTTTGCTCGGATTTTTTTCCGACATAGTGTCTCCGTGTAACTCGGATTTTTTTCCGACATAGTGGAGCTTGGTCTTTTCGGTGGGGCGCGTCAGGTCTTGCTTGCCATTCTTCGAGTAATCAATCAGGCCAAGCTCTGATAGTCTGCGCATGTGTCTGTACACCGTGTCCGGCTTAAGGTCGAGTAGCGTGAGTTCTTCGCAGATTCGCTGCCTTGCCGTCCAGTAGTACACCTCACCACATACGATGCACGGGCTTGCCCATCCACTGGCATTCACAAGAACGTCAAGGATATGGGCTTGCGTGATGTTTTCGACGCCAAGTGATATTGCCGCCGATTGGTTCACGTATAGGTTGTAACGCATTGCTTAAATTCTCGTTTAGTTATTGATCTGGAACCACAAGCGGCGTTATTATTTACAGCTTCTATATGTGGTTTGTTTTTTGTACTGGCTTTCGCAGTAAGCACTACATATCGTTTAGTGGTTAAGATAATTCACCCGGCACAATTCCAGTTGCGCCGGGTTTTTTTATGCCGCATTGCCACAAACAAATGAAGCACCACGAACAAATGCAGCCTGCATCACCCTTGATGGTTGCATCCTCAACTTTGCAGCAATTGCATAGCAGCTTTTGCCAGCGTCAATCATGCGCACCATCTCCAATTTCTTGCCAGTAATGCCGCCGCCTAGCTTTTTGCCTTCGTCGATTAACTGCTCAAGGCTTACGCTGCGTTCAGTGGCCTCCCATACCCTTGCCGATACGTTTGCATCCCAGCCGATACGCGCCCAGCGGTATACGGTTTCAGGTTGCACGCCGAGAATAGCCGCCGCCTTTGTTTTGTAACCATGGCGGCTGTTACCTGCGATCTGTGCCAGTGCCTTTTCAAGTTATGTGCTAAGTTCCATGACTATTTAACCCCTATTAATTTCTTGATCTGCTGGATTTGCTGGAATGCTTCGGCTGGACGCAGGCCAACAGAAAGCGCTATCCGGTAAGCGCTGGTTCCTTCGTTGTGCTGTAGCCAGATTTGTTGCTGCTTTTGAGAAAGCATTTTCATCAGATGTCTGTCGTAACTCATGGCTTCTGCTCCTTTTTTTTCTTTCGCTCTAATTCTTTAAGTTCACGTTCAAGCTGATGCTTTTTTCTAGTAAGTTCGTCAAGTTTTGACGGTTTTTTAGGTGTGCTGCTCATGCTACACGCTCCATCGCTTCGCCTTCTTCGATCAGACGCACTAAGTCGGCTTTGCGCCCGGTTGCATTCCACACCTTGACGGCGCAGGCCGCACCAAAGCCACGGCTGAACCAAGAGGTGACAGTGCACGGGCTTACTGCCATGTTTCTGGCAGCGCGTGTGCGGTATCCGCGAACCTTTTCAGTTCCAGCCACCATCATCAGGGCTTTTTCGAGTTCGTTCATAGTTGGTTTACCTCAGTTTTTTCGCTTGTAGAGCCACCATGATAGGCGTTATTTTACTTTATGTAAAGTTAAAGTATACAAAAAAGGCAGCAAAAAGCCGCCTCTTGTCGGTTACTTGTCCTGTAGCGCCCTCCTTCGCCGGGTGTCGAACAACTCCATCAGCAAACCAGCAACGTCAAACCCTGCCCCGGCTCCGTGCACTAGCGCCCATAGGTAGTGGTCGTGAATCGCCCCTGTCGCCTCCCATCGGTTAAGCGTGTGCTGCCTGCAACCAAGCCATTCCGCAGCGTCTGCCATGTACCCGCGCCCATCGTGACCAGCGATTTTCTTGAAAGCTTCGCGTAACTTGCTCATTATTTAATCCTCTTATAGTAGGTGTAAGTGTTTGTTATACGTAGATTATATCTCATGACAGATGATAAAAGTACCCACGGAAAGGTTAATATTGGTTTACACTAATAACCACGAAATGAGAGGGAAAACACATGGCAGACGACGCAAAAGCAGCGTTCAAAACGCGGCTCCAAGGACGGCTTAGCGAGATGGGGCTTAACTTTTCCGACCTTGCGCGGGAACTTGGGCAGGACAGGCAGGATATTTACGGCTGGACAAGGCGCGGGAGGGTTCCGCAAGAATACCTGTTTCAGACCGCCGCATTCCTTCGGTGTGACCCGCAGTGGTTGCAGGTCGGGGAAATATCAAATCCTAAAACGGTGAACATTTCAGCAAATCAAGTTGTCATACCTATCTTTAAACAGGGAGACTACAGGGATATGCAGGAAGGCGACCGTTTGAAATATGAAAGCCTGATCGGGCGTGACGAATGGCTTTCTGAGTTGTTCGGGGTTAACACGTCACAAGGTAACTACGAAATCTACCGGATGGAATCCACTGAGATGACGCCGACCATTCGCCGGGGTGATCTGGTTGTAATTGACCGCAACGCTAAAAGCCCAGTAAATGGCTTGTACGGCATTGCTGGAAAAACTGGTGGCCTTAGCATAGCAAGGGTTCAATTCGAGCCTGACGGTGAACACACGGCGATTACTTACGACAATGACAAGTTCAGCGCAATACGGATGAAAACCGCAAAGCTGGAACTTGCAGGGCGCGTGGTTTATGTTTGGCAGGGCTTGAGGGATTTGTGAGGGTGTTTCTGGTGGCCTGTTTCTATTACAGGCCACCGTGGCAATAGCTCTATGCTATTCAAGTAGTTGATTCTGTGTATCCTGATACTGTGGAAACAATCCTTTCAGTTAGTCCGTAAATGTCGTTAAGGCTCTTGATCTGAACCCGCTCTTCCTGTTTGCCATCGAACACGCCAATGTATTTTTGCGGCCTGTTGAAGTGAAGCCTGCATATTGGCTTCCGGTTATTGTCGTCAAGCAGAATTCCGCAATAGCTTTGGGTGTCGCGCATCACGACGCGGGAAATATCTACCGTCTGGCGTAATATCGCCTTGACGATTATGTACCCCTCAAGCTCTTCGCTTGTCGTGGTGACTTCCTGCTTTGCTTGTTCATAAGCCTGTAACGTTGGCTGCTGTTCCTGCTCTGGTGTTTGTATTCCGGGGCTGTTAAGGGCAATCTTAAGGCGCTCGTTTATCTTGTCGTCCAAGAATTGTTTGCACGAAGCCTTGATTATCGGCCTGAATTGCTCAAGAACTTGCGCGGTTATCCTGCCTTCGTAAATTCTTGAAATAATGAACCGTGAAAGCTCTTCGCCGGGTTCGGTCATTTCTTCAGAAATCAGCTTCTTTGCAGCCCTCAGATACTTTAGGAAGTTTGCTGTTTCAAGGATGCTCCCTACTGAAAACGACTGCTTTGAGAACTTCTTTAGCTCACCAGCATCATCTTCACGGAAATCTGTCACGTCAAACTCAAAGAATGGCCTTGAATCCATCTTGTTTGGTTGCTCAAGGTCTGAGTAAAAACGGTAAGACGCACCGTTGGTTAGCATCCCAAAGCGGGATTCTGTTGTTGTGAAGTACCGGAACAACTGGGAGGCGTGCTCTTTGCCAAGGTCTGCACCAAGCGGCTTGCACTCAACAAGCATTACCACCGCGCCATCCTTCTTTATGGCGTAATCAACCTTCTCTCCCTTCTTTATGCCAACGTCAGCGGTGAATTCTGGGACAACCTCAAGAGGGTTGAAAACATCGTAACCAAGGGCGCTAAGGAATGGCATTACAAGCGCGTTCTTCGTCGCCTCTTCGGTTCTTATATGTTCGCGCTGCCCTTCTATGCGACTTGCAAGCTCACGAATGCGGTCTATTAAATCCATCTCGTTGTTCCTTTTAGCTGTGCATTATCTTTGCCGTCTGGGCAATACTTAGTGCAATATCCTCGTTAAACCTTGCGGTAAGCCCATCAAGCCTGAATATGTCGATAAGCCACCAGATACCAAAGCCACCAAGAGTAACCCAGAACACAACCTGCAAACCCCATCTTCCGAAGTATGCGTAGTGCAGGCTTATCAACCACAAAAGCAAGGCAGGCCAGACGCTCTTTCGCTTTTTCTTGAATTGCGTGACGATGAACATTCTTGCGTCATCATCCATTTTCCTTGCCATCAGGCTGTATCCGGGTATTAGCCTGCCAAGATCATCTTCTACAGCCATCGCAATTCCTCGTGCTATTTGATTATTTTATGAACTATCAGAAATTATCACTAAACAAAAAGCAAAACAAGACGACCAAAACGCTAGATTCTTGTAAACTTTTACTTTACAATCAGTATCTTACGCACAAAAAACTGACAAACGGTATTGACCGCCTTAAATCATCCGAGTAAAGTTCACTCCATCGACACGGCGCAATAAAACGCCAAGTTGATGCGGGTTTAGAAGCCTGCCGAAGACGACCAAAGGTGGACACTACCACCGCAACTTATGCGGTTTTTTTGTGTCTGACAACTGCACATACAGCATAGTTTTCTATGGTTGGGTGTGCGGGCGTGAAGCGAAGCGATGTAAGGCGTGGTTTTGAATTGATACCTCTTTGCCATGCGTTTGCTGAGCTTGCCGGGTTTCCTTTGGTCTCCGGTCTTCTAACTCGCTCGTACATCCCGACCACCCTTATTTAGAAGTAAGGGTGTCGGGCTTAAAACTCGACCAAGGACACCAAAACTATGACAACTCAAGTCTCCATGCTCTTAAATCCTGAGCAGCTCAACGCAGCACAAGCTGTATCCCATAATATCCGTGAAGTTTCCGCATTCTTGCGCGGCAACATGATGGCAAATGATAATGCGGCCTCCATGGCTTCAATTTCTGAAGAGCCAAACACCAAATACATTGACCGCCTTGAGGCTGAATCCGCCGAACTGAAAGCACAAGTTGCCCTGCTGCAAAGTTCCCTGCTGTTCCTTGAGCGCCTGATGTTTGCAACTTTCAAGCCTGAAACTGCCGATACCTTCACCGTTGAAGTTGAAGGGGGTGCAGCATGAGCGCCATCGTCATCAACAACACTAGCCTTGAACCCATTGAATACCGTGGTGAGCGCGTGCTTACCTTCAAGATGGTTGACGCGGTTCATGCCGAAAAGCAGGCGAACGGATTAGATACAGATAGTACCTATTCAAAAGCCGGTGTAAGCAAGTCAAAAACAAGCTTCACCCGCAACCGCGCCCACTTCGTCCTTGATGAAGACTACTTCCATGCGCCAATGAAGGACGCACGGGCGCTGACCGGGGTACACGCACCGAACGGCCTTACCGTACTGACTGAATCCGGCTACCTGATGCTGGTGAAAACCTTCACTGATGATCTGGCATGGAAGATTCAGAAACAGCTTGTCCGTTCCTACTTCCGTGCACGCGGTGAAGTTGTCCCGACGCAACAGGAAATTGCCCTTCACCAGCCGGAAGTCATTCAGCCGCAAAGCGCTGACATTGCCCAGATGACCAATGCCATCATGGCGATGACCACCGGCATTACGTCGGCAATGGGTCAGATGGCGGCAAGCATTTCCCAGCTTGCGCAATCCATGCACCAGAAGCCTGAAGCGTCCTTGCCACGGGTGGAAGCGCCATACGCCATTGGTGAGCATGATGTGATTGTGATGGATGCCCGGAACATGAACCCGGCAATGCAGGAACTCCACAAGGTAATCCTGTCGTGCGGCGGTGCAAGTCGGCTTGCTGCCCTGATTGGCCTAAAGCGTCAGGACATTTACGGCTGGCAGCGTCGCGGGCGGGTTCCTGCGCATTACATCACCGATGTTAAGCGCCAGTTCCCATGGGTCAGTGTTGAAGCGCTGCTGTCATTCAAATCACCAAAATCAGAAGCGTAAGGAGAGCCATTATGAAATCTAACCAAGCAACAAAGGCATTTGCCAAAAACATCAATGCAATCCACGCGGCGAATGGCCTGCACTGGGACACCCCAGAAGGAAAGGCGCTGGCTTTGGCAATCCGTGAGCATAAGGGGTGTGTTGAGGCGTACCAGCGTGAACGCGGCTTTACCGGAAGAAGTTCTGCATGGAAAGGCTGGAATGGTGACGTGATGGCGGTGCTTAAGGCCGTGCCGTTCGACTTCGCCGTGGTTCCGTCATTCCACCGTCAGGTTGTGCTGGACGTTATCAGCACGCGGGTTTTCGGTCGCCGCAAGTCTGCCTAAGCCATAACGAAGAAGCCCGGAACTAACCGGGCTTTTTCTTTCCAGCATTCAACCCTGCCGTTTTTCCTTCCTGAACTCTTCCGGCATGACCGGGGCAACATCCAGCCACAAACCAACCCTACGCCGCGCTGCCTCTTGGTAAGCTGCCTTGAACTTTTCCGCCTGCCCGCGCTCCATCCACTTGCTGTACTTTTCGTAATAGTGGGCATTGCCAGTGGACACCATCCAGTAGTTGATGTTTAGCGCGTTGTCGTCCAGCGTGACCATGCCCACTGTACGACCGTACCTGTCGGTTTCCACGAACTCAAGCCGCCCGTGTTTTCCGGTTGCCATCTTCGCCAGTGCCGCCGCCGCCTCCTTGCCGAATGTCTGCGCTTTTTCTGGAGCGTCGATAGATGCAAGCCTGATGGTGTACGGCTTGCCATCGTCCCCGGTTGCCCGCACGGTGTCACCGTCAACAATGCGTGCGATGGTTATCCCGATCTGCCCGGCGCTGCCTTCCAGTGCGCCAGCAATTGCAATTGCGCCAATGGAAAGCGCAATGAGAAAAATGCTGAAAATGATCTTCATGGGTCTACCTCTTGTCGGATGTGTAAAACAAAGATTTACGCCTAATGCGCTTTTTGGTACATTCGGGCAAACTTTAACACAAAGAGGTATCAACATGGACTTTGCAACTTATGGAGCGATTGCAGCCGCGCTTGTTGTGCTGCTGCTGATCGGGTGGAGCACGCGCAACCGTAACCCGGTTTTCTACGCTGCTTTCCTGATTTCAGGTACTGCAAATGCGTGGTTCTGGTGGGAGGCCGGTAGCGCCTTGGGTGTCTGGTTTGCTGCCTCTGCATCTGCTACTGGGGTAATCATGGACGTTCTGAAGGTGCAGCACCAGAACAACCCCGGCCTAATAAGATTGGTACTTGTTTGGGGATTTCGCGCCGTGTCGATCTATGCCGGGTACAGCGCCGCGCACATGGCAATGGAGCAAAGCGCGGTCGCATCCATCGGCAACAGTCGTGATGTTGCCAGCATCAAAGCCGAGTTAAAGCGGGTTGATGGTGAGCTTTTTGAACAACCAAAGGCAGGCACGGAAGAGGCAATTAGCGCGGAAACTGAAAAGAAACTATCAGCACTTTATGCCATAAAAGTATACGACAAAAACGGCAGATCAGCCGGAACACTGCGAACGGTTAGCTGTGACAGCGGGTACTATGCGAAGCGTTACGCAGATGACTGCGCATCTATTTATTCGATCGAAAAAAACGGGGAAGCAGCGGGGAAGGTAGCGCGGAAGACCGGGGAACTAAGAAAAGAGAAAAAAGTTTTAGAATCACGGCTTAGTGCTGCCAGTGGTGGCAAGGTGTCGCTTCCAGTCATTAAGGACATTGCTGAATTGTGGTATGGAGCAGACTGGAAAGGCGCTACATTTGAGCAAAAACAAGAGCTTAGTAATGATGCATCACAAGTGTTTGCCGTTATCATGGCGCTGGTGTTTGAATCAACGCTACTCCTTGCAGGAATGGAAACACACCCAAAAAACCGCGTTTTCGCCGGGGAACCAAACCGGGGAACCATCGGGGAACCCTCCCCGGAAAAACGGGGAACCTCCGGGGAACCATCGGGGAACCAAGTAAGCGAAATGCAGCAAGATGCGATTGGCACGGTAATTGAATTCACTAAAAAACACATAATAGAGACTAAAGAAAAGATAAATACAGCCAACCTAGAGACAATAAAAAAGGACGCCGCTAGCGAGATGTGGGAAATGACTGCGCAAAAAATAGCAGACCTAACGGAGATAACCGACAGCAAGATGGTGGAAGCGATAGCAGCAATTTGCCGTGTTTACGAGCCAGAAGGCCGCGCTAGTCAGTCCGGCATCCAGTCGGCACTTAAGCGTTCTGGCGTCAGCTTTGGCATGGAGCGCATCAAGAAAGCGCTGGTTGCATTGGAGCGTAGCAACCTGTTTGTGGATGCAGTGGAGGACAAAAACGGGGTGTCCTACAAGTGGCGATCTTCTGCCGCCGTAGCAAATGACCTTGGAATTTGCAGCACACGTAATGTGGCTAGCCTGTTCGGGTGATATTATTTGGATTCTAACTTAGGAGGTTGTATGAAAATATCAGATGCACAGATAGATGCAATATTTGGAGATTCTCCATTCATCGCACAGAGGACATCAGACAAAAGGCGTCATGAGGTTGTTTTTCGACAAAACGATGATTGGTATGATGTAATAACAAACGACGAACCTGAGCACTGTGGTTTTTTTGAATCATATGCTGACGCAGAAAAAGTTAGGCGTCGACTGCATACTCGATGGGTTCTGTCTACATACATTCCACAAAATGATGGTGAAAAACCATGAGTGATGATGACGTTATAAGCGCAATGCCAGTATATGTATGATTGCACTTGCGTGTGGAGGTAATCCTATTGATGTATTAGCCGACCTTGTGCTATGCATTGGAGTTGATGCCAACGCCGAAAATCATATTAAATCTGTAGCGCATAACTGGATGTTCTCTCATGGGCGTGAATGGCAGTGGAATATATCCAAGCCAGACAACCATGCCACTTAGCTATCCATCATGATGCCAAGCACATAAATTATAGCCAAGCATGTCTTGGCTTTTTTGTGCCTGCCAATATTGCCGAGTATAAAAATAAGATTTACACAGATCGCGCCAAACAGCTAAAATAACCACAACAAAGTAAAGAGGTATCAGCGATGGAAAATGTAACGTATCAGCCACTACCACAGGAACGCGGGGTCAAGCCAGTAATGCGCAATATCGGTTCTGTTGGCCTGTCAGCATTCTGCAACCCGCGTGTTGTTTCCACTGCTGCACTGATTACCGTGTCAGCCGCGCTTGTGCCGATGATTCACGACGCGCCAATGATGCAACCAGTGGATTTTGCCGTTGGCTTTGCTGGGTATGCGCCAGTGTTCGGGGCGGTTGCGGCAACCGCGCTTAAGACCATCACGCCGCGCTCAGCTTTCCACCTTGCCGGGTCGTTTGCGTCAGCACTGGCAATGTTCGGGGTGGTCGGCCTTGGTGGTAAAGCCGGGTGGTACGCTGCTGCTGCTGCCCAGTACGCCTTTGGTGATGCCGCCTTGCCTCTTGCTGGCATTGCAACGGTAGCATTCCTACAAGCTGCTGGGGCGTTCAACCTGTCACGCATCGCATACGAAATCGGGGATACGTTTGATGAAATCCGTGAAAACTCACGGGCAAAGCAGGTTATCAACACCATGCCGGTTATCACCGCTCCACTGCTTGCAGCGCCGGATGGTGAAGACTTCGCGCAAGAACCAGCACTGCTACCAGCAATCAAGGCCAAGGGCGTGGGAGCTGATATTATCCGCATCCTTGGGGAGTACGGCATTAATGACGCAGCGATACTTGGCAAGGCGTCAGGCCACGTTCTTGACGTGTATACCGTGTCTGTTCCCGGTGGCGTGAAGTCAAAGGAGCTTGAGCAACTTGCTGGCGATCTGGCAAACCGCTTGGGCGTGCCGTCCGTATCTGTTCAAAGCCGTGGTGCAGGTCGGGGCAATGTGTTCGTGCAAGTGCCACGGTCAAAACGCGAAACTGTGGATTACGACAAAACCCGCAAGATGGCTGATGCAGAGTTTGCAAAGTGTGCGCTGCCAATGCTGCTGGGGGTTGATGTTTCCGGTAAGCCCGTGGTGCGCGATCTTGCCAGTGCCCCGCACATGCTGATTGCCGGGCAGACTGGTAGCGGCAAGTCAGTTGGTCTGAATGCAATCCTGCTGTCACTTGTTGAAAGCGACAAGGCGCACGTCCGGCTTGTGCTAATCGACCCGAAAAAAGTGGAACTAACTGCCTTTGAATCTGTTCCGCACCTGTTGCGCCCGATCATAACTGAAGCGGAAGAGGCCAGCGCCGCGCTACTAGAACTTGCAGCACACATGGATAGGCGTTACCAGATGTTCCTTGAGGCATCCCGCGTCGTTGGTCATCCTGTTAGAAACATCGGCGAATACAATGCAGTGGCGGAAAAGCTGAACAAGCCAGCGTTGCCCTACATCGTCTGCGTTATCGACGAATACGCGGATTTGGTGATGGTGAACCCTGAAGTAAGCAAGCCAGTCGTGCGCCTAGGTCAGAAAGCCCGTGCCGCTGGTATGCACGTCATCATTGGCACTCAGAAACCACTTGCTACCGTCATAGATTCGCTTATTAAGGCCAATTTCCCCACGCGCATTGCTTTCTCAGTGCGGACTAACATGGATAGCCGGGTAATACTTGACGAAGCCGGGGCGGAAAAACTCCTTGGCATGGGTGACAGCCTGCTGCTGGATTCAAGCACGCCAGAACCATTGCGCGTGCATGGCGTGTTTGCCAGCTCAAAGCGGGTTTCAGAGTTGGCGAATAAATGCCGCTCGTCTGCTGTGTAAAAAATAGATTTACACATTATGGTGTATTTGAGACAATTGGAACACCAAAATAAAGAGGTATCAGAGATGGCATTCAGAGACGACAGCGAAAAAGCCAATGTAGTTGATAGCTACATTGGCTTGACTATTATTGGTCATCGTGAACTTCACGGAGGCGATGAAGATTTAGCGGCCTGCATCATGGAAGCGGCTTATGAACTTTCATTAGGCTCAAGGCCACACGGATATAAGTTTGCAGTGCTGACCGATGAAGATTAATCTGGCCTGCATGTAAAACTATATCAACCAAGGATTACGCCATGTTGCTAAACGAAGCACAACTAAGAAACATCGCAGAGGACGTAGACAAAATGGAACAAGAGGCAAAAAAACTGAACAAGGTTGCACGCATCAAGCGTGAATCTCTCGAACTCGACAGCATCAGGCGCTTGCATAGTGCAGCACAAATATCTGAAAAGCCGTCCGCCATTAGCACTCGGCAGGCAGCAACGCTTCGTGCAGCAAAAAATGCTTGTGCACTTTTCCTGAAAATGATTGACCCGATTCAAGTGGCACAAGCAAAGCCGCTTGTTGCTGACCTTGAAAAAATGGCTCGCGCAATCAACAGCTAACCAATTTTAAACCAACAACCAAGAGGTAGACATGAAAGAGAAAAAGACACTTGATGAACTCCATGCAGCAATTCGCAAGCTTGTGGATATGAAGGCCGCTGTTGATTCGGCAGCTTTCGACTACTCAGAAGCGGTACGCGAAACAGCCAAGGAATTCAGCATTAGCCGAAGCATGATTTCCGGCTTCGTTGCAGAGCAAAGCCGCGAAACGTTTTTGGAAGAGGTCGGCAAAGAATTTGTTGAAACCTATGCAGAAAACCACGCAACACAAACAGGGGTGGAACAATGAGTAACGAAGCACTGAAAGACGCACTTGACGAACTGGCAAGCCTGAAACAAGGTGCGATGGATGCCGCCGAAACTTTCAAGGATGGTGTTGAAGCCGTGGCGAAAAAGCACGGAATTACCAAAGGTGCAATCACAAAGTACATAACCGCCAGAATTGCCGAAAAGCTGGATAAGCTGGAAGAAGAAGCTGGCGACATTGAGACGTTGCTTCATGCAGCTTGACCTTGTGTCAACCACCATGCGCTACCCTGTGTCCATCGGGCTTGATCCCGGTGAACACACTGGTTTTGCTGTTTACGACCGAGTTTCGCGCCGCTTTTCTGAGTTGCGCGAAATCTCTTTTGAAACTGCCGTGTGGGAAATCACCGAAAAGTACAAGGCCGCTATCATCGTTATCGAACTGCCAAACAATAAGAGCGTTTGGCACAAGCCGGGTGCAGGCGGTCTGGCGGCAATCCAGCGCACTGCCGTCAATGTTGGGTCAGTGCTGCGTGAAGCTGAACTACTCAAGCGGTCGCTGCAATACTTCGGTAAGCGCAAGGGATGCGATTATGAAATACGTACCGTCCACCCGCAAGGCAAGGTAGATGCGGCGCGGTTTGAGCGCATTACCGGGCACTCAGGACGCAGTAACCAGCATTGCCGTGATGCTGGCTTGCTGTGCTGGGGCGTGTAGTGCTTGTCCTCCTTCCAAAACTCGAAGAGCGCACAGGTATAACGCCTGATGCGTTCGGTAAACTCAAACGTACCAACGCCCTGCAAGAAGGCGAGCACTGGTACAAAGCCCCCAACGGTCGCATATTCGCTGACGTTGAAAAAATTGAGCAATGGATAAAATCACCGTACACTAAAAAACGGGGAACTGAACAGCGCGGGCAAGCATCAAACAGAGCCAATAAAAGCCCGCTACCATTGGTCTAAATCATGCCGAGAGACGGTTCAGGTGTTCGCGCAACAGCAAGCAACACCATATCAATTACGTTCATGTTCCGTGGCGTCCGCTGCCGTGAAACAATCAAGCTTCCACCAACAAAAGAAAACCTACGCCGCGCCAAGCTGCACAAGTCAGCCATAGAGGACGCAATCATTAAAGGAACGTTCGACTATTCGGCAACATTCCCAAAGTCAAAGCGGGTTAATCTGTTCGCAGAAACACCAGTACAAGAGCCGTGCGCCATCACCGTTGCCGAGTACCTGCACCAGTGGATGGAGCGGAAGGCCAAAGAGCTACACGCCAGCAGCATAAACGGTTACAGGAAAATCATTGATAACCAGATTATCCCGGCATTTGGCAGCACTCCAATTGGTGAGCTTACACGCCCGGTGGTGCGCCAGTGGATTGAAGCCCATCCAGCGACAAACAAGACGATCAGCAACGTTTTATCACCGCTTCGGGCTGCGCTTACTGATGCCGTTGATGACGGGTTTATCGAAAACAACCCGCTTGCAGGGTGGAAGTACCGCAAGAGGCAGCCACCGAAAAGCAAGCGCGGAAAAAAGAAAGACCCGTTCAGCACTGCCGAGCAATCGGCAATACTCGGGGCAACGACTGGGCAGGGGCGAAACCTGCTACAGTTCCTCTTTTGGTCTGGCCTGCGCACATCTGAGGTAGTGGCATTGGAGTGGGGTGATATTGACTGGATAGGCAGGACAGCTCACATATCCAGAGCAGAAACACAAGCGGCTGACGAACCAGAGGACACAAAGACCAATGCAGGAACGCGCCGCCTTAAGCTTCTTAACCCTGCACTTGAAGCACTGGCAAATCAGAAAGAATTCACCTTCCTTGAAGGAAAGCGGGTATTTCACAATCCCCGGACAAATGAGCCGTGGGCAGGTGATCAGCCAATACGCCGGACACTATGGACGCCAGTGCTGAAAAAGGCCGGTGTGAGATACCGGAACCCGTACCAAACCCGTCACACATACGCCAGCATGATGATAAGCAGCGGGGAGCCTATCAAGTGGCTATCGAAGCAATTGGGGCACTCTGACATGGTTACAACGTTGCGAACCTATGTAGAATGGCTTGATGATGCAGACCCAACAGCAGGTGAAAAAGCCGTTGATTTGTTCAGTTATGGCAAGATTAATGGCAAGAACTGAATTTATATAAATTATATTTTAATCAAAACAAAGACTTGTTAGACTTAAAACGCGGGTTCAATCCCCGCCGCCTCCACCAATGAGAAAAAGCCTTGCAAATCAAAAACTTGCAAGGCTCTTTACTTTATACCCCTCAAACTCAACTCATCTTTTGCATCCCAAAAACACCAGAAAACCTGATCTATATTAAGACTTTCTTATAGACCCCGTGTGAGAATGTGCGGCGAATTCCCCCCTAACACAAGGACTGAGCACATGGATAAGAAAGCAGCAAAACAAGCACTCGCAGAAGAGGCATACCACAAAGCGTTACAATATGAACTGGATTATGGCTGCTGCCCACAGTGTGTGCTGGCGACCGTACAAGAAACCGTCGGCTTGGTGGATGATGCCACCATCAAGGCAGTGCACGGGCTTTCCGGCGGTGGCGCATTGGCAGGCGCTGGCACATGCGGCGCATTGAGCGGCGGGCTGGTAGCGTTAGGGGTACGTTTCGGGCGTGACCGCGACAAATTGGATAAAGGCCGTTGCATCAATAACTTCAAGAAGTGCAAAGACCTGACAGAAAAATTCCAAGCGGAATTTGGCGGCACAACTTGCCAAGACTTGCAGCAGCAGTTCACCGGGCGCACTTACGATATGTGGGATGCGGGCGAATACAAAGCATTCGATGATGCACGCGGCAAACAGTGCGCCCACGCCACCGGCATGGTGACAAAATGGGTCATTGAAATGCTGTAACAGCACACCGCAGGTTGTAGATAGACAACGGCCTGTTGGACATTCACAGGGGATTGTTGAATATCTACAACCTCCCCTCCTTCCCCGCTCAATCAATTTTCAAACAACCTATTGTTATCACTGATAATTTCATTAGCCTCGGCAAGTTGGCACAGCTCCTGCAATATTCCAGTCAAACAGGCTGCAACACAAGCCAAACGACAATACCAAAAATGACTTTGCGAGGAACCAACCATGAAATTCAACTACATCGCCCTGAGCATCGCCTTATTTGCCGTTAGCACCCAAGGCTTCGCCGCAAACAGTGATACCGTGAAATATTCCGTTGATGTCAACCAAAGCATCAGCGTGGACAGCCCTGCTGACCCAAGCACCGCTGCGGCAGGCGATTCCATTGCAGTTGCATGGACAGTGAACAGCAATAATGCCTTCAAATACACATTTACTGGCGCATCCAAAGGCGATGATGGCTCTACCATCGCGTTCCCACAGTTCACCAAACAGGACGTGGATGCCAATGGCAAACTGGTCGATAAGAACTATGACCACCTTGATACCACCTTCGGTGTTTCCCTTTCTGAGTATGCCTCTGTCCAACGTGGCAATACCTGGGGAAATGGCAAAACGGCATCCGGCAAAGCGGAATCATTGGTGGCAGACACCTCCAAAACCGAATCCCCTTTCGGCACAATGGGTCGGGTCATGCCTAACGACAACACCGGCAAAGCAGTTGTTAGCTTGTTTGCTAAAGGCACACCGGATGCCGCTGACCAATCCGGCATCTACAACACAGAAGTCATGCTGACAGTCACAGCGGAAGAACAACTCGGCGGCAGAGAAGGCGAAAAAGAATCTGACTAAAACCTAACACCAACCCGCAACGCACAAATTGATAATTCATCAGGCTAATGGGTGACACCGACACAAGTCAGGTGTAATGTTATAAGCACCCAAGACTAAAGCCAAAGTTTGAATTATAACAATACGTGCTACTGCGAGGTGTCAGGATGAAACTCCGCAAGATGGTTGTTTTAACCATCCTCCTAAACGAACCGTTATTTGCCGTAGAGCAGGACACCGTAACGTATGCTGCACAAGTGCCCCTCGCTATCAGCGTGGACACTATCGGCACAACCTCTCAGGTGACGCCTGGCGAGATTATTTCCATGCAATGGATGGTGCATAGCAATAATGCATTCCGTTACAAATTTTCAGGGGTCGCCAAAGACGAAACGGGCAAGGAAGTGCCCTACCCCATGCTTTACAAACAGGAAATTGATGCCAATGGCAAACACATTCCTGATAGCTACGAAGTTATGGATACCCTGTTTGGTGTGACGGTATCGGACTACGGCTCAGTACAGCAATGCGACAACTGGGGAAAGGGAATGGCAGCCGTGGGTTCCGCCGCCGATCTGGTCAAGGAACCTGCCGACCTGCTCTCACCTTCCGGCAGTATGGGACGCATTATGACAGGCGATGCCGACAATCAGGCCAAGATTGGCCTTTACGCCAAAGGCATCGCCGATATGTCAGACCAGTCTGGCTTGTATAACGCCGTCGTCATGTTGACGGTCATTCCAGACGAACAATAAGCAAATACACAAACATTTTCATTTAATCAATAAAAAATCACGCGAGGTTTTTACATCATGGCCATAAAGAAAGCCCTATTACTGTTCACCCTATTTTGGCTGTTCCTGAATGAAGCCTTTGCAGGCATTCAGGTTACACCTGCGATTGTCAGGATCGAGGCCAAGGGCAGTGAATACGAAATCCCCCTGACCATCAAAAACACGTCCGATAAGGACATGAGCTATCTCGTCACCTACCTGAGCAACAACATCAGGAACGAAGACGGCGACTGGATTTATGCCAATACCGCCACCAACAAAGCTGCGATTGACTGGGCATCCTTGGACAAGGAAAAGATGGAAATCAAACCCGGCGGCAATGACGACATCAAAGTTGTCATCAAAATGAAGCCAACCATGACCGGCGACTTCAACCTTGCCCTGCTGTTGGAACAAGACCAAGACAAAATGCGCGAAAAGCTTTCGCCAGAAAACAAGACCGGGCAAAAGATCGGCGCACAAATCCTGCCACTCATGCGGGTTGCGATCCCCATTTACATCAGGAAAGCTTCCGAAGACATGATGACCATCAAGATTGGCAGCGCCATCAAGTATGACCCCATCGAAATGACGGCCTTGACCAAAGGCATCAAAGGCATCAAGGCAACGCAGGTCATCGAAAACAGCGGCATGTACGAAACACTGGCCACGACCCATTGCGACCTGATCAATGCAGAAAACAATGCCAAACTGAAAACCACCGATGCATTGCCGAAGATCATTGCCTTGTTGCCCACCGAACGCCGCCGGGTTGAATGCTTCTTCCCCGGTGTGTTACCTACAGGCAAGTACGAGATCGTCACTTACTATGACCTCAATATCCGCAATACCGAGATTGTCGAGAAAGGCTCACAACGCAAGGAATTCGATGTGTCAGCCGAGCTGGCGCAGTCCTTACAGTCTGAACTTGACTCAGAACTGCCTGCACCTGTGATCACCGATGTTACGGAATTGGCGGAACAGTTTGATGGCAAACCCAAGCCATTCAAGATCAAGATCACCAACCCAACGACAGAAACGCTCAAGTTGGAGCCGCTGGTTGAATTGGGCGAAGGGTCTGACATCAAAACCAGTGTGGAGCCTGAAAACTTGGAAATTGAAGGCGGCAAAAGCGCTATCCTGACCGTCAAAATGGATACGGCGGCAGAAGTGAAAAGCATCTACGGGCACTTGCTGCTGACCGCAACCAATATGGACGGCTATGCACCTTACCGTTTGCCAATTGCCCTGCGGGCCAGCGATGCCACCGTCAGCAGCGAAATCAAGGTCACGGGCATCAAGGTGGAAGCCGATGAGAAATCCAAGCACTTTAAACTGCTGCTCAGCAATACTGGCTCCGATTATGTGCCTGACATTACCGGCGAGATTACCATCAAGAGCTTCACAGGCCAGATCATTGACAAGCTGAAACCAGCCTTCAAGGATACCGCCCTGTTACCCGGCGAAAAGACCTTGGTTTACGGTGTCTCCGACAAGGTTGAACCGGGTTCCTACAAGCTGGATGTAAGCCTGCAAGACCGCACCGGCAAAGCCTACCAGCAAGAAGTTGAGGCCACCGTCAACTGACCAACGCGCTGACAACACCCTCCACCTTCCGGGCTACCACTTAGCCCGGAAGTCTGTAGTAGCAAGCTGGACAAGGTTTCATCTTTGATTCAGCTACTTACGCTAGAATGCCCACAGTGAGGGTAAATTCCCCCATCCCCAGACGCTTGGTAATCCTAAATGCAGACAAGAACAATAACGATAAAGGCATTGCTCCTGTTGTCAGGTTTCGCGTCTGCATGTGCGTATGGTTATGAACGTAACGGGCGTGCCGAAGCAGCCCCCACCGCCCAGCCCATCTGGCAAAACATGGACACCGCACCATCATCACCCGCCGCCAGCGTCCAGCAGGTGGATATTGCACCCGCTATTTCCCCCCCTTCCTTGCCAACCATTCAAAGTACAGATTTCGAGTCCAACGCTGCTGCAAAAAAGCAGTTTAACAAGGTGTTCGACTCGGTATACCAAGCCTTGGGGAAAGATGGGATTGACGCTGCCCAGCAGGATTTTTCCGGTAGCCGCCACTTAACGGATGGGCAAACCGTCAGTGTTGAATTCATTGAAGCCAATATCCGCGAAGCCTTCGCCGAACTTGGCAACCAAACCGGCATCCCCTTCATTCTGGAAGAAGGCGTGCAAGGTTTCGTCAGCCTGAAACAAGAAAAAGCCCCGCTAAAAAAAGTCATGGAAATGATGCTAGTTGCGGGTGGATACCGCTACAAAGAAATGGAAAATTATATTCTGATCGGAATTCCAGATTCCCAAAATCCTGTTTTTGACGACATAAAGAAGACCGAAACTGTCAACCCGGCCTTTTTGAAGCCCACTGAAATCCTGTCCTTGTTGTCTGATAAATACGTCAAGCTAGTCAAAGCCAATGATGACAACAACACCATTGCCGTTACTGCTGACCCCATTACTTTGGCAAGGATACAGGATGATATTGCTAAGATAGACCAACGTCCTGAACAGATCATGCTGGAAGTGTTGGTGGTCGATATTAGCAAAACCGCGAAAAGCCGTATGGGCATTGACTGGTGGTCCAGCAGCAGTGGCACACTGGCTGCTCCCGTCAACGGAAAAAGCCTTGGCTTTGAAGGCGTAGAAGAGAGCTTCAAACTGCTAAGCCCATTGAATATGCTGTCTTTACGTATTGAATCACTGGTTGATATTGGTGAAGCCAAAATATGGGCATCACCCAAAGTCTTAACCTCGAATGGTAAAAAAGCCAATATTTCTGTCAAATCCATCGAGACACTCCCGATCGTCTCCGGGCCACAACAATATTTGCAAGTGGAAACCAAAAACTTTGAATCGGGTGTCAGCATGATGATTACCCCCAAAGTTTCCAACGATGGCTCAATCAATTTGGTCATTGAGAATGCTCAAGTGGCAACCATTGAAATGGCAGGTGAAGCACAAACCACGGGTGAGCGTTTACCTGTCCTGACTTCACGCGCTATCAGTACAAACGTTACCATGCAAAACAATGAAACCTTGGTTATTGGCGGTTTACTGGATGTCCGAGGATCAGAAAATGACAAGCGTATACCGGGGCTGGGAACTGGTATGTTCGATAAAATTTTCGGCGCTGAACAGGCAAAAAGGGAAACCCGCGACCTTTTGATATTTATTACGCCAAGGGTCATGAAAGACAAAAAACTCAATTTAGGATGAAATCATGAAAAAAGAACTACAACTATTCGCTTTTTCCGGCATGTTAGCATTAGTCGGCTGCGCTGACGGCAATATCAAGCAAGACAACGCCATGACCCAAATCATGATGCAAAAAGAAACAGCAATCGACAACCAATACCAAGACAAACTCAGCCAACAAGATGGACGCATTAAAGGTCTTGAAGAGGCATTGATCAAAGGCTTAACCGACTCACTCCGCAGCGCCGAAGTGAACCGTGAAATTGCCAATGAAGCCCTTAGCTTGGCAAAAGAAAACAGCAACGCCTTGAAAAAGCTGGCTTCCGACTTGGCAGACTTGGAAGCCAAAGCCAAAAAATCTGCCTCTGCCAGCAAAAGCAGTCCAGCACCCGCCAAAGAAAAAGACAAAGGGACAGAAGCAAGCTTCTCAGAAAGCCCCTCCTCTGCTGACAAAGGTGGCGTTGATGACAGCGGTTTCAAAAAAATTGAATAAGTTTGCCAGCAGCATCCTCTTGCTGATGATAACCCTATCCCCACTACGGGGATGGGCGTTGGCTGTCACCCCGGATATTATTGAGCTGGAAGTAAACGCTCAGCCCGTCAGTGTCACCCTGCTACCAGCACTAGGGGATGATAAGCTAATCTACAAGTTACGCCCGACCGCCGAAGACACATGGGATAAATCCGTCAAGCTAGAAATCACTGTTGATAAGGTAAGGAAGGAAACCCTATCCCTCGAATCCCCTTATCTGTTCCTAGAATTTCCTGAAAAATACCCTGTCACCTTAAACATTACCGCCCAATCTGATGCAGCATTAGGCGACAAAGAATTAAGGGCACGACTATGGGGAGACAGCGGACAACATCCATTATTGTTACGGATAAAACCCAGCAGCAAATCACCCGAATCTACCGAAAAAAAAGAAACCTACTGCAAGAACAGCACCTTCTTCCATGACGCAATGGAGAAAGATGGGTTTTATTTAACTGATTTTGAAACCAGTCCATCAATACAGCTCTGCAATGATTATGGTTTTCCGGTAAAAATGCTATACAACTTTTACCAACTTGAATTTGACAAAGAAGGAAAGCCCATCAATCGACAAACCCTGAATGACCAAGATTTCAAAGTCAGCACGAATACCTTAGAAACCGGGCAAAAGGATACTATCCATATCATCCCCCGACAGGGACATGATTATTTTGCCATGACGGTTGATTTCGTCAAAACCGAAGACAGTGTATCAAAATTAGTCGGGCAAAATGTTTTTGTGTTTACCAAGAAAGCAAAAAGTATTCCTGATTACCAAATAACCGCAGCATCCTACCGTAAAGTCCCCTACTCCGCGTGGCTTGACTTAGAGCTTGAAAATACTGGCGAACTGCCCATGACGGCAAAGATCGACCTAATCCTCAGGAACACCAAAGGGATACCCGTCATACGAGGTGAAATGGCAAAGGATAAGCCACTGATACTCCCCCAGCAAAAGGGGGTTTTCAGCCTCGAATTTCCGGGATATGAAGAATACAGTTACCAACCCCTAACCGCAGAAATCTACATCACCTTGGATGGCAAATACCAACGCAAGCACCGTTACGCCATCAAAATAGATTAATGGCAGGGTAATTCACGCACATTCCTGATCCAGAGAATATTTCTGGATACGGTAAGTCAGTTGGCGGAAGGTCATCCCCAAAATCCGTGCCGCACGGGTACGGTTCCAATGTGTGTAATCCAATGCACGAAAGACCAAATCTTTTTCGGCATTTTCATCTTCAGGGTTCCAAACATCTTCTGATCGCAGCTCTTCAGATTCAGCCGCCTGCTTCGGTGGCAAAGCAGCGGCAACCACGTTGCCTACCGTAAAAGTTGGGGCATCCAAACGCAATGCCTGCAAGTGCAAATCCCCTGCTTCAATGACTTGGCTATTACACAGGGTACAAGCACGCTCAAGGATGTTTTCCAACTCACGCACGTTGCCGGGAAAGTCATACGTCGACAGGGAACGCCGCGCCGCATCCGACAAACGCACGGGCGACATCTGCCATGCACGGGCAATTTTCCCCAAGAAAAAGTCTGCCAGCAGCAAAATGTCGCTGCCGCGCTCACGCAATGCAGGCACATCCAGTTTGATCACATTCAGGCGGTAATACAAATCCTGCCGGAAACGCCCCGCGATGACTTCATTTTCCAAATTCTTATGGGTTGCGCTCAAAATCCGCACATCAACCCGCGTTTCATCCAAACCACCCACGGGCTTGACCGCCTTTTCCTGAATCGCACGCAACAATTTTACCTGCATGGTCAGGGGTAAATCCGCCACTTCATCCAGAAACAGCGTGCCTTTGTGCGCAGCTTGGAACAGCCCTTGTTTATCGGTAACTGCGCCAGTAAAACTGCCCTTTTTATGCCCGAAGAATTCGCTTTCCATCAAGTTTTCCGGGATTGCACCGCAGTTGACCGGAATGAAAGGCGCGGCTTGGCGTGGACTTTGTAAGTGAATCTCGTGTGCCACCCGCTCCTTACCACTGCCGGATTCGCCGTGGATGTAGACTGGCGCTTGGCTGCGAGCCAACTTCGCGATTGTTGCCTTAAGTTGCTGGATGACGGGGGAATTTCCCAGAATACTGCTCTCTTGAACATCGCCTGCCGCAGCACCTGTGTCCTTTTGCCGATGATTGCGGGCAACCAATTGTTGGGCGGCTTTAATCAATTCCCTCAGCCTCGGCATATCGACGGGCTTGGGAATGAAATCGAATGCCCCCGCCTTAAGTACGGCAATCGCCGCCTCCAAACTCACATTAGCGGTCAGGACAGCGAGCGGAATATGCGGGTGTTGTTTTTGCAGGAAATTCGCCACATCAAGGCTGCTGCCGTCAGGGAACTGCATGTCTGTCAGGCAAAAATCCGGCGCGTATTGCCCAATCTTGCTGCACGCATCTTGTACATTATTTGCCGTGACGGTGTTTAACCCCATCCGTAACAGGGTCAGTTCCATTGCTTCACGGGATGCAGGTTCACTGTCAATGATCAATACAGTTTGCTCTGCCATTGGGTTTTCCTTTTATTTTATATTTTTTGACACATGGGGCTTGGGGACATGGCCTACCCCTTCATGGTAGCTAAAATCGGGGCAAGAAACATTCGCTTTACGACGAAGTGGGTAGGCAATCTTGCGCATTTCCCGCCGCTTTGGGAAAAACCAACACCTAGCTGTTGAAAGCCAACCCAAAAACTGTAAAAAACCGCCATGCCATAGGGGGCCACCTACCAAACGAAAATCATGAAAAATTCCAACTTACTGTTATTTAATTAGTTTTTGTTAATTCAGGATAGTTGGCACAGCTCCTGCATTACCTAAGTCAAGGCCACAACGAAACAGCCTGAAAATTTAAACTGACCAATAAAACGATAATTCTACAAGGAGATTGACCATGAAACTGAACATCATCGCACTGAGCATCGCCCTGTTTGCCGTTAGCAACCAAGGTTTCGCCGCTGACAATGACACCGTAAAATACTCCGTCGACGTTAACCAGAGCATCAGCGTGGACAGCCCGGCTGACCCTAAGACCGCTGCGGCAGGGGATGCCATCCAAGTAGGTTGGACAGTCGACAGCAACAACGCTTTCAAATACGCTTTCTCTGGTGCTTCCAAGGGTGATGATGGCTCTGCCGTGACTTTCCCACAGTTCACCAAACAGGACGTGGATGCCAATGGTACGGCAGTCGCCAACAATTATGACCACCTCGACACCACCTTCGGTGTTGCCTTGGACAAGTTCCAGTCAGTACAGAAAGGCTCTACTTGGGGTGAAGCTGAAAAAGCCGGTGGCAAAGCCGAAACGCTGGTGGCTGACACTTCCAAAGCCGAATCACCTTACGGCACGATGGGGCGGGTTATGCCGGGCGACGAAACTGGCAAGGCGGCCATCAACCTGTACGCGAAAGGGACACCGGATGCAGCTGACCAATCCGGCATCTACAACACGGAAGTCATGCTGACCGTCACGGCTGAAGAGCAACTCGGCGGCAGCTAAACACAACGCTTACCTCGCAACAGCCCTGCATGATCCGTCATGTGGGGCTTTTTTGCGTCACCAGAAACTAATAGTCAGCAACGCCAGCACAAGGCTGACAGCAATCACCAACAGGATTATTTTTATATCATTCGTCATGGGGTTTCTCCTTGAGATGCCTACGATAGCCAACTGCCGCAACACCCGCCAGCCCCTTACCAAGCTAACCGACCAACGGTAAACCAGACTTCTTGAACGGCAGCACGCCCCCTTGCTGTGCTTTATTTTTCGTTTGGGGAAAACCAACACCGTCTTGTTGAAAGCAAACCCCGAACCTGTCAAAAACCTCCAACTTGCTGGCTATCGAAAAATCTCAAATTATCATAAATTATTGTTATTTAACTAGTTTTTATTAATGCTCGACAGTTGGCACAGCTCCTGCAATACCTAAGTCAAGGCCACAACGAAACAGCCTGAAAATTTAAACTGACCAATAAAACGATAATTCTACAAGGAGATTGACCATGAAACTGAACATCATCGCACTGAGCATCGCCCTGTTTGCCGTTAGCAACCAAGGCTTCGCCGCTGACAATGACACTGTAAAATACTCTGTCGATGTTAACCAAAGCATCAGCGTGGACAGCCCCGCTGACCCTAAGACCGCTGCGGCAGGTGATGCCATCCAAGTGGGTTGGACAGTCGACAGCAACAACGCCTTCAAATACGCCTTCTCGGGTGCTTCCAAGGGTGATGACGGCTCTGCCGTAACGTTCCCACAGTTCACCAAACAGGACGTTGATGCCAATGGTACGGCAGTCGCCAACAATTATGACCACCTCGACACCACCTTCGGTGTTGCCCTGAAAGAATACCAATCTGTGCAAAAGGGCGACACTTGGGGAGATGCTGACAAGGCAGGTGGCAAGGCTGAAACGCTGGTGGCTGACACATCTAAGGCGGAATCCCCTTACGGCACGATGGGGCGCGTTATGCCGGGTGATACCACTGGCAAAGCAGCCATCAACCTGTACGCTAAAGGCACACCTGATGCGGCTGACCAATCCGGCATCTACAACACAGAAGTCATGCTGACCGTCACGGCTGAAGAGCAACTCGGCGGCAGCTAAACACAACGCTTACCTCGCAGCAGCCTTGCATGATCCGTCATGTGGGGCTGTTTTTTTTTAAAGCCAGCACTCAATTGCCTTACCATCTTCAACCGTGAGCGCTTCACCTGCCAAGAGCTGACGGATTGACGGTGCTAACAAATCCAACCGACTATCCAACATCGATGCTTCCAATCTCACCTCCTGAAAACGCCCGATATTCTCACTGGTTTGTTCCAAAATACGCTTGTCTTGCCGCAAGATAACCCCAAACAACTGACGCAGGAATAACTGCTTCAACCAGCCGGGCAATATGCTGCACCGGGTCGCAACACGGGCATGAATGCGTAAACGCTGGTCACTTTCTGGGGTGAGCCACGCGCTAATCAGCAGGTTCAACCCGCGCCGCCCACGGTATTCGATTTCCGCCATGCCGGGCAGGCGGAAACGCCCCATGCTGGTTTGCCGATCCCCTTCCAACAGGCTGGAAATCAGCCCCGACTGTAAACCTTCATCGCTGTAACGCGCTTCCACCCCACTCGCCAAATGATGCACGCTGGCCCGCACTGACTGGCGTTGGCCGTCGCGCCGAATCCAACCAGCATGGACGAAATGGGTGTGGAAACCATCCAAAAAGTTTTCTGCCGCTTGCTGGAGGGTGCAGTTCACCGTATCGGTCATGAAAAAATAATCAACATTGTCCGTCACAGCAGGCATGACTGGCGGTGGCGTAGCCGCATCCGGCTCAAGGCAACCCCACACCAAACCATGCGCAATCTGGCAGGCAAAAGCGTGAACCAACGGTTTGTTACTCACGGGCAATTCCATCCCCGGCACAGTAGTGCAATGCCCATCTGCCGCGAAACGCCAGCCGTGATAAGGGCATTCCACTTCGCCCTTACGCACCCGCCCACAAGATAATGGCGCGTGACGGTGCGGACAGCGATCCTGCAAAGCTGCTGCTTCCCCAGACGCATCCCGAAACAACACCAACGGCACGCCCAACAAGGTACGCGCCAACGGTTTGCCCCGCGCTAATTCCACCGCTGTCGCCAACGGATGCCAGTAACGCCGTAATTCGATCATAGTTTTAACCGTTGCATCAAAGGGATACCAATACCGTGCAGTAGCTTGCTAAGTAGCCGCCAAATGCGTTGGCGTGCTGGTGGTAAATGCGCGATGTATACCATGCTGTATTCGATTTCCGCTTGCCCACCACGCAAGCGTTTGAAGTGCGCAGCCCCCGAACTGAAGTTGAGCAAGCATTCACGCTCGACCGCCGCTTGCAAACACAGTTGCGTAATCAGCCGATACAAACCCGTTTTCTGCGGCAAGGCGGTGTCGTAACCCACTACGGGCGCGGTCAGAATAGCGCCATTACCAAACCAGCCCAGCACGCCATCAATGCGGCCTTCGGGATTACGCAAGGCAGTCAATTCCAGCCAGCCGTCACGCTGCCCGCAACGTAACCAATCGGCACTGAACTGCGGATTCAACGGGCAATATTTTTCCAGATACAACAGGTTATACAAATGCTGCAAACGGGGGTAATCGGCATTGCTCAAGGCATGACCCGGCACGATTTCATAGTGCGTCTTGCGTAACAGCGTCGCATCAAGGCGGGTATTGTGATGGCGTAAAAATGCGGCTTGTTGCCCCGTGCATCCGTCGAATAAATACACCTGCCGACTCGGTACGGACACATAACCCAGTGCGGACAAGCGTTCCAACAACTGCGGATTACTGAAACGGTTGAGGGAACGGAAGCCGAAAACGTGATCAGGAAAGCGTTCGCGTAGCAATTGCGTCATAGCCGCCAGTTCATCACCCTGCCATTGCGGCGGGTACACATTGGTCGACAGCAACCAGTTGTTAACCTGCACAATGCGGTCAATGCGCTGACGTTCCAAATGCCTGCCCACCCCAGCGACCAACTGTTGCAAAGGCCAAGCCAACCACGGGCGACCCAAATGTGCCAGTTCGTAATCGGCATAACCCGTGAAAGCAGTCAGCGGCGACACCACGTAGCTATTATCCACGCATTCGCCACCGTCATTGATGCTCACCGGAAACTGGTACGCACCGAATTCCAGCAAGGCCATGCGGGTCGTGACATTGTTGATTTTATCCGCCGCGTGACGCACGAACCGCACTGCGAGTGAATCCTGATTTGCATCCAACTGTTCGGGCGTAATCAAGCGCATGATGATTCCTGCATGGGTTGACCATCCCATTCAATATCCGCTGTGGCTGCTGCCAGCAAACCGCGCCGCCGCGTCACCGCCCGCCCCATGATTTCCAGCAATCCGGGTAGCTGTGCCAGCAACGGCTTCCAATCCCCACGACGAATAATCACATCACGCGCCTCTGCAAAATCCTGCCAAAAGGCGCGGCTCAATCCGTGGCGCGGCAAGGCAAATAGCAGCATGGCAAGCGCGACCATACGCGGAGTTGATGTTGGTGTAAGTACGCTATCACCTCCTTCCCCCAACAACACCTTCACCAAGGCTTCCGGCTGATTATCGAACAAATGCACCCCGCTGGTGGCACGCGGATTACATTCCAGCACATAACATTGCCCGTCATCGGTTTCGATGAAATCGAACGCCACCTGCCCGTGATACCCCGTGGCTTGCCCAAACTGTTCTACGAATGCGCGAATCGCGGGTGGATCAGTCGGTTCAAACCAGATGCCTGAACCACGCCCAACCCGATAACGTGGATGGTAACAAGCGTGCGCGGTCAACTTGCCATTCACCAACAGGCTGTAACTGCAATGTTCGCGCCCCGCCACATAACGTTGCGCCACCCACGGTTGTTGCGATGTGGGTTGGATGCGTAGCAGTTGTTCACGCTCAGGACGTATCAAAGTGCGATTGGCAAAGCGCGAATAAGCAGGTTTGAATACCCATTCGTTACTACTTTTCGCAAAGTGGGCGACATCGGTGGCGGATTCCAGCAAGTGCGATTCTGGTGCGGCGACCGCCCAACCTTGCGTCATGCGAGCAAACTGGTACTTGTGGTGCAAAGGTTGCAACGCTGCCAATGGCATAGTCGCCACACGGCACGGAATGCGTTCCAAACCATAGCCCAGATAGAACACTTCCTCGCAGGTCGGCAACAGCAAATCAATGACATGGGTTTGCACTGCCTCGCGTAATGCCGCAATCCAAGCATCGGGGTTCGTGCGCGGTTCTGGCAAACGCAAATAGTGCAGCACCGCACAACTGTAACGCGCAACAGGCCAGCGCAACGAATCGGCGACGGTAACTTGCCAACCACTGGCAGCAAAAATCCGCGCCCATTCCAAACAAGCCGGAGCGCGTGCGCCCAAAATCAGAACGTGCATAAAAAGCCCTCCGGTGCGCTGAGCATTTGTACCCGCCGCCGTTTCGCCCCTAATGGCGGCACTTGCCAATCGGTGAAATGCAGCGTCGGGGCTTGTACACCAAGTTCCTGCCACAAATCCGCCAACCGCGTAGCAACGGCTTGCTGAACTTGGCTGGCATCACCATCCAACGACAAACCGATGTGCAGCGTCATACCACGTTGTTGCACGGCGAATTCGCGTATTTGCTCCCCGACCAACAACATGGCGCGACGAATAAAATCCGGGAAAATCGCCACCGCTATCCCATTATGCGCAGGCAGCCACAACACTTCATCGGCACGCCCTTCAATAGCGGCAATGCTGTGTTCCGCCCGTCCGCAAGGACACGGTTCTGTCCGCACACGCAACACGTCATTGAGGCGATAACGCACGATCAACTGCGTATCGCGGGTGAAATCGGTAATCACGGGCTGAAAACGGGTGCGTTCGGCATCCAGCCATTCCCGTTCCACCTGCACAAAACTCTCATTCAAATGCAACGCACCGTGTTCGCAGGTATAAGCCAGAAAACCTTCGGTTGCTTGATAAATCTGGTGGGGAATCCGCCCAAACGCGCTACGCACGCTGTCCGCATCGCGGCTTTCGAGCACTTCCGCCACCGCAATGATGTGGCTGGGTTGAATGCGCAAACGTCCCACCATTGCTTCCACAGCCAAGGCACGCAACACGGGCGGCGGAGCAACCAATACATCTGGCGGATTGGCATTGAGTTGCGGCACAGCAGCTTCCACCCCGTGTAACAAATCATGAAAAGTGAACTGGATGCGGCGGCTATTCAGCGTCGTGTACAGATTGCTATTCGCCCGCAGGAAAAACGCAATCCGCAACGGCGCGTGCCACGGCGACAGTAAATGCTTCAGCAAATGCGGCGGTAAGGTACGTGCCAGCAAGATGCCCGCCCAGCGCAAACGTTCGGCTTTGCTCACCAGAAACACGCCGCGATTACCGGACGTGCCACTCGACAAACCCACCGTCAAACCATCGTACACCGGACTGAAATCCCGACTGGTTTCGGCTTGCAAGGCAATCGGCAATACCGTTTCCAGCGCAACGCCGCGCGTGTTGTACGCCTGAAAATCTGCCATCAGCGTGGCTTTATCCATGTACGGCAAGTCGTCCAAAGTCGTTGGCTGCAAACCGCGAAAACGGGCGGCGCGGGGCAAAACATGGGTGAAAAACCGCTGTAGCCGTTGCTGTTGCCAGCGTTCCAACGCATCCCGCTGGCGAAAATCAAGCAGCCAACGGGTACGGGCGAAATGCGCCGCCATCAGCAGCGCGTCAGGCATCATGCAAGTATTCCTGCCATGCCACCGTGCAATGTGAAGGCAGCAAAGCCAATGCGGGTTCTTTCACCGCCAACTGCTGCAAGCCCCTGAAAGTTTGCGCGTAACGGCGACGATCCGGCGTAATCATGGCTACCAAACGCGACGGCAAACGCCCTTCGCGCAGAAATGGCAACGACCAAGCCGCATCGCCAATCAGAAACACGGGTCGCCCATCTGCATCCGGCATGAACAAACCCATTTGCCCATGACTGTGACCGGGCAAGGGCACGGCAAGCAAACTGCCATCCCCCAGCAAATCCAAACCGCTGGTAAACGGTTGCAACCACGCGGGCAAATCGACCTGCGCACAATCATCAGCGGCTTGCACACGCGGCAAGAAATCGTCCGGCAACAGCCCCGGCAAATAACCTTGCAACGTTGCCCGCCAGCGTTTGCCCGTCAGTGCCAAAAACTGTTCAGTATCCTTGCGCAAAGCAAAAAACTGTGCCTTTGGAAAATCGCGCAACCCCGCAATGTGATCGCCGTGGTAATGCGAAATAATCACCGTGCCAATATCCGCCGTGGTCAGACCCAATGTCGCCAATTGCGCGGTGAGCAATTCAGCGGGAGGTAAATCGACGGGCAAGAACTGGCGGTATAAACGTTCGGGCAAATGTTCGGTCGCGGTAAAAAAATGTTCCGCATACCCCGTGTCGTAGAGTATCCAACCGCGTGTCGGATGCTGGATCAGTCCACACAGCGCGGGAAAATCCATCATTGCCCAACGCCCACCCCGCGCTGCCATGCATTCCAGATGACGACACGCCCCGACGCGCAATAAATGTAATTTGACCGTGGTTGCCATTAGCGGTTACTCCCCATTTGGTCGCCGCGTAGCCATGCGGCATGACGGCGGATGCCTTCTTCAATGCTCACTGCTGGGCAATAACCCAACTCATTGCGTAGCGCATCAATATTCAAGGTCTGGCTGAATGCCATTACTCCCACGCTGTAACGCGTCAGTAACGGTTCGCGCCCATCCCCCCAGCGTGCGTGCAATTCCAACAAACGCGCCACTTTATCTATCAACCACCATGGTACACGCCGCGTGCGTAATGGCAGACGAAATTCCCGCGCCATGATTGCCAGCACATCCTGCAACTGGCGCGGTTCGCCATTCGTAATATTGTAGGTCGCAAGCGGACGCGGTAACGGGCGGGTCAATGCCAGCCAAATTGCTTCCACCGCATTGTCGATGTAAGTCAAATCCATGCTGATATTGCCGCCACGCATCAAGGGTAACGACCCGCGCTGCATCACCCGCAATAAACGCGGCACGAGTGTTTGATCCCACGCGCCGAACAAGGCTCGCGGACGCACAATCACCGTTTCGGGTAGTGGATTTTGCCGCACCAGCGTTTCGGCAAGCGTTTTGGTGCGCACGTATTCATTGGCTGGCGGCGGTAAAGCGGCATCTTCACGAATATCGAGCCGATCCGCAAAACCGAAATACAAACTAGGCGTGGAAACGTGAATCAAGCGGCGCGTACCCGCAGCGTGCCCCGCATCCAGCACTTCCTGCGTACTGACGACATTGGCACGATGAAACGCTTCCGGCGTACCCCACGGCGCGGATAAGGCTGCACAATGAATAATCGCATCCGTACCCTGTGCGAGTGTGCGCAAACTCGCCGCCGCGTCGGGCGTACCGTGTTCCAACGCTTGCCACGCCACCGGATGCGGTGCAAGGCACATGACTTCTTGCGCAGCAGTCGCATTCCGCCCAGTGAAAACCACTTGCGCACCTTCAGCAGCGGCACGCCACACCAGATGTCGCCCCAAGAAACCCGTGCCGCCGGTAATGAGGATTTTCATCAATACTCCAATACCATACCGCCCAACGACAAACCCGCGCCAGTCCCCAACAGCAACAGTTTTTGCCCACGCTGGATACGCCCGTCACGCACCGCAACATCCAAAGCGGTCGGCAAGGAAGCCGCAATCTGATTCCCATAATTGGCAAAAATATTAATCACTTTTTCCGATGGGAAACCCAAGCGTTTGCTGAGATGGGACAGTGCCAAATGGCTGGCTTGATGCGGCACGACCCAATCAATCTGTTCGCGCGTCACTCCGGCACTGTGCAGCAACCGTTGCAGAAAATCCGGTAAATACTGGGAAGCGAGTTTGAATACCCGTTTGCCATCCATTTGAAACAGCGTGAGGGGGTCAAACGGTTGGTCAATACGACTAGGGTGGAAACGGCTACCACCCGCAGGGATTTGGCAAAGTGCCGCGCCCTCCGAAATCGTCAGCAATTCACTGGCAAGAATGCGTGACTGGCTACCTTCCGGGCTTGCACCCAATACCGCCGCCGCTGCGCCATCACCAAAAATCGCACTGGCTTCCAAGGCTTGCCAATTCAAACCGCAGGAAGCAATGTCAGCCGCCACAATCAGCACGCGCCGATAACGCCCCGCCACCACCAGCCACGACAGCGTATCCAGTGCCGCCAAAAAACCGAGGCAACTCATGTTAATGTCAAACGCGGGAATGGTGGCATTCAAGCCCAGTTCACGGTGAATCAGCGCGGCATTACAGGGCATTCCCTGATCCATCGTGCCACTGGCAGCAATCAGGCAATCCATGTCATTCATAGCGAAATTGGCGACGGACAAAGCACGTTGGCAAGCTTGGGCAGCAAACTGGGCAGCCGTTTCATGCGCTGCGGCGAAATGGCGTTGGCTGACACCACCTGCTTGCTGAATCGTTCCCGGCGGAAACTGCAAACGCTGGTCGAGCGCGGAACTGGTAACAACCTGTGGCGGGACTGCGTGCCCCGTGCCCAGAATGGCGACGTGGCGGATAGCGTTTGTTTGCATAATTACCGTAACCCCGCTAAATCAAATAATTGCCCGTACTCGCGCATTGCGTAACGGTCGGTCATCCCCGCAATAAAATCAGCAATCGCCAGCGCCCTGCCCGTTTCCCCGTGGTCAACTTCGTAGCGTTTAGCGAATACCTGATATTTGGGCGTCAGCAAGCGGGTATCCTGCATGTAGGTTTCAAACAGCGCCCGCACCACCTTCCGCGCCCGCCACGTCATGCGGTAAACTGTGGGGTGGAAATACAGGTTCTCGCGCAGGAATTTCTTCAGCACGTTTTTCTGCGTGCGCATTTCATCACCGTAACGCATCAAGGCCAACGACTGTTTACGCACTTCGTCCAAGGTTTGCACACCAGAAAGCTGTATCGCGGCTTGGCTGCTTTCGATTAAGTCAATCACCATACGCCCGATCATGCGGCGCAAGGTTTCGCGGATCAAACGGCGGCCTGACAAATCCGGGTAAGCGGTGCGTACATGCCCGTATTCGAGCGCAAACACCGGCACTTCCTGCAACTGTTCCAGCGTGATCAGCCCCGAACGCAAACCGTCTTCGATGTCGTGGTTGTTGTAGGCAATCTCATCCGCCAAATTGGTCAGTTGCGCTTCAAGGCTAGGCTGGGTTTTGTTGAGGAAGCGCTCGCCGACATCCCCCAAGGTTGCGGCATGTTTCAGTGCACAATGTTTGAGGATGCCTTCGCGGGTTTCAAAGGTAAGGTTGATACCGGGGAAATCGGCATAACTGTCTTCCAGCACATCCACCACCCGCAGCGATTGCAGGTTATGCTCAAAGCCGCCGTAAGCCTTCATGCATTCGTTGAGTTCATCCTGCCCCGCGTGCCCAAACGGCGTATGCCCCAAGTCGTGGGAAAGCGCAATTGCTTCGGTAAGGTCTTCATTCAGCCCCATGCTGCGGGCGACCGAACGGGCAATTTGCGCCACTTCCAAAGAATGCGTCAGGCGTGTGCGGTACAAATCACCTTCGTGGTTGACGAACACCTGCGTCTTGTATTCCAGCCGCCGGAAGGCTTTAGAATGGATGATGCGGTCGCGGTCACGCTGAAATTCCGTGCGGTATTGCGGCGCAGGTTCGGGATAGTGGCGTCCCCGGCTTTGCGCGGGGATGGCGGCATAACTGGCTATCGTATTCATAATCTCCTGAGTCTAGCGCGGAACCCAGCGGAACAAAAATTCCTTTTTCACCATCACCCATACCAGCGCCAACAGCCCCGCATGAATGCCGGTATTGATCCAGAAATTGTCATACCCCGGCAGTGGTGTATTGGCAATCAATAGCAGTAAGAATACGTGGATGAAAAACACATACAGCGACGCCTGCCCCAGCGGGATCAAGAACCAACCCAACGCCTTATTAAGCGGCTGCCAGCAACGGGTCAGCAGCGCATAAATGCTGATGAACAACACCACCGCATTGAGCAAGCGCCCTACCCCCAACTTGTATTTGGGGAAATACGTACCGTAAAGCTGGTTGAACACATCTGCGGGCACAAAGTGCAACTTCGCCCATTCAGGGAATTGCGGCAGCGGGTGGTTGAATGAAAACACCATGAAACCAATGCTCAATAAGATGGAAACATACAGCACCACCTTGCCCCACTCGGTATTGAAAAAGTCCAGCACCGCTTGTTTGTAATAACCCGCCGCCACCCCATGCACATAAATGAGTTGCCACGCGAGGATCGGGAAAGCGTATTCAAACTGCGCCCCTGTCAAGCGTATCGCCGCCGTGGCAGGTGCGGGTTCCGGCAATCCATAGTTGATCAGGTAGATGACCCAACTTAAGCCCAGCAACAAATTGACACGTCCACGCTGGAGCATAAAAAACGCAAACGGCGTGATCAAGATGAACATAACCACGTACATGCCGATAATCTGGAACTGGTGCGGGCCAATCTGCAACAACAGCGCTTTGCTGATGACCTCAAAAATGCTCGCCCCAAGTCCGGGGTAAAGCTGGTAGACAACACCGGCGTAAGGGTCATGGAAGGTCGTAATAATCGTGCTGTCAATCCACGGAATGTAACGGATCGCTGCCACCAACAGGATCATCAGCACACTGACCCGGTACAAATCCACCGAGCGGCTAACCAGCCCCGGCATGGCAGCCCCCACCCCATCCTTTTTCACTTTTTTGCCATACACCATCCCCACCACAATGCCGGAAAGGATGACGAAAATTTCTGCCGTTGACACCACCCCGATACGTTCCCAGCCGATAAACATCAGCGCGGAAAAATACTCGAAATGGCTGGCAAACAGTAGCGGGATAACGAAGCCACGCATGAAATCTAGCCGTAGGTCACGGGTTGCCCCGGTATCGGCATAAATCCAATGGGTTGGAAGGCTAAAAAACGGGCGGGCGACGGACAGGGTTTCAGTGGTCATGGGGGGCGTCCTGCGATTATATTATTTTATTGCCTTGATTCTATTGACAGTCATCGCAGCAAAGCAAGTTAAAACTGCCAGCCCCGACTAACGGTAACAGCCCCTTTCCCGAAGTTGTCACCGGGTGCTTTATTTGCCCCGTAATTCGAGTATTCAACCCGCCATTTACCCGGATGTGGGTCTGAATAACCAAAGCCGTAACTCCACGTGGACTTGCCCCCTTCCAGTGGCTGGCTAACGGTGGTACGTGCGTACCAGTTGGGTTTGGGGTTCCATTGCAAGCTCGCATTGGCGCTAGGCTTACCCTTGAGCGGGGCATTCAGGCCAACGGCGGCAGCCAGTTTGTGCTTTTTCAGCGCATCCGATTTGAACTTGTAACCAACGCTGGCGTTAGTGTGCTCCAAGTCCAAACCTTTACCGGGGGCAATCGGGCCAGTATTACCGATTTGTGCCGACACCGTGCCCGGTCGCCAGTCGGAATAACCGGCACTCCACGCATAAGCGGGCTTACCGTCTTTTAGCGACAGATTGCCGTTAATAAACCAGTTCTTTTTTGGCGACCAGGTAGCACTGGCAGACAAGCTATTGCCGCCATCTTGGAGGGAAAAGGTATCCGCGATACTGCCTGCCAGCCGCAGCTTTTTAGGCTCGCTGTCGAGAATACCTGTCGTACCATGCGCTTGTGTTACCGGGATTTCCTCCTCGAAAAATACCGGAATATCCCCCGCAGGTGAGGTCATAGCGATGGTTGGCAGGATCACTTGCCCTGCTTCTGGCCTATCCAATGGCTCAGTACGCACCAACGATTTTTGCAATGCTGGTGTTTCTTCCTTATGCGCCACTGGAGGAGCCGCCACCGCAGCAACTTCAGCAACTGCCACCACGGGCGGAAGTGGAACTGGCACATGATGCGGCGCAGCGGCCTGTTTCTTGAGCGACTTACTGGCTGTTTTTACGACTGCCTGTATGGGCGCAGGTTTTGCGGGTAGCACGGATTTCGTAACCTTACACGCAGGATTCCACGTAAACGGATAAGGCACTGCTTGTTGCACACTCAGCGCAGTCGAGGAAAAATCACGCCCCAAAGGCGCTTCACGGTAAGATTCTGCCTCTGTCACCAATAAACCCGTTTCTGGGTGCGGAAAGCAGCGTTGCCGGTAAGCCTTGTGTAAAAACAGGTGGTAAGCACTCGGCGCAAGACGGATTTCATCCAACAGTTTCGGCACAAAACGCCCTGCTGGATCAGGTTCCAGAAACCCCCATTGGCGGAAACCGTCCCACTTCAGCGGCGCATCATCAGCCGCCAGCAACTTTTCTACTTTCTTTTGCCGCAACAGCAAATCGTAGAAATGCTGGTCTTCCAATACGTCGCAGTAATTCCACTGCAAAGCAATGCGCTCAGCCTCTTCGCGCAAGTCAGGGAAACGCTCGGCAGTCGCTTTCAGGGTGTGGAGGGCAATGTCCAATGTTCCGGCATAGAGTGCCGCTGCGTCAGGTTTCTGACCTAACCATTCGTCCGGCCATTCCTGACCGGGAGGGGAAATATTAAATAACTCGCGGAGGGTTTTTTGTGCTGTTTGGGAGTCAACAGCGCATTGCAGCGCCCCCAATTTTTGTAACAACGGCGTCGGTGGGTCAGACGCGCCAGCGGGCGTCATTAGCACGCCCCCTCCCATCAAGAGCAGCAGGGCTTTATTGCGCTGCGCAAACATCACAGGTTCTGGTTTTGCTGGCCTCCAGCTTCAGGCTGCGCTTACACTGCTTGCAGATGTTGTAAAATTCCCCGTATTTTTTATACAGCAGCATACTCATAATGATGCCGTTGGTATTCGCGGTAATCGACTTATTGTAACCACCACCGCTTTCATAAATGCCTGAATACCAGCCGCGTTCAGAGTCATAAGCCGTACCAACCGTATAAGCCAACTGCTTGCTGTAAGGGTCATCCGGGAACAGTAATGCCAAAGCCAATGCAGCTTTGGTAGAAACGGTTTTCAGGTTATCGTAACGCACACCTTTATCCGTAGTGGCGTTCCACGGCAAACCCGCCGTAAAAATGGTGTTGTAAAGGAAGTAAGGTTTCTGGTCGAGATTGTCTTCAGAAACGGCGGTGACAATTCCAGTTTCTTCCCAACGGCGTTTTTGCACTTTGTAGATATTTTCCAGCAAGGGGCGATTTTCATCGTCGATACCATTCTCGACGGCATCCATGACATAGGACTCGGTAACGACGTAGTTATACGCCCCCAAATCACGCGGATCACGGCGGTCATAGGCAATAGGCACGCCGTAAATCTCCGTTTTTTCGCGGAATTCATTGTTATACGTGGCGGAAACGTGTTGGTCGTAACCCAGTTCGCGGAAAATTTTGCCTGCGTATTGCTCGTAACCCAAGCGCCCTTCCTGTGCCAATTGGATTGCCTTAGAAACGGGGTCACGGTAAAGGCCGAACATCTGCCCATCTTTGATCAGGCGTTTCATGTCCCAACGTTCGATGGTCTTTTTCGCAGGGTAGGCGTATTTCGGGTGCATACACCCCAGCGTGTTCAACCACGAAACAATCCGGGCAAGGTCGAGTGCCGACACCCCAATACCCTCTGGCGAAGGGTTATTACGGTAATCGACCATTTCACCCTTACTGGTATTGTAAGCTTTATTCGGCGCTTCCTTGTTGAATAGCTCGATTTTATTCAAGGTCTTAAACATGGCCTGAATATGGTCATCAAAGGTCTTTTCGTCGATGAGACCGAAATCTTTTGCCGCGATGGTGGCTGCTAAGGCCGAACCCGTATCCCACATGGTGGTGGATTTATAGTTATCTGCCGCGTTATACAAACCCGTTTCTGGGTTGTAGTTGTTCTCAAAGTATTTCCACGCAATTTGCGCCATTTCCTTGTCTTTGCTGCACAGGTTGCCAGGTTCGCCAAGGCAGCTATTGTCCGGCCCTGCACTCAGGGCGCAAAAAGTGTCGCTCCGCCCCGGTTCTGTGCCGTGCATCAACCGCTGCAATACGCTGTAGGTTTGGGATGTTGCCGTAGTAACGGGTGGCGTGCTGCGGTTGATAGCGACAATAAGGATGCCCGCCAGCAGCAGACCTGCCAGCCACGCCAGCGCAACCCTGAGATTATTTTTGTTCATTGCCCAGCTCCCCCAGAACAGCTTCTAGCTCTTTGCGGACATCATCCGGTGCGGTATTGGTGTCACCGCCTTTCCATGCGGCTACCAGCTTGTCGATGGCGGGCATCAACCCTTGCAAACGGGCTTTTTGTGCGGCGAATGCCTCACCGGCTTGCCAGATTGCTTTTTTGGTACTGCCTAGTTTTTCCGCTGCCTCTGCACCCTTGCCTGCTGCCCGCAACTGGTTGGCCTGATTGACCGTGCCAAGGGTTTTATAAAGTTCGAGGCGGTTTTGTAGCACAGCGAGCTTCTGGTTGGTCGCTGCATCGGCATCCTTACCCAGCTTGCCCGTCACCGTATTAATGGCATCTATTTTTTCACCCAGCGGGGCAAGCGTTTTTGCCAATACCTCCGCCGAACCTTGTTGTAGGGTGTTGATTGCACCGATGTCGGCACGCAGTTGCTGGTTTTGCACGGCGAGGTAGACCACCAATGCCAGCAGCATACTCAGCAAAACATGTTGGAGACTGTTCATTGGTCATATTACCCCTGTTGTTTTTCTTGTTTTGGGCTAGGCAGGCACGAGACACCACTCCTTGAGTGCCGCAGCCAGCGTGTCAATTTGGATAGGTTTGGTCAGGCAAGCCTTCATACCCGCAGCCAAATATGCCTGTTCGTCACCTTTCATGGCATTGGCGGTCAAGGCGAGAATAGGCAAGTCACGGTGCGGAAATTCTGCACGGATTTTCCGCGTCGTTTCGACCCCACTCATACCGGGCATTTGGATGTCCATCAACACCAGATCGAAATCTTCACGGCGTAATACATCGAGTGCCTGAAAACCGTCTTCTGCTAACGTGACGTGATAGCCTAGCTTTGCCAACATCCCTTGGGCGACCATCTGGTTAATCTTGTGGTCTTCCACCACCAAAATGCGCTGGCCTTCCCCATGGCTGGCGGCGGGCGCTTGCGATACCAAGGTATTATCCACTTGGTTCTCTCCTCTCATCGGACAATCAATTTGTTCTGGGATCACGGGCAATTCCAACCAGAAAGTGCTGCCAACACCCTCAGTACTCTCTACCCCGACAGTTCCACCCATCAAATTAGCCAACTTACGGCTAATGGCAAGCCCCAGCCCCGTGCCACTGTTATTGTGTTGGTCGTAACGGTTAATCTGGCTAAACGCACGGAACAGGCTGGTTACTTTTTCCTGCGAAATGCCAATGCCAGTATCTTGCACCTCAAAACGCAGCACGTTGGCATCATGGCTGGAACGGGATACCCGCACGGTGACTTGCCCGACCGAAGTAAATTTGATGGCGTTACTGACCAAGTTCAGCAATATCTGGCGTAACCGTAACGGATCACCGCGCAAGTTGGTGGGAATACCGTTGTCCACCTTCAACACCAAAGCCAGTTGTTTTTGGCTGGCAATGGTGCGCATGGTGTCGATGATATTGGGCAAGATGTCACAGAGGTAAAAGTCCTCTTCCAACAACTCCAACTTACCTGCTTCCAAACGGGAAATATCGAGGATGTCGTTGATAATGCCCAGCAGGGATTGCGACGATTGCAGGATGGTGTCGAGTTGCTGCACCTGCGCGGTATTCAACAGGGTGTCTTGCAATAAGGTCGCCATGCCGATGATACCATTCATCGGAGTGCGGATTTCGTGGCTCATGGCAGCCAAAAAAGCGCTTTTGGCACGGTTAGCAATCATCGCCTGATCACGCGCCTCCACCAATTCGCGGGTACGTTCAGCGACGGTGTTTTCCAAAGAATCCGCTAGCGCCCGCAGTTCCTGATTAGCCCGATACAACTCTAGGCTTTTGCTTTCCAGCAGTTGCTCGGCCTGTTTGCGGGCGCTGCGTTCACGTTCCAGACGGCGGTGCAGACGTTCGACATCTGCATCCATCAGGCATCCATCCGCGTGATGTGGAATTCAACGTGAGTACCGCGCCCTGCCGAGCAATCGACGACTTCAACCTGTGCCTTAACCTTGAAATAATCCAGACAACCTTCGATCAAGCCTTCCGCCAGTGTTGCAAACGGGTGTTTGGAGCGGTAAACCATCATCAGTTTATGCTCACTCTCGCGGGTGGTCTCAAAGGTAGGGAGTTGCGCATCGGGGTATAATTTCCGCACCTCGATATGGACATAGTTTTCAATGGATTCAAGGAAGCTGAAGGCATTAGTGGCTGTGGTAAAAAACATCGGGTAAAGCGCCACGAAGCGCCCGAACAAATAATACCCGAAATGCTTGATCAGCGCCGGAACCGGCATCCCGCTTTGTTTGGAAAGGCTTTGTACCAACGCCACCATCTCCGCGTGCGGGTAAGTGCCCACCGCCGTGTACGCCCCACCCGATGGCAGGTCAGAAGCTTCGATAATGTCATCAACCATGTCGGCGGAAAACGTGCTTTCCACCATCTCCATGAATTCGGTGAAGACCATGCCTTTCATACTTATCCCCTTGTTTTAATTATTGTTATGAAATATGAAAAATGCTGCGCTCTAGGAGGTCGCTGTTTGTTGGTCTAACCAACACATTACATCTGCGCATTCTTCCCGCAGGCTTTGCCAGTTTTCTTGGGCGCGGGTTTGATCTTGGTCAGTCTTGTATTCTTCCAACAAACGGGCGAATTCAGCCAAACGGAATGCACCAATCAGCTTACTGCTGGATTTCATTTTGTGGCAAATCGAACCGACCTGCTCGCTGTCACCGGCATCAATACAAATTTTGAGCACATCAACGCCTTGCTGGGTGTCTTTGCGGAAAAAATCGACTAATTCACCAAACTCGTCAGCCATGATTTCTTGCAACATGGTGTAGGTTTGGTCGTCTACAGAAGGGCTTGTCATTGTTGTCATGGTATGTAACCCGCTGATTTTTTATTGTCCCGCACCTGATGGAGTACCAGTTGCCGGATTCACGTTAAACGATCACTTATATTTATACATATTACGTTGAGTTGATGGTAGCATAGTTGCATAAGAGTGTTAATAACATCATAAAAACAAGATATGACTCATGAATATTTTAGTCGTTGATGATGCCAGAGATATGCAGTTGATCCTGCGCCGCATCCTGACCCTCATGGGACATCAGGTGATGTTGGCTGACCACGGTCAAGCCGCGTGGGAACTGATCCAGCAAAAACATTTCCATGTTGTGATCAGTGATTGGCTGATGCCAGTGATGGATGGGCCGACCCTGTGCCGTACTATCCGTGCTGCTGACTTGCCGCATTACGTTTACATCATTTTGCTCACCGGCATGTCCGGCAAACAAAACCTGATTCATGGCATGGATGCAGGTGCGGATGATTTCGCCACCAAACCTATCGTGGGCGAAGAACTGGAAGTGCGCCTGCGGGCTGCCCAGCGGGTGCTGGATCTGGAACATACGCTGGAAGAAAAAAACCGGCATTTGGAAAACGTCAACCACTCCCTATCCGCCGCTCAAGCCCTGATTCAAAATGACCTGAAACGTGCTGCCGTCTTACAAACAGGCGTGCTTCCCAGCCAGAAAATCTTTAAGCACTTGTGTGTGGACTGGTTTTTCCAACCCGCCCAGTACATTGGTGGGGATACCTTCAACTATTTTCCGATCAATGATGAATTGCTGTTCTTTTACTCGATAGACGTATCAGGGCATGGCATATCCTCCGCCTTGCTGTCGATGTGCTTGCAAACACTGCTGAGTTCAACGGGTGAGTTGTACTGCGTCGATGAATTGAACCGGAAACAAGCGCCGATGTTCCCCTCCCGACTGGCTGAGCGCTTGAACCATCACTTGAACCACATGCTGGATACGGGCGACCACTATTTGACCCTGATCATGGGCGTGGTCGATACGGTGGACGAATGCTTGTATTTCGTACAAGCCGGACACCCCCAACCGTTCTTGTTTTCACCCGTCACGCGCAAACTGGAACGGCTGCAATGCACAGGCTTCCCCATCGGCCTGTTACCGGATGTGGAATATGAAACCATCAAAGTCCCCTTCCCCCCCGGTAGCCGCTTCATCCTCTACTCGGATGGCTTGTTGGAATTACAGACAGAATCCGGCAAACCCGTGAGCGAAGATGACTTGCAGGAACATTTGCAGGCATTGATGCACTTGCCCGCACGTCAAGTGATGGTGCAGCTAGGCAAGCAGCTTAAATTAGGGAACACGGGTGAAGACAAACCTGACGACATCTCCTTGTTAGCCATTGATTTTTGTGGCTAGCAAAACACTCTAATTATAGATATAGTTAATCTATAGATAATCAAAATAAATTACATAACAACATCAACAAAGAGGACAACAAGAATGCAATTTTCAACCCACACTCAAGGTGAATTCACTGTCGTCGCCATTGGCGAAGCCCGTATGGATGCCTCCGTTGCCCCTGAACTCAAACACAGTATCGCCCAACTGCTTGCCGATGGCGTCACCCGCATCGTCTTAGACCTCAGCCAAGTAACATTCATGGACAGCAGCAGCCTCGGCGCACTGGTCAGCCTGCTGAAAATGGTTGGCAACCGGGGCGACCTGATCGTTGCTGGCGCAAAAGGCATCGTTGCTGACCTGTTCAAACTGACCCGGATGGATCGCGTATTCCGCATGACGGAGAGCGTTGATGCCGCCACCTGCGCAGTAGCTGCCTAAGCGGAGTCCATCACCACCTGAGGAGGGGGGCTTCCTATGAAAGCGATGATTCTGGCGGCAGGCAAGGGGACAAGGGTACGTCCCATTACCAATGAAATGCCAAAACCGATGATCCCAATCCTGCGCAAGCCAGTGATGGAATCTATCGTAGAACTGCTGCGTACCCACGGTGTGCATGAAATCGTGGTCAACACCAGCCACCTTGCACCCGTGATCGAAAACTATTTCCGCGATGGCAACCAGTTGGGTGTGCACATTGCCTATTCCTATGAAGGTTACATGACCGAAGATGGGTTGGAAGGCAAAGCACTTGGCTCGGCGGGCGGCATGAAGCGCATCCAAGAGTTTTCCGGCTTTTTCGATGAAACCTTCATCGTCTTGTGCGGGGATGCATGGATTGACCTCGACATCAGTGCCGCACTGCGCCAACACCGGGAGAAAGGCGGCATTGCCACCATTATCTTGCAGGAAGTCCCACACGAAGAAGTCCACAAATACGGGGTGGTGAAACTGGACGAACACCAGCGCATTGTCCAGTTCCAAGAAAAACCCAAGCGGGAAGAAGCCGTTTCCAACCTGATCAACACTGGCATTTACATTTTCGAGCCAGAAATTTTCGACTACATCCCGGCGGAAACGGAATATGACATTGGCGGGCAATTGTTCCCTGCTTTGGTCGCAGCAGGCGAAGCCTTCTTCGGCATACCGATGGATTTCCAGTGGGTTGATATTGGCTCCGTACCAGACGTATGGGCAGCCACCCGCATGGCCTTACTGGGGCAAATCCACGGTTTCCAGATGCCCGGCAAACAAGTGCAACCGGGTGTATGGACAGGGATCAACGTCAGCATTAACTGGGATCAGGTCAAACTAACCCCTCCTGTTTACATCGGCAGCAGCAGCAAAATTGAGGCGGGTAGCCATATCACTGGCCCGTGCATGATCGGCGCAAACTGTGTGGTCGAATCCGGCGCAGAAATCAGCGAATGTCTTATCAGCGACTACACCCGCATTGGCGGTATGGCAGCGCTGGATAACAAACTGATCTTCGGCGGCGACTGCATTTCCCCGGACGGCAGTACCATGAATGTCAGTGAAACCCAAATCCGCTGGCTGGTGGATGATATGCGCCGCGTGCTCAACCCCAGCGACATTCACGACATGATGCTGTTCAATAACATGCTCAGTTACTATGGGGAACTGGAACATGAAAACGAGGTGGCCTAATGGATACGACGTATAAACACTACGACATCCGCCTTTCCATCGACAGCCGTCTGGAGCAAGTACGTGTCCTCTCCGGTGCGCTGCATGGCATCGGCAAGGAACTGCAACTCTCTGACGACAAGCTGGGGCAACTTGAACTGATGATGGTCGAAGCCGTCAACAATGTCATCGAACACGCCTATGAATTGCAGGCAGGCAATGACGTGCGGGTGCGGGTGGAATACAGCCCGCAAGCGGTACACCTGATCATTTCTGACAGCGGGCATACCATGCCGGATGAATTACATTCCGAAGCCCGCGAGATGCCCAATCCCGAAGACTTGCCGGAAGGAGGCTGGGGCATGGGTTTGATCCATTTACTGGCAGATTCCATCCACTATATCCGTGATGCCAAGGGCAACCACTTGCACGTCAGCAAGCAATTGGATTGAACATGAAACGGTACGTCTGGGCGGGCATTATGTTGTTTCTGCTGCTATTGCAGGGGTGCAGCGTAGTGCCGTCCGGTCAGCCTGTTGCTGTTGCCCATGCTGGATCACTGGCGGGTCGGTGGGAATTCCTGCCTTCCGGTTCGGTGGATATGCCTGCTGCGAACGCGCACTGGCAAACCATCAATGTTCCCGGTAACTGGTATCCACAAGGCTATGACCATCATGGGGTGGCGTGGTATCGGCTAAAATTTATCGCCAATACTTCCCCAGAAACCATTTCTACCCTGCATTTTGGCGGGGTGGATTACTTTGCGGATACCTGGCTAAACGGGCAAAAACTTGGCTCACACGAAGGCTATTTCCAACCATTTTCCTATGATGTAACGCCTTATCTGCAAGCGGGGGGACATACCTTGCTGGTGCGGGTGAATAGCCCGTTAGAAACACCGGAAGACTATTCACTGCACAAGCGCCTAATCAAAGGCATTTTTGCCCACCACGACACACGTCCCGGCGGTGCTTGGTCGGCGCGTGGGCAAGAGCGCAATACGGGGGGTATTTGGGGTGATGTAAGTTTGCACCAAACACAGTCCATTCAGCTTGAGCCGCAAAGTGTGCAAGTGCAGCCTGTGCAGGGGTTAGGGAAATGGCAGGTTAAGGTTGAGTTGGATACCTTGGGGCAATTGCCACTAGGGACGGAATTGCAGTGGCGTATTGGAGAATGGCACGGTGAAAATCCTGTGCGTAACACCCTCTCCATCCCCATCACCAACCCCAAACTCTGGTATCCCAAAGGCTACGGCGAGCAAAACCTTTACCAACTGACCGTCAGCGCCGTAAAAGATGGGCAAGTGCTTGATTCTTTCAGCCGCACTATCGGTTTCCGCAAAATCAGCAAATCGCCGCAGCAAATCTGGCGCATTAACGACCAGCGCATCCTGCTCAAAGGCACGAATTACATCGCTAACCAGTGGCTTAGTGAGATGAGCAGGGCGGATTTTCGCCGTGACATCCAATTGATGCTGGATGCGCATATCAATACCGTGCGTGTCCATGCCCACGTTACTGCGCCCGAATTTTACCGCTTGTGCGATGAAATGGGCTTGATGGTGTGGCAAGATTTTCCGCTGCAATGGGGTTATCAGGATACCCCCGAATTCCACCAGCAAGCGGTATCGCAAGTTGGTGACATGATCCGTCAATTCGGATACCACACTTCCATCATCCAGTGGACGTTACACAACGAACCGCCGTGGGATGCGGATTGGATGAAGTGGAAACACCCAGACTACGACCCGCAGCAGAACAAGGTGCTGGACAACAAGCTATACCGCGCGGCACTTGCCTTGGATACCACCCGCCCCATTGAGGCAATCTCTTCCACCAAGGAACACCCGTGGTTGGGCTGGTATTCCGGTCACTGGCTGGATTACGCCAAACCGACCAAGGCGGCGACTATTGCCGAATTCGGTGCACAAGCCTTGCCGGACAAAGCGACACTGGCGAAAATTCTAGGGCATGAAGCAACCCTGCCGGTCACTGACGCTGACTGGGAAGAATGGGCTTTCCACAATTTCCAGCGCAAAGAAACCTTGGAAATAGCCAAAGTCCCACAAGGTAAAACACTGGATGCTTTCATCAACAATACCCAGCAGTATCAAGCACAACTTAACCAGCTTGCGGCAGAATCTTACCGGCGGCAAGCCTATCGCCCGGTGGGTGCGCTGTTCCAGTTTATGCTGGTGGAAGACTGGCCTTCAATGAACTGGGGCATGGTCGATTTCTGGCGTAAACCCAAACCGGGGTATTACGCCTTACAACGCGCTTACCAACCCATCTTACCGAGCTTGGCATGGGACAAAGTGCAATACGCCACGGATGAGCCAGTCAAGATTGGCTTATGGGCATTGAACGACAGTTTCGCCAGCTACCCGAATGCGCAATATCAGGTCAGCCTGTTCCGGGGACAGCAAAAACTGGATACGCAAACGTGGGCTATCAACCTGACAGCGGATATGCACCAGCACTTGCGGGATTACACCGCAGCTACCGACAAGCCGGGGCATTATCGCCTCGAAGCAGGCATCCGTGATGCACAAGGCAAGCTGTTAAGTTCCAACGAATACCGTTTTACCGTCCAATTACCACAATAAGAATGCACTGCCATGGGATTCTATTTCGACAAGTTTGAAGACCGCAAACCCGAACCGCCGCTGGAATACTCGCCAGTAACGGAAGGGATATGGCAATACCTCGCCATCATCGCCATGACCTTGGGCGCATGGTATTTGTGGTGGCGTTGGACAGAATCGCTTAACCCGAATGCCTTATGGTACGCAATACCGTTGGTGGTAGCGGAAACAGCGTCATACTTCGGCTTAGGGCTATTCGTGTTCAATCTGTGGAAAGTGCAAGATTACGAACAATTACCACCACCGGCAAAATTCAGCGAAGTGGTACGTCCTGATCACGCGGAAGAGCGTCCGTTGAAAGTGGATGTGTTTTTCCCCACCTACAACGAAGAAGTCGAATTGGTGCGTTTGAGTATCCGTGATGCCAAAAAGGTCACGTATCCACACCCGATTGAGCTGAAAATCTTCGTGCTGGATGATGGCAAACGCCCGGAAATGCACCAAGTGGCAGAAGAAGAAGGCGTGGGTTACATCACCCGCAACAGCAATATTGGCTTCAAAGCAGGCAACCTGCGTAATGCGATGGAACAAACCCATGGTGATTTCATCGTCATTTGTGATGCGGATACGCGCCCATTTCCCACTATTCTGGAACATACCCTAGGCTATTTCCGTGACCCGGATGTAGCGTGGGTACAAACCCCGCAGTGGTTCTTTGACCTGCCTGAAGGCAAACGCTTACCGGATGTACTCGGTAAATACCTGAAAGCCCCCGGTCGCTGGATCGGCAAAGGCGTGGAGGCGATGATCGGTGAACTCCGTGTAGGCGAAGACCCGTTCGTGAATGAGCCGAAAATGTTTTACGACATCATCCAGCGCCGCCGTAACTGGGCGAATGCCTCATTTTGCTGCGGGGCTGGTTCCATCCACCGCCGCGAAGCCGTGATGGAAGCCGCACTCAAAACCTATTCCGACACCATCGAAAAACAAGTGGGCAAACAGTCCAAACAATTGCAAAAACTGATGGGCGGGCAAGCACTGGATAGCAGCTTAGTGCAGGAAATGCGCCACCAAGTCGCGGGGGAAGAAGAATTTACCCCCTACCGTTTCCACGTTTCCGAAGATATTTACACTTCCATCGTGCTGCACTCGGATGAAGAACGCCACTGGAAATCGGTCATGCATCCGGCGGTAGAATCCAAGATGCTCTCGCCGCAAGACTTACTGAGCTGGACGGTGCAACGTTTCAAATACGCGGGCGGCACGCTGGATATAGTGCTGCATGACAACCCAATGACGCGCAAAGGCATGAGTTGGGCACAACGCTTGATGTATGGCGCAACTGCATGGTCGTACCTCGGTGGTATTTGGAACATGATCTTTCTGGGTGCACCTCTGATTTACCTGTTTAGCGGGATTGCACCAGTGAGTGCTTATACGGGTGATTTCTTTAAGCACATCCTGCCCTTCCTGATTTTCATGGAACTGGCATTCATGGTCGGGACATGGGGAATCGCAGGCTACCGCTCCAAAGCCAGCTACCTGTCGTTTTTCCCGGTCAACCTGCAAGCCATCTGGACAGTACTGAAGGGTGAAAAGATCAAATTCCCGGTGACACCCAAAGACCGGCAGGAAGGCAACTTCTTCCATCTGGTGTTGCCACAATTCGCGGTGATTGTGCTGACCGTACTGGGGATTGCGTATGCCAGCGTGCAGTTTTTCGCGTTAGGCAATCAGGATTATTCGATGGGTGGGATTTTAACCAACCTGTTCTGGGGACTGAATAACATTTTTGCATTGAGCGGCATTGTAATGGCAGCATTTTGGCAGCCGGAAGCAGAAGAAGCCCCCGCCTATAACAACAACGAGGTGACAGTATGAGTTTCAAACAAGGATTGGTTCGGGCACGCAGCCACCTGATTTTTCTGACCGGATTGGTGACTGCCTTCGGCATGGTGGGCTGGTTGGAAGGCATCAGCATGGGCAATGCCGCCACCCCGGAAACGCTGATTGAAGCCAGCGCCGACGCCAAAATTGCCCCTTCGCGCCCATTGACCGCCCAAGAAATGGCATGGGCGAAAACGGCTTGGCGTTATTTCCAGAACAACACCATCCCCGCAACCGGGCTGGTCAATTCGGTGGATAACTACAATGCCTCGACCTTGTGGGATACCGCGTCCTATTTAATGGCAGTGATTGCCGCGCAACGGTTGGGGATCATTGAGCAAGACGAATTCGACGCACGTATTTTCAAGGCGCTGGATACGCTGGCAGCCATACCGCTGTTTGAAGGCAAGTTACCGAACAAGTCCTACAACACCGTTTCCCTGCAAATGGTCGATTACACCAACCAACCGACTGAAAAAGGCATTGGTTGGTCAGCCATCGACATCGGGCGGCTGCTCGTTCCCCTCAACGTATTGACGTGGAATTACCCACAGCATACGGCTTCGGTCAAACGGGTCATGGAACACTGGAACACCAAACCGATGCTGGTCAACGGCGTGTTGCAAGGTGCGGCTGTTACTGACAAAGGCGAAACCAAATACCTTCAGGAGGGCCGATTGGGGTATGAAGAATACGCTGCCAAATCCTTCAACCTGATGGGACTGGACGTTTCCAACTCGCTGCGTTACACCGACTTCCTCAAATTCGTGAACATTAGCGGCGTTAAGGTAGCAACTGACAGCCGCAGTGCGCAGCAATACGGAGCGCATAACTACGTGGTCAGTGAGCCGTACATTCTGGATGGCGTGGAATTTGGCTGGGATCACATCTCCCAAGAACTCGCATGGCGCGTATACAAAGCACAAGAAAAGCGTTTTGAAGAAACCGGCGTCCTGACTGCCGTGTCGGAAGACAACCTCGACCAACCGCCCTACTTCGTTTACAACACTGTCTTTACCGACGGCAAAGTATGGAATGCGATCACGGAAAAAGGTGCGGACGCCAGCCAGTTCAAAACCTTGAGCACCAAAGCAGCCTTTGGCTGGCACATGCTGTACGAAACGGATTACACCAAGCAATTGCTTGCAACGGCCGCGACACTTGCTAACCCAGAGCGCGGCTGGTATTCCGGGCTGTATGAAGTCAGCGGCAAGCCCAACAAAGCGATTACCGCCAATACCAATGGCATTATTTTGGAAGCACTGGCCTACAAACAGACCGGCAAGCTGATGCGGCTGGGCAAATAGCTGTCCTATTCCTCGCCTTCCGCCAGCCCATACTTCTTGAGCTTGCGCCAGAGCGACACGCGGTCAATGCCAAGAATTTGCGCTGCCCGCGTGCGGTTGCCGTCGCAGTGTTCCAGCACGTAGCGGACGTATTCCTCCTCACGCTGCACCAAGCTCGGCAAGTCACCTTGCGCGTCCGGCAGGGTGTGGATGGCTTGTTGCGCCAAAGCTTCCGGCAATTCCGCCTCGCCCAACTCTTTGCTACGCGCCAGCGCCACGCCGCGTTCGATCAAGTTTTCCAACTCGCGGACATTGCCGGGGTAGCCGTAACCCAACAGCAAGGACATTGCGGCTGGAGCAATATTATCCACCTCACGCCCCATGCGCAGCGCGTGTTTGCGCAGGAAATAGAATGCCAGCAACGGAATGTCTTCACGCCGTTCTGCCAACAGTGGCAGGTGCAAACCAACCACATCCAAGCGGAAATACAAATCTTGGCGGAAGCGCCCAGCAGCGACTTCGGCACGCAAATCGCGGTGAGTGGCAGTAATCAGGCGTACATCCACGGGCACGGCAGTCTGCGCCCCCAAGCGTTGCACTTCGCGTTCTTGCACCACCCGTAGCAGTTTGACCTGCATTGCCAACGACATTTCGCCGATTTCGTCGAGGAATAACGTGCCACCGTTAGCCGTTTCGATCAGGCCGGGGCGGGCATCAGCCGCGCCGGTATACGCGCCCTTTTCATGCCCGAACAGTTCGTTTGCCAGCAAATCTTCCTGCAATGCGCCGCAATTAACCCCGACGAATGCTCCCTTGCGGCGTTTGCTGTGGGTGTGGATGTAACGCGCCAGCAATTCCTTGCCCGTACCACTTGCGCCGCTGATCAGCACGGTGGTGTCGGTGCTGCCGATTTGTTGCGCCGTTTCCAGTAAACGTAACATCGACGGGTTTTGCGTCACCAAGCCAGCATTGAGGTGCAAGCCACTATTGACCTGCGCCCGCAATGCGCGGTTTTCGCGTTTGAGTTGCACCAGTTGCAGGGCGTTGGCAACGATGCTGCGCACTTCGTCGAGCCGGAAAGGTTTGGCAATGTAATGGAAGGCGCCCGCTTTCATCGCTTCCACCGCCGAATCCAGCGTGCCGTGGGCAGTGATCAACACCACCGCGATGTCCGGGTCGGTTTCGATGGCGCGTTTGAGGATCGCCATGCCATCCACCCGTTCCATGCGCAAATCGGTGAGGATCACGTCAAATGTGTGGCTGTGCAAGGCTTCCAACCCACCCGTACCGCTTTCACGGGTGGTTACGTCGTAGCCGTTTTTGCGTAATGCGTAAGCCAGATTTTTGACCGCAACGGGTTCATCATCGACGACTAAGATGCGTGGGTTCATGGGTGTTTTCCTCCACAGGGCAAGCGTATCACCACGCGGGTTCCCTGCCCCAATTCGCTGGCGATGGCGATGCAACCGTCGTGTTCCTGCACAATTTCTTGCACGATATAAAGCCCCAAGCCCATGCCATGACCGGGGGAACGGGTGGTGTAAAACGGCTCGAATACACGCGGCAGCTTGTCGGGCGGAATACCGGAACCGTTGTCGCTAATGCTGATTTCGATCATTGGCTGCGAATTACGTAACTGGCAACCGAGTTCGCCGACCACCGTCGCACCGGGTGGGAATGGCGAACCCGACAGGCTGCATGAATTGGCGTGGATGTGAATGGTGAGGTTTTCCCCGCCCTCCGCCGCGTTACGCAACAGGTTGATGAACACTTGTTGCAAGCGCTGCGGGTCGGCTTGCAGGCCAAGGTCGAGCGGGATGTGGTTTTCCACCGTTACCCCGCCCTTGCGCAATTGCCCGCGTAACAGCAACAGGGTGCGTTCCATCAAATCAGCGAGGTTGATGGCTTCAAAGCGCGGTTCTTGGCGGCGACCGAAATCCAGCAAGGCGTCAACGATGCGGCGGGCGCGTTCGGTTTCGCTGTCGATGGTGCTCGCCCAATCACGCAGGGTGTCGTGGTCGGCGGTGTCGAGTTCTTCCAGCAATAATTGACAGGAAGAGGAAATGTTCGATAGCGGATTGTTGAGTTCATGGGCAACGCCGGAGACGAGGACGCCGAGGGCAGCGAGCTTTTCGGACTGGATCAGGCGGCGGCGGCGGGCTTCGAGTTCGTCCAACATGCGGTTGAAAGCGCTGCGCAAGGTGGTCATTTCAGTATTGCGGGAGGTAAGTTCCAAACGGTCAAAGCGCCCTTCAGCGATAGGATTGAGGTCTTCAATCAGGCGTTTCATCGGGGCAACGACCGAACGAGCCAGCAGGCGCCCTACCCCCAGCAACAACACCGCCAGCACCGCCACGCCGATAGCTTGCGCCCATTTTGCATTGGCAATCGCTTGTTTTAAGGACTGGCGTTCATTCACAAACAGGCTTTCAGCAATTTGCGAAGCGGCGTGGCCTTGGTCGCGGATACGGGTCTCCAGCGTACTGTCAGCGGGTATTTGCTGCCGATACTTGGACAATAAGGCGCGGTAATCTTGCAGGAGGGTATGCAATTGGCGGATTTGTGTCGGGTTGCCCACCGCTAACAATGCTTCCGGCGCATCGTCCAACCAATGCAGGGCTTGTGCTGCCAGCTTGTCGGCATCACGCCCTGCGGTGGCGTCATGGTACAGGAACAGGTTTTTTTCTTCGCGGCGCATGTCTTGAACCGTCGCTTCAAGGTTGGTCACTGTCATACCTTGCTCTACCCTGTATTCCAGAAACAGCAAATCCAAGAAGGCAAACGCCGCCAATACCGCCATCAAAACAGCGAGGGCAACGAAAGCGAGGGTAATTTTACGGTGGAGGCTGCTCATGGAATCGGGCTATTTCAGCTTGCAACAGTGCGTTTCATTTTGTAACAGCTTAGCACGGGGAAAGCAATCCCAATCAAAGCAATGACTTGGCGTAAGCAGATAAAATGCTGTTGCAGGCTGCAACATTTGGACATTCCGTCACGCTTTGGCAAAACACCATTATTACCAATTTAAACAATAGGTTAAATTCAAGGAAAATACTGGCACAGGGCTTGCATTGGAGGTTGTGAACATAACGATTATCTGGAGCAATCATGCACACCTTATCCGAAGCCCTAAAACGCATTCTCAACGGGTTAGCCATGCAATACGAAGGCGATTACCTGAGCGATGACGACAAAAAAGCCAACCTGCAACGGGTACTGGCTAAGATCGAGCAGGAAAAACGCCTGCAACCTCCACCGCCACCTGCGGTTATTTCCCCTGCCCCTCACATGACCCTTACCACCAAATAAAACAACACGGCTTAATTCAATGAATACCCAAGTAATTCCTTCTCCGTGGGGGTGGCTGTTGCCATTCCTGAACTGGCTACCCAGCGTCAATGGGCGTGACCTGCGGGCTGACCTGATCGCTGGCCTGACGGGCGCGATTGTAGTGCTGCCGCAAGGCGTGGCTTTTGCCACCATCGCCGGAATGCCACCGCAATACGGCCTGTACGCAGGCATGATCCCCGCTATCGTTGCAGCACTGTTCGGCTCTTCGCGCCATCTGGTTTCAGGGCCAACCACTGCTGCTTCGGTGGTGTTGTTTTCTGCCCTTTCCATTCACGCCACACCGGGGTCAGCGGATTATGTGACACTGGCATTAACCTTAACCTTCATGGTCGGGGTATTGGAATTGGCGTTGGGGCTAGCCCGGATGGGCGCACTGGTCAACTTTATTTCCCATTCGGTGGTAGTCGGCTTTACTGCCGGGGCTGCAATCCTGATTGCTGCCAAACAGTTGAAGCACTTTTTCGGCGTGGAAATGGACAACGGCGGGCATCTGACCGACCTGTTACTGCGTTTCAGCCAACATCTGGATGGCGTCAACCTGTATGCAGTGCTGATTGCTTCGGCAACCCTATTTTCTGGGATTGCGGCAAAAATCTGGCTGAAACGCTTGCCCTACATGGTCATCGCCATTTTGGTCGGCAGTTTATTGAGCGTGGCACTGAATGCATGGCTAGGTGTTGCTGTTACCCATATCGCCACAGTTGGGGCATTGCCAGATTCTTTCCCACCATTATCCGCACCCTCATTGACGCTGGAAAACATTAAGATGCTGGCTCCTGCGGCGTTAGCTGTGACATTGTTTGCCTTGACGGAGGCCGTTTCCATCGGGCGGGCAATGGCAACACGCGGTGGTTACAGCATCAATGGCAATCAAGAATTCATTGGGCAGGGCTTGTCCAACCTCGCTGGGGCGTTTTTTTCCGGCTACGTTTCGACTGGCTCATTCAACCGCACGGGCGTCAATTACGAAGCCGGAGCGCGAACCCCGATAGCCGCAGTACTTGCCGGGTTGTTGCTGATGTTCGTCGTGGTGTTGGTTGCACCGTATGCGGCTTACTTACCCAAAGCAGCGATGGCGGGCGTATTGTTTTTGGTATCGTGGGGGCTAATTGACTGGCACGAAATCCGGGAAATCATCCAGTTTTCCCGCCGCGAAACCGTGGTGCTGGCAGTCACCTTCTTTGGGGCACTATTCCTTGACCTTGAATTCGCCATTTTCCTCGGGGTGATGTTGTCGCTGGTGTTGTATCTGGAAAAAGTCTCGAAGCCACAGATCATAACCCGTACACCAGACAAGAACTTGCCCAACCGGGCGTTTTCCAGCGAAACCAGCCTGACCCAATGCCCGCAACTGCGTTTCCTGCGCATTGACGGCTCGCTATTCTTTGGCTCAGTCAGCCATTTGGAAGAAAAGTTTGGCAAAATACGCGCCGAATCCCCACAGCAAAAACACCTCGCCATCATCTGCGACGGTATCAATTTCGCCGACTTGCAAGGTAGCCACGCCTTATTCAAAGAGGCAGTCACCCGCCAACTGCGCGGTGGCAACTTGTACCTGATCAACGTCAAGGAAGGCTTGTGGGATGCGCTGGAAGCCTGTGAATGCTTCGACCGAGACGGGGCGCGGAATATCTTCCAGTCCAAAGCGGCGGCGATCCACGCGATTTACCAGAAGTTGGATAGGTCAACGTGTGCAACGTGTACGGCACGGATTTTTAAGGAGTGCAGTCAGGCGTAGCAGGAATGTTTTGAACTGGGATGTTCAGGATGAAAGGATGGGCAGGAAAAGCGGTACTTGCCCATTCAATTCCTACCATGCAACAATGATTCCAACTATCTTACGGAGGTAAGGAATCATGCTTGCACAACAGCACACCCTAAAAATTTCCGCCAAAGGACAAATCACCCTACCCAAGTACATCCGGCAGGCATTGGGCAGCGAGCGCATCCGCCTGATCTTGGTCAATGGGCAGGTACGCATTGAGCCAGTTAAATCGGTCGCGGGCAGCTTGCGGGACTATGTCAAGCCTAACGTGGACGTAGAGAAAGAAACCGATATGGCTTGGAGTGCCGTTATTGGGGAGCAATATGCAACTCATTGATACCAATGTCATCCTGCGGTATTTACTGGCAGACAATGAGGCACTGTACCAACGCGCTTGCACCATCCTTGAGCCGCTCCAACAGGGCGAAACCCAAGGCACGATCACCGAAGGCGTACTGATTGAGTGTGTGTATGTGCTGCTGAAAGTGTATGAAATCCCGCGCCCGCTGATTGCCGACAAACTCAGCGCAGTATTGAGTTATGCTGGCCTGTATCAACCGCAGTATGACCACTATATTCAGGCATTGGAGATTTTCGCCGCACACAATGTTGATATTGTGGATGCACTGCTGTTCACCCGCTCCCAGCAAGAAGGCAGTAGCATCCAATCATTCGATAAAGACATCCAGAAGCTGATCAAGCGGCTGGGGTAGGAAAGGCCACGACATTCGTTTAGGTCGCCTACCACAACAGGGTTATTGGCTTGCGACTCCCATCCTCCGATAATCTTGAGTCATTATCTGGGGAAATGGTACACACCTTGCAGCTTTCCAACGAAGACAACCTGCGGCTCAATGTCTTACTTGCGCAACCTTTGCAGGCAATCCGCATTAACGAGTCGACCATGACCGTCCACGCCCTGACGGAAAAAGGTGAAGCCAAGGTACGCCTCAACCCCACCACCCGCGACGAACAATACCTGCGCTGGGTACGCGAATTATTGTCGATGAAAATCACCGGCTCGCCCGGCGGCTACCCGATGTTCCTGCAACGCTGGACGCGCATGGGGCATACCCGCAATAACCTCGAACAAATGCTGTTACTGGGAGAACCCGAAGCCGTAGTCGCCGTCGTCCACGCCCCCTCGCTTTCTCACGAAATAGGCCGCCGCGCATGGTGGGCTAGCCCCAGCGCCCACAATGCCCGCCGTTTGCTGGAAAAACCGGACGTGGTAGCGGGAGCATTAGGTAAGGAACTCGCCGCTTACCTGCTCGAATTCCTCCCCTTCGAGGAAGTGCAACTCGATGTGGTCGACAGCGTGCGCCTGTGCCTGCAAGGTGAACTGATCCCGCCCGAAGAGCGTGAAAAACTCTGGAACCGCGCCAAACGCAAAAACCCGTTTTACGTCGGTTTCCTCTATGCTGATCCGGCTTATATCCCGTTACCTGCAAAACCCAACCGACACCACGCAGAAATCAGCCAACAACTGGCAGCATTGGATGCATCTAGTAACCCTTATGCCCGTGCTTTCTGCGAATTGCTCGACAGCCACGGGCAAAACTGGCTCAAAGCCCTACAATTGGCGCTGGAAAAACCCGTCGACCAAGATGTGGTGATTTCCCTATTCATTGCGATTGGCGCACACTTCGCCTTACCCTTCCCCGAATACCGGGGTGTACGCGAAATCAGCACGGCTTTGCAGCGGGCAGAGGAATATTGCAGCAACGATGCACCACCCGACCTGAAAGCGGTAGTGGATAACTTGAATGCTGCCACTTTGCCCCTATTTAAGGCCATGCTGATATTGGCACAGGTTGGGGAAGATTCCCTCATCCCGTTTTTCGGCGGCAATGATTCAGTCGGCTCGGTGATGCGCAAGCGCCTCGCCCCCATCACTGACCCCTTGCTGGCACTCGCAAAACTTTTATTGCAATAGGTAGACACCATGCCCTACTACGTCTTCAAAATTACCCAACCCAACCCGATGATCAAAAATCTGGACATGCAGCAAGCGTGCGAAACCTACAAGGAAGCCCGCGACCTATCCCGCAGCCTGCGGGCGCAACTGGAGCCGGGTGACAAAGCCATCGTTAAACTGGTATTCGCTGCCAACCAATTGGAAGCGGAAGAAAACCTGCACGAAACCCGCGAAAAACCCATCCTGATGGAATGGGAAAAGTAAGCTGCCCCACGTATGGATGAAGACCAATTCCGCGCGGTCTATCGTGAAATCAACGCCAAGCGTTGCGTGTTCGAGAAGGCCATCAACAACCGCCGCTGCGATTGCAGCCGCCAAGAACGCTTCCTGCTCGCCACGCGGGAAGGTGTTGGTTGCCGCGTGGAAACTAGCCTTGCCAACTGCACTGCCTTCCTCAATACCTTGCGCGAAAAGTCCCGTTTTGCCCTGCACGAAACCTTCATTGACGGCCCTTTACCGCACAACAAGGAATTAAAGGTGCAAGCAGGCGGCACATTAGCCCTGCAACTGCACCTGTTTCCTGCACTGGCGGGGGCAAAGGCAGTGCAAGACATCTACGATTTGGTCAACATCGGGCTGTCAAAATACGTTAACATTGCCGATTTCCCGTATGGCGAACTCGTTAAGGGTGTTGTTCACTACGAAAGCCGCCCGAAACGCGGCAAATAACCCAGTTTTAGGTGATAAATGGATCGTTTTCCTGTCTTTCTCGACCTCCACAACCGCCATTGCCTCGTAATCGGCGGTGGAAAAGTAGCCGAACGCAAGGTCGACAGCCTGCTCAAAGCGGGCGCTAGCGTGACACTGGTTGCCCCGCACATCACAGCAGAAATGGACATCACTATCAGTGGGCAGAACGTCCAACACCATGCGCGGGCATTTGAAGATGGCGACATTGAAGGCCAATTCCTCATCATTGCCGCCACCAATGACGCGAGCGTGAATGCGCATGTCGCCAGCCTTGCCAATGCCCGCAATATCCCGGTGAATGTGGTCGATGACCAATCACTGTGCAGTTTCATCGTGCCCTCCGTGGTTGACCGCTCGCCCGTGATCGTGGCGGTGTCCACCGGCGGCGCATCGCCTGTTTTGGCGCGGCAACTGCGGATGCGCTTGGAAACGATGATTTCCTCGCAATGCGGCGAACTCGCAGGCATCACCGAAGAATACCGCGACATCGTGAAAGCCCGCCTGCCCGAAGAACAGCGCAAAGGTTTCTGGGAACAAGCGCTCAAAGGCACGTTCGCCGAACTGGTTTACGCTGGACATTTGAATGATGCACGCCGCTTGCTGGAAGAAATGCTCAGCAATTACCCCAACGGACAAACCATGGGCGAAGTGTATTTGGTCGGTGCAGGCCCCGGCGACCCGGACTTACTCACTTTCAAAGCGCTGCGTCTGATGCAACAAGCCGACGTAATGGTCTATGACCGCCTCGTTTCCAAGTCGATTTTGGACATGGCAAACCAAAACGCCGAACGCATTTACGTCGGTAAAGAAAAAGCCAACCACGCCGTGCCTCAAGAGCAAATCAACGACTTGCTGGTGGAACTCGCCAAGCAAGGCAAACGTGTGTTGCGCCTCAAAGGCGGCGACCCGTTCATTTTCGGGCGTGGTGGCGAAGAAATCGAAACGCTGGCGGAAAACGGCGTGCCGTTCCAAGTCGTACCGGGCATTACTGCTGCTTCTGGCTGTTCTTCCTACGCCGGAATTCCGCTCACCCACCGCGATTATGCGCAATCTTGCACCTTCGCCACCGGGCATTTGAAAGACGGCACGATTGACCTCAACTGGGCGCAACTTTCCCAGCCGAACCAAACGGTCGTGTTCTACATGGGGCTAACGGGTATCGAAGTCATCAGCCAAAAATTGCAGGAATTTGGGCGTTCCGGCGACACCCCTGCGGCTCTGGTCGAACAAGGCACAACCCGCAACCAGCGCGTCCACATCGGCACGGTCGCCACCTTGCCGCAACTGGTGAAAGACAGCGGGGTACGCGCCCCCACCCTGACCATCGTCGGCGAAGTCGTCAACTTGCATGAAAAATTGCATTGGTATGAACCGCAACGCCACGTCATTGCCAGCGAATTCAGCCGCAACACCCCCGTGGAGGCATAAGATGTCCGAAACCCGCATCAACGTTGAAACCTTCAAGCAAAGCCTGAATGCTGCTGCCCAGCCCGACTTCAAGCACAACATGAGTTCCGAAGGCAATTGTTCCGAAAACGAACCCTATGCCCTGCAAGTCATTGACGACAGCATGGAACCGGAATTCGCCAAAGGTTGCATCATCATCATCGACCCGACCGGCATTGTGCGTGACGGCGCGTATGTATTCGCCATCGACGACAAAGACGAATACATTTTCCGCCAGTTACGCATCATCGACGGCAAATACATCCTCGTTGCTCTCAATGAAGCTTACGAAGCGATGGAAATCAGCGGCATGAACCGTATCGTCGGCGTGATTATCCAACGCGCAGGCAGACGCCGCGCTTACCACAAGTGGTACGACAAATGACAGTCATGTACGGCATCCGCAATTGCGACACGGTGAAAAAAGCCCGCGCATGGCTGGAAGAGCGCGGCATTGCTTACACCTTCCACGACTTCCGCAAAGATGGGGTAAATCCCGTTTGGCTACGAGCTTGGGTAGACGAATTCGGCTGGGAAACGCTGGTCAACCGCAAAGGCACAACTTGGCGCAAACTGCCGGAAGAAACCCGCGAACACATGGATGAAGCCATTGCACTGGTAGTGATGGAAGAGCAACCTTCCATCATCAAACGTCCGCTGCTGGATACTGGCACACGGCACATTGTTGGCTTTGCGCCGGATACTTACCGCCAGCTATTTCAAAACTAAAACAAGGATTCCCCTTGATGTCCGCTACCCTCGATCTCGCTATCGACCTGATTTCACGCCCCTCCGTCACCCCGCTGGATGAAGGTTGCCAACAATTACTGGCGGAGCGTCTTGAGCCGCTAGGTTTCGTTGCCGAACACCTGCGCTTTGATGACGTGGATAATTTATGGCTGCGGCGCGGTACTGCCTCCCCGGTGTTCTGCTTTGCCGGACATACCGATGTCGTACCAACTGGCCCGCTAGATGCATGGGATAGCCCCCCCTTCCAACCGGAAATTCGTGACGGGATGCTCTACGGGCGTGGTGCGGCGGACATGAAAGGCAGCATTGCCGCCTTCACTGTTGCCTGCGAAAATTTCGTGCGCGAACACCCCGAGCACCAAGGCTCCATCGCCTTCCTGATCACCAGCGACGAAGAAGGCCCCTCCATCAACGGCACGGTCAAAGTGGTGGAAACGCTGGAAGCACGTAATGAGAAAATCGACTGGTGTCTGGTCGGCGAACCTTCCAGCACTTGTTGCGTGGGGGACGTGGTGAAAAACGGGCGGCGCGGCTCCCTCAATGGCGTACTGACCGTGATTGGGCAGCAAGGCCATGTGGCTTACCCGCAGTTGGCAGATAACCCCATCCACCGCGCCGCGCCTGCACTGGCAGAACTGGTCAGCATTGAATGGGATCGGGGTAATGAGTTTTTCCCACCGACCAGTTTCCAAATTTCCAATATCCGGGGAGGGACGGGCGCGAATAATGTGATTCCGGGAACCATGACCGTAGAGTTCAACTTCCGCTTTTCCACCGAACAGACAGAAAACGGCTTGCGCGAACAGGTCGAGGCGATTTTCCAGCGGCATGGACTGAACTATGAATTGGTGTGGACGCTTTCGGGCAATCCATTCCTAACACCGCGCGGGGATTTGGTATCTGCGGGGGTTGCTGCCATCCAAGCAGTGAATGGGGTGGAAACGGAACTGTCAACGTCCGGGGGCACGTCAGACGGGCGCTTCATCGCACCCACCGGGGCGCAGGTTATGGAGCTGGGGCCTGTAAATAAAACCATCCACAAAATCAACGAGTGCGTTGCGGTTGATGACCTAAACGCACTCTCCATCATCTACCAAAAGATTTTAGAACGGCTACTGTTGCCAGCGTCGGGCTAAAGCCCGACCCACAGGCTACTTGAAGGTTTTGCGCGGTCGACCACGCTTGCGGCGCGTGACCTGCCCCTCTTCCAGCTCTGCATCTGCCCAGTCGACCAAACTCTTGTGAATATGGTCGGCGACAATCTGCAAGCGGTCTTCCAACGCGGCACGAAAAAATGCCTCGCGTTGCTCACTAACCCTTAAGGCTTCCTGCAATTCACGGATTTCCTCGCGTGACTTTGCATCAAGTTCTTCAAGCTGGGCACGTAGCTGATCAAGCTTGCCGCCCAATTCATCCCTTATTTTGCGCTTTTCTTCCGCAGCTTGGGCACGTACATCGGACAAAGTGCTAGATGTTGCACCTTTCGGACGACCTCTTCCACGTTTTTTCATAGAGCTATCTGGTTGCATCTCGGTCTGACCTGTATGTTTTTCATCAACGTCACTCCGGGCGACAAACGCCATACCTGCCGCTCCGGTTGCATATTCAGTTCTCATTGATACTCCCTCAACCCAAGAACAAAATTCTGTTACTTGACAACACTCAAACGTGAATATTATCTGAATAAGTTTTACACAAATCAAGACGATTCAAGAATTTTATTTATGACAAAAGTCGTTTTCTAAACATCGCTCAAATATATGACCGACGCAAACGCACCAAATCTGCCAGATTTGCCTATAAATTCACCAGATAATAAACACAACAATAATGTCAGGCGCATAGGTTACACTGCACCGTGTAACGGTTTCAAATAAAATGTGTTACCACAGGTAGTGGCACAAGCAGCAGTGTCCTCGCAAGACCCTCGAAGCATATCACGATACTTGTGGAATTCACGCCCATAGCATGAACTTTCGGCGTTTTTTCATTGAGTCTCAACGCAGAGTGTGCGATGTTAAGACGCTTTAAACAGTGCACCGGACGCATGGGAACATCACTACAAGAAAACCTGATCCGCTTAGCCTTCCTGGGTTTGTCCTGTAGCCCAGCGGTTGCGTTCGCCCAAACCCAGTGGATGAGTTGCCCCGTCCCTCCTGATCCTGCCAACGACATCCATCGTCCGGCAGACTTGCCTCCGCCCGCTGTATATATTGAGGCCGATTCCGCGCTTTTCAAGGAGCAAGGAGTCTCGGAGATGTCAGGTAACGTACATATATCCCAAAATGACCAAAAGCTGAAAGCCGACAAGGCCACCTATGAGCGGGCGAACTCGCATGTGACTGGCAAGGGTCATGTGGTTTTCAACACCGATACAATGCATGTCAAAGGCAGCGAAGTTGATTACAACATTGACCAAGGCAGTGGCGAATTCAAGGACGCAGATTACCGTCTGATTACCGCAGACGGGCGTGGAACCAGCAAACGGGTGGTGCGCGAAAGCCCCAAACTGACGCGCATGGAACAGGCAACTTACACCACTTGCCCGCCCGGAAATGCCGCATGGAGCCTCAACTCCCCCGACATCCGTCTTTACCATGACCAAGAACGCGGCACAGCAACCAACGTGACGCTGAAAGTGCGCAAAACACCAATTTTGTACTTGCCCTATATCTCTTTCCCACTGACCGATAAACGCAAATCTGGATTCTTGTTCCCCACCATCGGCAGTAGTAGCAAAACAGGGCTGCAAATAGGCGCACCGTACTATTTCAACCTTGCCCCCAACTACGACATGACGCTGACCCCTACGCTGCTGAGCAACCGGGGATTACAGCTTGGCAGCGAATTCCGCTACCTGACAGAAAAACACAATGGCACGTTCAACTACGTTTTGTTACCTGATGACAAAGCCAGTGACCTTGGCAGCCGTTATTATTTCAACTTCAAAAATAACACCAGCATTGACAGCCGCTCTTCACTGACCCTGAATGCTGAGGGCGTATCTGATAGCCAGTATTTCGTCGACCTTGGCAACTCGCTACAAGCCACCAGCACCGTCAATTTGGAACGGCGGCTGCAATACCAAACCAGTGGTGATAACTGGTCTTTTTCCGCCCTGACACAAGATTATCAGGTGCTGGATGGCGGAACTCAACCACACGCACGCCTACCGCAGTTGCTATTGAACTACCACCCATTGCGGCAAGGTAACGGGCCGGATGTAGCTGTGGACAGCGAGTACACCAAATTTACTGGCAGCAAAACCATTACCAATGGCTCACGTTTGGATGTAAAAACCCGCGTCAGCAAAAACTTCTCCAATGATGCCGCTTACATCAAACCATCCATCAGTCTGCGGCATAGCGAATACGCGCTGGATGACAGTAATAAAACCCGCATCAGCCGCACGCTACCAACAGCCACCTTGGATACGGGGCTGTTCTTTGAACGCAATGTGAAACAGGGCAAGTACCTGCAAACGCTGGAACCGCGCCTGTATTACACCTACACCCCGTACAAAGACCAAAGTGCCATCCCGATATTCGACTCCAGCGAAAATGGCTTAAGCTACGGGCAGTTATTCAGCGAAAATCGCTTTACCGGCAAAGACCGGATTGAAGATGCCAACCGTTTGTCGCTATCCCTAACCTCCCGTTTGCAAAACCAGCAGGATGGGCGCGAAATGCTCCATGTCAGCGCGGGGCAAATTTACCACTTCGATGACCGCAAAGTGACCTTGCCAGGTCAGGCAATCCAAACTGGCAAACGATCGGAACTGGTGCTGGAAACAGGTGGGCAAATCAACGACCGCACCAACGTCAGCAGCACCACCCTTTGGGATGCCAGCACCCGAAAAATCACTTCCAACCAGTTCAACGTGCGTTACAAGGATGACAAAAAACGCATCTTCAATGTCGGTTATACCGAAACCAAGGGCAGCGCCCAAGCCATCAACGCGGCCTTTTCCACACCTGTTAAAAACAACTGGAAAGCCGTTGGCAGCGTCAACCAAGATTTGCTCAACAACCGCAACCTAGAAAATGTACTGGGTGCGGAATATGAAAGCTGTTGCTGGAAAACCCGTGTGGCAGCGCGTAATTACCTCCTTCCCGATAACAAAACACGCGACAACGCCGTATTTATCGAGTTTGAACTCAAAGGACTGGGGAACTTCGGCAGCGGAACCCGCGACCTATTTACAGACCGCGTATATGGTTACGAATAAAGCTTTGCGGTATTTTTCCATCGTTGCAGCCCTTATTGCCGTGCTTGCATCTACGCAGCCAGCACAGGCAGAAACCGACACCCCCATCGACCAGATTGCCGCAGTGGTCAACAACAGCTCAATTCTACTGAGCGAAGCCCAGCAGCGTATGGCTACCCAACATTCGACACTCAAACAGGCCATTGATGACCTGATCCTAGAGCGTTTGCAGGTACAAAAAGCCAAAGAAGCAGGCATCCCCGATGGCGACCCTGCCCAAATGATCGCGGCACTGCGCAAGCAACAACTCCAAGGCAAGATCAAGGTCAGCGACCAAGAAGTAGCAGACTTAATTGCCAGCCAAAGCGATACCATTACCCAAGGTGAGCGCTACAACCTGCAACACATTTTGATTGCTACCCCTGTCGGGGTTTCGGTCGCCCAAGCCAATACTACCCGCCAACAGGCCGAGCAAATCCGCAGCCGCATCCTTGCGGGTGAAGATTTCGCCCAGCTTGCCCGCAGCGAATCCGATTCCAATGCGGCAAAAAACGGCGGCAACCTCGGCTGGCAAGATGCCACCAGCCTCCCCTCCAGTTTTACCCGCGCCATCACATTGTTAAAAACCGGGGATGTGTCAGAAGTCATCCGCGACACCAAAGGTTTCCATATCCTGAAATTGCTGGAACGCGAAGGGGGCAAACGCCAAGCAGCGGCTGCCACCGCCATCCGTACCCGCCATATTTTAGTGAGCACCGAAAAGCTCCCCGAAGAACAAGCCAAACAAAAAATTGATGCGCTGTACCAGCAACTCAAGCAAGGTGCGAGCTTTGCCCAGCTTGCCCAAGCCAATTCTGACGACCCCGGCAGCGCTGCAAAGGGCGGGGATTTAGGTTGGGTCACGGCAGGGCAAACCGTGGCAGAATTCGAGCAAGTCATGAACCAAATCGCCGACAACGCCATCAGCAAACCGTTTAAAACCCAGTTTGGCTGGCATATATTGCAAGTGCTGGCACACAAACAGGAAGACCGCACGGTCGATTCGCTGCGCAACAAGGCCAGCGATTTCATCGGCGAACGCAAAGCCGAAGAACAATATCAAGCATGGCTGCAAGGCTTGCGCAACAGCGCCTACATTGACTACCGTGTCCCGCTGGACAACAACCTACAACTGCATTAAAACACCATGAAACCACGTCTACGCATTGCCATCACCGCTGGGGAACCCGCCGGGATCGGCCCTGACATCATCCTGATGCTGTTACAACAACAACTTTGGCCTGAGGTTGATCTGGTCGTGATTGCTGACCCGGACGTGTTACAGGCACGGGCGCAGCAACTGGGTATCCAGGTGCATCTGCGCATCTACACCCCTGACGCAGTACAACCCGCGTGCAAACCCGGCGAATACCTCGTATTGCCGATCCCTTGTGCCGCCCCCGTGGAACCCGGCGTACTCAACCCAACCAATGCCGAATACGTACTGCAAACCTTACGCCGCGCCACCGTGGGTTGTTTAAATGGTGAATTCGCAGCCATCGTCACCGCGCCTTTGCACAAAGGGGTTATCAATGATGCGGGGATTCCATTTACCGGGCATACCGAGTTTCTGGCGGAACTGACCCACGCACCGTTGCCGGTGATGATGCTGACCGCAGATACCTTGCGGGTAGCGTTGGCAACTACTCACTTACCCTTGCGCAAGGTCAGTGATGCCATTACCGCCGAATTGCTGGAGCAAGTGTTGCGCATCCTGCATCAGGATTTGCAGCAGAAATTTGCCATCCCCAACCCGCACATACTGGTCTGTGGCTTGAACCCACACGCGGGGGAAGGTGGGCATCTGGGTACGGAAGAGTTGGATACCATCATTCCGGTCGTCCGGCAGTTACAACAGCAAGGCATGAACCTGACGGGGCCTTTGCCTGCCGATACGCTATTTACCCCGCGTAACCTGCAAGGTGCAGATGCGGTACTTGCCATGTACCACGACCAAGGTTTGCCGGTACTCAAGCACGTGGGGTTCGGTAAGGCCATCAATATTACGCTGGGTTTGCCCATCATCCGTACTTCGGTAGATCATGGCACGGCGTTGGATTTGGCGGGCACGGGTAAGGCTGATACTGGCAGTTTACGGGAGGCGATTGGGTTGGCTGTCCAGTTAGGCTACAAAAGCGTTGGGAATAAAAAAGGGCATCCCTAAGATGCCCAACCGCTAGGAGGGTATAACCAGTACCTTTCACCCGTTCTGGTTATGCCTTCCCGACACAGACACCCCTATGTCGCAAGACTTAGTAGAATAGTTCAAGCCTATATAATAAATTTATTAATTTAGTATATAAGTCGATACTAATACATTGACCATCGGAATACAAGTGCCAATCCTGCAACGGCGACCAGTGGCAAAGAATAGAACTATGATCTTCCAGACAATTATCTCAGGGAGCGGCTTTGCTGTAGGTTATAATCGCGAAGCCGTGGCACAATGCGCCACCTCCTACACAAACCGGATGCTTGTGGACTTACCCGTATGAGCGAATACCTTCTGATCCTTGTCAGCACCATTTGGGTCAACAATTTTGTGCTGTCCCACTTTCTGGGGCTGTGCTCGTTCGTGGGCGTATCCAAACGGCTGGAAGCCTCTGTCGGTATGGGCATGGCGACGACTTTCGTGCTGACACTTTCGAGCATTATGAGCTATTTGGTGGACGCTTACCTGCTGATCCCGTTTGGGTTGGAATACCTGCGTACCATCAGTTTCATTCTGGTGATTGCCGCGACCGTCAGTTTTACCGAAATGGTGATGCGCAAAAGCAGCCCCGTACTGTACAACGTACTGGGGCTTTACCTGCCCCTGATTACCGTGAACTGTGCAGTACTGGGGGTTGCCTTGCTAAACATACAGGAAAGCCACAACTTCATTGAATCGGCGCTGTACGGTTTGGGTGCATCGCTGGGCTTTACCCTCGCGCTGATCCTGTTTGCCGGTATCCGTGAGCGTATTGCCGCTGGCGATGTGCCGGAAACATTTCAGGGTAACGCTATCGGGCTGATCACAGCGGGATTGATGGCACTGGCGTTCATGGGTTTTTCTGGCTTGGTGAAAGGATAACCGGCCTTATGTTGGCAGCAATACTGGTCATTTGTGGTTTGGCGCTGTTTTTCGGCGCACTCTTGGGTTACACCGCAATCCGTTGTAAGGTGGAAGGTAATCCTTTGGCAGAAAAAGTAGATAAGCTGCTCCCTCAAAGCCAGTGCGGGCAATGCGGCTATCCCGGTTGCCGCCCTTACGCCGAAGCCGTTGCCAAGGGCGAAGCGCCGGTCAATTTGTGCGTTCCCGGCGGCGAAACCACCGTCAAAGCCTTGGCAGAACTGATGGGGGTGGATGCCACGCGGCTGGATGTGGCAACGGGCGACCCCGTGCCAATGGTGGCTGTCATTGACGAACAAATATGCATTGGTTGCACCTTGTGCCTTCAGGCTTGCCCAGTGGATGCCATCGTCGGCACTGCCAAACACTTGCACACAGTCATTGCCAGTGAATGCACCGGCTGTAAACTGTGCCTGCCGCCCTGCCCCGTTGATTGCATCAGCATGGTTGCACCCAAGACCGAACCCACGACGTGGAAATGGCCTTACCCACTGTTCAAGCTGGAGGTGAAGCCATGATCACGAGCTTACTCAAACGTTGGCTTAATCCCGGTGGCTTGCACCTCGACTACCACAAAGAGGAATCGACCCAGCAGCCGGTACGCAACCTGCCATTACCCGCTGAACTAGTAATCCCACTCCAACAGCACATGGGGCAAAAGGCAAGTTTATGCGTGCGCGTTGGCGATTACGTGCATAAAGGCCAAGCGCTGACAAAACCCGATGGGCAGATGCAAGTGCCAGTACACGCCAGCACTTCCGGCACGGTAACGGCGATTGAAGAGCATCCGGTAGCACACCCTTCCGGCCTCAACGACCTGTGCATTATCCTCACCCCGGATGGCAAGGATGACTGGGGTGATGCCCGCATGACACCCTACCTTGATCCGGCACAAGAAAAGCCTGAAACCCTGCGCCAACGCATCAGTACTGCCGGGATCGTGGGACTAGGTGGGGCAGTATTCCCCGCTGCGATCAAACTGGCTGCCCACACTCCCATCACTACCCTGATCATCAACGGGGCGGAATGCGAACCCTACATCACTTGCGATGACATGCTGATGCGCGAAAAGCCCGACGAAATCATCGCGGGCATCCAAATCATGCTGCACATGCTTGCCCCCCAACAGTGCTTGGTTGGGATTGAAGACAATAAACCCCAAGCCCTTGCCGCCATGCAAACAGCAGCGGAAAAAGCGGGAGATAGACGCATCCAGATAGTATCCGTCCCCACCCTGTACCCGACCGGCAGCGAAAAACAGCTCATTAAAATCCTTACCGGCAAGGAAGTCCCCAGCGGCGGCAGGCCAGCCGACATTGGCATGGTTTGCCACAATGCCGCGACCGCCCGCGCCATTTACCGCGCCGTGGTACTGGGTGAGCCACTGCTTGAGCGTTATGTCACCGTCACCGGCGAAGGGGTTGCCCATCCCTGCAACCTCAATGTGCCATTGGGAACGTCCGTAGAATACTTGCTGAACCAAGCCGGAGGCTGCACACCAACGGCTGACCACCTATTGATGGGCGGGCCAATGATGGGCATTACCCTGCAAAGCGGACAAGTTCCCGTGGTTAAAGCTACCAACTGCATCTTGGTTAAAACGGCTCCCGAACAGCAACAGCCCGTCATGCCCTGCATCCGTTGCGGACGTTGCGCGGAAAGTTGCCCTGCCAACCTGTTACCGCAACAGCTTTACTGGCACGCCCGCGCCCGCGAATTTGATAAGACAGAACACTACCACCTGTTTGACTGCATCGAATGCGGTTGCTGTGCTTACGTTTGCCCCAGCCACATCCCGCTGGTGGATTATTACCGCTTTGCCAAGGCCGAAATCCGCACCCAACGCGCTACCCACGCCCAAGCCGAACACGCCCGCAACCGCCACGAATTCCGCCTACAACGGCTGGAACGCGCCAAGCAAGAAAAAGCCGAAAAGCTGGCAAAACATCGCGAACAAGCAGCAAAAACCGGAGCCGATGACGCCAAGAAAGCTGCCATCCAAGCGGCACTGGCACGCGCCAAAGCCAAAAAAGCCCAAGCCGCCGCTGCCACCACCACGGGGGAACCCACGGAATGATTTTCACCCAACGCACCTCCCCCCACATTAGCGCCAGTACCGATGTCAGCCACATCATGCGCCAAGTACTGTATGCCCTGCTGCCCGGAACTGTGCTGCTGGTCTGGTATTTCGGCTGGGGAATGCTCAGCAACCTGCTACTGGCAGTGCTCTTCGCCGAAGGGTTTGAATGGGGTATGTTGAAACTGCGTAACCGCCCGATACGCCCGTTCCTGTCGGATTACAGCGCGGTGGTGACGGCATGGCTGCTGGCGGTGGCGCTGCCTGCATTTGCGCCGTGGTGGCTGATCGCGGTTGCCATGCTGTTTGCCATCGTCATTGCCAAACACTTGTACGGCGGGCTGGGGTACAACCCTTTCAATCCGGCAATGGTAGGCTATGCTGCGGTGCTGGTGTCGTATCCGGTGCAAATGACTGGCTGGCCTGCCCCGCAAGATTTCAGTTTCAGCCACATAGGGCTGATGCAGGCCGTACAACAGGTATTTCTGGGCGGAACCACGGGCTGGGATGCTCTGACAGGCGCAACCGTGCTGGATACCGTCAAGGTTAACCTGCATTTGCACAAAGCTTTAGCAGACATTTACCCCACCAAGCCGTTTGGCCTATTGGGTGGCAAAGCATGGGAATGGGTGAATGTGGCATGGCTGGTGGGTGGCTTGTGGCTGTTCTACCAGCGGGTCATTGCGTGGCAGTTGCCAGTGGCATTTTTGGGTTCACTAGCTTTGATGGCAACGGTTTTCTGGGTGATTGACTCTGCACACTATGCGTCAGCGCTGTTTCACTTGTTCAGTGGGGCTGCCATGCTGGGGGCATTTTTCATCGTTACCGACCCGGTAACAGCCAGCACTACGCCGCGTGGCAAGCTGATCTATGCCGCGTTCATTGGCGTGTTGGTCTATGTTATCCGCACGTGGGGAAGCTACCCAGATGCGGTGGCGTTCTCCGTCATCATCATGAACATGGTAGTACCATTGGTTGACTATTACACCCAACCACGGGTTTACGGGACTTGAGGGATAGGACATGCGGGATTTGCCACTGATCAAAGACATTACCAAACCCGCCCTGCTATTGGCGGGGTTTGCCCTGTTAGGGGCGGTCGCGCTTGCTTTCATCTTTAACCTGACCAAACCACTGATCGAGGCAAACGACCAGCTTGCCACCCTTGCCCGTTTGAATGCGTTGGTTCCCGCCGAGCTTTATGACAATGCCCCCGCCAAGGATAAGCTGATCTTGCCTGCCGCTGATTTTGGCAGTGCCGAACCTGTTACCGTTTACCGCGCCCGCAAACAGGGGCAACCCGTTGCGGCACTGTTTGAAACGACCGCACCCGATGGCTATAGCGGGAATATCCGCCTACTGGTAGCCATCAACAGCGACCTGTCACTGGCGGGCGTGAGGGTCATCACCCACAAGGAAACCCCCGGTTTAGGGGATAAGATTGAGGCGGAAAAAAACGATTGGATCACCCGTTTTAGCGGTAAATCGCTTGGCTCACCACCGCTGGCAGCTTGGGCTGTACGCAAAGACGGCGGTGAATTTGACCAGTTCAGCGGCGCAACCATTACCCCCCGTGCGGTGGTCAATGCTACCCTGCGGGTACTGGTTTGGGCGCAAACCCACTACCCTAACGCTTTCGCCCCCCCACCCACGGAGGCCGCACCATGACCAACGACTTCCGCACCATTGCTGTTAACGGCTTGTGGCGCAATAATCCCGGCTTGGTACAACTGCTGGGGCTATGCCCCTTGCTGGCTGTGACCAACAACATGGTCAACGGGCTGGGCTTAGGGTTGGCAACCCTCATTGCACTGATTAGCAGCAATGTAGCGGTTTCCCTAATGCGTAACTTTGTCCGGCAAGAAATCCGCATTCCGGCCTTTATCCTGATCATTGCTGCTAATGTCACCATCATCGACATGCTGATCAAAGCATTTTTCCACGAGTTGTACGGCATTCTGGGCATTTTTATCCCTCTGATCGTTACCAACTGCATTGTGCTGGGGCGTTCCGAAGCGTTTGCCTCCAAAAACCATCCACTACACGCCGGGTTAGATAGCCTGATGATGGGGGTAGGCTTCATGCTGGTACTGATGGTGTTGGGGGGAATGCGTGAACTGTTCGCCAATGGCACGCTGTTTTCCCAAGCGCACCTGATGTTCGGTGAAGCCGCTCGCGCTTGGACGATCAGTCTGGGTAAGGATTTTCATGGCCTGTTGCTGGCGGCATTGCCCCCCGGTGCATTCATCGGCTTGGGCTTGTTAGTGGCACTTAAAAACTGGATAGACAAACGGCTGGCATGAACAATACCAAACGGGAAGAAATCTTCCGCCGCTTACGCGATGCTAACCCTGAGCCAACTACTGAACTGGCCTACAACAGCGCATTTGAATTGCTGATTGCGGTAATCCTCTCTGCCCAATCCACCGACAAAGGTGTGAACAAGGCCACTGCAAAACTGTTTCCGGTAGCAAATACCCCAGAAGCGATTTATGCACTCGGCGAAGACGGGCTGAAGGCTTACATCAAAACCATCGGCCTGTTCAACAGCAAGGCGAAAAACATCATTGCCACTTGTAAGGCACTGGTGGAACAGCACCATTCGCAAGTCCCCGCGCAACGCGAAGCCCTCGAAGCACTGCCCGGTGTAGGCCGCAAAACCGCCAATGTGATCCTCAATACCGCCTTTCGCCAGCCAACAATGGCGGTGGATACGCACATTTTCCGCGTTGCCAACCGTACTGGCATTGCCCCCGGCAAAACCGTGCTAGCCGTGGAAAAAGCCCTGCTCAAATACGTGCCGAAAGCATACTTGCTGGATGCGCACCATTGGCTGATCCTGCACGGACGCTACACCTGTACCGCACGTACCCCTAAATGTGGGCAATGCCTGATTGCCGACCTGTGTGATTTCAAGGAGAAAACTGCCTGATGTTTGGCAATGACCGTGACAGTATGCGCCGCTACTACCTGCAATGCTGGCAGAAATTACAGCAAAAATTACCGATGGACGCTTTGGAACAACAGGTTGCCAGCGTGATAGCGGAACACCCTGAGTACCATGCTTTACTGGGGAAAAATGAACACGCCATCCAGCGCGACTACATCCCCGAAACTGGGGAAACCAACCCTTTCCTGCACATGGGCTTACACTTAGGCATCCGCGAACAGGTAGCAACCAACCGCCCCACCAGCATTGCCGCACATTACCAACAACTCATCAGCAAACACGGTGTCCACGAAACCGAACACCGGATGATGGATTGCTTGGCAGAAAGTATCTGGCTGGCGCAACGCAACCATGCCGCCCCCGACGAGGCGGCTTATTTGGAATGCATACAGAAAATAGCAGCGCGTTAATCCATCGCCACCACGATATTGCTGCCAGTGCGGCTACTCACGTCGAATATGCGTGAACGGCTAACATTATTCAAACTGGCATCCGCCCGGTAACGCCCCGGTGGCAGCGCAATCGAGAGGGAATGCCGGTGGTTAAAGGTTTCGATAGGCACTGGCCTGCCGTTATCCAAACGGTAAACCGACCATTTAACCGCACTGAAAGCCGGGCCGTTATTCAACGTTGCCACCAAATTGACATTCGGGGCGGGCGTTGGAGTGGCTGCTGTACCAACCGCGTGTGCAGACATCACAGGCGCTGCAATTAACAGTGTCATCACTAAAAAACGTTTCATGTTCATGACGGCATCTCCTTTGCCTACTCATATCAACTAACTAATTTCACGACTTAACATTAGCTGAACGCGATAAATTTACAACCAGATTATACTTGTGCTATCCATAGTTTCATGTTATGGAACTTTTCAGCGAAAAACTGTCCTCACAAGTTTGCGGCAACTATGCTATCCTAGCGCCCCCGTATATCCAGTCCTGCAACGGAGTTCTTGTATGCATCCCATGCTTAGAAAAGCAATTGAAGCCTCACGTTTGGCTGGCGAAGCCATCCGCCATTACGCCAACCAAGTGCAAAAACTGGACGTGGAAAACAAAGACCACAATGATTTCGTCACAAAAGTTGACCGCGAAGCAGAAACCCTCATTATCCGCTTATTGCAACGCGCTTACCCTGAACATGCGTTTTTAGGGGAAGAAAGTGGCAAATTTGGTGCTGACAGCGATTACGAATGGGTCATCGACCCGCTGGATGGCACAACCAATTTCCTCTACGGCATCCCACAATTTTCGGTTTCCATTGCCCTCAAACACAAAGGCCGCTTGGCAGTTGGGGTGGTGTATGACCCACTGCGTGACGAAACCTTCGCGGCTGCACGTGGGGATGGCGCAACCCTGAATGGTCGCCGCATCCGCGTTTCCGAACGTAGCAGTATGCAAAGCGCCCTATTGGGTACGGGTGTCCCGTTCCGCGCCAACCAAAACCTCGACCTCTACCTGCAAACCATGAAAGCCTTGCTGCCGGATACTGCCGGTGTACGCCGTCCCGGTTCTGCTGCGCTGGATTTGGCTTACGTTGCCTGCGGTCGCTTTGACGGTTTCTGGGAATTCGGCCTGAATGAATGGGACATGGCGGCTGGGGTACTGCTGGTACAAGAAGCCGGTGGCCTGATCAGCGACATGCACGGTGGCAATACCCACTTGCAAACCGGCAACATCGTTGCTGCCAACCCCAAAGTTTTCAAGGAAATGATTAAGCGCCTGCATCCTGTCATGCAAAAAGCTTAAGTCCATAAAATCAGCCTGTTGCCGTCTATTTTCTATTCGGCAACCAGCGCCTTGTTGCTACCATTGGTCAACTTATTTTACAGATTGTGCGTTGATGCACTAGATTTAAAGGGGTACTGTAAAATAAGCAAACCTTGCGACAAGGAGTTAAGTCATGTCACAGACAGAACAACAAATTAATGCGTTTCTGCAAGACTTCGACCAGAATACCGCAGAAGTCATGGATCGCATCCCACCCAAACTTGATCAAGACGGCAACGTTGTCACCGGCAACACCCTCTTCTCCCAAGATGCCATTGATAACCAGACCTTCATCACCGCCCGCGACAGCATCCGCCAACACATTTACCGTATGGAAGAAGTTGCGGATGACCGCGCCGCGTATGAAGCCAATGACAAAGCCGAAAATCTGGTAGACAAGTTCGCCTATGCCACTCTGGCAAGCATGGAAAGCGCAGGCTTACGCAAAGCCAAATTGGCGGAATCACCGTGGTCAGATGACTACTGGGGCATTTACAAAGGGATTATTGGGGCGCGTTATGCCGACCCTAGCTTCCCAGCTTCCGGTAACTGGAAACAGAACTTTGATTACGTCCGCGCCCACGCGCCACAAGCCATCCTCAGCAGCGGCAATGCAGCCGCCATCAACCGGCTGTCTCCGGCAGAAAAATACGATGCACTGGTGGGTGATGCCAATGGCACACTGACCCGCCGCCAATGGTCAGACGGCAAGTATTTCTACGACGCGCACGGTTCCGTGGAAACATGGATGGGCATTTGCCACGGCTGGGCTCCTGCGGCCTACATGCTGGCGCGTCCACGCAAATCCGTGGTGGCAAAAACCCCTAACGGTATCGCCATTACCTTTTACCCCTCTGACATCAAAGCGCTGGGGTCATTGTTGTGGGCGAATGTGCGTTCCGCTTCACGCTTCATCGGCGGGCGTTGCAATGACCAGAACCCCGCGAAAGACCCGGTAACTGGGCGCGTCACTTCCAGCACCTGCTTCGACACCAACCCCGGCACTTGGCATTTGGCGGTAGTGAATCAGATTGGCGCTTCCAAGCGCAGCATGGTCATGGATGTCACCTATGACTACGAAGTGTGGAACCAACCCACTTACGGTTACGAATACAGCTATTTCAACCCGCAAACCCGTACCCAAGCCAGCACCTTAGCCGGTGCGACGGTCAGTAAAGCGGCATTTACCAGCGACAAGTTCAAGGCATACCGCAGCAGCCGTGCCGTTTCTTTTGTCGGGGTTGCCATGCGGGTTTCTTATGTGGTGGAAACCAGCCCCAGCCAGCGCCCGGATGACAATCCAAGCCATGATGCCATCCAAAGTGCTGATTACCACTACGATCTGGAACTTGATGCCAGCGGCAAGATCATAGGGGGAGAGTGGTACACCAATAAACACCCTGACTTCCTGTGGACACCACCGAAAGGAACAAGGGCAACCACCCATTACGATCATCTGGCAACCGGAGCATGGCAACGCGGTCAAGCCGTTCCCCCGAACTGGCGTACCGCTGCGCAACAATCATCCAAAACAGATGGCGCACCACTAGCCGCCATTGTTGAGCAATTGATCCAGTTTGCCAACAGTTAACCCTGAAAGGGGCAGCCACACCGACTGCCCCCTTTTCAGTCAACCACAAGGGGCGTGGATACGATGAAAGGGAACCGAACCAGCTTGCTGCACGGGTTAGTGGTGGCTGGGCTATTGTTAGGACTCAGTGCCTGCGACCAACACGAAGACAAACCCACATCGCCCGCATCGGAACCTACCCACATGAACACCCCGACCATCCCATCCAGCCAAGCAACACCTTCCCCACCCCTTTCGCAAACCGCCACGGATAGCCAGCTCTACCTGCGCTTTTTAGCAACGGGTGAAAGTTTTTATACTGAAATCAAACTGGAAAACGGCGTCCTCAGTTACACCTACTTCGAAGACACCACTAAACGTTGTGGGCAATGGGTGCAAAGCCGCCCCTGCTGGACAGAGGATGACCTAAAAACCGTTAGCGTGAAATTACCCGACAAGGAGATCGACAAGCTCTACGCCGCCATCGGTGACAGTGGCATCCTCGACATTGATGAAACCAAACTGGGCGGGGCGCAAAAAGGCCAACGTTTCTACGCCCAACACCTTGAAATCCATGCAGGAAGTATTGAGAAACACCTGATTTACCAAAGCTTCCCCGGCGCTAGCAAAAAGCCGGAAGCCTTCCAGCGCTTAGAAGACATCCTGCACAAATACGCCCACGACTTACCGCGCTAACCTTCTCTCCGGGCAAACAAAAACCGGCACGAGGCCGGTTTTTTTTAGAAGTTCAAGCAACGCTTACTTGAGAGGGTCAACCATCGCATCTGACAGGGAATCGGGCAGGAAGCGCAACACTTTCACCCCAATTGTCACCATCACCAAAGCCAGTGCCACACCGCCAACACCCAGCATCAGTTCCCAAATACTCGGGGCATAGCTATTGATAGCGCCGTCGAAATAACCACTGGAAACTTCCGCGCCGGGGAACAGCGTCAAAGGATAGGCTTGCCCACCAATCAGAATAACGTACAGTTGGGCAAAACCACCCAAGATGGTGAATGCCGCTGCCAACAACAAAGCAGTGCGGTTATTCGCCAACTTACGGCAGAAGATCAGACCCAACGGCAGCAAGCTACCCAACAGGATTTGCCCAACCCAGAACAATTGGGTGTAAATCCCGCCATCACGCAGAATGAAAGTTTCTACCCCAAGCCGTTGGGCAATATACAAGCCTGTCAAATGACGCGCCAGTTCAAGCAGCAGCACGCCGCAGATAAAGACTGCCAGCAGGTTACGTAAACGGTTCATCACCACTTCGCCCAGTTCACGCTCTGTCCATTTGTACGCGAAATGCAGTACCAGAATGAAAATCGCCAAACCGAATGCAAAAGACATCACGATGAACAACGGTGCCATTACCGCAGAGTTGTAGAAATCGCGTGATACCAAGAAGCCGAAGATGGAACCCGTACCAGTAGTCAGGATCAAGCGCCATGTAAAGGCTGAAAACCCTGCCAACTTGTAGAATCCTTTCACCTTACGATCCATCATTGTCCAAATATACATCCCACACAGGGCAAGGAAGCCGTTATACAGGATGATGTTCCACGCAAAGATGGATTTAAAGTTGTAATGGGTCATCGCAATGATCAAGCGGTCAGGATGACCCAAGTCCAGCACCAGCACGATCAAACCACCGATCAGCAATGAAATCGCCACCAGTGCCGATAAACGCCCCATTGGCTGGTAGAGTTTCTTGCTGAAGACCGTACCGATGGAGCCGACATTCAGCGCCCCAGAAGCTGCCACGATCAAGAAAATGGCGAATACATGCGGCAAACCCCAGACCGTTTGGTTATTCATGCCAGTGACATGATGCCCGTGATGTTCCGCATAGAAAAACGCTATCGCACCCAGCACAAGGAATACACCGAGCACAGCCAAGAGGGTAAAGAACCCTTTGCTGCCCTTGGTTTCGCGGAAAATAATTGCTTGACTCGCCATTGCTGTTCGTCCTTTGCCGTTAAATGCCGTGGTAACGCACGCCAGTATTCAAGTTGAGGTCGGCACGGATTTGCTTGCCACCGATGTCTTTCAAGGTCTTGCTGAGTGTGCTGTTCGGATCATTCAGATCACCGAAAATCACTGCATCCGGGGCAGCTTCCACACAAGCAGGCAATTGACCGTTGTCGATGCGGTGGATGCACATATTGCAGGCTTCAACCGTGCCCATACCACGCGGGGAATAAGGCTTTTGGTCGTGCAATGCTTCATGCACAAAGCTACGCGCCTTGTAAGGGCAAGCCATCATGCAGTAACGGCAACCGATGCAGAGATGTTTGTTGACCTGCACAATGCCGTCAGCACGCTTCATGGAAGCACCTGTTGGGCAAACGTCCACGCATGGCGGCTGTTCACAGTGCTGGCACATGACTGGCAGGCTGAAGCTGTTCTTGGTAAGTTTATCCGTTACCTTGACCACCCGCGCCCAATGCGTTTTTTGCGCCTCATCGGAATCGGCTTCGTTGCCCCAGCCATGCTCTTTCTTGCAAGCCTCGACCATACCCGCACCACCATCGGTGAGTTTGGTCACATCAATCAACATGCCCCAGCGCTTGTCGCTAGTCACTGCTTTATCAAGCGGGCGGCTGGAGACTTCGCCAGCAGCATTGGCTTCACGCAGGATAAAACCCTGTGCAACCGTAACAGCCGCAGCCGTACCACCCAACGCCATCACAAACTTGCGGCGGTATTCATCAACACGGTTCTGGCTCATTTTGCAGCTCCTTGTTGTGGTTGTGCCACCATCTGGACTTCAGCCGCTGTCGGTTCAGCCGCAGCCGTAACGCCTTGGGTGAAGTGATGCCCTTCCGCACTACCAACCGTGTGCTGGTAATTAGGGTCTTGCGCGACTTCAGGACGGTCAGCATGACACTGGAAGCAGTCAATTTTCACCCCGGCATACGCATGGCATGTCGTGCAAAAATGTTGCTCATCACCATAATGCAACGGCGTGCCGTCGTCTTTGGTCGGAGCAACGTGGCAATTGACGCACTCTTTCAGGCTGTGCTGCTTGGTACGGATACCTTCGAGCATGGTCGCGTCACGTTGGTGCATCAGCATCCCCATGTGATTGCGGCGCATCTCAGCGGTAGGTTCAACGCACTGTTCAGCCTTCTGCTTTGCGGTGGCAAGATTGGTTGGCGGCGGGGCTGAATCACAGCCCGCCAGCAACCCGGCAAATGCCAGCGCCGCTGCAAGAAGGATATTTGAAAACTTGCTAGTCATGCTGATTCCTGTCGAGCCTGCACTCAAAGGCAAGGGTGATTATTCACCCAGACCCATTTCGATATAGCCAGTCGGGCAAACGTCTGCACAGATGTGGCAGCCGACACACTTGGAGTAATCGGTTGCAACATAACGGCCCAGTGTTGCCTGTTTCTTAGGAACACGGTAAACAGCCGTTTGTGGGCAGTAGATCACGCAGTTGTCGCACTCGAAGCACATACCGCAGCTCATGCAACGTTTGGCTTCTTTAACCGCATCAGCTTCTGCCAGCGGGTTCATCCGTTCTGCAAAGTGCCCCAGTACTTCTTCAGCCGTTGGCACATCTTCAGTACGCAGGTTACGAGCTACGTTATTAAAGTGCCCCAAGAACAAGGCTTTAGATGGGACGATCACGTTTTTGGAACGGTCATCGTAGTTGTGTACGGCATAACTTGCATCGGACGTACCACGCATATCTTCCGCACGGGTGCTTTCGTAATCTGCCGGATCAAGACCTGCTTCGTGCAATTTTTGCATCAGGTCGAAGTGGTGCTTGTCCACTTTCGGACGCTTTTTCAGCTCTTCCGCACGCAGGTACTGGTTAATGGTTTCAGCCGCGATGGAGGCTTGACCGATAGCCGTGGTCAGCAGGTGTGGACGCACAATGTCGCCAGCCGCGAAGTGGCCTTTCTTGCCCGGAACTTGGTACAGGGCATCAGCATTCACTTGGTTACGACCGTTGTTGAGACCGTCCAGACCATCAAACTTACCGAACTGACCGATTGCAGAAACGATGATGTCAGCGTCGATGATGGTTTCTTTACCGCCTTCTTTCGCTTGCGGCATGTTGCCTTTCATCACGCACTCAACCACTTTCAGGCCGATAGCGCGACCGTTGGCATCCAGTACGATTTCGGTTGGCATCACTTCAGTCAGGATGGTAACGCCTTCTTTCAGCGCGTCCTGAACTTCGTGTTCTGCTGCCGTCATTTGGTCAAGCGCGAACAAGCTGGTCAGGGTAACAGCAGGTGCGACTTTCTCGCCGACTTCGCCGTGTACCAGTTTGCCAGTTGCTGCGTCTTCAGCATTTTCAGCGTAGTTAGCCAATGTGCCGATACGGCGGGAAACGGATACCACGTCGATGGATGTATCACCACCACCCACGCACACTACGCGCGGTGCGGTATATTTCATCGTGCCTTTGTTGAAGGCTTCGAGGAAGTCAACGGCAGTGACGCAGTTAGGGGTTTCAGCCCATTTGTCGACGAACAGGCCACGACCGTTCCAGCAACCGATAGTCCACAGGATGGCATCGTAATCACTTTCCAGTTTCTCAACCGTGATGTCAGCACCGATTTTGGTGTTGCAGCGCACTTCGATGTCGCCCATGTCGACGATACGCTGGATTTCTGCTTCCAGTTTATCGCGTGGAATACGGTAGCCAGGGATACCGTAACGCATCATGCCGCCCAGTTCAGGGTGCTGTTCAAAAATAGTGGAAGCATGACCCATACGCCGCAGTTGGTAAGCTGCTGCCATACCTGCTGGGCCACCACCGATGATGGCAACTTTCTTGCCGCTCAGTTCTGCCGCTGCTTCAAACTTGAAGCCGTTGGCAATCGCGGTATCACCGATGTATTGCTCAATGGAGTTGATGCCGACGAAATCGTCAACGTCATTACGGTTACAGCCAGTTTGGCAAGGCGCAGGGCAAACACGACCCATCATGGATGGGAACGGGTTAGCATTGGTAGAGCGGCGGAAAGCGTATTCCTGCATGGTCATGCCAGCCGGTGCTTTCTCAATGCCGCGCACGATTTGCAACCAGCCACGGATGTCTTCACCAGCCGGGCAGCTACCTTGGCAAGGTGGCGTTTTGTGAATGTAGGTAGGGCACTTGTGGGTAGTATCTGCGACAAAAATACTGTCGTGCATACTGCCCCATTCGTTGTCGCCGTCTTTAAAACGACGGAACGTTTGACCTTGACCTGTGAGCTTGCTGTCGTGAGCTGCGGTTGCCATGCCTATCTCCTGTTGGAAAACCCGGAAAAAATGCCGGATCAATCAATACCTAAATCGTTGTTTCAATCCACTCCCAGCAACGCCGGGAGGAACCAAGTGACGAGATCAGTCGTCGTCATCCCCATCTTCGTCAGGGCGTGCCTGCACGGACACTTGCCGTTGCAGGATGATTGCGTTGCTCACCAACTGGTGGACGCTGACAATCTGATCCATCGTGAAACCGTAATACGGCAACACTTTCGTAAACTGTGATTTGCAGATGGCGCAAATCGCTGCCATGTGCGTAACACCATTGTTGATACTGACATGCCTGAGGGCTTCCGCACGCGGCTGGATGCCTTTCACGCGAATTTCCATCAAGTCATCAGTCAACAAGCCGCCACCGCCACCGCAACAGAAGGTTGCGTCATGGATGGTATCGGCAGGCATGTCCACAAAGTGGTTACAAACCGCCTTGATGACATTGCGTGGAATATCGAACTGACCGCCGGGGTAATCACCCATACGGCTACCACGCGCGACGTTACATGAGTCGTGGAAGGTCAATACCTTGTCGTCATTCTCGGTCTTATCCAGCGTCAACGTACCCGCTTGGATATGGCTCCAAGTGAATTCCAGAATGTGCTGGGGCACGGGATAACGCTGGTCGAGGAAATCAAACGGCCCTGCCAAAGTATTCAGGAAGCTATACGCTACCCGCCATGCGTGACCACATTCCCCAAACACAATGCGCTTAACCTTGTGCTTGATTGCCGCCTCACGTACCCGCAGGGAAACCCTGCGCATGGTCTCGTAAGAGCCGATAAACATCCCGAAGTTACCCGCTTCTGAGGCGATAGTACTCATCGTCCATGTCACGCCGGTTTCATGGAACACTTTGGCGTAACCAATCAAACCGTCGATGTGCGGCTCGGCGAAGAAGTCCGCAGAAGGTGTTACCAACAACACTTCCGCACCGTCTTCATCCAATGGGAAGCGCACTTTGATGCCAGTATCGGCTTCAACGTCCTCTTCCAAACCTTCTACGGTATCAAACAGCGCAGGACCAGGCAGGCCGAGGTTGTTACCGATCTTGAAGACCTTGCCGATAATCTCATTACAATACTTTTGACCGTAACCTACATGGTCAAGGATTTCCCGCGCTGCCATTGAAATTTCAGCGGTGTCGATCCCGTAAGGGCAGAACACTGAGCAACGGCGGCACTGGGAGCATTGGTGATAATAGTTATACCAGTCAGCCAACACTTCTTCAGTCAGGTCAGTTGCACCGACCAGTTTGGGGAAATACTTGCCCGCAAACGTGAAGTAACGGCGATAAACCTTACGCAACAAATCCTGACGTGCCACGGGCATATTTTTCGCGTCAGACGTGCCGATGAAATAATGGCACTTGTCGGTACATGCGCCACACTTGACGCAAATATCCAAGAAAACTTGCAGTGAACGGTAACGGCTTTTCAAATCAGCCATTTTTTCCAGTGCGCGTTCTTTCCAGTTCGGAACCAATTCACCTACAGCGGCAAAATCGTCCGGGAAATGCAACGCCTTCTGGAAATCCGGCTTGGCGATGAACGGGCCTTTGCCTGCCATTACACCTTCACGTACTGCCGGAACCACGGTGTAACCTTCGCCGGTCAATTTCGGGACTTCGTAATCAGCCACGATGCTTACCTCTTGTCAAAACCTGATCTTCAGTTACACGTTTATTTGTTCAGTTCGTCGCGGTAAAGCTTACCTTGACGTTCCAGTTCCAAAGCCCATGCGGATACATGACGTTTTTCGCGCGGGTTATCCACTTGGTTACGGGTCGGGCTGAAAAATACTCCCGGTGCGTGCAACAGCTTGCTGATCGGGAAAATGATCATCAGCAACGCTACCAAGAACAGATGAACCAATGCCAACGGGTCAGACGGCAACGGCTGCCAATGGAAAACCATCAAACCGTGGAAAAACCCTTTAATTTGCGTCACGTCGGTGTGTGAAACGAAGCTCATCATCAACCCTGTCACACCAATACTGATCAGCAGTGCCAACATCAGGTGGTCAGAAGGTGCGGAGATGTAACGTACACGATCTACCACGAAGCGGCGTGCCCACAAACCAGCCAAGCCCAATACCATCGTGATGCCTGCGTAACGCCCGAACGGTTGCATGAACACCAATAGCTCATTCATGCTCACGAAATAGCGGGCATGGCGGATCAGCACCAGCCACAACGACATGTGGAACAGGAACGCAAACAACCACAGCGTTTTGTTCGAGCGGAACAGGCTTTCAAAGAAGGCCACTTCGCGGAACATACGCCACACCACCCCACCTTGCGTGATAGGCGCGGGCGTGGTTGGAATTTTCAATGGGGCTGGGGTGTTCCAGTATTGACGGACTTTTACAGCAACACCGCCAACAAGGATCAGCGTTGCCGCCCAAAACAACAGTCCGTAAAGGATACTTACGAATGTCACTGCGTACTCCTGAAGCCAAAATTCTCTCTTCTGAAAACCTGTCAACAACAGGGTTTGAGAAGAGGCTCCGGCGAACCGGAGCTTTCTTCGTGTCTTACGACCGAACTAGCGACGTATAATTATACGCAACCAGTTGGCTTAGGCAGACCGCCGTATTTACAAGCTTGTTTGCCAGGGCCGTATGGGAACAGGCTGTACAGGTACTTAGAGTTACCTTTGTCAGCGCCCAAACGCTTGCCAACAGCTTTAGTCAGAACGCGGACTGCTGGAGCAATTTGATACTCTTCATAGTATTCACGCAGGAAATTCAGGATTTCCCAGTGTTCGCTAGTCAGGGTTACGTCTTCTGCTTTAGCCAGTGCTTCTGCGACTTCAGGTGTCCAGTCGCTCAGATTTTCCAAGTAACCTTCTTCGTCCAGAGCGATTGTTTTACCGCCAACTTCAAATGCTGCCATCGTGTGGCCTCCTGTCAAAAAATGTTTAAAACTTACAGCCAGCTTTGGGTGGTGTCGTTGTTTGCGGTCAGGTCTACAAAACCCGCGTAATCAACGCTCACAATCCCTTCCATCGCTTTGCCTTCCAAACCGCGTGCTGCTAGGTCTGCACCCAACACATACACGGTTTTATCTGACATTGCCGCTTTTACTTTATCAGAAAAGCTTGACCCATCGACTGCACCGACCACGGCATCTTCAATCATCAGGATCGAATCACCTGCATTGGCATGTGCCAAGCAACTAGCAAAAGCCACTCGTTCAAACGGGGACTTGTTCACAATATGTAACATGGACATTCTCAAACCCTCCGTTAGAAGCTCAGGATCACTTCTTGCTCAGCCATCATTGCAGCCATTTCCTCGCGGTTGACCAGAATGATGGAAGGCTTTTCAGCGTAATCATCGTCAGCGTCTTCGTAAGTGAGTTCCATCAGGTCATCAACCGTCAGGCCACGCTCTGCCAAAGACTCAGTGGAAACATACAACTTAGTAATGTCGTAGTCACCCAGTGCACGGAAGGTTGGCGAGAAGTTCTTCATGCCGATACCTTTGCTGTTTTGGCCTTTGGTAATTTGGTAAACACCGTCGTCGATGAATGCCAAACTTACGTTTTGCTCAAATGCAGCAGAAATCAGCACAACTTCCAGTGATTCCAGTGCGTAGACCGTGCCGTAAGGAGCTTTGCGGTTTACAAACAGAAAATTCTTTGTAGACATCTTTATCAGCTCCTTAATCGCCAAACACGACTAAACGGTCAGCCTGAATACCACCTTCAACCAATTGACCCAGACCGGAAATACGGAAACCGGGAGCAATGTTGTTGGCGTCCAGACCTTGGCGCTTAGCTTCGTCTGCATCCATGATGCCGCGACGCTGGGCAGCGGCGATACAGATAACCAGATCCAAGCCGTGCTTTTCTGCCAACTCTGTCCAAGCTTTTTGGATCAGGCGGTCATCAGCCGGTGGAACGGTCAAACGTGTACCGTTGTTTACGCCATCGTGGTAGAAGAAGACACGGAAAATTTCGTGTCCCTTCTCCAGTGCAGCACGGACGAATTGAATGGCGGAATCAGCCGCTTGGTGCTGATAAGGCCCTTCGTTAACCAGAATAGTGTATTTCATTCCGTTTTCATTCCTCGTGCCGCTTCGATCAGAAACGGATGTGCGTTGAAGAGTTCAGGTTCGCACGCGCACCACGCCAGTTGTCGATGTGGTACTTAGTGAATGGCAAACCAGTGACTTCAAAGAAACGCGGCCAGCCGATACGCTCAACCCACTCGTTGATACGTTCCCAATCTTTCGCACCTTCTTTGTAGCAAGCCAAGATTTTCTTAACAACCGCAGTGGCTTCAGGCCAACGTGGTGGATTGTTCGGGATACCGGCAGCAACCAGACGTTGGAAGGTTGGTTTGCCACGCGCATTGGAGTGGTTACCACCGATCCAGACAGCCAATTGGGTCGCTTCGTGGTCGTTGATTTGCATAGGAGGGCATGGCGGGTAGCAAGCACCACAGCAAATGCACTTCTTCTCATCAACTTCCAAGGAAGGCTTGCCGTCAACCATCGCAGGGCGGATCGCCGCTACTGGGCAACGTGCAACAACCGTTGGACGTTCGCAGATGTTACCAACCAAAGCGTGGTTGATTTTCGGTGGCTTGGTGTGCTGGACGTTGATCGCGATGTCACCTTGACCGCCGCAGTTGATCTGGCAGCAAGACGTGGTGATGTGTACGCGGTTAGGCATGTTCCATGCTTTGAACTCAGGCAGCAACTCATCCATCATCGCTTTCACGACACCGGATGCGTCAGTACCAGGGATGTCGCAGTGCAACCAGCCTTGGGTGTGGGACAGGGAAGTAACGGAGTTACGAGTACCACCAACAGGGAAACCGGCATCTTCCAACGCGGCAACCAGAGGTGCAACTTTCGCTTCGTCCGCCACCATGAATTCGATGTTGGAACGGATAGTGAAGTGGACGTAACCATCGCCGAGGTTATCGCCGATGTCCATCAGTTTGCGAAGGGTGAACACGTCGAGGATACGCTGAGTACCCGCACGGACAGTCCAGATTTTTTCGCCTGTTTTAGAAACGTGTACCAATACGCCTGGGCGTGGGTCTTCATGGTATGCCCACAGACCGTAGTTGCGGCGCATAACAGGGTGCATGTACTGGAACCCATCCGGGCATCCAGACTCAATAGGATCGCGCATTTCTGGTGCGGCCATTGTTTAGCCTCCGTCAGAGTAAACTTAAAATTCGTGAATAATCCGGGCAAACGGGGCGGGATAACTCACCGCCCTGCTTACAAAGTACTGTTTAGGCAGCCGCCATCTTTTCTTCGCGCTTGCGGTTGAACCAAGCTTCAGCAGCTTCGTCCCAACCGTCAGTACGCACGTAAGAAACGTTACGTGGTTGCTTGATCATGTTTGGATCCGGGTCAATACCGATGCCTTCGAGGAAGTTCACCAGACCGATACGTTCAATCATTTCACCGCAACGTTCGTGTTCCAGACCGTTTTCAGCCCAGAAGTCGATGATGGTGACAGCCAGTTCAACGATGCGCTCGTAATCTTCTTCGGTATCCAGCTTCATGAATGGGATCGTAACGATACCCATCAAGTCGCCGATCTTCAGGGTACGCTTACCGCCGATCAGGATAGTTACGCCTTTGTCGTCACCAACTTGCAGTGCTTTTGGCATAACGTTCAAGCAGTGCATACAACGTACACAGTTGCTGTTGTCAACGGTGATGGTGTCATCATCGTTCAGTTTGATCGCTTGCGTTGGGCAACGGCTGATAACGTTGTCGAACATGTATTGGCGGCCTGCGGAACGATCACCTTCTTTGCCAATTTCTTTAGCTTTCTTCATGATCATTTCTTTAACGGCTTCTTGGTTGACTTTCATGTCGTCACGCCAAGTACCGATAACAGCCATATCCGCACGTTCAATCGCGTTTTGGCAGTCGTTAGGGCAGCCAGAAATTTTGAACTTGAACTTGTAAGGCAGTGCCGGACGATGCACATCATCCGTGAAGTTATTCATCAGACGGCGATGGATAGCGTGTTCGTTGCAGTTGGACATTTCGCAACGGGCAGCACCCACGCAAGACATACCTGTACGGACGCAAGGGCCAGCACCACCCAAGTCCCAACCGTATTCATTGATTTCATCAAAGAAGTGTTGGAAGTTGACGCTGTTCGCACCGATGAACATGATGTTGCCGGTTTGACCGTGGAAAGTTTGCAGGCCGGAACCCCATTTTTCCCAGCTATCAGCCAATTGGCGCAGCATGTCGGTGGTGTAGTAGTTGCCCGCAGGTGGCTGTACACGCAGCGTGTGGAATTCTTTGGATTCAGGGAACATGTGACCGACTTCAGAGAAGCGCGGGATGATGCCGCCGCCGTAACCGAAGACAGAAATAGTACCACCCTTCCAGTAGCCCATACGGGTTTCGTAAGAGTGCTCCAACTGCCCTAGCAGACCATTAATGGTGCTACGGATGCGTTCATCTGGATGATCATCACGCAGTTTCTTGAAACCGCTGATGAAGCTAGGCCATGGGCCTTCTTCCAGCACGTCCAGCATCGGCGTTGGATAATGTTTCGTTGCCATACCTGCCTCCTCAGTAAACGATACGATGGCGTTTTCCCCTGACTGGCTCTACACCCGAAATCAGGCTGAAAATTAAGTCAAAAACGGGTCGCGCAGACTTGCGTCCGCTCTATTTGCGAGTGTGCTAAGTGTATGCGTCATGTCCCCGTCATAGAATCTCACCCATGGGGTGTTACCTGAAACTAAGGGCTATCCCTAAGGGGATAGGCATTCAACATAAACAAAAATAGCTCACTTGCAGCGGTACAATAGCATATTCGGATTTTTTAATATTGCAAATAGTTGAAAATGCCAACAGCCTGTATTGAGGTCTGCAAGATGAACAACTCTCCCTTTAATCTCAGTGCCTTAAGTGCCTATCAAGGGTGGCGCAGTGAAAAACTTTCCGCCTATCCATTACGGCTCGATGGGCTGTTCACCACCATCCAAAACCCCGAAGCCCCCGATGATGCTGAAATAATGAGCCTTCAGGACACCTGCCGCCGTTACAACCTCGCACTCTACCGACTAGCCAAAGGGGATATACGCAGCAAGCGCCATGTCCACCGACTTGGACAAAAAAGCGGCCTCTTCCGCTTGGACAACAACCTGTGCGTGGATGAGGATGGCCTGACTTCGTTGCACGTCACCACCCACGCAGGCCAGCACGATTACATCCCCTATACCACCAAACAGCTCAGTTGGCACACCGATGGTTATTACAATGTGCCGGAAGAACAAATCCACGGATTACTATTGCATTGCGCCCAACACGCAATCGAAGGCGGTGAAAGCTGGCTGATGGATCACGAAATTGCCTACATCCTGCTGCGGGATACTAACCCACAGTACATTGAGGCATTGATGCACCCTGAGGCATTCACCATCCCCGCCAATATATTAAATGGGGAAACCATCCGCGCCGCCCAATCTGGCCCCGTGTTCAGCGTGACAGCGGCAGGCAACTTGCACATGCGCTATTCCGCCCGCCAACGCAATGTACAATGGCGTGACGACCCGCTGACCCGCGAGGCGGCAGATTTCCTATTGAATTTATGGCAACAGGACTCACCTTATAAAATAAGGTACACCTTGCAAGCGGGGGAAGGTTTGCTGTGCAATAACGTGCTGCATTGCCGTACTTCATTCAAGGACAGCGATGACCCGGCGCAGAAACGCCTGTTGTATCGCGGGCGTTATTACGACCGCGTAGCCAATACCAACATGACTTTTCAGGAGACTACATGCTGACATTAAGCCAAATTTTGCTGGTGGATGGCGACCAGATCAGCACTTTCGACGAGTTGAAACAGACCGTGCAGAAACGCGCACTGGAAACGGGTTCCATCTTTTTCCAGATTGACATCGAACCACCCGGCTACAAAGACCGCCCGGAAGATTGGTACGACCAACTGGAAATCGCATTTTCTTCGGCGAGGTAAACCCATGTTCTGGCAGGAAGACGAAGACAAGACCCTACCCTATATCGCACCGGATGATGTGCTGGATGTGAGTTTTGCCATCCAATGCAAGCAATTGCCACTGGATCATGCGTGGGATTTGTCACAAGCCGTGCAGCAAGCCCTGCCGTGGTTTGCGGAGGAAGTGGTTGCTGGCGTGCACCCCATCCATGTGGCGGAAAGCGGCAATGGCTGGGAACGCCCGGACGACCCCAACAACCAGTTTTTGCTGCCCTCACGCCGCACCCGCCTGTTTTTGCGCATTCCGAAAAACCGGATAGCAGCAACACAAGCGCTCACTGGTAAAACGCTGGATGTCGGCGGCTACGCAGTCAGCTTACGCGATATGAAAGAAAAGCCGCTTACCCATACTTCGGTGATCTTTGCCCGCTATGTTTTATCCAGTGCCGAAGAAGACGAAAACAGCTTCCTGCGGCGCATGGTCGATGAAATGAAGCGCATCACCGACTTCAAGGTAAAAAAAATGCTGTGCGGCAAAAGCCATACCTTGCACACCCCCCAAGGCACACAACACACCCGCCACCTGATGATTGCCGATCTGGATAACGACCCGTCGGTAGGGCTGCAACAGTATGGCTTGGGCGGTGGGCGTAAATTCGGCTGCGGCTTGTTTATGCCGCACAAAGGCATCAAAACACTGAAACCCACGGAATAGTCGCCCCACTGCCCCTATCCCTTTTGAGGAATGGGAGGTGTAGCGCTTTTTCGTATAATTTTGCGGTCAAGAATTTCATCGAATGCATGAGGAACAAAACATGGCTTACGAAGTAAACGGCACAACCATCGAAACCACCGAAGCGGGCTACTTGGTAGACCTAAATGATTGGAACGAAGAAGTTGCGAAGGTTATCGCCACTGAAGAAGGTCTCGGCGAGTTGACTGAGCGTCATTGGGATGTCATCAACTACCTGCGTGACCAGTACATCAACAATGGTGGCAACCAGCCAATGGAACGCATCATCCAGAAAGCGATGACTGAAAAGTGGGGCGACAAAAAGCTGTCCAGTAAAGACATGTACACCCTGTTCCCACGCGCACCGAGCAAGCAAGGCTTGAAAGTTGCTGGCCTACCAGCCACTAACCGCAAAGGCGGCTATTGATTTCTACCCGAAAGGGGGTATTCCCCCCTTTTTAGTATCCGTTTATCCTGACCACAGAAACTGGTTATTTTACGAGAGGCATCGGACATGAGCAAAAAGCAAGAGCTGATCAGCGAAATGCTTGAAATGCAGAAGAAATTCATTGCACACGAGCAATCTGGCGCGTTTGACGCTGAAGAATATTACGTTGGTGAGTGGAAAACTTACCGTGAACGTTACCAAGAACTGGCTGCTGAAGTCCGTGAAATCGCTTCCCAAGAAGCCAATTTCTGGAAATAAGCTGATCCTAGCTCCAATAAAAAAGCCGCTTCTGCGGCTTTTTTATTATTGGCACGAGATCAACGGCCTACCGCCCTGACACTTTTGCCCACACATCATTCTTTGCCCCGCGCCGTACTTCCTGTATGTACACCGATTCCCCTAAATGGAATTCACCATCCCGCTGCTTCCCATACGGTGCGTCGTAGAACCCCTGAATATGCTGGGTTTTATATGTCCTACCGACTTCCGGCAAACCGCTACTGGGAGAGATATGCAGCTTCTGGTCATACCAACCGTAACCACGCAACTCGCCGAGATACACCCAAACACCGCCTTCGGCAGAAGCAGGCTTCACCTCGGGCATTACTAAGGGGCTAGCAGTCGCCGCAGCACTTCTGTGGAGCGCCTCGCGGTTGGCAATAGCGGTCTTATCCGCATCGCTATTGGCTGGCTGCTTTTTCTCTTTAACAACAGGCTCTGGCTCAGGCTTCTTTTTTTCCGCCTTAGGCTGCTCTTTAGCCTCAGCTTTGGCTTTGGGGGGATCAGCAGGCTTAACGGCAACCGGGGCAGGCTCTGGTTTGACGGATGCCAACACGATCTTGTCTTCCTCCACCACTTTATCTTCCTGCGTTTTATCGCGCAGCAAGGTAGCAGCTTGAAGCAGCACTTCCTTCGCCACCGACACATCCGCTTCCGAAACCGGGGGGCTAGAGGGCACGGGAGGGACAGGGGTAGCCACCGATATATCAGTCGCCGCTAACATCACCGGCGTATCGGCAACCACCATAGAGCGGGAATTACTGACATCCGCCTGCTGTTCCAAGTTGTCGAGCCTGTGATAGAAATAGCCGAACCCTGTCAACGTTGCCGCTTGCAAGGTTGCCAATGGCAGCCACACCATCACTAGTTTTTTGTGCGCTACCCACCACGGGGTTCTTTTAACTACCAACCGCGCCATCACAAACTCCTTCTAAAACTACTTACTAAAATCCATTTGTTAGTTCTCGCGCCAATGCGGCATTCTTTCAAGAAAATCTCCGACAGAAAAATAGATTCCTCTGCCAAGTGGTTATCCCTGATATTTATACTTCACTCCACATGCGCAAAAGGTTGATGTGTACCGTGCTGATACTTGCCGCCTCATCGGAGAGTGACAGCTTTTCCATAACCCCTTCACGCGCCTGTGCCAATTGGTAAAGCAGCTCGCGTTGCGCCGGGTCTTTGACCAAACTTTGCGCCCATGTCACCGCGACCAAACGTTCACCTTTGGTCACTTCCGCCACTTTGTGCCAGCTACCGGAGTCGTACACCACGGCATCACCGGCCTTAGCGCGGATTTTTTCTTCGCCATAAGTGGTACGGATGACGATTTCCCCACCTTCGTAATCATCATTGAGGAACACGGTCGTCGAAACATCGGTGCGGTAGCGCCCTGACATCGGCCCCATAATCGGGTCATCAACGTGGAAACCGTAAGTCATGCCGGGTTTGTAGCGGGCGTAAAACGCGGTCGCCACGCGCAGCGGCAGCACGGCTGCTTGGTATTGCGGATGTTGCACCAGCGGCCCCATCACCATCGCATTGAGGCGGCGATGCAAAGGGCTATTGAGGGAAAGTTCCTCGTTGTTTTTGACCTTGGCAGCTTCTGCCCCGGCGGAAAAGCGTCCATCAACAAATTCGCCAGTCGCCAGTAATTCCCGCACTTCCTGCAAACGTTGTGGGTCGAGTACATTCTTGATCAGTAATAACATGATGGTTTCCTCTTGTTGGTTCCGTTCAGGGGCAGAATCCGGTAATCTGCCTGCGAGTACAAAACAGGTAGAGAGTGATGCAATTACGGATTCAAATCAACGACACCACACGCGATATTGACGTACCTCAATTTATGCTGGAAGAAGGCGAAGATTTTTTCACCCAACTCGATCAGGACATGAATAAAGGCTATCAAATGAGCCGCTTGTGGGTAGACAAACCGGATCAAGAACAGCGTTGCCAGATTATAGCCGACAAAATTCTAACTGCACTGACCAATGGTAATATGAAGAGCGGAACCTTGATGGCGGCATATATCCTCAAACGGATGCCGCAGGTGCGCGAAGTGCACATGAATATCGAAGGCGACATGACCGGGCATGAACTGGTTCAGTAACGCACAGCAGGCGTTTCGATCTTCAAGCCATTGGAACGCGACATAACGTAAGCCCCCAGCAATTTGATTTCCTCGGAATCAGCGTCAAACGGTTCGGCACGCATCAGCGTCAGGCATTGCTGGATGCGTTGGTCGAGGTTGGTCATTTCACCAATATCCAGCCGGTAAGCAGGGAAACCGTTGCCCTGCCCTTGGCTGATCTTTTGCCCCCGGATCATTTGCCCCGGATACCTGTCGTGGCAATGCGCACAAGACATATCAATCAGGCCGTAACGCACATTGTACATTTCCTGCCCTTTTTTCAGCACGTCTGCCATCTCACCGTCGGTTTGTACATTGACGGGTTCGCCGAAAGCCAGATGGCGCACAAACGTTTCCAGCGCAATCAGCTCGTGATGGTTGGCGAGTAACGCCGATTCGCCAGACTGCTTTTCGCGGCAGGTTTTGATTTTGTCCTGCAAGCGCACGATCCCGCCTTGGGCTTTGTCGTAAATCGGGTAACGCGCAAGGTTTTTCGCCGCCAACTTTTCGCCTGCCTCGCCGTGGCAACTGGCACAGGATTTACCTGAAGCGGGTGACTTGTTAAACAAGCCACGCCCTTCTTCCACCGCGATGAAGCCGGGATTTTGCATGTCATCATCCTGCATTGCCCGTGTTTCTGCTTTGATGAATTCATAGCCGGACTTTGCACTGCCATCCGCCCACACATTGCCGATCAGCAGCACCACTAACAACAAAACTGCCGGTATTTGCTTGCTCATTTGAGTGTTACCAGATAAGCGATGACATCTTCCACTTCCTGCGCTTGCAGGAATGTCCTGCCCTCATAGGCTTTGGCGGGGCGATTGATCAGCTTGGGGTCGCGGTAAAAACCGGGCATGATCGACATCGGGTTAAGGTTACGCGAATCGACCACCCGCAAACGCAGTTGCGCTTCATTCATGCGGTTGCTGATGCCTGCCAGTGGCGGGGCAATCGTGCCGTAGGCTTCCACCCCATCAATCGGCAACTGATGGCACGCCAAACAATTGCCCTTGTGACCATCTGACACGATCAACTTGCCACGGGCAGCGTCACCTTTCAGGCCACACAGCGGCGCGGTAATGGAATAATTACTCATCTCCCACTGGCAATACTTTTCTGGCGGCGGCAATGTACCTGCATCGGCAGACAGAGCAACAGATGAGTAAGCAAACACTAGCGGCAGCAAAGCCATGACTATTTTCATGCAAACACGACCCACGTGGTGGCGATGTATTTCGCACCGGAGGTCACGACGCCAGCGCGGTGTTCGTGCGTCCAGAACGGCGGGAACAGTACCAGCGTCCCTTTTTTCGGTTGCACTTTGATATTTTGGAACAGGAACTCAGTCGCCCCGCCCGCTTCTTCCGGCACATCATTTAAATACCACAAGGCCACCAATTGGCGCATGGCAAACTGATGGCTGCCACCGTCGATATGCCAGTGGTAATACTCGCCCGTCTCATAACGTTGCAGGTTGTAACCCATGTCCTTGAAAGGCCCTTTGAAATACGGGTAGGTTTCGCGGAATTCACGCAAAGCCAGCGCCAAGGAACGGTGCAGGTTATTATCCACGTCCTTCCAATGCGGCTTGTCGTCACCACTGACGAAAATATCGGTGGTTTTCTTGATGTTTTGGTTCAAGCCCGTGTCTTGCCCCAAGCGCCCCGCGTATTGGTCAGCCATGTTCAGCTCGAAACGTTCCACCATGTTGTCACACAAGAAACCCGGAATGGCATCGTGTTTCACAAAGATAAAGGAGTTGGGCAAAACTTCATGGAGGGTTTGCAAAGGTGGGCGTACATCAGTCATGGCATAACCTGTGGCAAAGGGGGAGACCAACAGATTATACCCCAACTTTGCTGACGGCTGGGATGGATTGCCAACGATATAACCACAAGCTGCAAACCAAGGTCAGCGAATAAACCAGCAAGGAACCTACCACCACCCCCAGCCAACCTTGCCAATGCCAGAACGGCGCAAGCAAAATCCCACCCGCACTCGCCCCCGAGTAATAAAACACCAAATACAGCGACGAAGCACTCGCCCGCGCCTTCAACGCATGGTGGCTGACCCAACTGCTTGCCAACGAATGGGTAAAAAAGAAACCGAAACTGCTGACCATAAAACCCCACACAATTGCATACAGATTGGGGATCAGCGTCAGCAACGTCCCACCCATGAGCAATAGGATACCCAGCGCCATCCCCAGTGGCGCAGGCAAATGTTGCGCGATCCGCCCAGAAAACGCCGCCGTCACCGTTCCACCCAAATAAGTCAGGAACAACATCCCCAGCGCGTGCGGCGACAAGTAATAAGGCGCATCCGCCAAGACAAAGGTGATGTAGCTGTACTGGTTGAGGAAGATCATGAAATTTCCCCCCGCCACCAAACACGCCGCCAGCAACACCGGGTTACGCAGATGCCCCCACAAATCTTGCAGCACATGCACCGGATGCAGCGGCTTAGGCTGGAAATGGCGCGAAGGCGGTAACAGCAATACGAAAACCACCAGCAACACCGCGCTGATCATCCCCATCACCCCAAAGGCTGCCGCCCAACCGAAATGTTCCCCCACGAAACCACCCACTATCCGCCCACTGACCCCGCCCAAACTGTTGGCACTGATATACACACCCACTGCCAACGCCACCGCTTTACGGCTGAATTCATCGCCCATGTAAGCAATCGCAATCGCGGGCAAACCGCCGAGGAAAAAGCCCTGCACGCCGCGCAACAGTAGCAACGTGGAATAACTTTCCACCTGCGACAACGCCAACGTGGTCAACACCGCCCCCGCCATTGTCACCACCATGATCGGTTTGCGCCCAATCGCATCCGATAGCGGGCCGTAGACCAGCAATGACAAACCCAACATTAAAATCGCGATGGTCAAACTCCAACTGGCCTGCAATTCCGTCAGGTGAAATTGCAGCGCAAAGGTCGGCAACAACGCCTGCACCAAATGCAAGTTGGCGAAAATCATCGCCGAGCCAAGACACAGGGCTAACGTGGCGAGGTGAAAAGCGCGGGTATTGGCTTCAATCATGGCAATCTCCTGAATTTCTTCCAGCATAATTGCACCGCAGAAATTGATAAAATATATAGTAGGAATGGTTTCGATAACGTTTGTTTACCGATAGGGGCTGGTATGGATTTCAAACAACTGCGCTATTTCCACGAAATCGTCCGGCTGGGCAGCTTCACCCGTGCAGCGGAAGCCTTGTACGTCGCCCAACCTGCCGTCAGTGTCGCCATCCGTAAGTTGGAGGCGGAACTGGATTTGACCCTGTTCCATCGCCACGACCGCAAAGTGACGCTGACCGATGAAGGCGCACGCTTGCTGCCCCATGCGCAACGCATCCTGCAAGCCGTCAGTGATGCGCAACTGGAAATGCAGGAACTCAAGGGGCTGACGCAAGGCATGGTGCGCGTCGGGATACCGGGGATGTTGGGTTCGTACTATTTCCCGCCAATCCTGATGGCGTTCCGCCACTGCCATCCACACCTGAGCCTGCAAGTGGTGGAAGGCGGCACATGGCAACTGCAACAAATGCTGGAAGGTGGTGAACTGGATTTGGCGGTAATCGTGCGTGATTTCGTCCCAGAAGAGCTGGAAGCCAAAACCTTCCGGCGCGAAGAAATGCGCGTGATCGTGGCGCAAGACCATCGCTTTACCACCCAAAACTGCGTCAGTTTGCATGACTTTTTCAGCGAAGAACTGGTAATGTTCCGTCCCGGCTATTTTCACCGCAAAATCATCGACCGGCTGGCGCAAGAGGCTGGCGTTACGCCAAATATTGGTTTTGAAACCAACCTGCTGCCGCTGATCAAGTCGATCATCAAGCAGGGTTTTGGCATTTCCACACTGCTGACGATGGTGACGAAAGAAGACCCGGAACTGGTGGACTTGCCATTTGAACAACCCTTGTGGCTGGATTTGTGCATCGCATGGCGGCGTGATGGCTATCTGTCACGAGCAAACCGGGCGTTCGTCGACTTCCTGCTGGAACAAAGCCCTATTTGAGTGCGACACTACCCGCATGAAACCACTGATTTTTGAAGTTTCCCCCGTTGGCGCAGGCACGCTGTGCATCATGCCGAAACCGGACGGTAACTACCTGCCGGAAGCCGTGGCATTTTTCCAGCAACTCGGTATCAACAGGGTGGTATGCTTGCTGGAAGACAGCGAGATGCAGCAGTTTGGGCTGGAACAAGAGGACGAACTTTGCCAAGCAGCGGCGCTGGACTTTACCCACTTCCCGATTGCCGACAGCCAAAACCCCACGGATGAGCCAGCATTCCGGCAACTGGTGGCGGAATTGCACACAGAATTGCTCGCGGGGGCAAACATCACCATCCACTGCCGTGCGGGGATTGGGCGCACTGGCGTGCTGGCGGGGTGCATCCTCAAACGCGATGGGTATGACATGGAAACCGCCATCCAGATGGTTTCAGACGCACGCGGCTTCCCAATCCCTGAGACGCAAGAGCAGTATGATTTCATTGCCGATTTTGTCGAAAATTGTCAAAACGAATCGTAGTCATATCTGCTGCCATCTGTTCACAAAACGCACTGTCGCCCGCAAAAAAAAAGAGTATGCTTTAACTCTATAACAGTAAACAAAATTCCGGTATCAACGTTACCTATAAAGACTAACTTGCATAAGGAGTATCACCATGAAACCACGTTACATCGCCACTTTGATCGCCTTGACTGCTGCCATGAGCATTGGCACAGCCATCGCTGATAATACTGTCCGCTTACCAAGCGCCGCCGCTGTCACCAACATCGGCAACCACATCCCCTTGCTGCTGGCTCCCGTGATCAAGGATGTGAAATACGTCTGCGGCAACCCCTCGTCATCCAGCGTCATCGGCACACTGGTTAACAAAAACACTACCCCACAAACCTATACGCCTGTGTTTAAAGGCCAAAAACTAAACCAATGCGTCGAATACTACCCAGTGGATTGCAGTGGTATGCCTGCTGGGTCTCTATGCATCCCTACCAAATGCAAAACGACAAAACCGGGCGAATTCGTGACCATCAAAGGCTCACCTGTGGTAGTCCCTGCCAATGGGCAAAAGCAAGCCTCTATCGGTGTCCCTAATACCGACTTCCAATCAGCCACACTCAACGTAGGCACGGTCAAAGCCAACGTTGCACCGCTGCCGCACTCCTGCATTTTCTGATTGCGTTGCCCAACAAACTCATTGGAAGCAGGCCGAAAAACCACTCCCCCTGTGATACCGCTAGTGGTACATGGGGGTGGGTTGGTGTCTTGTGATTCGCGCCCTATTCATCTGTACCCAAAACCGCCTGCGCAGCCCAACCGCTGAGCAGGTTTTTTCTATGTGGCCTGATGTGGAAACGGACTCTGCCGGACTCGGCAATGATGCTGACGTGCGCCTATCCGTCGAGCAAATCGAATGGGCAACGCTGATTTTCGTGATGGAAAAAACCCACCGCAACAAACTCGCAAAGCAGTTCAAAACTCACCTGAACGGCAAGCGGGTTATCTGTTTGGATATTCCTGATGATTACGACTACATGCAGCCGGAGTTGGTGCGGCTGTTGGAAAACAAGGTGGGTGGATTTCTGCGGTGAATAGATGGTGAGCAAGATGCTGTTTTTCTTAGCCCCTCTACCTCTGGGAGAGGGGTTGGGGTGAGGGCTTCCGGCAGAAGATCAGCAATCAGAAGTCAGGATACCAGTACCCAGCACCGCAGAAAAGCCAGGGAGAACTCACTCACCTAACACCACTCGAAACCCCAAGTCGCCGCTCCGAGAGAGGGGATGATTCCAGTAACGGACAGCGCACCGAACGAAGCCGGAGGAACTGACCCAAGAACCGCCGCGAATTATGCGCAAAACATCACCATCGGAATTTAAGTTATCACGCTTTTCTGCCTCCTCATCCCATTTATCGTAAGTGAACTCAGGATTCTGCCAATCTTTTCCCCATTGGCTAGTTGTCCACTCCCATACATTCCCTGTCATATCCTGTAAACCAAATGCCTTACCCGCAGGAAATAAGCCCACAGCGGATGTTTGCCCAAGCCCAGTGTCATCGTAGTTACCCAATCTAGGGTCAGCCTCATTACCCCAAGCATAACGCCACCCATCCGCACCACGGGCGGCATATTCCCATTCTGCCTCTGTCGGTAAACGCACCCGCTGCCCGTGCAAATTGCCCATTCTATTTAGCCATTCACAAAAAGCCAAAGCCTCATACCAGCACACTCCCACAACAGGGTGATTGGGGTTACTCCATTTGCGTTGATCCCAATACACAGGGAAACGCACCTCACGCTGTTTCCACCATTTAAAACCCGCATCACTGGTCTTCCAATAAAGCTCATCCTGATAGCCACCTGCCCCCACAAAACAGGCAAACTGGGCATTGGTGACAGGGAAACGGCTCATCAAAAAGACGGGCAAGGCAACATCGTGGGCAGGCTTCGCGTGTTTGTCCCAATTTTCCAATTGGTTTTCATCCGCTTCAAACCCCATGCGGAGCCTACCCGATGGGATTCTTACCCAATCAATATCTGGTAAACCTTTACTTTCACCATCGCGGATAACACCCACACCGGGGCGCGGATCGCCGAGTTCACCCAATAAGCGTCCTGCTTCCGCACATTCAACCACTGCAAGGTCAGAATTTGGTAACAATAGAACCAACTCCGTTTGCAGGAAACGGTACAACTCCTCATGGGTACGTTTACCAAGATTATCCGGCAATTCCATTTCCATCGCCGCTTCCGCCGCCAAAATCAGCAGACGCTGTTGGGCAACATCGTCACGTTTATAACCACCCAACAATGCGTCATGCAAAAATGCCACCGCTTTGCCATAACGCCCATCTGCTTCATCTTTTGCCATGAACAAGAAAACTTCACGCCACCACTGCGGGTTAGCCAACAGCAAGCGGGTAATCTGCTCTTCCCAATCAGCCTCATTGAATAAATGCCGCGCCGCCAAATATTCATGGAAGGACTTGTGGGCAAATTGCAGCTTGCCCGGCTGATTGCCAGCCACCAACAAGGTGCTACGGTCTTGCAGAAATTCCAAAACATGGTTGAGGTTATCGCTTTCACACTTGCCGTACAGGTTGCCCAACGCAATGGCAGCACTGAATTCCAAAACGGCATTTCCCGCCCCCGCGCTCCCAAGGCTTTCGTAGGTTTCATACGCGGTTTTCTGTAAGGATTTCATCAAGGCATCCGGGGATTTTTGCAATACCCGCATCCCCTCTTGTAACTCAGGGCGCAAAGAAGGCAGGTGTTCGCGCAAGTTTTCCTGCCAACGTTGCAGCAAAAGCTCGATAATTTCCCGGTAAACTTCGGGGCGTGAACGGTTCAGGCTTTTCCCCGCCGAGTTCAGCCCAATCAACAGGGTCAACAGCAAAGGGCGTTCCGCCATTTCCTGTAAATCTTTCCTTTCTTTCAAGGCCGGGTTATCAAAAATATCCCGCGCCAAGTCATCCGCTCGCTTTGTCGCTTGAGTCGGGTCACTACTCTCGATCACTTGATACCATTGACGGATAAAGGCACGGATTTGGTCTTCATTCATTGGTTCAAGCTCAGTCTGCAAGAATCCCGGCAAGCGTTGTTCCTCACGCTCATACGCCGATGGGCGACTGGTCACAACGATAAACACATTCTGGTTAGCTTTATCAGCAGCAAACGCGAGCAAACCTTCGCGCAAAGCAGCCACAGCATCTTCCCTGCTCACTTCATCCAAACCATCCAGTAGCAAAATACCATTCTGCTGGATAAAATCACGTTGAAACGCAGGCCAAAACTGTTCAAACTCGCTTGGTTTCAGTGCCATTTCCCCTTGGCTCAACAAATGCTTTTCAATCTGTTGCTGGACACCTGCCTTGAGTTCGCGCCAGATCAGCCCATTACTGTTGCTGGTTGAATCCACATGCAAACCAACCTCACGCAACAACAACCGCACGATGGGGCGGTTACTCATAAAACTGGGTAAATTGGCAACGGGCTTGCTGCGGCTTTGGATAATGCAGTGAGTCACGTAATTCACAAAACTGCTTTTGCCTGAACCCAGTTTGCCAAGAATGACCAAGCGGCGGCTTTCAAGTTTATTCAATGCCTCCATCAACGGCTCTGCATCTTTGCTTTCGCGCAGGTGTTCGCCCGCTTTGGCTTTATCGCCTGACTCCGGCAGGCGGATACGTTGGTCTTGATAAATTTCGGATAATCCTAAACGCCCAGCCTGCTTGTCGCCCAAGCGTTTCTCAATCAAGTTGAGTTTTAGCATTTCACAGCTTGCATCCAAGCCCGCGTAGTAAAAAACAGTCAAATCACGGGCAGGTTGTGGCACAACAGGTGTAGGTTCGGATACCACCACAGGAGGTTTTCGCAAACGTCCCCACACCCCCCACCAAAGACCCCATAAAATCAGGACAAATGCAGCAAGAGCTTCAATACTTTGGATATTTCCCCAAATCCACGTCCACAATGACTGCATAAGCACCTTCCTCACATCACTTTAAAAAACCCCGCACCGTACCACCCAAGACAGGGCGCGGGATTGCTTCGCTATTCGACCGGAGGGCAAACCGTCGCGATCCGGGTCAGGACAAGCTGGCTGTTGGTCATTGCACCGCCGTCGGCTATCCGTGGATACACCGCTTTGCCGGATGCAAGCCGTTGACTATGGAGAACTCACTCACCTAACACCACTCGAAACCCTATGTTGTTGTTCCGATTGTTAGGATGATTCCTGTTACGGATAGCGCACCGAACGTTGTCGGAGGTATTGTTCCAAGAACCGCCGCGAGTTGCCCCAACCCGCCTAAGAATGTGGCTGATAATTAGCGCATTTGCAAACGAAAAAGCCGCATTAATGCTGCATCCGTTCCCAACACTCACGCGGCGAAAGGATAGGAATTCCCCCAACCATCGCCAAATCCGTTAAATCTCCGTCACCACTCAGCTTTCATCAGCAAGCAATTCAGCCAACTTTTCTTCGGTTAGCCCCTGACTGGCAGCATACTCACCCACTTCGCATAGAGTTTGTAGCAAACGGTTCGCATAGAACTTCCGCATTTGCTCGTAATCTTCAACAGATACCATCACACCGACCAAACGCCCACGGCGCATCACGCCGACAGGAGTTCGTTGTGCTTTGTCAATAAATTTTCCGAAATGGGTTTTGGCCTCATTCGCTGTCATGGTTTGCATCGCACACCTCGTTTCAGGGTTGTTACTTACCGATTCGCGCTATTCTAACCCGACACCGCTACTTACACGCCCTCGGAATCCGCTGCACTTCCGAAGTCGCGTCTATCGCCGCGCTCCACGCCTGCACAGGCGTATTGCTGCCGAATGGCTCGTCGTAGTCCAGCCAGAACACTTCCCGCGCCGTCTGCTGCTCGGTATACCGCGCATCGTAGCCGAGGTAGCGGACGTATTCCGCGTGGCGTTTGGCCTTGTTGAGGTTGTTGAAAAAGCCCAGTGAAATCGCGTTGCGGTAAGGGCCTTCGTTGATGATAGAGACATCCTGCACGTCGGCGTGGGCAATCTCCTGCGCGGTCTTTTCCGCCAGCGCATAATCGGCAAGGGGGGGGATGTAAACGAGGAAGTTGAGGGTTTCCATGCTGCGCATCGGGCGCATTTGCACCGCAAGGCCAAAGCCACGGATTTTATCTGAAACCAGTTGCGCGGCTTTTTCGCTGTTGTAAGGGCCGATGGTGTAGCAACTGCTTTGGGTATTCGCCGCACCGCTACTGTAAACCACCTGCTCCACATCGGTGCGCAATTCCAGCGCAGGGACATTCGGCTCCACCAACGGCGGACGGGTATGTTCCGCGTCCCGCGACACTGCGACATTCCACGCCAGCACCGAGACATTGAGCAGTAACAGGATGATCAGCAGTGGATACATGCTTCCTGCTCCGTGATGTAGCGCAAGCCCTGCATCAGCAAATCGGGGATAATCAGGCAATTGCCCTGCAACCACGGGCGCAGGTGCTCGGCATCGCCACCCGTGAGGATGCGTACCAGCGGGGTAGTCATGGCGTGCTGCATCCGCGCACAAATGCCTTCAATCGCGCCAACAAGCCCGAACAGGCAACCACCACCAATAGCGCGGCTGGTTCCATCGGCGAAAATGGTGGGGTGTTCAAACGACAGGCTGAGGCGGTTTTGGGCGCGTGCAATCAAGGCATCCGCCGAGAGCTGCAAGCCGGGTAAGATCAGCCCGCCCAGATGCCGCCCGTCCTTTTCCACCGCATCGACCGTAACTGCCGTGCCGCAATCAACCACGATGCAGGCTTTGCGCTCCACCAAATGGTGTGCTGCCACCAAGCCAACAAAGCGGTCAGCGCCCAAAGTCTGCGGAAGCTGGTAGCCAGAGGTAATGCCGTAAGCCTTGGCGGCGGAACGCGCAATGTGCAGGCCGATACCACGTTGCGCACAGGTTTCTTCCACCGTGTCGGCAAACAGGGTGGTCAGCACATGCACCAAGGTAATGTGCGTCACTTCTGGGTAGGTATCCAGCAAATCCAGAAACGCTGCCAACGCAGGGCGACCTGCATACGCCTGCGCCTGCTGGACGGAGGTGTTACCCGCAGCATCCAGCACCGACCATTTCAGGCGTGAGTTGCCTGCATCCACCAGCAAAATTGTCACATCCGCACCGATACATCCGCTGAAGAAAAAACTTTTACTAATCCATCATTTAATGCAAGCCGTAATTGTCCCTGACTATCGACCCCGCAAGCAACCCCTTCCAGCACTTCATTGCCAGACAATACCCGCACCGGGCTGTTTGCCAGAATATCCCAACGTTGCCAGTCGCGCTGGAATTGCGCCATATCCAGTTGGGGGAATGCCCTCAAATGGGGCAGCAAACGTTTGAGGATGGCAGCGACCAACAGGTTGCGGTCAAGGTTTGCCCCGACCACTGCCCGTAGGCTCGTCCACGGCTGGTCGATGCTGGAATTTGTGCCCGGTTGCATGTTGACGTTCAGGCCGATGCCGATCACTACTTGATCCAACGTACCCACCGCTTCCAGCAAAATACCGCCGAGTTTCTTTCCGGTATGGTACACGTCATTAGGCCATTTCAGGCCGTGACCGTGTATTGCGCAATCATCCAAGGCTTCCGCCACTGCCAAACCTGTTACCAGACTGAGCATCGGTAAATGCGTGGGCACTTGGGCAAAACACCAACGCAGGGAAAAGTACAGGTTTACACCCGCAGGCGATTCCCACTGCCGCCCACGCCGCCCGCGCCCAGCGGTTTGCTGCTCAGCAAGGCATACGTCGCCACATTGCCCGTGTTGCAAAGCCCAGCGGTTGGTGGAATCGAGTTCCGGGAAAATGTGGATGTCACGTAACCCCACGCTATCCGCTACATCCAGATGCTGGCGGATTTCATCAGCCGATAAGTTATTGCCCATAGCGCCTCCCCAAATCCCGCATGGCATACAAGCTCAGGAACAAGCCCACATTGACCGTGACAGTTGCGATGTAAAAGGTTTGCGTCGCACCCAAGGTTTCCCAGCCATAACCACTGAGCAAGCTGCCTAACGCACCGCCCAGCCCGAAACTTACCCCGGAATATAACGCCTGCCCGCGCCCCTGCAAACGCCCCGGAAACACATGATGCACCACATGGATGGCGGATGCATGAAACAGCCCATAAGTCGCAGCGTGCAACACCTGCGCCAACAGCAGCACCGCCAACACATCCACCCATGTGCCCAGCAACAACCAGCGGATGCCAGTCAGCAGCATTGCCAACACGAACAAGCGTTCCGCACCGAAACGTTGGATCAGGCGGTGCATGAACAAAAACAGCACCACTTCCGCCATCACCCCCAGCGCCCACATCCAGCCGGTAAAGGTGCGCGAATAGCCGTGGTCTTCCAAATACAAGCTGAAAAAGGTGTAGTACGCCCCGTGGCTAGCCTGTTGCAAGGCGCACGCCAACAGCAACATCCACACCGCAGGCTGGCGGATGACTTCGCGCAAACGGCTCGCGGTTTCGGTATGCGCATGGTGCGGCTTATCCCGCACCAGCCACGTCGCCAACCAAATGCCGACGAACAGCACCAGCATCGCATCCACCACCCGCGTCATGCCACCACTTTCCAGCAACGGCGGCAACCCCACCACCATCACAATGAAACCGATGGAACCCCACAAACGTATCCAGCTATAACGCCCTATGTGCGTCCCTAAATGATTGAGCGTCAACGCCTCAAACTGCGGCAACGAAGCATTCCAGAAAAACCCGAAACCCGCCATCAGCAGCACCATCCAGCCGTAGCTTTGCTGCCAATACACCCCGACAAAACACAACACTGCCAGCAAACTTGCTAAGCGGATAATGCGCAAGCGGTGTCCGGTATGGTCTGCCAACCACCCCCAAATGAACGGTGCAATGACTTTGCTCGCCATGAACACCGCCATCAGTTCCCCGATTTGTGCAGCGGAAAAGCCCGTGACTTTTTTCAGGTACACCGTCCAATACGGGACGAATACCCCCAGCGCGGCGAAATAGGCGAAATAGAAAACCGAAAGCCGCACATACGGCGGCTTTGCAGTACTTGAAGTGAACGGATTCGGGTTCAAGGCGATGCGGGAATGTCGGGCAGGCTCGTGACCACATCCGCATTTTGCGCCCGATGCCGTAAGGCATGATCCATCAGCGTAATTGCCAACATGGCCTCGCAAATCGGGGTAGCGCGAATGCCCACGCACGGGTCGTGGCGGCCTTTGGTAATCACTTCTACCGCTTCGCCATCCAGATTCACCGTGCGCCCCGGAATGCGCATACTCGAAGTCGGCTTGAAAGCGGTGTGCACAATGATTTCTTGCCCCGACGAAATGCCACCGAGGATACCGCCCGCGTGGTTGCTCAAGAAGCCATCCATCGTGATTTCATCGCGGTGTTCCGTGCCTTTTTGCGCCACACAGTCGAAACCCGCGCCGATTTCCACACCTTTAGCGGCATTGATCGACATCATCGCGTGGGCAATGTCGGCATCCAAACGGTCGAAAATTGGTTCGCCCCAGCCGGGTGGAACGTTGGAGGCCACCACGGTAATCTTTGCCCCGACGGAATTGCCTTCCGAACGCAGCGCATCCATGTAGCTTTCCATTTCCGCCACTTTGGAGGCATCCGGGCAAAAGAACGGGTTATTGGCGATTTCGTCCCAATCCAGCTTTTCCGCCACAATCGGCCCGAGTTGCGACAAGTAGCCACGAATAGTGACGCCGTAACGTTCCTGCAACCACTTTTTAGCAACCGCACCAGCAGCAACCCGCATCGCAGTTTCACGTGCCGACGAACGCCCGCCGCCACGGTAATCGCGGAAACCGTACTTTTTGTAGTAGGTGTAATCGGCGTGTCCGGGGCGGAAACGGTCGAGGATGTCGCCGTAATCCTTGGAACGCTGGTCGGTGTTGTGGATTATCAGCGCAATCGGCGTGCCGGTAGTCTTACCCTCGAACACGCCGGAAAGGATTTGCACCTCGTCGGCTTCGCGCCGCTGCGTGGTGTGGCGGCTCTGCCCCGGTTTGCGCCGGTCTAGGTCAATCTGAATATCGCTTGCCGTGAGGGCGAGTCCGGGCGGGCAGCCATCAACGATGCAACCGATTGCGGGGCCGTGGCTCTCACCAAAGGAGGTCACGGTAAAAAGTTTTCCAAAGCTATTTCCTGACATGGGGCGATTGTAGCAGTTATCCCGAACGGCGGGCAGTAGTCTTGGCGTGCATATTTATTGACCACACTCTTGCTTTGCTATAAAATTAAACTCGTCATGATAAAAATAATTGCTATGTTGTTTCGACGCAAAAGCCCGATAGAGGGATGCCCGTTCCCTCTTTTTTTACCCTTTTCGTTCATCTGGCTGTTCTTTTTACCGTGATACCATAAACAAAAATAAGGCAATTCGCATATTGATGACCGGGCTGGGAATCAAATGCAAATTCAGATGTCACAAATTACAGCAAAAATAAAACATGGGGATACAGGCAATGACAGAATGCAAAACGCATCAACTGGCGTCATTGGCAGTAGGCATCGGGGCGGGTGCAACGGCGATGACATTCCTGCCGGGGATTGACTGGACAATTATCGGGGTAACAGCGCTAAGCGGTTACGTGGGCGGGTTATTGGCGGATGTCGATGACGAACAGTCACTGAATTTCCGAATCGTCCAAACACTGAGCAAAATGGCGGCTGTATTGGTTCCTTCCATCCAATTTTTCTACCGACCGACCGACCTTGTGTTGGGGGTGGCGTTATCGCTGTTCTTGGTATCGAACTTCTGGGTGGTGCTACATAACCTGCTGAAACAAGGCAAGCGCAGCCATTCGGTGATCGCAGCCGTGTGCTTGTCACTGGGGGTTTCGTGGGTCGCTTATTTGACTACCAATTCGCTGGCGGCAGTCCCGGCCTTCTTAGCAGCGGCAACAGGTTATCTGGTGCATCTGTTGCTGGATGATTTGAATACCAAAGCAAACCCTGAGCAGAACCGTCCTGCCGACACCGATTCAGCGCTGAGCCTGATGGGCAAAGGCAACACGTTGGAACTGTATGGGCTGCTGACCATTGGGCTGGTTTGCGTCGTGGCCTTGTGGGGAATTTAAACCCACCAAACAAAAAGCCGGGCTAAACCCGGCTTTTTGCGAAGCACTACAAGCAAACACGAGCTTACTGCTGTTCTTCCTGTGCTGCGATGTCTGCATGGACTTTCGCCATGTCGATGGTGCGTACTTGCGCAATCACTTGTTCCAGTTGCCCTTCGCTCAGCATCCCCGGCTGTGCAAACAGGACAACCTGCTCACGGAAAATCATCAGCGTCGGGATAGAACGGATTTGGAAATGCGCTGACAACTCCTGCTCATCTTCCGTATTCACCTTGGCAAACACGATGTCGGCATGATTTTCAGAGACTTTTTCGTAAATCGGTGCAAAGGAACGGCATGGGCCACACCAAGGTGCCCAGAAATCAATGATCACGATGTCGTTCTGGGTGATGGTTTCCTCAAACGTTTGCGAGGTAAGTTCTTCAGTTGCCATAGCTAGTTCCTTATATAAAAAATTTAAGTTGGTTCGCCCCAACGCGGCATCAGCGTGTGGGAAATATCCAGATGGTCAAGCACCCGCGCCACCATGAAATCGACCAATTGTTGTACCGTTTCAGGGCGTTGGTAAAACCCCGGACAGGCAGGCATGATAATAACGCCCATCCGTGCCAGTTTCAGCATGTTTTCCAGATGAATCTCGGAAAGTGGCGTTTCGCGCACTACCAAAATCAACTTTTTACGCTCTTTCAAAGCGACATCGGCAGCACGTTCGATCAAGCTGCGGCTACTACCACAGGCAATGCTGGACAGCGTTCCGGTCGTACAAGGGCACACCACGGTAGCATCCGCCACCCCACTGCCGCTCGCTATCGGCGCTGTCCACTGCTCGCGCTCGAAGACCTGCAATTGCCCTTCCGAAGCACCATACAAAGCGCTGAAATACGCCTGAATCTCACTGGCACGCCCCGGCAAACGGTGTTCGGTTTCCATGTTGACCACCACCTGTGCAGGGCGCGATAACAGCAGATACACCCGGCAACCGCTTTGCAGCAGACATTCCAGCAAGCGTAAACCGTATTGCGCCCCGGAAGCACCCGTCATGATCAGGGTAATGGTTTTAGTCAAAGGGACAAGTCCTCAGTCAGCCAGTTTTGCCAACAGCTTGTCATGAATCCCGCCAAACCCGCCATTACTCATAACCAGAATGTGGTCTCCTGCCTGCGCTAAGCGTGTTGCTTGCACCGCCAGATCATCAATATCGTGCAGCAAATGGCCTTTCGCACCAATGTCTGCCACCACATCCGCCAAATCCCAACCCAAACCTTGCGGCTGGTAGAGGAACACGGCATCGGCTGCCTGCAAGGACGCCGCCAGTTGTGCTTTGTGTGTCCCCATGCGCATGGTGTTGGAACGCGGCTCCAGCAGCGTAATAATTTTCGCGTTGCCTACTTTCGCCCGCAAACCTGCCAGCGTAGTAGTAATTGCCGTCGGGTGGTGGGCAAAATCGTCGTAAACGGTCACATCACGCACCGTTCCGCGCACCTGCATCCGCCGTTTCACACCTTGGAATTCTGCCAACGCCGCAATCGCATGGACGCTCGGCACACCCGCATGGCGTGCAGCGGCAACCGCTGCCAGCGCATTGTTGACGTTGTGCTCCCCCAGTGAATCCCAGCGCACCACGCCCTGTTCCACACCTTGGAAAAATACCCGGAATTCACTGCCATCGGCACGCAAGTACTCTGCTTTCCAGTCACCATCGGCAAAGGTTTCTACCGGCGTCCAGCAGCCCATAGCCAGAGTGTCACGCAAATTGGCGTCCTGCGCATTGACAACCGCCAAACCGGAACCCGGCACGGTACGCATCAAATGGTGAAATTGGGTTTTGATCGCCTGCACATCGGGGAAAATGTCGGCATGGTCGTATTCGAGGTTATTCAGGATAACCGTGCGCGGGTGGTAATGCACAAATTTGGAACGTTTGTCGAAAAACGCGGTGTCATACTCATCGGCTTCCACCACGAAAAATGGAGCGTCACCCAACCGCGCCGATACCCCGAAATTTTCTGGCACTCCACCGATTAGGAAGCCTGGTTTTAGCCCAGCGTATTCCAGAATCCACGCCAACATGCTCGCCGTGGTGGTTTTGCCGTGCGTCCCCGCCACCGCCAACACCCAACGCTCGCGCAGGATATTTTCACCCAGCCATTGCGGGCCAGAAATGTATGGCAGATTACGGTCAAGCATGTGCTCAACCACTTCCAACCCGCGCTTCATCACGTTACCGACCACGATAGCATCGGCATCTTCCGGCAAATCCTGCGGCTGATAGCCGTGCATGATGTCCACGCCCTGTTCCGCCAGCATGGTGCTCATCGGCGGATACACATTGGTATCAGAACCCGTAACCTGATGCCCTTTTTCGCGCGCCAACAGGGCAATGCCGCCCATAAAAGTCCCACAGATACCCAAAATATGAATTTTCATGTGCGTGCCGCTTACCTTTTACAACCGATGGCGTTGGATGACTTCATCCAGTGGGATAGGCTTGGAAATGCCATAACCTTGCCCATAATCCACCCCAATATCCCGTAAAATCTGAATGATACGGTCGTTTTCGACATACTCGGCAATCACCTGCACGCCCATCAAGTGCCCGACCTGATTCACCGAACGCACCATCGCCTCTGCCACTTCGTCCGTGGCAATTTCCTTGATGAAGCTGCCATCAATTTTTAGATAATCGACTGGCAAGGATTTCAAGTAACCAAACGAACTGACGCCCGTACCGAAATCATCCAACGAAAAACTGCATCCCAAGCTTTTCAGCGTACCGATAAATTTCTGCGCCAATTCAAGGTTATGGATCGCTACCCGCTCAGTAATCTCGAAACACAGCATCGCAGGGCTAATACCCGCAAGCTGGATTTCCGCCAGCACAAACTGTAAGAAATCCGGTTCATCCAAACTCTGGCCTGAAAGGTTAACAGCAAAAATCGGGCGCGGAACCCGCTGGGTAATTTCCTTCAAGGATTGCAACAATTGGCGCACTACCCAACGGTCTAAGCGCGGCATCATGGAGTAATATTCTGCTGCCGGAATAAATTCATCAGGGGAAATCGGCTGGTTACTTTCGTCATAAAGACGGATCAGCACTTCGTAATGGTGGAAAGGCTTCTTGAATTCCTGCGGCTCCAGCGAATGGATAGGCTGCGCCACCAAGCGGAAATTGCCCGCTTCAAAGGCTTTTTTCAGCCGCCCCAACCAAACCATGTTGCCACGTTGCTTGAGGATTTCCTGATCGTTTGGTTTGTAAATATGGATACGGTTGCCACCTTTGTCTTTGGCAACCCGGCAAGCGGCGTCGGCTATGGATAGAATCCGGTTAGGCGTCGCCAAGCCTTTGTACAAAGGCACGAACGCAATACTGGCGGTAATCTTGTGGCGGGCTTTGTTCCACTCGAACTCGTAACTTTCTAAGCGCTGACGGATATGCTCAGCGGCGCGGGCAGCAACTGCCGGTTCGCTCTCCTGAAACAAGATACCAAACTCATCCCCACCCAAACGCGCCAGCACATCGCGTTTGACATCAATTTCTTCTTTTAAGATACGGGAAATACGCTCAATCAACACATCGCCCGCTCCGTGCCCCAAAGAATCGTTCACCAGTTTGAACTGATCCATCGACACCAAACAGAACGCATGTTTGACACCGTGCTGCCGCACTTGGTCAATCGCCACTTTCAGACGCGATTCAAAACTTTTGCTGTTGAGCAACATGGTCTGCTGGTCGTGCATTTCCATGTGATCCAAACGCAACTGCATCGCATGGATTTCAGTCTGGTCACGCAGCAACAACATGTAGCTGGGCTGATCAACTTCGGCGTAATGCAATGGCTGGATGCTGTATGAAACTTGTAGCTCATGGATACCAGCGGAATTCAACAAGGCATTCCCTGTCAGGGTACAGTCAGTCCGCAGTACCTTTTCCAACCAGACCAGCGGGTTGCGTGTAACCGGGTCGATCAGCGTAAATAAGCTGCTGTAATGCTTACCACGGGTGCTACGTAACTTGTATTTGAGTATTTTTTCTGCGGCGGGGTTAATGAAATCGACGATACCACCAGCATCCACCAGCACTGCCACTTCGGCAACATCAGCCAGTGAGGACGACAGCATATTCTGCTGCATCCAGCGTAAACGCTTACGGAACTGGTTCCGCATGATAAGCAAAATACCCGCAAACGCCGCAACGATAACGACGATCAGCAGATACCATGCTGCGTTGTTTTGCCATGAAGACGCTAGGAGTTCCACGATTTAGCCCCCCCAGTAATAGACGCGAACAAAACCGACAGACTGGACACAGTACTGCCGGTTCCATTGCATAATGATGGGATCAGACTTTTTCTTTGATACGGGCAGATTTGCCGGTACGTCCACGCAGGTAGTACAGTTTAGCGCGGCGTACATCGCCTTTACGCTTCACTTCGATACCAGCGATGCTGTTACTGAACGTCTGGAATACACGCTCAACACCTTCACCGTAAGACATTTTACGTACAGTGAAAGAGGAGTTCAGACCACGGTTTTTGATGGCAATGACAACGCCTTCGTAAGCCTGTTGGCGCTCTTTGTCACCTTCTTTAACGCGCACCTGAACCACGACAGTATCCCCTGGGTTAAACGCAGGGATTTCCTTAGTCATTTGTTCTTGTTCAAGTTGTTGAATAATCGTGCTCATGATGATCCTCTAGTGAAGTTCCGTACTTCTATCAAACTCGTTTACATATTCGTCCAGCAACACACGCTCGCTGTCCGTTAACTGTCGTGCCCGCAATAGCTCCGGCCTGCGTTGCCACGTCCTACCCAGCGCCTGTTTTTTGCGCCAGCGGGCAATATCTGCGTGGTTACCACTTTTCAAGACTGCCGGTACGCTTAGCCCTTCCAGTTCTTCTGGGCGGGTATAATGCGGGCAATCCAACAATCCGTCAAAAAAAGAATCCTGTGCAGCGGATTCGTTGTGACCTAATACGCCCGGTAACAAGCGTGCCACGGCATCAATCAAGACCATTGCCCCCAGCTCGCCGCCGCTGAGTACATAGTCGCCAATTGAGCACTCCATATCGACTTCCAACGCAATAATGCGTTCGTCGATACCTTCATAACGTCCACATAACAAGATAAGGCCATCTTCTGATGCTAACTTGCCAGCTAACGCTTGGTTTAGCGGCACACCTTGCGGACTTAGGTACACAACCTTACCCGGATTCGTTTGCCGGGCAGCACGTATGGCCTGAAGCAGGCAATCAGCTTTCATCACCATACCGGGGCCGCCGCCGTAAGGCCGGTCATCCACTGTACGGTGCACATCCGTCGCATAGTCACGCGGATTCCATGACTTCAGGGAGATGATGCCCCGCTCGACTGCCCTGCCCGTTACGCCGCTATGAACGACGCTTTCGACCAATTCAGGGAAAAGCGTAACAACATCAAACTGCATGGTCATGCTAAAAGTCTGGATCCCACTCTACCAGAATACGTCGTTCTTCCAGTGAAACCGACTTGATCACGTCACCCATGATCCAAGGAACTAAACGTTCCCTTTCACCGCGCACCACCATCACGTCATTGGAGCCAGTCTCAAACAAGGAATCAACCTTACCGAAACCAACGCCACCTGTCGTAACCACATCCATCCCTTTCAGGTCAGTCCAGTAATATTCACCCTCTCTCAAGGGCTGTAACTGTTCCCGTGGAATGGCGATAGCGCAACCGACTAATGCTTCCGCCTGTTCACGTGTAGCAATCCCGTCCAGTTGGGCGACGAGTCCCTTACCCTGAACTTGTCCTGCGATCACCTTAAAAGGCTTCCACTCACCCGCCACACGTAAAAGCCAAGGGTTATACCCTAAAATGCCGTCACGCTGTTCGGTGTGAGAAAACACCTTAACCCAGCCTTTTACACCAAAAACACCAGCAATTTTTCCCAATGCAATCATGTCCGGCTGGGACATAACTTACGCTGCTACTGTTTCTGCTGTTTCTTTCAGCAGCTTGGCAACGCGATCTGTTGGCTGCGCACCGCAACCCAACCAGTAAGTAGCACGGTCTTGCTCAATGTGCAGACGTACTTCCTGACCACGCGCAACCGGATTGAAATAACCGATACGCTCAATGTAACCACTATCACGTGGCTTGCGTTTGTCGCTTACAACGATGTGATAGAACGGACGCTTTTTCGCGCCACCTCTTGCCAAGCGGATATTAACCATTGCGAAACCTTAAAATAATACAGTCAACACGCGGCAGGCTACCCTGCCCCGAAGTAAACGCGGAATTGTACGTTAATTTCAGAAAAAGTGAAGCGCTGATTACACCGCTTACAAAGAAAAAAGCCCCCGGCACGGCGGAGGCTTAGTTCGCAGGCATCCAACTGACTGGTTTAGTTAGCTGATGCGTACTTTGTCCCTCTCCTGACACCCGGAAAATAACGGAAATGTCCGCTAACTGGCATCTGGAACAAGACATCCTCAATTTTCTCACCTTCACCGATGTTGTGCACAACCAAATGACGGCTAGGATCGGCGGAAGACACACGGTCAACCACAATACCGATATGCTCCTGATCCCCACCCAGATGCCATGTCACTACATCGCCAGGACGGTAATCCCGCGCATTGCTGGTAACAGGAACACGCCCACCGTGACGGGCAAAGAACGCCTTCAGGTTCGGCACACGACGGTGGTCAATATTGGCATCCGGGCCACTCAAACCCCACTTCGGCAAGTTCGGGTAAGAGTAAAAGTTACGTGACATATCCTCATGCACCAGACGCTGAAGATCGACACCCAACTTACGGTAGGAACGGATAACTGTATCCGTACACACACCCATGCTAGGTGGCACATCACCATTCGGGTAAGAAATCGGAATGTAACGCCCATCATACACAACCCGATGACGCAGCCGGTCAAGCGCCGCATAAGACAAACGTTCGGGCGTAGCCAAACCATACCGTGCCGTTGGTGAGCGTTTCATGTTGAAACCATCAGAAGAAGCCTCCTGACTGGAACAACCACCCAAACTGCCCAGCACAACACCGCCAGCCAATAATGCCATTACACTTAAATTAGAAAACACAGACACACTTCTCATTTACCCCTCTCTTGCTTACGCAACAGAAACACTACGACAGATAGAGACCTCACAGGAAACGCCGTCTAATAGTAGTTGTAACCAGCGCTAGCATCAGCTTAACCCGACAAAAAGATACCCCAGCTTAATAGCTGAGGCATCTTCCCATGAATTAATAACTCGGGCATCCAGAATTGAACGGCTCCTTCACAACCCCCCAACGGAACGGCAGAGGCGCATGTGGATCAGACACCAGCGAAGCAGCATCCACGTTCTGACGCAACTCCCGCAAGGTCATGTAATACTCTTCACCCAAGGTCATTTGCACCATGCAGAAGTTATTCAGGCTTTTCATTTCCTGTGGTGGCGGCTGATCATTGGAGAATACTGCTTTTGCCCAACGTGCGGGCTGTGAGCGCGGATCAAAGCGACCGACACGATCCAAATGACGACGAATGGAATCAAAGAACATCTTCAGACGCTTATCACGACCCGGCGTGGAATGGTCATCGTATTCCTTGGCGTTCATGCAACGGCGACCTTCACCACGGATTTTTTGCAAATACCACAGGGCATCGTAAACATAGACGCTGCGGTCATTGGCATACATGCAGAGCGCGAGCAACAAACGCATGGTTTTTTCATCCGGCTTCTCTTCGCGCTTGCCCAGCTTCTTGGAAATGATGTCGGTGAAAGCCACATAATCGTAGTTCAGGTCAGCAGCGAGACGGAACTGCTCTTCACTGTATCCAGGCTGCTGGCTGGCTGGACGACCAATATTTTGCGCTTGCTTGAAGCGGCGATAGCCATCACCCAAACGCTTGTCTTCCGGCACGTAGAACGGGAAGGAAGGGGTGCGCAGCAAGTAACGTGCCTGCTTAGGCGTGGTGGATGCCATAACCTCAGCGATCCCAGCATCGGTTACGTCGGCAATCTGGTAGGAATGCACACCCGGTGCTACATAAACGTCGCCCGGTTTGATGTCATTCAGCGCAACAGGATAGGTGTCATTGCGCAAGGACTCACTGCTGGTCATATCCGCAACATAGTTCATAAACTGGCGCACACGCTGCGGAGGCGCGAGATTATCCCACATATTCATTCGGTTACTGATCACTTGCCCAGCTTTATCACGGTTATTAATCGCAAATGGCAAGCGGTTCTCGAAAGAGAAAATGAGGCGCATCGCATAAACCGCATCCGCACAGTCGTTTTCAAACTTGTAGTAAATCGGCTTGGCGGGGTTCATGAAAATATCGTCTTTCCAGTTGGTTTTTACCCAATCGCGATAACGACCTTCCCACATGTCATCCCACTGATTTTCTTCCGGCCACACGTCGGCAGACGCAACTGACGGCACGAAGGAAAGCAAGACAAGCAATATGCAATACAAACCAAATATTTTTTTCATGGGCTTACAATCTTGATACAAAGTTAGTGAACACTCTCACGGATTAAGTGGATATGCCCGCAGGCTGCGCCAAAGGGGAATCCTGAAACACATCCATCTCAAAGTCACTTAGGTTAGTGTGCATCACCGTGAATTTCAACCAAAAAAAATGCCCAATCGCTCAGCAATTGGGCATTTAGGGAGATTTGCCTAGCTTTTCAGGGCAGACAATGACCTACCGCAGCGGCACAGATCATTTTTGATACTGTTGCATCGTTTGCTTGGATGCATCATCCATCGCGACTGGGCCTTTGTAGTTGCCTTTAGCTTTAACTTTAGGAACTACAACCTGCTGCTGACCCGCCAAGCAACCGTAAGTGTGCTTGTGGTTAGGATCTTTGAATGGATGGCTGTGCGATTTAGTCTTCGCGCAGTCTGGCGCTTCTGGATGGTTATGCGTGTTACCAGTAGCACCGCCACCAGTAGTACCGCCGCCATTATCAGCTACTTGCTGACTGGATGCACCTTCAGTTTGCTGCATTTGTTGGCAGCCCGTTGCAAACAAGCCAGCAACAATCAGGGTTGCAAGTGTGAGTTGGGATTTAATTTTCATCGTCTTGGTCTCTTTCGTTGTTTAAGGGAAAGCACTTAGGAGTGTAGCAAAGAATTAAGGGGTTCATCGCTTGACACCGAATAAATTTAGCACGGTTTTTCGTAAAAGCCGACAGACATAATGAAATACCGCACATAAATCTGCGCGGGATAGTCGTGCAGACAAATGGTTGCCCACCAGTAGGTTGCACCAACCCCATTGTAGGTTCAAATAAAAAGGCCCCTATCGGCAAGATAGGGGCCCTCAACAATCAAGCCAGCATCAACTTAGCGCTGATATTGTTGCATTGTTTGGCGTGAAGACTGATCCATCTGGACAGCGCCTTTGTAGTTCCCTTTCGCCTTGACGTGAGGAACTTTAACAGGCGGAACCGCAGGTGGACGGTACGCAGGAGCAGGCCGCTGTACTGGAGCTTGAACAACAGGAGCAGGCTCAGCAGTCTGCTGACCAGTAGTTTGTTGGCTGCCAGTTGCTTGCTGTTGGCTACAACCTGTAGCAAACAGACCAGCGCAGATCAGGGTGGCAAGTGTTAATTTTGACTTCAATTCCATGGCTTTGGCCTCATTTCATTAAGATAAATACTTTAGAAGATACTTCAGAAAGTGCATCTGAGTGTAGCAGAGGATGACCGACCTTTGCCGCACACGTAATATATTTAGTACAAATTCGCCCTAAAAGCCGACTAACGGTAAACTTTCCTGATCAAACAGATAAAAAAAAGCCCCTTACCGAGGTAAGGGGCTTTGGATGCGCCATCCGAAGATGGCTAATCCGACAAGAATTACTTCTTGTACTGTTGCATAGCAGCAGCAGAAGCAGCGTCTTGTGCGACTGGACCTTTGTAGTTGCCTTTAGCTTTAACTTTAGGCACTACAGGAGCAGCAACAGGAGCAGCAGGAGCAGCAGCAGGAGCTTCAGCAGTTTGTTGAGCAGTAGTCTGCTCACCGGAAGCTTGTTGTTGTTGGCAACCAGAAGCCAACAGACCTGCGAACAGCAGTGCAGCGATAGCAAATTGAGATTTCATTTTCATAAGTCAAACTCTCTCACGGTTAATAATAGAAAGGGGAATACTGAACCGGATCAAGCCGATCCGAATCATGAGCTATCCAGTTTTCAGCACAACAACCCCCGTCATGCCTATCTCATGGAACCTCTGGACGAAGCGCATCATACAACTAGATAATTGAACAGGCAAACTCCTCTTATCACAAATAAGCGGATACGGTCACAAAAACACGAAAAAATCACCCGCAATCAGCCCGGAAAACCACCCATCGGCGGGAATCCGCCTCCCGGAGGCAGCTTACCTTTCAATCCACCCATCAATTTGCGCAAGCCCCCCTTGGAGAATTGCTTCATCGCTTTACTCATCTGCAAATGCTGCTTAAGCAGGCGGTTGACATCCTGCACCTGCAAGCCACAACCCGCAGCAATCCTACGTTTGCGGCTGGCCTTGATCAGATCGGGGTTCCGCCGCTCCGCCAAAGTCATGGAGTTGATGATGGCAATCATGCGGCGGATTTCTTTGTCATTGGCCTGATCTTTTACGTTGGCGGGCAAGTTTCCGACGCCCGGTAGCTTATCCAACAGACCGGCAATGCCCCCCATATTCAACATTTGCGTCATTTGGTCACGCAAATCTTCAAAATCGAAACTTTTTCCCTTGTTGAGCTTCTTCGCCAACGCTTGGGCTTTCTTGTGGTCAACATTACGCTGGGCTTCTTCGATCAGGCTGAGTACGTCACCCATGCCGAGGATACGCGACGCCATACGGTCAGGGTGGAACGGTTCCAGCGCATCCAGCTTTTCGCCCATACCGATGAACTTGATGGGTTTGCCGGTAATTTGGCGCACGGAAAGTGCCGCCCCACCCCGCGCATCACCGTCTGCTTTGGTCAACACTACACCTGTCAACGGCAGGGCATCACCAAACGCCTTGGCGGTATTCGCAGCATCCTGCCCGGTCATGCTATCGACCACGAACAAGGTTTCAATCGGGTTGACGGCTGCATGGATGGCCTGAATCTCAGCCATCATCTCCGCATCAACATGCAAACGCCCCGCCGTGTCGATGATAAGCACGTCCATGTACTTGAGTTTGGCTTGCGCAACGGCAGCCTTGGCAATATCAACAGGCTGCTGCGATGACTCGCTGGGGAAGAAAATACCACCCGTTTGCCCGGCAATCGTTTCCAACTGCTTGATCGCCGCCGGACGGTACACGTCGCAACTGGCAACCATCACGGATTTGTTGTGGCGTTCTTTCAACAGACGGGTCAGCTTGCCGACCGTGGTGGTTTTACCCGCACCCTGCAAACCTGCCATCAGGATAACAGCGGGCGGCTGGGCATTCAGCGACAAGGTTTCATTTGCCTTGCCCATAATGGCAACCAGCTCGTCGTTGACCACTTTGATCAGGGCTTGACCGGGGCTAAGGCTTTCTAATACCTCTTGCCCGATAGCGCGGTCACGTACCCGATTGGTGAATTCACGCACCACTGGCAGCGCCACGTCCGCTTCCAACAGCGCCATCCGCACATCACGCAGGGCATCTTTAATGTTTTCATCGGTCAGACGCGCCTGACCACGGAGTTTTTTTACCGTCTGCGAGAGACGTTCACTTAAATTCTCGAACATGTTTGACTTCTTTCTAGTCCCATTCAGGCACAAATTGCTATCATAACATTAAAGCAAAAACGAGTGCGTTCCCGAAAGGGGGGCATTTCTCCTGACATTGACAGCTAACACACGAAGTTCATTTGACAATGACAATAACGATCAACCTGTTTGCAACCTTGGCATGGCTAGCTACGTGGCTATTGATTGGCGTGCGCTTGCGTGACCGCCTGCAAGCACGTCCTTTGCAATACCGGCATTTGCTGATCCTCGTGTGGCTAGCAGCACTCATCATGCACGGGTGGACAATCATCCATGCCATCTCGCAAGCACCAGGCATTTCCATCAACTTTACCGATGCTGGCTCCATTGTCATGTGGTTATGCAGCTTGTTGCTGTTTGCTGCCATGCTCAGCCGCCCATTGGAAACCTTGGGGATATTCATCGTACCGTTCACCCTGACGGCAATGTTATTCCCCTTGCTGGATTCCGCCCACGTCAACACCATTGACCTGAAAAACGGCTTGGGCGTGCACATTTTCACTTCGTTGCTGGCTTACAGCATGTTTACGCTGGCAACCTTGCAAGCCCTGTTACTGGCGTGGCAAAACAAACATTTGCATAACCATCATCCCGGCGGGCTGATCCGCACCCTACCCCCCTTGCTGGATATGGAAGCATTGCTGTTCAAGCTGATCGGGCTGGGCGTAATACTGCTGTCATTCGGTCTGTTGAGCGGCGCGTTGTACATAGACAACCTGTTCAGCCAACACCTGACGCACAAAACCACTTTGTCGATTGCCGCTTGGTTTGTGTTTACCGCCCTGCTGCTCGGTCACTGGCACTATGGGTGGCGCGGGCGCATTGCTATCCGCTGGGCGCTCGGTGGGTTCTTTATCCTGATGTTGGCCTTTTTTGGCAGTAAGTTTGTGCTGGAATTCCTCGTAAGCCCGCCAGCATGAGCAAAGCCAAACTCCAGTACTATTGCACCGCTTGTGGCAGCTTGCATACCAAATGGGGCGGGCAATGCAGTGATTGTGGCGCGTGGAATACCTTGGAAGAAAGCCTCAGCATCCCCACCACCAAAGGCACATCAAACAACCGCAGCGGTGGGTACGCCGGGGAGCAGGTTGCCATCCGTTCCCTGCACGAAGTCAGCTTAAGCGAAAACCCGCGCATCCCTACCCGCCAACCCGAACTTGACCGTGTACTCGGCGGCGGCTTAGTCGCAGGTTCCGTGGTGCTGATGGGCGGCGACCCCGGCATCGGCAAATCCACCATCCTGTTACAAGCGCTGACCGTACTGACGGAACTGGATAGCCTTTACGTGACCGGGGAAGAATCCCTGCAACAAGTTGGCCTACGTGCCCAACGTTTGGGCTTGCCAACCGACAAATTGCGCCTGCTGACCGAAACTTGCGTGGAAAATATCCTCACGCTGGCGGAGCAAGAAAAACCCAAGCTCATGGTCATTGACTCGATCCAGACCATTTTTACCGAGCACTTGCAATCTGCCCCCGGTTCGGTCAGCCAAATCCGTGAAGCAGCGGCTAAACTGGTGCGTTTCGCCAAACAAACCCAGACCGCCATGTTCCTCGTGGGGCACGTCACCAAAGAAGGCACGCTCGCAGGGCCACGGGTGCTGGAACACATGGTTGACACCGTGCTGTATTTTGAAGGCGATCCGGGCGGACGTTACCGTATTCTACGGGCGGTGAAAAACCGTTTCGGCGCGGTCAACGAACTCGGTGTGTTCGCCATGACTGAGCAAGGGCTAAAAGGCGTCAGCAACCCTTCCGCCATTTTCCTTTCCCGCCACGAAGAACCCGTCTCGGGCTGCGTCGTCATGGTCACACGCGAAGGAACCCGCCCGCTGATGGTGGAAGTGCAAGCCTTGGTGGATCAAAGCCACGGTGCTGCACCCCGGCGTGTTACCCTTGGATTAGAACAAAACCGCCTTGCGATGCTATTGGCAGTGCTACATCGGCACGGTGGCATATCAATGTTTGATCAAGACGTATTCATAAATATTGTTGGCGGTGTTAAGATTTCAGAAACCGCTGCTGATTTACCATTGTTGTTGGCAGCGCTCTCAAGTTATCGTAACCGTCCTCTACCTGCTGATCTGGTGGTTTTTGGAGAGGTTGGGCTGGCAGGCGAAATTCGCCCAGTCCCAAACGGGGAGGAAAGGTTGCGTGAGGCTGCCAAGCACGGTTTCAAACAGGCCATTGTGCCGAAAGGAAACCAACCGAGGCATCCGATAGAGGGGATGAACGTCATAGCAGTTTCGCGGCTAGAAAAAGCCATCGAAATAGTGATGTAAAATTACCACAGAAGCACTTATTATTGTTGACTAAACGCAACAGATATAATAATTTTATAAATACTACCCGCACCGCCATTCGAGTCATAAATACGGGTTTTTGGAAGCGGACAGAGGGTAATTTTGCTGGTTCATCCTTCTCCAATGTGGCAGTTGCCGTTAATTTTAAACCACTCTCACCCTTTACAGACGGGGAGTACGTGTCTTGTCTTTCTCAGAACTAGGTCTTAACGAAACATTCGCAGCCACCATTCAGGCGGCTGGTTATGAAAATCCGACTGAACTGCAAAAGCAGTTGATCCCATTGATGACCGCGAACAAAAGCGTCATCATCTGGACGCAATCTGCTTCCGGTAAAACTGGCGCGTTCCTGATACCTGCCATCAACCATGTATTGAGCAACCCGCTGGAAGAGCACCGCCACGCCCGTGTCCTTATCCTGACTTCGCGCCGCGACCGCGTGAACCAGATCAATTACACCATCAAGCGCCTGCTGGGTGATGGGAACCAAATCCGCTCAGGCTTTATTGTCAGCGGACGTCCCTACCAGCCACAAATGCGCCTGTTACGCCGCCCTTTGGATTTGATGATTGCCACGCCGGGTCGTTTGAATGACTTGGTTGACAACAACAAAGCTGATTTTTCCAAATTGGAAATGCTGATCATTGACGACTTGAGCGCCATCTACCACAAAGGTTTACATGGCCTGATCAATAAAATCCTCTCCGAGCGCTCCTCCGAATGCCCGATTATTGCTTTTGTACGCCCGGAAGATGACATTGCCGGTTACGCCCGCACTGTCCTTGCTGGCGCGGAAGAGCTGGAGATGGACGATGACCGCAACCCACTGCTGCAAATTCCGCAAGTCGTGCATCTGGCGGATGACTACACCCACAAAATCGCTTTGATGGATCACTTGCTGGATGAATTTGCCGGGGAACCTACCTGCATTTTCACCATTACCAGCAAAGCCGCCAAAGCATTGGCAGAAAGCCTGAGCAATCATGGGCATACTGCCGAAGTAGCCGCCGACATACCGGAAGCGGAACGCAACAGCGACGCTTGCCCAATCCTAATTTATGCCGACCAAGATGGCTTATCGCCTAATTTGCGCGGCGAAGAGCACATCATCAACTTTGAGTTACCTGCTAAAGTCGATGATTACGAAACACGCTTACACGGGCTACCCACTGACCGCGAAGAAGCGGTCATTGCCATTGTCCTGCCGCGCGAACGTGAAAACCTGAAGCAGATCGAAGATTTTCTGGGTGATTCCATCGAACAATGCACCCTGCCCGGTTTGGCTCCGCTGGAACATACTTCCGGCTTCACCCCCGCAGTCCGTTCCCCCAGAAGCAATAATGGCGGGCAACGCAGCAATACAGGACAGCAAGGCAGAGGGCGTCAGCAGAATCAAGGCGGCGGACACCATTCCAACCAAGGCCGCTCCAGCGGACAAGGCCAAGGGCGCAGCCAAGAACCACGGCGCAACGATAGCCAACAACAACAGCCAGCAGCGGCAGGCGACCGTCAACGCAAAGGGCCGTATGGACGCCTCAACGGTGGTGCACAACGTAAACGCGAAGGTGGTTCCAATACGGGCGGCGGTCACGCAACGGGCGGAATGCGCCGCGATACGGGTGGTTCTTATGAAATCGGTAGTTGGGAAAAGCCCAGTTATGCGCCCCAACAACAGTCCGGTGACAAACCAGCAGATGACAAAAAGGTCGTAATCCGCTACAAAGAGAAGCGCCGCATCCTAACCAAGTAAAGCAGACATGCATTTAGACCCAGAGATATTGCACCAGAAATTGGCTGAGCTGACACAGGAACACCGCGAGCTTGACGAGGCGATTGCCCTCTTGCTGGCGGAACCTGACCACGACCAGTTCAAAGCAACACGCATGAAAAAACGCAAGCTGTTGCTGAAAGACATGATTATGCGCATCAGCAGCCAGTTGATCCCCGACCTGCCAGCTTAAAGCGGGTTCTCACCCCACAAACTGCGGATCGCCGCGATGCCTTGCCCACCGTGCTGACGTGCGGTGGCAACGTGTCCCGCCCCCATGCCACCCAAGGCATATACCGGAAAATTCACCGTTTCCACCAAGTGATTGAACACATCCCAACCCAACGCAGGGCTACCGGGATGCGAAGCTGTTGGCAATACCGGCGACAGAAAGGCGAAATCCACCCCGATTGCCGCCGCCCGTTGCAATTCCTGCGCATTGTGGCACGAAGCCGATAACCACTGCCCATCTCGCCGGAACGCATTGCCCACGCCCATTTCCCGCCATAATTGGCTACTGGTCAAATGCAAACCATCTGCCGCTTCCAACATAACGGGCGGCGAATTCAAGATCAGCTTACCCCCCACAGAATGGACTAAAGCAATCGCTGCTTCAGCCAACGCCACGTAAGCATCCGCCGACAAAGATTTCGCCCGAAACTGCACCAAACGGATGCCAGATTGCAGCGCAGCTTCCAACTGCCGCAAGAAATCAGCGGAATTCTGGGGTTCTGGGGTAATCAGGCAATGCGCAGGCAAGCGGGCAGCAGTGACAATCGGGTAATTGGCAGGGGGGAATTCGAGCGCGGGTAACTGCTCCGCTTCAAACCAAGCGACAGGCTGGCCTTCCCGACCGTGTGGTTCACCGCCAAAAACAGTTACTTCCCACACATCCAGCAGCACCGCACGTTCGGGGTAAACATAACGGACTTTGAGCAGGGGATTGGCGAGGGAAACCACAATGCCGAGCTCCTCCTCCAATTCGCGCCGCAGAGCCTGCAATGGGGCTTCACCCGCTTCCAGCTTGCCACCGGGGAATTCCCATTTGCCGCCTTGATGTTTATTGGCGGGGCGTTGCGCCAGCAGGATTTTGCCATCATTGCCCCGGATAACCGCAGCCACTACATGCAGCCATTGCCCCAACGTTTTCACCGCCATATCAAAACCTACCCTTTGCTTATTTGCTGTTAGTGTCATTCAAGCGGGCTTTGGCAACCTGTGCGTATTGCGGGTTAGCCTCAAAACCGATGTAATGCCGCCCCGTTAACTTTGCAGCCACCAAGGTAGAGCCACTGCCGCAAAAAGGGTCGAGTACAATTTGTCCTTGCTGGGTTGCAAGCTCAATCAGCGACTGCATCAGTGTTATGGGCTTCTGGGTGGGATGCCGCCCCGGCTCGCCCGACATAAAACCACGGGTGAGGACATTATCCGGCGAGCTTTCATAGCGCAGAAATGCCGCTTCATTGAAAGCGCCAACGCCATGAGTCAGCACGTTATCGGCGATAGTCGTGCCAATTTTGTAGGGTTTCGTGAACCACAACACCGGCTCAAAGGTAGGACGCAAGTTACCCACCCGCCAACCTTCCCACCTTGCCGCATTTTGCCCATCACCACGGCGGTCATAAACCACACTGACCCGTTGCGCTCGATGCGGTGCATGTTGGCGCATCCAAGCGAACATATCTTTGAAACTAAAACCGGCATCTTCAAGTGCGGCAATGCAACGGTGCGAAAAACGCCGACCGGCAAAAATAAACACCGAAGCACCGGGTTTCAACACCCGCAACCACTCCCCTGCCCAACGGGAACACCAGTCATAATATTGTTTGGGAATTTCGCGATCGGCTTCCGACCAGCCATTGATAGGCTTGCCGCGTTTTTTGAACACGGCTCCGGCTTTCAATTGGGCGGGGCTTGTCCCTAAATACGCGGAATTGGTGTTGTCGTGCAGCACATCCCAGTCTTCGACGCCAATGCCGTAAGGGATGTCACTGAGGATCAGATGAATAGCATCATTGGGAATGGCGGACAGCGCAGTAATGCCGTCCGCATTAATCACTTGGTTTAACAGTTCTGGATCAACTGCGGTATTCGGCATTGATTTTGACGTAATCGTAAGAGAAATCGCATGTCCATGTGGTTGCTGATGCCTCCCCGCGCCCCATATCAATGCGGATGGTAATTTCGTCGCGTTTCATTTCTGCCGCGCCCAATTCCTCGCGGTAAGTGCTGGCAGGCTCGCCGTTTTCGATCAGCAGGGTTTCACCCAACCAAATCGTGATGCGGCTGACATCCAATTCTTCCAACGGGCAACGCCCTACTGCGGCGAGGATACGCCCCCAGTTAGGGTCACTGGCGAACAGTGCGGTTTTGACCAGCGGCGAAAGTGCCACTGTGTTACCGACAATCCGCGCTTCGTGGCGGGTTGCCGCGCCTTGCACTGCAATGCTGATGAACTTGGTAGCACCTTCGCCATCACGGATAATGGCTTGCGCGAGGTACATGCAAACTTCCTGCAAAGCGTGCTGGAACGTTGCCAAACCTTCGCTTCCAACGTAGACGCCGGAACTGCCCGTTGCCATCACCACCAAGGAATCATTTGTAGATGTATCGCCATCGACGGTAATGCAGTTGAACGTTTCTTCCACCACCGCATTCAACACGCGCTGCAAGGTTTCTTTTTCAATCAGCGCGTCAGTTGCCACATAGGACAACATGGTTGCCATATTGGGGTGGATCATCCCCGCGCCTTTGGCGATCCCGGTAATGGTGATGGTTTCGCCGAAAATTTCCACCTGACGGCTGATGCCTTTGGCAATGGTGTCGGTGGTCATGATGGTGCGGGAAGCTTCCTGCCAACCATCGGCATCCAACTTCGCCAAGGCTTCGGGCAGCGCGGCAGTGATTTTTTCTACCGGCAATTGCTGACCGATCACCCCCGTGGAAAATGGCAACACTTGCTCAGCCCAGCATTCACCTTGTTCGGCAAGCTGTTCGCAGCACTCGCGGGCAGCTTGCATCCCTTGCTCACCCGTCCCGGCATTGGCATTCCCGGCGTTGATCAGCAGATAACGCGGGTTGGAATGCTGTAAATGGCTGCGGCAAACATGCACAGGCGCGGCACAAAACGCATTGCGGGTGAAAACTGCCGCCGTGTGGCTACCGTTTTCCAATTCCACCAGCAACAGGTCGTTACGGTTTTTGTAACGTATCCCCGCATTGACCGATGCCAGCCGCACACCCGCGATGGGCAGTAATGTTTCAGGTGCTTGCAAATTAACTGCCATATCCGCTACTCCTGCTTAGTTCAGCTTGCCGTGGCAATGCTTGTATTTTTTGCCGGAACCACAAGGGCACAGGTCATTACGCCCCACTTTATCGCCTTCGCGCTGATAGGTATCACCCACCACGGCGTCTACCACTTCGTCATCAGCCGCTAGCACGCTGCTGGCATCCGGGTGGGAAAACTCCAGCGGCTGCTGTTCGTGCGTTTCCAGTTCCGCCATCGCCTTTTGCGGCTCTTGCAATTGGATGCGCATGAGGAATGCGATTACGTCGTGTTTGACACGTTCCAGCAATTGCTCAAACATTTCAAAGGCTTCACGCTTGTATTCCTGCTTGGGGTTTTTCTGCGCGTAACCACGCAGTCCAACGCTTTGGCGCAGGTAATCCATCGCTGCCAGATGATCCTTCCACTCGGTATCCAGCACGTGCAACATAACATCGCGTTCCAAACGGCGCATGTTGGGCGCACCGATCATCTCTTCTTTGTGCGTGAGGGTCGCGGCAACTTGCGCTTGGATACGGTCACGCAGCGTTTCTTCGTACAAGTTTTTCTCGGTCGCCAACCAATTTTTGACCGGCAAATCCAAGCCAAAGTCGGTGTAAAACTGCTTGTACAAGCCATCCACATCCCATTGCTCATCCACGCTGCCGGGCGGGATGTGGGTACTGAAAGCAACATCCGCCACGTCTTCACGGATCGCAGCAATCATTTCAGCAATGTCGTCAGCTTCCAGCAATTCATTACGCTGAGCATAAATGACCTTACGCTGGTCATTGGCAACGTCATCGTATTCCAGCAAGTGTTTGCGCATATCGTAGTTGTGCGCTTCGACCTTGCGCTGGGCATTTTCGATGGATTTGGAAACCAGACCCGCTTCAATCGCTTGGCCTTTTTCCATCCCCAAACGCTGCATCATGCCTTTCACCCGGTCAGAGGCGAAAATGCGCATCAGGTTATCTTCCAACGACAGGAAGAAACGCGAGGAACCGGGGTCGCCCTGGCGCCCTGAACGCCCACGCAACTGGTTGTCGATACGGCGGGATTCGTGACGCTCCGTACCCAAAATGTGCAGGCCACCGGATGCCACTACAGCATCATGGCGCTTCTGCCACAGTGCTTTGATTTTTTCCACTGCTTCCGGGTTCGGGGTAGCCAATTGGCGGATTTCTTCATCCAGACTGCCGCCCAGCACGATGTCAGTACCACGACCTGCCATGTTGGTAGCGATGGTAACAGCACCCGGACGCCCCGCATTGGCGATAATATGTGCTTCGCGCTCATGCTGCTTGGCATTGAGGACTTCGTGCGGAATCCGCAGAGCCTTCAGTTGCCCAGACACCAACTCAGAGGTTTCAATGGAAGCCGTACCTACCAGTACCGGCCTGCCTCTGGCAACTTGCTCTTCGATTTCCTTGATGATCGCGGCGTATTTTTCTTCTGCCGAAAGGAAAACCAAATCGTTGGAGTCAATACGGATCATCGGACGATGAGTCGGGATAACCACGACTTCCAGACCGTAAATCTGTTGCAGTTCAAACGCTTCTGTATCCGCCGTACCCGTCATACCAGACAGTTTTTCATACAGACGGAAATAGTTCTGGAAGGTAATGGAAGCCAGCGTCTGGTTTTCAGCCTGAATTTCCACCTGCTCTTTGGCTTCGATGGCTTGATGCAAACCTTCTGACCAGCGGCGTCCGGGCATGGTACGTCCAGTGAATTCATCGACGATGACGATTTTGCCGTCACGCACAATGTAATCGACATTGCGCTGGAACAAGGCATGGGCACGCAAAGCCGCACCCACGTGATGCAGGACACTGATGCTGACCGTATCGTACAAACCTTGACCTTCTGGCAGGATACCGGCTTCCGTCAGCAATTGCTCAGCGCGTTCTTGGCCTGCTTCTGTCAGGTAAACTTGGCGGGCTTTCTCATCGACAGAATAGTCGCCCGGCCCTTCTTCTTCCTCTTGCTTGGTCAGCGTCGGAATAATCTGGTCAATGGCAATGTAAAGCTGGGAAGCGTCGTGGCTGGGGCCAGAAATAATCAGCGGGGTACGCGCTTCGTCGATCAGGATTGAGTCCACCTCATCCACAATCGCATAAGTCAGGGAACGCTGTACGCGGTCTTCTTTGCGGAACGCCATGTTGTCGCGCAAGTAGTCGAAACCGAATTCGTTATTCGTGCCGTAAGTAATGTCTGCTGCGTAAGCTTCGCGGCGCTGTTCCGAAGACAAGCCATTGATAATGACGCCCGTAGTCATGCCTAAGAAACCGTACAGACGCGCCATCTGCGCAGCGTCACGCTGGGCAAGGTAATCATTCACGGTAATGACGTGCATCCCACGCCCCGGCAAGGCATTGAGGTAAGCCGCAGCCGTTGCCACCAGTGTTTTACCTTCACCTGTGCGCATCTCGGCAATCTTACCGTCATTCAGCACCATTGCGCCGATCATCTGCACGTCGTAATGGCGCATCCCCAACACCCGTTGGCTGGCCTCACGCACTACTGCAAAAGCTTCCGGCAGCAAATTTTCCAATGCCTCGCCCTGCTCTAAGCGGGAACGGAACTCAATGGTTTTAGCCGCCAGTTGGGCATCCGACAAGGCACGGCACGATTCTTCGTGCGCGTTGATTTTCTTGACAACTTTGGAATAAGACTTGACCAAACGGTCATTGCGGCTGCCAAAAATCTTCTTGGCTACGGAACCCAGCATAGTTTTCTCTCTTGTATCCTTGTCCAAAGAAAAAGTCCGGCTGTAGCAATATGGAGGGCATACGGCTACACCGGACGGTGCGTATTACATTATATATTGATTAACTGGCTGTACGGTGAATTTTTAGTAATGTATCCAAAGGGCTACTCGGTATAACCCAGATACTCACGTGGATTCAGTTGCGCACCATCCTTCAATACTTCCAGATGCAGGTGCGGCCCCGTGGAACGCCCGGTATTACCCATCAGCGCCACCAGATCACCTTTTTTCACCACCTGCCCTTCACTGACTTTAGCGGCACTCAAGTGCCCGTAGCGGCTGAGCAAACCATCACCATGATCAATTTCGACCACATTGCCATAACCTGTGCGGGTTCCGACGAAAGCAACCACACCACCGCCGACGGAATGGATGTCCGTACCCACAGGCCCGGCAAAATCCAAACCTTTGTGCAACTTGCTGCGCCCATTGAAGGGGTCACGGCGGAAGCCAAATTCGGAAGAAATATAACCACGGATGACAGGCCAACCGGACGGCAGGACTTCTTCTTGCAGCGTAATACCTTCCAGTATTTGCTCAAGCGCCGCCAACATGCCTTTTTCACGGTCTACGTTGTTTTCAGCCAGTTGGAACGCTGACAGCAGCTCTTGCGATGAATTACGCTCCGTACCTTCAGACAAGTCCGCCCCATCGAAACCACCGCGAGCGGGCTTTTCATCCAAAGAAAACTCTTGGGGATCAAGCTTGGCCTTATTGGCGACACGCTTTGCCAATGCGTTCAAACGCACGATCTCGGCTTCCAACGAACCCAAACGGGTTGCCAGCGTATCCACATCAACGGTGTAATTGGAGTAGGCTTTTTTAATCTGGTCAACAGTGGTGATTTGTTGCTCCAGCGCGGAGATAATTTTACCCGCCTCATGCTCAGACAAAGCGGCATTCTGTGGGGTTTCATCCAAACTGTACAGACCCAACATCTGGTTGACTGACAGTCCTATGATCAATAACGCGACAATCCCTGCCGGTATGATCAAGTGCTTCCATGGCTGGAGGCTAAACGATGCCCGACGCGAGCCATCGTCACTTAAACAAATTACTTTCACGAGTCCCTCAACTTCCTGACTAGGTTCGACGTGCTGCCACCCTTATAATAGGAGTTATTGTAGCTAACGGATTCACTGACAGCATGGAAAAGATTAACCGGTTGGTAAACACGGAAATCACCGAAAGGTTGGAACAACTGGACAAGCTGGCGGAGGAAATTGGGCACTTCTTGTCTCTGTCGACAGAAAACAGAATATGGCCAATATTGAAACACCATCGGTTGACACTCTTGACTGACGACCCTCATTTGGCGGTACAAATCAGGTTCCAACAGAACACACTCAGCAAACATCTAAGCAAACGCCTAAATCTCAAAATTAGTGCGCTGCATATTAAATTGATTAGTTTGCCATTTGCAAGCATTGAGCAAAAAAACAACGGATTTAAGCTTTCAAACGACACTGCAAGCGTTGTACGCAGTATCGCCTTCGGCATCGAAGACAAAGAGCTGCAAGAGGCCATCATGCACTTGGCAGCAACGGCTAGCCGCGAGCGACCAGCGGCCTAAATGCCTGCGAATACATAGTTATCGACAAAAATGACCTGCTTTTTGCGCTTTTCACCGAGCGTGACCATTTCCCACGCATCCTGCTGTTGCAGCAGTTCCCGCGCCAACAAGTTGTTCACGGCATGGCCCGATTTATGTGCCTGATAAGCACCAATAATGCCATGCCCTAGGGTATACAAGTCACCAATCGCATCCAGAATCTTGTGGCGGATGAACTCATCGGAGTAACGCAAACCATCTTGGTTCAGCACCCGATACTCATCCAGCACGATGGCATTTTCCAGACTGCCGCCCAAACCGAGGTTGCGGGAACGCAACACTTCCACATCCCGCATGAAACCGAATGTCCGCGCACGGGCAATTTCACTGGCATAGGCTTGGTGGGAAAAATCAATTTCCAGCGACTGGGTGGTAGCGTTCACTGCCGGGTGGTTGAAATCAATCTCAAAACTGGCTTTGAAGCCATCGAAAGGCAGTAATTTTGCCCAAGCATTCCCCTTGCTGGCTTCAATCGGCTTTTTGATGCGGATGAAACGCTTAGGTGCTTTGAGTTCCTCAATCCCGGCGGAAAGGAACAAATAAAGGAACGGGGCGGCGCTACCGTCCATAATAGGAATTTCCGGCGCATCCAAATCAACGTAGAGGTTATCAATCCCCAGACCCGCTAAGGCGGACAACAGGTGTTCCACGGTTGAAACTTTGGCATCCTGTTTGACCAATGCGGTACACAGCATGGTGTCGGCAACTTGTTCGGGGTGCAATTCGATCAGTACAGGCGGGTTTAGGTCGACCCGGTGAAAGACGATACCTGTATTGGAGGGAGCAGGCCGCATCGTCAGTGAAACTTTTTTCCCTGAGTGCAGACCGATACCCACTGTCGATACCGTCTGTTTCAATGTCCTCTGCCTTAACATGATGCCCCCTGAAACAATTCTTAGTGCGCCAACCTTAAGGATAGACGGATTTTATTGGATTTGGGCAGGCATCGCCTGACCATTTTTTGCCGGAAACAAAAAATCACCTGAAAATCCCCTTGTTGAAGCCGATTTTCAGGTGATCCTGCTAAGCACACCACTAAATGATGGCTGGGGCAAACGCCCCAACCACCACGGGCATGTTTTATACTATCAACACAGCAGTGCGCTAGTCTGCTTGCTTGCGCAGGAAAGCTGGAATATCCAGATTATTTTCACCGCTGGCGTTGTTGCGGATATAAGGTGGAATTTCCGACACATTGTCGAACCGGCTTCTTACTCCGACAGCAACTTTCTGCCCTTGTTCCAACTCAACTGGCTTTAAACGGGTAACATTCGACTGATCAACCACCTTTTTGGTTGGTTGAACACTGACTTTACCTACGTCTTCCAGACCTGTTGCCACGATGGTGACGCGAATTTTGTCGCCCAAATCAGCGTTCAGGGTTGTGCCAATGATGACATTCGCATCATCCGCAGCAAACTGCCCGACCACGGAGCCAACTTCCTCGAACTCGTGCATGGTCATGTCCATGCCACCGCTGATACTGACCAGAATGCCACGCGAACCATCCAAGCGGATGTCTTCGAGCAGCGGGCTGGAAATCGCCATCTGCGCAGCTTTGGAAGCACGGTCTTCACCTTGCGCTTCGCCAGACCCCATCATGGTGACACCGCCGCCGGACATAACCGCACGCACGTCAGCAAAGTCCACGTTGATCAGACCGGGGTTGGTAATCAGTTCCGCAATCCCCTGCACCGCTTTCAGCAAGACATCATTGGCTGCTTCAAACGCGGAGAGCAAAGAAACATTCTTACCCAAAGAAGTCAGCAACTTCTGGTTTGGAATGGTAATCAATGAATCCACGTGTTTGTGCAACTCAGCAATACCTGCGTCTGCCGATTTCTTGCGGCGAGCACCTTCCATCAGGAAAGGCCGAGTGACTACCGCCACGGTCAGGATGCCCATGTCACGTGCAATTTCTGCAATGACTGGCGCAGCGCCTGTGCCTGTGCCACCACCCATGCCTGCGGTGATAAACAGCATATCCGTGCCGCTGACCAATTCCTTGATGCGCTCACGGTCTTCAATCGCAGCTTCACGCCCGATGTCAGGGTTCGCACCCGCACCCAAACCTTTGGTCAGGGAAGCACCCAATTGCAGGACGCTTCTGACGCCAATGCCTGCTAGGGCTTGGGAATCAGTATTCGCACAAATGTATTCGACGCCTTCGATACCGGATGCCAGCATGTGCTTGACAGCATTGCCACCGCCTCCGCCGACACCGATTACCTTGATTGCAGCACCTTTGGCTGCACTATCCATTAGTTCAAACATGCCCGTATCTCCAACTGTTAAAAGTTACCGTTAAACCAGCTTCTCAAGCGTTCCCACCACCCTTCTGATGACACGACACTCGTGGCATAAGTACGCTTGGTTCCATAAGCCTGCTGCGCCATCCCGTACAGCAGGAGACCTACCCCAGTGGAATGGATAGGATTTTCGACTTCACCACGCAGGCCACCGATGTTCCGGGGCACGCCGATACGTACCGGCATGTGGAACACCTCTTCGGCTAACTCACGTACCCCCCGCATTTTGGAGGTTCCGCCCGTCAGCACGATGCCTGCACCAATCCGTTCTTCATAACCGCTGCGACGCAGCTCCTGAAGGACGAGTGAAAACAATTCTTCGTAGCGGGGTTCGATCACCGAGGCCAATGTCTGTGCAGACAGGCTGCGCGGTTCACGTTCCCCCACGCCCGGCACTTCGATCAGTTCGTCTTCCTCGACCAACTGGCGTAGTGCTCGACCGTACCTGACCTTGATTTCTTCCGCGTGTTGGGTTGGTGTCCTTACCGCCACCGCAATGTCATTGGTCACTTGGTCGCCCGCAATCGGAATGACTGCCGTGTGGTGGATTGCGCCATTCATAAACACCGCAATGTCACTCGTGCCGCCGCCGATGTCGACCAAACAGACACCCAACTCTTTTTCGTCCTCTTCCAACACGGCGTAACTGGAAGCAACCTGTTCAAGGATGATGTCTTCGACATGCAGGCCGCAACGTTCCACGCACTTGACCAGATTCTGTGCCGCGCTATGCGCTGCCGTGACCAAATGCACCCGTGCTTCCAAGCGCACACCTGACATACCCACAGGTTCGCGGATGCCTTCCTGCTGGTCGATCACGTATTCTTGGGGTAATACGTGCAAGATCCGCTGGTCGGCAGGGATAGCGACGGCGCGTGCCGCATCCATGACCCGTTCCACATCATTTTCGGTCACTTCCTTGTCTTTAATCGCCACAATACCGTGCGAATTCAGGCTACGGACGTGGCTGCCAGCAATACCGACGTAGACGGAACGGATTTGTGTACCCGCCATCAGTTCCGCTTCTTCCACCGCCCGTTGGATCGACTGGATGGTGGATTCGATATTGACCACCACACCTTTTTTCATGCCCCGTGATGGGTATGAACCGATCCCAATGATCTCCAAGCGTCCGCTGTCATTGATCTCGCCAACCATGGCCACCACTTTCGAGGTTCCCAAGTCCAGCGCAACAATCACGTTATGCTCTGTTTTCTTTGACATCATTAAACTCCTCGACCCGCGTCTGTAATATCCCGTGAGCCGACCGGGGATTGCTTCCATTCAACTGCAAAACCATTGGTATAACGCAGGTCTACACGGCGTACATTACCCAACTTACTCGCCAATTCCTGCTGAAAACCGACCTTGAACCGTAATATCCGGCGACCCTGATCTTCGTTACCGATCAATACTTCCGGCCCATCCTTTAGTTTTATCCGCCAAGAACCACTTTCATCTTCGCTGAATTCAGCGATGACCAGTGGCAAACCTGCGAGCCATTGGTAGAGTTTCTTGTAGTTCTCTGCCATTTCCCGCCCCTTGTCTTCTGGACTGTACAGCTTTGGCAAAATGCCACGCATCGCAGGCAGGTCAGCGGTGAACAGCTCACCGTACTTGTTCATAATCCGGTCATCACCCCAGAATGCATAGGGGTACTGTTCTTCCACAGTGACGATCAACTGATCAGGCCATGACTTACGCAAGGTAACAGCACGGATCCACGGCTGGGTTTCAAGGTCAGCTTCGAGCGCGTCAACATCCAGTAAATACAGATTGGTATGTGTGTATTTTTCGATGACTGCCCGTACTTCACCATCTTTGATAAATTTCAGCTCACCTTGTACATCAATCTGACTAATGGGCAGGTTTTCTGGATTATTAAGCATTGCCCGCACACCCAGTACACCACCCAGCACCACCAATACCAATGCAAGCACCACCGCCAGCTTCAAGACATGCGGCGGTATCCGCGCCAAGTCGAAGCGAGTGCGGGAACGTTTGATCGGTTGGCGACGCCGTTGAGTCATTACACCGTGGTCTCCAGTATGCGCAAAACTAGCGCGTTAAAATCCATGCCAACCGCACGCGCCCCCATCGGGATCAGGCTGTGATCGGTCATGCCCGGATTGGTATTCACTTCGATCAGCCATGCTTTACCCGCAGCATCGCGCATCATGTCTACCCTGCCCCAACCACGTCCACCGACTGCCGCAAAGGCTTGTCGCGCCAATGTTTGCATGGCCTTTTCATCGGCAGCACCTAATCCACAGGGGCAGTGGTAACGGGTATCGTTACGCAGGTATTTGGCCTCAAAGTCGTAAAATTCGCCCGGCACTTCCAAACGGATCAACGGCAGCGATTCGCCCGCAACAATCCCGGCGGTGTATTCGTCGCCAGTGATCCACTGCTCGGCGATGACCACGGCACTGCATTCAGCAGCTTTGTGGTAAGCGCCTTCCAGATCGGCGGCGGCTTTCACTTTGCTCATGCCAATGCTGGAACCTTCTGTCGCCGGTTTCACCATCAGTGGCAAACCCAACTCAGCAACCACGGCGGCGAAATCGGTATCAGCCGTCAGCACCCGGTAAGCCGGAGTGGGTAAACCAGCCCCCATCCACACCTGCTTGGTCATGAACTTGTCCATGCTGATCGCAGATGCCATCACCCCGCAGCCAGTGTACGGGATGCCGAGAATTTCCAATGCGCCTTGCAATACGCCGTCTTCGCCGCCCGCGCCGTGCAGGATGTTGAACACGCGGTCAAACTTGCCCGCCTGCAACACGCTGATGATGTTGCGGTCAACGTCAATGCCGTGCGCGTCCACACCACTGGCTTGCAAAGCGGCAAGCACCGCCGCGCCACTTTTCAGGGAAACCGGGCGCTCAGCCGCCCAACCACCGAACAGGACTGCGACTTTGCCGAATTTGTTTTGCATGGCTGCATCCATTATTCGCCCCCCCGTACACTGAGTTTTTCCGGCAAGCTGGCTGCCAAAGCGCCAACGCTGCCAGCACCTTGGGTAAGGATCAGGTCACCGTCTTGCAGGATGTGCTTTAACACTCCTGGTACGTCCTCTACGTCCGCCACAAAGATAGGGTCAACCTTGCCACGGATACGGATGGCGCGAGCCAAGGCGCGTCCGTCAGCACCCGGAATCGGCTGTTCGCTGGCGGCATACACATCCATCAGCACCAGCACATCGGTTTCCGACAGCACTTGCGCGAAATCTTCAAACAGGTCGCGGGTACGGGTGTAACGGTGCGGCTGGAACACCTGCACCAAGCGGCGTCCGGGCCATGCATTCCTGACCGCATCCAGCGTGGCTTTCATTTCACGCGGGTGATGCCCGTAGTCGTCCACCAGCGTGGCCTTCTTACCGACGGCAAAGCTAATGTCGCCGTACTGTTGGAAGCGGCGGCCTACCCCGTCAAACTTGCGCAGACCCGCAATGATCGCCTCGTCGGAAACATCCAGTTCCGTGGCAATCGCAATCGCTGCCAGTGCATTCAGCACGTTGTGGCGACCCGGCAAGTTGAGCGTAATCTCCATCGTGCGGTTGCCCCGTGCGCAATGCACCGTAAACAAGCTCTGTGTGCCTTCGTAACGGACATTGGTCGCCTGTACATCCGCTTCTTGGTCAATCCCATAGGTGATGATCGGGCGGTTAACTTCCGGCATGATTTCACGCACGTATTCATCATCCACACACAACACCGCCAGCCCGTAGAATGGCAAGTGATGCAGGAACTCCACAAACGTCTGTTTCAGTTTGGAAAAATCCCCACCGTAAGTGGACATGTGGTCTTCGTCGATATTCGTCACCACCGCAATCATCGGTTGCAAGTGCAGGAAAGATGCATCGCTTTCATCCGCCTCTGCCACCAGATATTCGCCCGTGCCGAGCTTGGAGTTGCTGGCGGAACTGTTCAGTTTGCCACCAATCACGTAAGTCGGATCCATCCCACCTTCAACCAACAAACTCGTGGTCAAACTAGTGGTGGTGGTTTTACCGTGAGTCCCCGCAACCGCAATGCCTTGGCGGAAACGCATCAGTTCCGCCAGCATTTCTGCGCGGCGTACAATCGGGATGCGTTGTTCACGCGCTGCCATGATTTCCGGGTTATGGCTGTCAATCGCGGTGGAAACCACAATGACATCCGCCCCTTGCATATTTTCCGCTGCATGGCCTTTGAAAACCGTCACGCCCAGCGATTGCAGGCGGCGCGTCATAGCACTTTCCGACAAATCTGAACCTGAAACCGTATAGCCCAAATTGGCAACCACCTCAGCAATACCGCCCATCCCCGCACCACCGATACCGATGAAGTGCAGGCGATTGATGCGCTTGCGGGCAAGCCCGTCGTTTCCTGTTTTCATTCTTGCTTTCCTTCTTTGTTATCAACGTCATAACCGGCATAAGCGGCAACGATGGCTGCTACCTGCGCGGTAGCGTAAGGCTTCGCCAATTCGCGCGAAGCCATGCTCATCTGGCGCAGTTTTGCACGGTCAGAACACAAATCTTTTAACACCCCTGCCAGCTTTTCCGCCGTCAGGTCACTTTGCTGCATCAGTAAGGCCGCACCGTTATCGGCAAGGTACTTACCGTTGGCAGTCTGGTGGTCATCCACCGCATATGGGAAAGGAACCAACAGTGCTGCCACGCCCGCAGCCGCCAATTCCGCAATGGTCAATGCACCCGCCCGGCAAATCACCAGATCAGCCCATGCGTAAGCTTCCGCCATATCCTCAATGAACGGCATAACTTCCGCCTCAACGCCCGCAGCCGCGTATTGGCTACGTGCGTCATCAATATTACGCACACCAGCCTGATGACGTACCACGGGACGCCCAGCGGTAGCTAATTGCGCCAAGGCTTGCGGAACCATTTGGTTCAACGCTTGCGCACCTAAGCTGCCACCTACCACCAGCAAGTGGACAGGTTCATCGTCACGGTCTGCCAAACGTTCCAGCGGGTTAGGCAGGCTGGCAATATCCAGACGTACCGGGTTGCCGGTCGCCATCACTTTATCGCTGCCAGTAAACGTACCGGGGAAACCTTCCAGCACCCGGCGGGCAACCCGCGACAACAGTTTATTGGTCAACCCCGCGACGGCATTTTGTTCGTGGATCACCACAGGTGTCCCCATTAGTGCCGCGACAAAACCACCGGGGCCTGCAACGAAACCGCCCATGCCCAAAATGGCAGCGGGTTTGTGTTTCAGCATGATCTGCACGGATTGCAGCAATGCACGGATCAGGTTGACCGGTGCCATCACCACTGTTTTCCAACCTTTTCCGCGCAAGCCATTCACATCCAACCACGCCATTTCGATGCCTGCTTCGGGAATGACCCGTGCTTCCAAGCCTTTGCGCGTCCCCATCCAAACCACGGGAATGCCTTGCGCAATCAGGGCGCGGGCAACCGCCAACCCCGGATAGACGTGACCACCCGTACCACCGGCAGTAATCATGATCGGGCGCTGTTGCTTATTATTCATTGTGCAGTCCTCCCTATCGGACGGGCTTTACGTACATTCGGCACTTTGCGCTCCGGTAAACCAAAACGGGCAATCCACGTCTCACGGTAAACGCGCATCAACAAGGCCATTGCCACCAAGGTAATCATCAAGCTACTGCCACCGTAACTCATCAACGGCAGGGTCAAACCTTTCGGCGGCAATACTGCCAAATTGACCCCGATGTGCAGCACCACTTGGAACCCCATCCAGAAACCGATCCCGTAAGCCAAATACGCACCAAAATGCCGCCCGCTCTTGTCAGCCTGAAAACCGATGACAAACGCCCGCATCACCAACCAGCCATACAGCGCCAGCACCGCCAATATCCCGATGAAACCCAGCTCTTCCGCCAATATCGAGAAGATGAAGTCGTTATGCGCTTCCGGCAGGTAGAACAGTTTTTGTACTCCACCGCCCAAGCCACAGCCGAACCAGCCACCATCACCAATTGCCATCAATGCATGGACAGTCTGATAACCTTTGTCCGCCTCATGCGCCCAAGGATTAATCAACGCATCCCAACGGTCGCCGCGATAACCCATCATCGAAACCGGGATCATCACCAAAATAGCGCCACCCAACAGCACACCTAAGCGTTTCAACGGCACGCCACCGAGGAATAAGAGCGCCAACCCCGTCACGAAAATAACCACCGTTGAGCCAAAATCTGGCTCCAGTAACAGCAAGCCACCCGTTACCCCTAATACCAGCAGCGGAATCACCAACGGCTGGTAAGACGGTGACATTGCCAAACTCTTACCGTGCCGGATCAAATAGCCGGACAGGTACATCAGCATGATCAGTTTCGCCATTTCTGATACTTGGATGGCGGTGAACCCCAGATTTAACCAACGGCGGCTACCGTTTATTTGCTTGCCGATCCCCGGAATCAGCACCAACACCAGCAGCAGCAACACGATCGGCAGCAAGCGCACGCCCAATTGCTGCCAGAAATCAATGCGCACTTGATAAATTGCCAAGGCCAACAAAATCCCCACCCCCATGAACACCAATTGGCGTTGCAGGAAATAGTACGGGTCTTGGTACTGCTTTTCCGCCACCCACATGGACGCAGACGCCAGTATCACGATGCCAATGCCAATGATTGCCAACAAAGCCAGCACCATGTCGCGGTCAACGTAGCGTTCCCATGGGTTGTTGTCGAAAACTTCTACTGGCGTGGCGGCTGCGTTCATGGCAACCCCCTGACAGCTTCGCTGAACACATCACCGCGATGTGCGTAGCCTTTAAACATATCGAAACTGGCGCACGCGGGGGAAAGCAGCACGTTGTCGCCCACTTGCGCCAGTTCTGCGGCAACTTGCACCGCTTCCTGCATATCCGCTGCGAATACATAAGGGGCGTAACCTTCCACCACCGCTGCGATCTTGTTGCGGTCTTCACCGATCAGCACCAAAGCGCGGGCTTTTTCTGCCGCGACAGGTTTCAGCGGGGCAAAATCCGCGCCTTTACCTTGTCCGCCTGCAATCAACACGGTTTTGCCGGGCAAGCCTGCCAAAGCCGCCAAGGTTGCGCCGACATTTGTGCCTTTGGAATCGTTGTACCAATTCACCCCGTTGCGCTCACGTACCCATTGGGTGCGGTGCGACAGACCCGTGAACTCACGTAAGGCAGCAAGCATCCCTTCCAACGGAATACCAGCCGCTTCGCCCAAAGCCAGTGAAGCCAAGGCATTGGCGTAATTGTGTTCGCCGGGAAGCCTCATTTCATCGGTCGCCAACAGCAGGGTTTCACCTTTTGCCAACCAACGTTTACCGTCGTGTTCGCGGATGCCGTATTGGCCTTCGGCAGGAACATCAAGGCCGAAACTGACGCACTCCCCTTCCACCATTGCCATCACCAGCGGGTCATCACGGTTCACCACCGCGCAGCCGCAATTGTGGTAAACCACTTGCTTGGCTGCGGCGTAATCGGCGTAACTGGCGTAACGATCCATGTGGTCTTCGCTGACATTCAGTACCACGGCGGATACCGCATGTAACGACTGGGTGGTTTCCAACTGGAAGCTGGAAAGCTCCATCACGTACAAATCAGGCGCAGGCTGTTGCAGCAAATCCAGCGCGGCATAACCAAGGTTGCCACCTGCGTAAGATTTCATGCCCGCCTTTTGTGCCATCAAGTCAACCAAGGTGGTCACGCTGCTCTTACCGTTGGAGCCAGTAATCGCAATCACCGGAGCTTGGGCTTCGCGCACAAACAATTCGATGTCGCCGATGATTTCCGCGCCACGTTTCGCCGCCGCGTGGATTTCTGGGGTTGCTACCGCAATACCGGGGCTAACCACCAGCGTTTGTGCTGCCGCAAACAGTTCCTGCGCGTCGGCAAACGCACCGAAGGCATACGGCGCTTGCGGGAACTCCGTGAGCAACTCATCCTTGCCCGGCGGATTGCTACGGCTATCCACCACCGCAAAAGCAACGCCACGTGCCTGCAAATGACGCGCAACCGAAAGCCCCGTCTGCCCAAGGCCGACGACGAGTGTTTTCCAGTTGTTTGCTTGCATTGCCATGTTCACGTTACCCATTAACGAATTTTCAACGTTGCTAGACCAATCATCACCAGAATCACGGTAATGATCCAAAAACGCACGATAACCCGTGGCTCAGGCCAACCCTTCTTTTCATAGTGGTGGTGCAAGGGAGCCATACGGAAAATCCGCTTACCACCCGTTGCTTTGAAGTAAGCCACCTGCATGATCACCGACAGCGTTTCCATCACGAAAATGCCACCCATGATCGCCAATACGATTTCCTGACGCACGATCACTGCCACGATGCCGAGTGCCGCACCCAGTGCCAGCGCCCCCACATCACCCATGAATACTTGCGCGGGGTAAGTGTTGAACCACAAGAAACCCAGCCCTGCGCCGAAAATGGCGGCACAGAACACCACCAACTCACCTGCACCCGGCACGCGCGGAATCCCCAAATATTGGGCCATGGTTGCGTTGCCGCTGACGTAAGCAAAAATCGCCAAACCACCTGCCACCATGATGGTCGGCATGATCGCCAAGCCATCCAGCCCATCCGTCAGGTTCACCGCATTACTGGAGCCGACTACCACCAAATACACCCACGGGATGAACAACCACCCCAGTTGCCAATGCGCATCTTTCAGGATCGGCAAAAACAGCGTGGTTTCAGTCGAAGTTTGCGCCGTGAAAAACAGGAAAAACGCCGCCGCGAACCCCACGAGGGTTAACCCAACAGTCTTTTGGCGGGCGGTCAGCCCCATATTGCGGCGCATTTTCAGCTTGATGTAATCATCCAGCCCACCGACCAGACCAAAGCCCAGCGTGGCAAACAGCGACACCCACACGTAGCGGTTACTCAAATCCGCCCACAGCAGCGTTGCCACCGCAATCGCCAAGATAATCATCACCCCACCCATGGTCGGCGTACCCGCCTTCATCTGGTGTTGCGGGCCATCTTCACGAATATATTGCCCAATTTTTAGGCGGGTCAGCGCCCGGATCATGCCCGGCCCTGTCCACAGCGCAATAAACAGCGCCGTCAGCAAACCCAAAATCGCCCGCAAAGTAATGTAATGGAATACATTGAAACCGTGGTAAAAACGGTCGAGGAAATCAAACAGCCACAACAACATTACGCAGCCTCCTTAACAGCACCTGCTGTTAGCGCGTCTACCACCCGTTCCATGCGCGAACTGCGCGAACCTTTCACCAGCACATTCGTACCCGGTTGCAAATCTTGTTCCAAGGTATCCAGCAAAACACCCAAATCGGTGAAAGCCTTGCCCGTACCAAAGGCTGACGCAGCGCCTGCGCTCAATGTACCCAACGTGTAAAGCGCGTCGAGGCCAAGCACTGCGGCTTGTTGCCCAATCGCGGCATGTAATTGCTCGCCGGTGTTGCCCAATTCGCCCATGTCACCCAGTACCAATATTTTTTTTCCGTGCAAGCTAGCCAGTACTTCAACTGCGGCGGCAGTAGAGCTGGGGTTAGCGTTATAGGTGTCGTCGATCACCATGCCACCGTGTTTGCCTGTTTTCGGGTTCAAACGCCCTTTGACAGGTTGCAGGGATTCTAAGCCTTGGCGAATTGTGTCCAGTTCCACACCCAGCGCCAGTGCGGCAGCAGCCGCTGCCAGTGCATTCATCTGGTTGTGGCGACCCAACAATTTCAGGTCGACTGGCACGGTTTGCCCCTTGGCTTGCAGGCAGAATTGGTTGTTATCACCGTTCACGCCTTGCACGTCAGCCACGCGATCCATGCCGAAACTCAGCACCTTGCGAGTAGGGTTCAAACCCCGCCAGTAATCGGCATAGGTATCGTCGGCATTGATAACTGCCACACCGTTATCATTCAGCCCATTGAAAAGCTCACCTTTGGCGCGGGCAACCCCGGCAATATCACCAAAGCCTTCCAAATGCGCTGCCCCGGCATTGTTCAGCACTGCCACATCCGGGCAGGCAATGCGGGTTAAATAATCAATTTCACCGAAATGGTTTGCGCCCATTTCGATCACCGCGAATTCGTCTTCTGCACGCAAGCGCAGCAAGGTCAACGGCATACCCAGATCGTTGTTCAAGTTGCCAATCGTCGCCAAGGTACGGCCTTGCAGCGACAAGATCGCGGTAAGCATTTCCTTCAACGTGGTCTTGCCGTTACTGCCGGTCAAACCGATGACTGGCTGATGGAACTGCTTGCGCCATGCGGCTGCCAACCTGCCCAGCGCCAAACGCACGTCATCCACCACCACTTGCGAAATATCGGCATCCACAACCCGTGAAACCATGGCGGCACTGGCTTTACCTGCAACTTGCGGGACGAAATCGTGGGCATCGAAACGCTCACCTTGCAGTGCCAAGAACAAATCGTCTGCCTGTACAGCGCGGGAATCGCGTTCCACCCGCTCGACTGCCACATCTTGACCGTGCAATGCCCCACCCGTCATTTGCGCAATTTGTGAAAGCATCAACCATGTCATACGGCGCACTCCCGCAACGCTTGCGCTGCCTGTTCGCGGTCATCAAATGGCACGCTATGGTCTACCAAAATCTGCACGGTTTCGTGCCCTTTGCCAGCAATCAGTACGGTGTCGCCTACTTGTGCCTGCCCAATGGCAAGGCGGATAGCCTTGGCGCGGTCGTGCTCAAAAGTCACGCCTGCGGTGTTGTTGAAGCCCTGCATAATGTCCTCAAATATTTGGTATGGATTTTCAGTGCGCGGATTATCGTCGGTTACGATCACCACGTCAGCACTAGATTCTGCCATTTGAGCCATTAATGGGCGCTTGCCCCGATCACGGTCGCCACCACAACCAAATACACACAGTAAACGCCCGCGCGTGTGGACATGCACCGCTTTCAACACCTGTTCCAGCGCACCGGGCGTATGGGCGTAATCGACCACCACCAGTTTGCCGCCATCCTTTTCTGCCACTACCCGTTCCATACGACCGGGTACAACCCAGACGTGTTGCAGGCGTTGTAGGGCATCCGCCAATTCCAGACCTTTTGCCAGCAACACGCCTAAAGCTGCCAGCAAATTATGCAGGTTAAATTGTCCCAGCACTGGCGCTTGTAGTTCACCACGGTCATTCCCCACCACCACCGTGGCGCGGATGCCGCTGTGGTCAAATACTGGGTCAGTTGCCACCAACGTTCCGGCGGGATAAACATCAACATTGCCAACACCATAGCCAATGACCCGCACGGATGTACCCGCCAATTCTTCCGCCAAACGACGCCCGAAAGCATCATCCAAATTCAGCACCACGGTTTTCAAATCAGGCCAGTGGAACAGCTTGCGTTTGGCTTCCGCATACGCATCTACCGTGCCGTGGTAATCCAAATGGTCGCGGGTCAGATTGGTCAGGACTGCCACATCAAAGCGGATACCATTAACCCGCCCCTGATCCAGCGCATGGGAGGAAACCTCCATCGCGATGCTGTTAAAACCACTGTCCTGCAAATCACGCAGCAGGTGGTGGACAGTCAATGCATCCGGCGTGGTGTGGGTGGCAGGCTGTAATGCACCGGGCAAACCGATACCCAATGTGCCAATTACTGCGGCATCCGCAGTGCCTACATTCAAAGCTTCGGCAACGAAATGACTGACGGAGGTTTTTCCGTCTGTCCCGGTAATACCGACCATGAATAGCCCGGCACTGGGGCTGGTATTAAAACGGTCGGCGAGCGTGCCCAGATGCTCCCGCAAGGAAGGCACAGGCACTAGCCCAACCGACAAGGGTGGCTGTTGCAAGCCGTCTTCTGGCTCGAAAAGCACGACCGACGCGCCTGCCTGTACGGCGGCTTCGGCATACATCAAGCCGTGTTGACGGGTTCCGCGCAAGGCGACAAAGGCCATGCCCGGTTGGACTTTGCGGTTATCCAGCGTCAAACCGCTCACCATTACCTCGGGGGCGGATGGCACGATGCCGTCAAGCAATACCCGCAGGGACATTATCTGTTTCATGTTGCCCCTCCTACGGGTTGCGCTATTGGTGTCGTTGGCGTTGGTGCTACGGGTGCTGGCACTGCGACGGGCTGTTGCGCTGCCTGTTTCACCGCTGGCAGGTTATCCGGCGGAATATCAAGCAGGCGCAAGGATTCGCCCATCACTTTCGAGAAGACCGGGGCAGCCGCTAAGCCGCCACTGTCTGATATTTTGGGTTCGTCAATCTGCACAGCAACCACCAAACGCGGGCGGCTAGCCGGTGCGATACCGATGAAACTGGTTAGGTAACGGTCATTGCGGTAGGCTTTATTAATGAATTTGTAAGCCGTACCCGTTTTACCGGCAATACGGTAGCCATCAACCATCGCCTTTTCACCCGTACCGCCTTTTTGTACCACCGCTTCCATCATGCGCAGCACAGAACGGGCGGTTTCCGGTGACATCACTTGTTGACCAACCACTTGCCGGTCAACTTTGTAAATACTGGCAGGCATCAACAAGCCGTTTGCCGCAAACGGGGCATAAGCATGGGCAAGTTGCAGCAGGCTAACCGACAGGCCATAACCATAACCGTGTGATGCACGGTCAACTTTTCCCCACTCGGTGTAATTGGTCAACTCACCGGGGCTTTCACCGGAAAACCCAGCATCCGGCACGCGCCCAAAACCCATACGGCTGAGGAACATCCAGTGATCACGCGCCCCCACCAACAAAGCAACACGGCTAGCACCCACGTTACTGGACTTTGCCAGCAAGGTCGGCAGGCTGATGGAGCCGTAGTCTTTGGGGTCTTTCACCACGTATTTGCCGAAGTTGATTTTGCCCGGTGAGGTATTAATTTGCACATCAGGCCCCAACACCCGCGCCTCCAAAGCAGCGGCGATGGTTAATGGCTTCAAGGTCGAACCCGGTTCTGATTTGTCAGCCACCGCACGGTTGCGGTACAAGTAGGGTTCAATGCCTTTGCGGTTATTTGGGTTGAAAGACGGCACATTTGCCATCGCCAGAATTTCCCCGGTATGGGCATCCAACACCACCAAGGAACCAGCTTTCGCACCCAGTTCAGCAACGCGGGTTTTCAATTCTTTGTAGGCCATGTACTGGATACGGCGGTCAATACTGAGTTGGACATTTTGCCCCGGCTGCATATCTTCTAGCCGTACAACACTCTCCACCAACCGGCCTTTGCCATCGCGGATAACCCGTGTTTTGCCATTTTTGCCTGCCAGTGAATCATTACGGGCTTTTTCTATGCCCTCAATACCGAGACCATCCACGTTCGTCATGCCGACCACATGCCCAGCCATTTCCCCTAATGGGTAATAACGGCGGTATTCGCGGGTAGCCGCAACGCCCGGCAAATCCAATGCCAAAATGCTGGCCGCCACTTCCAAAGGCAAATGCCGCCCCAGATAGAAAAACTGCTTATCACTGGCTTTTTCCAACTCAACAAGCAGCTCCCCCTCCTGCAAGCCGCCCTCTTGTTCTATGCGGCGCAAGCCTTTTTCAAGGCGGGCAAATCCCGTAGCTGCCACATCACGGGCTTCCTGCTCTTCAGCCGTTGCATCACCGACGGTGGCATCCGTTACCTGACGGGTCAATTCGTAATCGTGGCGCAACTCTTCGCGGGCTTTCAACAGGTCTTGTGGATTACACCACAACGAATCTACCGGGGAACTGATCGCCACTGGGTCGCCGTTACGGTCAAGGATCATGCCCCGGTAAGCGGGAACAACCACCTCGCGGAGCTGCCGCTTACCCGCCTGCTGTTGCAACATTTCCTGCTGAAAGACTTCCAGCCACACCGCCCGCAGCAGCAAAACGCCGATCACAAGCAACAGGGCGAGCATCAAGAAGAGCCGCCTACCCTGAAAAACTGGTGATTTAAGTTGCTTGCGTTTCACTCGCGTATGACCTTAATGTTTTCTGCGGAAGGCTTATGCATCCCCAGTTCTTGGTTCGCCCGTGTATCCACGTGCACCTGATTCAATAACACGCCTTGTTGTTCCAGCTTTAACTGGCTCCAATCGGCATTTAACCCATCACGTTCTTTGTCCAGCTTTTGGATGTCAGCAAACAATTGGCGAGCCTCATGCCTGTTTGCCACCACCAGCAATGCCATGCCGATAACCAGCACGTACAAAGCCAGTAAACCCAAAAAACTGGCGCGGATCATGCAACCCGCTCCCCGATGCGCATGATGGCGCTGCGTGCACGCACATTGCCTTGCACTTCCGCCTCTTCAGGACGCATCGCTTTTTTTACAATCTTCATGGGAGGCTGCACGGATTTCGGCATCACTGGCAACCCCTTAGGCAATGATGGCGGAGTGGAAACATCACGCAGGTAGTGCTTAACAATCCGGTCTTCGAGGGAATGGAAGCTAATAACGACCAAACGCCCGCCGGGAGCCAAGCAATCAACCACCTTGTGTAAACACGCTTCGACATCATCGAGTTCCTGATTAACCTTTATGCGTATTGCTTGAAAACTACGGGTAGCCGGATGCTTGCCCGGCTCACGTTTACGAACCACTCCTGCGATTAATTCAGCCAGCTTCGTTGTGGTTTGCAAGGGGTTTTGCAAACGGGTGCGTACAATTTCGCGTGCAATCTGGCGGGAAAACTTCTCTTCCCCGTAACGCCAAAGCACATCGGCAATTTCAGCTTCGCCTGCCTTATCCAACCATTCAGAGGCACTCATACCCTTGGAAGTATCCATCCGCATATCGAGCGGGCCTTCACGCATAAAGCTGAAGCCACGCCCAGCATCATCCAGTTGCGGGGAGGAAACACCCAAATCAAGCAACAAACCTTGAATGTTGCCATTCACACCAGCAGCTACCAGTGCTTGAGGAAAATCACTGAACGAACCGTGCCAAACAAACACACGTGGGTCATTGGCGTAGCGCTGACGCGCATGTCCGACCGCAACCGTATCTTTATCAATGACAATCAACCGCCCGTTTTCGCCCAACTGCTCCAGAATCAAGGCGGAGTGACCGCCACGCCCGTATGTACCATCCACATAAACACCTGACGCCTGCACTTCCAGCGCAGCAACAGCTTCATGTAGAAGCACCGTGTCGTGCTTCCAGACCTCATCAAATTGTGGTGTTGTCATTACATCGAGACCTGACTAAGAACTTCATTGGTTTCATCGTCTTCCTGCGCTTCCAGCAACCAAGATTCACGCGCAGCTTCCCAAAGATCAGCGTCCCACAATTCAAACTTGTTTGCTTGCCCAACGAGGACAACGTGCTTGTCGATGCCAGCGTACTCACGCAAAGGTGCAGGCAAAAGTACCCGCCCTTGGGCATCTAATTCCATATCCGAAGCATGACCTTGGATCAAACGCTGCATACGGCGTACACGGCGATCCATGTTAGGCAATGACATCAGGGTTTTCTCGACTTTTAGCCATTGATCCATGGGGTAAATCAATAAGCACTTATCCATGTGGTCAACGGTAATGATAATTTGCCCACCCGCAGACTCCGCGATGGCATCACGGTACTTGGCAGGCATCGCCAAGCGCCCTTTCGTGTCAACCGTGATATGCGAAATGCCGCGAAACATACTTCAGAACCCATCCTTACTGGGAAAGTTACCCACTTTTCCCCACTTTCTTCCACTTGAAAAGGAATATAGGCAGACAACTCCACAGTGTCAATAAAATTCCGAAGAAATAGCTTTAAAGTTAATTAAATAGGGGTTTAAATGGAATTAAATATAGGATAATAATCAAGCTATTTCTTTTATTTCAAGGTGTTGGCATGGACATGCGATAAATCACATTAACTTTGAGGTGAAAATTATTCCACAAAGGCGGGAGAGAAAAAAGAAGAGAGAGCTGACCTGTAAGCCGGGTTCTGTCGAGGACAATCATTCATCTGGGATGTACGTCACCGCACACCTCAAGCAACCTACCCGGATGCAGCGCGGGTCACACCATCGCATCCCTATTTGGTCTTGCTCCAGACGGGGTTTGCCGTGCCGTCGACTGTTACCAGCGACGCGGTGCGCTCTTACCGCACCCTTTCACCCTTACCGACGAATCCCCCATTGCTGGAAGCTACGCAGGCGGTTTACTTTCTGTTGCACTTTCCGTCGGCTTACGCCGCCCAGGCGTTACCTGGCGTCTTACCCTATGGAGCCCGGACTTTCCTCCACCCTGCAAGCAGGGCCGCGATTGCCCGGTCAGCTCTCAAGGCGCACCATAACAGATAGTGATCAGCGTTGCACCTGCGATGGCATAACGCCACCCCAATATTGGAAGAAGCTTTGCGGGAAAAATTCGGGGTAGCGGGTCGCACCGAACCACAGCAGCACGGTTGCCAACACAAAAACGATTAAAATATCCACCACACGGCTTACAACCCACTTAAACACAAGCACTCCTTTGGCATTACCCCAACGGCGGGGCTGGTCACGCTCACAAGGTATAGCCCAAATTTACCCAGATTGTCCGCTGCTTGGCGCAAAAAACGCTACATCATCCCCAGAATGGTATCTTGCAGGTAGACAGCACCGACGATGAAAAGCGTTCCCACCAGCAAAACCAGCCCCGGCTTACGCAAGATAGAGAGCCAATGCAAAACCAAAATAGCGCCAACAAAGAAAAAAACGATCAAGCCCAACGCCCATGACATAGGAACCCCGACCCCTGCCAGCCGCGCCAGCGTTAGGGAAACCACCCCAATAACCCCAACCAGCAGGGATGCTTTCAACACTTCTGACGGAACCGTGCACGTTGCACTTGCTGTCATTTCGTTCATGTAATGCCCCTCATGATTGACACACAAAACAGGGGCATCATATAAGAACCTAATTACATTGAAATTAAGCAATATCAAAATGCAGCCGATCTGTCCGCCGCCCGGACGAACGGCACTCGGCCTAGAATTACTGGGATAAACGCACCGCCAGTATGTGTTCACACGGCCCCTGATTCAGCTTGTTCTGAATATAGAAGTGGCAATGGCACTTCGCTTCCACCAAACGCATATCCGCATCCAGCGTAATCTCCGACTGGTAAGTATGCGCATTGTCGATCACTTCGCCGCGCACTAACTGTCTGCCGTTTTGCTGCGCTTCCCTTGCCACCACCGTCACCAAACCCGCCTTACGGAAATTATCCGCTTTCGCCTCGCGCTCATTGCTGAAACGCAGTTTATCCATTGGTAACGGGTCTTTGCTGAGTTCACGAATACGGTACATATCGTTATCCATGTCATACAACACCCGCCCGTATTGCGAGTAAATCCCCAGTGCGGATTTGACCGTCAGCACATCCAAGCCCAGCCGCAATGCCAGCGAAGTCGCACTTTCCTGCCAAGTGGTCTGCAATGCCGCAAACACGCGCTCGGCGGTCACGCTATCGACCTCGCCACGCGGAGCCATCAAATCGAAATTGCCCATGCGCGAAAAATCATTGGCACTCCAGCCTGATAAGCCCAAGGTAAAGGTCATGTGTTCCATTTCCGCCACCCAGAAGCTCGGTAAACCCGAACCCAGCAAACTCACGCGGAAATGCTTCACAATCGGCAACAAGCGTTCCAATATGAACAAACGCCGCCGTCCCCAAATCCGCACGTCCTGCGCCGCATTGCCGGTGTAAACACTGCGCGGACACGTCAAGGTTTCGCCCCACGGATCAAACTTCACCTGAATCGGCTGGTCAGGTGTCAGGCAAAACCGCAAGGAGCGAGGGCCGGTTTTTTCCTTGTGCCGCTTCAAAAACAGCAGGATATTGTACATATCCATCGGGTGCAGGTTAAAAGTCGTAAACGGCAAACTCATTGCCGAACTGACTTGCAGGAAACCGCGCACCCAACTGTCCGGCAGGTCGATTTTCTCTTCCTTGAAGTCATCGCTCAGGTCGGTTTTGACCTCAAAACCGGACGGATCAATCACGAATTCGGTACGTTTGTAATCGCGGATTTTCTGGAATTCCTGATACAACTCGTGCGAATAGTCGATATTGGTCGTGCCGTAAGCGTGTTCGCGCACATTCTGGAACACTTCGTAGCGGCAGCTTAATTTCCCGTAGCTGGATTCGTCTTGCGAAAAGCATTCAAAGAAAATACTGTCGGGGTGAACGGTGATCACCGGATCAAGCACATACCACGCATCAATATCGTTCTTGTACAAATACTGGAAATACTTGGAACGCGCAGCGTAGAACGGCGACAAAACAGCACTTTCAGCGTGTTGCACTTCGCGCATTTGCTGGCGTAATTCATCCAGTTGCGCTTTGATTTGCCCTTGTTTTGCCATCGCTTCTGCTAAAAACACATCTTCTTGCGCTTTCAGCCACGCTTTGTAATCGGATTTGTCTTTGGGCTGGAAGCTCATATCTGACACCACTACTTGATGCAGCGCGGACATGGCTTCGCGGAACGGAATATGTTGCCCCAAATCAGCGGCAAAAAACGTCGGGTTGCGCAACGCATCCGGCACGAAAGACATAGTCGTTTCACGGCTAGTGTTCGAGACTTGCGAGTTGCCGTTATATTTTCTGGAAAACTCCATCAGAAAGCCCTCACTGCGGGTGCGATCACGCGCACTGGCGTTTGTTGGATGCCGTAGCGGTTTTGCAATTCAAACAAAGTCTTGATGTAACGTGCTTTATCGGCAATCACGCGGCTCAGGGATTGGTCGGTAAACAATGCCGCCACCATGCGTGCCACTTGCTCATCCTTGCCGGATTCGGTGAACAGGAAGGCAATCACCCGATCTTTCACCAAACGCCCACGATTCACTTGCGACAAGACGGTATTGAAATAGCCTTGCAGCTTGAGGATGATAGTGGGCTTGCCACTGGCGTATTGCTGCAAGAAATTCGACACGAACAATTGCACGTTGTTGGCAGGATGTTGGCTCAATTGCAGCAAATAGTGTTCGCCTTCGCCGTGTTCAAAGCCGCGCAACACCAGTTCGCGCCCGAATTGTTGCACATCGTGATAAACCTGATCACACACTGCTACCACACGTTCGCTTGTCCAAAAGTCAGCCTCAAACGTAGCAAACAGGGCAATCGCTTGGGCGCGGGTATCGTCCCAACGATTATCCAAAATCCGCACGGCTTCGGCGAATTGCTCCGTTACCCGTGCTGGATCGGCTTGCAACGCTGCCATTGCCCACGTCCGCACTTGCAAGGTGGGAATTTTAGTGAGCATCGCCAATTGCTTGATTGAAAACGCGCTGGCAGGGTGATCAGGCAAGATCAATGCTCCGGCACGTTCCGCCAATTTGCTTTTTGCTGTCAGCAGCCGCCACAGCAAGTTTTGGTCAATCTCGGCGTGAATGGGTGCTACCGCTTGCACAATTGCCAGCATATCCTCGCTGTAACCCTCAACTGGCTCGGCTTTGAATAGCACGGGCAGAATGTGCGCGAAAATGTCTTTCTGAAAGTCGGCATCCTTGACCGACAGCACTGCCAGCCGCGCTCCACGGCGCAATTCAGCATTTTCATCGGTCAGCGCATTGAACAGCAGCACACGGTATTCGCGTTTTTCAGCATCGCTCAATTTGCCAATCAGCGCAATGCCCAAGGCTTGCAGCGCAGGTTCGGGGCGAGCCAATAACAGCGGCAACAGCGTATGGTTGTTGGGCATCGCGTACACATAATTCTTGGCGAATAACTGCACATCGTCGTGTGGCGAGAGCAACAAGTTCAGCAATAAATCCGGGTGTTCTGCAAAATGTTCGGGTCTCAAGTTTGCCAAGCCGTGATGGCGGATGGCGGCAAACTGCGCATTCAACAGCACAAAAACCACCTCGGTTTGCTGCACGCTATCACGCAGGTGTTCCAACCCCAGCAGCGCGGTATTTTCGTAAGGGCGCACCACCAGTTCCAACCACGTCGCTTGGGTTTGCTCCTGCAAAAACGCGGTTTGCGGTTGCAGGCGGCGGAAGGCAAAATCGTTCACCATCGCCGCTTTACATTGGCGCAAGATGTAGAGCAAATCCTGACCCGCATACGCCCACAAGGTAGCAAATGCTTCGGGCTGATTGGCCTCGTTTTGGCGATTTTCTTGCAAAAACCATGCGCCCTTATAGTCTTGTTCGTACAAGTGACTATGGCGATGCAGGATGAAATTCATTGCTACCAAGTCGGGGAAATGAATCAGTTGTTTTTTCGGGGTACGTTGTGCTGCTGGTGAGGCATCGTCCGCCAATACCAGTATTTCCCGTGCGAGTCGCAAATAATCGTTGGGCGAAAACTTGCCGAGATTGCGCAAATGGCGCACGGTACGGCGGCGCAAATAGCGTTTGCTTTGTTGGGTGAAGCTGGGGTTTTCTTCGCGCCAGCTTTGCCGTCTGCCATCGTCTGGCGTGGTTTCCAGCCGATGATTCAGTATGGCTAAGGCTTCGTGATCATCCAAAAACTCTGCCATTTTGTAGAGCTTGCGGAACGATGCCGTAAACGATTGGTTGACTGGCGCATGTTGGATAGCGGTGAATGCCACCGCCCGTTTGTCCGGCGTAATGCTGGCAAGCGCATACAAACTCACCACCTGCTGGCTGTAATGTTCCAGCAATTGTTCTTTGGGCTGGAGAGCTTCCTGACGTAAATCAGCAAAGCGATCCATAAACAGGCGGCGCACATGGCAAGCCAGCGAGGTATCGTATTTGCTGCGGATGGCTGCATCAACCTCATGCTGGTAGCCATAAAACCAGCGGTCAGCACTGATCTTGCGCACCACGCGGTTGACTACATCGTGATATGCATCATGAGTTTTCAGGATGGCATAGCATTGCTGCAAACGGTCAGCGGATACGTCTTGTTGGCGTTTGCTATGTAGATCGTAGTAGTTGATCACCCGTTGCCACAAACTATTGAGATTTTTTACTTTGCCGGTGGCTTTCAGAGCGTTTTGCAGGTTGCGTTTGGAGTCGCCCCACAGGTATTGCACGTTGCCTTCGTTGGCGCGGGCAATATTCCACGTATCGTTTGCCAACACGGTTTCCAGATTCATGCCTGCCAACAGTTGGGTATACAGGTCGAAATCGGCTTGGTATTCGTGCTTTTTCTGATCTAGCAGCTCGTTATAGTGGTAACGCAACACATCCATAATCGCGGGTTCGAGTTCCGGCACGGCGGCTTTGTTGGCTTGGATTGTAGCGTAACTGGCGGCATCGACACGCAGTTGCATGAAATCCTGATCCGCATCCGCCAATACGGTTTGGCTCAATGCTTGTTCGATAGCTGCGTTCAGCCCGTGCCAATGCAGCACTTGCTGAATGTATGCGCGGTCTTCGGTGTTCAAGCGCTCAAACGACATCGCGGCGTAATGGTCGAAGGCTTGGATGGCTTCAATTGCTTGCACCGCATCCAGCGTTTGGTCGAATGCTGGCAAACAGCTTTCCGGTGGCTGCCCCACTTGCAAGCACGCAAATTGGTACAAGTGCGCAGGGATTTTATCTTGGAGCTGCTGCAATACGGCGAATGCGGCAGGATCACGGGTACGCCCTGTTGCCCATGCAATGCTGTAATACGTCATCGCATCGTCTTTGGCTTTGGCGGGCAAATTAGCGAGTAAGGTTTGCAGGGCAGCGGCGAGTTCGGGAATGCGCAATTCGCCCGCTTTCCATACGCTGCGGCTCAGGCTGTAGCCGTCAATCAATCCTGTACTGTCAGCGGGTGTATCGCCTTCGGCAAACTTTTGCAGGCGTTCGAGGATTTGCTGGTCGCGGTTTTGCGCTTTTTTGCCTTTGCGCGGCGCGGCTTCGGTTTGCGCAGCGGCATTTGCGCCGATAGTTTCGCCAGTTACGGGGTTGTAGCCCATCAGTACTTGGTAGCCTTTGTTCATCTTGCTGACCAGCAGGCTATCGGCGACTTTTTTGGCTTTGGCAGAATCCACGGGGGCGGTGGTTTTGCTGCCTTCGGTCAAAGGTTTACCGGAACGTCCGTAGCGGAAATTGACCAAATAGCTGTCATCAGCGGCTTCCACGATGTCGACTTCGTACACTTTGTCGGACGTGCCGTCCTGAAAGCGCAGGGTAGTACGGCGAATCAGTTTCATGATTTACCTCTCAACAGGGACATAAGCGTGGATACCAAGCCTTGCGGCTGGCTAGGTGTTTCAGGCGTTGTAGCGGGCGCAGATTCGGGTGCAGTTTCCACGGTTTCGGGTACTGACAAACCTAGTGCAGCTTCTACTTGCGGCAAGACATCTCGGTGTTGAATCGTGTCATCCAACGTCGGTTGCGGCTTGGCGGAGGCAACGCGCATGGATTCCAGTGGCAACTGACCTTGTGCAGCACGTTCGCGGAATTGCGGGTTGGTGAACTTCATGGCACGGTCGGGTTTACCATGTTTTTGCTGGATGGCTGCAATCTGTTCCAGAAACTGGCTGCCTTTTTCCGGGTTCACCATGCGCACGTAATGGGCGTAGCTTTTGATGCTTGCCAGAATATTGTAACCGTTGCCCCAGCTTTTATCAGCGTAACCGTCTTTGTCGATCTGGAACAGCAGGGCGCGGAATTGCTTGAGCTTTTTGTTATCGACCGACAGGTGTTGGTTGACCACAATGCCCGTCACTTCCTGCTTGCTGCCCTGTTTCATGATGCGGGTTTTGTCGGGATGGACGTTGAAACCTTCCGCTATCACCGTAGCTTTTGCGCCGTACAACAGCGCGGGAACGGTGGCAGTATCCGCACCGGAAAAGGTCAAATCGTCGGCGTAACGGGTGTAGGCGAAACCGTGTTTGGTCGCCAAGCCTTGCAGGCGTTTATCCAGCGTGCGGCAAATCACGTTGCTCAAGGCGGGGCTGGTGGGTGCGCCTTGCGGCAAGCGTCGGCTGGTGCTGTTGAGGTAATAACGTTGCCCGTCCATTTCCACGGCTTGGGTGTCGGCTTCGGAACACAACAGCGCGAGCAGGGACGCGACTTCGTTGTTGTAGCCGAATTGCGCGAATGTGCCTTTGATGCGCGGGTAAGTGACAGTCGGGAAAAAGTCTTTCAGATCCATATTGATCACGACTTTTTGCGCCAAGTGCGGCTGGGCATTGCTGACAATGCTGCGCCCAGTGACGAAACCGTGTGCTTGCTCGGTGAGTTCCAGCGGTTGCAGGATATTGTCCAGCACCCAGTATTGCAGGCGTTTCAAGCGCGGCATCGGTGCAGAAATCAGGCGTGTGCCGCCGGATTTTTTCTGCATCGCAAAATGTTGGTAGTGGCACACCCGCGAGACTTGATTGCTGTAAGTCAGAAAGCGCAATTCGTTGAGGGTAATGCCCATGCCTGCGGCGAGTTCGGCGGCGTTGGAATAGACAGGTAAGCCAAGGCTGTTGAGGCGTTCTGCGTCGGACACATCGTCGGCGGCGGAGGGTTTGAATCCGGCAGCGTCACCAAGGTAATGGATGTGGTTTTGCTGCTTTTCATGCCAAGCCTGTGCGCGTTGGTAGCGGTCGACTTCGCGTTTGACCTTGGTATCAATCCGTTGCTGGCGAGCTGCTGCCATGCGTTCTTGGTGGATGGCTTTGAGGGCGGCTTTGGGGTCAGTAATTTGCGACGATAAGGCATTGATTTGCCGTTGCAAATCGCCACGGCGTTTGATCAGGGATGCTGCCAGCGTCGGCTGTGCGTCTTCCTTCCAGTAGCCCAAGCGTTGCATCTCGCTGAGGATGTATTCATCCTTGGAGGTTTCTTTAATCTTGTCGTAGAGTTGCTGGCGGGTGAGTTGGCTCATGCAAATCCCTGATTTTCTATTATTTTTAAAATAAATAGCCGACACGAAGTCGGCTATTGGGCAGTAAACACCTTCGTTCATCCAGAAGATCAGCTTGCTACACTCGATGCGGGGACGGCCTACCGTGCGATATTGGTTTCCTAGAAACGCAATGCAATTCGCACGGTAGGCCAGTCCCCGCCCTAGTAAAGAGCAAGCTGATGTCGCTTTGACAGGCTCTTTGCGCGAACAGCGATCCACTGTTCAAGTTGCAAGGGTTCATTTACTGAAGAATGATTCTACTATCCCCGTGCCTGCGGTCAATTTTCGATGGATAAACGGCTACTGGGTGCGGGATGTACGAATGTCACAGATGCGATACCCTTCCCCGCAATTCCTCAAGCTATTATGCTGCCCTTTCCAAATCTGCTACATTAGGTTGCTTACCTTCCCCACCTTAAAATGGAACTAGAGAAAAGAAAGTATGAGCGCGATCCCAGAATCCTTCCTGAAAAAAACGGCTGAATTATCCAGCGAAGTTACCCAACCTTTCCCTAATTCACGTAAGGTGTATGTGCAAGGTTCGCGCCCGGACATCCGCGTGGGAATGCGTGAAATCGACCAATCACCGACCCCTGCCAGTTTCGGCGCTGAAGAAAACCCAGCAATCCCGGTTTACGATACCTCCGGCCCTTTCACTGACCCGGCGGTATCCGTCAATCTGTTGGAAGGCATTCCCGATGTGCGCCTGAACTGGATTTTGGAACGTAACGATACCGAGCAACTCGACGGCCCCACCTCCGACTACGGGCGTGCCCGCCAAAATGACCCAAGCCTTGCGTACCTGCGTTTTGCCCACTTGCGTGCGCCACGCCGTGCCAAAGCAGGCAGCAATGTCACGCAGATGCATTACGCCCGCCAAGGCATTATTACCCCGGAAATGGAATACATCGCCATCCGCGAAAACCTGCGCCTGCAAGAACTGCGCAATGACCCGCGTTATGCCAAATTGTTGCGCCAACACCAAGGCCACTCGTGGGGCGCGAACCTTCCGGCGGAAATCACCCCCGAATTCGTGCGCGTGGAAGTGGCAGAAGGCCGCGCCATCATTCCCGCCAACATCAACCACCCGGAACTGGAACCGATGATCATCGGGCGCAATTTCCGCGTCAAAATCAACACCAATATCGGCAACTCGGCGGTTTCCTCCTCCATTGAGGAAGAAGTGCAAAAAATGGCGTGGTCAGCGCGTTGGGGCGGCGACACCCTGATGGATTTGTCTACTGGCAAAAATATCCACGAAACCCGCGAATGGATTTTGCGCAACGCCCCCGTCCCAATTGGCACTGTGCCGATTTACCAAGCACTGGAAAAAGTGAACGGCAAGGCCGAAGACCTGACGTGGGAAATTTTCCGTGACACGCTGGTTGAGCAAGCCGAGCAAGGGGTGGATTATTTCACCATCCACGCAGGCGTGCGCTTGGCGTATGTGCCGATGACTGCCGACCGCGTTACCGGCATCGTTTCACGCGGCGGCTCGATCATGGCGAAATGGTGTCTGGCGCACCACAAGGAAAACTTCCTTTACACCCACTTCGCTGACATCTGCGAAATCATGAAAGCGTATGACGTGGCCTTCTCGCTGGGCGACGGCTTGCGCCCCGGCTCTGTGGCAGACGCTAATGACCGTGCGCAATTCGCTGAACTCGAAACGCTGGGCGAACTGACCAAAATCGCGTGGGAACACGACGTACAGGTAATGATCGAAGGCCCCGGACACGTGCCCTTACACATGGTCAAAGAAAACATGGATAAGGAACTGCGCGACTGCTTTGAAGCACCGTTCTACACCCTTGGGCCATTAGTGACCGACATTGCCCCCGGTTACGACCACATCACTTCCGGCATCGGTGCGGCGAATATCGGTTGGTACGGTTGCGCGATGCTGTGCTACGTCACCCCCAAAGAGCATTTGGGCTTGCCGAACAAGGAAGATGTGCGCGTCGGCATCATCACTTACAAACTCGCGGCACACGCTGCTGACCTCGCCAAAGGCTGGCCGGGTGCGCAACTGCGTGACAACGCCATGTCCAAAGCGCGTTTCGAGTTCCGTTGGGAAGACCAGTTCAATCTGGGGCTAGACCCAGACCGGGCGCGGGAATACCACGACGAAACCATGCCGAAAGATTCCGCGAAAGTGGCGCATTTCTGCTCCATGTGCGGCCCGCATTTCTGCTCAATGAAAATTACGCAGGATGTGCGTGAGTATGCGGCGAAACAGGGTGTGGATGCACAACTAGCGCTGCAAAAAGGCATGGAAGAGAAAGCAGTGGAATTCATCAAAACCGGCGGTAAGATTTACCACGAAGCGTAAGCCCAAACCGCAAAAAGCCCCGCACCACCCGGTAGCGGGGCTTTTTTGGGGCAGTTACATTTATTCCGCTTTATTTTTGCCCGTCTTTTTAGCCAACAAGCTTGGAACCACCTGTTTCACTATGTCGATAGGCAGCGCAAAACTGACCCCATCGGAACCACCTGACAAACTATAGATTGCCACATTGACGCCGATGACACGCCCGCTGCTGTCCAGCAATGGCGAACCGGAACTACCTGGATTAATCGACGCATCGGTCTGGATCAGATTACGGATAACCCCGTTTTCTTCACCCTCAAAATTACGCCCCAAGGCCGACACAATCCCGGTGGTGAAACTGCGCCCCAGCCCGAAGGCATTGCCGATGGTAAACACCGTTTGCCCCACTTTCAGCCCATGACTACTCCCCAGTACCGCCGGGCGCGGCAAATCATCGCCGCCACGGACTTTGAGGACAGCGAGGTCATGTTCCGCACTCAAACCGACCACGGTCGCATCCAAAACACGTTGGTCAGCAAGGATGACTTTCACTGAGCGCGAGCCTTCGACCATGTGGTTAGTGGTAATAATATGCCCGTCATTATCCCACATGAAACCCGTACCTGATGCAGCAGGCATTTCGCTGGAAAAGTCGCCGCGTGCGTAATCTGGCAATTGTTCGTCAACGGTAATGCACACCACCGAAGGGTTGCTGCGCTCGAATATTGCAATGGTCTTTTGCTCATTTGCTAGCAGCGTGTCCCCAAGGGCGGCTTGTATGGGCATAGAACTGCAACCATGCAAACATAAGCCCAGAAAAGGCACGGCAAGTAAATTATGGGGGTATTTCACAAAATGTCCCTCGAATTAATCGGCAACAACCACGCAACCGTGGCACAGTTTCCTAACGTTATCGTTTCTAGCCACTACCAACAACAGGATTCTTTCGTGGTAAGATAGCCACATGGAAGAATCACTGTCATTTGTCGTCACACTGGAGGGCGGTCAGCCCTCGGTACAACTGGTCGTGCTAGAGGGCTACCGCCATCCTAGCAGCATCCTTGAAATCCCGTTCGGCTTATTGGATTTTCGCGCCCTTGTGCGCAGTGCTCAGGCCACAGGTGATTATTGGATCGTCAACAGCACCCCCGATTTACCGGAATTCCAAGTCGAATCCGCGATTTTCGTGCGCCACCGCGACGGCAAAATCCTCTGGGACATCGTTTACGAACATTACGAACCTTTCCTTGACGTGGAATTGGACGTAGATGACGACGAAGAAATTGATGAATTCGATGAAAACGTCATCACATTGACCTTCGACCCTTACCAATACGTCAGCGCGATGTACCAGTTCTGCCAACTTTACCCGCAGTTCCAACCCGTCACTTTCCAACCCGCGACCGCCGATGATAGCCAGCGTTTGGAAGAATACTTGCCGCAGTTGCACATCCTTTGGCGGCGACACGGCGAAGCTTACGGCGCGGTCGATGCAGAAGGAACATTAATCAGCGACAGTGACAATTTTGCCCGCCAAGCGGAAGAACAATGGACGGACGAAATCTTGCGTTCCCTGCTGGAAATGCGTTTCGGCAAAATCCTTGGCAATATCGACACCTACCTTGATTCCCTGCCGGAAGACGTGCTGGCAAAACTCGAAGCCGACAGCGAAAGCATTGAAAAAGCCCTGAATGAACGCTGGGAAAAACTGGTCAATTCCCTAACCGAAGAAGAAGCCGAAGCGCTGGAAAACGACCAAAGCGCCAGCAAATTCCCCAATAGCCTGAAACTGCGCCTGATGCGTGAATTCTTGTCCGGCAACCCCTCGGTATTGCTGGGGCATTCACTATTAGCGGACGCTGCTACCGACAGCCCCACCAAGGTCGTCAGCCTCGAAAACTGGCGCAAAGAAAAGCATTAACGGCTAAACACCCGCTCCAATTGCGGCGCAAGTTGGGTGATGAAAGCGCGGTTGAGTGCCACCCAAATAATCAGGGGCGCAATCATCGGCAGCAGCAACGTCCCCACCTGATAGCCCAGCGCCACCGCATCCACCCCAGCTTGCGAAAACCCCTGCTGGGCTTGGAATGCCGCCCCCACATCAAACGTCAGGGTTTTCAACACACTGAAAATCATGCTGAACATTTCCGCCGGAATCACCAGCAACATCCCCCAAAGCAGATTCCCCCACTTATCCTTGCCCGGTGTCGCCAGCATCAACGCCGCCACCAAGGGTAAGCTGTAACTGTAAATCAGCGGGTTCAAATGGAAACCCAACACATCTTCACCCGGCGGTGGCGACAACACCGCACCGCTCGCATCACGCCCGAAATTGGATGCCACCACCAGCGTATGCCCATCCAATTTCAGCCACATCAAAGCATCAGGAACCAGCAAGTTCAACAACTTGCCACTGAGCAACGTCACAGGTGCGAGATGAAAGGTTGCAGTCACGTACCAAACAAAAAAGGTCAGGGGAAAAAACACCAACACCCCCAACATGAAACGTTGCAACGGTCGCTGCGTCATACGGACACCTCCGCAGGCGCTGGACTTGCATTCCCACCCGGCAAATAGCGTATCCAAATCAGGAATACCACCAAGGCATCCAACATGATCAAAGCTTGCCAGATGTACAAATGCGCCCAATCGAACAACTCACGGCTCCATTGCCCCAGATAGAACAGGCTGATGATCCGTAACAAATTCATGCCCTGAATAGCGACAAAGCCCCACAACAGCCCCATCAGTTTGTAAGCAGGGGGCGCGGGAAACGCCAAAATCGCTGACAGCAACACGATCATTGCTTCCACCCCGTTACACCCCGGCTCAATGGAAACAGCGAAACCATTCAACGTACTGCTGACAATTTTACCGGAAGTAGCAACATGGGAATCAAAAGCAGACATCAACCAGCCACTGGCATCAGCCAGCCAACCAGTCCACGGCAGAATTACGGCGGATTGCACGGGTTGCAGCATTTCAACCCCAAACAACACACCTTGCACGAGCAAGAATACCAGCAGAAAACGTAACATAGCCCCCTCTTATTCTTTTTTAGAATTATCTTTATAACCAGCTATCCCGACTTTACACCATTTTTTGACCAAGTAACAGGTTGCCCCAAAGACGTATTCATCCGCAGGGCATGGCAACTTCCGGCCTTTTTCCTTGTGCCGCATTCGCTCTCCAGCAAGCACTGCCCCATCCAGAACAGGATCACCCCGCTGACCACACAAATGCCACAAAACACCCAGTTGACCGCATCACCGCGACTGAAATGCAGGATCGCATCGGCAAGGCCAATCCCCAGCAATAACGCCAGCGCCCCCCACCTCGCCACCGCCATGAAGCGGGCAACCAATGAGTGTGCACACGTATTTTTATATTTACATGATGACCGAGTAGCCATATTCCAATCCCTCCTAAATCCGAGAAACGGCAAATCTGAGCCGTTCCCATAACCTTGCTATTATGATCGTTGTGAAATCGCTATAAACCATGCAATAAACAGACCACTTCATCCGTAGACTGTAGCCTGTCTTCTGGTGACTTAGCCAATAACCCATCTACCAGCGGTTGATAAGCAGAATACCTTGGCGGCAAGCGTGGAATAGGAGCAAGCATATGTTTTTTCAAGAGTTCAGACAATACCACTGAATCATAGGGTTTATGACCAACCAGTAATTCATACAGTATCACCCCTAGTGCATACAGGTCGGAACGCTCATCAGCCATATCCCCGAGTATCCGTTCAGGGCTGACGTAATACGGTGTGCAATAAATTTCATCCACCCGCAAAAATCCTGCCTCCACCAGCAACGCGGTTTCTATACCGAAATCCAGCAGAGCCAACGAACCCGCTTCACGCACCAAAATGTTCGATGTTTTCAAGTCACGGTGCAGCAAACCGGCAGAATGCACCATTCCCAACACCGCGACCAATTCGTCAAACCAACGCAGCCGCTGGGAAAGCGGGGGCAAAGGGGACGCTGCCAAATGATTTTTTAAGGTATCCCCCCGCACGTATTCCATCACGAGGTAAATTGCCTGATGGTTGATGCCAGCATCCAACAAACGTACCAAACCCTGTTGCTGCCCCAACAAGCGCAAGGCATGGCATCCCAGCAGGAAGCGCTCCACCCGCGCCCTATCGACATCCTGTACAGCAAATTTAAAACGTTTGATGACTGCAAAGAAACCTTGTGCATTTTCCGCCAGAAAAATCACGGCATTATCACTGTTGTGCAGCACTTCGCGCATTTTCCAGCCCGGCACATCCAAGGGGAATGCCTGCAAACAGCGCTGCAACTCTTGCTTCAAGAGGAAATCACCCCCGCCCGTCCCTAAGCAAGCTGATTCGGTACTCGCCTCATTCCCAAACACCGCTGATATACCCCCCATATCTATTTATCCGTTTTATAGCCTGACCTAAATTGTAGGACAAATTCACCCGCAGTTCTGAAATGATCACGCCATTGATCGGAAAATTATCATTCACATAAAATTGACAAGCGCCCCCGAGTTCCCGGATAATTCCGCGCTTTTCTATGGGTACTTGTGCCCAAAGAAAGCCCTTGCCTCACCGCGATACGACGGGAGGCTGTTAAACCCGAAAGGAAGACCTTAATGAGACATTACGAAATTGTCTTTCTGGTTCACCCGGACCAGAGCGAACAAGTACCAGCCATGGTAGAACGCTACCGGAGCATGGTGCAGGAAAGTGGTGGCGCAATCCACCGCCTTGAAGACTGGGGTCGCCGCCAACTGGCTTACCCAATCAACAAGCTGCACAAAGCACACTACGTGCTGATGAACATTGAGTGCGGCGCGGAAACACTGACAGAACTGGAAACTATTTTCCGCTTCAACGATGCAGTCATCCGTAGCGTTACCATCCGTTGTGATGCGGCTGTCACCGAACCTTCCCCACTGAAGAAAGACGGTGAACACAAGCCTTCCAAGCGTATGCGCGAAGAAGAACCCGCTGATGATGATTACTCATCTGACGACGAATAACCACGGCTGATCTGGAGATACCTATGTCACGTCAATTCCGCCGCAAGAAATACTGCCGCTTCACTGCTGAAGGCATTACCGAAGTCGATTACAAAGACCTCGACATCCTGAAAAGCTTTATCACCGAAACCGGCAAGATTGTCCCTAGCCGCATTACCGGCACTAAAGCCAAGTATCAGCGTCAACTGGCGACCGCGATCAAACGCGCACGCTTCTTGGCACTGCTGCCATACTCAGACCAACACAAGTAATTTGTATGCCTATGCCACGTTCCGGCGTGGCATGACTGCGGAACGGCAAGTAGTGGAATCCCATGGCTAAATTCATCATGGTAGGCCCATTGCAAGCAATCGGATTTATTCTCTTGTTTGCTATCTTGTCCGTTTTTTTGCCGCTCATGAGCTTACTGAGTAATGCAGCTATCGGGCTGATTACCTTGCGCATGGGCTGGCAGCGCGGCCTGATGATCGCTACGGTCAGCAGCGCCGTACTGGCGGGGTTAAGCCTCATCACGCAAGCCGACCCACTGATGGGTTTTGTGTTAAGCATGATGGTGTGGCTACCCGTGATTGCATTGGCTGCGGTACTGGGAAACACCGTCTCTTGGTCACGCACCCTCTCGGTGCTGTTAGGGATAGCAGTAGTTGGCATCTTGCTGTTTCACCTGAATGTAGGTGATCCGGTCAAATTCTGGCAGGCTCAGCCCGCATGGCAAGAATTTGTCGTACTGGCTGATACCATGAAGGTATTTCCCGCAGACCTGCCAGCAGAAGACAAACAGCAGATACTGGACAGCATCCCAACGCTGTTGGCAGGCGGCATTGCTGCTATCGCCAGCATCCTGTTGATCCTGTCGTTATTGCTCGCAAGGCACTGGCAGGCGATGCTGTATAACCCCGGTGGTTTCAGCGAGGAATGGCGTCAACTGAATGTCGGGAAAATACCCGCATTGTTAATGGTTGGTGTCATCGGGCTGGCTATCATGGGCAAGCAGCCAACCGCCATAGATGTGGTGTTCGCGGGTCTGGCGATATTCGTGTTTCAAGGTTTAGCCTTGATGCACAGTGTGGTCGGGTCATTGCAGCAGCACAAAGGATGGCTGGTTGGGATGTATGTATTGCTGTTTCTCATGCCGGTGCAAGTCGGCATTTTGCTGGCAGCCTTCGGCATCATTGACGGGTTAGCCGATTTTCGCAGTCAGATTAAGGCACGCAAAAGTTAACGTTTTACGCGCAGGCCAAAAACCTGCTTACAAGACAAGGTGAGAACGATGGAAATCATTCTGCTGAAGAAAGTAGAAAATCTGGGCGCACTGGGCAGCGTCGTCAATGTACGCCCTGGTTTTGCACGTAACTTCCTGATCCCTCAGGGCAAAGCCAAAATGGCGACCAAAGCCAACATGGCTGAATTTGAAGCACGCCGTGCAGAGCTGGAAGCTGAAGCTGCCGAAGTACTGGCTGCTGCTGAAGCCCGCAAAGCCCAATTGGAAGGCATGGTGCTGACCATCAAGGCAAAAGCTGGTAACGAAGGCAAACTGTTCGGTTCCGTTTCCAACCACGAAGTCGCTGATGCCATCAATGCAGCAGGCGTCGCTGTGGAACGTCGCGAAATCCGTATGCCGGATGGCGCACTGCGTCACTTGGGTGAATTTGAAGTCGGCCTGCACCTGCACACCGAAGTCAATGCCACCGTCAAAGTTGTGGTTGAAGCGGAATAATTTCCCGCTAATAGGCCGTAGCTGAAATATAAAATCCCGTAGCATGGCTTGTGCTGCGGGGTTTTTTCTTGCGTGTAATTCCCGACATCCACAAGTTATCCACACCTTTCACACCGAGCTGTCACTAACGTTTTAACCCGAAATTCCGGTAGACTTAGCTGCTATGGCAGACTCATACGAATCACTCAAAATTCCTCCCCACTCCATCGAAGCTGAGCAATCCGTACTCGGAGGCTTGCTGCTGAGTGGCTTAGCCAACGATAGCACCGCATGGGACACCATCGCTGACAAAGTGACGGAAGGCGACTTCTACCGACAAGACCACCGTCTCATTTTCCGCGCTATCGCTGATCTGGCAGAAGACAACAAGCCACTGGACTTGGTAACGGTTTCCGAATGGCTGAAACAACGTAACGAATTGGAAAATGCCGGGGGCTTCGCCTACCTCGCCACGATGGCAAAGGACACTCCGAGTGCCGCCAACATCAAAGCGTATGCAGAAATCGTGCGGGAAAAATCTATCCTGCGCCAACTGATCAGCGTCGGCACGGGCATTGCGGATTCCGCCTTTAACGTCCAAGGCCGCCAAAGCAAAGAACTGCTGGACGAGGCCGAACAGAAAGTATTCAAAATTGCCGAACAAGGCACGCGCCAAGGGCAAGTTTTCAAGCCACTCAAAAAACTGCTGAAAATCACGCTGGAACACATTGAGGAATTGAGCAAGCTCAACAGCACCATCACCGGGGTTTCCACCGGCTATACCGAGTTGGATGAGATGACCTCCGGCTTGCAGAAAGGCGACTTGGTGATCGTGGCAGGGCGTCCCTCAATGGGAAAAACCACCTTCTCGATGAACATCGCCGAATACGCCGCTGCCCACAAAAAGTTACCCACAGCCATCTTCAGTATGGAAATGCCCGCCGAACAGCTTACCTTGCGTTTACTGTCGTCAATGGGGCGAGTTGACCAACATCGGGTACGTACCGGCAAGCTGACCGACGAGGATTGGCCCCGCATCGCCACTGCCGTCAAGATTTTCGCCGATGTGCCAATGTTCATCGACGACAGCCCCGCGCTATCACCGACGGAAGTCCGCGCCCGCGCCCGCCGCCTGATGCGTGAACACGGGCAACTTGGCCTGATCGTGCTGGATTACCTGCAATTGATGCAGACCGGAACCAGCACCGACAACCGTACTGCTGAGATTTCGGAAATTTCCCGCTCCCTGAAATCACTGGCGAAAGAACTGGCCTGCCCCGTGATTGCCCTCTCGCAGCTCAACCGCAGCTTGGAACAGCGCCCCAATAAACGCCCGGTGATGTCGGACTTACGCGAATCGGGCGCAATTGAACAGGATGCTGACGTAATCATCTTCATCTACCGCGATGAGGTCTACAACCCCGAATCCCCCGACAAAGGCACGGCGGAAATCATCATCGCCAAGCAACGGAATGGCCCGATTGGCAGCTTGCGGCTTACGTTCCTCGGCAAATACACCCGTTTCGAGAATTACACCCCGGATGTTTATTCGCCGGGATTTGAATAACGGGCAGAAAACGCTACACTGCCCGCATGAAACGATCTGCCCGCGCCATCATTGACACTTCCGCCCTGCGGCATAATTTAAGCCGTTGCCGCGAGGTTGCGCCCAACAGTTTGGCGATGGCAGTGATCAAGGCCGATGCCTACGGGCACAACATGCTGAAAACGGCAGAAACACTTAGTCATGCCAACGGTTTTGCGGTTTCCTGCATCACCGAAGCGTTGGAACTGCGCCAAGCCCGTTTCATCCACCCCATCCTCGTACTGCAAGGCTTCCAGACCATGCAGGGCATGAAAGCGATGGCGGAACACCGTTTACGCGCCGTCGTCCACGACCGTTACCAACTGGAACTGCTAGAAAGTGCCCCACCGTCCATCAAGCTCGATATTGCCATCAAGCTCGATACCGGAATGCATCGCCTTGGCTTTCCCATCGAACAAGCATGGACATTGTTTGAGCGTTTGAGCAAGCACCCCAATATTAAACCGACCCCGTGGCTGATGACCCACATGGCGTGCGCTGATGAACCCGGCAATAGCCATACCCAGCAGCAAATCGACCGCTTTGAAAAATACACCGATGGCCTGCAAGCCCCGCGCAGTATTGGCAATTCCGCCAGTATCCTCGCGTGGCCGCAAACCCATGTCAATTGGGTACGCCCCGGCATTATGCTGTACGGTTCCTCACCTTTCAGCCACGGCAATGCACGGCGGGATGGCTTGGAAGCGGTCATGACCCTGACAGCACCTCTGATTTCCATCCACACCATCGCCAAGGGCGAAAGTATCGGTTACGGCGCAAGCTGGACATGCCCAGACGATACCCGCACAGGCGTGGTAGCGTGCGGCTATGCAGACGGCTACCCACGTCATGCCCCTACCGGCACACCTGTATGGATCAATGGCAAGGAAAGCCGCATCCTTGGGCGGGTTTCGATGGACATGGTGGTTATCGACCTGACCGCCATCGAAGCACGGATCGGCGACCCAGTGGAATTGTGGGGCAAGCACATTTCCGTTGACCGCGTGGCACAAGCCGCCGGAACGATCAGCTACGAAATCCTCTGCGATGTTGGTGGCCTCTGCCAACACGAATACGTTTGATTAAAAGTTCATGAGATTGATCAAAAAATAACATCATTTGCTGGCAATCGCGCGAAGCTTTAGCTAGGCTCACACATACACAATAAGTTTGATTGATGGATGGTGGCGCAAATGACGGCAGGGATTTCTAGCGGTACGCAAAACCGCAAAGACCGTATGGCACGGGCAATCGGTATTTTGATCATGGTGCTTGGCGGGGGGCTAATTGGTATAAGCTGGCTATTCCAGCAAAACGCAAACAGTAATCCCACACCTATTACCCAAGCGGAAGAATTCCAACCTGCTCCACCCCGCCCCATACTGCCAGCCAAAACCAGTATGCCCCCAAAATCATTGGCGGTTGCCAGCACACAAGATAAACCGTTGCCAGATACAGCAGCAGTAATCCCCGTGAATGCCAATACGGCTTGGCCTTCAGACGCCCCGCCTGAAACCCCTAAAACAAAACCGACAGAACCAGCGTTAGAAACTGCTGCCACTAAACCGGCAGAGCCAGCAGCAGCAATCACTGACAAACCAGCCGACCCAATACCCACCACAACCAGCACTAAAACCGGATGGATTTACGCCGGGCAATTCACTGATGGGGCGTGGATAGAACGCGGCTTAGTCATCGGCGACGAGCTGCCTGTCAGTGGACAAAGTTACGCACTCAACTGGGGAGCCAATATCCGTTCCCAACCGCCCGGCAAAACCACAGAGCTGAGCGAAAACGTTGGCTATTTGGCACAAGGCCACAATGTCGAGATCGTGCAAGTAAAAAAATCGGGTAGTAAAGGCCATGTATGGCTCGAAATAAAACGCTGAAATAACTTAAAGCGGTTATTCCTTGTAGCTTGGTTTGCGTTACACTGGCAACTATCCGTGAGTTGTTGTGTCCAACCTTGAACTATGACCCTGAGTATCCGCACCAAATTATTTATTGCCGTTTTTCTCGCCTGCCTGCTCACTGTTGGCGGGGTAGCTGGTTTTATGCAATTCAACTTCAAGCGCAGTTTCTTGGATTACTTGAATGAGCAGGAAAGCCGCTCCCTCACCCAAATTGAAACAGAACTGGTGCAGCTTTACGAAACCGATAATAGTTGGCAAGCACTCAATGACAACCCCGGTCAGTGGGAATCCCTGTTGCGTACTGCCGTGCGTAGCAGCCTGTTTCCTGCCAACGGTGAAGCGCGGGATGACCAACCCCCTTTCCCACCGCCACCACATGAGCATGAAATTGGTGGCCTCAAAGCGCCACGCCATCCGACCAAGCAACGGGTAGACCGTTTCATCACGCGCATCGTGCTGCTCGACAGCGCCCGCACCCTACTGAAAGGCAGCATCTACCTCGGCATCCCCGCCAATTTGCATGAACTCAAATCGAAGGGCAAAGCCATCGGCTATTTGGGCATCCACCCCCGCCAAAATCTGACAGAAAAGGTCGACATGGAATTTGCCGATCGCTGGCAACACATCCTGTGGCTAGCGGGGTTGCTCGCCCTACCCGTCACTGGCATCCTCTCCTTCCTGTTTGCACGTCATTTGGGGCGACCTATCCAAGCCTTGCGGGATGGAACCCGGCAACTGACCGACGGCAATTACACCTTACGCATGGCGCAACAAGGGCACGATGAATTGGGGCAATTGACCAGCGATTTCAACAAACTGGCGGAACGCCTGCAACAGAATGAAACTTCGCGCAAACAGTGGATTGCCGACATTGCCCACGAATTACGCACACCGCTCTCCATCCTGCGCGGTGAAATTGAAGCCCTGCAAGACGGTATCAACCAACCGGATGTGCAAACATTTACCTCGCTGCATCAGGAAGTCAGCCATTTGCAACGGCTGGTCGATGACCTTTACGACCTTTCTATGTCCGACAGCGGCGCACTCAGCTACCGCAAAACCCCGCTCGACATCATTGCGCTGTTGCGTGAAACCTTGACCTTACACAGCAGCCAGTTACAGGAACAAAACCTGCACATTGATACCTTGGGTATCGGCCTGCAAGCCGCCAATGTGCAAGGCGACCCGCAGCGTTTGCAGCAATTGTTCAAAAACCTGCTGGAAAACAGCCTGCGTTACACCGACAAACCGGGGCAACTGCGCGTTACCACCTCCGTCCAGAACAACAGCATTACCATCAATTTTGAGGATTCCCCGCCCGGCGTACCGGATGAAGCCCTGCCGCGTCTGTTTGAACGCCTCTACCGGGTAGATAGTTCGCGCAACCGCGCCACGGGCGGCGCTGGCATCGGTTTGAGCATCTGCCGTAACATTACCGAAGCGCATGAGGGCAGCATTACCGCCAACCATTCCCCCTTGGGCGGGTTGCAAATCCAAGTACGCCTCCCCCTCAAAACCTGACCGGACAACCCGATGGAACGCATCCTGATCGTCGAAGACGAACCCAAAATTGCCGATTTGTTGCAAAAGTATCTGCAAAACGCCAATTACCAAACCGATTGGCTCAACAGCGGCATGGGTGTAAGCGACTGGGTACGCAAGGAAAAGCCCAACCTGATCTTGCTCGACCTGATGCTGCCGGGCAAAGACGGCTTGGAAGTCTGCAAGGAAGTCCGCCAGTTTTCCAACACTCCGATCATCATGCTGACAGCCCGTGTGGAAGAAATCGACCGGCTGCTCGGCCTCGAAATCGGCGCGGATGATTACATCTGCAAACCGTTCAGCCCACGTGAAGTGGTCGCCCGCGTCAAAGCCATGTTACGGCGCTTGCAAGCCTTTGCACACCCGGACAGCAAACATGAAACGACTACTGCGCCGCTGCTGGAATTAGACCGTGACCGCTTGGTCGCCAAATCCGGGCAACAGGAAATTGCCCTGACCTTGGTGGAATTCGAGTTGCTCGCCACCCTGTTGCAACATCCCGGCAGAATCTTCGGGCGCGAACAATTAATGACGAAAGTCTACACCGACAACCGCATTGTTTCTGACCGCACCATCGACAGCCATATCAAAAAGTTACGCAAGAAACTGGATGAAATCATCCCCGAACACGAAGTCATCCACTCGGTTTACTCAGTTGGCTATAAGTTCGAGGCGTAACTGCATTTCCTTATTGTTTGCACATTTGCGGCAAACTTCCTGCGCAATCCCTGCGTAATATCATCCCCCATTGGAAGGCAAAACGCCTACAAGAAACCTACTCTCAAACTTGGTTCTAGGGGAACACAAATGAAAAAAGCACTGATTGTAACGGCACTGATTGGCGTTCTGGGCATGACGGTTGCACTGGCAGACCACGGTGGTTTTGGTGGCGGCGGCTGTGGCGGCAAAGGTGGTCACGGCGGCTTCGGCGGACGCGGCGCAATGATGGGCGAAATGCTGAAAGACAAACTGAAGCTGGATGAAGCACAAACCACCAAAGTGGATGCCATCATGGAAGAGCAGCGCACCAAAATGGACGAAATGCGCAAGCAAATGCAGGAACAAATGAAAGCCCTGCGTACTGACGGCGAAACGAAAATTGCCGCTATCCTGACGCCGGAACAGGCTGCAACTTTCAAACAAATGCAGGACGAGCGCCAAAAACGTCAGGATAAACGCCGCGAAGAAATGAAAAAACGTCTGGACAGCGGCAGCGACTTGTAAGCTGTTTCCGGCAACACCGATCTATCGTCTATTGAGTCTTATTTCACCTCGCATTGGGCAGCCACTGGGCTGCCCGTTTTTTTGCGGCATTACCCGGCAAAGAACAGCCGCAACAGTAGCACAACGCAAAACGTCCCCAGCAACACCAGCGCCAACTTAACCGCGACCAGCGCCGCAATTTTAGCTGCTTGATGATGGATATAATCTTCAATAATAACCTGCAAACCCAAACTGGCATGGTAAGTGGCAACTGCCACAAACAGCGTCAACATGACCGTGGTGAAAGGTTTGGCAAACCACGCACTGACATGGGCGTAATCCTGCCCCACCAGCGAGGCCACCGAAAATACTACCCACAAAGTTAGCGGAACCAGTGCAATGGAAGTGACACGTTGCACCCACCAATGGTGTACGCCCGTTTTCACGGAACCTAAGCCACGGGCTTTCTTGTTCGGGGTCACGAAACGCATGGAAATTCCTTTAAACAGCTAGCCACTAGAGAGGAGGGGAAAAAGCACGATGCCATAAACCCAACTTTTCCGCACTCTGCCAAAAGGATTATCTCCTAAGGGTATAGGCTGCTACCGCCCCCATATCCCCCCTTAATTCCAACAAGCTATGTAATCGCCGAAAATTTTTAACAAAATTTACTAATAAAGCCTACCATCCCACAAAACTTGTCTAGACTTAGAGCTGAAGCGCCCCGCCCTATCGCTTATTTTTCTACCGGAATCCCGCAAGGCGCTTAAGAACACATGCACGGATGCATGTTTGCACATAGGAACAATCAGCATGGAAGGTGATTATGTCGGATAGTACCTTAGACAATGATGATCTGACCCCAACGCAAGAATATGGCATTGCGGGGATTGTCATCTTACTGTTTGGCTTGCTCTATTGGTTTTTGAATGGCGGTTGGAATCCTGCGCCAGTCACTCCCTTAACTGTTGCCCAAGCGCCGAAAGCGGAACTAGCAGCACCTGCCCCACCTGCCGTTGCAGCCATCCAAGCCGAAGCACCTAAACCTAAAGCCGCAACCGCGCCCAAGCCTGTAACACCCGTACAAGCCGCTGCACCCAAAGCGGTAGCAACTCCCCCGCAACCAGCGCAAACCATTGCCATTAGTAGCTCAGAAGCCGCATTCAAAGAAAACCTTGCCAACAATGTGCATGACAAACCCGTTACGTTTGGTGACATCCGTTTTGAGCAAGGTTCCACCAACATCAAAGCAGAATCTGACCACCAGATCAGGGCAATTGCCGCCTTGTTACAGCAATATCCCAAAACCCGCGTACTCATACGTGGGCACACCGACAAGACTGAGGTTTCCAATAGCGACGCCCAATTATCGCTAATGCGGGCCAATGCGATGGGGCTTGCCTTGGTTAATTTCGGCATAGAAAGAAGGCGCATCAGCATTATGGGCATGGGAGACACTGCACCAATTGACACTAACGCCACGGAAGAAGGGCGCAAAAATAACCGGCGTATTGACCTATCAATCATTGAATAACACAGGAGTAAAACTATGGATGGCACTCTATCTTCTATCACCGATGCCTTAGGCCAACTGGCCTCCGGCAAGCTGGGGCACGCCTTGATTGGCTTGCTGATCCTCGTCGTCGGCCTTATCGTTGTTAGCCTTATTTCCAGCCTCTTCAAGCGCCTGCTTAAGCGCGTGGGCTTTTTGGATCGCACCAACCTTGCAGCACCCCTTGCATCACTGGTAAAAGCGCTACTTACCATCTTTGTGCTCATAGCTGTATTGCAACACTTTGGTTTAACAGGGGTATTGGCTCCGCTGAAAAATATGCTGAACAAATTCCTCGCGGCGATCCCCAATATTATCGGCGCGGGTGTCATCGGCTACGCAGGCTGGGTTATCGCCAAAATCGTGGCGGAACTGGTCGGCATTGCCCTGCACAAAGTTGACCAGAAACTGGCTGACAACATGGGCAATAGCGGCATGAAGTTGTCGAAAATTGGCAGTGCCTTCATGTTTGCCGCCATCTTGATTCCTATCGCAGTGAGCGCCTTGGGGGTATTGAACATCCCTTCCATTACCGGGCCTGCCTCAGACATGCTGAATAAGCTCATGGCAGCAATCCCGAACATTATCGGTGCGGGCATCATTCTGGCGGTCACGTATTTCATTGCCAAATTCGTGGTTTCGATGCTGAGCAACATTCTGGATGGCATGGGTATTGATGCCCTACCACAAAGACTCGGCATCACCGGAGTATTCACGGGCACATTCACCCCAACTAAATTGGTTGGCAATGTCATCATGTTTTTCGCCATGTTGACGGCAATCACTGCTGCGGTGAATACCTTAGGCATTGACATCGTTTCCAATATTTTCGCCAAAGTGCTGGAATTCGGCGGTGGCATTCTGGTGGGTGGCGTGATCCTGCTGCTCGGTTATTTCCTGAGCACCTTGGCTTACAACAAGCTGCAACAGTATGGCAACAGCGGAATCGCCAACATTGCCCGCATTGCGATTCTGGGCTTGGTATTGGCAATGGGTCTGCGGGCAATGGGGCTGGCGGATAATATCGTCAATATGGCATTTGGTTTCACCCTTGGGGCTGTCGCCATCGCAGCAGCATTGGCTTTTGGCTTGGGTGGTCGCGATGCAGCCAAACGCATTGCCAATGGCTGGGCGGACAAAATCAGCAACAGCTAAAACGTTTTTTCAAGTCGGACTCTCTCACTTGGGCAACCACAGGGTTGCCCGTTTTTTTGATGGCAGGGCATCAAATAGGCGTACCGCACGCAGCGCAAAACCGCGCATCAGCAAGTAAGGGCTTACCACACTGGCGGCAAAAACGCGGACGCGGCCTTGCGGGGGGAGTTTCTTGCGCTTTAGGCGGCGCGGTGGGTTTTGGCAAAACGGTGAATCCTGCCAAAACTCCATCCAAGAACGCCATGGCACGGGTTGAACTGATACTTGCCAGTTCGTGCTGTGCACCTTCACGTCGCCATAGCCACACCGAACCTAGCAGCCGGAACAGGGTGAAATCCGTCACTTCCACCTCTCCTTCCATGAGCCGCGCAAGTTGGACACTCGCGCCTGCCAAGGGAAGCTGCCAATGGGCGCACCCCACGGTAAAACTGCCCGTCGGCTGCCAATTGTTTCCCACAGTTTGCACCCAACTCGCTTGCTGCAATTCCTGCATACCTTGCAGGAGCACTGCTTCACCCACGTCAGGCAAGCCATCAACCAATTGGGCGACCAAAGCCGTGCTCCAGCGCACATCACCAGAAACCATCCCATCCAGTGTCCGCAAGTAAATTTCTTCCAGCGACACACGGCTTTCGGGTTTGGGTAAGCGTGCCAACAGGGTTTCCAAGTCACGCTGGCGTAGCGCATCGGCAAACCCGACCAAAGCCAGTAAACCAACGCGGCTCAGTGGGGCAGATAGGTGCAATTCGTTGATGTCCTGATCCAGACCTAGCCCGGTGATGACCAATGCGGCAAGGTGTTCAGGCGAAAGTGCGGTTGCCAGATTGAAGCTGCCATCGCCGCCCGCCGTAAAACCCACGAGACGTTCGGAATCACCTGCACCGTAGGCCACGAGGTTGCGGACATTGCCGGGGGAAGCCAGTGTCACGCCGATACGCACCTGCGGATCAGCAAGGAAAGCCAAGCCAGCTTTATCCAAACCGTCGGGTAAGGCTGCGTGCTTCGCTGCTACGGCGCTTGGCGCAATGGCGGGAGCCAGTTTGCCTTTTATACCCCCCCCCAACAAGTCCGCCGCCTGTGCCGCATCCAAACGGTGTTGGACTAAGGCAGTTTGCTCATTCATCGTTCTACTCCTTTCATTTCGCCAGTTTCAGGCTGTCAAACTGACCGGCAAGCGATTTGCCGAATTCATCAAGGTTACTGAACCCTAAGTTTTCCAGCCCTTCCTGAAGTGCCGCCAGCTCATGGGCATTGGGTTTGGCAGGCAGGTTGGAGGCGCGGATCAGTGTCATCGCATCACTCAGGCGTTCCGGCAGCTCCCCTGCTTTTAGACCTTGTACATCGTAAGCTTTGCGTACTGCGTCCAAGGTATCCACGCCTTTTTGTGCTTGGGCAACGGCCTCAAACGTGTCGCCACGCCGTAAGTTTCCGGCAATCTTTTCGTCAAACTGCTGCCCAATTGCGCCGGGGTCACGCAACTGCAAGGGGCTTTCCGGTACACCCGCTTTGCCGGAGGCTATGTTCTTCAGCTCTTCAATGCGCGGCGTTCCCCTGACACGTTCGCCAGTAGCGGCGTCAATGAGTTGGTCGGAATAGTCGGGGCAAGCTTCGCGGAAGGTACGGTCAGTGGCGGTGTGACCGTGTTGTTCCGCCCACCATGCTTTTTGTTGTGCTGTGTCCAGCCCTTTGGGGCATTTGCTGGCATCGTAACCTGTCAGGTCGGCGAAAATGTCTTGTGAGTTCTTTTCCCAGCGTTCGCGGGGCACTTCGAGCCATTCACCACTTTCGTTTTTGAACATGACGCGGAAATCGCGGTCGGTGTTGATGCCGGAACTGGCTTTGCCGGGGGTGCGGAATTCGTGCACCACGAGCTTGCGGTCGGCGAGGTCGGGGCAGGTTTCCTTGAGTTGCCGTACCAGTGCTTTGTCGTGGGGTTTGTAAACTTCGGAACGCAGGGTGTTGTTGAAGCCTTCTTGCAGTTCCGCCGCGCCAGTTTGTTTGAGGTTACGCACTTGATGGGGGGTGCGCTGCATTTCCAATACGTCTTCCAAGCGGGCGCGGGGATGCCCAGAGGCGTCTTTCACGAGGTTTTGTTCGAGTTTGGCGAGGTTGCGTTCACTTTGTGCCGCCAGATCGCCGACCGCATTGTGGGCAGCACCTAAACGTTCGGCGACTTTGGCGGCTTCTTCTGCGGCTTCGCCCACTTCACGCCACGCGGTGCGGGCAGCACCAACGGCATGGCCGAGGTATTCCGCTGATTTGCCAATACCAAAGTCGACGGCGGCGGCGGTCACGCCTGCTTTGGCGATTTCGTAAAGTGATTTGCCTTCCCGCGCTGCATCGCGCATGGCAAGGCTGCTGCCCACGGCTGAACTGGCGTAACCATGGGTTAGCACGGTATCCAGTGCCGCCGCGCCAATCTGTACCGACGTGTCAAACACGGCGTCCTTGTAGGTATAGGTGGGGGTAAAGCCAGCACGCGCTTGCTGTTCAACCACGCCGCCCAAGGTGGAAAGTTCTTCTAGGGCGCGGGTACGGTCAGGTTGCAGCGAAAGTTCTTCGGCCTTGTTTTGCAGGTGGTCGAGCAATGCTTTGCGGGTTTCGTCGAGTGTGCCGTCTTGGATGTCCTTGCGCCAGATGGCTTCAATGGCGTCGTCCAGCTTGCGGCGTTCCTCGAATACTTTGGCGATTTCCGCGCGTTGGCGGGGGGCATCCAATATCTCCGCGCCCATTGCTCGGGTTTTGGCATCGTATTCCTGCATGGCATCGGCGGAACGGGCTTCAATCGCGGCAATGTCTTGGGCGCGGCGTTGGTTCTGTTCGTACAGGTTGCGTCCTACCCAGCCACCGTCTTCAGCACTCCAGATTTCACCCGTTGCCGGATTGACATCGCCATCTTGGGATGGGCGTTCGGCGGGTGGGGAAACGGGGGCTTGGTCGGGGGGGATGAAACGGGCGATGCCATTTTCTTCGACGTATTTCCAGCCGAGTGCTTGGTGTTTCGCTTTCCATGCGTCGAAACCGTCATCGGGTAACTGCCCGCGCAGCAAGCCGCCCATATCCTCAAATGCCTCACGCCGACCGACACCGATTTGCCCCAGCATCAGCCATGCGCCTAAACCGGCAACACCAGCACCAAGGGTCGTGCCGACTCCGGTGGCAACGGCAACTTCGGTTTCACTCCATTCTGGTGGATTGGCAGGAGTGTATGGCACGTCCACGGGCGGCTCTTCCTGCCCAGTATTAGGTGGCACATTGCCATTCTGGTAGGGGTTCTCGAATAGCTTTTCGATCTCTTCCTGATTGGGGGTGAACGGTGGTGGAGTAGCAGGCTCTGGAGGCTGAATGTCAGTTTTGGCATCGTCAGGCGGGGGATCCTCAGATGGGGGAACAAGGGGTTGCCCATTATTAAACGGCTGGTTTTTGAAAAGCCTATCTATCGTTTCCCTGTCGGGAAGGGTTCCATGTGGCGTAGGTGGACTTCCACCGCCAATAGGATGCGTTTTAAGACGATCCCGCAAATTGGAAACCGTAGTCCCCGTATCATCGTTGGCAGCAACAACGTAAACCCCAGCCCCCTGAACATCCAGTGACCTGATGACGGACTGATCTTGGGCATCCAGCGCATAGGCAGGTGGTGTGAAACAGCACATCCCCACCACTACTAGCAACAACACCAAGCGATGGAAGCGTTTCATGGCTCGAACTCCACCATCAGAGACCTCCTTGTGGCAAAGGATTTGCAGAAACCGCAAGCATCGCCGTAGCACGCCGATAACGCATGAGCTGGTACACATTATTACCAACCGCCACACCCGTGCCGACCAGCAAGATGACCAGACCGCCCGCAGGCGCAGCGCCCAATACCAACGCCATCAATTGGTTGGAAAGGAACGTGATTGCCCACACTACCAGATACCATGCAGTGCCTTGGCTGCGCACTGCATCACCGTCGATAAATACCTTGGTGGTACGCGCCCAACCCATCCCTACCAGCCCGCCTGCCAACAGCGCAAGGAACGCCAACAATAAGCCCGGACGCTGCGCTGCAAACAAGAACTGGACTCCGGCAACGGCGAAGGTGGTTGCCAACGACACAAGCAACGCGCCGGGAACGATAGCGCGTGCTTTACGGAAAGTGAGAACCATCATGGTAACGGAGAGGAGCACCATCCCTGTGCCGAGCAGCGACAAGGTGCGGAAAAAGGTTTTGGCAGGGTCGTCGGTAAACAGGCTGGCAATCAGCAGCAGCACAAGCCCCCCTGCTGCCATGCCCGCGACTTTCACCAAACGCCGACCTTCTGCTGTGATTTGTTGCCAAAGAGACTTCATCTGTTTCCCTCGACTTTATATTTATCTTATTTGTCAGTATTCCCCTTTTTTGTAGATGTAACCATGACCTCCGTCAAGTCATGCAGCGAGCTGGATACATAACCTTCAAAACCAGCGCGGAACCCGCCGTAAATAATCGCGTAAACATCTGCTCTTCGGGGGGTAATTTGCCACTTCCTTCATTTCGCCAGCTTCAGGCTGTCAAACTGACCGGCAAGCGATTTGCCGAATTCATCAAGGTTACTGAACCCTAAGTTTTCCAGCCCTTCCTGAAGTGCCGCCAGCTCATGGGCATTGGGTTTGGCAGGCAGGTTGGAGGCGCGGATCAGTGTCATCGCATCACTCAGGCGTTCCGGCAGCTCCCCTGCTTTTAGACCTTGTACATCGTAAGCTTTGCGTACTGCGTCCAAGGTATCCACGCCTTTTTGTGCTTGGGCAACGGCCTCAAACGTGTCGCCACGCCGTAAGTTTCCGGCAATCTTTTCGTCAAACTGCTGCCCAATTGCGCCGGGGTCACGCAACTGCAAGGGGCTTTCCGGTACACCCGCTTTGCCGGAGGCTATGTTCTTCAGCTCTTCAATGCGCGGCGTTCCCCTGACACGTTCGCCAGTAGCGGCGTCAATGAGTTGGTCGGAATAGTCGGGGCAAGCTTCGCGGAAGGTACGGTCAGTGGCGGTGTGACCGTGTTGTTCCGCCCACCATGCTTTTTGTTGTGCTGTGTCCAGCCCTTTGGGGCATTTGCTGGCATCGTAACCTGTCAGGTCGGCGAAAATGTCTTGTGAGTTCTTTTCCCAGCGTTCGCGGGGCACTTCGAGCCATTCACCACTTTCGTTTTTGAACATGACGCGGAAATCGCGGTCGGTGTTGATGCCGGAACTGGCTTTGCCGGGGGTGCGGAATTCGTGCACCACGAGCTTGCGGTCGGCGAGGTCGGGGCAGGTTTCCTTGAGTTGCCGTACCAGTGCTTTGTCGTGGGGTTTGTAAACTTCGGAACGCAGGGTGTTGTTGAAGCCTTCTTGCAGTTCCGCCGCGCCAGTTTGTTTGAGGTTACGCACTTGATGGGGGGTGCGCTGCATTTCCAATACGTCTTCCAAGCGGGCGCGGGGATGCCCAGAGGCGTCTTTCACGAGGTTTTGTTCGAGTTTGGCGAGGTTGCGTTCACTTTGTGCCGCCAGATCGCCGACCGCATTGTGGGCAGCACCTAAACGTTCGGCGACTTTGGCGGCTTCTTCTGCGGCTTCGCCCACTTCACGCCACGCGGTGCGGGCAGCACCAACGGCATGGCCGAGGTATTCCGCTGATTTGCCAATACCAAAGTCGACGGCGGCGGCGGTCACGCCTGCTTTGGCGATTTCGTAAAGTGATTTGCCTTCCCGCGCTGCATCGCGCATGGCAAGGCTGCTGCCCACGGCTGAACTGGCGTAACCATGGGTTAGCACGGTATCCAGTGCCGCCGCGCCAATCTGTACCGACGTGTCAAACACGGCGTCCTTGTAGGTATAGGTGGGGGTAAAGCCAGCACGCGCTTGCTGTTCAACCACGCCGCCCAAGGTGGAAAGTTCTTCTAGGGCGCGGGTACGGTCAGGTTGCAGCGAAAGTTCTTCGGCCTTGTTTTGCAGGTGGTCGAGCAATGCTTTGCGGGTTTCGTCGAGTGTGCCGTCTTGGATGTCCTTGCGCCAGATGGCTTCGATGGCGTCATCCAGCTTGCGGCGTTCCTCGAATACTTTGGCAATTTCCGCACGTTGGCGGGGGGCATCCAGTATCTCCGCGCCCATTGCTCGGGTTTGGGCATCGTATTCCTGCATGGCATCGGCGGAACGCGCTTCAATCGCGGCAATGTCTTGGGTGCGGCGTTGGTTCTGTTCGTACAGGTTGCGCCCTACCCAGCCACCGTCTTCAGCACTCCAGATTTCACCCGTTGCCGGATTGACATCGCCATCTTGGGATGGGCGTTCGACGGGTGGGGAAACGGGGGCTTGGTCGGGGGGGATGAAACGGGCGATGCCGTTTTCTTCGACGTATTTCCAGCCGAGTCCCTGATATTTTGCTTTCCATGCGTCGAAACCGTCATCGGGTAACTGTCCGCGCAGCAAGCCGCCCATATCTTCAAATGCCTCACGCCGACCGACACCAATTTGCCCCAGCATCAGCCATGCGCCTAATCCGGCAACGCCTGCGCCAAGGGTCGTGCCAACTCCGGTGGCAACGGCAACTTCGGTTTCAGTCCACTCTGTTAGATTGGCAGGGCTGTATGGTACGTCCACAGACGACCCGTCCTGCCCACCATCAGATGGGACATTGCCATTCTGGTACATGTTATCGAACTGTTTCCCGATTTTATCCCAGTCCCAGTTAGGGTTGGTGAGTGGGGTTGTCCCAGCAGGCGGTGGCGTTTCACCTGATGGGTTGTCACTGCTGGCATCTGCATTGCTACCATCATCTTCCGCAGGCTGGGAATACACTTCGCCATCACCCGTGATAACCTCATTAACCCTTGCTTCCAGCAAATCCAGTAATGCTTCACCACGCTGTGGGCAAAAATGACTGCCGACATGGATAACGTAACGCCCACCCGCCAACCGATGGCAATCCAAACTTGGGTCGTAGTCATTCGAGAATAGATTTCCCCGTACTGGGTGCTTCATAAACTGCTGGGCACTGGCATCGTCTTCAAAGACATAAAGCGCGATAGCAGTCGACCCCACCCCAAAACAACGCTGCAAATAAGTGGGGACAGGAGGCCCACCGGAACGGGGCGGTTGCTGGTTCCAAGAGCAATCGTAAAAACGGAAACCCTTCTTCCAGAAGGCATTGCGGTAACGCTCGCTGCGCATGGTCTGGGACAAATTCAGTGCCTTGATCACCGCCTGATCTTGGGCATCCAGCGCATGGGCGGACGACGGGAAGCTACATATCCCCATCAGGATTGCCAACAATAGGAGCAATGCCCGCACAGAGGTTCTGCGGGCTACCGGCTTCATGACCCAAACTCCAAGCTCGCCAATGCTTGTTCCATAGCCTGCTGCGCGGTATGCCATAGCGGCTCAGGCGCGGTCAGTTCCAGCCGATAAATGACCTTGCCGTGTTGGAAGACGACCATTTCCGTCATCAGTTTCCCCGGCGAATCACTGGGGCCGATATAGCGCAGCACGGCACGCTGCCCCGTTCCCACCCGCGACAGGATTTCCGCTTGTTCAAGTACTTCTGCATCCGCTGCCATGTCCCGCAATTCGGTGATGTGCGCTGTTGCCACATCGGCTGCGGAATGCCCTTTCGTTGCTGGTTCCGCCAATACGGCAAGGAACATCTGTGACTCAGGGGTATCATCCGGTGACTTGAATACCAGTTCATGTGCCTGTGTCCCTTCTTCACGTTGCCAGCCAGTGGGGATGTCCATACTAAAACCAACATCGCCTTTCACGCCCTCAACCTTAAAACCGGCATCGGCACTGCGGATGTGCTGGTAACGGAAAGTGTCCACGCCTTGCTCATTAACAACCAGCGGCGGCTGTGCTGTCGTCTCATGGGAACCGGGGCGTAACAGGATGACAAGCAGAAACAGTAATATCACGCCCCCAACTACCATGATGGCAGTCAAAACCCGTTTCCCTCCCGCTTTGACGGGCGGCGGTGGAACGGATTGGATGGGAGGCGGCTGAACGGGAAGTGGTTGGACGGGAACCGACGGTGCAGCAGGCGGCAAAATAGGTGGCACAACGGGTTGAATGGGTAGTTCAGGTTCAGGCCGCACTGCTTTCAATGCAGCCCCGCATTCGCCACAAAATGCATCTTCGGGCAAAACTAACGCACCACATTGTGGGCAGAAACGGGTATCACCCATCAGACACCTCCTTAGAGACTTCATCCGCTTCCCTCGACTTTATATTTATCTTATTTGCCAGTATTCCCCTTTTTTGTAGATGTAACCATGACCTCCGTCAAGTCATACAGCAAGCTGGATACATAACCTTCAAAACCAGCGCGGAACCCGCCGTAAATAATCGCGGTAAACACCCGTAAACTTACTGCACTTTCAAACGGCTGAGCTGTTTCCGCAACTGTTCTGCCGTTTTGCCTTCCACAGGTTTCAGGATCGCTTCCCAGCCTGCCAGATTGGTTTCCGCCCTTTCGTCTGGCTGGCTATCCCAATCGGCTTGTAAGGAATCCAACGTGGACTTCACCATTGCCAGTGCGGGTTCAACGTATTTGCCCTTGGGGAAACGTTTCAGGTATTCACCTTCCGAACGTTGGCTGGCAAGCGAATAACAGGACATAAACCCTTCACATTCACCGCCCAAAGCAGCATTGGCAGCGTGGAACGCAATTGCATCGCCGATCGCGGCATTTTTGTATTTATCTGCCAACTTCCAAAAACTGTCGACAGGAACCAAATAAGACCCCGAAACTTCATCGGCAAACACTTGGTCGCCCTGCGCTTTCAACCAACTGGCATAAGGCTCGGCAGCACGTTTTTCTGGCTCTATCGGCAGTGCATACACGGCGATTTGCATAGCCCGCAAACGTGCCAACGCCAATTCACCTTGGGTTTCCGGGTCAGTGCTTTTGGCGGCAACGGTCTTGGCGAAAGCCGCCAGTTCCACTGCGTCGGAAAAACCCAAAGGCAAGGCATCGCCCGTCAACACTTTATCTTCCTTGCCCAACTTCGCGCGAGTCAGCTCCAACCACGCTGCATCGGGATGAGTCGCATCAAAATCTTGGGTAAAGCCGCCAAATACCCAACCGCTGACGGGGCTGGAAATCTGATACCAGTAAGCCGTATTACTGCCCACTTTCGCTTTCTCTTTGCTGCGCTGGCTGACATCCACTACCGAACCCAAGGTCAGCTTGCCAACCTCTTTGCCACTGACTGACGGTGCATTACGTACCCTCACGCCCGCCCCAACCACAATTTTCTGCCCACTTGCAGCGACGGAAGCCTCCATTGCCGTAACAGGCAACATGATTGACAGCCATAATACTGCTGCCGCCAAAAGCATCTTTTGCAGGGTGATTTTCATTACGTTCCCTCCCGTATTTAAGTTAAATCTGACCTCACCAGCCACCCAAGCGGGTGACTGGCTCAAGGAAAAAAGGAAAACTTATTCGTCGTCGCCTTCGTCACCGCCATCATCGTCGCCACTGTCTTCCTCTTCCTCTTCCTCTTCCTCTTCCTCTTCCTCTTCCTCTTCCTCTTCCTCTTCCTCTTCGGATTCGTCCTCGTCAGATTCTTCTTCACCCTCTTCGTCGGACTCGTCGTCGGCTTCTTCTTCGTCCTCTTCCTCGAATTCTTCGTCGTCGCCCTCTTC
>NZ_JAQTLS010000004.1:0-55131 GCF_028714775.1 Thiothrix sp. | reverse complement strand
CTCTTCTTCCTCTGACTCCTCGTCATCGGATTCCTCATCGTCTTCCGATTCTTCGTCGTCAACTTCCTCTTCTTCCTCTGACTCCTCGTCATCGGATTCCTCATCGTCTTCCGATTCTTCGTCGTCAACTTCCTCTTCTTCCTCTGACTCCTCGTCATCGGATTCCTCATCGTCTTCCGATTCTTCGTCGTCAGCTTCCTCTTCTTCCTCGGATTCGTCTTCGTCAGACTCTTCGTCATCGGCTTCTTCGGACTCTTCCTCTTCCTCGTATTCTTCGCTGGACGATTCATACGAGTAGAATTCTTCAGTCTCTTCCATGTACTCGGACACGTACTCTATCGTTTCAGAGTACGTTGTATATTCATCCGGCACATAGTCGGAATAATCCAGATCATCGGACAGATCGAAAAAGACCAAATCAAGCAGGTCATAGGCATCAAACGAGTACGGATTAATATTAAAGTTAGGTTTATTTTTAATGATGGATTTATTATTGTCATCCCAACCTTCTTCCGGCGTAGGGATATTTTCCGCTGCACGGATAATCCAAGAATCCCCCAGATTAAGTTTTTCACTCATCAAGTAATTGTAAGGAATGTAACAATATCCGCGTTCACCCCAACTATCCCCCCACGAGTTCCTGACAATAAATGCCTCATCCACATCGGAATAACCCACGCACAACATGGCATGAAGCCGATGTTCACCCCGACCAGCATCCGAAGGCGCAGGCATAGGAACAACACCGCCTTGTTTCTTACAATCGTCAAAGGAATCAAACAAAGCGCAGCCAAACACAATCGGGTAGCCTTCAGCCAAACAGCTTTTCCACTTATCCAACTGGGTTGGGAGATTTTGCATCTGCAAGACCTTGAAACGTGATGCCTCACTATAAGCCGCATCTTCTGGCTTATCCAGCACCGCTTTGACGTTATAAGGCCATGATTTTTCGGTACATGCACCAAACGTTTGCAAACTTTCCATCCCATATTGGATGCGGCTACCCGTCACCTTATTTTGGTTGCCTGCCCGCCAGCGGGCGTTGTAATAAATAAACAAGCGGCTAATATCGACTTCTGCGCCTTGTAAATGGCGTTTAATCAAATATTCATAAGCACCAGCAATGGCATTAGCAGTACAAGAACCAATTGACCCCTGATTTTCCACGGGAGTCATAAACGGGCGTAAATCTACTTTGCGGGGTAAATCTGCTTCGCTAACGACAGACGGCTCGTATTGCTCTGCTGCCGGATTAGCGTTCATGAACTGATAACCAGTGTCACCGTTTGTGCCTGATTTTCCCTTGGATTTAAGCTCTGACATACCATCCACTCCTTATATTTCACTTCTTTGGTGGGGAGATGCTAATTTGATTATTTGCTATGCAGTCACGCACCCGCATTGCTCCCTCGGGATTGATTTTGGCACGTAAAACGCAGAGTTTCCAACTTTATAAGTTATATGTTTTGTATATTAATATTTGCTTAAATACTTTAATAGCACCAATCCCTAACCCAGCCGCTGCTCCAAGCGTTTACGTAACGCCAGCGCCTCAGCCTCACTTGGATAAACGCCGAGTGAAAGGCTTTTTCCCCGCTTCGTCATTCCCTTCAGATGCCACTGCGGCGGCAAAGCTGTGACGCCGACGGTTCCTTGAGTGCGCGGAGTAACCATCACGGGAAATTCTTGTGTCACGGAAAACCCCGCCCACTCATCTATCCCGATCCGGCGGTAAACCCACGGCCATTTCAGCCCCCACGCAATGCTCAAACAGGCATCAGTTTCGTCCAAGCGCACAACACGCGGGCGCAGGGCAATCCCCATGAACAGAGCGCCAAGCACAAAAAGCCACCATTGACGCAGGATACACATCGGGCATCCTGCAACCAACATGATCAGTGGGAAGAGTAAAAACATGAGTCCAGCGAAGGCAAACGGCATGAACACTGGCACAAACAGGCGTTTATTAAGGATGCGGGGGGCAGGTCTGGAAGTATTCATGGAATGGTGCGCCATACTGGATTTAGAGGAATTGTTTGAACATTTCCCGTGAATAATTATAGACTTCACTTATCCTGTCAAAGCATTTGTAACCCATGCCACCGACCATACCCGATAGCTCCAGCAGCAACACCGACCGTCCAGCACCTCCTGCTGAACTATCCAACATGATCCAAAACCGGATCGCTGAGCTGAACCCCAAAGGGCTTGGGGATGGCCCAATCGAAACCTGCAAGGAACGGCTCAACGCCCTCCCGCTTCATGCCAATCTGGTCTACCTCTGGGCTATCCGACCCGATGGCATTTTGCTCTGTCTGGATCATGGGGCGTTCAACTACCCGACCGAACCGGAAACAGACCCCCTAATCATCTACGCTGCCCTGCTCCACGGCACGGCGATTTACCCCGAACTCCGTACACTGATCCCGCCCCGCCCACCACTCGCACGGCTTTGTGGTGAATGCCACGGGACGGGGATGCAGGATGCTGCAACTTTTTGTTTGGGGTGCAGGGGATTAGGCTGGGTCTAAATTTAAGCGGCGGCATAAACCCCCTGCTCTTCGCGCACCATCCCCAACGCGACTAAGATCAGTAACAGCAATAAACCGGATATTGGCGTTCAGGACATCACCCTTTATACTGAAAATCAACGCTGCCTCATCATGCTCAACGAAATTGATGAAGAGGGTGAATACCAAGTCAGGACACTTACCAACACTGACTGTCCCAACGGACTAGAATCGTTTCATGGTAAACCTTTTCCGGCACATGCCATAACTCGTGATTTTCAAACAGTGGTTAGCATTTTTGAAGAGTTTGCCGTCAAGGGAGATGTATCGTGTGCGCTTACCTGATCAAGTAATCCGCACTTGCTAACGTGAAAAAACCAAAAAGAAGCGGAACAATTTTCAGTTGCCGCTTCTTTTGTTTGGAGTCAGGTATTTTGTGGGCTTAGCAAGTCATCCACGACATTACTTCAATACCGTGCGGGCATTCACTGGCTGTACCGGGCGATTGTTCGGATGCCCCATGATCTGGGAGAACTTCTCAATTTGTGCTTTGGAGGCACTGACTGGCTGCTTCATCACCAGCCAAACCACCCCTTCAGTACACGGTGGCGTGGTCAAGGAGCCATTGAAGCGGTAGTAATCATGCTTGGCAGGCAACAGTTTGGAAGCATCCACCTTGGTCGTCAAAGCAACTTTTTCTTCGGCTTTAGCAGGAATTTGTGACCAGAATTGGTTCAACCCCGGATTGTCTGTAGCACTTTCGGTGAACATGAGTGCCAACACAGCCAAATTGCCATCTTTGTCAGCGTGTACCAGATGCGCCTCCATCGGGTATTGTTTGCTGTCAATTTCATTTTCACTGGGGGCGTGGAAGTGGAACTGTTTCAGTTCATACGAATACCCATCCAGCGTTAGCGTATTGCCGGGTTCATAGCTCACCTGAACGGTATGCCCATTATTGAGCACTTCCTTGCCGCCTGCCTTGTACGCTAGTGCCAAGGGGGAAAGTTGCGCCTCGATTTCATGCTGACTGTCGAGATTGATGGGGGATTGGTTTTTGCCAACGGTACACATTCGATAACTGTCGGCGAGTTCGCCCCAATGTTCTGGGCCTTCCGCCCCCTCATACGTCCAGTGGGTGGGCTTTTCCTGTACGTGGGCGCACCCAGCAGACAGTAATAACATTCCAGTAGCTAACCATGGTTTCATATCGTATCTCCAACTTTTAGATAAATTTTTACTCGCAAAAAATGGGGTGCGATTATAAGTGCTGTTTCAGAAATGTAACCCAAAGCTGCAATGAAAGCAGTAAATTTAAGGGCAATTGCACCCAAACTAAATAAGCATACGATAGCAAGCAGGCAATAATCACCACAGTCACAGGAGTACACGTTATGCCAAAACGTTGGTTACAAATAAAAGGCGACCCTTCCGTCCGTGCATTTCTGTTCCAACAAGAACGCCAAGTCAGCTTGTTTGACGAGAATATTGATAAGCTACACCGTATTATGTATGCCCTCGCCACCCGTAAAGGCGTGTTCAACATCAAGGTACACTACTCATCTTCCCAATTGAGTTGCTGGTTCTTTGATGACCCGTACAGTTACAAAATTTACGTGAAAGAAGAGGTCTTTGAGAGTGGCTTTCTCGACAGTTTTCCTACCATGAGTTATGAAGGGCGGCAACCTCGTATTGACCGCCACGGTATTGAACCGATCTTCGATGAATTTAAACGCTTGCGGCTGTCGGACGAGCAAATTTATTTACGCAGCGCATCCATCAACCGGATCAATGGCATGATCGGCATGAATTTTTCCTGCGACGGTAGCCACTACATTGAACACGAGGAATTTTTCCGGCGATTAAAAGAATTCGGCGCGACCAATGAACACTGACGCGCCCCATGAAATTCACCCCATCCTGTTATCAGGACGGGGCATGTTAGCTTTTAGGTTTTAGAACCCTGCCCTTTCCCACTTAACGCCCGTCCATTCGGAAACCGCCTCAGCATCTAGCGGCGCACCAAGCGTTTTACATTCATTAGAGAAAACAATATCGCCTTCCCGCATGGACTTTCTAATATCCCGCACCGTAAGGGTATCGCTGCTTTCCGGGGTCTGATTCCCTTCACTGTTGGTGGCTTTGAATTGCCGGAAGCTGGTCAATTCATAAGTGAAATTACCGCCATTTGAAAAGCTCATGTAATTGTATTCCGCACTGTCATCTTTGCTGTGCTGGAGACTTAATTCTTGCGGGAAACTTTTTTTCTTGGCAGGGACAGACAATTCAACTTTACCAATTTTGCCAAAGCGGTATTGCAAATACCCAGAATGGGAGGACACATCATCCGATGCGCACACAGAGACGGTTTTTTTATTTTTCAACTCACAAGAAAATACCGTAAGTTCATCGTCGGCACAATGTGTGGCGCTATCCGCACCTAACAGCTCAATTTCATCGAAGGATTCCATATCCCCCATGTTGTTGCCGCTGCCGTCAACTTGCGTACCCGTGCCGACCTTGATTTTGACCTGCGTGCCTTTAAAGCTGTCAGGCATGGCGGTTTCCGCATTCCAGCTTTCGCACAGCGTGGCGGTACACAGCCCCGTGTGTTCTTCGCCGCTTGCATCCATAACGGTCAAGTAGCAGTTGTCACCGCACTCGTACCCCGTAATTTTTCCCTCAAGGCTAGCGGCACTGGCGGGTAAGGCAAAACCACCTACCGCAGCCAATAAAAGTATCGTGTTCAGTGTTCTCATGGTTTTCCCTCACATTACATTGGTGGACTGTCGTTAAAAAAATTAATCATGGGCAAGACGTAAGCCCACGTTGAAAGTGCTGTTATCCGGCGTGCTGATGTGGCGGTAAGCGGAGCGCAAAAACCCCGCTGCGTTGTACCACGAGCCACCACGCAACACGCGGTTAGCGCCGGAGCTTGCGCCCGTTGGGTCTGCCTGCGGTTCGGCGGCATATGCACCCTTCCAATCCTGCACCCACTCCCACACATTGCCGTGCATGTCATACAGGCCAAAGGAGTTGGCGGCAAAACTGCCGACTGGCGACGGAGAATCAAACGTTTCACCGCACGAATCTTCGTAACAGTTCGCGTTGTCCTTGCCGATGCCATTGCCCCACGGGTAAGCGCTCGCCGTGCCTGCACGGGCGGCATATTCCCATTCAGCCTCGGTCGGCAAGCGATAATTTTTCCCCGTTTCCTGATTTAACCACGGAATGTATTGCAGGGTAACGTCATCCCAACTGACGTTGATTACCGGCAGATCACCGCGTCCCCAACCTTCATCGTCGGCATGGGGGCAGGCATCGGCCTTTTCACAGGCATCCCATTGGTCAAACATCACTTCCGTTTTCGCCAGTTGGAAAGCACTGATGCTGACTTCGTGGGCAGGTTTTTCGCCGCTATTGCAATCACCGTCCACGTCATCGCGCCCTGCCTTGCAGCCCATCGTGAACTTGCCGCTGGGGATTGCCACCATTTCAGGCTCGAAAGGAAGGCGGGCAGGCGGTGCTGCTGCCACTGGCTTTGCGGCTGTCGGCAAGGATACGGGTGAGGCTTGGGCAGGTTGCCCACACCCGGCGAAACAGAAACGCGCCAGCAGGGAACTGGATTCCCACGGCACTTGCTTCTTGCCCTCCCGTTCGGATTGTTGCAACACCCCCAAACGTGTCAGGCGTAGGGTTTCGCCAATGTCGATCCCTGGTGTCTTGATGTGCTGGAGCAAATGACTGGTAAACAGGCCGTTATCGCCCGTGCCATCCGCTGCCACATCGCCCGGTGAGGTGGCGTAAATAATCACAGTCCCGGTCGGTGCATCCATCCTTGCCAGTCCTTTGGTGCTGCTGCGAAAACTGCGCGAAAACGGGTTATTGCGGCAAGCATCAAGGATCAGGATGTTCAAGCCGTTGCGGGCGCTTTCCATTTTTGCCAGCACCAGATCGGCATCCACCGCCGCATCCGCCACCTCATCTTCATACTGGATTTCCGCCCCAATTGGGATCAGGTAGTTTTTGCCGCCGACTTGAGTACCATGCCCCGAGAAATAGAATAGCCCCACGCTGTTGCTATCCAAACGTTCACCAAAGCGGCGGATGGCAGCCTTGATGCCTTTTTGGTCGAGGTTGGTTGCTTTCATGACCTCAAAGCCCAAGCCACGCAGAGCCTCCGCCATTTTGTCCGCATCGTTAACCGGATTGCGCAAGGGTGAATCTGCATACGCCTGATTCCCGATAACCAAAGCCACCCGCTTACCGTCAGCCTCGGCATCAACGGCAGCAGGCACGGGAGACGGCGTGGACGACGGCAATACCTTCAACTCGCCGCGCTGTTCCTGTTGCGCTGGCTGTTTCTCACCGCAACCGACTAATAATGCAGCCAATAAGAAAAAAGCCGTTATGCTTAATTTCACCACAACATCACCTGTTTATACACACTTCATTGCCAGTATACAGACCCATGCTTATATCGCTAGATACAATCCTAGCAAAAAACACAATGACATTTCTCAAATTTATTGATAAATTCGACTTACTATCTTCTGGCCTTATAGTGTGCTCAGGTTTTTTGCGAGAAGAAGATATGTGCGTTCAAAAGATATTTCCGAACCAACCATATAAGCAGCCATTACCATGAAAAAATCACTTGTACTTTGTTTGCTCGCCTTATTAAGCTCCCCATTCGTCATGGCGGATCAATCCATTAACTTCCCTGAAAATGCCCCGCAGCTCGACGTAGCATTCCCAGACGACTGGGAACTCAAGCCGAAGGAAGGCGTACTGTTTGCCCACCCCAAGGATGATGCCAGCTTCTTCATGGAACTCTCTAAGCTCGAAGCCGACAAGGATCACCCTGACAAGGCAATGGAAGAAGCCAAAGCCTCTATCGAAGACAGCTTCAAGAACGTCACTTACGACGAAAAGCCAACCGAAGGCGAAAATCCGGGCGTGACCTTGCAAGTACTCAATGCCAAAGGCGAAGATGAAGACGGCAAAGCGAACATTAACCTCATTCTCGCCAACCACACAGAATCTGGCGACACTTACATGCTGCTGTGGGTTTCCTCCCAAGAAGCCTTTGAAAAGCACGCTGAAATTGCCGCAAAAGTTATCGAGTCAATCAAAGCCCACGGCGGCGGCGATGCGGACAAAGGCGACGACAAAGCAAGCGCTGAGCAAACCTACAGCTACCCAGACAAAGACAAACCGCTCTTTACCGTCGACTTCCCGGCTGATTGGCACGTGACGCCTGATTCCGAAGGTGCTTACGTGGAATCCCCCGACAAACTGGTTGCGATGAATGTACTGCTGATCGACCAAGGCGAACTGGATGTTGCTGTCGAAAAAATGAAAAAGGACGTAGGCGCGAAGTATGAAAGCATCGTGTGGAATGAAGGCAAAGACCCCGAAGTTGCAAAGGATGATGCTTTGGGCGTTACCGCGACCTATAACAACGGGCAGGCAGAAGCGAAAGGCGTCAAGTACTTCGTGAACTTCGTCGAGTATGCCAAAAAGGACGGCGAAAAATTCCTCGTGCTCATCAACCAAGCACCGAAAAAGGCGTTAGAAACACACGCCGACGCGATAGAAAAAACCCTCAAGTCCATCAAAGTCAAATAAGGGCTTATGCCGCCAATGGCCTGATTCCCCCTTGCCTTGCTGACATCGCAAGGGGAGAACCGTTACACAACGACAAACACCTGACTTAACAATCAGTTGAAGGATGTGTCAAATGTCGAATGATAATTTCACCGAAGTGACTTCTGAATCGTGGTTCAGCCGTCTTGGCGGCGCAATCAAAGGGATATTGGTCGGTATTGTACTGATTATCGTCGCCTTGGTGCTGCTGTTCTGGAATGAAGGCCGATCCGTCAAAGAATACAAAACACTCAAGGAAGGAGCGGGTTCTGTCATCTCAGTCGCTTCCGACGCTGTTGACCCTGCCAATGCAGGCAAACTGATCCATACCACCGGGAAAGCTGATACAAAAGCTGTACTGAATGACCCTATTTTTGGGGTATCCGCCAATGCCTTACAACTGCGGCGGGTAGCGGAGATGTACCAATGGAAGGAAACCTCACACAGCGAAACCCAGAAAAAGCTCGGCGGTGGCGAAGAAACCAAGACCACTTACTCATACGAAAAAACCTGGTCGGCAAGCGCAATCAACTCCGGTGATTTCAGAATTCCAGAAGAACACCAGAACCCTGCGACCATGCCCTACGAGTCCAGCACGCAGCTTGCGGATACGGTTTCCCTTGGGAAATTCAGCCTCCCCGCTTCCCTTGTGGAGCGGATTGATGAAACAAAACCCCTTGTTATTCAAGCGGCTGATATTAAAAAGATGGAACTTCCCACCGGAATAAAGTTACAGGCAGGTGGCTTTTACAGCGGAATGAACCCGGCAGCACCAAAGATTGGGGATCAACGCATCACCTTTGAAGTGGTGAACCCGATGGAAGTCAGCGTCATTGCCAAGCAGGTGCGGGATACGTTTGAGCCTTACGCCACCAGCGCGGGCGGGGAAATCGAACTGCTGGAAACGGGCATCCACAGCGCTGATGCCATCATCCAACATGCGCAAGAAAGTAACACCCTAATGACATGGATTATCCGGCTCATTGGATTCATCCTGCTCGTTATTGGGATTAATATGGAATTCAAGGTGCTCTCTGTCATTGCCGACGTATTGCCTATTGCAGGCGATATTATTGGGGCTGGCACGGGAATCATTGCATTTTTATTAGCGGTCATCCTCGCCTTAGCGACGATTGCTATTGCATGGATTTTCTACCGCCCATTATTAGCCATTATTTTGCTGGCAGCGGTCGTTGGTGTAATAACCGTAATCAAATTAAAACTGAACAAGCAACCTAAAGTAGCGGCGTAACAGCCTTATACAGCCCTTGCACCATTTTGATGCAAGGGCTTTTAGTTAATGCACCAATAATAACTTACATATAATCCGTGTCGGTAAGTTCAATTTCATTAAAGGCATCGGTCGTGCCCATCACATTGCCTTCGCCATCAACCTGCGAACCTTCACCGACGGTGACTCTGACGTTCACACCGATCATGCTATCCGGTATTGCTGCGTCCGCATTCCAGCTTTCGCACATAGACGCCGTGCACAACCCGGTATATTCCTCGCCACCTGCTGCCATAATGGTCAAATAGCAGCTATCACCGCATTCGTACCGCGTAATTGAACCCTCCAGAACCGTGCCCACCTCAAGCGTAGGCTCAGCATTGGCGGATAGTGCAAAGCCACCCGCAACAACCAGCAGCAGCGTTGTCATCAATGTTTTCATGGTTTTTCCCTCGCGTTGACAAACTATCAGTAAAAGCTGGTTTTGTCACAAATTCAACGAAAATGCAAGGCAAAATACAATGAGCTTGATTAATATCATTGACAAATTGAATTGATCTAATTCTTAAACCTATGCTATGTTCGAGATTCTACTAAAGCGAGAGTGTATATTATGAAAAAGTTATTACTGGCATTGCTTTTATCCTGTGCGCCATTTGCGGCGGCTAATGCATGGGAGTTCGACATGAGCACGGTTACTTGCAAAGACATGGCTGAGGATGAAGAACTCGGCACAATGATGATTTTCTGGCTGGATGGTTATATCAGCGCCGAACAGAAAAACACCAACATCAGCGAAAAATGGATGGATACCTTGGGCAAAGGCTTGGGCGATGCCTGCGCTAAAGACCCCGACATGAAGCTGCTGGATATTGTGAAAAAGTCCGACGAAAACCACGGCTAAGCCAGCTTGCGGTGGCATGGCAGACTGAAACTGCCGTGCCACTCGCGTCATCTGCCACTCCCTCCTAATCCCCTGCCGTTATCAGTCACATTACCCCCGCCATTACCTGAGTATTACACTAAACTATAAGGTAGCGCAGGGTCTGCGTGTTATTCCCCCTGCGAAGGAGCGATCATGTTCCCACGCATCCGTACATCCACTTCCCGCCTAACCAACTGGCTTTGGCAACAGGGCATCGGCTGGCTAAACGCTACCCCACACGCTGAAGATTTCAGCCCGATCTGCAATTTTGAATTTCTTGAGCGCGAAATCCGCCCGGCGGACGTAATCCTGTTTGCGGGGCAATCACGGGTCAGCAAAGTCATCCAAAGCGTGGCGCTGTCACCGTGGACACACGCGGCGCTGTACGTCGGGCGCATCAATGACATCCGTGACCCCAAGGCACGTTCGCGGCTGGCGGCGTATTACGATGGCGACCTCGGCGAACCCTTGGTGATCGAATCGCTGCTGGGGCAAGGCACTATCGTGACCCCGCTGCGCGATTACCGCAAAGAACACCTGCGGATTTGCCGCCCCGCCGGGTTGACGTGGCAAGACACCGATAAAGTGGTGGAATTCGCCATTGAGCATCTGGGCATGGGCTATGACGTGCGCCAATTGCTCGACCTTGCGCGGTTCATGTTCCCGTATGCGATCTTGCCGCGCCGCTGGCGTTCCTGCCTATTCCAGCACAATGCCGGACAACCGACGCATATCGTGTGTTCGAGCATGATTGCCCGCTGTTTCCAGCAGGTGCATTACCCGATCCTGCCGCTGGTGCGCAATGCCCAAAATGAGGAACTGCGCTTTTACGAACGCAATTTCCGGCTTTTCACCCCCAGCGATTTCGACTATTCGCCCTATTTTACTGTGATTAAGTATCCAGCATGGAATACCGGCAGCGCACCTGCCTACCGCACCCTGCCGTGGTATCAAGAACCTGAAACGGAGGTAAGCCATGAACAGGTTAACCCGCCTACGCCACCAGTACTTCAGCCAACCCGTGTTGCGCCGCCTGAAACAGCAGTTGCCACCGATCTCACCGACCGAACAGGACGCACTGGACAGCGGCAACGTTTGGTGGGACTCCGAACTCTTCTCCGGCAAGCCGGATTGGTGTCGTTTGCACGACCTGTCGATCAGCAAACTCAGCACTGAGGAACAAGCCTTCCTCGACGGCGCGGTGGAAGACCTTTGCCGCGACCTTGACGACTGGCAGATTACCCACGAATTGTACGACCTGCCGCCTGCTATTTGGGCATTCCTCAAGCAACAGCGCTTTTTCGGCATGATCATCCCCAAGGCTTACGGTGGCTTGGGCTTTTCCGCGCTGGCGCATTCCGAAGTGGTGATGAAAATCGCCAGCCGCAGCATTACCGCCGCCGTCACGGTGATGGTTCCCAACTCGCTCGGCCCCGGCGAATTGCTGCTGAAATACGGCACACCCGCGCAAAAGGATTACTACTTACCGCGCTTGGCAGATGGGCGCGAAATCCCCTGCTTTGGCCTGACCGCACCGGAAGCAGGCAGCGATGCCAGCTCCATCCCCGATCACGGCATCGTCTGTCGGCAGGATTTCAACGGTGAAAAAGCCGTGCTAGGCATCCGCCTGAATTGGGAAAAACGCTACATCACGCTGGGGCCGGTGGCGACTTTACTGGGGCTGGCATTCCAGCTTTACGACCCGGAACACTTACTGGGCGACAAGGAAAACATCGGCATTACGGTGGCACTGATCCCCACTGACCATCCGGGCGTGGAAATCGGCACGCGCCATTTTCCGCTGGATATTCCCTTCCAGAACGGCCCCAACATCGGGCGCGATGTGTTCATCCCGCTGGGTTGGGTAATCGGCGGACAAGCGCAACTCGGGCACGGCTGGCGGATGTTGGTGGAATGCTTGGGCGAAGGGCGCGGCATTTCCCTGCCCGCACTGTCGACCGGCGCGGCGAAAATGACCGCACGTTATATCGGCGCGTATGCGCGGGTACGCCAGCAATTCGGGATGCCCATCGGCTATTTTGAAGGGGTGGAAGAGCCGCTCGCCCGCATTTTGGGCAACTGCTATTTGATGGATGCCGGACGCATTTTAACCGCGACCGCTATCGACCAAGGGCAACGCCCCGCAGTAGTGACAGCCATGCTGAAATACCAACTGACCGAACGGATGCGGCGGCTGGTGAATGACGCGATGGACATTTCCGGCGGCGCGGGCATTTGCATGGGGCCATCCAACTACTTGGCGCGGGCTTACCAATCCATCCCCATCGGCATTACCGTGGAAGGCGCGAACATCCTCACCCGTTCGCTGATCGTGTTTGGGCAAGGCGCGTTGCGTTGCCACCCTTTCTTACTGAAAGAAATGCAGGCCGCGCAACACGACGATGTAGCCGCATTCGACGCCGCCTTGATCGGGCACATCAAACACATTGCCGGAAACTTGGGGCGCAGCCTTTGGTATGGGCTGAGCAATGCGCTGCTGGTGGTTTCCGGCACGCCGCGCACCCGCCACCACTACCGCCACCTCGCCCGTTTGAGCAGTAACTTTGCCCTGCTGGCGGATTACGCCGCGCTCAGTTTGGGCGGCAGCTTGAAACGGCGCGAACGTCTCTCGGGGCGCATGGCAGACATCCTCGCCAACCTCTACCTGTGTTCCGCCACCCTCAAGCATTTCGAGGAACAAGGCGAGCCGGAAGCCGACCTGCCCTTGCTGGAATACGCTTGCACACTCACTATCCACCGGGCGCAACAGGCGATGCTGGCGGCTTTCCACAACTTACCGATGCCGTGGTTGGCGAAAACCTTGCGCACCTTGATGTTCCCGTATGGCAAACCGTTCAGCCCGCCGGATGACAAGCTGATCCACCAAGTAGCGCGGCTAGCGTTGGAACCTTCTGCTACCCGCGACCGCCTGACACGCGGCATTTACATCACCAACGACCCGCAAGACCGCATGGGGCGGATTGAGGATGCCTTACACAAAACCCTTGCCGCCGCCGAGTTGGAAAAGCAATTACGCAGTCTGATGAAATCCGGGCAACTCCACGCCCACACCACCGAAGCCGCGATCCAAGAAGCCAAGGACAAAGGTTTGCTGGATACCTTCAGCGCGGAAAAACTGCTGGCAGCACGGCGGGCGACGTTGAATGCGATCCGGGTGGATGATTTCCCTGCGTCGTATTTCCAGCAGACAAGCATTGTTGGCGCACGCGGTTACGGTAAGTGACAACCCGGTTTTTGATGTAATCGGACAGCACTGGTGGATAATCTGCCTCGTCAATGCAGCCGCTGATGTAGCCTTCCAACCGCTGCCAGTCAGCGGAGGTGCTGCATCCGTCATGCGCCAATGCCCCGCGCAAATCGGTGAAAATGTGGTAACGCGCCATCTCGCGCTGGCATAACAGGTTACGCAGCGGGTTCGCGGTGGAACGTTGCTGGCAATGCGCCATCACTTTCCCCCAGTCGTGTTGCTGCTGGGTGTACGGGTCGATGAAATCCGCCATCACCTGATCCAACCACACCGGGTTTTCAAATTCTGGCTTGTGCTGGCAGGCTTTCAGGGCAATGCAATGCTGGTTGCGCAGGAAGCCGTCGGTAGGGCTGGCGGCATCCAACGGCAGCATTTCCAACTCACGCACCCGCTGGTAACAAATGTCGGCGCTGCTGGCAACCACCGCCGTTGGTTTCCACACATTAGCTTGCGGAACAGCCGTACACCCCGTAAAAAATGTTGCGCACAAGGACAACAAAATAACCCGCCTGTCGTTAAAGCAAATACTCAAAGTCATGTTTTAATTTACGCTATGATCAGACCGACTTAACCTGCTAGGAAACAACACATGTTACAAAAACAATTGCTTGCCGTTGCAACACTTGCCCTGTTCACCGCAGCGCCTGCGTTTGCGGATTTTGCCAAGGGTGTCGCTGCTTATAATGCGCAGGATTACGCCACAGCACTCCATGAATTCCAGCCACTCGCCGAAAAAGGCAACGCATCCGCACAATTCAATTTGGGCTTTATGTACGAGAGCGGCAACGGGGTCAAGCAAGACCTGACTGAAGCCGCGAAGTGGTATGAAAAAGCCGCAGCGCAGGGCGACGTGGATTCACAGTTTGCCATTGCTATGGTGTATTACGAAGGTACTGGCGTCGCTCAAGACTACGCCAAAGCGCTGAAATGGTTCCAAAAAGCCGCCGACCAAGGCAACCAAAAAGCGCAATACAACCTCGGCATCATGTACAACCAAGGCCAAGGCACGAAAGAAGACCAAGCCAAAGCCCTGAAGTGGTACCAAAAATCGGCGGATAAAGGCTATGACCAAGCGCAGCTAAACCTTGGCACAATGTATTACGAAGGGATCGGTATCAAGCAAGATTCTGCCAAAGCCATTAAGTGGTTCACCAAAGCCGCTGACCAAGGCAACATCACCGCCCAACGCAACCTCGGTTCCATCTATTACGCGGGCTTAGGCACGAAAGCAGATGTGGCGAAAGCCGCCAAATGGTTCCAAAAAGCCGCAGACCAAAACGACGCCGAATCGCAATACAACCTCGGCATTATGTCCCACGAAGGTATCGGCGTGACCCAAGATGATGCTGCCGCCAGTCAGTGGTTCCAGAAAGCAGCCGACCAAGGCAATGAAGACGCCAAGAAAATGCTTGAAACGCTCAAGCCTGCAAAATAAGCAAGGCAACAAAAAAGGCGCGGTGTTCCTCGCGCCTTTTCCGTTTCAGGGAAGATGGGTTACGCCATCAACCGCAGGCTTGGCAACCGTTGTTAGCACTGCCGGAAGAGCAACTGCCAGAACCGCCGCTGTTGCCGGTTTGTGCTACGTTGCTGTTGTTACCCATCAAGGCTTGCAGGATTTGCTGAATAAGTTGGGTAATAAGCTCCTGCATATTGCCTGAACTGCCATTACTGCTATTGCTGCCGCCGCAGTTGCCGCCCCGCCCAGACTTGCTGCCGCCTTCTGATTTACCCGAGCCATGCCCGCTTAAAGCCTGCTGGAATGCCTGTATGCTGCTGGAGGAAGGGGAAGATGCAGATGATGATGCGCCCGACGCACCGCACCCTGAACTCAGGGAGTTGATTCCATTAATGCTACACATAATAACGACTCCATGTCGTGTGGTTGAAAAATCCTGTTGCTAGCAGTCTACACCATACCTCTGAAAGTCTGAGAAATCGGGCGGGCAGCCCATCGGTCGTTTACGTGCGTTTATCCGTTAGCGGCATTCGCGGCGGGCTTATGGGTTGTGCGCTTCCCAAGCTTTGCGCAATTCCTCCAGCTTCTGCTGGTAGGCTTGCACATCCCCATAATCGACAAATTGATGGGTAAAACGGTGCGGGTCGGGGCTACGACGGGCGTGTTTAATCGGACACCAGTACTGCTCAGTGCGGGCGCTGACTTCGCGCACATATTCAACCAAGCCGTTGCCGTAGCTGCAATACAGGCAGTTGAGCTTTTCCACCACGTTCAGGTAGGCCAGATGATGGCGGTCGATGAGGATGTAATCTGAACGCCGCACCCGTGGGATGCCATACACGCGGAAACACACCTGCTGGTACAACGTCACCGCCGCATCCAACAACACAAAGGGGATGATTACCGCGTAGATAATCGGGGCGGTCAGCACGGTAAGAATCTGGGCGGATTTCAGGTACTGCCAAAGCGGCGTGCGTTGCCCGTGCTGCAAAACACGGATACTTTCCTCGAAATACACCTTGCCGCGCTGAAACCCATATTGGAACTGGCTGCGCTTTTCCTCCAGCAGCTTGTCGATTTCCGCTTCAAGCTCTTGCTGTAGCGCTTGGGCTTTCTGGTAAAGCTCCGTGAGTGTGTCGATATTCATTGCTGCACCGCCATTCCTGAAGCTAAAGAAGGCAAGAGTGTAGCGTTAATTCTGCCAGCACACCAAACCACCCGACTATCAGCAAATACGGATTTCCAACCGCTTGCCTAGGGAGTGGGCAAATTTCTCAAGCGTGGAAAGTTTCACGTCTTCTGCATGGTTTTCCATTCTGGATATGGCAGATTTTCGGGTGTTCAAGGATACCGCAATAGCTTCTTGGGTAATGCCAGCAGCGATTCTAGCTTGCCGCAGCAAAACACCAATCTTGAAAGACTGGTAGCCTTTATCGAAATTGTCCGCGAATTGGGCATCTTGCTGTTTGCGGCGGCTGGTGTATTTCTGTAAATCACTCATGCTTTTCTCTCCAGATAGTCTTTCTTGCGGTCCCCTGCCAGAATAATCTCGGCTTTAGGCGTTTTCTGGGTCTTCTTTTGGAAACCATTGGTCAGGACGATTAGTTTTCCACCATCAAAGAATCCCAATAGCCGAAAAATATTGTTCCCCTGCTGCGCCCGGATTTCCCAAATATCATCGGTATTAACCAGCTTTTTCAGGTATGTCACAGGAACTTGTTCAACTTCTTCAATCAGTTGCATAACCCATGCAACTTTTTGCGCTTGTTTGCTGGTGAGGCTGTCCAAGAACGCTTCTATCGGGGATTCGCCGGATGACGTTTTGTAAAAGTGGATTTCTCTCATGGGCGAAATGTTAACTTACAAGTGAACTTGTTGCAAATAGCCCTCTCCTACCAATGCCACCATATGTCTGAATCACACCCACGCCGATACCGTTACCAAACCCAAGGTTTCTGGCCTAAACTCGTGAAACCGTAGAAGATAAAAACCATAACAAGTGCACCGGCGATCTACACCGGAGGAGGAACGTCAATGTCCCGCACGGTTTTTCTCGTGGACGGAAGCCGCACCCCTTTCCTGCGTACCACAGGCAAGCCGGGGGAGTACCGCGCCAGTGACTTGGCTGTACACGTCGGGCGAGCCACGCTGCTACGCCAACCCTTTCCCCCTTCCACCCTTGATGAAGTCATTTTCGGCTGCGCAATGCCGGGGCCGGATGAAGCCAATATTGCCCGCGTCATTGCCCTGCGCCTCGGTTGCGAGGATAAAGTTCCGGCATTCACGGTGCAACGCAATTGCGCTGCGGGTTTGCAAGCCATCGACAGCGCTTACCGCAACATTGCCCACGGTTACACCGACCTGATCCTCGCGGGTGGTACGGAAGCCATGAGCCACGCGCCGGTATTATTCCGCCCAGAAATGGTGGCGTGGTTGGCGGATTGGCAACAGGCCAAAACCTTGCCCGCCAAACTCAAAGCACTGAGCCGCCTGCAAGCCCGTTACTTTTCCCCCGTCATTGCGCTGTTACGTGGCCTAACTGACCCGATTGTCGGCTTGAGCATGGGGCAAACCACCGAAAAGCTGGCTTACCGTTTCGGTATTTCCCGCGAACAGATGGATGCTTACGCCCTGCGCAGCCACCAACGCATGATAGCGGCAATGGATGCGGGCGAACTGGACGATGAAATTACCCCCTTAAGCACTGCATCCGGGACGGTGATCCGCTTTGACGACGGGGTACGGCGCGATTCCTCCCTAGAAAAGTTGGCAAAACTCCGTCCCATTTTCGACAAACCCACTGGTTTGGTAACAGCAGGTAACAGTTCGCAAGTGACCGACGGTGCGGCTTGCGTATTGCTTGCCAGCGAACCGGCAGTTGCGCAATACCAACTCCCGGTATTAGCCAAAATCAGCCCCGCCTACTGGGCAGGTTTAGACCCCAGCCAAATGGGTTTGGGGCCAGTCCACGCCAGCGCAAAATTATTAAACGCAAGCGGGTTAAATCTTGATAGTATTGACTATTGGGAGATCAATGAAGCGTTCGCCGGACAAGTGCTGGCGTGCTTACACGCTTTTGGGGACGGGAACTACTGCAAACAAGAACTGGGGCTGGAATCAGTGCTGGGACACATTAACGCGGCGCAAGTAAATATCGACGGCGGTGGCATCAGCCTCGGGCATCCTATTGGCGCGAGCGGCGCACGCATCGTCTTACACCTTGCCCACGTCTTGCGGCGCAAACATGCACAACGCGGCATTGCCAGCCTCTGCATTGGCGGTGGACAAGGCGGCGCAATGTTGGTGGAAGGAGTCAGCCCATGAGTACGTTCCAACACCTCCATCTGGAAACCGACAGCAGCAACATCCTGTGGCTCAAACTGGATGTGCAGGGTGAATCCACCAATATCCTCACCCCCGAAGTCCTCGACGAACTCAGCCGTGCAGGCATCGCCATCCGCAGCCACAAACCCGCCGGGCTGGTAATCTGTTCGGGCAAATCCACGGGCTTCATTGCCGGGGCGGATGTCAAACGTTTCACCGAAGTCAAAAGCACCGAACAGGCGCTAGCTTTCATCGAAAAAGGCCAAGCGGTGTGCCAGCAATTTGCCGACTTGCCCTGCCCCACCCTCGCCATGATTGACGGCTTCTGCCTCGGGGGCGGGTTGGAACTGGCGCTGGCGTTGGATTACCGCATTGCCAGCGACAACCCCGGTACACGCTTGGGCTTGCCGGAAGTCAAACTCGGCATCCACCCCGGTTTCGGCGGCACGGTACGCTCCATCGCCAAACTAGGCGTGCTGAACGCGATGGACATCATGCTCAGCGGCAGGCTATTACGCCCGCAAGCAGCACTGAAAATGGGCTTGCTGGATTACTGCGTAGCGGAACGCCAATTACACAGCACTGCCGTCCAAACCTTGCTGAAACCACCCGCCAAGACTAAACCGCCATTCTACCTGTCGGCACTGAACCAACTTGCCCCCGCCCGTCACCTATTGGGAGCAAAACTGCGTAAGCAAGTCGCCGAACACGCCCGCCCCGAACATTACCCCGCGCCCTATGCCCTGATTGACCTGTGGGAAAAGCACGGCGGCAACCCGGCAGCGATGTACAAGGCCGAAGCCGTTTCCGTCGCCAAACTGGTGTTGGGCGATACTGCGCAAAATCTGGTGCGGGTCTTTTTCCTGCAAAACCGTTTGAAAGCCTTGGGCGACAAAAAGCTGTTCCAACCGCAGCATGTGCATGTGGTTGGCGGTGGCACAATGGGCGGGGAAATTGCCGCGTGGTGCGCCATGCAAGGTTTACGCGTCAGTGTGCAAGACCAAAATGCCGATGCGCTCGCCCGTGTGGTGGCACGCGCCAGTGAAGCCTTCCAACACCGTTACAAGAAAGATGCCCGCGCCATCCAAGCCGCGTTAGACCGTTTGATTCCCGACCCGCACGGCGAAGGTATCGGCAAAGCCGATGTCATTATCGAAGCCATTTTCGAGAACTTGCAAGCCAAACGGCAGTTGTTTGCCGCACTGGAAAGCAAAGCCAAACCGGACGCAATTCTTGCCAGCAATACGTCCAGCATTCCTTTGGAAGACATTGCTGGCGCACTGCGCGAACCACAACGGCTGGTCGGGCTGCATTTTTTCAACCCGGTCTTCAAAATGCCGCTGGTGGAAGTCGTCTACGACCCGCACGCCAAAGATGATGCCGTGCTTGCCCGTGCGCTCGCGTTCACGCGCCACATCGACAAGCTGCCGCTGCCAGTGCACAGCTCGCCCGGTTTTCTGGTCAACCGCATCCTCATGCCCTATTTGCTGGAAGGTATCCGCCTGCAACAGCAAGGCATTCCCGCCGCCATTATCGACGAAGCGGCGCGTGATTTCGGGATGCCGATGGGGCCGTTGAAACTGGCAGATACCGTCGGCCTCGACATTTGCCAACACGTCGGCGATATTCTGGCGAGAAAGCTGGGGCTGGACGTTCCCCTTACCCTCAACCACATGACCAGAGCAGGCAAACTCGGCAAGAAAAGCGGCGAAGGTTTCTACCGTTACCGCAATGGCAAAATGATGAAAACCGAAGCGGTGGAATGGCAAGGCAACCGCACCATGCTGCAAACCAAATTGATTACCCCGCTTGTCAACGAAGCCAAAGCCTGCCTCGCGCAAGGTATCGTCGATGATGCTGATCTGCTGGATGCGGGTGTGATTTTCGGCACAGGATTTGCGCCATTTCGGGGCGGGCCACTGCATTACGCGCAAAGCTAAAGTTTTTTTACTATAATACAGAAAATAGAATATTATCCGAACGGTAAGCCTTAAAACCGATAACATTGAGGTTGCCATGAACCTGCCGACTGTCAAACAGCTCCGTTATTTTGTCGCGCTGGAAAGCCACGAACACTTCGGCAAAGCTGCCGAGGCTTGTTTTGTCTCCCAATCTGCCTTCAGCACCGCAATCCGTGAGCTGGAAACCACGCTGGAAGTACAACTGGTTGACCGCACCAACAAAAATGTCACCGTCACTCACGTCGGGCGGCAAATTGCTGGCGAAGCCCGCCGCTGCATCCGTGACATTGAAAGTTTGGTGGAACTCGCCCGCAGCAACCACGCGCCACTCACTGGCGAACTGCGGATCGGCATCATCCCCACCATTGCACCCTTTTTGTTGCCACAAGTACTGCCCGCCATCCGCAAACGTTTCCAACAATTACGCCTATACCTGACGGAAGACATGACCCTGCGCGTGTACGACAAACTCATGAATGGCGAACTTGACCTGATTATCATTGCCCTGCCTTTCGCGCTGCGCAATGTGGAAATGCTGCCGTTGTTCAAAGACCGCTTCCTGCTGGCTTGCCGCGAAGATACCCGCCATACCCACCCACGCGGTTATATTTTCAACGAGTTGAACCCAGAAAGTATCCTGTTGCTGGAAGACGGGCATTGCTTGCGTGACCACGCGCTATCCGCCTGCCACTTGCAAGACGTGGACAAGATCAGCCGCTTTACTGCCAGCAGCTTGCTGACGCTGGTACAAATGGTGGATTCGGATTTGGGCATTTCCTACCTGACCGAAATGGTCAAGAAATCTACCCTACTGACAGGCACGGCAGTCAAGCTATGGCCTTTGCCAGAAGACAGTTACCGCGAAATCGGGCTGGCATGGCGGCGCGGCAGTGCGCGGGAAGCGGAGTTTGAACAATTGGGTAAATTTATCCAAAGCGCATGGGAAACAACACTTCCAACCACTTAAACCACCAACGCTATTCAAACTGTGCCGAAGACGCCTGCAACACTCGAAAATACGTCACAAACGGCGGCATTTTTTCTGGGCTTAAACGCACCGAACGCTCTTCAAAATACGGTGGCGCAGTTTCATCCGTAAACACCCTGATCTGCATCCGGTACAAAGGTTGCTGGCTATTATCGAAAAATGCTTGCCCAAAATCAGGCAATACTGAACGCCCATCTTTCGCCGCCTCTTCCCGTTCCGCAATATAAGCATCCACTTTCCCGGCATCACCTTCCGTCAGCATCAGCAATATCTGGCGCGGAGCCAGCATCGGGTTAATCCCAGCAGCACCAGAATTGACCGTCAAATAGCGGGTCAATGCCTGATAAAGCTGCGGGGTCATGCCCAGCACTTGCTGCAATTCCTCGATGCGTTCAAACGGAGCATCTTTCGCACCGAAAGCCAAACCCGCGCTTTCATAATCACCGTCTTCCGCACCGTTGAGGCGTTTCAGGTCATCCACATCGCGGAAATCTTCCAACACGTCGAGCATGTCGGACGCGGCTTGGTCTTCCACACCGACCTCTTTGAAAATCTGCGCCAATAGCTCACGGCTGGCATAGTTGATGTCGATCAGGCCATTTTCACCGACCACGCGGATTTCAACCTTCGCGCCTTCGTATTGCCACAATAGCGGTTTGCCACCGAGTTGCAGGTCACGTTCCTGCGGCGGCAAGAAAAGCTGCATCACCGCATAATGCGCAGCAGCATCAGCCGTGGCGCGGGCGATGGCGGTACGGCGGGCGTAATCCACCATGCTGGATTCAGTGCGGGTAGCGTAAAGCAGGCTGGCAGCGAGGGTCATCATCACCATGATCATCCACAACACCACGATCATGGCAACACCGGATTGTTTCCGTGGACTATTTCCCATAATCACTCACCTGCGGCAAACTGACCTGCATTTCCGACCACGCCCGTTCTGCATCTGCCAGCGTCAGTTTCAACAGTTGCGGGTATAGCGGTTTGTCTTCCCAATCGGACGACCACTCAGGGTCTTTGCCCTCTTCTTCTGCGCCAAAATACGCAAATGAAGCATCTTTCAGCCCATCAAATACCGGTACGGGTTCTGCGTCTCTGAAAGCGTCTTCCCACGTCAACTCGGGGCGGTAAGGGGCATACAGCATTTCCAGCGCTTTGCCATTTTTGCCACTGACAATATCCAGCTCAACCAGAAACACCCCGCCTTGATGTTGCAGGGGTTGCAAGGGCGCGGCGTAACGCAGGGAGGTGGACGTGCCTTCAAACGCATACACACCGCCATCCTTTTCACCCTTGATCTTGACCACCATTGCCTGCCCCAATTGGCGGCGCAGGAAATCGCTGATCAGGCGCATGTCTTCAGTCTTGTTCATGCGCGTGTCAGCGGCATCCCAACTGTGCCCAATGGTGTTGAAACTAGCGAACAGCGCAAGGAACAGCAGGGAAACCAACGAGAAGGCAATCAGCATTTCCAGCAGGGTAAAGCCGCGTTGCTTCATAACTTTTCCCCAAAGCGTAAACTCGACAGGTGGAATTCGCGGGGCTTTTCGCTACTTTTCCACGTCACCGCGACATCCACGCGGTACATTTGCAATGCGACTTGCAGCTTTTCCGTTTTTTCATCGGCTTTGATTGGTTCCATGCTCACATTCCAGTGGTAGCCAGAACCTTTTTCTTCACCGGAGACGTTGCCTTGCTCGACTTTGATTTCGCTGCCGACTGCCGCCAAGCGTGATTCCGCCACTTGCACGGCAAAACTGTATTCATCGGAAAGCGCGACACTGCGCATGGATGCCCCGAACAGTTGCAACAGCGTGCCGACCACCAGCCCCATCACCACGAATGCGACGAGGACTTCGAGCAGTGAAAAACCCTGTTGCTTACTGGATACTGACACGACCCGTCACCCATTCGACATTGACCTTGTAGGTCTGTTTTTTGTAAGTCAGGTCGACTGAGCCGCCCGTCGAACTGCCATCCGGGAAAAAGCGGATGCCGCCTTGATCAGCAGAAATCACTTCAGCAGCACTGGTGTTAATTTTGGCTTCCATTGCCTGATTGAGATTACGGTCAGCATCCTTGTCGCCGCCGTCGATCCAGAAGCGTTTGGCTTTGATGTCCATTTTCCACACCACCGGCTGTTGGCGCATTACCGCTTGGGCACGGGCATGACGCAAACTGGTGGCGACTTCCCTGCTGCTTTTACGCAATACCGGGCCTTCAGAAAGTGAGGTGGCTACCACCGCCATCAAAAGCCCGCCGATGACTAGCACCAGCAGGACTTCGAGGAGGGTGAAACCCTTATTGCTGCCAGAGGCTGAGGTCTGCATCTTCGCCTTCGCCGCCAGCCGCACCATCCGCACCGAACGAACTTAAGTCGTAAGGGTGGTTGTTGCTGCCCGGACGTTTGTATTGGTAATCGTTGTTCCACGCATCTTTAGGCACTTCACCTTTTTTCAGGTAAGGGCCGTTCCAGCCACGCGCATTGGAAGGGGCTGCAACCAGCGCTTTCAGGCCATCAGCAGAAGTGGGGTAATTGCCGACTTCCAGACGGTACATATCCAGTGCCGCGCTTAAGTTTTCAATTTGCACCTTAGTAGATTGGGTTTTGCCTTTACCGAGGTATTTCATCGCCTGCGGGCCGACGATCCCCATGATCAGGCCAAGGATGACCAACACGATCATCAGCTCAATCAGGGTAAAGCCGCGTTGCTTATTCGACAGGCGTCGCTTGTAGGGTTTGTGTTGCATTATTAGCTCCTTGTTATTGCTATTATTTGCTTCGTTTTTTTATGACACTTCTTCGTAAAAACCCGTCATTTCACCAAATCAGCCATATTGATCATCGGTAACAAGACCGAGCCAATAATCGCCAAGATAGCCACCGCCATGATCAGGATCAGCACAGGTTCCAGTAGTGCCAACATCTGTTTCACGGAAGTTTTGACTTCATCATCGTAAATGTCTGCCACTTCACGCAGCAGCTCTTCCATGCGCCCGGTTTCCTCACCGACACGCAGCATGTGCAAAGCGTATGCGGGGAACACACGTTTTGCCAATAATGTCCGGGTCAGGCTTTCGCCTTGCTTAAGGCTGTCAGCAGATTCTTCCACTGCTGAAGCCATGACCCGGTTTCCTATGGTATTTTTTGCAATTTTGAGCGCCCCCAACAGCGGCACACCGTTGTGCAGCAAGGTTCCCAGACTGCGGGAGAAACGCGCCGTCTCGATTTTGCCAATCAAGTTTCCGACAATCGGCCACCGCAACATGCTGCGGTCAAGGCCAGTACGCGCCTTTTCGTTGGTGAGGACATATTGCCCCAACAACAGCATCAGCAAGAAACCACCCAACACCACCCACCAGTAATGTTGCAATGTTCCCGATATACCCATCACAACCTTGGTGATAGTGGGCAATTCCGCGCCCATGTCGGCAAACATTGAGGCAAACTGTGGAACCACGAAAGTCAGCAGCGCAATGATCGACGCCACCGCCACAAACGCCAGAATCGCAGGGTAAATCAGTGCAGAGATCACCGTACCGCGCAATTCTTTCGCCCGCGCCATGTATTCGACCAAGCGGGCAAGTGCGTCATCAATCGAACCGCCTGCTTCCCCTGCCCTGACCATGTTGACGTAGAAACGGTTGAACTTGCCGCTTTCCTCCAAAGCATCAGCGAAACGTTTACCGCTGCGCACATGGTTTTGGATGCCTTGTACCAATTCCGTCACCACCGGCTTGTCGCTGATTTCCAGCAAAATACCCAAAGCACGGTCGAGCGGCAAACCCGCCTTGAGCATGGAAGACATCTGTTGGGTAATCGCCATGATGTCTTCTTGCTTGACGGCTTTACTGGCAAACAGACCAGATGGCTTTTTCGCGACGGGCGCATTGCTCGCCCCCGCCTTGCCCGCCAGAATCTTGATGGGAATCAGCCCTTGCGCGTGCAAGTTTTCCACCACCAAGGCTTCATTGGCAGCTTCCAACATGCCTTCTTTGGCGACACCCGCAGGGGTGATTGCTTTGTAACTATACGCTGGCATTCGGGGTTTCCTCCGCCACGCGCAGCACTTCTTCCAGTGTGGTCACACCTTTGAGGGCTTTCATCAGGCCGTCTTCGTACATGGTGCGCATCCCGGCTTTACGGGCTTGTTCCTGCAAAACGCCTGCGTCTTCGTGCTTAAGGATCAGGCGGCGAATATCATCGTCCATCACCAAAAATTCGTGGATGGCACTGCGGCCTTTGTAACCCGTATGCCCGCAAGCACTACAGCCCTTGGCGTGCCACAGGCGCAATTCACCATCCGGCTGGTATTTGCGCAAACCCAGTTCACGCTCGATTTCCGGCAAAACACTGTGCGATTCGCGGCATTGCGGGCATAAACGCCGCACCAAGCGTTGCGCGAGGATGCCGTTCACCGTGGAGGTCAGCAGGTAATCTTCGATCCCCATATCCATCAAGCGCGTAATACCACTCGCCGCGTCATTGGTATGCAAGGTGGAAAGCACCAAGTGCCCGGTCAGTGCCGATTGGATGGCGATGCGGGCGGTTTCCACGTCACGCATTTCCCCGATCATGATGATGTCCGGGTCTTGGCGCACAATGGAACGTAGCGCATCGGCAAACGTCAGCCCAATTTTAGGGTTGGCTTGGATTTGATTGATGCCTTCGAGCTCGTATTCCACTGGGTCTTCGACCGTAAGGATTTTGCTTTCCGGGGTATTGAGCTGAGTCAGTGCGGCATACAATGACGTGGTTTTCCCCGAACCTGTCGGGCCTGTTACCAGTACTACCCCGTGTGGCGCTTCCAACTCTTTCTGGAGTTTCTGGAAATTGTCGTCGGAAAAACCCAAGGTCTTCAGGTCGAGTTTGACACTGTGTTTGTCCAATAAACGCATTACCACGCTCTCCCCGTGCATCGTTGGTACGGTCGATACGCGCATGTCGATTTCCTTGCCCTGCGCCCGCATTTGGATACGCCCATCTTGCGGCAAACGGCGTTCGGCAATGTTCAAACGCGCCATCAATTTGATACGGGAAATGATCGCGGCAGTCAATTGCGCGGGCGGTGATTCCACTTCATGGATCACGCCGTCAATGCGGTAACGCACTTTCAGGTGGGTTTCAAACGGCTCAATATGGATGTCCGACGCCCGCTGGCTCATGGCATTGGTCATGATCTGGTTGACCAAGCGGATAACTGGCGCTTCACTCGCCATGTCTTTCAGGTGCTCAATGTCATCCAGGTTTTCATTGCTGCCGGTAATCTCGAATTCATCATCGTTACCGTGGGCTTTATTGGCTTCCGTACCGTACAAGCGCTCAATATTCGTGCGGATTTCACTTGGCAAACCCAGCAAAGCTTCCACCTGCTTGCCGCTTGCCATGTACAAGGCTTGGCAGGAAAACGTATCTTGCGGATTGGACATCGCCACAATCATGCGGTCTTCTTCCAGATGTACCGGAACCAGTTCCGCATTACGCATGTAATTGATGGAAATGCCGGGGTTTTCTACCGGAAGTGAGGGGTAATCGCGTGTCATTGCCATGCGCACACCCAAATGGCGTGACAGTACGAAAGCCACTTCTTGCTCAGTGAGCATCCCCAGCCGCACCAACACACTGCCCAGAGGCTGATGTATTTCAGCCTGCGCACGTAAGGCACGTTCAAGATCAGCGGGTTTCAACTTACCCAGTTTGACCAGCCGTTCGCCAAACAGGGCAGGAGAAGCATTGGATGTTACAGCCTGCATGATAGGTTTCTTTTATTGTTTTTATGTCCTGCGATTCTTATGAATGCGCGGGGAACATGCAAGCAGTTTCCTTCCAAACGGTCGGAAAATCCCACCCTTTCCAGCGCACAGTGCTAACATTTACCAAGCCCTTATCTCACTGGACACGTACTTTTCCTGACATCATGAAAAAATACTTAACAACATTGCTGATCACCAGCCTACTCGCGTTCCCCACCCTCGCCGCCGCCAACGATAACCTCATCATCGTGCTGGATGCTTCTAACAGCATGTGGGGGAAAATCAACGACAAGCACAAGATTGAACTCGCCCGCAGCAGCCTTGCCACCTTACTCGACAAACAACCCGAAAACGCCAGCATCGGCCTGATCGCTTACGGCAACCAACGCAAGTCCGACTGCCACGACATCAATGTGCTCGCAAAACCGGGAGAAAACACGCCTAGCGACCTGCTCAAGCAAGCCACTGACATCATGCCACTGGGGCGTTCGCCCATCAGTGCCGCCATCCAACAAGCCGCCAGTATGGGCAACACCATTTTGCTGATCAGTGATGGGCAGGAAAGTTGCGACGCTGACCCCTGCGCTACCGTCAAGGAACTCAAGGCCAAAAATTCCGCCCTACGCATCCAAGTACTCGGTTTCCGCGATGATCAGGACTCACAACTCAAGTGCATCGCTACCAACAGCGGAGGAAGCTTCGCCATTGCCAGCGACACGCCAGCCGTTACCAACCTGCTGAACAGTTTGCCCGCACAGGAAGTGACAGCCAACACCCCGGCAGACAATAAAACCAATACAGCCAGCGCCCCCGCGACCCTGCAATTGACAGTCGGTGCTAGCAATGATCCCGAAAACTTACCTGCCAGCTTCCTGCTTTACGACACCGAAGACCGGCACATCACCAACTTCACCGCGCAAACCCAAGTTTCCCACAGTATCCCGGCGGGAACTTACCGGGTTGATGCGTTATGGGGGGAAATCAAACACACCCAGACCTTAACTTTGACCTCCGGCAAAACCACATCCTACCGTTTCGATCTCGGCCCAATGGGGAAGTTATCGCTACAAGCGCAGGATGCACAACAAAAGCCCGTCGACGCCAACTTCACGTTTTACAGCGCCAATGGCAACTATTTTTCAGACCGCTTACTGAAATCCCAAATCAAGGAAAAACTGCCGATAGGTTCCTACCGCATCAAAGCATCCGTGGGTGAGCAAAGCCAAGAAGCCACCGTTGAAATAACTACCACTGCTGAAACCTCACACACATTTACCTTTAAAGCAGCCCATTAAGGCATAAATTCCCCCAGCCGAACTGAAATTTTCGCTGGCACTCCCCCTACACTTGGGGGAGAATGGCTGGCAGGGAATGTGCCGAGTCGCGGTTAACGACAAAAAATAATGGCTGTGCTGCCGAACTACTGCATGGTTCCCCGGTCAAATCTGACGCCAGCAATAAAAACTTGGCAAATGCCAATACATAAACACAGCTTGTTTTAAGGAGCTATCTAAATGAAAACTGTAATTATATCCCTGAGCGCAATAGCAATGGCGGCTACCCTCCTGACTGGTTGCGGTGGTGCTGCACCCATGAATAACGCCCAAACTGGCGCAATCGCTGGTTCTGTTCTCGGTGGTGTGCTTGGTCGTCAGCTCGGCGACGGTGACAATCCAACTACCTCAGCCGTTGTAGGCGCTGTCGCGGGTGGTTACATTGGTGGTCAAATGGGCGCAGCCCAAGACCAAGCTTATCGCCAACCACAACAACAGCCTTACTATCGCCCTTACTAAACCAAACAAAAAGGAATTTTCATGCAAACCTTAATGAAACAAACTATCGCCGCCGTCACGGTTGCTGCCACACTCGCACTCACAGGTTGCGGCGGTGGTGCTGGTGCGATTAACAATGGACAAGCTGGTGCTATTGCAGGCTCAGTGTTGGGTGCTGTTGTAGGCAACCAATTCGGGGAAGGTGATGGCAAAGACGTAGCGACAATCGCTGGCGCACTGTTAGGCGGCTACATCGGCGCTCAAATGGGTAGCCAATACGACCGCCAACAACTGGGGCAAGCTGTTGCCACAGGTAGTCCACGTAGCTGGCAGAACCCAGACACTGGCTACCGCTACAACGCGACCCCGGGCCAGACTTACCGTGCTAGCAACAACCAAGTATGCCGCCCAGTCAACGTAACAGGTTACATTGACGGCAGACAGGAAAACATCCAGATGAGAGCCTGCCGCCAGCAAAACGGTCAATGGGTAACAATGAACTAATACCTTATCTGCCCATAGCATCAAACCCATACCCCGCACGCCGGGGGTGGGTTTTTTTGCGTTATTGTAATCGTAAAAAGGTAAGGTATGGATACAGTATACGTGCGTGATTTACGCATGGATGCCCGCATCGGCATCTACGAATGGGAAAAACGCATCCTACAAAAAATCCGCGTTGATCTGGAAATGGCCTGGGATAATCGCACCCCCGCCGCCAGCGATGACATCAAAGACACCCTCAATTACAAAACTGCCGCCAAACTGGTCATGCAACTGGTGGAAAACACCCACTATGAACTGGTGGAACGCTTGGCAGAAACCATCGCCACCACCCTGATGCAAGAATTACACGTTCCGTGGATTCAAGTCACCGTCGGCAAACCCGGCGCAGTCCGTGGTTCCAGCGAAGTTGGGGTACGCATCGAACGGGGAAACCGCCAATGGCAAGCGTCTATGTAAGCATCGGCAGCAATATCGAGCGTGAAAGCAATATCCGCTCCTGTATGCAATGCCTCCAAGCCGATTTCACGAACGTCACTTTTTCCAGCATCTACGAAACGCCTGCGATTGGCTTTAATGGCAACCCATTTTTCAATCTGGTGGCAGGCTTTACAACCGAGTTTGACCCCAGCGCCCTACGGGACTATTTACGCAAGCTGGAAGATGCCCACGGGCGGGTACGCAATCAGGACAAATACAGCGCCCGCACCCTTGATGTTGATTTACTGTTATACGACGGGCTGAACCTCCAGCCGGAAATTAACCTGCCACACAGCGATATTCTCGCTTACCCGTTTGTGCTGTTTCCATTGACCGAAATCGCACCTAACGTACTGCATCCAACCTTGGGGCGATCCTTGTCAGCCCTTGCCAGTGAATCAAACCTTGACCGCGAATCGCTGCGTTTAGTGGCGTTAGACGGCAAATTTTGCTTTTAATTGTTGGATAAAACTGTCCAGCCGCTGATCCAAACCACCGCCCATACGCGCCCTGATACGCCCGATGGGAGTGCGTGTTTCCAGTATTTCAGTGAAAGTTACACGGGTTCCGCCCGGTACGGCATTCATGCGGGCTGAGCGTGTGCCCTTACTGCTGCCTTGCTGCATTTCCAGCAATAACTCTTGGGCGGGAAGCTCTTTAAGTTTACGCAATGTCACTGCCCCACCCCGCTCGGGCTGCTCAACCCAACGCAAGCCATGATCATCATCCAGCATTTGCACACTCTTTAAGCCTGTGCGCCAGTGGGTTTGGCGCGGCAGGTCACTCAAGGCTTCCCATACCTCTGCCACGGGTGCTTTGAGCAATTCAACCCTTGTTACCTGTTGGCGTGACGGCAACGACAAACCAAACATGAACAACAGCACCAAGACTGCCACTACAACGCCCAAAACAATCCACATCATGTGATCCCCTATTCCTAATGACTATGCACTACAAGTGTAGACCGCAAACGCAAAAAGCCCGGACTTGTTGCAGCCGGGCTTTGCAAAGAATCGCGAGGAACCAATCAATTACTTGATTTTGGCTTCCTTAAAGATAACATGCTTGCGGACAACCGGATCATACTTGCTGAACGCCAGTTTGTCTGGGGTTGTGCGCTTGTTCTTGGTTGTAGTGTAGTAAAAACCAGTCCCTGCGGAAGAAACCAGCTTGATCTTATCGCGACCACCTTTCTTAGCCATTGTCTGTTACTCCCGTAAAGTTAGACTTTTTCGCCGTTAGCACGCATTTCTGCTAGAATGGAATCAATGCCATTCTTGTCGATAATACGCATACCTTTTGTAGAAACGCGCAGGCGAACCCAGCGTCCTTCACTTTCAACCCAGAAGCGCTTCGCGTGCAGGTTAGGCAGGAAACGGCGTTTGGTTTTGTTGTTAGCGTGCGACACATTATTGCCGGTGGTCGGACGCTTACCTGTTACTTGGCATACACGAGACATCTGGATTCTCCAAATCTGCGATTCTTAAACTGTATAAGGCGCGTGAGGATAACAAAACACATACCCCCACGCAACCAACAGTTTGCATTTTATAGTAACGGGGCAAGAATACGGGCTGCGTTCTCCGCCAGTCGGTGCATTTTTCCCACCTTATCCCGCCCGTTTTCGGTCACTTCCTTGGCAGTCGCACATAAAGCGAGGAAATCCTCCCCCAGTTTCCCGGCAATTTCTGCCCCGTAGAAGAATACATTGCCCTCGAAATTGAGGCGGAAACTGCGCTGATCCATGTTTGCCGACCCCAGTGTGGCGAAACTGCTGTCAATGATCACCGCTTTGGCATGGGGCATGGCGCTGTACAACTCGAATACCCGCACCCCTGCCGCCAGCAGGTCATCAATGAAGGAACGCCCAGCATACAACACCAGCAGATGGTCAGAACGCCCCGGCAATAATAAGCGCACATCCACCCCGCGTAACGCAGCAGTTTGCAAGCTCATTAGCAAGGGGCGGTCAGGCACGAAATACGGGGTTTCAATCCAAATGCGCTGGCTTGCCAAATTCATTGCCGCAAACAAAACGGTGTAAATCGTTTGCCAGCGGGCATCCACCGGGCCACTGGCGAGGAATTGCGCATGGATATGGCCTTGTGCCGCGATGACGGGGAAATAGGCATCGCTAACCAAGTTTTTGCCAGTGACATGAAACCAGTCTTGGCAAAACACTTCCTGTAAGGCACTGACTACCGGCCCTTGCAAACGGGCGTGGATGTCTTGCCACGGCTCGCCCCGCCCTGCATACACATCACCCACATTCATACCACCCGTGAAAGCCACACACCCATCGACGACCACAACCTTGCGGTGGTTACGGTTGTTCAGGTTCAAATGGCGGCTGAGGACATTCACCCGCAGGAAGCGTTCAACACGCCCACCTGCCACCGTGAGTGGCGTAAAGAAACGCGGTGTGGCTTGCCGGGAACCCACATCATCCAGTAATAAGCGCACTTTCACGCCGCGTTGCACCGCCCGTATAAGCGCATCGCGCAGGCGTTCCCCCGTGAAATCCGCCTCCCATATATAGTAGAGCAGGTGGATATGTTGGGTAGCCGCATCAAAGGCACTTTCGAGTGCATCAAACACTTGCCCACCGTCACGCATGATTTCCACCGCATTGCCGGAAACGGGGCCAGTTTCATCCAGCCTATCAAGCAAGACTAATAACGAAGGGGAAAGCCCCTCAATCTGCGGGTCTGTAGGGAGATAAGATTGGACACGCTCCAACGCTGGGGCGAGTTTTTCTTCTGCTTTGCGGCGTTTACGGCGACGGAAATATAGCGGCGTTACGCCAAACAACCAAAAGCCCAGCAAACCGATGAAGGGTAACAATACAATCACCAGCATCCATGCCAGCGTTGCGCCAGATTCACGCCGCTGCGATACCACGGTCGGGATCAAGATCGCAATAATAAGGATGTCGAGCAGTAATAGCCCTGTATTTAACCAACCGTTTAAGTAAATGTCCAAACGATCGTCCCTACACTAACGCTGCGGCACACGCCACAACAGCGCCCCACCCAGTCCAAACAGCAACAACACCGCCAACAGCCCCAGCCGAGGCGAACCTGTAATAACGCCACCCCAGCCCACCAGCAATGGCCCCAGTATCGAGGCGAATTTACCTAGCATATTGTAAAAGCCGAAAAACTCCGCCGCTTGTTCTGCCGGAATCAGGCTGGCATACAATGAGCGGCTCAATGCCTGCACCCCGCCTTGCACCAAGCCGACCGACAGCGCCAGCAAGTAAAAGTCACTGGAATTATCCATTTGCACCGCCATCAGGGTAATCAGCACATAGCCCACCAGCCCAGCGAGGATCGCACGTTTCGCCCCCAAGCGATTACCCAGCCAACCAAATGCCAGCGCCGCCGGAAATGCGATGAACTGGGTAATCAGCAACGCGGTAATCAGGCTATCGTCGGCAAAACCCAACGCCTTGCCATAATCCACCGACATCAGGATCACCGTATCCACCCCGTCGATGTAAAACCAATACGCCAGCAAAAACAGCCACACCACCCGCAACTGGCGGATATGGCGGAAAGTATCCAACAACTGCCGAAACGACTGGCGTAACAACGCGGGTAACGCCGGACGCACTGCCTGTGCCGGAGCACGTTCGCGTACCCCTCGCCACAGCGGGATGGAAAAGCCCGCCCACCACAGCGCCGTAATACCAAACGCCCAACGTACTGCTGCGGCCTTATCCCCCAACCCAAACCATTCCGGGTGCAAGGTCAACAGCACGCACAAGGCAAACAGCAAACCACCGCCCAGATAGCCAAGCCCATAACCCAAGGCCGACACACGGTTAAAATCGGTTTCATCTGCCACATCCACCAACAGCGAATCGTAGAAAATGTTCGCGCCCAGAAACCCCACCACTGCCAGCACAAAGCCGAACATTGCCCACTGCCACTGGCTTTCCCCCACCATCGTCAGCCCTAGCGTGGCACACACGCCCAAGGTAACGAAAGCCGCCATCATGGGCTTTTTGATCCCACCTTGGTCAGCTACAGTGCCCAAAAACGGCGCAAGCAACATGATCGACAAGCTTGCCAACGCATTGGCCGTGCCCAAATGTAGGGTAATGTCTTCCGACGGCAGGCCATTTGCCCAATATTTGCGGAAAAAGATCGGGAAAAACGCCACCATCACCGTGGTGATGAACGCAGAATTTGCCCAGTCGTAAAACGCCCAAGCCCATTGCTGGCGGGTGGTGTGACTAATGATATTGATGGACATGGAAGCTTCCTTCGGTGCGGATAACCCTACTTATAAGTGCCTGCATCATACCGCGTTTCCTACCCAATAGTGAGAATAGGCAGACGCACGATGCCTCAGCTATATTCAGGCGATAACAGAAGATTTATATACGCTAGGAGAAATACATGAAAACAGCACTACGGGGCAATGCCGTAGCGTGGGTGTGTGCCTGCGTGCTGGCTGCCGGTTTCGCATCCCCGGTTTTCAGCGCTGAAAAAAGTGCCTACGAAGGCGAGTGGACAACCCAAGCCCCCGCCCTTTCCCTAAAAATCACCGCAAAGGACGCGAGCTTCACCATTAACGGCAAAACCTATACTGACCCGACCCCTGAGTATTTTTACGGGCAACTCGAAACCGCGCCGTTCTTGTACTTGCAAGCCGAAGAACCTTCCGGCAACCCGGCGGACGCACAGAACCAGCACCGCCTATACCTAATCATCGGTGAAAATGCCAACGGTAACGAAATGAAACCCAGTTTGCACGGCTATTACGACCTTGCTCACCTCGCGAAAGGCCAAACGGGCAATGTCACGAGCGAGTCCTGGCCCATCCAGATGGAACGGGCAGGAAACGCACCTGTGGTACAGGTTTCGCCAGTGAAGGGAGGTTAAGCTGCTTGCGCGATGTATTCGGGTGCTTGTTCCAACGCCTGAACCAAGTGTGGGATTTGTGACAACGCGGGTGCACCGTCCATGAGCAGGGCGATAGGCATGACCTCGAAGATTTCTTCCGGGGTGGAGCCGTATTCGAGTGCTGCATGAGTGTGCATTTCAATCAAACGGGAGTCCTGTTGCACCAAGGCGATGCCCAAGCCCACCAATTCGCGGCAACGGCGGTCGACGCAACCTTTGCTCAAGGAAAACTCGCGCCACGAATCGCTCCACGCCGTCCATAACTCACCGTGACGGTGCTCGGGGCTGGCTTGTGTGTACAGCGCCACTTTACGGACTTGCAGGATTTCGGTTTCCGAAGCTCCCATGCGGGTTGCCGCATCGGTGTGGATTTCAATGCAACGGTGGCAACCTTTTGCCAGCGCAATCCCTAGCGTAATCAATTCCTTGTGTTTGCGGTCAATGACCCCTTTTTTGGTGCTTTCCTGTGAAAGTTCACCGATGATTTCCAAAAACTCGCCCAAGCCGTAAGTACGGGCTTTTTTCAACGAATCCATAAAGCTAGGTTCAATCATGATTTTATCCTTTTTGTCATAATCAGTTTGTTGTCTCAGAAGTGCGCCGGAGTATACCGAAACTTTACCTTTTGCGTAGGTGAGCACTTGTTGTTGCAATGCAATATTCATACCTTACACCCTATTTACTGACAAACGGAGTTATTCATGTCCCCCAACTTCCTCAATGGCATCACCATCCTGCTGGTATACCAACTGGTGGGCGAAGTCAGCGCCCGTTTGCTGCAACTGCCTGTCCCCGGCCCGGTGGTGGGTATGGTGCTGCTGTTCATTACCTTGCTGTTGCGTGGCGGGTTGGAAAAAACGCTGGATACTGCCAGTAGTGCTTTGCTCAGCCATTTGTCGCTGCTGTTTGTGCCTGCGGGCGTGGGGGTGATTGTGCATTTCCACCGCATTGGCAATGAATGGCTACCCATCACGGTCGCGCTGCTGTTAGGCACGGTCATTACGCTGGCAGCAACCGCTTTGATCATGCTGGGTGTCAGCCATTTGCTAGGCAAGCGAGGGGGCGGGCATGAATGACAACAACCTGACGCAAGTTTGGGTATACCTTTCCGCGTCGCCGCTGTTCGGGCTGAGCATGACGTTGATTGCCTATGGGTTGGCTCAACGGTTGTATGTGTATGCCAAAGGTAATCCGCTGCTGAACCCGGTGGTGACGGCAGTCGCCTTGCTGATTGCCTTGCTGCTGGCAACCGGGATGCCGTACAAAAACTACTTCGACGGGGCGCAATTCGTGCATTTCCTGTTGGGGCCTGCGACGGTGGCGTTAGCCATTCCGCTGTATCGCCAGTTCGGTAAGCTCAAGCAATTGTGGTTGCCAGTGCTCGTGGCATTGCTGGCAGGTGTCACCATCGGCGGTGTTAGTGCAGTCGGGATTGCGTGGTTGCTGGGGGCGGATACGCAAACCCTGCTGTCGCTTGCGCCCAAATCAGTCACTGCCCCGGTAGCAATGGGGATTGCGGAACGCATTGGCGGCATCCCTTCCCTGACCGCCGTATTGGTAGTGACAACGGGGATTATTGGCGCAGTGTTGGGAACTCGCGTGTTCGACCTGCTCGGCATCCGCGATGACAGTGTGCGCGGGATTGCGATGGGGGTAGCTGCACACGGCATCGGCACTGCCCGAGCGTTTCAGGTCAGTGCCGAAATGGGTGCGTTTGCGGGGTTGGCAATGGCGTTATCCGCCTTCACTGCCTCGCTGATTTTGCCGTGGCTGGTCGACTTATTACTCCAACATGCTGCGTAACATCCACGCATTCTTTTCGTGGATTTGCATCCGTTGGGTGAGCAAGTCGGCGGTAGGTTCATCACCTGCTTCATCCACAACCGGGAAAATGCTGCGGGCGGTACGTACCACCGCTTCTTGGCCTTCCACCAATTTGCGGATCATGTCTTGCGCTTTCGGCACTCCCTCTTCCTCTTTGATGGAAGACAAACGGCTATACGCGGCGTAAGTGCCCGGTGCGGGGTAGCCCAAGGCGCGGATGCGTTCTGCGATCAAATCCACCGCCAAAGCGAGTTCGTTGTATTGCGTCTCGAACATGAGGTGCAAGGTATTGAACATCGGCCCGGTCACGTTCCAGTGGTAGTTGTGGGTTTTCAAATAGAGTGTGTAAGTGTCAGCCAATAAGCGCGAAAGGCCGTCGGCAATGGCTTGGCGTTGTTCTGTTTTGATACCGATATTGATGTCCATGATCTGATCTCCGTGGTTGTGTGCGCTTCGATGGGATCAGTATAGGGTCGCGCCAATACACAGTAAATTTGATTGTTTACCTTGTTTCAATCCAATAAATAGCACGGTTTGACGCAGGTTTTTCTCGACCTAGCACGGTGCTACAATGCGCGGTTTATTGCGGTTTTTGACGGAGTTTGTGATGTTAAAGGTAGGTTTTGTCGGTTGGCGCGGCATGGTCGGCTCAGTGCTGATGGAGCGGATGCGTGCTGAAAATGATTTCCAAGGGTTTGAACCTGTGTTCTTCACCACCTCGCAGTCCGGCAAGCCCGGCCCTGACGTAGGCATGGGTGCAAAGCCGCTGGAAGATGCCATGAACATCGACAAACTGGCGGAAATGGACATTATTCTGTCCTGCCAAGGCGGCGATTACACCACGGCTGTGTACGAAAAACTGCGTGCCAACTGGAATGGTTACTGGATTGACGCGGCCTCCACCCTGCGCATGACCGACGACGCGATCATCGTGCTCGACCCGGTAAACCGCAACGTGATCGACGCCGGTTTGCAAAACGGTATCAAGAATTACGTTGGCGGCAACTGCACCGTTTCGCTGATGCTGATGGCGTTGGGCGGTTTGTTTGAAAAAGGTTTGGTTGAATGGATCACTTCCATGACTTACCAAGCGGCATCCGGTGCGGGCGCGAAAAACATGCGCGAACTGCTGACCCAGATGGGCGAATTGAATGGCGAAGTGGGCGATTTGCTGGCAGACCCGGCTTCCGCGATCCTCGACATTGACACCAAAGTGACCGCGAAATTGAACGACGGCACACTTTCCACCGCCAATTTCGGCGCACCGCTGGCAGGCAGCCTGATCCCGTGGATCGACAAAATGTGGGCAAACGGTCAAACCAAGGAAGAATGGAAAGGCATTGCCGAAACCAACAAAATCCTCGGCAAAACTGGCGCGGAAATCATCCCCGTCGACGGTCAGTGCGTGCGCATCGGCGCTATGCGTTGCCATTCGCAAGGTTTCACCATCAAATTGAAACAGGATTTGCCACTGGCTGAAATCGAAAGCATCATCGCTAGCCACAATGAGTGGGTCAAAGTCATCCCGAATGACAAAGAATCCACCTTGCATGGGCTGACTCCGGTACAAGCTTCCGGCACACTGACTGTCCCGGTCGGGCGTATCCGTAAGATGAATCTGGGGCCGGAATACATCACCGCGTTCACCGTTGGCGACCAATTGCTGTGGGGTGCGGCTGAGCCTGTGCGCCGGATGCTGAAAATTACGCTGGAATTCCTGAAGTAAAACCATTTTGTGGGGGAGAAGGCTGACGCCCCTCCCCTGTCCCTTACCAATTGAACGGCATCATCCCAAATGGGGAAAACTTGTCATTCATCTGATCCATCTGGTGATTTATTGAACCCATTTGGTAGCCCATGATGAAGCGCATCTGGGCGACGTTCTGGTTCATCAGTTGCATATTTTGGTTCATCAACGTCATCTGCTCCAGCATTCGCGGAGCCATGTCAGAGGCAGGCTTGGTGGTTTCATCCAAATGCCCAATCGCTTGGCTGATATTGCCAAAGTCCGCAAATCCGGCAGTCCATAGCGGTTGCCACACGACCACCATCAAATACAGCACAATCCCCATTGTGACGGTACTGAATAGGTAAAACATACCCCTCCAGAAGTCGGCAAACTTCTTCATGTCCATTCTTCTCTCCTCGTGCGGCTCACTGTGTGCGCATAGGCCACCTCTTCCGGGTAGCCCATTGTTCCCACTATAACGCTTCGGAAAAAACCACATCCAAACGAATATCAACAAATGCTAATATTTGCGCATATTGGTCGCATCCAATGCCCTGCCATTCCGCAAAGCAGGGTGATAAGGTAGGGGCATTAACCAATGCAAGAAGGTAGCCCCCCATGCCAAAACACAGTGAATACCTCGATTACACCCTCGAACTGCTCGCCCCGTTAGGGCAAATCACCTCCCGCGCCATGTTCGGCGGCTACGGCATTTACCGTGACGGGGTAATTTTCGCTATCGTGGTCGATGAAACGCTCTATTTCAAAGTCACCGCCGACAATCAGGCCGATTACACGCAGGCGGGCAGCCAGCCATTTACCTACAGCAAAAGCGATGGCAAAACCGCCACCATGTCGTATTGGGAAGTGCCGTTGGAAGTGTTGGAAGATCAGGATCAGCTTTTGGCGTGGGCGCGGAAGGCGTATGCAACGGCGCTTAAGCACCGTAAATAGCGGCGTGACTCACGCAGAGCCACCAAAACGGAACAGCGATACTATGAAAATTGAGCAACTAAAAACCCGCCTCAGCAAAGACCGCCCCATGACGACCATCACGCTGCGGATGCCCGTTGACGTGGTTGACGACCTCAAACGCATCGCCCCGCTGATGGGTTTCACTGGCTACCAAGGCTTGCTGAAAGCGTATGTAGGGCAAAGTTTGCGACGTGATCTTGAACGGTTGGACAACAATACCGTTACCGCTTTGCTATCCAGCCTGAAACGCCAAAGTGTCAGCGATGAAGTGATTACCGAAGCATTGAATGAGGTGGCGCACGGATGAAATTTACAATCAATCCACTCCGGCTACATTAGCGCGGCTCCCCTTCCAACCGCGAGCCAAACGCAAACAAGCTAAGGCCGATCAAGAAAAACACTGCCCCTAGCCCACCTAAAATCGTCGGCCCGCCCCACAACGGAAACCATGCACTGATTTCCGCCTCGTGTGACTTGTTGGGCAGGTACAGGACATCCACCGCCTCACCCTCTTCGTAGTCAGGCGGGTAACTGCCGGAAGCCGAAGTAAATTCGATCTCCTTACCCTGCCGGTCGCGGAACCGCACCACAGGCCGAGAGACCCGCGACTTACTGGAATTGGACAGCTCAAAACTCACCACTGTCCCGCCCGTCACCATCGCGCTATCCACGAAACTGCGGGTATCCTGATACCAGAGCCAACCGCCGAGCAATAGGCCGCAACCGCAGGCAGTGAAAACGTATTTCACAATCGTTACTGCACTCATATCCTGCACGCCCATTGCCGTTACTCCGCCGTCCACTTGAAGGTGTAAGCACCCACCGCCAAGAACACCACCGACATCCCCGCCAGCACCAGCAGATGTGTGCTGATGGCGGCAAGGTTTGCGCCATCCAACATGATCGCCCGCGCTGCGGTGAGCATGTGCGTCAGCGGCGACAATTGGCTCAACGCCTGCATGAACGGGTTCGTGCCTTCCATCGAAAACCACACGCCGGACAGCACCATCATCGGCCACGTCAGCAAGTTGAGCAGCCCACCTGCGAGTTCTTCGCTGCTGACCCGTGCCGCCACCAGCAGACTGAGCGAGATCAGGGTAAACGCACCCAACACCAGCACCAACAGCAAGTTCAAATAGCTGCCTTCCATCGTGAAGTGCATGAACAAATTCGTGCCCGCAAACACCACCGTCGTCACCAGCACCACCAAAACCAAGCGCGAAAAAATCTGTGCCAGCAAAAATTCGGTTGCGCTCAGCGGCGTGGCATTGAGGCGTTTCAGATAACCGCTTTTACGGTAACGCACGATCACGAAACCGACCCCGAACAAGCAACTGAACATGATATTCATGCCCAAAATACCGGGGACAACCCAATCGACGTAGCGGATTTGTTCGCCCTGCACGCTTTGCTTACCCAGTTTCGCGCCACTGCTACCTTGCAGAAGCTGTTCCAGAAAATAGCCTTTTTGCGAATCGCCGTTGACCCAGTAGTGCATTTTTCCCGCGCGTAAATCCAGCAGCATATCCGCCTGATGCCGCCCGACTTTACGCACCGCAGCATCCACCGTATCTGCCGGGACGCTGTAAAAATCGACATGCGCGATTTGCAGGAAGGGATGCAACGCAGGATTGGGTTTGGCTTCCACGCTGGTATTTTCCGCCACTACGCCGACCTTAAATAGCGGTTGGCCTTCACCAGAAAACACGAAAGCCAGCCCGAACACCAGTGCCACCGGCAGGATCAAGTTCCAACCCAAGGTGGAACGGTCGCGCACGAATTCCAAACTGCGGGCGTAAAATGTTGCCCAGATACGTTGCATCATGCGCGTAGCTCCTTGCCGGTGAGTTCGAGGAACAGGTCTTCGAGGCTACGCGGGCGCACCTGCAAACCTGCCAATGACGCGCCGTGCTGCATCAACAGCGCCAACGTGCCATTCACATCCGAGGTAATGATTTCCACCGTGCCGGTCACATTGTCCAAATAGCGGTGCGGGATGTCGCGGGCAGCTTCGGGGAAATCGCGTTCCGGCAATTCAATGATGACATCGTGGAAATGCGCCGCCAGCAGGTCGTCGGGCGAACCGTGCGCAATGATTTTGCCGTGATCCATGATGGCAATTTCATCACACAGATTGTACGCCTCCTCCATGTAATGTGTGGTCAACAACACGGTTTTGTTCCGCGCCTTGATGCTATTGACCAGTTCCCAGAAATTCAGCCGTGCTTGCGGGTCAAGGCCAGTAGTCGGTTCGTCGAGGAACACCACGTCCGGGTCATTCACCAGCGCGATTGCCAGCAACATGCGCTGACGTTGCCCGCCAGAAAGTTTGCTGGCGTCACGGTCGAGGTATTCCTGCAAACGGCAAATTTCCACCAACGCTTCCAGCGGCAAACCGTCAGGATAAAGGCTACCGAAAAACTTAAGGTTTTCGCGCACCGTAAGGAAATCCTGCAACGCCGTCGATTGGAACTGGATGCCCGCTTCTTGGCGGAAACGTGCACCTTGCAGTTCGCTTTTGTAGAGGATTTCGCCGGAAGTGGGCTTGATAATGCCTTCCATCATTTCGATGGTGGTGGTTTTGCCCGCACCGTTGGGGCCAAGCAGGCCGAAACAGATACCCTTGGGAACAGCGAAATCAATGCCATTCACGGCTTTGACACCGGGGTAGTGCTTGTGCAGGTTGCGGACTTCGAGGATCGCGCCTTTTTCCACGGTATTATCCTTGTACGGCCTGAATCAGCCCGTTTTCTTCACAAACTTGGTCAAAATCACAATCTGCTGGTCATTCACGCGCCCTTCGATATGCTCGGGGTTGTCGTGAACCAGCGAAATATTGCGTACTGGCGTGCCGCGCTTGGCGGTGAAGTTTGCGCCTTTCACGTTCAAGTCTTTGATCAGCACCACGGAGTCGCCCGCCTGCAGTTCCACGCCGTTGCTGTCGCGGTGTTTGGCGACTTCTTCTACCGCTTGGCCTTCGCCCGTGGCTTGCGCCCATGCCAGCGTGGCTTCGTCTAGGTAGAGCATATCGAGCAATTCTTGAGGCCAACCTTCACCGCTCAGGCGGGTCAACATGCGCCATGCCATGACTTGCACAGCGGGGACTTGGCTCCACATGCTGTCGTTCAGGCAGCGCCAGTGGTTCGCATCCATGCTTGCCGGGTCTTCGACCTGCGTGCGGCAAGTGGCGCACAGCAAAACGCTGTCGTCAGCGTTGCCATTGGCGTTGGGCGGAACTTCGTACACGCCGAGGTTTTCAGTAGCGCCGCACAATTCGCAGCAAGAGCCGCTGCGGGCATGGAGAGTTTGTTCTGTGTTCATGGTTTACCATCACTTAAATCGGGATGGCAGGGAGTATGACGACAAGCAGTAGCGGATAGCAAGCCTGCAACCACCGCACCATTAGGGGCGGCAGCGGAAAGTGTAACCCGTCACCACCAACCCGGACATATCCGCTTTCCCGCTGGCTTCCACGATCAAGGCGTAACCCGATTGCACGTCCTCAAAAACAAAATCACAGGAAACATTAAGGCGCATATCGCACGACTCCCTTTCTGGCAGCTCGCCAAAAGACTTCCGCACAGGCTCCCAATCATCGGCGATCAAGGCTTTGCGGGCAACCGTGTAACTTTCGCCAACCACAGGCGGTGGGGTACGGGGTGATGCCGGGCGGCAAACATAAGCTGCTTCCACTGCGCCATTGCACAGCAAGCAGATAAGCAAGAACATCCGTGTCATGCTGAAATCCGTTGGTTAATGTAATTATCAAATAGTCGTGTGGCGTCGGATAAAAGGTTCAATTAAAGCTTAGTCAAACGTAACAAAAAATCCACTAAAGGTTGCAATTAGCGAAGAATAATTCCGCAAATAATCAGCGCGGCTGGGTAAAAGGCAACTTCCACAATATTCCCAAGCCCACCGACATAACCAACGCCGCGATCAGCAAACCGCCTTGGTAACTGCCGGTGCTTTCCGCAATATAGCCAGTAATCGCCGGGGCAATGATTTGCGCTACCCCATAACTCAGGGTCAGGCGAGCCATCGCTTTGGCAGGATTATCCGGGTAAAAGCGCCCAATAACCGTCAGCGTCAAACTGACAATGCCGATGAAAGTCGCGCCATACAACGCCGAACTAAACACCGCTGCCGCTGCACTCCCCGTCACCGCTGGCAACACAATGGAAATGATCTGCCCCACAAATGCCAATTGCAACGCGGGCATATCACCGATGCGGCGCGAAACCCGATCCCAAATAAAACACGCAGGCGTCGCGGCAATCCCAACCAAAATCCACACCCAACTGCCCCACCCCGCCAACGCCGGGATTTTTTCCACCATCGCCACGGTAAATGTCGCACTCACCACAAAGCCGAAACCTGCACAGAAATACGTCGCAATCATCATCAATAACCACTGTCGTGACGGCGGTTGTTGGCTGTGTTTGTGCTGGGCAGACGCTGGGGCAGGTTCCGGCAACCACAACCACGCAGGGATGAAAAACAGCACACCTAAGATACCCAACGTCCACCACTGTTGCGCCCAATCCAGATGCGCCGCCAGCATCAGCACCGATACCAACCCGGACACCAGAATGCCACCGCCCAAACCGCCAAAATGAATCCCCAATTCCGGGCGATGCCCATTACGCATCAACCAGTTAAGCATCAGCCCCGAACCAATCAGCAAGCCCGCCGCACTGCTCAAACCCGCGATATAACGCAGGATCGACCACAGCACCATATTCTGGGTAAACGCCATCCCGGTAATGCTCAACACCGCCAGCACCAGCCCCACCCGATACAAACGGTACTTAAGGTGCAAGCTGCTAATCGAAGCCGCCAGCAATGCCCCGCTCATGTACCCCATGTAATTGAAAGTTGCCAACCAACCGCCCGCCACGACCGTCAGCCACGTTTCCGCCCGCATCACTGGCAACAACGGCGTATACGCAAACCGCGCCAACCCCACCGTAAGGATCAAGCTGCAAATGCCCGCCAGCAACACTTTCCACGTATCCGCCGCACGCAACATAAACCGCCCCTTATAACTTACCAAATAAGTATGGATAATGGCACAAGAGCAGGGTGCGGGGGAATTCTTCCTGAAACCTGCGCAAACTCGCTTTGCTCGGACACGGCTTCGGTTTCAGGAAGAATTCCCCCGCACCCTGCCACCACCCTAAAAGGAGATCGCCATGCCAAACAACCACACCCTCTGCCGCTGCCCCTGGGTAGACCTAAGCAAACCCGATTACGTCGCCTACCACGATGAAGAATGGGGCGTCCCCGTCCACGACGACCGCAAACTGTTTGAATTCATCGTCTTGGAATCCGCACAAGCAGGTTTAAGCTGGTACACCATCCTCCGCAAACGCGAAGGCTACCGGCAAGCATTCGACGCTTTCGACCCAGAAAAAATCCGCCACTACGACGAGCACAAAGTAGCCGAACTGCTTGCCAACCCCGGCATCATCCGCAACCGCCTGAAAGTGCTCGCCACCATCAACAATGCGCAGCGTTTCCTTGACGTACAGGCGGAATTCGGCAGTTTTGACGCCTACATCTGGCGCTTTGTCGACGGCAAACCCATCGTCAACGAACGGCGGACACTGGCAGACTATCCCGCCACCACCAAGGAATCGGATGCACTCAGTAAGGATTTGAAAAAGCGCGGCTTCAAATTCATGGGGTCAACGGTGTGCTACGCGCACATGCAAGCGATAGGAATGGTGAATGACCACGCGCTAGGCTGTTTCCGGCGGGAGGAAGTCGCTACACATTAAAAGGCGCAGGACTGTTTCAGCCGTGTCCATTAATCTGGTTTTTATTGCCACCGATATGAATTCTATAGATCATGCGTGAAGTAACATTGCGCAGTTACGCGGCATACCGCGCGTGACCAATATATCGGCAATCAAATTAATAACAAATAATAATGACCGGGGGACTTCCTGATGAAGGGTTCTAACATCCCATTCACACACACCAACCTAAAAACAAAACATTCTGCCCTAACACAGAAAGTTAGGCTGGCGTTGGGTATTGCGGTGACAGCGGCAAGCTTTGCTTCCCCCGCCTTCGCTGCCAGCGCCTTGACCGCTGATGGTGCGTTTTTACAAGGTAAGTACATCGAAGCCGGTATCGGCCCAGATGGGGTCTATGGGGCAAACAACCCACCCGCTGGCTACCATTCCCGCACCAACAGCGCGGCTGGTTTAGGCTTTGTCTCTGACCGGGACAAAGATGGCTGGGCGGTGTACGACGGCGACTTCTTCACCCCCGGTTCCCCTGAGGAAGGCTGGAGTATCCAGATTGGCGGCTCGGTTTGGCATAACAATAATAATACTGGGCAAGGGATTCCCGGCAGCCTATCCAACCTGCAAGCCGATGGCATCAAAGATAGCGTCGAGTGGCAAGGCGCAATTGGTGGCCTTGATATTAAGAAGGTCTACCATATCCAACAAGAAGGGCAATTCCTGTTCTGTACGGTAACGTTTACCAATACCACTGCCAGCGCCCTGAACAATGTGTATTACATGCGTAACGTCGACCCCGACAACAGTGTCATGGTCAACAGCGATTACGTTACCACCAATACTGTCCTTACCCAAGGCAATACCAGTGGCTTGGCTTCCGTCAAAGCCGTGGGCGGCACAGGTGCGACCTTAGTTTTGATCGGTTACGGTGCAAATGCCCGTGTTACCCACGGCGGCTTCAGCAACCGTAGCCCCACGGACGTGTGGAATGGCACGGGTGGGCTATCCTTATCCGGCGCGGCTACTGCGGATGAAGCGGTTTCTATGGCGATCAAGTTCGACACCATTGCCCCCGGCGAAACCGTCAACTTCAAGTGGAGTTATAACCTTGCGGACGTAAAACCGCCAGAACTTGACCTTGATACCGCTGCGGCTGGCGTCGGTTATGCCGCCACTTATGTTTCTGGTGAAGCGGCAATCCCGCTACATGCCACCACCTCAGTGATTGATACCGACAATACCAAGCTGCGGGAATTGCTGGTGGAGCTGCAAAACCCACAAACTGGGGACAAACTTTCCGTTGAAGGTGCATTGCTAGGGGGCATCACGATCGACCCATCCAGCACCGATACCAAACTACTGCTGACGGGTGTTGCCAACCTCGCCCATTATCAGGCCGCCGTGGAAGCCATCCGCTTTGCAAACGCAGACCCTTCTGGCTCCAAGACAACCCGTATCGTCAATATTACCCCGACGGATGAGGACTTTGTAAACGGTGGTGCTGCCCCCGCAACCATTACCGTCAACGTCAATATGCCGCCTGCCATTACCACCGCAGCAGCCATTAACTACGTGGAACGCGCCACTGGCAAAATCGACATCAGCAGCTCGGATGACAGCAACAGCGAAGGCAGCGGCCTGACCTACAGCATTTCTGGCGGGGCGGATGCCGGTAAATTTACCATTGATCCAGCAACGGGCGAGCTGAGTTTCACCGCTTCACCGCTGTATAGCCCCGCCGCCGATGCGGATGGCAATAACGTTTACGATGTGGAAGTCACTGTTACCGATGCCAAAGGGCTGACGGGCAAAAAGACCATGAACATCACTATCCTGAAAGATACTGACAAGGATGGCGTACCCGACGCAACTGACCTCGACAAAGACGGTGACGGCATCCTGAATACCGTGGAAGGCACGGGCGACGCTGATGCCGACGGCATTAGCAACGATTTCGACCTTGATTCCGACGGCGATGGCATTCCCGATAATATCGAAGCGCAAGCCACAGCGGGTTACACAGCACCGTCTGGCACGGTTGCTGCCAATGGGGTGGATACAGCTTACGGCGCTGGCCTGACCCCGGTGAATACTGACGGTGCGGATGCCCCCGATTATCTGGATACCAATGCGGATAACAGCGGCACTGATGACACTGCCGAGGCAGGCATTACCCTGAGCGGTAAGGATGCTGACAAAGACGGGCTGGATGACGGCGTTGATTCCGACGATGCGGGTTTTGGCCCTGCCAATGCGGGCATTACCGACGTGCTGGCTACCTACCCCGGCAACGGCACGGACGTGTACTGGCGTTTGGTGAATGCTGCCCCGGTTATCCCTAATGCTGCGGCGATTGACTATGTGGAAAAAGCCACGGGTTCCGCGACTGACCTTGCAGCTACGGATGACACCAATGCTGAAGCCAGCGGCCTGACTTACAGCATGACGGGCGGTGCGGATTCCGGCAAATTTACCATTGACCCTGCAACCGGCGTGCTGACCTTCAAGACAACGCCCAACTTTGCTGCCCCAACCGACGCCGACGCCAACAACACCTATCTGGTGGAAGTGGCAGCAACGGATGCGGAAGGCGCGATTACCAAAAAATTGCTGACCATTACCGTGCTGAAAGACACCGACCATGACGGCATAGGCGACAAAAACGACCTCGACACCGACGGTGACGGCATCCTCAACAGCGTGGAAGGCACGGCTGATACCGACGGCGACGGCATCCAAAACCAGTGGGATTTGGACTCTGACGGTGACGGCATCCCCGACAATATCGAAGCGCAAACCACCGCAGGTTTCAAAGCCCCATCCGCTGTAGATGCGGATGGCAATGGCGTGGATGATGCCTACGGCGCTGGCCTGACCCCAGTAGATACGGAAGCTGACAGCAAGCCAGATTACCTCGACCTCGATTCCGAAAATACCGGCGGCGATGACAATACCGAATCCGACGTGCCCGTGCTCTCCGGCGTGGATGCAGACAAGGATGGCTTGGACGACACCATTGACAGCGATGACACCAGCTTTGGCCCTGCCAACGCAGGCATTACCGACGTGCTAGCGGCTTACCCGAAAACCGGCGCGGAAGTGAACTGGCGCGTACCGAACACCCCGCCGGTATTCACCTCCCCAACCGCGGCGACGTTCAACGAAAACAGTACCGACGTGGTACTGAATGTGGAAACCACTGACGATAAGAACAGTGAAGCCGCGTCTACCATTGGCTACAGCATTGTCGGTTCCGATGACGATGCGCGTTTCACCATTGATGCAAAAACGGGGGACATCAAGTTCAAACTCGTGCCGGACTATGAAAAACCCATCGACAAAAACAAGGACAATTCCTACATCCTGAGCGTGAAAGCCTGTGATGCGGAAGGCGGTTGTGCCACCCAAACCATCACCGTCAACGTGATTGACGTGGATGAGGACAACGATAACGACGGGCTGCTGGATTCCAAGGAAAAAGCACTGGGCACTGACCCGTGGAACCCTGACAGTGACGGCGATGGTTTGAAAGACGGCGAAGAGGTCGACACCTACAAGACTGACCCGCTGAAAGCCGATAGCGATGGCGATGGCCTGAGCGATGGCGACGAAGTACTGAAATCCAAAACCGATCCCGCCAACCCGGATACCGATGGCGATGGCGTCAACGACAAGGCCGAAGTGGGCGCAGACCCAGCAACGCCGGTTGATACCGACAAAGATGGCACTGCCGATGTCTTCGACACCGATGATGATAATGACGGTACATTAACCAAAGACGAAGCGCCAAATGACGACGGCAACCTTGACCCCAGCAATGCCCGCGATTCGGACGCTGACGGCACACCTGATTACTTGGACAACGATGATGACGGCGATGGCGTATTGACCAAATACGAAGACCCGACCGGCAAACGCGATTCCGACAAAGACGGCATCCTCGATTATTTGGATGAGGACGATGACAACGACGGTATCCTGACCGCATACGAACAGCCTGACCCGAACAGCGACGGCAACCCGGCTGACCAACGCGACACCGACAAAGATGGCATTGCCGACTGGTTGGATGCTGACGATGATGGCGACGGCGTACTGACCCAATACGAAATGGCGGATAAAGATGGCAACGGCAACCCAACTGACGCCACCGATACTGACGGCGACGGCAAGTTCAACTGGTTAGACGTGGATGATGACGGCGATGGCATCCTCACCAAGTACGAAAAACCGGACGTAAACACTGACGGCAACCCAGCAGATGCGCAAGATTCCGACAAGGACGCTAAGCCGGATTACCTCGACAACGATGACGACAACGACGCCAAACTGACGGTTGACGAAAAGGCCGACAAGAACAAAGACGGCAACCCGATTGATGCGTATGACATGGACGCGGATGGCATTCCAAGTTACCTCGACCCAACGGAAGTACCAACCGTGGTGCTGCATGTACGTGGCTTCTTGCAAGGTGCTTACAACGCTGCCGACGGCCTGATGCGGGATGATTTACGTCGGCTGAACTACATCCCAACAGCGCAACCGTACACCAATGCCGTAACTTCCTTGGGTTACACTGGCGCGGAAACGGTGGCTCCGGCGGTACTGGCAACCACTGGCAATGACGCCCCGGTTGACTGGGTAGTGGTGGAACTGCGTGACAAAACCAACCCGAAAACACGGGTGGCAGCAGCGGCAGCGTTGCTCCAACGTGATGGTGATGTGGCTGACCCACAAACCAATGAGGCCAAGTTACTCATCCCGAATGTGGTGGAAGGCTCGTACTATGTCACCTTGCGCCACCGCAACCACTTGGGTGTAATGACCAAAGACCCGATGCTGTTGTCGCCTACCCTGACGGCGACGGATTTCAGCCTGCCAAGTTTTGCGGTCAGCGGCACGAATGCACGGCTGGATGGTAAAGACATTTCCACCATGTGGGCGTGCGATGACAACAACAGCGACAGTGTGATTGCCAACGGCCCCGGCAATGACACCAACGTGGTCTTGGGTACGGTGCTGATGCACCCAACCAACCTGTTGGTCAACAGCAACTTCCGCCTGAGTGGGTATTTTGTCACCGACCTGAACTTGGATGGCACGACGCTCTATTCCGGCCCCGGCAATGACATCAATATGCTGTTGGGCAATGTGTTGCTGCATCCGGGCAATGTCAGCGTGGCAGCTAACTACATTGTGAGCGGCTCCGTTCCGAAGTAATTTCCCTTCGCAAAGGAAACACAATCACGGCTTGTTCCCGCAAGGGGCAGGCCGTTTTTGTTTGTGATCGAACCATAACAATTACCGCCATTTATCCGTTTTATATTGCCGCCCACATAAAATTTGAGCGACCATTAACGTTACTTATATCCGTTACTGATAAAAATTAAAGCTTTTCATAATAAGAAATTAGAGACAACCGGGGGTTTCCGCATGACAGGTTCGTTTGACTGGCGGCTAGCGCTGCATCGCAAAACTGCACTGTCCATTTTGATGCTATTGGCAACGTTACTAGCTATCTTGCCGGGGCTGGCGAATGCCGCAGACCGATGTGGGGCAAACATTGTGGTTTGTTCTCACGCAGGTGCTTACGGTGACATTGGTGGTGCTGGTGCAGCAGCCATGCGGGCAAAACTGGCAAATACAGCTTACTTTGGGCCTTCGGGCAGCATGACCCCCGAAACATTCAGTTTTGCATCCATCCCCAGCATTACGGAAGCGAACCTGACTGCCAACAATTGCCAAATATTCCTCTCTGGCTGGGATTCCAGTGCGACCATTGATGCCGCAGAGCAAACTGCTCTGAATACTTGGTTACAGGCCAGTAATGATCACTTCTTATTCGGCGGTTGTGACGCTGACGGCATGGACATGGTGTGTGATGCTGTAGGGCGCAGTGTCACCAATTACAGCAATATCCCGGTAGCAGTGACTGAACCCGTGTTACAAAACCCTTTGTTATGTTCAGGCCAGACCATCGTCACAACCTCTGGTGGCGCATCATCTTATTTCGCTTCGTATGGCACGGACAAACCACTAACGGTTTACACCGATGACGCCACGAAAGTAGAAGCCATCACTGACAGCCTGTCCGGTGATGCGAAATACCTGCTGACTGGCGACATCAATATGTGGATCACGCCAAACCCAGACATTACTGCTGGCGCGACCGCTACCGGGCAAAACGATTTGTTTATTTTGAACACCTTCAAGTTTGCGGCTGACAACATTTGCGGACGTACTATCGCCAGAGGTGTTTCCGAATGCCCGATTGGGATTTCCGGTGGAAAAATTACCGGGCAGTTGTACTACGACAAAGATGGCAGCGGCGCGTATACATCGGGTGCAGACGATCCGATGGCTGCGGGTATTGCGACAAGGTTATATGATTCCGGCAATAAACTGTTGGGAACTGTATACAGCAATGCCACTGGTGCGTATGAATTCAAGAACGTTCCGGCAGCTAGCGGCTACTACATTACTGTCGATACCAGCGACGCAGATATTCCATTAGGCTACTCCCCCAAAACCCTGCCAACAGGCATTACGGTAGCCGATAACGCCACCACGGCTGACCAGCACATCAGTTTCAGCTACTCCGACAAACTGCCAGAGTCACTGACGAAAACAGGTGTCGTTTCCGCCCGTGCACCTGATGGCAGTTCCAGTACGATGGACTGGATCATCACCCACGCCAACAACCGCGCCAGTATCATGGAAAACGTCATTCTGACAGACCGGATGGAAAACGGGCATACGCTGGTGGGTGGCTCGCTGAAAATGCCGCCGGGTTGGACAGCGCAGTATTCCTCAGACAGTGGTGCAAGTTTCAGCAGCTCACAACCGGCTTCCGGCGTCAACGCTATGATCTTCAGCAACCCGTTTGTTGTACCGACAGGCTTAGGTAAAGGGCGCACCATGACTTTGCCACTTTCCGGCCCGGTCAATTTGAGCGGTGGCGGTGACGGTTTTGCCCCCGGCATCCTCAGTAATGGCAAAATCATGGGGATCAACCACCATCAAGCCAGCCCGAATATCTGGTGCTACGACACCAACACGGAAGCGGTGTGTACGGGCTACCCCAAAGCGCCCGGTATTCCAACGGGTATGTCACCGCTGGTTGTTAGCATCGGCTCAAAGCTCTACATCGGGGATGACTCTGGTAACGCTGCTTATGGGCAGCGCGGTCAAATTTACTGCTGGGACGGTGAAACCGATACTGCCTGCGGAACCAGCCCCGTGGTACAAGATGGTGGTTATGCTGGGCCTGTTGTCGTTGATAACAAAATCTATGTTTTGACCAAAGGCGGGAATATCGACTGTTACGACCCAGCCAATTCCCTGCAACGCTGCCAAGGCTTCACCCCCGTAGCTATTGGCGTCAATGCACTGGATACCAATAGCTGGGGGTCTTCCGGCTCTGACATCCAGACTATCGGCAAACGTCTTTATGTTGCCAGTACGGCAGGCGCAATGGCCTGTTTCGACACCACAACCAATGCCAAATGCGCGGACTGGGCAACCAACCCTATTGCCATTCCAGCCGGACAAACCGACGTATTTCGGCGCATGGATGCCAAAGAAAAGATCACAGGTGTCTGTATCGCAGGCTACTTAACCGATGCCACTTGTTACGATCTGAATGGTACAAACCCTGCTAGCGTCGCGCTCAGCGGCGTTCACGGCAGCCAACCCGGCCTCAATGCCGTGGCGGAAACCTATGTCGACACCCGCGTATTTTTCCCACAATTCTCTCCCCAAAATAGCCTTGGCTGCTGGGACTGGGCAACTAACGCGGCCTGTACTGGCAGTAGTATGTCAGGCGGCTCATTTGGCGCAGGTGCGGCAGGCTACCCTTATGGTTTAAATACTGATGGGGCGTGCGTGTACTCCTTCGGTGATGGCGGTCAACTAATTTCTTGGGATCCAGAAACCGGGGCAACCCCCTGCACCCGATCTACCGGGAAACTTACTGTGCCCGTCGAAGAATACCGTTGTGACGGCAAAACTGACCCAACCTTAACATGGGAAAAGGTTAAATTTTTCGACACCAGCATGACATCAGGGGAAGATTTCACCTCGTTGAAAGTTAAGGTCGTTGATGCTGCAACGGGTGAAGTTCTCAAAGGCCCAGTCGAAATGATCGGTGGCACAGGTGAACTCAGTATTGCTGACATCTCCCCATCCATCAAAGAACTGGAGCTTCAATCTGTTGGCAGACCTGTCGGCAAGACCGCATGGAGCGATGACGTACCACCGAAAGTGGCGATGACCTTCAAATCTGATGCGCCGCCGCAGTTCTGTTACACCTCGACCGCAAGCTGTTCGCCAACGTCCAAGCTGATGAAAAATACCGTGCGTACCAACATCACGCCGGGCTTGAGCGTGTCAACGGAAGTCGCGGGCTGTAACCCTCTCCCCGTCATTACCACGGCGGATACCTTCAACTTCTTCTCGGGTAAAACGGGCACGGTGATTGACGTGCAAAGTACCGATGATGCCGACATGGAAATGAGTGATGGTACTGGCTTGGTTTACACCCTTTCTGGCGGTGCTGACAAAGACTTGTTCAACATCAGTGCTACCGGGGAACTGACCTTCAAGGCAGTACCTGACATTGCTAACCCGCAGGATTCCAATAAAGACAATGTTTACAGCGTAGAAATTTCAGTAACAGACCAACTGGGTGCGACTACCAAACAGACCATCACGGTGACAATCGTCAAAGACAGTGACGGCGATGGGATACTGGATGAGTCAGACCTTGATGATGACAACGACGGCATCCCGGATACCGCTGAAGGCATGGTTTCTTCATTCCACTATGCAACCTACTCCAGCATTGCGGGTAACAATGCCATCGGTTCAATCAACGGCGTTGGTTTCACCTACACCTCCTCATCTCCTGTTACTACGACCAGTGGCATGTACAGTCATGCCACTTTCCCGGCGCAATACAACGTACCAAACGTCAACCCGACCATCCAGAACACCCAGATAACCAACAATACCTTGAGCTTTGACACCCCGATCCCTAACCCGGTATTGGTGTTCTCCTCCGTTGGCAACCCTGGCAACTCCGTACCGATTGTGTTTGGTCAACCTGTTGAAGTCTTGTTCTCCCAAGGCATTACTGTCAACAGCCCTACCAAGATTACTGGCACGGAAGGCTATGCCGTTGTGCGGGTCAAGGGAACCTATAGCAGTATCACCTTCCAGTACACACAAGCTGAGGTCTATGCCAACTTTGCATTCGGTGCAGACTTCTTTGCCACAAGGGACACCGATGGCGATGGAGTGAAAGACTACGTTGATCTTGATTCCGACAACGACGGCATCCCCGACAATATCGAAGCGCAAACCACCGCAGGCTATAAAGCACCTTCCGGCGTGGATGCGGACAAGAACGGTCTGGATGACGCCTATGGAGCTGGACTGACACCCGTCAACACAGACGCTACTGACAACCCTGACTATCTGGATACGGACTCCGATAACAACGGTGCAAATGACACACTGGAAGCTGGTGTAAGCCTGCGGGTAAAAGATACGGACAAGGACGGACTGGATGATGGCGTAGATACCGATAATGCCGCATTCGGCCCGGTTAATGCTGACATCACCTCCCTACTGACCACTTACCCTGACAACAGCACGGAGGTATTCTGGCGGCTGACCAATACCGCGCCAGTCATTCCCAACGCTGCTGCCATTGACTACGTAGAAAAAACTTCCACACCGGCAGTAGATATTGCGGCAACTGATGACACCAGCAGCGAAGGCAGCGGTCTGACCTACAGCCTCACTGGTGGCGCAGATGTGGGCAAATTCACCATTTCATCCAGTGACGGCAAGTTGACCTTCAAAACGTCACCTGTGTTTGCCACACCCACCGATGCTGATACCAACAACACCTATCTGGTGGAAGTGGCTGTCACTGACGCGGAAAATGTTATCACCAAAAAACTGCTGACCATTACCGTCCTGAAAGACACTGACCGTGATGGCGTGGCTGACAAGAATGATGCGGACTTGGACGGTGATGGCATCCCGAATGCCACTGAAGGCACTGCCGACCCGGATGCGGATGGCATCCCTAACCAGCTTGACCT
>NZ_JAQTLS010000003.1 GCF_028714775.1 Thiothrix sp. | reverse complement strand
GTTTGCCTGGTGTCCATAGAGCTGTGGAACCACCTGATCCCATCCCGAACTCAGAAGTGAAACGCAGCATCGCCGATGGTAGTGTGGGGTCTCCCCATGTGAGAGTAGGTCAACGCCAGGCGCTAATACTAAAAGCCCCGCTTACGTGATCCGTAACGCGGGGCTTTTTTTCGTCTGTCTTTTTCCTATGCCGCTCCTGTCGCTGATTTTCGCGCGAGGCGGGCAAATGCCGCTTTAATGCCTGAAAATGTCCGCTTTTATCTTCCAATATTGGCTTGCAGGAACTCCTTATGGAATAATCGCGTCTTTCGCCACCTAACTACAGAATTTACTAAGGAGTGTCCGCATGGACGAGAACAAGAAGAAAGCCCTTGCCGCAGCTTTAGGCCAAATCGAGCGTCAGTTTGGCAAAGGTGCGGTCATGCGCATGGGTGATTCCAGCGCTGCCAGAGATATTGACGTTATTTCCACCGGCTCGTTGGGGCTGGACATCGCACTCGGTATTGGCGGTTTGCCCAAAGGCCGTGTGATCGAAATTTACGGGCCGGAATCTTCCGGTAAGACAACATTGACCCTGCAAGTGATTGCTGAGTGCCAAAAGCAGGGCGGTACAGCCGCGTTTGTGGATGCGGAACACGCGCTTGACCCGATTTACGCGCAAAAACTGGGTGTCAATGTCGATGATTTGCTGGTTTCCCAGCCGGATAATGGCGAACAAGCTTTGGAAATCACGGATATGCTGGTGCGCTCCGGTGCAGTCGACATTGTAGTCGTGGACTCGGTAGCTGCGTTGACCCCGAAGGCTGAAATCGAAGGCGATATGGGCGATTCCCATGTCGGTCTGCAAGCACGTCTGATGTCTCAGGCATTGCGCAAACTGACCGGGAACATCAAGCGTTCCAACACCATGGTGATTTTCATCAACCAAATTCGTATGAAAATTGGTGTGATGTTCGGCAACCCGGAAACCACTACTGGCGGGAATGCGCTGAAATTCTATGCTTCCGTGCGCCTCGACATCCGCCGTATCGGTGCGATTAAGAAGGGTGATGAAATTACCGGCTCTGAAACCCGCGTGAAAGTGGTTAAGAATAAAGTAGCGCCGCCGTTCAAGCAGGCTGAATTTGAAATCCTTTACGGTGAAGGTATTTCCCGCGAAGGTGAGTTGGTTGATCTCGGCGTCAAGCAGGGTTTGGTTGGTAAAGCGGGCGCATGGTACAGCTATAAAGGTGAAAAAATTGGGCAGGGTAAGGATAATGCCCGCACATTCCTGAAAGAGCACCCGGACGCGGCGGCGGAAATTGAGCAAGCTATCCGTGCAGCGTCAATGACAGCGCCGGGTTTTAGTGCTGCTTCTGAAGAAGCAAGTGTGCCTGAACTTGATGACGGCATCCTGTAAGTAAAGTGCAGGCATGTGAATCACTGGCGTTGCGTCTTTTGGCGCAGCGCGAGCATTCCCGTCATGAACTGGCGCAGAAATTGCGTCGAGAGGAAGGCTGTGATAGCGAAAGTACCGCCTTGTTGCTGGATAAATTGCAGGAACTGGGCTACCTTGACGACCTCCGCTATGCGGGGAGTTTCGTCCGTTCATCTGTTGCACGTGGGCATGGGCCGATGAAAATCGCCTATGGATTACGCGAACGGGGTGTTGGTGAGTGTGTCGCTAACCAAGCACTGGCGGAAGCCGAAACGGATTGGGATGCGTTGGCACAAACCCAACGTACCAAAAAATTTGGGGTGGCTTTGCCCACCGATTTCAAGGAACGCGCCCGGCAGTCACGTTTTCTCGCCGGACGTGGTTTTTATACAGAGACAATTAAAGCTGTTTTCCTATGACTAGTGCTGAACTCAGACAAAAATTCCTCGATTTCTTCGCCAGCAAAGGCCATGAAATCATTGCTTCCAGTTCGCTGATTCCGGGCAATGACCCGACCCTGCTGTTTACCAATGCAGGGATGGTGCAGTTCAAGGATGTATTCCTTGGCATGGATCAGCGTCCCTATCACCGCGCCACCACTTCCCAGCGGTGTGTACGTGCCGGGGGTAAGCACAATGACTTGGAAAACGTGGGTTATACCGCCCGCCACCACACCTTTTTTGAAATGCTCGGCAACTTCAGCTTTGGCGACTATTTCAAGCAAGATGCGATCAAGTATGCGTGGGAGTTCCTCACTGAAACCCTGAAACTGCCTAAGGGTAAGCTGTGGGTCACGGTTTATGCCGAAGACGACGAAGCTTACGACATTTGGGCGCAGCAGATTGGTGTACCGACCGACCGCATTACCCGCATCGGCGATAATAAGGGGGCACGTTACGCCTCCGATAACTTCTGGCAGATGGGTGATACTGGGCCGTGCGGGCCTTGCACCGAAATTTTCTACGACCACGGCGAGCATATCTGGGGCGGGCCACCGGGAACGCCTGAAGAAGACGGCGACCGTTACATCGAAATCTGGAACCTCGTGTTCATGCAATACGAGCGTACCAAAGATGGCACGATGAATTTGCTACCTAAGCCTTCCGTCGATACCGGCATGGGTATGGAACGTCTGGCGGCGGTGATGCAAGGCGTACACAGCAATTACGAAATCGACCTGTTCCAAACCTTGCTGAAAAAAGGTGCGGAACTGGCGAAAAACGCTGACATTGACAGCCCGTCGCTCAAGGTCATTGCCGACCACATCCGTTCTTGCTCGTTCCTGATTACTGATGGTGTGTTGCCATCGAATGAAGGGCGTGGCTATGTATTGCGCCGTATTATCCGTCGTGCGATCCGTCACGGTTATAAGTTGGGCATGGAAGCGCCATTCTTCTACAAGCTGGTGCAACCGCTGGTGGATGAAATGGGTAAGGCTTACCCTGAACTTGCTAAAGCGCAGCCGCAAGTCGAGCAGGCACTGGAAAAAGAAGAACGCCGTTTCGCCGAAACGCTGGAACACGGCATGAAGGTGCTGGAAGAGGCCATCGGTAATATGTCCGGCGATACCATCGACGGCGAAACCGTGTTTAAGTTGTACGACACTTACGGCTTCCCGGTTGACCTGATTGGTGACATTGCCCGCGAACGCAACCTTAAGTTGGATGAAGCCGGGTTTGAAAGCGCGATGGAAGCACAGCGCGAACGCGCCCGTGCTGCCGGTAAGTTTGGTGCAGATTACGGCGACAAGTTGGACGTGAGCGGTGCTACCGCCTTCCACGGCTACGAGTTATTGGCAGAAACATCCACTGTTGCCGCGCTGTTCCGCAATGGCGAAGCAGTTGGCAGCTTGCAGGCAGGTGACGAAGGCCGTGTGGTGCTGGATCATACCCCGTTCTACGCCGAGTCTGGTGGTCAGGTGGGCGATACGGGCGTGTTGCGTGCCAGCAATGGTGTGTTCCGTGTCACGGATACGCGCAAGCAAGGCACAACCTTCATTCACGTAGGCACATTAGAGTCCGGTGAAATGACCGCTGGTTCTACGGTTACGGCAGAAGTGGATGCTGATCGCCGTCAAGCGATCATCCTCAACCACTCCGCCACCCATTTGATGCACGCCGCGTTGCGCCAAGTGCTGGGCGAACACGTTGAACAGAAAGGCTCGCAAGTCACGCCCGAACGCCTGCGTTTCGACTTCTCGCAGCCTGATCCGGTCACGTCTGCGCAAATTGCCGAAGTGGAAGCCATCGTTAACCGCGAAATCCGCGCCAATGCCGCTACTTTGGCACAAGTTATGGCGATGGAAGATGCAGTAAAATCTGGCGCAATGGCACTGTTTGGCGAGAAATACGGCGATGAAGTGCGCGTATTGAAAATCGGTTTCTCCACCGAACTGTGCGGTGGTTGCCACGTTAACCGTACTGGTGACATCGGTTTGTTCAAAGTGGTCAGCGAAAGCGGTGTCGCTGCGGGTATCCGCCGTATCGAAGCCGTCACAGGCGCAAATGCGCTGGCGTGGCTGAACGATGTGGCAGGCCGTTTGGATAGCGTTGCCCGCTTGCTCAAAGGCAATGCCGCCGACGTGACCGACAAGCTTGATACGCTGCTGCAAAAGAATCGCGCTTTGGAAAAGGAATTGGAACAGCTCAAAGGCAAAATGGCCTCGCAAGCTGGTTCCAACCTTGCTGACCAAGCGGTAGAAATCGGCGGTGTGCGCGTACTGGCAGCTAACCTCGAAGGCGCTGACCCTAAATCCCTGCGCGATACCGTTGACCAGTTAAAGAATAAACTGGGCAAAGCGGTGGTCATCCTCGCGGCGATTGCCGATGGCAAAGTCAGCTTGGTCGCGGGTGTCACCAAAGATGAAACCGCTAACATCAAGGCTGGCGAATTGCTGGGCTTTGTGGCGGGGCAAATCGGTGGTAAGGGCGGTGGTCGCCCCGACATGGCGCAAGGTGGCGGTACGGATGCCGCAGCACTTCCCGCAGCACTGGCCTCAGTACAGGCTTGGGTTGCCGCAAAAATTTGAATTGGTTGAATAGGTAAACAGTAAACAATGGCACTGATCGTACAGAAATACGGCGGCACATCCGTCGGCACGCCCGAACGTATCGCGGCTGTCGCTGACCGCGTGATCCGTTGGAAGCAAAAGGGCAATGATGTCATCGTGGTGGTTTCCGCGATGTCTGGCGAAACCAACAAGCTGGTCGCCTTGATCAACGCCATTGACCCACAAGGTTCGGAGCGTGAGAAAGACGCAATCCTGTCCACGGGCGAGCAGGTTACTATCGGCTTGTTGGCAATGGCGTTGGAAAAGAAAGGCCAGCCAGCACGTTCTTACACGGGCGGGCAAGTACGCATCCTCACCGATGATGCCCACACCAAAGCCCGCATCGTGGACATTGATGCCGCCCCGATCCGTAAGGATTTAAGCGAAGGCAAAGTGGTAGTAGTTGCTGGTTTCCAAGGCGTTGCCGCCGATGGCAGCATTACCACGCTCGGTCGTGGCGGTTCCGATACCACGGGTGTGGCGCTGGCAGTGGCTTTGAAAGCCGACGAATGCCAGATTTACACCGATGTGGATGGGGTTTACACCACCGACCCGCGTGTGGAGCCTAAAGCCCGCCACATTCCGCGCCTGACCTTGGAAGAAATGCTGGAAATGGCTAGCCAAGGTTCCAAAGTGCTGCAAATCCGCTCGGTCGAATTTGCCTACAAATATGATATGCCTATCCGCGTGCTTTCCAGTTTTGATGAATTTGGTGAAGGTAAAAGCACGCTGGTCACTCGTGAGGAAGAAGTAATGGAAGAAGTATCCGTCCGTGGTATTGCGTTTAACCGTGATGAAGCCCAGTTGACTGTGCTGGGTGTGCCTGACCGTCCGGGCGTGGCCTATCAGATTTTGGGGCCGATTTCCGACGCCAATGTCGAAGTGGACATGATCGTGCAAAACATCGGTTCGGATGGCACAACGGATTTTACCTTCACTGTGCATAAAAACGATTACACCAAAGCCCGCCAAATCCTGTGCAAGACTGCCGAAGCGATGGGCGCAAAGCAATGCACGGGTGATGAGCACATTGCCAAGGTAGCGATTGTAGGCGCGGGTATGCGTTCACATGCCGGGGTTGCCAGCAAGATGTTCAAAACACTGGCGGACGAAGGTATCAACATCCGCATGATCTCCACGTCCGAAATTAAGGTGGCTGTGGTGGTGGATGAGAAGTATCTGGAGCTGGCGGTGCGCGTGTTGCACGACACTTTCGGTCTGGCGCAAGGGGCTTAAGTTTCACTAGCCGCTCGTGTTTGAAAGAACCCGCTGTTGCGAAAAAACGACAACAGCGGGTTTCTTTTTGGGTGAATATCTGATAACTATATAATTTCTGGACAGTGGTGTTGCTTTTCGGCACTCTATGGTAAGAAAGCAACATTTAAGTGAGACAGTTCAGCTTAAGTTCAGTGCCTATGTGTGATTGTTGAACATGCCCGTCAGGGGTGAACGCCTGGGTAAGTGATCACAGGGTTGGGTGATGTCAATGCAGCGATATGGAGAGTTTGCGGTATGTTGATTCTAACGCGCAGGGTTGGTGAAACCCTCATGATTGGGGATGAAGTTAGCGTTACGGTACTAGGCGTAAAAGGTAATCAAGTACGTCTGGGGATCAATGCACCCAAGGACGTTGCGGTTCACCGTGAAGAAATTTACGAACGTATCCGTCACGAATTCACAGAACCATTGGTAGTTGAAGAAAATACGAATTAAGGCTTTACCTTCTGCGATTTGAAAGGTATTCTTACCGCCTTCGCAAAGTACCCAAATGGAGAGGTGGCCGAGAGGCCGAAGGCGCTCCCCTGCTAAGGGAGTATGGGCCATAAGCCCATCGCGGGTTCGAATCCCGCCCTCTCCGCCATTTTGGTTCTGAACGGTTAATTAAAAAGTTTAAATTTTTTCTTGACCAACTTTAGCGAAATGCGCATAATGCGCCGCTTCCTACAGCGCATCCGTAGCTCAGTTGGATAGAGTACCTGGCTACGAACCAGGTGGTCGGAGGTTCGAATCCTTCCGGATGCGCCATCTATTTAAAAAACCTGCTTTTAACAGCAGGTTTTTTTCCGCCTACAGTTTTTGGGCTGTAGCTTCCTGATCCTGTGCTTTTTCTGTATCGCGGGTATTTTCCAGCAATGCTTGCAAGGTTGTGCTCGGGTTTGCGTAAGTTTGTTCCAGCCACGTATCCGCCAGCCGGGTTTGCTGTTGAAGCTGTTTGGCTTGTTGCTGTTGCTTGGCATCACCCAGCCAGAAGCTGCGGCGGATGTCTTCCACGGTCAATTTATCCGGCGAAATCCGTAACAGGTAATGCGCAGGGTCTTCATCGTCGCGGCTGAGGATGCCGTAGCTGATCAGGTCTTCCAGCGAGGTTTCCAGCAGAAAGCGTGAAACTTGGGTGGAGCGGCGCAATTCGTCCAGTGTCGGTGGCGCTTGTTTGCTGAGGAAGCGTTGCCCGATTTCGCGTAATACCACCGCTGCCAGCAATTCGCTGGTTTGGGCGCTGGTTGCTATCGGCTGGTGGGGCAGGTAAACCGCGTCCGGGTACTGGAAGTAATACGCTAGCCGCGCCCCAGTCAGCACAATGATCCAGCTAACGTACAACCACAACATAAAGAGGAATAGGCTGGCGAAGATGGAATAAATCGCGGTTTGCTGCCCAGAACTGACCACAAAGACGGCAAACAGCCAGCCTGCGACCTGCCATGTAGCCCCGGCAAAGAGCGCCCCGCCAAACGCTGCCCACGGTTTTACCCGCGTATTCGGCATGAACAGGTAGACGAAGGTGAATGCCAGCACGATCAGCAGGGTCGGGCTGGTTTGTACCAGCGTGCCGAGTATTTGTCCGAGAGGTTCGGTGGTAGTAATGAATTGCACCAGTTCCATGCCATTCAAGGAGCTCCATAAGCCCAGTGCGGAAAAAATCAGTACCGGCCCGACCAGCACCAAGCTGAGGTAATCGCGGAATTGTGCCGATAGCGAACGCGAGCGTTTGACTTGCCACACGTGGTTAAACGCTTCCTCCACTTTTTCCATCAGCGATACCACGGTGTAAAGCAAGATTGCCAGACCCGCGAAGCCCAATACGCCGACTTGCACATTATCGACGAAGCCCAGCACTTGTTGGGTCAGTTCAGCCGCTTTTTCCCCCATCGGCGCGAGCAGGCGCAGCAGCAGCGGTTCCATCTGGTTGTGGACGCCAAAACCTTTCAGCACGGAAAAGCTCAAGGCCAGCAGCGGCACGAGCGACAGCAGGGTGGTGTATACCAGCCCCATTGCCCGCAACGTAATATTGCCCTGATGCATATCATGGAAGAGTGCCAGCAGCAATGCTTTGATGAATCGTAAAGTTTTATGGAACATATTTCAGTAGTATACCAGCGGAAACTTATGGACAATTTGGGTTCATAATCTGTTCTTGTTACATTGGCGACCCTAGCCCATTTTAGGAGGTATCCTTACGTGAACGCACCTGTTTTTCTTGAAGAGTTGAAAACCCGCGTGGCGGAACACCCGTTTTTGCGCCATCCCTTCTTGCAAATGGTTTCCACCCAGCCGGTTTCACGCCAACAGGCGCGGACGTTTGCGTTGCTGTATTACCCGCATATTTTGCGTACCCGCTTGTATCAGGCGTGTGCTTTGGGGGTAACGCCGGATGAGAACATTCAGGCGGTCATGACGGAAATCCTGTACGACGAATACGGTAACGGTAATTCCAAGCGTTCACACATGGAAATCTACCGCAAATTCATGCGGGCGTTGGACATCAGCGAGGAAGAGATTGCCAATCCACCGATTACCCCGGAACAGCAGGGTTACATCGACACCATGATGCGCATCACCCAAGGCACGGATTGGCTGGCGGCGATTGGCGTGGCGGGCATTGCGGGCGAATGGCCGATCCCGCCATATTACCGCATGTTGCTGAAAGGTTTGCGTACCGTGCCGGGCCTGGATGACGACGCGCTGGAATTATTTATCGGGCATATCGAGTTGGACATCCACCATTCCCATATCGTGGAGCAGGCGATAATGCCGTATCTGGAAACCCGCGAAGGGCAAGAGTCGCTGTGGCGGGGTATTAACCTCAACCTGAATGCGCGGCTGGTGCAATTGAGTGGCTTGCAGCGTGAGGTATTCGGCGCGTCTGCCTAAGGCGGGTTGCGCTATACTTTTACTGGTGTTAACCACCTGATGGTGGTAACTTCCTTGAAAATTCGCAGGGATTCCTGCGGTTAATAATACATGACGCTTTGAGGAAATACGCCAGATGGCTACAAGGAAACAGGTATCAGGTTGGCTGGCAACGGTGTTGGTTGCCTGCTCACTTCCCGCCTTACACGCTGCTGAAATCGTTCCGATTGAAATGACAGGTTCCCATTCACGCTCGGTGCTGGGCAGTACGGTTGTGCCTTATAAAGAGGTGACGCTGGCAGCGCAAATTCCCGGCGTGGTGAAACAGGTTGCGGGTGGGGTAGGTACTGCCCTGCAACAGGGCGCAGTGGTTTTTCAGGTGGATGACACCCAGTTAACGGCGAAACGTAATGCGGTGTTGGCGCAAATCCAGATTGCCCAATCGGGTGTGCAAAATGCCCAAGCGCAATATAACCGCGAATTGGTTTCACCGCGCAGTAAGGACGTGGGGGCAATGCCGGGTTTTGGGATGCCTGCCATGTTTGACATGATGGCAGTGCGCCCTTTCGCCAATTCCATGCTGGGCAGTTACGACTCCAAAGCGGGACGTCAGGCGGATTTGGCGAATACCGCGTCGGGCGTATCACAAGCGCAAGGTGGCCTCCAGCAAGCCATGTCGCAATTGCAGGAAATTGATTCTGCGTTGCGTGATGCCAGTGCTTACGCGCCGTTTGAAGGCATCATCATGGAAAAGATGGTGGAAGTCGGCGATACCGTGCAACCGGGGCAACCGTTGGTTAAATTCGGTTACGTGAAGTACAAGCGTTTGCAAGCCGATGTGCCGTCAGGTTTGGTGGGTAATCTCAGCAAAGACATGGTGGTCGCCGCGCGGATTGATGGCAGTGTGCAAACTTCCGTGCGTGTTGCAGAAATTTACCCCATTGCTGACCCCGCCCGCCATACCGTGACTGTCAAGTTTGATGTGCCGGTGGAAGTGACCGCCGCGCCCGGTATGTATGCTGAAATCTATTTGCCGGAAGGTAAAGCGGGCGATTCCCAGATTATGACCATCCCCGCCACCGCCTTGATGAAAGGAACCAGTTTGCCGAGCTTATTGGTGGTGAAAGCGGATAATACCTCGGAACTGCGTCTGGTGCGTTTAGGCGCTGACCAAGGCAATGGCAAGGTAGAAGTAGTGTCTGGCTTGAATGCAGGCGAACGGGTAATTGACCAGCCGCCAGCAGGTGTTGTTTCTGGTTGGATGCCGCCGGTTGCTGCGGCTCCTGCTCCTGCTGCCGCGCCAGCTAAGTAATGACAAAAACCAACTGACGTAGCCTGAAAGCTAGATGCGGACAGGCTGCTTGGTTGGGCTACGTTATCAGGGGCGATGCCCCGCATCCAGCGCCAGTTGTTCCGCCATGCGCTTGTCAAACTCCGCCGCCTCCCGTTCACCCAAGGCTGAATGGGCTTTCATGCGCAGCGACCACACGTTGAAATTCATATCCAATTGCTGGTGATAGCGCCAGTCATCCGGCGACAAAACCTTGATGGCCTGTTGTGGATGCCCGGTATCCAACAGCAGCGATGCCAGCTCTACTTCAAGCCCCATGAACCCGTTTGTGCCTGAATCATCAAGCAATTCCAGCACAGGTTGCGCCACTTGCTGCGGTGTTTGCCCCGCACTTTTGCGCAACCACGCTAGCCCCAAGCGTGCGGAGCCATTCTGGGGGTTGAGGTCAATCGCACGTTGGAATGCCTCCATCGCCCGCGCCCGGACGTTTTCATCACTTCCCGCCCAACTCCAGCCCAGTAACTGACCAAGCTGCTGCCAAGCCAGATCATTATCTGCATCCAATGCCAACAGGCTGCGAACATTTTGCACCGCCTGCCCGACATGCCAGGCATCGACTGAAGGCCACGGGCGGAAAGGATCAAACCCGATGCCAGACAAACCGTAACGTTGCGCTAAATCAGCACGCAGATAGATGACTGAGATGCTGTCGAAGCCAACCAGCGTCCAAGTAGGGTCTCCGGGTGGAATTGGCAAAGAAGCTTCCCGCCGCTGCACGATGGCATCCACCTTCCAGTGATTCAACAGGGAACGGAGCATTTGTGGGCGGGAGCTGGCTAGTTTCTCATTGAGCATCATTTCTTCGGTAAACACGGTCGGTGTCCTGCCATCAATGTAAACCTTCAGGCGTCCTCGCCCGTGCCACTCCAGATAACCACCCCAGCCATAGTCATTCCAAACCCGCAGTTCCGGTTCGCCCTTCAACACCGGCTGTAGTACTGCCATTGCGACATGCGGAAACTGCCCTTTCATTACGGGGTAATCTGCTGTGTGTAACTTGCCCCAAACGAATGGAGGCCAATAAATTGCCGTCAGCAGGGTGATGAGTAATCCCCCGTACAACCATTGCCGGTTAACAAGACGCGCAAACAGCAAGCCGAGCAAGACAGCCGAAGGTCGAATCAGCAGCAGGCCGAGTTCATACAGAAAGCGCTTACTGCTACCGCCGATGATCAGGAAAATCCCAATCAACAATAACTCTGCCGGGGTCAGCAAATCACGCCGCACCAAAGCGCCTGTGGCAATGGCGAGCAGTGCCACGAACATCAATGGCGGCATCATTTCTGGGCTGAACCATTCCCGGATATAAGCGTGCAGGTATTCACCATCGGCATGTGCGAGTAGCACTTTCAGAATCCCGAAACCATTGGGGGTGGCAAAAACCAGCATCCCCAGCAACAAGCCAACCGGCAAACGCCGTAACAGTTCCCGCAGTGCCGGTGGCCTGAAATCCGCCCCCCAGACATAGTGCAGCACCAGTGCCGCCGCGCCTACCATCACCGAGGCATGACAATTAGCCCAGATGAGAATAAGCAGGCCATACCAGAGTGGGTCACGTGAATTGCGTTGGCGATGGAACAACCAGACGGCACAGGCAAGAAAGACACCCTCGAACAAGTGCGGGCGCAAGTACATGAGTGGAAATATCTGCCAAGAAAACAGCAGTGGCGCGAGCAGCATCGCCATGGGGGTATCCACCCTAGCGCTGCGTAGCAGCAGAAAAAGGATCAGCCACCATGCGGCAGCTTTGAATAGCAATAGACCCCAGAGACCACCCACCCATTCTACGCTAGCAATCAGCACCTGAAACAGCCAAGAGAAATTAGGCCAAGCCGCGCCGGGCATACTGAAGGAATTCACTTCTCGACCCAGATACTGCTCGTGTTCCAGCACCCAGCGACCACTATCGAGTTGCCACCACAAGTCAACCGTGCGCAACGGCGTCAGGAAAAGTCCTACCAGCAGCAGCGATAGTGCTGCTGACCAGAAAAAATGGGCAGTTTGGGGTGATTCATTGACCATTTTCGGGAACCTCAGTGCAAGCAGGTATCCCTATTATTTCAAGGTTGAAATGCTGATCCAAGCCCCACGCCTATGTCTGCGTACAATTGCCATGTACCTTTTCATGTACCTGTTTACAGTGGCTATAGGCGAATTTTGGCGAAGAAGTACGAACAACTGAATGGATAAGTGTTTGCTTGAGAAGGTGTTTTGGGTGTTGACGAATGTCAAGGAGGGAAAATTTGGTGCCGGGAGCGAGACTCGAACTCGCACAATGTTACCATCGGCGGATTTTGAATCCGCTGCGTCTACCGATTCCGCCATCCCGGCTAGGATGTTGAGGTTGCGTATTCTACAAAGATTTTTTGCATTTGTCGAAAGAAATTTTACAAACTGGTAAGATTCGTTCCCATGCAACTGAGTGACTTTCATTATGAGCTTCCCCCGGAGCTAATTGCTTCCGAACCCTTGGCACAACGCACGGCTAGCCGGATGTTGATCGTGGACGGTGCAACGGGTTCATGCCGTGACGGGCAATTTACTGACGTGCAGGATTTGATCCAGCCCGGTGATTTGCTGGTGTTCAACAACACCCGCGTGATTCCGGCGCGTCTGCATGGGCAAAAAATATCAGGCGGTAAAGTAGAGGTGCTGGTCGAGCGGGTGGTGGACGCACATTCCGTGCTTGCGCATATCCGTGCCAGTAAATCACCCAAAGCGGGAACCCGTTTGCGGCTGGAAAATGCCATAGATGCAGAGGTGAGCGGGAGGCAGAGCGATTTGTTCGAGGTGCGTTTCCTGCACGCGGAAACCGTGCTGGAATTGCTTGAGTGCTACGGGCATGTGCCGTTGCCCCCGTATATTGAGCGCCAAGATACGCCTGCCGACCGCGAACGTTATCAGACGGTTTTTGCCCAGAAACCGGGCGCGGTGGCAGCGCCTACGGCAGGGTTGCATTTCGATGACGCACTGTTGTCGGCATTGCGCCAGAAAGGGGTGGAAACGGCGGCTGTTACCTTGCACGTGGGTGCGGGGACGTTCCAGCCAGTCAGGGTGCAAGATTTGTCCCAGCATGTCATGCACGCTGAATATGTGGAAGTTTCCGCGCAAGTCTGTGAAGCGGTTGCGGGGTGTCGGGCACGGGGTGGACGGGTAGTGGCAGTCGGTACGACCTCGGTGCGTAGTCTTGAAAGTGCTGCCCGTAGTGGGGTTCTAGCGCCTTTTCAAGGAGATACCCGTTTGTTCATTACGCCCGGTTATCAGTTCAGGGTGGTGGATGCGATGATTACTAATTTCCACTTGCCAGAATCAACGTTATTGATGTTGGTATCGGCGTTTGCGGGGTACGACACGATCTTAAATAGTTACAAACATGCCGTTTGTCGAGGTTATCGCTTTTTTAGTTACGGTGATGCTATGTTTCTTGCTCAACGGCGAAACAATTGTTAGTTTCACTGACTATAATCCAATGTGACATTTTTACAACTTTTGGTACAGAACGCGACAATTATTACGGTGCACCCCGCTTCTGCCGTGAAAGATAGCGCGTTTTTATCTACACTTAAACCGGAATGTGGCGTAATGAGGAGCCCCCGCTCCTGATAAGCGTCTTTTTTAGCTTTGTAAGGTGATGCCCCGTAGTCAGACGGGACTATTGTCGGAGGTTGATTGATTATGAAAAAAGGAATGACAATAAAGCCAGTGTTGGCTTTGGCGGCAGGTGTCCTGCTGTTCGCTGCACCCTTGATGTCCCATGCCGCACTTTCCATGCCTGCTGATAGCAAGCTGATTTATCGTGTGCAAGGGATGAGTGCTGGTAATGTCCTGAAAATGTATCAGGAGCCGGGCAAGAATGTGATCGTGAATATTCCCCATAATGCCACGTGGATTGTGCGCCGCAATGGGCAGAAGACCGTAGATAAGGTTGTTTGGGAAAAAGTCAGTTGGGATGACCAGACAGGTTGGGTCGTTTCCGACGCACTGGTGCATGACCCTGAAGCGACTGATGTTGCTAACGCCCGCCGTCAGTGCATGGCTGACCCAAAAGTACAGGACAAGGAATGCTGCGGCTATCCTGAAGCGGCGAAAGGCGGTGTCTTCCGTTCCGTACCTATTTATTCTGTGCAAGAACTGACTCCCGGTGAAAGCCTGATGATGTACGTTGACCAGGGTAATGACGCCATCGCCGTTGAAATCCCACACAATGCAACGTGGGTTGCTAAGCTGGGGAAAATGGGTAAAGCAGGCAAGCTGTCACTGGAACGTGTCCGTTGGGCTGGTCAGAATGGCTGGGTTAATGCAGCAAACTTGAAGTTTGACCCTGACACCACTAAAGAAGGCGACCGTAAACGCCAGAAGTGCGGTGGGATGACCACAGGGGAAGTCGATTTCCGTAAATCAGACGTTGTTTGTCTGCCAGCGCCAGTTATCCGCCGTTTGCAAGAGTCGGGCGCGTTGGATGCAGCAACTGTTGATAAGTTAAAAGCCGAAGGCAATAAATAATACTAAATGGCGTAAGCCATTTTTATGTACCAGACTATTGGTCAGTAAAGCCAATCATAAAATTAAAGGTCTGGCATCGCGTGTAGAGCTACAATAATTACGCGCAGATGTTATTAAATAATCAGAAAATTTAAGGCATCCTTATGGATGCCTTGTTTGTTTTTAGGAGGTGTGTAATTAAAAATCAGAATGGATGTTTTTCACACGCTTCCAAGGTATTTTGCATCAACATGGCTACCGTCATGGGGCCAACGCCACCGGGAACCGGGGTAATCCATGCTGCACGTTCAACCGCTGAATCAAAGTCCACATCGCCGACCAAGCGTCCTTCTGCGGTGCGGTTGATGCCTACGTCAATCACCGTTGCGCCCGGTTTGATCCACTCTCCTTTCACCAAGCCCGGTTTGCCTGCGGCGGCTACCACGATGTCAGCTTGGCGCACCAGTTCTGGGGTCATGCTGCCACTGAAACGGTGGGTAACGCTGACGGTAGCGCCCGCCAGTAACAATTCCAGTGCCATTGGGCGACCTACAATATTGGATGCGCCGACGATCACCGCGTGGCGGCCTTTGTAAACTTCCCCTGTGCTGTCGAGCAAACGCATGACGCCATACGGGGTGCAAGGGCGCAGGCCGGGGATGCGCAAGGCTAACCTGCCGATATTGGTCGGGTGGAAGCCGTCCACGTCTTTGCTGGGGTTGATCTGTTCGATGACTAGCGAAGAATCCAAGTGGGCGGGTAAGGGCAATTGCACCAGAATACCGTCGATCAGTGGGTCGTGGTTGAGTTCGTTGACCAGTTCGACCAGTTCATGTTGGGTGGTTTGCGGGGGCAAGTCGTAAGAGCGCGATAAGATGCCGACTTCTTCGCAGGCTTTGCGTTTGTGGCTGACATACACCTGTGAGGCTGGGTCGGAACCAATCAGGATGACCGCCAAACCGGGGCGGCGTTTGCCGTGTTCCAAGCGTTCTGCCACGCGCTGTTTGACTTCGGCGCGGACTTGGGCGGCTACTTTTTTTCCATCAATAATTTGGGCAGTCATGACATTTCCGTGAGCATTGGGAGCAAGAAAAGCACGCATTGTCGCATTTTCACTGAGGGGATGCCACGCCTACGGAAAGCCTAAAAAGCCCGCATCAGCGGGCGAAATTGGTTAACCATTTCGAGACCCGTTTCAGGGTTTCTTGGAATTGTTCGTGCTTGACTGGCTTAGTCAGGTAAGTTGACGCACCAGCGATTACCCCTTGCACTTCATCCAGTGGCGAGGTTTTGCCACTGAGCATGATGATGGGAGTTTTCTTCATGGTCTTGCGCGAACGCATTTGGCGGCACACTTCATAACCGTCGATGCCCGGCATAATGATGTCGAGGAATACGAGGTCGTATTGTTTTTGCCCTGACTTTTCCAGCGCTTCTTCACCTGTTTCGGCAAATTCTGCTTTGATTTGGGCGTTGCGCAGCTCAATTTCCAGTTGCTTGCGGATAGCGGCGCTGTCGTCCACCACGAGTGCGGTGTAGGTGTAATGAGCTTCTGCCGGAACTTCAGCAGGTGTTTCTGGGGCCGCTGTTGGTGTTTCTGCCTCTGTCACGGGGGCGGGAGGAGGCGTTTCTTCCGTAGAGGCTTCTGGTTCTGCGATTGGTTCGGGTTTAGGTGGTGCAATAATTGCAACCACTGTTTCTTCTGTGATTGTTTCCGTTGGTGTACTTGCCGGGACTTCTGGTGGTGCGGCTACTGCTACTGCTTCCGATGGTGCGGTTTCTACTTCGGCTTGCGGTTCTGCTGCCACGTCTTCTGCAATAGGTTCTGGTGTTGGTGCTGCTTGTTGGGGCGCTGCTTCGGATTTTGGGCGGGTTTTGAGGGTGTGGGCTGCGTCATCAAGGGTGCGCATAACGCGGGTGACGAGCAGGGGGCGTGCTAAAACCAAGTCGCAGGGTAGGGAATCATCATCGCCAATGCGGATGACCAATGCGGTATTGCCGGGTAGCGCGGTATTGTCGGAAGCAATGATGATCTGGGCGCAATCTATGGCTGGCTGAAGGGCGTAGTGTTTGCCTTGGGACGCGCCGAATGTGACGACCCGCTGGATGACAGCCTGATCTTTTTCAGGTAAGCCGAATAAACAAATGCCGATTGTTTCTGGTGTTGTCGTAAGCATAAAGGGTCTTCTCTCCGTCAGTTCAGGCTGCGAGTTGCGTTCTGAGCCACTTCTGTGTGTGTGTTTTCAGCGTTTCATTGTCAACAGGTTTGGTGAGGTAGTCATCTACCCCCGCTTGTTGCGCCATTTGCCTGTGTTTCTGGGTGCTCCGGGATGTGATCATGATGATGGGAAGGTGACGTTTTTCCGGCCATATACGGATAGCTTGCGTCATTTCCAGACCATTCATGCGTGGCATTTCCAAATCCGTGAGGATCAGTTCGACGGGTTGGTCATGCAGGCGTTGCAAGGCATCCAAACCGTCCACAGCGGTGATGGCCTGATAACCCATTTGCTCGACCATCAAGCTGAGTGATTTGCGGTTGCTGAGTGAGTCATCAACAATCAGGATCGGTGCGCGGACAGCCGCTTTTTCAGTTTTGGTCTGGTTGGCATTGCCGAGCTGTATGACGCCGTGTTCGTAGCTACGCAGCAGGCGCAAGGTATCAAGTACCGGGGCAACCGCGCCGTTGGCGAGGATGCAAGCACCGCTAACCCCTTGGGTGAGGTTGAGCCACGGGGCAAGGCTTTTGACTACGATGTCGCGGGGTTGCAGGATGGCATCAACATGTAGCGCGTGTAACTTGTGTTCGCTGGCGACCAATAACAGCGAGTGGCCTTTACGCAAGTCGGGCGGGTCTGTTTGCCAGCCCAGCAAATGGGCAAGTTGTATGACTTCCAATTTGTGGGTTTGGTGTTGGATGTACCAGTTGCCACCCTCACGGATATGTTCGTCGGCAGAAACGTACAACAATTGTTGGATGGTGCTGCCCGGAATAGCGAGGAGGTTGCCGCCCGTGCGTACCAGCAAGGCGTTGGTGGCAATCAGGGTGAGCGGGACTTGAATATGGACGGTTGTGCCGTGCCCCGGTTTGCTGCTGAGATGCAGTAAGCCTTGCAGGTTCTCGACGGCACTTTGCACAACGTCCATGCCGACGCCGCGCCCAGAGATTTCACTAACCTGATCACGGGTGGTGAAACCGGGTTGCAGGATCAGGCGTAACGTTTCTTCTTCGCTGAGTTCCTCGTCTGCTTTGAGCAAGCCGCGTTCGATGGCGCGGTTACGGATGCGCACGGTATCCAGCCCTTGCCCATCGTCGCTCAGGGTCATGTGGATGTGGCTACCCTTTTGTTCAAAGCGTAATTCAATGTGCCCGTCTTCGCTTTTACCTGCTGCTTTGCGTTGCGCAGGGGATTCGATGCCGTGGTCAACCGCGTTGCGCAGCATGTGTAACAGCGGGGCGGTCAGCCCTTGCAGGATGTCGGTATCCACTTGTAGGTTTTGCCCAAGGATAGCGATGTTGGCCTGTTTGTCAGTACGGCGGCAGGTTTCGCGCACGGTGCGTTCCATGCGGGCGGCGATGGATTGCACCGGAATCAAACGGGTGCGCAGGATGGTTTCGCTGAGCTGGCGTTGTAAACGTTGCTGCTGGTAAATGTGCTCGGAAACTTGGCGCACTTGCTGTTGCAGGCTGTAGGTTATTTCGCGGCTGTCAGCAATGGATTCGGTCAGCAGGCTGGAGGTGCTGTACAGGTCATTGTAGGCTTCGAGTTCCAGTTGGTCGAAATTACCGCCCTTGGTAGTGCTAGCGTTGACGACCCGTAGCGCGGGTTGGCGGGTGAGTTTGGTGGATTGCTGGCTGATGGTTTCGCCGAGTTCATCCAGCATCTGGCGGATATGTTCATCCTGTTGTTGCAGTTGCTTGCCGAAACTGAGGGTTTGCTGCGCATGGTCAGCAATTTGGCTGGTGGAAGTGATGAGTTCCCCTGCAAGGTTTAGCAGGCGCTGGATCGTTTCTATCGGAACGCTAAGGTGGGTGGCGCTGCTGCGCGGTATGTTAGCTGCCGGAGTATCTTCATCGCTGCCATCATCCGCCAGCATTGCAGATTGGGTGATGAAATCGGGCAAGGTGATCGGGGTTTCTGGCAACAAACCGATAGTGTCAGCGGGGTCATCGGTCGCTTGCACTTCGGGTTCGTTGGCAAGGCGCAGTTCCCATGCATCCATGTCTGCCAGCAAGGTGGCGTATTCGGCAGGCAGCGCTTTATTTTCTTGCAGGTGTTCAAACAAGGCTTCCAAACAGTCGGCGGAAGCAGCGAGTGTTTCGCCCAGCCCCTCGCTGAGGTGTTTGCTGATATTAAGGTCAAGGATGTCTTCGAGCCGGTGGGTGAAGGCAGCAATGGCTTCGACCCCGACGACCCCGCTCGCACCTTTGACAGTGTGTGCCAGCCTTGATGCTTGGCGGCGTTGCTCTGCGGTGCTGTTACCTTTGGCGATCAAGTGAATCAGGCGGGCAGCTTCGGCGATTTGCCCCGGTGTTTCTTGCAGGTAAGCATCAAGCAATTCGGGGTGAATGTCAGCGTCCCATGCCAACGGGGTATTTCCGTCGGATGTTTCGTCATCCTGCTCAGTAGCTTGGGTTTCAGCGGATGACGGGGCGGTGCGTAGCGAGATGAGGAGTGTTTGCAGGATTTCTGGTGGAATGGGTTCCGGCCATGCATCACTCATCAGTTCGGCACTAATCAGGGGCAGGTGCGAAAGCTCTTCCGGTTCGCGCAGGGCGATGGCGGTGAGTTCGATCCAGCCGAAGAGTTGCCCGCCTTGCAGCAGTTCGAGGATGGCTTCCGGTAGGTTAGCCTGAAAAGTGGCAAGTTGTTGGTGTATCCAGTCGGTGGTTTGCTGGATGCCCTCCATACCGAACATGGCGGCAGTCATGCTGAGGCGTTCGTACTCGGCAAGGGCGCTGGCAGCAGTGTCAGCGATTTCGTCGGGTTCTTCTGCCAGGGGGTTAAGGCTGGAGAGTTGCAGGGCAACTTCTTCCAGCTCTTCGGCAAAGGCGATGGCGTCGTCCATAGGCTTACGCTTCCAGTTTGAAGACGTTGACCGATTTCACTAACTGCTGCCCGTATTCCGCCATGTGTTGGGTCAGGCCAGTGAGGGATAGCAGTTCTTTACCTGTGGTCTGGGTGGCTTCAAGGATGCGTTCAGCGCGGACTTGCAGGTCTTTACTGATGGAAACCTGTTCGGCAGAGGAGTTGGCAATTTGTTCCACCGAGGCAACCAGTTGGTTGGTGGCGTCAAGGGTGGCTTGCATCTGCTCAGCCGCTTCTTCGGCAAGGGTGGAACCGTTAACAACCTGCTCAATGGTGTGATCCATCGTGGCGATGGTGGTGTTGGCTTCCTGCTGGATGTTGCGTACCAAGGTGGAAATTTGGTTGGTGGAATCCCGTGAGTTTTCCGCCAGCCGTTGGATTTCTTCCGCGATCATGGAGAAGCCGCGCCCTGCGTCGCCTGCGGCGGTGGCTTGCATACTGGCGTTAAGGGCGAGGATGGTGGTGCGTTCGGAGAGGTTGTTGATTACGTCGATAATCTGGCTGATTTCTTGCGAACGTTCACCGAGACGCTTCAGGCGTTTGCCGGTTTCTTGTACTGTATCACGGATGCTGGTCATGTTTTCCATGCTTCGGGATACAGTTTCTTGCGCGTTGCGGGTGGTGGTGGAGGTGGTGTCAGCAACGCGGTTCGCTTGTTGGGCGGAAGCGGCGATGCTGTCCAGCCGTTGCAAGATGGTTTCGAGCTGGGTGGTGGTTTCTTCCGCTTCGGTTTGTTCTAGGTGGGCGAGTTCGTTGACCGAGAGGGCATAACGGTTTACGTCTTGTGATGTGCTTTCGACGGATGAGGCAACTTGGCGTACCTGTTTGAGTACGTCGGAGGTGTCTTCCGCCAATTGGTTGATCGCGTCCGCTAGTGGTCCGGTGGCATCTTCGGTAACTTTTGCGCGGACGGTGAGGTCACGTTCGCTGAGTTCAAATACCGCATTCAGCAGGGAACCGACCGATTGGTTCAATTGGCGGTGTTCGCTGTCGATCTTGTTTTGGGTGGCAATACGCTCTTCTACCATGCGGTCGAAGTTTTCACCGAGTTCCGCCAGTTCGTTTTTGCCGCGCAGTTCTACCCGTGCGTTGAGGTCGCCAGCGGAAATCTGGCGTACCGTGCCGGTGAGTTTGTCGATGGCGTCAGCAATGGATTGGTAGATGAAGTAACCCAGTGCGGCGGCAATGAGCGTACCGGCTAAAATCAGGATGACGCCGATGACGAGGAAGCTTTTTAAGTTATTTTGGGCGGAGAGGAAGGCGTCTTCCACGGATTGGATGTCGCGCTCCACTTCTTTGTGGAGGTTGTCACGCAGTGGTTTGGTGTCATTCGCCAAGGCGTTCTTGAGGTAAAACTCAAGGATGGATTTGTCGCCGGTTTTGAGGACATCCTTGGTTTGTTTGATGGCCTCAAGCAGCTTATCGGTTTCTTTGAATGCGCTCAGGGTTTGTGCGTCTTGCGCCTGAATGTCTGCGTCTTTGACTTCCTTGTAGCGTGGCAAGATGCTGCCTTTAACATCGGCTTCGAGCTTGTCAATGATTGCTACGCCTTCCTGTGGTGTGCGGGTTCCAAGGTGTACTTCGTAAAGCAAGGCGATGTAGTCCCGCTGCATCCGACGGATGATTTTGTTGCCTTTGTCGATGGCCGTTACGCGGTGGTTGATGTCGGCGAGTGAGGCACGGCTTTGGTTTAGGGCGATAACGGCGAAAATGCCGGTAACGAAAAGGATGATCAGGGGAACGAGGATCAACATGTAGATACGGCGTGCAACCGACTGGTTGCTGAGAAAGTCGGTGAATCGCGTTGCTTTGGTTTCCATCATGCTGGTCTCCCTATGAGATGTCGTTAACATTGTTCGCTTATTTCCCTGAAGTTCGTTGGATTTGCCGTAACAGCCTGCCATGGTCGGCGGCCAACAGGGTTTGCCCGTTATGGAGTAGGGTGTGGGGAATCCAACTTGGTAAGTTTTCACCCTCTTGTTCGGTCAGGTCTTCCGCTGATAGCTTGAGTTGGTACGGAAGCCCATCACAGGTCAAGATGACCGGGGGGAATTGGGGGTGCTGGATCAAGAGCAGTTGGGTCTGCGCTGGTGCGGCTTTGCCATGCACAATTTTGTGCATATCCATGACGGGGAATAAGTCGCCACGCAGGCTAACCAGCCCGCCACACCAAGCAGGGGCAAAAGGTAACGGATAAACCGTATGGGCGGTAAGCACTTCCGCTTTCAGGTTGGGTTCCAGCAGGATCGAATACGTTCCGATACGGTAACAAAACCGGCTGCTGGCAAATGATGTAGACGAAGCTGACACTTCTTCACTCCTCGCGTATTTTTGTGTTCCCATGCTGGCCTCCTCTGCCAGAAGGGTTGGTTTTTATTGTTCTAGGATAAATGGGGTCAAGGGTCTACAAGGTGGCGATCTGCTGCAAGATGTCCTCATCCTTGTAAGGTTTGATGATGTAAGCATTTGCACCCAGCTTTTCCGCCCACTGTTGGTCAACCGCATTAGATTTGCTGGAAATCATAATGATCGGGATCGCTTGGGTCAGGGGGTTGCGCTTTAGCGCCCGGCAGGCTTGGTAGCCATCGCCATCGTCCATGATGATGTCGAGCATGATCAGGTCGGGATGCTGGCTTTCTGCCAATGCTTTCGCCTCATTGCCGGAATGAGCCGCAATGACTTGATAGCCAGCCGCTTCCAGAATGCGTGACAAATTCAGGCGTTCGGTGTTGGAGTCATCTGCGATCAGTATCTTACGGATGGCGGATGCATGGTTCTGTGCACTCAATATGGATTTCCCTTTGGCCTTTTGGTAGTCAATATCCCTTGCCTCGCTTGAGCATCACCCTGTGGGGTCAGGGTAAATAATCGTCAACAGTGTTTATAGTCAATCAAATGGCATTAAGCAAACTAATTTGTTAGTGAATGACAGATATTGCCGATGAATGCGCAAAAGCTTGTAGCTGCCCGGCAATTTCGTCATAATCGGCACTCTTCGCAATGGTGGCCTGCATTGGTTCTCCCGCGACGATAGGTGGTGAACCTTGTCAGGCCCGGAAGGGAGCAGCAACAGCCATTGATTCGGGCGCCGGGATGTGGCTGGTGTAGGCTGCCTCCACTCTTACACTATCTATAAATCATCCAATGAGTTATCAGGTTCTTGCACGAAAATGGCGGCCTCAAGACTTCCAGCAAATGGTAGGTCAGGCGCATGTATTGCGTGCCCTAATGAACGCGCTGGATGGTAATGACGGTCAGCAACGCTTACACCACGCTTACCTGTTTTCGGGCACTCGCGGGGTGGGCAAGACCACACTGGCACGTATTTTCGCCAAATGCCTTAACTGTGAAACGGGTGTTACCTCCAAACCGTGTGGGGAATGCCGTAGTTGCCGCGAAATCGCCGAAGGCCGTCACGTAGACTTGATCGAAGTCGATGCGGCTTCCCGCACTAAAGTCGAAGATACCCGCGAGCTGTTGGATAATGTGCAATACGCACCCACACGCGGACGCTTCAAAATTTATCTGATTGACGAAGTGCATATGCTTTCCGGGCACAGTTTCAATGCGCTGTTGAAAACGCTGGAAGAGCCGCCGCCGCACGTCAAATTCCTATTTGCCACCACTGATCCGCAGAAGCTGCCGGTCACGATCCTGTCGCGTTGCCTGCAATTCAACCTCAAACGGATGCCGGTGGACATGATCAGCGGGCATCTGGCGACTGTGTTGCAAAAGGAAAATATCCATTTTAACGACAATGCCTTACGCATTTTGGCACGGGCGGCAGATGGCAGTATGCGCGATGCGCTGAGCCTGACCGACCAAGCGATTGTCGCAGGCGGTGGGGCAGTGCGCGAAGAGGATGTGCAAGACATGCTCGGCCTGTTGCCACATGAGCACCTGATCGGCCTGTTGCAGTCGGTGGCGGATGATGATGGTATGCGCATGTTGGGTATCGTGGCGCAGATGGCACAACTGACTACGGACTTTATTGCCGCAGCGGATAGCTTGATTGCCTTACTGCACAGTGTTGCCGTACAGCAAGTGGTGGTGGCTGATGACGTTGATGCCGACGTGGCTGCTTTGGCGAAAACGCTAGCAGCGGCGGACGTGCAACTTTACTACCAGATGGCCTTGCACGGACGGCGCGATTTGCCACTTGCCCCTGACCCGCGCAGTGGGTTTGAAATGCTGATGCTGCGGATGCTGGCGTTCCGGCTGGATGATGGCAAGGCAGCGCAACAGGATTCCACGTACTCAACGCCAGTTGAGAAAAAAAAAATTGTAGTTGAGTCAGAGAGCAAGGAAGCGGTTGTTGTTCGGCAAGAAAAACCACGTCCTTCCGTTACTCCCCCGCAAACAACCAATGACTGGCACACCATCTTTCCCCAACTCAACCTTTCTGGCATGGCCTTGCCGCTAGCGCAACATTGCCTGCTGGAAAGTGTTACGGATGACCAAATTACGCTGTTGCTGGATGAAAGCGGTTCTAACCTGCAAAGCCCCCGCGCCGAAGCCCAATTGGGGGAAGCGCTGGCGAAACATTTCGGGCGTGAGCTGAAACTCCAGTTCAAGACGGCGGTTTTGAGCGAGGAAACGCCCGAAAAGCGGGGTTTGCGGGAACAGGCGGAAAAGCAGGCGGCGGCGGAAGCAGCGATCAGGAATGACCCTTTCGTGCGGCAATTGCAGGAAACGTTTGGCGCGGTAATTGTGCCGGGAAGCATCCGTCCGCACACGAAAAGCGATTAGTGTAGTAAACTTCACACCATTGAACAAAATGAGGAAATAAATACCATGATGGGTAAAGGCGGAATTGGCGGTCTGATGAAGCAGGCGCAAAAAATGCAGGAAAACATGCAGAAAGCGCAGGCAGAAATTGCCGCGATGGAAGTGACCGGGCAATCCGGCGGCGGGCTGGTTTCCGTGGTGATCAATGGCAAGCACGAATGCAAGCGCGTCAGCATTGACCCCAGCTTGTTTGAAGACGACAAAGACATGATCGAAGACTTGGTGACAGCCGCGATCAATGATGCCGTCCACAAGGTTGATGAAGTTTCCCGCGACCGCATGGCAGGCGTGACCGCCGGTATGCCGATGCCTCCCGGTTTCAAGATGCCATTCTAAACATGAGCGAAACATCGCTGCTGAAAGAATTGGTGGATGCCTTGCGTTGCTTGCCGGGCGTGGGGGCACGCACGGCACAACGCATGGCATTTCACCTACTGGAAAATGACCGGCGCAGCGGTGAACGTTTGGCAAAGGTCATGGCGCAGGCGATGAGTGACATCCGCCATTGCAGCCGTTGCCGCACCCTTACTGAGCATGAAACTTGCCGCATCTGCGCTAACCCAGCGCGGCAAAAAGAACTGCTGTGTGTGGTGGAACACCCCTCCGACGTGGTGGCGGTGGAACAGGCAACAGGGTATCGCGGTTACTATTTCGTCCTCGGTGGGCGTTTGTCACCGCTGGATGGCATCGGCCCCGAAGACATTGGCCTTGATTTGCTGGAAGCCCGCTTGGATGAAGGTGAAGTGCAAGAATTGATCCTTGCCACCAACCCGACGGTGGAAGGCGAAGTGACCGCGCATTACATCAGCGAACTGGCGGCGAAACGCAATATCCCGGCTTCGCGCATTGCCCACGGCGTACCGATGGGTAGCGAATTGGAATACGTCGATAGTGGAACCCTTTCCCACGCCTTTGAAGGACGGAGAAAATACTAATGAGCAACTGCCTGTTCTGCCGTATCGTGGCAGGTGAAATCCCAGCGAAGTTGGCCTACCAAGATGAGTCAGTCATCGCGTTTTACGACATTAATCCACAAGCGCCCTTGCATGTGCTGATTATCCCGCGTAAGCACATTGCCACCATTAATGACCTGCAACCAGCCGATGCGGAATTGGTCGGCAAGTTGTATTTGGCAGCCCAAAAGATTGCCGGTGATGCCGGGTATGCGGATGAGGGCTACCGCGTGGTGATGAATTGCGGGGAAGATGCGGGGCAAAGTGTGTTCCACATTCATTTGCATTTGCTGGCAGGACGGCATTTGAGCTGGCCACCGGGCTAAACGCTTCTCTCTCGATAAGGGCTAAACCATGAAATTCCATGCAGGCATTATCCTATGCCTTTTATCCCTGTGGCTTGGGGGCTGTGGGGATGAGAAACCGAAAAGTGTGATGTTGCCTGCGGTTGATAAGTTCGCTGACACCAGCGCCTTGGCGCAAGCCGTGCCGCGCGAGCAACTGAATTCCAAAATCCCGCCATTGGCAGATTACTGGCAGCGCGTGCAACAGGCGTTGCAGGCTGACCCGCCGGTATTGCAGTTGACGGCGCAGGAATTGCCCAATGCCAAAGCCCAATTGGCACAGAAACTGGCAGTCGCCAACCCCGATTTCCTCAAATTTACCCGCGATGAAAAGACCCACGAACCGTTACGTAATGAAATCATGACGGTACGCAAGGCGTTACCGGCGGATTTCAACGGTTCAGCAGGGCCGTGTGCGCAGGCCGAATGCTGGAGGGTGGAGATGTATAGCCATTTCCATAATGCTTCCACGCTGGCGTTTGTGGATGTGGCGCAGCAGCAAGTGCTGGGTGTTAGCCGTCAGAATTACGCACAGCCCGATTTGCCGCCGCGTTTGGTGGAATTGGCGTCGGCAATTGCCGGGGCAGCACCGGAAGTGCAAGCCATTTTGCAGGACAGGAACCGTCAGCCGGATAAGAAAGAGTTCAAGACTGCCTTGCAGGATTCGATGTGCGAACGTTCGCACCACCTGTGTGTTGCTCCAACCTATGTGTTTGAAAACGATGCCTTGTGGGCGATTGTGGATTTGACCGACGGCAAGCTGGTGGGGACGCGCTGGACGGATTTGGGTTCAAGCGGCCCCAAAACCGTGGTGACAGAACGCAGTTTGGAAAATGAAAGTACCTTCCGCAACTTCTGTGAAAAGGTGAACAGCCTGTCGCAGGACGGCTGGAAGATGGATTATGTGATCACGGGGTCGGATGGTTTGCAGCTTTCCAATGTGCAATTCAATGGCAAGCAGGTGATGAAAAGCGCCAAAGTGCTGGATTGGCATGTGAGCTATTCGACGCGGGAAGGCTTTGGGTATAGCGATGCGATTGGTTGCCCGCTGTTCAGCGCGGCGGTGGTGATTGCTTACAACGGGCCAAAAACCGAGCCGATTATGAAAGATGGGCAGGAAGTGGGGTTTGCGGTGGTGCAGGATTTCCGCCAACCGCCCTGGCCTACGCCGTGCAATTACCGTTATGTGCAGCGCTTTGAATTTTACAAGGATGGGCGTTTCCGGGTGGCGCAGGCTGATTTCGGGCGCGGTTGTGGGACGGATGGGATGTATCGCCCGGTGGCACGGATTGATTTGGATGCAGCGGGGGCGGGCAGCGCCGAAACGGTGGCGGAATGGAATGGCACGGATTGGACGGCGTGGGATAAAGAGCAATGGCGTTTGCAAGATGATGCCAAAGTTACCCCTGAAGGCTACCAATACCGGGTAACGGGCAAAGATGGCAAAGGTTTCTACGTCGAGCCGGGTAATGCCCAGTTTGGCGATGGTGGGCGCGGCGACCATGCGTTTACCTATTTCAGTGCCTACAAGCCGGAAGAGGGTGAGCAGGATACGGTGACGCTGGGTTCGTGCTGCAACAAAGATTACAAGCAGGGGCCGGAACACTTCATCGAGCCAGCGGAGCCGTTGCAGGATAAGAATCTGGTACTGTGGTATGTGCCGCAAATGAAAAATGACGGTAATCCGGGTAGTGAATATTGCTGGGCAGATACGCGGGTCAAGGATGGCGTGCAGAATATCGAGGTCTGGCCTTGCTGGTCGGGGCCTATGTTTGTGCCGGTGAAATGATATGCAAAAACGCTATGTTGTGCTGGGTTTGATGGTGCTGCTGGCAGGCTGCGGCAAACCGGATGTGGGTAATTTTAAGCCGGGTGTGGCGGATGCTTGCCGGGCGATGCCTGCGTTCATTGCCAAAACCGGCTTGGGTTCGCGGGTGGCGATTGATACCCAGCAGCAGGGGTATGTCGGATTGCGCTTACTGCAACCGGAATCGGGGCAGGCTTGGCAGCATCCGACGTGGGATGATGCGGGGCATGTGGGGGCGTTTGCGCGTGACCGGGAAGGGAATATTTACGTTGCACCAACGCCGGAAGTCAGCCTTGCGGAAAATCCGCCCGCACTGCAAAACCGCATTTACCGGATTGATGCCAAAACCGGGGAAATGGCGCAGTGGTTGGAATTGCCTGCGGCAGCACCAGCGTCATCGTCTAACCCATTCGGGGTGATGGGGCTGTTTTACGATTGCGATACCCATAGCTTGTACGCCAGTTCGTTGGCGGGGTCGGGGGCGCGGCAGGTATTGGGGCGGATTTACCGCATTGATATGGCAACGAAAACGGTGGTGAACCAGTTGGATAATACCGATGCCTTGGGGGTCGGGGTATTCAATGGGGCAACCCAGAAGCGCCTGTATTTCGGGGCGGCACGTTCGTCGGATGTGTACTCAGTAGCTTTGGATGCGAAGGGGGATTTTACAGACGACTTGCGCCACGAGTTCGCGCTGGCAAGTTTGCCGGATGGCAATAGCACGAGTGTGCGTAAGTTCAGTTTCGGGCAGGATCAGCAGGGGCAGTTCCTGATGCAAGTGAAGGAGGCGGAGTTCGGCTTCCGGCTGATGGCGGAAAATAACCCGCACAAACGCATGTATCGGTTCGTTTATCAGGCAGTGCAAGATAGCTGGCAGTTCGCGGGGGCGACGCCGGAGGCTGGTGAATAAAACGACCGCTCTTCGGTTTCTGGTTTGCCCTCCAGTCGATCAGTGGTATGCTTTTGACGATTAGTGATATTTATCGACCGTAAATATTCGACCATCCCAACAACGATAATAATGGGCGCGGCAAAAATGTATAAAAAGAAATCTTCATGGGCATGGGGTAGGGCTGGTGTAAGCATCTTGCTATTGTCTTCAGTGGCTGCTTATGCGGATATGACCGGCACTGCTTTCAGCGATTTCAACGGTGATGGTGTCCAGCAAGCTGGGGAAGTGGGGCGTGCGGGGATCATCGTCAAGGCGTTCCAAGCGGGCAATCCGGTTGAAACAGCCAGTGCCGTGACCGATGCTTCTGGTCAATACACCTTAAAACCACCAGCTTACCCAGTACGTGTGGAGTTTTCATTCCCAACCGATACCTGTGGGTTAGACCCAACTTTAGATTTCCCCGCGACCAATGGCGATAAGTATGGCACGTCCACGCAGTTTGCGAGTGCGGATGGGGAAGTGCATAACTTTATTTTCAACTACCCTGCCGATTTTTCCACCGATGATAACCCACGGGTATTTTTGACCCGGATGGCGAATGGCGACCCGCTGGCGGGTGGTGATGTTGCTGATTTTCCAGCAGTTATGAGCTTCCATTACCAAGATTCTGGGGTTGCGGCAAACTCTGAGCGTGGGGGAGGTGCAGCGCCTGCGTATGATGTGGCTGCTATCCAAAAGCAAGTGGGTTCCGTTTACGGTACGGCTTACTCGCGTCAGGCTAAGAAAGTGTTCGTTTCGGCCTTTATGAAACGGCATTCCGGTATGGGGCCGTTGGGCGGCGGCGGCATTTACATGCTAAACGCCGAACCACCGTTTGACACTGCCGCTAACGTGAGCTTTGTGGATTTGGGTGCCATCGGGGTAGCTACTAGCGATGAGTCTGGTGCATATAGCGCGGTTGTTAGCCCTGATAGCCTAACTGTCCAATACAATGCAGTGATCGGTACGAATACGGAACGGGGTTTGCCTTCCTCGAAGGGCAGCCCGAACGCTGACCCGGTGGCGTATTCCCAAGTGGGCAAAGTGTCTTTGGGTGACATGGACATTTCCGAGGATGGGCGTTACCTCTATGTCGTGAACCTGTATGACCGCAAGTTATACGAGTTGGATTTGACTGACCCCGCTAAACCTGTTGCTCCTACAGCGGCAAAAGCCAAAGGGTTTGCTGTCCCCAATGCTTGTTCGGCTAAAGGCGGCGAAGCCCGTCCGTTTGGTCTGAAAATAGCCCGTGGTAAGGCGTATGTTGGGGTAACGTGTTCCGGTGAAGATGCTTCTGGGGCGGTAACAGGTGCAACGGCGGACATGACCGGGGATATTTTTGAATTTGATTTGAAAGCCCAAACGTGGAACAGCACACCGTTGGTGAGTTTCCCCTTCGACTACCGTGAAGTGGGTGGGGTTGATCCGTGGGGAACCGTGCCGTGGCATCCGTGGTCTTCGACCGCATGGACTGGGGATTGGGAACGCGGTGAGCCATTAGTGTCCGATATTGAGTTTGACAACGGTGGCAACTTCATCATTGGTGTCATGGACGTGCGCGGTCATCGCCTTGGTCACAATAACTATAATTTGTCGGGTACTAGCTTTATCAGCATTGCCACTACCGGGGAAACCTTGCGTGCCGCCCGTGATACGTCGGTAAAAGCCTGTAAGTACAATATCCAAACCACGCCTGAGTTTTATAACGATAACCTTAAACACGCGGAAAGCTCCCAAGGCGCATTGGCGGTACACCATACCGCTGCCAGCGACCAAGTGATGTCAACCTTTATGGATCCGGTAGATATTTGGTCGGCAGGTGTGCATCTGTACAACAACAAAGACGGTTCGCGGGTACACGGCGATACTGGCTATGAAGTTTTCTACAGTGCGGGCGGTACAAACCCTGGCCCTGCCAACTTTGGTAAGGCTGCTGGATTGGGGGATTTGGAAACGGTTGAAATCGTCCCATCCATCGAAATTGGCAACCGCGTCTGGTTGGATGTGAATAAAGACGGCATTCAAGATGGCAATGAAGCGGGTCTTGACGGTGTGGATGTCACCCTGAAATGTGGCACGGATGAAAAGACAATCCAAACAGCCAATGGCGGTCAGTATTATTTCACCAATGTTGCGGGCGGAAATGCAACCTTCATGGATGCCGGGGAAAGCTGCACCTTGAGCGTTGATAATAAACAAACCGCGATTGCCAACCGCAGTATGAGTCCAACCGATGCAGGCGGGCAAACAGACAATGCTATCCAGACTGACATCCACGACTCAGATGCCAAGCCGAATGGTACGACGGCAGAAGTCGCCTTTACGGTGGGCAATCCCGGCGAGAACAACCATTCCTTGGATTTTGGTTATCTGCCAGCGTTTGACTTAAGCATCAACAAAACAGTGGACAATGCCAACCCCAACCATGGCGACACGGTGGTGTATACCCTTGTTGTCACTAATGCAGGGCCAGATACTGCGCCCGCAGCAAAAGTGACCGATGTATTGCCAGCCGGTATCACTTACGTCAGTGATGATGGTGCGGGCAGTTACGATTCCGCCACGGGTATTTGGACGGCGGGTGATATGGCGAAAGATGCCAGCAAGACCTTAAAAATTACTGCGAAGGTCAATTGAGCAACAAATTACCAGTTCTCAAATAAAATAATAATGGATTCGGGAAAATGTATAAAAAAACACCTCTGTGGCATTGTCTTAAACTGGTCTTCCCATTAGCTTTTTCATTGTTTCCGGTCATCTCCCACGCAGCTTGTAACGCGGGCGATGTGGGTGGAGCCGCGTACCTCGAATTGCCTGTCGCGCCGGGTGGCGCAGCAGCTAACATTTACGGGCAACGTGAAGCCAATGAGCCGGGGCTGACAGGTATTACGGTCAAAGTGACTGACAGTACGGGCAAGGAACAAAGTGTTACTACCGATGCCAATGGCGACTGGTCAGTTGCTGCCCCGGCCTTTCCGCTGCGGGTTGAGTTTGCACCGACCACAGGCTTGCAAAGCGGTGCTGTGGGGAGCCAATCGAAATCCTCCGTGCGTTTTGTCGATGCAACGGCTTGCGATACCAATATGGGCTTCCAACGCCCGGAAGATTATTCCCAACCTGATCCACGTATGGTGATTCCCGGCTACCGCAACGGTACAGGGATTGGTTTAGCCGATGGTGGGGTATTTTCATTCCTGCGCTCCAGTCAAGGCTTGAACAAAGAGTTTAAGAACTATCCGGGCACACAAGGTACGGGGCCAATCCCAGATGCAGAGGCGTCAGTCAATGATGTCGGCAGCTTGTGGGGGATTGGTTGGCAAGCAAACAAAAAACGGGTGTTTGCATCGGCATTCCTCAAGCGGCATGTAGGTGTGCGTGACGGTTTGGGTTATGTGTATGCCTTTGATGAAACGACAGCACCGGGCAAGTTGGTGGGCAAGTTTAACCTGCAAGGGGTGACGCCTGCGAATGGCGGTGCTGCCATTGATTTGGGGTCGGTTTGCCGTGACGCGACATGTGCTTCGCAAGCAGGCAATACGGGCAATGCGGCTGATTACGTATTACCGGATTCCATTGGTGATCCTAGCATCGACATGGATGCTTTCTACAAAGTCGGTACAGTGGGTTTTGGTGACATTGATGTGCAGCCGGGTACTAACACCTTGTGGTTGGTGAACGCTAACCAGAAAGCCCTGATCAGTGTAGATGCCAGTGCGGCGGATGTGGCGTTATTGCCGGGAACAGGGGTTAACCAATATCCATTGGCAACACTGACTGGCGCACCTTCATGTACAGGTGGGCAATTGCACCCGTGGGCGCTGGGCTTTTTTGAAGGCAAGGGCTATGTTGGCCTGAGCTGTGATGCGGTTGATAGCCAAGATGCTAAAGATTTACACGCTTATGTTATGTCGTTTAACCCAGCAAATGTGGCGGCTGGTTTGACGCCAGTGCTGGATTTCCCTCTGAATTATGCGCGTGATTCCGATAAGCCATTCGAGCCGTGGATGACGGTAGCGGCAGCTAATAGCAAATTGCCCGGTGCTGGAGGCCAGATTGATTTCCCTCACGGCATCCTGTCCGACATCGACTTTGATGAACGCGGCAATTTGTATCTGGAAGTCATGGATTTGTTTGCGCACCAGACAGGCAATTACAACCACCTGCCATTTACCGGGGACAATAGTTGGGTCAATGGCATCGACAACGGGGATGTGCTGAAAGCCTGTAAAACAGCGGCAGGTTTTAGTCTTGAAGGGAGTGCTGATTGCCCGGTGAATACAGCCAGTAGTGCGGGGCCGAATGGGGCAGGCGAGTTCTTCGACGACACCGCAGGTGATGGGCGGGTGGAAAGTGCTGCGGGGGCGATTGCTATGCTGCGTGGTTCGCAAGAATTAAACGGCGTGCTGATGGATCCCCATCCTCAAGGTGATACAGGCGAGCCATACTGGAGTACCCAAGGTGTGATCACGTATAGCCTGAACGATGGTAAGGTCAGCAATTGGTACACCTTGAACAATGCCGGTAGTGATGGTTACATGGGTAAAGGCACGGGCTTTGGTGACATTGAGCTACTCAGTGATACACCGCCAGTCGAAGTCGGCAACCGCGTGTGGTTGGACAAAAATAACAATGGTATCCAAGACGCTGATGAGGTAGGCATTGACGGCGTAGACGTGAAACTGGTGTGCGTTTCTGGCAATGTTACCGCGACAACCGCAAACGGTGGGCAATACGTCTTCTCCAATGCCACGGGCGGCAATGCTGCATCCATGAAGTCCGGCGAAAGCTGCACCATTCAGGTGGATAGCAGCCAAGCTGCGCTTAAGACTTATACCCTAACTAAGCAAGATGCGGATACGGTAACTGACAATAATCCCGTAACTGACCTGCGTGATTCGGATGCCAAAGATAATACGGGAATGGCGGAAATTACGTTTACCGTAGGCAATGCGGGTGAAAATAATCACACGCTGGACATTGGCTACCAACCGCCGCCACCTAAATCTGACCTTTCCATTATCAAAGCCGTGGATAACGCCAACCCTAAACACGGTGACACAGTGGTGTATACCCTGACTGTCACTAACCAAGGGCCAGATGCGGCAACGGCTGTCAATGTCACCGATGTATTGCCAGCAGGCATTACCTATGTCAGTGATGACGGCGCAGGTGCTTATGACAAGGCAACGGGAATATGGGCTGTTGGGGCTTTAGCCAAAGATGATAAGAAAGTCTTAAGCATTACGGCGACAGTAAATTAAAAATTATAAAAATTGGGTAAGTTGAGATGCATAAACAAAGGGCTTCCTCTCTTGTGGCTGGGCTGGGTGCGGGGGTGTTGTTACTGATAGCAGCGCCGTCGTATGCAACAGGTACGCAAACGTTCACCAAAGAACTGCTGACGGGGGCAACCGCTAAGCCGGGTGAAACCGTTACCTACCGTTTCAAGCTGGCCTGTTCTAGCTTGACTTCGGACTGCGGTAATCTGACGGTTAACGATACCTTGCCGGATGGGCTTGAGGCACTTAACTGCTCTGTCCCCAGTGGGTTTACGGCGGTGTCCTGTGACTCTTCTAATCCAACGATCAAAATAACTAAAAATGATCTGTTTAACGGAGGAGATAGCTTCACGATTGATGTGGCTACCCGCGTCAAGCTGGGTACGGCAGCCGGTACAGTGCTGGCGAATACCGCGACTTCCGTTATTACTTCGCCCGATGCGCCAGATAATGGCAGCTTGCCATCCACTGCCAGTAATGTGACTGTGGATAGTGTTTCCCCGCATTGGAGTCTTGTTAAAGAGCGCATTTCCCCTAATACCAGTTTACTGCCAGCGCCGGGTACGGATGTCAGCTATCAGGTTAAATTCTGTGCGGATGGTGCGGTGGGCAACGTGAGTTTGGCAGGGGTCAAACTGACGGATGCGTTCCCAGCAGGTGCAACCGTGGTAAACAACGGCGGGGCAACGGCTGGCGGCAGTGATCTGGTTTGGGATTTGGGCAACCAAGATTTAGCAACCCTGTATGCAGGCCGGGATTACAACTCCCAATATTGCACGGTCAAGATTTACACCCTGCGTTATCCGCTGGGTACGTTCCCGATTGGGACAGATATTGTTAATACGCTGTCAGCAACGGGTACACCAGAAGGCAGTAGCGAAGGCCCTGTGGGTTCGCCTGTCACCATTAATGAAAAGATTGGTGAGCCGACGCCGGGGGCAAATTTGGGGAAATGGTCAGCCGACACTTTGTCAGGGGCAGGTGGTAGCTTGAACTGGGGCGTGGTGGCGAATGTGGATAGCTCCAACGCGCCCGTACCTGATTTGATCGTGTATGACGCTTTACCGACGGCTCCGGCTGGCTTGGTTCCTAAGCGTGTGCTCTTGGGGTATTGGCCTTCACCCGCGACAACTCATGCGCCGGATGGCAGTGATGTGCGTGCGACGCTGAGCTATGCAACGGATAGCAGCGATTGTAAGACGGCTACCTATACCGATTTAGTAGTGGACGCCAAATCGGCGGATACCAGTTATGACCTTGATCCCGCGACCAAATGCTTGCGTTGGAAGTTCAAGGACATGGGGCCAGATGGCCCGGCAGTACCGCGTGGTTGGGCGTATAACCCTTACTGGGCACAGAATGTTTTCGTGGACACATCCGGTGTTGCTGGGCCGTTCCCAGTTCAGGCGAACAACTGTATGTCCGCAACGTTCACCAAGTTTGATGGAAGCACTGGGGAAGCGGGGTCTTCCTGCCATGCGCCAAACATTGAGGATGCAACACCTGCCATAGGTATCACTAAAGCGGTGGTCAATGGGAGTGCTTTCGCGCCGGATGCGGATGTCCAATTCAAGCTGACTCTCGAAAACCCGTGGGGTGACTCAACAGGCGAAGTCGTTAACCCGGTACTGGCAGACTTATTGCCTAAAGAGCTGGAGTTCGCCAGTTGGGATAACTTTAGCGTCAATGATGCCGCGCCTGCTTTCCCGCAACCTAATTTGGAAACTATCCCGGATTACAATGGCACAGGTCGTACCCTCGTGCGCTTCACTTGGTCAGCGACCCCGGCGGCAGGTGCTGTACGTATGGATGGTTCCGCCGGTGTTGCCAATGCAGGCAGTTTGCCGATTAATGGCAGGGCGGAAATCACCCTGACTGCCAAAGTCAAGGCGGGGACAATTCCCGGTTCTTATACCAACCAAGCTACGGTGATTGACAATAGCCCGCGTGCTACGTGTTTGTGGAACAGCAAAACCGATGTGGATGCTAACGATGTTGACGGTGACGCCAACAAGACTGAGCAAGTTTGCTACGGTGAAACTAGCGTGCCCGTGGTTTCTGCGGCAGTCATCGCGGCAGAAAAGTGGGTAAAAGGTGAATACCCGACGTTGCCAAACGTGGATGACCCACTGACTAGCCCGAGTGTGACCAGTGACAAGTGCCCATTGAATGGTGACGGTTATACCCGCTTCCCATGCGTGGCGCAGGTAAAACATGGCGGTGCATTTGATTACAAATTGGTGGTAAGCAACAAGGGTAATGAAGCCTTGATCAACTACATCCTGTACGACGTGTTGCCTGCGCTGGGTGATACCGGGGTTGGTCAGCCTGTTTCCGGCCTGCAACGTGGCAGTAAATGGCATCCGGTCATGACTGGGGCAATTACAGCGGCGGATGCGGATACTAAAGCCGCCAGTGCAGTGTTTGAATATTCCACGGCTGCGAACCCTTGCCGCCCGGAAGTTTCATCTTCCGCCACAGAAACCCCTGCCGACCATTGGCAATCCGGCTGTACGGATGATTGGACGGCAGCGCCTGCCGACTTTTCCAAAGTAACGGCTTTTCGCATCAAGGCAGCGTTTGCTTCAGCCCCTTATTGGGAGCCGTTGAAAACCTTGACTTTCAATGTGCCGATGCAAGCGCCTGAAGACGCGCCACCGAGTATCGTGGGTAATACCCGTTACTTCAGCCCAGCGTGGAACTCACTGGCACACCGTGTTACCCAGCAATCCAATGCTCAGCGTTTGGATACGGCGGAACCACGCCAAGTCGGTATTATCGTTCCAACTCTAAAATACCGTTTGGGTAACTTGGTGTGGAAAGACGACAACGGCAACGGTATTGCTGATGCTGGTGAAGCCGGAATTGCTAACGTGGATGTGGAACTGTACGACAGTACCAATGCTAAAGTGGCAACCACCAAAACGGATGCCAATGGGAACTACCTGTTTGAGGGCTTGGTAGCGGGTAAGTACCGTGTGGTAATTCCAACGCCTACCACACAGGCGGCATTGGTAGGTTTGAAATCTTCCGGTACGGGTGAAGAGGCTTCCCCTGATGCTAACGTGGACAACAACGATAATGGCGTCAGCATTGACCCTGCTTTGGGCTTGGTTTCTGGCGAAGTGACGGTGGATGCAACCCCCGCAGAGCCGGAAAATGAAGTGTTGCGTACTGATGGTTCAGACGACGACAACGATGCGTGGCCTGATATTGCTTCCAACAAAACCGTGGACTTTGGGTTTGTTACCGCACCTGCTGCGCCTAAAGTTGACGTTAGCGTGATCAAAACCGTGGATAAAACCGATGTCCATCATGGCGATACCGTGGTTTACACCCTGACGGTGACTAACGCCGGGCCAGATGCCGCCACCGATGCCGTGGTTTCAGACAAGTTGCCGACAGGGGTTACTTACGTGTCGGATGATGCCAGCAGTAACGGAATGACCTACGACTCAGCAACAGGTGTGTGGACAGTGGGCGCTTTGGCGGTCAGCGAAAACAAAATACTAAAAATTACCGCCAAGGTGGATTAAATCGGTATATGACCACTCGGCGGCTTTTTGCTGACGAGTGGTTTGCAAGCCGTTATCCTTGGACAATTAATAACAATTAGCCTCAAGAATTTTAACTAATTAGGGCAGTGCGATGAAAATAAGAAAGCTCTCTTTGTGCATTTCCATGGTCGGTTTGTTGGCAGCATTGCCCGCAGCGTATGCCGCCGACGCTATTACTAACTGTGCGCAGGTTGCCGCTACGGGTGATGAAAACCCAGCCAATGACAAATCCTGCGTCGACATTAATGTTGTTCCTACCCCCGTTTCTGTGGGCGATTACATCTGGGAAGACACCGACCAAGACGGCAAACAAACCGCAGGTGAACTAGCCTTAGTCGGTGCTACCGTTACCCTGCTGGACAAAGATGGCAACCCTGCCAAAGACCTGACGGGCACTGTTGTTGCAGCCGTCACCACGGATTCCACCGGCAAATACTTGTTCAGCAACTTGCCGGAAGGCGATTACATCGTCAATGTTGTCCCACCCAAAGGCTACATCCCCACCCTGAATGCGGGTGGTGTAAATGATGTCCCTGCCAACGACGACAATAACTGCTCAGCCCAGGCTGATGGCAATATCAGGACAGCCCTGTTCAACTTAACTGGCGGAGCCGAACCCGACACCGCCGCCGACGGCGACGACACCAACGGCAACCTGACCGTCGACTGCGGCTTCTACAAACCCACCGAACCTACCCACAGCCTCGGCAACAAAGTCTGGGTTGACGATGGCGCAGGCACTGCCGCAAACGCCAACAACGGGGTGCTGGATGCCGGTGAAAAAGTTGTCGCCGATGGCGTCACCCTCGAACTGCGTGACAAGGCAGGTGCTGCCATTACCAGCACCACCACCAAAGACGGCTACTACCTGTTCAGCGGCCTAGCAGCCGGTGACTACCAAGTCTGTGTGGTAGCCAGCAACTTCGCCGCAGGCGCAACCCTCGCCGGTTACAGCGCCAGCACTGGCGGCAACGAAGCTGACGCCAACCTCAACGTTGACAGCAACGACAACGGCACTGACACCACTGCTGACGGCCTCTGTTCCAACCTCATCACCTTGGGTGCAGACGAACCCACAGGCGAAACCGACACTGCCAGCGGCACGGCAGGCGACGACGGCGCAGGCACTGGCGACGCCCTCTCCAACCTCACCGTCGACTTCGCCGTCATTCCGCCCAAACCAATAATCCCGGTCAGCGTCGGCAACTACATCTGGGAAGATGCCGACAACAACGGTACACAAGACGCCGGTGAAAAAGCCCTAGAAGGTGCTACTGTCACCCTGCTCGACAAAGACGGCAAACCAGCCGTTGACCTTGACGGCAAGGCCATCGACCCCATCACCACCGGCGCGGACGGCAAATACCTGTTCAGCAACCTGCCAGAAGGTGACTACAGCATCACCGTCGCTGCCCCAGCAGGCTACATCGCCACCAAAACTGGCGCAGACGCCGACGTTGACACCAATGCCTCTGACACTGACAGCAACTGCTCCGCCAGCGCCTCCGGCAACACCAGCCTGCCATTCACCCTCAGCGCAGGCGGCGAACCCGACACCGCTGCTGACGGCGATGGCACTGACGGCAACATGACCGTCGACTGCGGCTTCTACAAACCCGCAGCCCCCACCCACAGCCTCGGCAACCGCGTCTGGATTGACACCGACAACAACGGCTTCGCCGACGTGGGCGAACTCCCCGCCGCCATGGGCGTCAAACTGGAACTCCAAGACAGCACCAACGCAGTAGTGGGTAACGCCACCACCGACGCTGACGGACGTTACCTGTTCAACGGCCTCGCCGCAGGCAGCTACACCGTCTGCGTCGTAGCCAGCAACTTCGACAAAGGCGCAATACTGGAAGGCTATGGTGCCAGCACTGGCGGCAATGAAGCTGACGCCAACCTCGACGTTGACGGCAACGACAACGGTAGTGACGACACCTCCAAAGGTCTCTGCTCCAATGCCATCGTCTTAGACGACAAAGAACCCACCCTCGAAGCCACCGCCACTGGCGCTGACGGCAACGACGGCACTGGCACGGAAGACGCCCGCTCCAACCTCACCATCGACTTCGGCATCACCCCACCACCGGCAGTACCTGTTTCTGTTGGCGACATCATCTGGGAAGACACCGACAAAGATGGCAAGCAAGGCGCAAGCGAAACCCCACTGGCAGGCGCACAAGTCACCCTGCTGGACAAGGACGGCAACCCCGCCAAAGACCTGACAGGCACGGCTGTAGCCGCCGTCACCACCGACGCCACCGGCAAATACCTGTTCAGCAACCTGCCAGAAGGCCAATATCAAGTTGTATTCGTCCCACCAACAGGTTACGTCGCCACCACCGCAGTCAGCGACATCGACGGCACACCAGCCAACGACGACAGCAACTGTGCGGCAGACGGCAAGACCTCCTTGTTCAGCCTGAGCGTTGGCGGTGAACCCGTTGACGACGGCGACACTGACGCGAATAGCAACCTCAGCGTCGACTGTGGCTTCTACAAACCTACAGAACCCACCCACAGCCTTGGCAACAAAGTCTGGGTTGACGACGGCGCAGGCACTGCCGCCAACGCCAACAACGGGACACTGGATGCCGGTGAAAAAGTTGTCGCCGATGGCGTCACCCTCGAACTGCGTGACAAGGCAGGCGCTGCCATCACCAGCACCACCACCAAAGACGGTTACTACCTGTTCAGTGGCCTCGCAGCCGGTGACTACCAAGTCTGCGTGGTTGCCAGCAACTTCGCCGCAGGCGCAACCCTCGCCGGTTACGGCGCCAGCACTGGCGGCAACGAAGCCGACGCCAATCTCAACGTCGACAGCAACGACAATGGCACTGACACCACTGCCGATGGCCTGTGCTCCAACCTCATCACCTTGGGTGCAGACGAACCCACTGGCGAAACCGACACAGCCAGCGGTACGGCAGGCGACGACGGCGCAGGCACTGGTGACGCCCTCTCCAACCTCACGGTCGACTTCGCCGTCATCCCACCTCCACCAAAACCCGTAGTTCCCGTCAGCGTTGGTAATTATATCTGGGACGATGCTGACAAAAATGGACAACAAGACGCTGGTGAAAAGGGTCTGGAAGGTGCAATAGTTTCGCTAGTCGATGGAGCAGACCGCCCAGCAACGGATGTGGATGGCAAAGTCCTTGCACCTATTACCGTGGGTGCAGATGGCAAATACCTGTTCAGCAACCTGCCAGAAGGCGATTACCGTATTTTTGTTGAGCAACCGGCAGATTACGTTCTTACCAAAGGTGGTGTGGATGTTGATCTTGACGCTTCCGACACCGATAACAATTGCATGGCTGCCTCCCTGTCCGGGACGGTACAAACGCAGCTCTTCACCCTGACTGCTGGAGCCGAACCCGACGCCGCCGCCGACGGCGACGACACCAACGGCAACCTGACCGTCGACTGCGGCTTCTACAAGCCCACCGAACCCACCCATAGCCTCGGCAACAAAGTCTGGGTTGACGACGGCGCAGGCACTGCCGCCAACGCCAACAACGGGACACTGGATGCCGGTGAAAAAGTTGTCGCCGATGGTGTCACCCTCGAACTGCGTGACAAGGCAGGCGCTGCCATCACCAGCACCACCACCAAAGACGGCTACTACCTGTTCAGCGGCCTCGCAGCCGGTGACTACCAAGTCTGCGTGGTAGCCAGCAATTTCGCCGCAGGCGCAACCCTCGCAGGCTACAGCGCCAGCACCGGCGGCAACGAAGCTGACGCCAACAGCAACGTTGACAGCAACGACAACGGCACTGACACCACCGCTGACGGCCTCTGCTCCAACCTCATCACCTTGGGTGCAGACGAACCCACTGGCGAAACCGACACTGCCAGCGGCACGGCAGGCGACGACGGCGCAGGCACTGGCGACGCCCTCTCCAACCTCACCGTCGACTTCGCCGTCATTCCGCCCAAACCAATAATTCCGGTCAGCGTCGGCAACTACATCTGGGAAGATGCCGACAACAACGGCACACAAGACGCCGGTGAAAAAGCCCTAGAAGGTGCTACTGTCACCCTGCTCGACAAAGATGGCAAACCAGCCGTTGACCTTGACGGCAAGGCCATCGACCCCATCACCACCGGCGTGGACGGCAAATACCTGTTCAGCAACCTGCCAGAAGGTGACTACAGCATCACCGTCGCTGCCCCAGCAGGCTACATCGCCACCAAAACTGGCGCAGACGCAGACGTTGACACCAATGCCTCTGACACTGACAGCAACTGCTCCGCCAGCGCCTCCGGCAACACCACCCTGCCATTCACTCTCAGTGCAGGCGGCGAACCCGATACCGCTGCTGACGGCGACGGCACGGACGGCAACATGACCGTCGACTGCGGCTTCTACAAACCCGCAGCCCCCACCCACAGCCTCGGCAACCGCGTCTGGATTGACACCGACAACAACGGCCTCGCCGACGTGGGCGAACTCCCCGCTGCCATGGGCGTCAAACTGGAACTCCAAGACAGCACCAACGCAGTAGTGGGTAACGCCACCACCGACGCTGACGGACGTTACCTGTTCAACGGCCTCGCCGCAGGCAGCTACACCGTTTGTGTCGTCGCCAGCAACTTCGACAAAGGCGCAATACTGGAAGGCTATGGAGCCAGCACTGGTGGCAACGAAGCCGACGCCAACCTCGACGTTGACGGCAACGACAACGGCAGTGACGACACCGCCAAAGGTCTCTGCTCCAATGCCATCGTCTTAGACGACAAAGAACCCACCCTCGAAGCCACCGCCACTGGCGCTGACGGCAACGACGGCACGGGCACGGAAGACGCCCGCTCCAACCTCACCATCGACTTCGGCATCACCCCACCACCGGCAGTACCTGTTTCTGTTGGCGACATCATCTGGGAAGACACCGACAAAGATGGCAAGCAAGGCGCAAGCGAAACCCCACTGGCAGGCGCACAAGTCACCCTGCTGGACAAGGACGGCAACCCCGCCAAAGACCTGACAGGCACGGCTGTAGCCGCCGTCACCACCGACGCCACCGGCAAATACCTGTTCAGCAACCTGCCAGAAGGCCAATATCAAGTTGTATTCGTCCCACCAACAGGTTACGTCGCCACCACCGCCGTCAGCGACATCGACGGCACACCAGCCAACGACGACAGCAACTGCGCGGCGGACGGCAAAACCTCCCTGTTCAGCCTGAGCGTTGGCGGCGAACCCGTTGACGACGGCGACACTGACGCCAACAGTAACCTCAGCGTTGACTGCGGCTTCTACAAGGAAGCAACGCCACCGCCAACATCCGTTTCTGTGGGCGATTACATCTGGGATGACACCAATAAGGATGGCAAGCAGGATGTGGGCGAACCGGCATTGGCAGGCGCTACTGTTACCCTGCTAACCAAAGATGGCAGCCCTGTGGTATTGGGTGACATCGCTGTCGGGCCTGTTATTACTGATGTAGATGGCAAGTACTTGTTCAGCGGCCTGCCAGAAGGCGATTACATCGTCAGTGTTGCACCGCCAGCAGGTTATCAGCCATCACCTAACGCGGGTGGTGTTGATGACGTGCCAGCCAATAACGATAGCAACTGCGCTGCGGATGGCAAAACTGCGCCGTTCAACCTGAGCATTGCTGGGGAACCTGATACCGCTGATGACGGCGATAACACTTCCAGCAACCTCTCAGTTGACTGCGGCTTCTACAAACCAGTGCCTGAACCTACCCATAGTGTCGGCAACATGGTCTGGGTTGACGATGGTGCAGGTACTGCCGCCAACGCCAACAACGGCAAGCGTGACGCTGGGGAAATGGCAGTGCCAGACGGCGTAGTCATGGAACTGCGTGATAAGGATGGTATTGTCCTTAGCGAAACGCCGACCGACAAAGGTTACTACGTGTTCAGCGGCCTTGCTGCTGGTGAGTACAGCGTCTGCGTAGCACACGGCAACTTTGACCTCGGCTTGCTGAAAGGTTACACCGCCAGCGCGGGCGGCGATGAAGTTGACGCCAATGCCGATGGTGACAACAACGACAACGGTGAAAACGACCTGCAAGATGGCCTGTGTTCCAACAACATCATTCTGGATGACAAAGAGCCAGCCGGTGAATTGCCAACCGCCAGCGGCAACGCAGGTGATGATGGCGCAGGTACTGAAGATGCACGTTCCAACCTGACTGTTGACTTCGGTGTGCTGCCACCAGCCCCTGTTGAACCGGGTACACCTGTTGCGGTTGGGAACCGCATCTGGGTAGATACCAACGGCGATGGCATCCAAGATGGAACCGAAAAAGGGCTTGCTGCTGCCAAAATCACACTGACTGACAGTGCCGGTCATGCCGTCAACGACAAGGATGGTCAACCTGTTGCGGCGCAAACGACAGCGGCGGATGGTGCATACAAGTTTACCAACCTCAACGACGGTGACTACATCGTGACCGTGGAACCACCGGCAGGCTACTACCTGACGTTGGGTGGTATCGACGTGGATGATGACGCCAGCGACACGGACAGCAACTGCCGGGTCAACCCGCTCAACAGCACCATCGAAACCCATCCGTTCACGCTCACAGCAGGTACGGAACCGGGCACTGACGGTGATGATGCCAACGGTGACATGACGGTTGACTGCGGCTTCTACGGTCCTGTTTCACTGGGTAACAAAATCTGGCTGGATTCGGACGCCGATGGGCAGCAAGACAGCGCGGAAGCAGGTATCGAAGGTGCAGTGATTACCTTGTTCGATGCGGATGGCACGACACCAGCAACCGACATCAACGGGAAAGCGGTAGCGCCAGTAACCACGGACGTTACCGGCAACTACCTGTTCGACAACCTGAAACCGGGTGACTACGTTGTCAAAGTGAAACCGCAAGATGGTTACTCACTGACCAAAGGCGGCGCAGACGCGGATGATGACACTTCCGACAAGGACAGCAACTGTAAAGTCGCGGGAAGTGAATTCATGACACCGGCTGTTACCTTGTCACCGGGTTCCGAACCGGGGACAAAAGTGGACGGTGATGACGAAAGCCGCAACAGCACGCTTGACTGTGGTTTCTTCCGCGCCGTTTCCCTCGGTCAGCGGGTGTGGATCGACCTTGATGCCAACGGTAAGCAGGATGCTGGGGAACCGGGCGTACCGGGTGCAACAGTTACCTTGTTGGATGCCAGCGGTAAGCCTGCCACTGACCTCTACGGTAAGGTTGTTGCGCCACAAACCACGGACGCGGATGGTAACTACCTGTTCGGTAGCTTGAGTGAAGGTTCGTATCTGATCAAAGTGACACCGCCACCGGGCTACGCGCCTACCATGGTTGTTTCTGATCCGAACAATAACGATAACACTGACAGCAATGGCGTGCCGCAAACGGACGGTAGCGTGATCAGTAACCCAATTGACCTCAAGTGGGGTGAGGAACCGCAAGGTGGTGGTGCAAGCAACATCACGGTTGGTTTCGGTTTCATACCGAACCTGCAAATCCCGACCTTGAGCGAATGGGGTGTGGCGATCATGAGCATGTTGCTGGCAACAGCCGCATTCTTCCGCCGCCGTCGGGAAGACTGATTGGATTCAGTGTCCCGGTAAAAAAGGCCAGCCTTGTGCTGGCCTTTTGCTTTTTAGGTGTCGCTAAATTGGTGCAGGATGGCTAACAGAGTTTTCGCGGCATTCGACAAGGTGCGTTTGCGGTGGAATATGACCCCAAGTTGGCGTTGTAAATGCAGTGGTGTGTTTACGATTACCAATCCCTCATCCAGCAGTGTGTGCGGCAGCAATGACCAGCCAAAGCCAGCAGTTACGAGCATTTTCAAGGTTTCTAGGTAATTGGTGGTCAGATAGACATTGATTTGCTTGTCGAAAGGGGCAAGTGCTTGGCTGATAATCTGGTAGGTATAGGTATCTTTACCCGGTAACACGCAACGGTGCTGCACCAGTGTTTCCAGTGAAACCTCGGGCAATTGGCGGAGCGGATGGTCACAGCTGGTTACAATGTGCAGTTGGTCTGTCCAAATGCTTTGCGTTTGTAACTGTTCGGGCAGTTCGCTGGGCAGTGTTACGACAGCAATTTCCAAATCGCCGCGTTCAACCGATTGGCAAGCCAGTTCTGAATCGACAAACCGTAAATCTAGCCGTACTTCGGGGTGGTGCAGGTTGAAATGGCTTAGCACGGGCGGCAAGCGGTGCAAGCCAATGTGATGGCTCGTGCCCATCACCAACTCACCGTGAAGATTACCCGACAGGTTGGAGGCAATGCGGCGGATGTCTTCCAGTTCATTGCGCAATACATGCACTCGCGGCAACAGCGTATGCCCCGCTTCCGTTAACGTCACTTTGCGGTTGATGCGGTTGAAAAGCAGTGTTCCCAGCTCATTCTCCAGCGAGGTAATACGCTTGCTGATGGCGGGCTGGGTGATAAATAAGGCTTCGGCTGCCAAGGAAAAGGATTGGCGGCGGGCAACTTCGATGAAAGCGTTGAGGTTATTGATGTCCATGTTTTGCATTCTACGTTGGAATGCAGGATATGAAAATTATGAATTTTATTTATTCATGCGGTGGTGCTATCCTCCGCCAATCTATCATTTCAGAGGCGTTTTTTGTGGCAGGCAAAACACTTTACGATAAGGTCTGGGATGCGCATGTGGTGCGGCAAGAAGCCGATGGCACAGGTTTGCTCTACATTGACCGTCACTTAGTTCACGAAGTCACTTCCCCGCAAGCGTTTGAAGGGCTGAAAATCGCCAATCGTCAACCGTGGCGCAGTACGTCGATGTTGGCAGTTCCCGACCACAATGTTCCGACTATCGGCTTGGAACACGGCATTACCGATCCGGTAGCCCGTTTGCAAGTCGAAACGCTGGATGCCAACTGCCGTGATTTCGGCATCACCGAATTCAATATCGGCGACATCCGCCAAGGCATTGTCCACGTCATCGGCCCTGAGCAGGGTGCTACCTTACCCGGTATGACGGTGGTTTGCGGCGATTCCCACACATCTACCCACGGCGCATTCGGCGCACTGGCGCACGGCATCGGTACTTCCGAAGTCGAGCACGTCATGGCGACCCAATGCCTCATCCAGAAAAAGATGAAAAACATGCTGGTGAGCGTCGATGGCAAAGTTGGCGCAGGCGTAACCGCCAAAGACATCGTGCTCGCCATCATCGGTGAAATCGGCACGGCGGGCGGCACTGGCTACGCCATCGAGTTCGGCGGCGAAGCCATCCGCGATTTGTCGATGGAAGGGCGCATGACCGTGTGCAATATGGCAATCGAAGGCGGCGCACGCGCTGGCATGATTGCAGTGGACGATACCACCATCAATTACGTCAAAGGCCGCCCTTACGCCCCGCAAGCGCAAGATTGGGACGCAGCCGTGGCTGCATGGCAAGACCTGCATTCCGACGCGGATGCCGTGTTTGACCGCGTAGTGCGCCTTGATGCCGCCAGCATCCAACCGCAAGTGACGTGGGGGACTTCCCCTGAAATGGTATTGCCTGTCGATGGCAAAACCCCTGATCCCGCTAATGAAGCTGATCCGGTCAAGGCCAACGCCATTCGCGCCGCGCTCAAATACATGGGGCTGGAAGCGAATATGCCGATTACCGAGGTGCAGGTGGATAAAGTGTTCATCGGTTCCTGCACCAACTCGCGTATCGAAGACATCCGCGCCGCCGCTGAAGTTGCCAAAGGCCGCAAAGTCGCTGCCAATGTCAAATTGGCGATGGTGGTTCCCGGCTCTGGTTTGGTGAAACAACAGGCGGAAAGCGAAGGTCTGGACAAAATCTTCATCGAAGCTGGGTTTGAATGGCGTGCGCCGGGCTGTTCCATGTGCCTCGCCATGAATGCTGACCGTCTAGAACCGGGCGAACGTTGCGCCTCGACTTCCAACCGCAACTTTGAAGGGCGGCAAGGGCAGGGCGGACGTACCCATTTGGTCAGCCCAGCAATGGCAGCCGCTGCGGCGGTTACTGGTCACTTCGCAGACGTGAGGGCGCTCTAATGGAAAAGTTTACTGTACACACGGGTTTGGTAGTCCCGCTCGACCGTTCCAACGTCGATACAGATGCGATTATTCCCAAACAATACCTGAAATCTATTCAGCGTATTGGCTTCGGCCCCACGCTGTTTGATGACTGGCGTTACCTCGAACCGGGCGAACCGGGGATGGATCATAGCAAGCGTACCCCCAACCCCGATTTCGTGCTGAATTTCCCGCGTTATGCAGGTGCTTCGGTATTATTGGGGCGTGAAAACTTCGGCTGCGGCTCTTCCCGTGAACATGCAGTGTGGGCGCTGACCGATTACGGTATCCGTGCGGTGATTGCCCCCAGTTACGCGGACATTTTCTTCAATAACAGCTTCAAGAATGGCTTGCTGCCGTTGACTTTGCCTGCTGAAACCATCGACCAATTGTTCCGCGAAGCCCAAGCGACCGAAGGCTACCAGTTGACTGTCAATCTGGCGGAACAGCAAGTGGTAACACCCAGTGGTGAAGCGTTTGGTTTCAGCATTGACGAATTCCGCAAATATTGCCTGCTGAACGGTTTGGACGACATTGGCTTGACGCTGCAACACGCCGACGACATCCGTGCGTATGAAACGAAGCGTAAGCAAGCAGCGCCTTGGTTATTCTAAAATTATTTATGATTTGGTTGGTTTGAAAATTATGACACACAAAATTCTGGTATTGCCCGGTGACGGCATCGGCCCTGAAATCGTGGCGGAAGCCGTTAAAGTACTGAACGTCTTCACCGCAGAAGGCAACCTGTCCCTAGAGTTGGAATACGCCAATATCGGCGGCATTGCCTACGACAAAGAAGGCCAGCCGTACCCGGATTCCACCCGTGCGTTGGCACAAAAAGCTGACGCCATTCTGCTCGGCGCTGTTGGCGGCCCGCAATACGACACACTCGACCGCCCATTGCGTCCAGAACGCGGCCTGCTTGCCATCCGTGCTGACCTCGGCCTGTTTGCTAACCTGCGTCCGGCAATCTTGTACGAAGAACTGGCTTCCGCTTCCACCCTCAAGCCTGAAGTGGTTGCAGGGTTGGACATCATGATCGTGCGCGAACTGACCGGCGGTATCTATTTCGGTCAGCCGCGTGGTATCCGTGTGCTGGAAAACGGTGAGCGCCAAGGTTTCAACTCTGCCACTTACACCGAATCCGAAATCGAACGCATTGCCCGCGTCGGTTTTGAAACCGCGATGAAGCGCAACAAGCGCCTGTGTTCCGTCGACAAAGCTAACGTGCTGGAAGTGTGCGAACTGTGGCGCGAAATCGTTGAAAAAGTCGGCAAGGAATACCCCGAAGTCGAACTCAGCCACATGTACGTCGATAACGCTGCAATGCAATTGGTACGCGCACCTAAGCAATTTGATGTGATCGTGACCAGTAACTTGTTCGGTGACGTGCTATCTGACGCTGCGGCGATGCTGACCGGCTCTATCGGCATGTTGCCGTCTGCGTCGTTGAATTCCTCTGCGTGCGGCCTGTACGAGCCTATCCACGGTTCTGCGCCTGACATCGCAGGCCGAGGCATTGCTAATCCGCTGGCAACCATCCTGTCCGTAGCCATGTTGCTGCGTTACAGCCTCCATCGTCCAGAACTGGCTGAGCGCGTTGAGCGGGCAGTGAAACAGGTACTGGCATCTGGCGTGCGTACTGGCGACATTTACACCGAAGGTTGCCGCAAGGTAGGCACGGTGGAAATGGGTGATGCTGTTGTTGCCGCCTTGCAAGGTTAAATAATGACCAAGACTTACAATATCGCGGTGGTCGGCGCGACCAGTTTGGTGGGTGAAGCCATTCTGGACGTGCTGGCAAAACGCAAGTTCCCGTTCGGTAAGGTTTACGCGCTGGAATATCAAACCGATGGCGAACAGGATGTCGATTTTGGCAATAAATCGCTGGATGTCGAAGAACTGGCAGGCTTCGACTTCTCCAGTGTGCAAATTGCCTTGTTTGCTGCCAGCGAAGAGATTGCTGCTGAATACGTGCCGCTAGCGGTTGCGGCGGGTTGCGTGGTGATTGACGACAGTACTTGCTTCCGTTACGACGACGACGTGCCGTTAGTCGTGCCGGAAGTCAACCCGCAAGCCATTGCGCAATACACGCAGCGAGGCATCATTGCTAACCCCGGCAGTGGTGTGACGCAAATGTTGATTGTCCTCAAGCCCCTGCATGACGTTGCCACCATTACTCGGATAAATGTAGCCACTTATCAGTCTGTTTCTGGCTCTGGCAGGGCAGGTGTTGAAGAATTGGCGCAGCAGGCAGCACAGTTATTGAATGCCCGCCCCGTTGAGGCCAAAGTTTATCCTAAACAAATCGCCTTTAATTTGCTTCCTCACATTGATGTTTTCTTAGAGAACGGCTATACCAAGGAAGAGATGAAAATGGTGTGGGAAACCCGCAAGGTGATGGGGCTTCCCGGTATTCAGGTGAACCCGACCGCCGTGCGTGTGCCAGTCTTTTTCGGGCATTCGGAAGCGGTTCATATCGAGACTGAAAGCCAACTGACGGCGGTGGAAGCACGCAGAATCTTGGGTAGTACGCCCGGCATAATTGTAATGGATGAACATGTGCCAGGGGGCTATCCGACACCTGTGACAGACGCAGTGAGGAATGATGCTGTGTACGTCGGGCGGATCCGTGAGGATATTTCTTGTCCGGCTGGCCTGAACTTATGGGTGGTGGCAGACAATGTACGTAGGGGCGCTGCGCTGAACAGTGTCCAGATAGCTGAAGTATTAATCCGCGATTATCTATAAAATACGGTTAAGCGGGAATTAATTCGCTATTGCTGACAATGTACCTGGACATGAAGTACTTTTACCCAGTGTCCGGGGCTAAGCTTGGTGCAAGATTGCGTGCCATAACGTACTGATATATAGTTCCAACCAAGAAACAAGAACCAGAACCACTGTTCATCCATAATAAAAAGGGCTTACTAAAATATGATCAGACAGGATGAATCAGGGATGCCACTATCGTACCGATACAAGGGGAATTGCAGTGAATAAACAGGCATTGAGCTTAGCTGTATTTATCGCTGGAGCTTATCCTGCGGCCTCCAGTGCCTTAGGGCTTGGAGACATTGAGTCCAGTTCTCACCTTAACCAACCACTTCGCGCCAGAATTGAGCTGCTATCATCAGCCCCAGCGGATGCCAGCCAAATTCAGGTACGCCTCGCTTCCCCGGATGTATTTAACCGGGTCGGTGTTGCGCGCCCCGATTTTCTGGCTAATTTGCATTTTACCCCGACAGTGCAGGGCGGTAAGCCAGTTATTTTGGTGACATCTGATTCACCAATGCAGGAGCCGTTCGTCAATTTCCTGTTGGAAGTAAGCTGGCCCCAAGGTCAGTTGCTAAAAGAATATACGGTCATGCTCGACCCACCTGTGATGCTGCAACCGGGTAATACCGTGGCAGGTGGCGAAGCGGCAGTGCGGGCAGAGCCAAAATCTGCCGGGACAGTACGCCGTCCGTCAGCACCAGACGCCCAAGCAAGTGCAGCACCCGCGCAACAGGCTGCGTCAGCAGCCAGCGGGCGTAACACTTACCGCGTCAAGCCAGGTGATACCTTGTTCAGGGTGGCTTCGCGCCTCCAGCGTCCGGGGCTTAGCAATGAGCAGATGATGATGGCGCTGTTCCGTGCCAATCCGGGCGCTTTCATTAGCCGCAACATCAATAACCTGCGTTCTGGCGTGAACCTCAAAGCGCCATCAGCCGGTGATGTTGGGTCTACGACGCGGGCTGAGGCACGTCGCCAAATTCGCCAACAAAATGCCGAATGGCGTGAATTCCGTAAGACCTTAGCGAAAAATACGGTTCCGCAGAAGTCAACAGCTACAGCGCCTGCGGCTAAAACACAGGCTACAGCCGCTAAACCTGCTGACAAGGCTACCCCAGTGACGCCAGCGCAGTCTGATAAAGCGCGGTTGGAAGTATTGGGTTCCAAGAAAGACCAGCCAGTGGCTAGCAGTGCAGCGGTTGCAGCAGGCAATGCGAAGCTGACCGACCTCGAAAAACAACTTTCCTTGGCACGCGAATCACTCGCTACTCGCCAGAAAGAGAATGATGAACTCAAGTCACGGGTTACTGACCTTGAGTCCATGATGAGCAAGAAAAACCGCCTGATTGACTTGCGTAATGAGCAGCTTGCCGGGTTGCAAAAGCAACTGGCAGATAATGGCATCAAGACGGAAGCCTTAGGGGATGTGGCTGAGCCAAGCAGTGGTATGGGGACGCAAACCGTACAGCCTAACATACCTGCGGTGACGCCTGCGCCAACGGATCAGGGCAAAGACATTCAGACGCACATGGCTAATGTTGCCGGTAAAACGGCAGATGAAGTATTGCGCGGTCAGCAACAGCCTAGCAGCCCGAATGCGAATGGTTCAAAGCCCGCGCCAGCGGTTCCAACAACCCCTGCAACCAGTACGCCACCATCCGCCACGACAGGGCAGCCTACGCCAGTTGTAGGCAGTACGCCGCCTGCTACTCCACCAGTGCCTACGCCTCCTACACCGTTGGCTCCGCCGGTAGTAAAATCCACACCGCCGACACCTCCTGTTGTGCCTGTTGCGCCCGTTGTCAGTGATGCGGGTAAAGGAAGCAAGGCGCCATCTCCTGTCTTTGCCGACCAGCAAGATGATAATGACCTTCTGGGGCTGTTAACTTCTCCATTGGCGCTTAAGATTGGCGCAGGTTCTTTGGCACTGTTGTTGTTGCTGTGGTTGTTGGGGCGTCGCCGCAAATCCACGGATGATGGCACTGCGCGTGGTAAAAAGAGCAATTTATCGGCGGGGATGGATCCACCTGTCGATCACGACATAGCGGGCGATGATTTTGATCTGGTTTCACTGGAAAGCGAGCTGGGCAAAGCCGATGCCAAAGGCGAACGTTACACCGCAGAGCCTGAGACTGACCCGTTCGGTCTGGACGGCGGCAGTGCTTGGGGTGAAACACCTAAAACTCCTGCAAGCAACACCGGGAATACTCCAACTGCGGCAGGTGGGCAGCGTTTGACGGGAGCGGCTGAGCATCCCGAAGAAGATGATTTGCTGACGGAAGCAAACGTCTACATTGCTTATGGTTTGTACCAACAGGCCGAAAGTGAGCTGAAGAAAGGCATTGAGCGTAACCCTGAAAAATTGGAATACCGCCACAAGTTGCTGGAATGCTATTTCGTTGCCAATAACCGTGAAGCGTTTGACCGTCAGGCAGAACAATTCGCGGTTATGGATGGCAAGGGTAAGGAAAACCTGTGGAAAGGTATCCTCGAATGGGGGCGCAAGATCAGTCCAGATAACGTGCTGTATCGGGATGGAAAGAGCTTCGTCGGCACTGGGACGGCTGCCGCCGCCACTGCTTTGGGCGGTGTCGCTGCTGCTGTTGCGGCATCTGTAGCACTTGCTGATGACAACAAGCCTGATCCTGTTGCCAAAACAAATGCGTTCGATGCAGGTCTCAACCAGCTTGATACGACAGCAACAGAAACTCCATTGTCGGCAATGGACGATCTCGGCGATCTTGACCTTGGTGAGTTAGATTTTGACGACATTGACCTCGATAAACTGTTACGGGATGACGAGCGTCCTGCTGCGCAACCGGCTGTTTCTGCGCCACCAGTGCCAAGTGCTGACCTTGCTGCTGTAGATAACAGTGTGGATGATGCCCATGACTTTGATCTGGACATGGATTATCCATTTGATCTGGATATGGACGAAACCGAGGCCAAGCCTGCTGTGCCCAGTGCGGCAGTCGCTGATAGCCACGCAGGGGTGCAGGATGATGACAACCTGTTGGACTTCATCACCGACGACATGGAAGATCATAGTGCTGCTATCGCTTCCGGTGTAGCTGCCAATATGCCAGAGGCCGCTCCTGTTAAAGCTGCCAGCACAGCGCCTGCAACTAACCTGAATCTGCATCTGGATAGCGCCAATGTTAACCGCATCCTGCCGAAAGATACCTTCTACGCCCCAGCCGTGGGTGATGAAGGTCAGGATTGGTTGGGTGATATTGATGATGCATTGTCGTTCCTCGATTTCCCGGATGAGGAAATTGATCTGCACGAAGCGCACATCAGCACCAAGCTGGATTTGGCGCGTGCCTATCTGGACATGGGTGACATCGAAGGCGCACGCAGTACACTGGAAGAGGTTATGGTCGAGGGTAATGACGACCAACGCCGCGAAGCCGAAGTCCTGTTGCATCAGACAGGTTGAGGAATCGCTGCTTTCCCGCTATAAAGGCCGGTCTACCCGGCCTTTTTTATTTGTAACCGCGAACCCGAACCGATGAAATTTGCAGCCTGTATCGAATACGATGGAACCCCCTTCTATGGTTGGCAGCGCCTCAGCCATGCACCCACCGTGCAGGAGCATGTGGAGCAAGCACTTTCCAAGGTGGCTGCGCAACCTGTCAGCGTGGTGTGCGCAGGACGTACTGACACGGGCGTTCACGGCATTGGGCAAGTGATTCACTTTGAAACCACGGCGCAGCGCCCCGAACGGGGGTGGCTGTTCGGTACGAACGTCAATCTGCCGGATGGGATTGCCATGCGCTGGATAAAACCCGTGGCGGATGATTTCCATGCACGTTTTTCTGCCCGTTCGCGCCGTTACCGTTACATCATTCTCAATCGGGCAGCTCGCCCAGCGTTGTTGCAGAAACGGGTGTGCTGGCAACACAATCCGCTGGATGCGGAGGCCATGCATGAAGCCACGCAAGTGTTGGTAGGTGAGCAGGATTTTTCCAGCTTCCGCGCTGCCGGTTGCCAAGCACGCCATGCCGTGCGCGAGATCATCGAATTGCAGGTGCAGCGCGAACAGGATTATGTGTACGTGGACATTGTGGCGAATGCGTTTTTGCACCACATGGTCAGGAATATTGTCGGCTCACTGCTGAAAGTTGGTGCAGGGGAACGGCCTATAGCATGGATGACGGAACTGTTGGCCTTGCGTGACCGTAGTGTTGCGGGGGTGACAGCGCCTGCTGCCGGGTTGTATTTCGTCCATGTCAATTACCCGGAAGCGTTTGGCTTGCCGGACACTTACACTTTACCTGCCTTCCATCTGTGAAAAGGAGTTTGCCATGCTGAAACTGCAAGCCACGGAACTATTCCGTTCCCAGTGCTACATCAACGGTCAGTGGGTAGCTGCTGAAACGGGTAAAACCTTAGCCGTGCGTAACCCGGCAACCGGGGAGGTGCTGGCGACTGTACCGAATTGTGGGGCAGAGGAAACCCGTCAAGCCATTGCCGCAGCGGAAACAGCTCTCCCTGCGTGGCGTGCGATAACGGCAGCAGAACGCGGACGTATTTTGCGACGCTGGGCAGAATTGATGTTGGCACATCAGGATGATTTGGCGCTGCTGATGACTTCTGAGCAGGGCAAGCCCTTGGCGGAAGCACGGGGCGAGATTGCTTACGCAGCGGCTTTTCTCGACTGGTTTGCGGAAGAGGGTAAGCGGGCGTATGGCGATGTCATTCCCTCCCCGCAGGCAGGTAAGCGTCTGTTGGTCATCAAACAGCCGATTGGGGTGTGCGCGGCAATTACCCCGTGGAATTTTCCGGCAGCAATGATTACCCGCAAGCTGGGGCCTGCAATGGCGGCGGGTTGCACGATGGTCTGTAAACCGGCAGAACAAACCCCGCTGACGGCATTGGCCTTGGCTGTCTTGGGTGAGCAGGCGGGGCTTCCTGCCGGTGTATTCAACGTGGTAACAGGCAACCCAGTGGCTATCGGTGGCGAATTGACGGCTAGCCCGGTAGTGCGCAAGCTGTCCTTTACGGGTTCCACCGAAGTGGGCAAGTTGCTCATGCAGCAGTGTGCGCCGACCTTGAAAAAGCTGTCCTTGGAATTGGGTGGTAATGCGCCTTTCATGGTGTTTGACGACGCCGATTTGGATGCAGCGGTCGAAGGGGCTATCGTTTCCAAATACCGTAATGCGGGGCAGACCTGTGTGTGCGCCAACCGTTTTTTGGTGCAAGCCGGTGTGTATGATGCTTTCGCCGAAAAATTGGCAGCAGCCGTAGCTAGTTTGAAAGTCGGCAACGGTTTGGATGCTGGAGTAAGCCAAGGGCCGCTGATTGATGAAGCGGCAGTGTGCAAGGTAGAAGCCTTGGTGGCAGATGCGGTTTCCGCTGGCGCAATGGTGGTCGGTGGGGGGCGTAGGCACGAATTGGGTGGTACATTTTACCAGCCCACTGTGTTGACCAACGTATTGCCGACCATGCGGGTGGCGAAAGAGGAAATTTTCGGCCCGGTTGCGCCGTTGTTCAAGTTTAAGGACGAAGCTGAAGCCATTCAGATGGCGAATGATACCGAGTACGGCTTGGCTTCGTATTTTTATGCGCGTGACATTGGACGGGTGTGGCGTGTTGCTGAGGCGCTGGAATACGGTATGGTCGGGATCAATACCGGCATTGTGTCGACGGAAGTTGCACCGTTTGGCGGGGTGAAAAGTTCCGGGCTGGGGCGTGAGGGTTCTAAATACGGGTTGGATGAGTACATGGAGTTGAAATACCTCAATATGGGCGGAATTTAACGGCAACCTTGGCGCGTTTGTCTATACTTTGGTGTAGCGAATGTTTCACTATGACAAGGAGTGTCGTTACATGAAAGGTAACGAAACAGTAAATGCGCCTGCTGCGGAAGTGGGCTACTCAGGCGGATGTGCAGGGCGGATGCCCTTGCCCTCTCATCATCGTTTTTCCAAAGCCTACCCCGTTTGCGCCGATGTGCGGATGCGGCTGTTAGCGACCCTATTCGACTGGATGTTGGTGGGGTTGCTGATTATGTTTACCTTGCTGCTGGTGGAAGGCAGTACATGGCAGGTGGGTGAGGAAGAGCGGATATTGCTGGCAGATGTTACCGTGCTATTGGTGTGTGTGCCTTTTCTGTATTTTGTCGGGTTCTGGTGTTTATCGGATTCTTCCCCCGGTAAGATGTTGTTATCACTGCATATCGTTGATGCGAAAACCTATGAGCCATTAACGGGTGCGCAATGTCTGGTGCGTTACTTTGGTTATTTGTTAAATATCTGTTCGCTAGGGTTGGGCTTGGTCGGTATTTTTGATAAGCGCAAGTCCCAAGGTTGGCACGATAAGTTGGCAGGAACCATCGTCATCCGCCAGTAATGCCAGTGTCCGCATCAGCAGGCAGATTCTTCCCAACAGATATGGGATACTTCCCGCTTTCAGGCAAGCTTAGGAACAGGCATGGCGCATATCAGCCGTAGCGCGTTAGTACCCTACAGCCCGGAACAGATGTACCGGCTGGTCGATTGTATCCCCTTGTATCCGCAATTTCTGCCGTGGTGTCGGACGGCTGTTGAGCACGCCCGTGACGAAGACCAAGTTAAAGCCAGTATCGAAATTGCCAAAGGTGCGGTGAACAAGCGCTTCACCACCCTGAACCGCTTACAGGTCAACAAAACCATTGAGATGCGTTTGGTTGATGGGCCTTTCCGTCACCTGCACGGTTTTTGGCGTTTTGATGAATTGGGGCAGGGCGCGTGTAAGGTCTCGCTTGACCTTGATTTTGAATTTTCCAACAAACTGTTGAGCATTGCGGTTGGCCCGGTGTTCAACCAAGTTGCCAATACGCTGGTGGATTCTTTTGTCGAGCGTGCACGGAAGGTCTATGGCAAACAGTAATTTGATGCGCATCGAAGTGGTTTACCCCTTACCCCATGAACAACTGTTGTTGGAGACCCATGTGCCAGAAGGCGCAAGCCTGCGTGAAGGAATCCTTGCCTCTGGGGTGCTGGCACGTTACCCCGAACTGAGTCTCGATACCTTGGAAGCGGGCATTTTCGGCAAATTGGCTACGTTGGATGAGCCGTTGCGTGAACGTGACCGTATTGAAATTTACCGCCCGCTGATTGCTGACCCTAAGGCCGTGCGTAAGCAACGCGCAGCAGAAGGCAAGCGCATGAAACGCGGGGGCGGCGATGTGGAAAGCGACGAGGGGTAAACCTCGCCGCGATCACCGTTAGTTTGTGGGAGCGGGGTCTTGGGTGACGTTACGGACAACGCCGTTCTGGAAGAAAACGGTAACACCGTTGCGTTCCACCTTCCCATTCGGGGATTTCAGGTAGAACACATAATCCCAGCGGTCTTTGTGGAAATCGTCAGCCATCAATGGCGTGCCAAGAATGGCTTGCACCTGTGCAGCACCCATACCGGGGTGAACCATGGCAAGCTCTTCGCTGCTAATGCGGTTGCCTTGCTGAATTTCCATTTTGTAAAAACTGCAACCACCTAACAACGCAGCCGCTAAGGTGAGTGAAATGAGATGCTTTATCATGTTAATCTTGAACCATCCAAAGTAAACATGCGTACCATAATAGACTATTCGCGACGGAGAGTGCAGGGTGGAAGAGCAGGATATTAAACGAGCCGGATTAAAGGTCACTCAGCCCCGCCTGAAAATCCTTGATTTGCTAGGAAATACGCGGGAACGTCACCTGAGCGCGGAAGACATTTATAAGATTCTGTTGGGCAATGGCGATGAAATCGGTCTGGCAACCGTTTATCGGGCTTTGACCCAGTTCGAGGCAGCGGGGCTGGTTAACCGCCACCATTTTGAGGGTGGGCAAGCGGTGTTTGAGCTGGCTTCCGAAGAACATCACGACCACATGGTGTGCATGAGGACGGGCAGGGTGTTGGAGTTTTGCGATGAAATCATTGAACAGCGCCAACGGGAGCTTGCCCACCAGCACAATTTCCGCATTACTGGGCACTCACTGATTCTTTACGGGGAATTTCTTGACAATAATGATGAAAAGGCATGAATGGCTTTTGCATTTGGCTGGCATAACGGTATAATCCCGCGCTTTACTCAACTGTGGATTTGAGACAGGATTATTATGCCAAGTGTAAAAGTACGTGATACTGAGCCTTTTGAAGTTGCCCTGCGCCGTTTCAAGCGCACCTGTGAAAAAGCGGGCGTTGTAGCCGAAGTCCGTGGCCGTGAATTCTACGAAAAGCCTACTTCCGTGCGCAAACGTATGCGTGCTGCTGCTGTTAAACGCAATCTGAAGCGTATCTCCCGCGATCTGAATCGCCGCGTTCGCCTGTACTAATGACCCTCAAGGCGCAAATCACTGAAGACATGAAAGCTGCCATGCGTGCGCACGATAAGCCACGCTTGGGGGTTATCCGTCTGATGCTGGCTGCAATCAAGCAGTTGGAAGTGGATACGCGCACTGAGTTGGACGAAAGTACCGTGCTGGTCGTGTTGGATAAGATGACCAAGCAGCGCCGCGAGTCAATCCGCCAGTATGCGGATGCAGGACGCACCGACCTCGTTGCCCAAGAAGAATTCGAGCTGGGCATTATTCAGGATTATCTGCCTCAACCGTTAGCGGAAGAAGCATTGGCAACCCTGATCCAGCAAGGTATTGAAGAAACCGGGGCGGCTTCGGTGCGGGATATGGGCAAAGTCATGAACTGGCTCAAGCCGAAAGTACAAGGCCGTACTGATATGGGGAAGCTGAGTGGGTTGATCAAAACCCGCCTCGGCAACTAAGCATACCATCACGCTTTCAAGGGGTGTCGACATGACCGAACTCAAAAACGACCGTTTTCTTCGTGCACTCCTAAAACAGCCAGTTGATACCACTCCCGTTTGGATCATGCGTCAGGCTGGGCGTTACTTGCCTGAATACCGCGCTACCCGTGAGCGTGCCGGTAGCTTCATGGATTTGTGTAAAAATCCTGAGCTGGCTTGCGAAGTCACTTTGCAGCCGCTGGAACGCTACGCGCTGGACGCTGCCATCCTTTTCTCCGACATATTGACCGTGCCTGATGCAATGGGGTTGGGTTTATATTTTGCGGAAGGCGAGGGCCCGCGCTTCACTAATCCAGTACGCACCCAAGCTGACATCGAAAAGATTGGTATTCCCGACCCGGAAGGTGAGTTGCGCTATGTGATGGATGCCGTGCGCACTATCCGCCGCGCTTTGGATGGGCGCGTACCCTTGATCGGTTTCACCGGCAGCCCGTGGACGCTGGCAACTTACATGGTTGAAGGTGGCTCCAGCAAGGAGTTTGCTAAGGTCAAGGGGATGCTTTATGGCAATCCCACTGCATTGCATTTGCTGCTAGATAAGCTCGCCGACAGTATTATCCTTTACCTGAATGCACAAATTGCTGCTGGGGCGCAGGCGGCAATGATCTTCGACACGTGGGGTGGAACACTCACGCCGTCCACTTACCGCGAATTCTCCTTGCGTTACATGCAAAAAATTGTTGATGGCGTGCAGCGTGAAAGTGAAGGCCGTCGCGTGCCTGTTATCCTTTTCACCAAAGGCGGGGCACAATGGCTGGAGCCGATGGCTGATACTGGCTGTGATGCATTAGGTTTGGACTGGACGATCAATATTAGCGACGCACGTAGCCGCGTTGGTGATCGGGTGGCCTTGCAGGGGAATATGGATCCTTGCGTATTGTATGCGTCACCGGATGTTATCCGTCAGCAGGTTGCTAACGTATTGGCAAGCTTCGGGCAAGGCTCAGGGCATGTCTTCAATCTGGGGCATGGTATTCACCAGCACATCAATCCAGAAAATGTTGCCGTCTTAGTGGATGCAGTCCACGACTTAGGCCGTCAATATCACGTCTGATCCAGTAATGCCGCAACCTTTTTGCGGTCAGCCCGTTTAACAGCCTTGCCTGTTACCGGGCTTATCGGTGCGCCAGCAAAACGGTCGTCATCGGGAAACACCATCAATTCCACTTCCACCTCATCGACGTAAAAGCGTAGCAGCGGGAAGTATTCCGCCTTTTTTCCCCCAACTTTCATTTTCCGCTCATGTGTCTGGAAAGGGATGTGCTGGTCTTCCAGAAAAAACATGACCTCTTCCATACTGGATGCTGACAGGTTCAGTGTAACGGCAGAATGGATGCTGGATACGCCTTCAAGCGCGGCTCCCGTCAGGTAAGGGCGGTAAGCGTGCAGGAATTCCATCGCTTCCAGTGCCACTTGGCGATGCAGGCGTAACAGTTCGGGGTGTGTTTGGGCCTCGAATAAGCGGATGCGTTGGTGAATAGCGGCTTCAATTTCTTCATTAGTCGGCTGTGCGGTGCTTTGTGCGCCGACCCCTAACTGTTCGGCTGCACGTAGCTTGGCAATCCGGTAATCACGGAAACCTTCCTCGTAAATCAGCCGAGCCGCTTCCTCCGCAACTAAGCTGCGGAGTTCATCTGGGGTATTGCGCATTTAAAAAAGCTGTTCGGGAATTTCAACCCGTTCTGGTGGACGGCGCGGTGCAGCAGGGCGTGCAGGCTGATTTGGGCTGTTTGGTTGCTGCGGTTGTGCTGCTTGCCGTTGGGCGGCAATGTCACCTTCGCTTTGGTACTGGAAGCCAGCCGCTGGCCTGTTTTCATCCGTTGCAGGGTTGCCTTCCCCATCTACGCCGTCAATTAAGTCGGGTGGCGTGAGGTCGGCTTCTTTGAGGTCAACTGGGCGTTCCCATTCTTTGGATGGAGTGCCTGCCAGTACGCGGTGCATATAATCAATCCACATGGGCAGGGCAACGTTAGTGGCAGTTTCACCTTCGCCGAGCTTAGCCATATCGTCGAAGCCCATCCAGCTAACCGCCACGAGGTTTGGCGTAAAGCCGCAGAACCATGCATCTTTCTGGTCATTGGTCGTGCCGGTTTTGCCTGCAATGTCTTTGCGGTTAAGGGCGCGGCCTGCGCGTGCGGCAGTTCCAAACTGGGTTACGCCTTGTAACATGCTGACAATTTGGTAATGGGTGCGTTTATCCAGAATGCGTTTCGCGGCTGGGTATTGGACTGCACCGGGTTGGACGGGGGTAGTGTTGCCAGCGCCGAGTGCGGCAGTTTCCCAGATGGGCTTGCCTGCATCCTTAGTTTTCTCTTCGTCCTTGGCTTTGCTTTCTCCAGCTTTCGCATCTTTTTTGTTTTTATCTTTGTTGGTGTCTGCTTCTTTGCTTGCGCTTTTGTCTTCCGGCGGGGTTATCGTGCAAGTTTCTACATTATCGCCGCAGATTTTGATGGGTTTGATTTCATCCATCAGTTTGCCGGAGCCATCTTGGATTTTGGTGATGAAATAAGGCTCAATTTTGTAACCGCCATTCGCGAAGGCTGAGTAAGCCGTTGCCATGCCCAGTGGGGTGGTCATGCCAGTGCCGAGTGCCAGCGTCAGGTTGGCGGGCAGGTCTTCGCGCGGAAAGCCAAAGCGGGTGGCGAAATCCACTGCGTAATTGATGCCAATGCTGCGTAATAGTCGGATGGAAACGAGGTTGCGTGACTTGGCAAGAGCTTCCGCTATCGTGGTGGGGCCAACGTAATGACCGCCAAAGTTTTCTGGATGCCAGTTGCTGCCCGGAATGGTAATGGGCGCATCGTTGACGACGCTGCTAGGAGTGAAGCCTTTTGCCAATGCCGCAGAATAGATCACAGGTTTGAAGCTGGAACCGGGCTGGCGTGATGCTTGCGTGACGCGGTTGAATTTTGAGTGGTAGAAATCAAACCCACCGACTACTGCGCGGATTGCGCCATCGCTGGGGTCAAGTGCCACCAGTGCCCCACCAACCGTTGGAACTTGGGATAAGGTCCACGTATTTTTTTCTTTATCCGTTTGGCGGACACGGACAATATCGCCAACGTGTAAAACATCGTTGACCCGTCTGGGGGATGCCCCGCGTTGGTCGGCGCTTTTGAACGGACGTGCCCACGCGACATCGCTGGTCTTCAGGTTGATTTTGGTTTCGCCCACCATTAATTCAGCAGAGCTGGCGCTGGCTTGCAATACCAGTGCGGGTTCAAGCCCCCCTAAAGTGGGATAGGTCGATAGCTTGTCACGTAGTTCTTCTTCGTTTTTGAAATCGCCTAAATCCAGTTTCTCTTCTGCGCCCCGGTAGCCATGCCGGTGGTCATAGGACATTAACGCGCTGCGCAGGGATTCTTCCGCGCTGGCTTGCTGCTTGGAGTCTAGGGTGGTGTAAACGTTGTAGCCTTGGGTATAGGCATTGGTAATGCCGTAACGCTTGACGATTTCTGCCCGTACCATTTCCGCCAGATAAGGTGCATTGGTTTCAATCGCAATCTCGTGCACGGTCGCGGTGTTTGGCTCGTGGGTGGCAGTGTCGTATTCCGATTGGCTGATGTGCTTGAATTCCAACATCCGTTGCAGGATGTAGTTACGGCGTTGCATGGCGCGGTCGGGATTGACGATGGGGTTGTAGCGTGACGGTGCTTTCGGCAGGCCAGCGATCATGGCGTATTGTGCCAGCGTCAATTGGCCTAAGGGTTTGCCGTAATAAGTTTCGGCAGCGGATGCGACACCGTAGGCACTTTTTCCCAGATAAATCTTATTTAGGTAGAGTTCTAGGATTTCTTTCTTGTTGAGTTCTTGCTCAATCCTAAAGGCTAGCAGGGTTTCCTTAAGTTTGCGGTCGAAAGTCCTTTCGGCATTGAGGAAGGAATTGCGTGCCAACTGCATGGTAATCGTACTTGCCCCTTGGCTGGTTTCGCCAGTGGACGCTGCACTGTACAGGGCGCGGGCAACACCTTTGAAGTCAACCCCGCCGTGGTCGTAGAAGCGGGCATCTTCAATGTCCAAGAACGCCAACTGGAGCTTTTCGGGGACTTCTGAGAGTTTGACAGGGCGGCTGTGCTTCTCGCCGTATTCAGCGATTAACTGATTTTCACGGCTATAAATGCGCAATGGGACTTGCACTTCAATTTTGCGCAAATCGGCATCGCTGGGCAGTTGCGGAGTGTAATAAGAATAAACCGCGAATAGGCCAATTGCCCCTAAAGTTAGGAGTGCAAAAAATGACCCGAAAATAATTTGGATAAATTTACCAATGAATCGCATGACTACATTCAAGCCAAAAAGTGTAAGTGTCGATAGCTGACCATCGGGCTAAGCCCCTAGCTGATGGAATATCCGAGCCAGTAGATACATGGTCTGGAATCGCGTTTGTTGTATTGTACTGTGAGTACGTTTTGTTCATTTCGCGCAGATTCCGTTTGTCTGAAAAGGTGTCCGCCGAGATTGGCAGAGTAGACTATTTTGCGGTTCGACGCTACCATTGAGCCACAAATAGGATTAAAAAAACGTGATCCCTAACTATTAATAATAACAATAACCCGGATGTTGCCTGTGTTTTCATTTTATCCCCGTAAAGAATCGCTGCTTGGTCTGGACATCAGTTCCTCTGCGATCAAGTTGGTGGAAATGACCCGCAAGGGGCGTGACTACCGGATCGAAAGCTATGCTGTGGCTCCCTTGCCGGAAGGTGTTGCCAACGAAAAGGATATTGTCGAACCAGAGCCTGTCGGCGAAGCGATCCGCAAAGCCTTACGTGATAGCCGCACCCGTTTGAAACGCTGTGCCTTGGCTGTCCCCACCTCAATGGCGATCAGTAAAATCATTTCCATGCCCGCCGCTGTCCCCCGTGCAGAAATGGAAGCACAGATGGCGATGGAAGCGGAACAGCATATCCCTTACCCGATGAACGAGGTCAATTACGACTTTGAAGTGCTGGGGCCGTCTGCCCATTCGCCAGACACGGTAGATGTCTTGCTGGCAGCAACGCGCTCAGAAAACGTCGAGGTGCGGGTTGCGGCGGCGGAAATGGCGGGTTTGACCGTGGAAATCGTTGATACCGAAACTCACGCATTGGAAAAGGTCTTGCGCTACCTGACCACCGAGTTGGAGCAGCATGAGTCACTCGCCATCGTCGATTTTGGGGCAACCATGACCGGCATCAGTGTTTTCGAGCAGGGCAGGTTGACCTTTTCGCGAGAACAGGCTTTCGGCGGGCGTCAATTGACAGAAGAAATCATGCACCGTTACGGCCTTTCGTGGCAGGAGGCGGGTTTGGCGAAGAAAGAAGGCAATTTGCCGGAAAACTACGTTTCGGAAGTGTTGGAGCCATTTAAAGACAATATGGTGCGCCAGTTGCACCGTTTTCTTCAGTTCTACTATGCCTCCAGCCAGCGGGACAGCGTGGCACAAATTTTGGTCTGTGGCGGTTGCGCCCGGATTCCGGGGATTGATGAGCAAATCCAGTCTGTGATCGGAACGCCAGTGCGGATTGTGAACCCGTTTACGCGCGTTGCCTTGGGGACGAAGGTAAGTCCGGTGCGTTTTACCAATGACATGCAAGCCCTGCTGATTGCGGCAGGTTTGTCGCTGCGGGGGCTGGATTAATGGCGGGCTTAAACTTACTGCCTTGGCGGGAAAAAGAGCGCGAAGCGAAGAAAAAGCAGTTCTTTACCTTAGTCGGCGCTACGTTGTTGGGTGCTGCCGGGATGGTGTTTCTGGCGCACCTTTACATGCAGTATGCGCAGGAATACCAGCAAGGCCGCAACCAAGTATTGGAAACCGAGATCGCCTCGCTAGACCTGCAAATCAAAAAAATTGAGGAGCTGGACAAGACCCGGCAGGCGTTGCTGGATCGGATCAAGGTGATTGAGAACTTGCAAAGTACCCGCCCAGCGATTGTGCATTTGTTCGATGAAATGGTGAATGCCCTGCCTAAAGGCATGTACCTGCTGCACTTGCAACAGAAAGGCACGCTGGTGCAACTGGAGGGTAAAGCCGAGTCTTATGCGCGGGTTTCCAGTTACATGAAGCAACTGGATGCGTCGCCGTGGATGAATTCTTCCAACCTGAACATCATTTCCACCGACAGCAAGGTGGCGGAAAGTGATGGGCAGTTGATGCTGCGTGATTTCAAGCTGGACGTTACCCAGTTGCTTACCCAAGGGGGCGAGGAAAATAAAGTGGCAGCCGAAAGCAAACCGGGGGGTGGGTCGTGAACCTAAATGAAATAAACGGCTTGGCGGAAGACCCTGGCAGTGTTTCATGGTCAGTCAAGTCATTGGCGTTGGCAGTTATCATGCTGGTGATCCTGTTCTTGGGATACAAGCTGGTGATTGTGGATGAAATGGATACGTTGGCTAGCGCTGAGCAAAAAGAGCAGGAATTACGCCAAACCTTTGAAACGCGCCAGAAACGCGCCAGCCAGTTACCGCTGTATCAGGCACAACTGGGTGAAATGCAGCGCGTTTTCGGTGATTTGCTGCGGCAGTTGCCGAGTGATGTGGAGATTCCGGGGCTGATTCTGGATATTTCTGAGAAAGGCTTGTCCAATGGTTTGGAGCTGGAATTATTTGAACCCGGTGGTGACGTTATGATGGATTTCTATGCGGAAAAGCCCATCAAGATCATTGCCCACGGCAGTTACCGTGAACTGGCGACGTTTGTCAGTGATATTGCTGGGTTGCCACGCATTGTGACCATCAATGACATTGACCTGAAACCGGGCGAGAAAAACGACAACTTGCGGATGGAGGCTATGGTCAGGACATACCGTTACTTGGATGATTCTGTCGATGCGCCTGCGGCAACATCCGCAGCAGGTGCAGCGCCCGCCGCAGGCACGGACGCCAAGAAGGGGGGTAAGGCCGGATGAACCTTCATAAGTGCTTGGCTGCTTGTGGCTTGTTACTCTCGGTGGCAGCCTGCGGCAAGGATAATGCTGATTTGGATGCCTACATGGCGTCAGTCAAGGCACGGCCTGCGACCCCCATCGAACCGATTCCAGAGATAAAACCCTACGTCCGTTTTATTTATCCGGGGCATGAAATCGACCCGTTTGATGCCAAAATACTTGCGCCTGACAAAGGGGCGAGCCAAGCGGGAGGTGTTGTGCCTGACCCCAACCGGGTACACGAATTTCTGGAAGGTTTCCCGCTGGATGGCTTGCGCATGGTCGGCACGGTGAATCAGGGCAAAGACCTGTGGGCGCTGATCCGCATTCCTGATGGCGCGGTACACCGGGTACGGGCGGGGAATTACTTAGGTAAAAATAATGGCAAGGTTACTAAAGTGGAAGAAACGAGTGTGACGTTGCAGGAATTGGTAGAAAACGGTTTCGGCGGTTACAAAGAACAGGAAAATTCGATTGCTTTATCCGATAAAGATGAAAAGAAAAAATAAGCAATGAAATTTACACAGTACCCTGCGATGTATCAATAAAGGATTGGCACATAATGAAAACAATAAAACATGCCGTTGCGATGGCAATATTCCTGTCTTCAGCTTCTGTCGCGGGCGTTGTGCTGGCCTCGGGACATAAGCTACAGGAAGTAACTGCACAGGCGGCGGGTTCCAACCAGACGGAAGTGCGGCTGCAATTTGATTCGCCAGTCAACCTGCCCAAAGGTGAGGTGTTGGAAAATCCCCCGCGCTTGGTGTTTGATTTTTCCGGTACGGAAGTGAACCCCAATAGCCGCCAAAAAACGGTCAATATCGGCAAGGTACAAACCGTTGAAGCTGCCGATAACAAAGGCAAGACGCGGGTTGTGGTGCGGATGCAGCAACTGGTCAATTACACGGTTGAAGTCCAAGGTAATGCCGTTGTCATGATGTTTGACGGTGATTGTGGCACAGCTTGTGCGCCGCCTGCGTCAACCCCGATCCGCTCAGGGGCTGCGAAAGCATCACCCAACCTTACGGCAGATGATAAAAAACAGTCTGCTGCGGTTGTGCCTGAATTACCGCCATCGGTGGTGTTGCCTGCTCCGGCAAAGTCGACACCTGACCCCAGTTATACATGGTATGTACCGCCCGTAGGTGCTACGCCATCCGCCGCCAAGCCGCAAGAAACACCGAAGGCTGCTCCAGTTGCAACGCCTCCGGTCGCCGTTGCAACACCAGCTTCTGCCCCGCCACCACCACCTGTAACAGCCGTGGCTAACAATGCGTCTGCATTGCGGGGCATTGATTTCCGCCGTGAAGCGGATGGCGGTGGGCGCGTGGTCATTACTTTGCCATCGGCTGAAACAAAGGTCAGTGATGAAAAGCGCGGCAATACCGTGACGCTTTCCCTCGCTGATGTGGATGTGCCGAAAAACCTGCAACATCGCATGGATGTTATGGACTTTGGCTCGCCTGCCAGTGAGGTCGATGTTGCCCAGCGTGACATGGGGGCGCGTATCCGTATTTCTGGGCATGAAAACTTTGACTACCGTACTGAGCGTAATGGCAACGAGTACGTGGTGCTTATCAACAAGATCAAAGTAAAGCCAGAAGAAAAGCTGACACTCGGGGAAGGGAAAAAGAAAAATTTCAATGGCGAAAAGCTCTCGCTCAACTTCCAAGACATTGAGGTGCGTGCCGTTTTGCAATTGTTGGCAGATTTCACCAACAAAAACATCGTGGTCAGCGACACGGTGCAAGGCAATATCACTGTGCGCCTGAAAGACGTGCCTTGGGATCAGGCGTTGGACATTGTGCTGGAATCCAAAAACCTAGGGATGCGTGAAAACGGTAACGTTATTTGGGTTACGCCTGCGCCAGAGTTGGAAGCCAAAGAAAAGCAGGAACTGGAATCACTCAAGGCCAAACAGGAGTTGGAGCCGTTAATTACCGAATACATTGCGGTCAATTTTGCTAAAGCAGTAGACCTTTCGGCGTTGATTGAAAAGGCCAAGGGCGATGAAAAACAGTCCTTACTGTCGTCACGCGGCACGGTATCGGTGGATGAGCGTACCAATACCTTGTTGGTCAAAGATACCGTCAGCCAAGTACAGTCGATCCGCGAATTGGTGAAAACCTTGGATGTGCCGGTACAGCAAGTGCTGATTGAGTCACGCATTGTCAGTGCCACGGATGAGTTTGGCAAAGACCTTGGCGCTCGCTTTGGGGTGACACCCCGCTGGATTAATAAAGACAGCGTAGGGATCGGAAATTTGGCAGGGTCAGATAAGTATTACACCAGTATTGCAGCGGCTGCTGCTGATCCGACGGGTAAAACCGCAATTACCTTACCGGGCTTGAATGACCGTCTGAGCGTCAATTTGCCGGTTGCTGGGGCAGCGGGAACCTATGGCTTCTCGCTTCTAAGCAAGGATTTCATGGTGGATATGGAGCTTTCCGCGCTGCAAGCTGAAAGTAAGGGTGAAATCATTTCCAGCCCGAAAGTCATTACTTCCAACCAGACTAAGGCACTGATTGAGCAGGGTGTCGAAATCCCGTACCAAGAAGCGTCTTCCAGCGGTGCGAGCACAACATCGTTCAAAAAAGCGGTGCTGAGTATGGAAGTGACGCCGCAGATCACACCGGATGAACACATTTCGATGGACTTGAAAGTCAACCAGGATACCGTGGGCAGCATTTACAGCGGTATCCCCAGCATCAACACCCGCGAAATCCAGACCAAGGTTTTGGTCGAAAACGGTCAAACCATCGTGCTTGGCGGTGTGCATGAGGAAGAAAACATCAATAGCACCAAAAAGGTTCCGGTATTGGGTGATGTGCCGGTGCTGGGCAGGTTGTTCCGCACCGACAGCAAAAGTGATAACAAACGTGAACTGCTGATTTTCGTTACCCCCAAAATTGTGGACGGTAAATCGTAAACCATCCCCATAAGCGGCTTGATTCCCGCGCCCAGTACTGGCATAAATCCCACATGCAGAACAGTATCATTCTGGTGGGATTGATGGGCGCGGGAAAATCCACCATAGGCCGACAGCTTGCGCGTAAACTGAACCTGACTTTCTACGATTCCGACAAGGTAATCGAAGAGCGCACGGGTGTCAGTATCCCCACCATCTTTGAACTCGAAGGTGAAGCGGGCTTTCGTGAGCGCGAAGAACAGGCAATTGCGGAACTCACCGCCATGCCCAATATTTTGCTGGCAACGGGCGGCGGCAGCGTCTTGCGTGAAACCAACCGGGAACACATCAAAGCAGGTGGCACGGTCATTTACCTGAAAGCCGCTGCCGACCAATTGTTCCAGCGTATCAAACATGACCGTAACCGCCCCCTCATGCAGACCGAAAACCCGCTGCAAACCTTACGCAATCTGCTGAAAACCCGCGAACCCTTGTATCTGGAGGTCGCGGATATAGTCGTACCCACGGGCAAGCAAAAGGTGAATGTCATCCTGCGCGAAATCCATACCAAATTGAAACACACAGGACAGGAACCGTCTCATGCAAACCCTCAATCTTGACCTTGGCGAGCGTAGTTACCCGATCCACATTGGGCAAGGTTTACTGCAACAGGCCGAACTGGTCACGCCCCATATTAAAGGCAAAAGCGCCGTGGTCGTTTCTAACACCACCGTTGCCCCGCTATATTTAGCTGCCACTGAACGTTTGTTGGACGGTTTGAAACATTCCGCCGCGATCCTCCCCGATGGCGAGGAATACAAAAATTTGGATGTACTCAACCAGATTTACACCCATTTGCTGGAACAGCGGGCAGACCGCAAGACTACATTGATTGCCTTGGGTGGCGGGGTGGTTGGTGATATGACTGGCTATGCAGCAGCGAGTTACCAACGCGGCATTAATTTCATCCAGATTCCCACTACTTTGCTGGCAATGGTGGATTCTTCCGTCGGTGGTAAAACGGGTGTTAACCATCCGCTCGGCAAGAACATGATCGGTGCATTCCACCAGCCACAATGTGTGCTGATCGACACGGATAGCCTGAATACCTTGGCAGACCGTGAACTCAGTGCGGGGATTGCGGAAGTGGTGAAATACGGCCTGATCCGTGACCCTGCATTCCTGCAATGGCTGGATGCGAACATGGATAAGCTGCTGGCGCGTGACCCGGAAGCCTTAACCTATGCAATTTTCCGTTCGTGCGAACACAAGGCGGAAGTGGTGGCGGCGGATGAGCGCGAATCAGGCCAGCGGGCGCTGCTGAATTTGGGGCATACCTTTGGGCACGCGATTGAAGCGGCAATGGGTTACGGCAACTGGTTGCACGGGGAAGCCGTGGCTACGGGCATGGTGATGGCGGCGGAGTTGTCACAGCAAATGGGTTGGCTCAGCGCCGATGATGTGGCTTATACCCGCCATATCCTGCAACGCGCCAAGCTGCCAGTTGATCCACCTGCACAGATGACGGGTGAAGATTTCATGCGCTATATGTCCGTCGATAAAAAGGTGCTGGATGGCACACTACGGCTGGTGCTGATGAAATCGCTGGGTGCATCCATCGTCACTGCCGATTTTGATACCGCCGCGCTCAAACGTGTGCTGAGCCGCGACCTGTAATACCCTCTTGCCAGTCAAGCCCTCAATAAGCTTGACTGGTCTTTCGTTGGGCGTTCCTCTCAATCATCCCCGTCCTGTTCCGCACCTTCCCTCGATTGGATTTTATCTTCTTCCCCTGACAGCAGTTTGCGGATGTTGGATTGATGCCGCCAAAAGATTAGCACCGCCATGAATATGACCCCCAGTGTTAAGCCGCCATGCCCGGTAATCAACCAGAAATACAACGGTGACAGTGCAGTAGCAATCAGTGCTGCCAATGAGGAAATCTTGAAGCCCTTAGCCATCAGCATCCACGTTGCCACGAATGCCAGCCCGCCCCAGAAATTTACCCCCAGAAACACGCCAATCGCTGTCGCTACGCCTTTGCCGCCCTTGAAGCCGTAGTAAAGTGGGTATAAATGCCCCAGAAACGCAGCGATACCAATCAGGATCAGTCCTGTATAATCCAGCCCCCAAGCCTGCCCGATCAGCACCGGGATCAAGCCTTTGAGCAAATCCCCCAGCAGGGTGACAGCCGCCGCTTTCTTACCACCGTAACGCAACACATTGGTTGCACCGGGGTTGTTCGAGCCAACCGTGCGTGGGTCAGGCAAGCCCAACAGCTTGCAGGTGATGATGGCGGTGGAAATCGAGCCGAGCAGGTAAGCGAGTATGATCAGCAAATAAGCCATGGTGTATCCATTTTTTATGCGAGTTAAAATGTGAAAGCATTGTATACCAACATTGAAGGGCAGGGCAGACCCCTCGTTCTCCTCCACGGCTGGGGGATGAATAGCCACGTCTGGCAACCCATCTTGCCCGCGCTGGCGCAACGCGCCCAAGTCATTGCCATCGACTTGCCGGGGCATGGCGTTAACAGCCATTTGCCATTAGGCGCATTGGAAACTGCGGTAACACAACTTGCCGATCACATCCCCCCCAATGCCATTATCGTGGGCTGGTCACTCGGCGGCTTGATCGCGCAAGCACTCGCGCACGCCTTGCCAGAACGGGTTGCCGCACTGATCCTGATTGCCAGTACCCCGAAATTTGTCGCGGATGCAAGCTGGGAACACGCGCTTTCCCCCGACATTCTCGCCACGTTCGCGCAAAACCTGCAAACTGATTACCTCGGTACGGTGAAACGCTTTTTCGCCCTGCAATTTTTGGGCAGCAAGACCGATACCCGCGCCGTGAATGCCTTGCGTGATACCATCATGCAGCACCCAGCGGACATGCGGGCGTTGGAAGATGGTTTGCACATCCTGCGCACTGCCGATTTTTCCCAAACGCCAGTCAAGCAGCCCGCGCTGTGGGTGTTGGGGCGCTTGGATAAGCTGATCCCCGTTTCTTTGGCTGACGCCTTGGCGGAAATGGGGTATAAGCACATCGCGCAACTCAACAGTGCCGCGCACGTACCCTTCGTTACCCACCCGGAGCTTTTCATGGAACATATCGGGGCCTTTCTGGATGCCAACTGATCCTAATCCACACTGGCTGGATCGGCGTAAAACCCGCCTTGGTTTCGAGCGGGCGGCGGATACTTACGATGCCAACGCCGTATTGCAGCGCGAAATCGGTGAGCGCCTAACGGAACGTTTGGACTTGCTGTTGATGCAGCCGCAAACTGTGCTGGATTTAGGTTGTGGAACCGGGGCAATCAGCGACCACCTGCTCAAGCGTTACAAAAAAGCCCGCATTATCGGGGTCGATCTGGCACTGAACATGGTGCAGAAAACCCGTAAACGCGGTGGCTGGTTCCGTAAGCCGCAAGGCGTGTGTGCCGATGTTGCCAGCTTGCCGTTCCAAGCGCAGTGTGCCGAAATGCTGGTGTCGAACCTGATGCTGCAATGGTGCAACGATTTGCCAGCGGTTTTCCGCGAATTTGCGCAAGTGCTGAAACCGGGCGGGGTGCTGCTGTTTTCCACCTTCGGCCCCGATACGCTCAAAGAGCTGCGGGCAAGTTGGGGCAAGGTTGATGGTTTCACCCATGCCAGCCGTTTTCCCGATATGCATGATGTGGGCGACGCGCTGTTGCAGGCCGGTTTCCGCGACCCGGTGATGGATATGGAAACCATTACCCTGACCTATGCGGATGTGCGTGGTTTGCTGCGTGACCTCAAGGGCATCGGCGCAAACAATGCCACTTACGGGCGTAATCATGGGCTGACAGGTAAAGCGCGGCTACAGGCGTTTTTGCAAGCTTACGAATACTTCCGCGCAGAAGATGGTTTGTATCCGGCGACCTATGAAGTCGTGTATGGTCATGCGTGGGCACCGAAATTACTGCCCGCTACTGCCCCTGAAAAGTTTATCCCGATAAGGAACATGCCCTGATGCAAGCCCTGCTGATTGTTGCCCACGGTAGCCGCCGCGCCGAATCTAATGAAGAAATCCGCGCCCTTGCAGCAAAGGTAGCGCAACAGTCAGGCGAAACTTACGGCTTTGTCGGCAGCGCCTTCCTTGAACTAGCGGAACCTTCCATCCCCGACGGTATCCAGCAGTGCATTGAACAGGGTGCGGAAACGGTCACGATCATGCCATTTTTCCTCTCTGCCGGGCGTCATGTGGTGACGGATGTGCCTGAATTGGTGCGTGAAAAACAGCGCGAATACCCGCATATCCGCATCCGCATGGCTCCCTACCTCGGCGTTTCCAGCCTGATGCCGAGCCTGATTGCACAGGCAGCGGCGGCAGCTTGCGACTGCCCCGCTGGACATTGCACTTACCCTGCGTGCCTTACGGGCTAAGGTAGCTGTAGCCTTTTTCCTGCAACTCGATCAGCCGCGCAATCCCGGCTTGGGTGGTTCCCACATCGTCTAGCAGGGTGGGGCGCTTGCCTTCTTTGGCTTCAATCGTGTCCATCGTATTGCCGCAGGCGGTGAAAACGACATTTTGCATCAGCAGGCTTTCGACCCGCTCTTTGAACTTGCTTTGGTCTGTAACTAGCCAAATGCCAGGGCCGTAAGCCACCACTTCGATTTCGATATTGTCCATCCCGTAGTGCTTTTGCAGGTTAACAATATTGGTCAATAGATGGTCTTGAATGTCTTGGTCATTTTTGTTGACCTGAATCACTAGGCGGTGTTGGGTTTCCGGTTCGGGGTCAGCAGCTTGCGCCCATTGCCAAGTGATGAGTGACACCAACAGCAGTAAAATGCCGACTAAATAAGATTTGTTTTGCATCGAAATTCCTCCTTTGAAGCAATGTACTACAAAAGAAGGCAAAAGGCAGGGGGGAATAAGGTAGGAATGGGACACACTCCAAAGAATCGTGGAAGACTTCGACCTTGAACCAGTGGTTCAAGTGGGTGCGGCGAATGTTTTTCAGGCTTACCGACAAGCGGTCATGCACACCAAAACACTACAACTGCTCCCGGGGTAAGAAATTAGGCTCAAGGATAATACCCATCCTCTCACGAGCCCCCCAGAGGTGTCCTTGTCATCCATACTATTACATTTGTTGCTTGGGGGGAAGAATTGACAAATGCTCAGGCTTTGTGCTTATCCAGCGCGGAATCTAGCTGTTGTTGTAATTGTTGTAGGCGTCCGACCAGTTCTTGCTCATTGCTGGCGATAACAGCGGGTGAGAGGCGGTTGGAATGCATGAGTTCATGCGCAAGGTTCAGCGCCACCATCACTGCGATGCGGTCAGTGCCTAGTACTTTGCCGGAATCGCGTATCTTGCGCATTTCCCGGTCAACCCGGCGTGAGGAAGCAACCAGCGCGTCCTGTTCGCCTTCTGGGCAGGCAACCATGTAATCCTTGTCCAGAATACGCACGCTGACGGCCTTGATATTTTTGTCCATGTGCTTACGTTGCCCCGTTTTGCTGCTGTTTCAGGCGATTGATTAGGGTTTCCAGTTGGGTGCTGGCTTTGTCATTACGGCTGCGCAACTCGATGCACGTTTGGGTTAGTACTTTTTCACGCTTTTTCAGTTCACTGTTTTCTAGAAATAGTTTTTCGACCAAAGCAAGCAAACGCTGGGAGCGTTCTTCAATGGCGTCGAGCTGATTTTTCAGCAAAATGTTGGGGGTTTGTGCATTCATGCATTAATGTTAGTAAAGAGTGCGGAAGATGGTCAATCATCTCATAATATGGATTTGAAACGGAGAAGAAAGTTTTGCAAGACACATTACCTGATTATGCCGATGTAGAGCGGGCGCTGGAGCGTGCCAACTGCGGTTTTTCGGCAGCGGAAAGCCACGGGATGGGTTGTGGGCTGTTGGTGGTGAATCAGGCCGCTGACCAGAATGCGTGGTTGGTGCAAGTGCTGGAAGGTGATCCGCAGGATTTCCACTTACAGGATGCGCGTAACTTGTTGCGTGAATTGTTCATCCTGACCCGCCAGCAAATGAATGACGGCGATTTGGGCTTTGAGCTGTTCTTGCCCGATACTGATGATCTGGGAAGCCGTGTCGAAGCGATGCAGGATTGGTGTCAAGGTTTCGCTTTTGGCATTGCTGCTGCCGGGGTCAAGGACATGAAAAAATTGCCTACCGATTCCCGCGAATGGGCGGAAGATGTCATGCGCATTGGCACATCCGGCGAATTCGATCTCGATGATGAGGAAGAGTCCGAAAGCGCTTTCGTCGAGTTGGTGGAATATCTGCGTGTCGGGGTGTTGATGATGAATGAAGAGATGCAGCCGATGAAAACATCGCCGCAGGTGCATTGAGATGGATAGACCCGTTATCCCCAAAGAAGAATTCGCTGCCCGCCGCCGCCGTTTGCTAGAACGCTTGGGTAAGGATGCGATTGCGGTCGTGCCATCCGGTGGTTTGAAGGTGCGCAACCGCGATGCGGAATACCCGTTCCGCCAAGACAGTGATTTCCACTACCTGACGGGTTTCAACGAGCCGGAAGCGGTGGCGGTGTTCGTGCCGGGGCGTGAGGCGGGTGAATACGTGCTGTTTTGCCGCGAAAAAGACCCGCAGGCCGAGCGTTGGTCGGGTCTGCGTGCCGGGTTGGAAGGCGTGAAGCACTTGCACGGTGCGGACGATGCGCACCCTATCGGCGACCTCGACAAACTGATGCCGCAATTGCTGACTGGGCGTGACAGCGTACATTACGACCTTGGGGCAAATGCCGAATTCGACCAGCAGATGCTGGGTTGGATTAATCAGTTGCGGGCAAAAGCCCGTGCCGGTATTCGTGCCCCGCACGTGATTGTGATGCTTGACCGTATTCTGCACGAAATGCGCCTGTTCAAATCCCCGGCGGAAGTGGCGGTGATGCGCCATGCAGCACAGGTTTCCGCCCGAGCCCATACCCGCGCCATGCAAGTGTGCCAGCCGGGTAAAATCGAATACGAGATTGAGGCCGAATTTCTGCACGAATTTCGGCGGGCAGGGATGGAGCCTGCTTACACCACCATCGTTGGCGGCGGTGAAAATGCTTGCATCCTGCACTACATCGAAAACCGTGCGGTGTTGCGTGACGGCGACCTGTTGCTGATTGACGCGGGGGCGGAACACGAATGTTACGCCAGCGACATTACCCGCACCTTCCCGGTCAATGGCAAATTCAGTGTGGAACAACGTGCCCTCTATCAACTGGTGCTGGATGCGCAAAAAGCTGCCATAGATCAAGCCCGCCCCGGCAAAACATGGGATGATCCGCATCAAGCTGCGGTACGGGTACTGGCGGAAGGTTTACTGCAACTCGGCTTACTGCAAGGCGATATTGACGGCGTGCTGAAGAAAGGCCCGGAAAACGAAGACGAGCCTTACCGCCAATTTTACATGCACAAGACTGGACATTGGCTGGGCATGGATGTGCATGACGTGGGCGATTACAAGATCGGCGAAGACTGGCGCACCTTGCAACCCGGTATGGTGCTGACGGTCGAGCCGGGATTGTACATTTCCCCGGCGGAAAATGTTGACCCCAAGTGGTGGAATATCGGCATCCGCATTGAAGATGATGTGCTGATTACCGAAGAGGGCAACGAGGTATTGAGCCGCGATGTGGTGAAAGAGGTTGCGGATATTGAGGGGTTGATGGCGGCTTAATCCGCTGTCAGTAATTGTTCAATACGGTTCACCAGATAAAATGGGATGTTGAAAAGTTGGAATGGTTTCACTTGTTGCATCAGGCGGGCTTCCAGCGATTCCACGGATGGCTTGGCAGAACTGATGCGGATAGCGCGGTCAGCTTGTTTCTTGATGACAAACGTGTGCAAGGATTTGATGGTTCCCGTGCTGCCTGATTTGACTTCGACGGGGATAATGGCATTGCCTTGCGTGAATAAGAAATCGACTTCGGCTTGTCCTTCGGCTTTGGGTGGTTGCCAGTAATACAGCTCGGGGCTGACGTAAGCAGGTTTGGCGTAAAGCAACTGCTGCCCGACAAATTGTTCTGCCAATAGGCCACGGTTTGCCAATTCCAAGGGCGCGTGCATGAGGGTTTGGGCAGGGATGTTTTGTGCCGCGAGCAACAGCCCAATGTCAAGGAACAGGAATTTGCTGATGCGGATTTTGGTTTCTGCACCCAAGGGGACTGCATCTGCATGACTGTGTAAGACCCGGTAAAATAAACGGGCAGCCAAGAAGTGTTCAATCGCGGCATTGAGTTGGCGGTTGTCTGCACTGGTGTGACTGGCAATTTCTTGCGCTTGTTTGTGGGAAAATTGTTGCCCGACTTGCCCTAGAATACCGTTGAACAGTGCATTGAGGGTAAGGGCAGGTTGTGAGCCGCGATATTTGGCGAAATCATCCCGGTAGGTTTGCAGCAAGGCTGTTTGGTATTTGAGGATGTCGGCATGGTTGAAGTTTGTGTCCAATCCCAGTTGGATGCAGTGCGGCATCCCGCCTGTCAGGGTGTAACGGCGTACCAAACCCAGCAGTTTTTCATGCAGGCTGTCCGGGATCAGGTGCATATTGTGTTTGTTGAGCATATTGAGGGCGCGATATTCTTTTTCCGCACCAATGGCTTGTAGGAATTCGTCAAAACGCAATGCACCCATGAAATACGGTTCGATGCGCCCGACAGGGCTGGGTAATTGGTAATTGTGCAAGACCTGATCAAGCAATGAGCCAGTGAGGATAACCGCCAGTTTGGGCATGTCTTCCCAGAAATAGCGCAGACATGAATAGGCAGCGGGTGTGGCTTGAGCCTCGTCCAGAAACAGGATCAGCGGTTTGTCGGGCGTGATGGCTTCGCCAGTGATTAGCGAAAAGTTGAATAGCAATTCGTCCAGTTGGTAACGACGAAATAATGGGTCGAGTTCGGCATGGCGTTCGAGGTTGATTTCAATGACAGGAACGCCCAATTGTTCGCCCGCCATGCGCACTGCAGTGGTTTTGCCCACTTGACGTGCGCCCCGGATGACCAGCGGCTTACGTTGGGGTTGCTGATACCAATGGATAATGTCGGTGACGGTTTGGCGGTTGAACATGGTTTGTTTGCTGCCTTATGGAATGAATTGCATTAAAGTGTACTATTTTGGTGTTAATTTTGCATTAAAATGGATGATATTTGCGAAAGTATGAGGTTATCATGTTTGATGTCCTAATCGTCGGTGGTGGCATGGTCGGCGCGAGCCTCGCGGTGGCGCTCAAACCCTTACGTCTGAAAATTGGCTTGATTGAAGCCTATAACTTCGGTGTGGTGGAACAGCCGAGCTACGATGACCGTTCCATCGCGCTGTCCTACGGTTCGAGCCGCATTTATCAGGGCATGGGCATTTGGAGCAAGTTGCGTTCCGGGGTAGAAAGTATCCAGCATATCCACATTTCCGACCGGGGGCATTTCGGCGCGGCGCGGCTGGAAGCGGCGGAAGAAAACGTGCCTGCGTTGGGCTATGTGGTGGAAAGCAGGGTGTTGGGCAAGCTGTTGTACGAAGAACTGGATACTGGCGAGATTGAGCTGATTGTTCCCGCGAAGGTGTTCGGGGTGGAACAAGATGCGGATAGTGTGCAGGTGAAAATCGAGCGCAATGGTGTGGCGGATACCTTGCAAACCCGCTTGTTGGTGGTGTCGGATGGCAGGGATTCCGGGGTACGTGAAATGCTGGGGATTGGCGTTACCCGTAGCGAATACCACCAGACCGCGATTATCGCCAATGTTACCACCGCCGAGCCGCACCGCAATCTGGCTTACGAGCGCTTTACGTCGAGTGGCCCGTTGGCGTTGTTACCGCTGACGGAAGGGCGCTATTCGCTGGTGTGGACACATCGCGATGAAGACGTGGAAGCGACCATGCAACTGGATGATGCCGCGTTCCTGCACAAATTGCAGGAGGCGTTTGGCTTTCGGCAGGGCGAATTTACCAAGGTTGGGCAACGTGCCGCTTACCCGCTGGTGTTGCAGAAAGCGGTTAAGGAAGTGGCAGGCCGTGCGGTAGTGGTTGGCAATGCTTCCCACGCGCTGCATCCGGTGACGGGGCAAGGTTTGAACCTTAGTTTGCGCGATGTGGCACAGCTTGCAGAAATGCTGGCGGAAGCGGCACGGCAGGGCAGTGACCCCGGTGCGGCGGATTTACTGGCACATTACGAGGAACTGCGCCGTCAGGATCAGCAAGGAGTGGTGCGTTATACCGACACGCTGGTACGGGTGTTTTCCAACGATTTTGCCCCGCTGGGACATGCGCGGGCAGTGGGTTTGATGGCGGTTGACCGCGTTGCGCCCTTGCGCCATTGGAATGCGCGGCAGGGGATGGGTTTACGCCAGCGGCAAACGCGGCTGGCACGGGGCTTAGGATTGAAAGTATGACGGTAGATGTAGAAACCATTGCGGATACCTTGGCGGATAAGGGCTGGATTGTATTGCCTGATTTCTTGCCGCTGGAGCAGGTGCGTGAGTTGCGCGAGCAAGCGCGGACGCAGTGGGACGAGGGCGCATTTCATGCGGCTGGGATTGGGCGTGGGCAAGAATTGAATGTCGATGAGTCGATCCGCAGTGATTATGTGCAATGGCTGGAGCGGGCGGAACAGGGCGCATTGGCTGATTATCAGACGTTCATCGAAGATTTGCGTGTGAATTTGAACCGTTTGCTGTATCTGGGGTTGTTCGAGTTTGAATCACACTTTGCGGTGTATCCGCCGGGTGCGTTTTACCGGCGGCATCTAGACAATTTTCGCGGGACTTCGGCGCGGATCGTGACCGCCGTGCTGTACCTCAACGAAAACTGGCAGGAAAGCGATTGCGGGCAACTGCGCTTTTATACCGACGGCTCGGATGGCGGCGAATACGTCGATATTTACCCCCATGCGGGGCAATTGGTATTGTTCCGCAGCGCGAAGTTTTGGCATGAGGTTATGCCCGCCCGGCGTGAACGTTTCAGCCTGACGGGTTGGGTGCGGGCGCGGGGCAGTGCGTTTTAACGGGTTGCCGCGTCCGGTTTGCCGTTGCGTTCAGGGTAAGGGTAGAGGTGATCCAGCGGTACAATCCGCCCATCCGGTTGCACAATGCGGCAATGCTGGCGGCGTAGGTCTCGCGGTTCATTTACCCCGCAGGAATGCGCTACCGTGCTGACTTCGTGCACCAAATTGTGGTGGTAATGGGCAACCCGAGTGGCTTTGTCTTCCACCACCAAGCCTTTTTGCAGGCGGGGGTCGTGGGTGGTGATGCCAGTCGGGCAGGTGTTTTTGTTGCACTGCATGGCTTGGATGCAGCCCAAGGCAAACATGAATCCGCGTCCGTTATTGATGAAATCTGCTCCAGCGCACAAAGCCCACGCCACTTGCGATGGGTTCAGCAATTTACCGGCGGCAATGATGCGGATGCGCTCACGTAAGCCGAATTTGTAGAGCATATCCACCACATTGGGCAGCGTTTCTTGGATCGGTAGGCCAACGTAATCCATCAAGCTCATGGGCGCAGCGCCCGTACCGCCATCGGCACTGTCGAGGGTGATGAAATCGGGGGCGCTTTCGATGCCACGGCGGTTGATTTCGTGGAACAATTTTTCCAGCCAGCGATAACCACCGATGACCGCTTTGAAACCGACGGGTTTGCCTGTCACCTCGCGGATGTGGTTGAGCATGTCGAGCAAGTCTTGTTCGTCGTTGACTTCCGGGTGACGGTTAGGGCTGATAGAGGCTTGATGCACCGGGATGCCGCGAATGCGGGCGATTTCCTCACTCACTTTTTCCGCAGGCAGGATGCCACCTTTACCCGGTTTCGCGCCTTGGCTGAGTTTTAGCTCAAACATTTTGATTTGCGGGATCGCTGCCACTTCGCGCAATTTGGCGTCGCTGAGTTTGCCTTCCAGATCACGCACGCCGTATTTCGCTGTACCAATCTGGAACACCACATCGCAGCCGCCGTCCAAATGCGCGTCTGCCAAGCCGCCTTCGCCGGTATTCAGCCAGCAACCTGCTTGTGCCGCCCCGCGTGATAGGGCGCGGATTGCAGGGCCGGAAAGTGCGCCATAACTCATCGCGGAAATATTGAAAAATGACGGTGCATCGTAAGGTTCGCGGCAATACTGGCCGATGCGGCGCGGTTGGGTTTCGGCAATGTCGGTATCCAGCACCGGGTAGGCGCAGTTAACGAACAGGGTTGTGCCGGGGGTGCTGAGGTTGATGGTCGAGCCAAACGCCACGGTGTTGTCGAGGTTTTTGGCAGCGCGGTACACCCACGAACGTTGGGCGCGGTTGAAGGGCATTTCCTCCCGATCCATCGCAAAAAAGTATTGGCGCAGAAATTCGCCCAGATGTTCCAACCAATAGCGGAAATGCCCGATCACTGGGTAGTTGCGCAGGATTGCACTCTTGGTCTGGTTGATGTCGTGCAAGTAAACGCCGATGCCGAGTAGGATCGCTGCCCCGATGACGACGATGAACAGGGCGGCTAGGAATTCGAGTAGGGTGAGGAAAATGCTGCTGTCCATCGGTTATCCTCCATTGTTGATATTTCTCTATTTTTTGGTTGCTTAGGGCGCACATCTTAGCACTTTTCCAATATCCTAGTGTGTGTGATTTGGTATGCTTGTTGGGTCTCGACAAGGTGCGTTACTGCCGCATAGAGTCGCAAGGGTGCAACAAGGAAGATGATGGTGAACAAGCTGAGAACACAGATGATTGATGCTATCGAGTATTTTGAAGCTGTCCCCGTTGCCAATGTGGAAAATCCTTGGCAGCTAGATTTACAGGACTGGTTAGGCAAATATCGCAAGTTTCCTGATGGCTTAATCACTCATTGCATTCATTTTTTTGAGAGAGCATTTACCCATACTCAGTATCCGCGACAGCTATGGTTTGGTATCCACGCTACACGTACCAGTTTAGTTGTTGGTGGATTGTATGTAGCAGCTATTCATCGTTCAGCAGATGATGATGAAGGACTCTGGATATTGGTTGATCAAAATGCCCCTCGCATCAAAGGGCTAAAATACCGTTCGGTTAAAGCCACAGAAAAATCAAAATATCCATTACAGTGGGGATATTCTGCTTCCTACGATGTATTAGTCGGCATGGTTCGTAATGAAAAATTGTGGGAGTCATTCGCTAGTGCCACACGCAAGGTTATGGATTCTCCGTTAGCTAAAGATAGAGATATTGTCCAACTAAGACGTAAAAAAACACGTCTTTCGGATTTCTGGAGTATTTATACTGATCCTTATGCTGTTTTGGAAAGAGGTTTTTTGGATGAGGTAAACGATGCCCTTGCCGATGGACGAGAACTGCACCTCCAACGTCTTGCTCAAGCTTCTAAAATACCCAGAAAAATTAAAGTTGAAACCAGAGCTTTTGTACGAAATCCTGATGTAGTAGCAGAAGTTTTGTTCCGGGCAAATGGCAAGTGTGAGTCCTGTTGTGTGCCAGCACCATTCCTCAAGAAAGTAGATGGAACTCCATATCTTGAAGTACATCATCGTATTCCTCTATCGGATGATGGCGAAGATTCTGTTGAAAACGCGATTGCGTTGTGCCCGAATTGCCATCGAAAAGCTCATTATGGTTGAGCGAGTACCATGTCGCCGCATTTTTTCCTCTCCCCCCTTTATGCTAGAAGACAATGATCATGCATAGTGTTTTACCCGAACAACCTTACAACACACTGATAGCCACGATTACCAGTACCTACGACCAAGGGCGTTTACGAGCGGTGCAGGCTGTCAACGTACAACTGCTGGAAACGTATTGGCAAATTGGTCAGCATATCGTTGAGTTTGAACAAGCAGGTAGCGCCAAAGCTGGCTACGGAAAATCGCTCATCAAGCAGCTTGCTACTGATCTAACGCTACGTTTTGGCAAGGGGTTCAGCCGCAGCAATTTGGTGTATATGCGTCAGTTGTATAAATACTATCCAAAAAGTCAGAAACCTTCTCACCAATTGAGTTGGTCACATTATGTCGAGCTTCTCAAAATAGATAATGCGCTGGAACGTGGATTCTATGAAAAACAAGCCATCAATGAGCGCTGGTCAGTGCCAGAATTGAAACGGCAAAAAGACACTGCCTTGTTCCTGCGCCTTGCCGCTAGTACTGACAAAGAAGGTATTCTGAGGCTTGCGCAACAAGGGCAATTGGTCGGACAGCCTGCCGATTTGTTGCGCGAACCCTATGTGTTTGAATTTCTGAAAATTCCAGAACCGTATCGTGTGTCAGAATTGCAGCTTGAAACACTGCTTTGTGATCATTTGCAACAGTTCTTATTGGAACTGGGTAAAGGCTTCACCTACGTAGGGAGGCAATACCGGATCACTATCAATAACACCCATTACAAAGTCGATTTGGTGTTTTACCACCGTATTTTGCGCTGTTTCGTGCTGATTGACCTGAAAATCAACGAGGTGCAGCATCACGACATTGGGCAGATGAACCTGTATCTGGGGTACTTTGCGAATGAGGAAAATGTTGAGGGTGACAACCCACCAATTGGGATTATTTTGAGCCGTCACAAGGATGAGTTGTTGGTTGAATACGCCACGTATCAAATGAATAGCCAGCTTTTCGTACAGAAATATCAGCTTTATTTGCCCAACGTAGAAGAGTTGCGGCGTGAGTTAGAACTAACTTTGCAGGAAGCAGAAGAATGACTATTACCGCCCTCGACCGCCGCCACGTCTGGCATCCCTTCACCCAAGCCCAGACTGCGCCCGACCCCATCCCCATCACTTCCGCCAAAGGTATCCGCCTGTATGCCGAAGACGGGCGGGAATTCCTCGACCTGATTTCCTCATGGTGGGTGAACCTGCACGGGCACGCGCACCCCACCATTGCCGCCGCGATTGCGAAGCAGGCGCAAACGTTGGAACAAGTGATTTTTGCCGGATTCACTCACCAACCTGCCGCGCAGCTTGCCGCTGAATTGGTGCAACGTTTGCCCGACGGGTTGACCCGCGTGTTTTTCAGTGATGACGGTTCGACGGCGGTGGAAGTGGCGTTGAAAATGGCACTGCAATACTGGCGCAACCACGGCGAAGGCCAGCGCACCCGCTTTCTGGCGTTTGAAGGTGGCTACCACGGCGATACGGTAGGGGCAATGTCGGCGGGGAAGGGCTGCGGATTCTTTGATACTTACGGTAGTTTGCTGTTTGAGGTTGGCTTGCTGCCATTTCCGGCAACGTGGGACGGCGATGACGACGTAGGGGGGAAAGAGCAAGCGGCATTGGTGCGGCTGGATGATTACCTTGTCGACCACGGCAATACCATCGCGGCTGTGATCCTTGAACCGTTGATTCAAGGTTCTGCTGGGATGCGTATGTGCCGCCCTGCGTTCCTGCAAGCACTCGCGGCAAAGCTGCAAGCGGCGAGTATTTTGCTGATTTTTGATGAAGTGATGACGGGCTTTGGGCGCACGGGCGCGATGTTTGCCAGCCTCAACGCGCAGGTTACGCCGGATATTATTTGCCTCTCCAAAGGGCTGACGGCGGGTTTTCTGCCGATGTCGGTGACGGTGGCGAAAGAGTCGATTTACGCGGCGTTTTTGGGTGAAAACTTTGATCGGGCGTTGGTGCATGGGCATTCGTTTACTGCGAATCCATTGGGGTGTGCGGCGGCATTGGCTTCGCTGCAAGTGTTTGCGGATGAACAGACGCTGGCGAAATTACCGCAGATCGAAAGCTGGCATCGGCAAGGTTTGGCGCAACTTGCCACGCATCCGCAAGTGCAGCATGTGCGGGTAATGGGCACGATTGCCGCCTTCGACGTGGTGACAGAAGACGCAGGCTATACCTCGCAAATCGGCCCGCAACTCAAGGCGTTTTTCCACGAGCGCGGTTTGTTGCTGCGTCCGCTGGGGAATGTGGTGTACTTGTTGCCCCCGTATTGCGTGACGCAGGAGGAGCTTGCCCATGCTTATGCGGTTATCCGTGAGGCGCTGGATGTTTTGGTTAATTGAGTATTAATTAATCTAAATGTATAGTTTGTCTTGTCGGTGACAGGCAGCGGTTTCGGCAGTTTGCTTGATCAGGTGGCACATAACGTAACCAATAAAAATAATTAGAGAGAAGACGATATGACTATCGAGTACAAGTTGATTTTATGCCTTGTTTTTTTGTCACTGCTTAACTTGCTGATGACTTTCCGGCTTTTATAGGGAAGTGATTTAATGGCGGGGGAGTTGATGCAAGTCAAACTTATCCACATCCTCCGCCTTGAATTTCCCACCCGCCACCCCAGATTTGTCCTATCTGACGCATTCGCGTCCAACCCAATAATAGGTAAGCCCACATGAGAATGGACAAACTCACCAGCAAGTTCCAACTCGCCCTGCAAGACGCGCAATCGCTCGCGTTAGGGCGTGATCACCAATTCATCGAACCCGCCCACTTAATGATCGCGCTGCTTGATCAGGAAGGCGGTTCCACTCGCGGTTTGCTCACCAAAGCCGATGTCAACGTCAACCAGTTGCGCTCCAAACTGGGCGAAGCCCTCGACCGGATGCCTTCCGTGTCCGGCGGCGATGCAGGCAGCGTGCATGTGTCCAACGATCTCAGCAAGCTGCTGAACGTTACCGACAAAATTGCCCAGCAACGCAAAGACCAATATATTTCCTCCGAACTCTTCATCCTCGCCGGACTGGAAGACAAAGGCACGCTCGGCAATCTGTTGCGTGAAACGGGCGCAACCAAAGGCGCAGTCGAAAAAGCCATCGAAGGGATGCGCGGCGGGCAAACCGTCAACGACCCCAACGCCGAAGACCAACGCCAAGCCCTCGACAAATACACCATTGACCTTACCGAACGCGCCGAACAGGGCAAAATTGACCCGATCATTGGGCGTGACGAAGAAATCCGCCGCATGGTGCAAATCCTGCAACGCCGCACCAAAAACAACCCCGTGCTGATCGGCGAACCCGGCGTGGGCAAAACCGCGTTGGTTGAAGGCTTGGCGCAACGCATCGTCAACGGCGAAGTCTCCGAAGGCATGAAAGGCAAACGCCTGCTCTCGCTCGACCTCGGCGCATTGCTTGCGGGTACAAAATACCGTGGCGACTTTGAAGAACGCCTCAAAGCCGTGCTCAACGACATCGCCAAAGCCGAAGGCAATATCATCCTGTTCATCGACGAATTACACACCATGGTCGGCGCAGGCAAAGCCGACGGCGCAATGGACGCGGGCAATATGCTCAAACCCGCCCTCGCTCGTGGCGAATTGCACTGCCTCGGCGCAACCACCCTCGACGAATACCGCCAGTACATCGAAAAGGATGCCGCGCTCGAACGCCGCTTCCAGAAAGTGTTGGTCGACGAACCGACCGTGGAAGACACCATCGCCATCCTGCGCGGCTTGCAGGAAAAGTACGAAGTGCATCACGGCGTGGAAATCACCGACCCTGCGTTAGTCGCTGCCGCTACGTTATCGCACCGTTACATCACCGACCGCCAGTTACCAGACAAAGCCATCGACCTGATCGACGAAGCCGCGTCGCGCATCCGCGTCGAAATCGACTCCAAACCGGAGGTGATCGACAAGCTTGACCGCCGTCTGATCCAACTCAAGATCGAACGCGAAGCCTTGAAAAAGGAATCCGACGATGCGTCCAAAAAGCGCCTTGCCGACTTGCAGGCTGAAATCGACCGTCTGGAAATCGAATCCGCCGATCTGGAAGAAATCTGGAAAAGCGAAAAAGCCGACGTGCAAGGCACATCCCACATCAAGGAAGCCCTCGACCAAGCGCGGCTCGAATTTGAAACCGCCCGACGTGCGGGCAATTTGCAACGCATGGCGGAGTTGCAATACGGGCGCATCCCCGAACTCGAACAGCAACTCGCCAAAGCGGATGCCACTGTGGATAGCCACGAAGCCAAAGCGCCCAAGTTACTGAAAACCAGAGTGACGGAAGACGAAATTGCCGACATCGTGTCGCGTTGGACAGGCATCCCCGTCAGCAAAATGCTCGAAGGCGAAAAAGACAAGCTACTGAAAATGGAAGAGGTGCTTGCCAAGCGCGTGATTGGGCAAACCGAAGCGGTGGTCGCGGTTTCCAACGCCATCCGCCGAGCGCGGGCAGGGCTTTCCGACCCCAATCGCCCCAGCGGTTCGTTCCTGTTCTTGGGGCCTACGGGCGTAGGTAAAACCGAACTCACTAAGGCGTTGGCAACGTTCCTGTTCGACACCGACGACGCGATGGTGCGGATTGATATGTCCGAATTCATGGAAAAGCATTCCGTCGCCCGCCTGATCGGTGCGCCTCCGGGCTATGTCGGCTATGAAGAAGGTGGCTATTTGACCGAAGCGGTGCGCCGCCGCCCGTATTCCGTGATCCTGCTGGACGAGGTGGAAAAAGCCCATCCCGACGTATTCAACGTGCTGCTGCAAGTGCTGGACGACGGGCGTTTGACCGACGGGCAAGGCCGCACCGTGGATTTCCGCAACACCGTCATTATCATGACTTCCAACCTCGGTTCGCACCTCATTCAAGAGATGTCGGGCGAAGCCAACTACGAGCGCATGAAAGCAGCGGTGATGGAGGTGGTCGGCACGCATTTCCGCCCTGAATTCATCAACCGGATCGACGAAACGGTGGTATTCCATCCGCTGGGTCAGGGCGAAATTCGCCGCATTGCCGACATTCAGCTCAACAACTTGCGCCAACGCTTGGCAGCGCGGGATTTGGGGATTCAGATTACCGATGCAGCACTCGATTTGCTGGCGGAAGCAGGCTTCGACCCTGTGTACGGCGCACGTCCGCTCAAACGCGCTATCCAGCAACAGGTCGAAAACCCATTGGCACAGCAGATTCTTGGTGGCAAGTTTATGCCGGGGGATACGATTGCGGTGGGGGTGGAAGAGGGTCGGCTGACGTTTATGGCGTTGGTTGAAGCGCAGGAGGTTTAAAGCTATTTGGCGCTGAATGAAAAACGCCGCTTGGTAGGGCGGCGTTTTGCTTATCAAGGTTGTGAGCTACAACTTGCAGGTTCATCGTTGTGCTGCCAAGACTTTCGTATAATTAAGGGTGACTTTCTGCATACAGGTACAATTGAAGTAATCATTGCTTGTCCTACGGCTTTTGTGGGGTCTATTGCATGTTGAAAATCGTGAAGATGCAAATTAACAAGTTTACCACTCTGGTCTAATTTTCTAATTTCTTCAATTCTATCGCATTTGAACCAGATCGTTTCTTCTCCATGATCACACGGGGAAGAATCATGAGTGTCGGTATTTGCAAATGGATTATTATTTCCAGGCTTAAACGTAAGAACCCTAAGACGATACTCTACCTCCATCGCTACTTTTGCATCGTCATCATCACACCATCCGCCTTCGAGACCTTCGTCGATTTTTTTCTTTGAGTAATAAATGTAAATCCAGAAAGGTTGTTGGTCATTATGATGATTCTCATTGTTTATCAAAATATTAGGTGTGTATGTGCAGAATGAAAATGCAAAGAATGGTTTTCCACTAGATTGCCATGCGTCAATTACTTTGATTTGAAACCAATCGTTGCAGGGGTGAGCAGGGTAAAGATATTCGCGCATGAGCATTCCTTGAGCAAATTGCAGATGTCGCCATTATGCTGCAAAAACGATCTATTTGTAAAACTTATTGAAAATAAAATTAGGCTGCTTTTGCTTTCAGGGAGAAGTCAGTATGAATCTCGGCAAAAGGCACGCAAACCCCGTTACCATTCCGCTCGATCACGCCTTCCTCAATCAGAGCAATCGTGTCGTCATGCACTCGTCGGATGTCACGCCCTAACAGTCTTGCCAGTTCGCGGATACTGACTGTGCCAACTTCCTGCAATTTGGCAATCAACTCCCAACGCTTGGGGGTGATTTTCTGGAACAGGGCGGTAGGGGAAGTGAAATAAATGTGTTCATCCTGATAGCTGCCCGTGTTGAAGGCTTGCAGGAACCCCGCTTTGAAATCTTGCATAGCATCCGTTTCAGAAGTGATGCTGATAATTAATTTTCTGTTCATGGTTTGCTTCCCATTCTGAGTGCGGTCACGTCTGTGAAGAAATCTTCCAATAATTGCTCTGGTGTGACAAACGTGTACGGTTCTTGCCGTTCGCCGTAGTGTCGATGATCGCCTTTGCCGCGCTCGTTGTCGTAACCTATGTCGCGTCTTCCTTCGCAACCGTAATACAGGCGGTACTTGTAAAGATGTCGGCTACCTAAAACGGGTTGGGTTGGTAGGAGCCACACAACACCTTCGAGTACACAGCCCTCGGGGAATTCAATGCGGCGCTGGAAGATTTTGGTTGCTTCGCTCATGTTGTCAATTATGTCATCAAACAGGAGCGCCGTCCATAACGACGGTGTTTGCTTTAGGTGCTGTCCTAAGCTAATCTGCCTTCACTGACACAACGATAAGATACCGCTATGCAAGTGCTAGACTTGGACGCATTGCCAGAGTTTGCCCGCCGCGAACTGGTGGATTTCTATCAGTTTTTATTACAGAAATACGCCGTCGAGTCACCCAAAGTGACATGCAGCAAATCCTCCGTTGTTCCCCGCTTAGTTAAACCGTTTGGGCTATTAAAACGTGAGGATATGTATGAGCGATGAATTTTTTACCGATGATGCGTCGTCGAAGCATTCATCTGCCAATGTGTTAACTGAACGGTGTGGTGTTGTACTCAGCGCACAAGTAGTCAATGAAGCATTGATAGAATTGGAGTGGCTAGACGATTTGGAATTGCTGGCTAAGGTAAAGGCACGTGAACATGAACTCAATATTAAGGTGGCACTTGATGATCTATGAACAGATTTTCAATGTGCATCGCATGGCTTTACAGCATTTGATTGGGTAGTTGCCGCTTAAGCGTAATCCTGTTTGCACCTCCCCCCATTGTTGCTAAACTCGCTCCCACATCCATTCATGGCAATAACAATGAAAAAAACCTTTACCATCCACTCTGTTACCCGTTCCACCATTTCCCCGGAAAAAGGTTCGATAAGCTGGCAGGTCAGCGACGAATTCGGGCGTGAACGTAAAGTGAGCGGTGTGACGACGCTCGATAGGGATGGGCGGATCAATTCCGCACGTTCGATTTACAAGCGCGAAGAACCGCTGGTGGCTGAATTGCTGCTACGTAACAAAGGTGAAACCTTTACCATTGATTTTACCGCGTTCAATGAAGCTAATGCCTTTATGAGCCGTGAGGCGTATGCCAACCTGCAACGTTATGAACGGCTTTCGTCTTTAGGGCATCGTGTATGGCGTGTACTTGCCGTCGTGGGGGTAGTGGCAGTACTCTGGCTCGGTTGGACACTACTTGTCAGCATGAATGCATTAAGCCTAAGCCACCCACAACAGACGCGGACACATGAGCTACCTTGAGCGTATTTACACCTGCAACAATTTCGATGCCACCCATTACCGCAGCTTGCTGATTGATGACAAAGTGTACGGTCAGGTTCAGCCTGCCTTCGCCGATCAGTTGGTAAATTGGCCTGATATTTTTTCAGTGACGCCGACGCATGTCACGTTGAACCCAACGCTCGCGGATTACGCCTCACGTACTGAAGCGGTGGCTCCGGTATTGCGCCATTTGCATGAACAAGGCGTGATTGATACGTGGGTGGGTGAGGCTTACCCGATTACGCACCGTTTTGGCGGTCATGCGGAAATGGAAATCGAGCGGGCAGCGACCAACTTTTTCGGCGTGCAAAGTTTCGGCATCCACGTCAATGGTTTGGTGCAAAAGGCCGATGGCATCCACGTATGGGTGGGGACGCGCTCGCTGGATAAACCCTTCTGGCCCGGCAAACTCGACCAAATGGTGGCAGGTGGACAGCCCGTCGGTTTGGGCTTGATGGACAATGTGGTGAAAGAGTCCAAGGAAGAAGCCAACATTCCACAAGCGCTAGCACAACAGGCCAAAGCGGTGGGAACAGTCAGTTATCGGCAAGAAGGCTGGCGCGGGCTGGACAATTCCACCATCTACATCTATGACTTGTGGTTGCCGGAAGATTTTTTGCCAGAGAACACCGATGGCGAGGTGATTGGTTTCCAGTTGCTGCCACTGGCGGAAATCGCCCATTTGACGGCAAACACGCAAGAATTTAAGGACAATTGCACGCTGGTCAATATTGACCTATTGCTGCGTATGGGATTGCTGACTGCGCAACACCCTGATTACGCCGCAATTTGCGATGTCCTGTACAACGCTGGTAAAAGAGACTGAACATGAAACAAGGACAACCGAAAACCATTTTCCTTAAGGATTACGCCGCACCCGCTTACGCCGTGGATGCAGTGTCGTTGGTATTTGATTTGGGCGAGGACGCCACTCAAGTAACTTGCGTTGCCAATTACCGACGTAACCCCGGTGTCGCGGCAGATGCGCCGCTGGAACTGTACGGCGAGAGGCTGGAGTTGCTCATGGTGCGCCTTGACGGTGTGATTTTGGCTGAGGGCGATTACGTGCTGAGTGATGAAGGCATGAGCATCCCGCACGTTTCGGCAATGTGTACGTTGGAAATCGTTACGCGCATTTACCCGCAAAAGAATACCTCGCTGGAAGGCTTGTATCAGTCCAGCGGCAATTTCTGTACCCAGTGCGAAGCGCAAGGTTTCCGCAAGATTACCTATTACCCCGACCGCCCGGATGTGATGAGCGTGTTCACCACCCAGATTTTGGCGGATAAGGCCAAGTACCCGGTGTTGCTCTCCAACGGCAATTTGACTGGCAGCGGTGAGTTCGGTGATGGGCGGCATTGGGCGCGGTGGGAAGACCCGTTCCACAAACCGGCGTATTTGTTCGCGTTGGTGGCGGGTAATTTGCAGCATGTGGAAGACCATTACACCACCACATCAGGGCGCGATGTGACCCTGCGCATCTATACCGAAGCGCACAATATCGACAAGTGTGACCACGCCATGCAGTCACTCAAGCGGGCGATGCAGTGGGATGAACAGCGTTTCGGATTGGAATACGATCTCGATATTTACATGGTGGTGGCGGTCGACGATTTCAACATGGGCGCGATGGAAAACAAGGGTTTGAACGTGTTCAATTCCAAGCTCGTGTTCGCCAGCCAAGAAACCGCGACGGATTTCGATTACGTCAGTATCGAAGCGGTGATTGGGCATGAATATTTCCACAACTGGACGGGCAACCGTGTTACCTGCCGCGATTGGTTCCAGTTGTCGCTGAAAGAGGGCTTGACGGTATTCCGCGACCAAGAATTTACCGCTGATCTGCATTCGCGCCCAGTCAAGCGCATTGAAGATGTGCGTAAGTTGCGCACGTGGCAGTTCGTGGAGGATGCCAGCCCGATGGCGCACCCGATCCGCCCGGCGTCTTACATGGAAATCAACAATTTCTACACCGTGACCGTGTATGAAAAAGGCGCGGAAGTGGTGCGTATGTACCAGACTTTGCTGGGGCGTGACGGTTTCCGCAAGGGTATGGACTTGTACTTCCAACGCCATGACGGGCAAGCGGTGGCGACGGAAAATTTCCTTGCAGCAATGGCGGATGCCAACGGCGCGGATTTGAGCCAGTTCCAACGTTGGTACGACCAAGCCGGGACGCCGGATGTGACCGTGAGTATGGATTACGACGCAGCAGCACAGACTTGTACCCTGCATTTCACCCAGACTTGCCCAGCAACACCGGAAGCGAGCGCAAAACAGCCGTTCCTGATTCCGGTTGAAGTGGGTTTATTGGGCAGCGCAGGGCAGGATATGCTGGAGACGCAGGTCTTGCGCCTGACCGAAGCAGCGCAATCCTTCACCTTTACGGGCATTGCGGAACAGCCAGTGCCATCGCTGTTACGCGGTTTTTCTGCCCCAGTACGTCTGAATTACCCGTACAGCGAAACCGAACTGATTTTCCTCATGAAGCACGACAGCGATGCTTTCAACCGTTGGGATGCGGGGCAGCGTTTGGCGATGCGGACTATCCTCAACCTGCTCAAAGCACACGAACAGGGCGAAGCCTTTGGTTTGGAACACGCTTTCATCAGCGCGTATCAGGCGGTGCTGACCGACAGCTCTTTGGATCATGCGCTGCGTGCGGAAGCCATGCAGTTACCGCCCGAATCCGATATTGCTGAAGTGTCGCGTCCGTCCGACCCCGAAGCGATCCATACGGTGCGCGAATTCATCTATACCACGCTGGCAAAAGCGCTGCGTATTGACCTTGAAACCTTGTATGCCGAATTGCATGAGCAGGGCGAATACCGTGTCGATGCCGCCAGAATTGGGCGTCGCAGCCTGAAAAACGTGTGTTTGGATTACTTGGGGCGCGTCAATGACGATGGCATCCACGCGCTTTGCCACCAACAATACCTGCAAGCCGGAAACATGACCGATGCGCTGGCGGCATTGGTGGTGCTGAACCAAATCCAGTGCCCGCAGCGTGACGAGGCTTTGCAACATTTCCATGACCGTTGGCAGCACGACCCGCTGGTGATGGACAAATGGTTTGCCCTGCAAGCCGTTTCCACCCTGCCAGAAACGTTGGTGCAAGTGCAAACGCTGATGCAGCACAAGCTGTTTGATTTGCGTAACCCCAACAAAGTGCGGGCGCTGATCGGCAGTTTTGCCATGCGCAACCCGTTGCATTTCCACGCACAAGACGGCAGTGGCTACAGCTTCTTAGCCGATAATGTATTGCAATTGGATGCGATGAACCCGCAGATTGCAGCGCGGATGGTACGCCCGTTGATGAATTGGCGGCATTACGAGCCGATCCGTAGCGCTTTGATGAAAGCACAATTGGAACGGATTCAAGCGCAGGCGGGACTGTCGGGAGATGTGTTTGAGATTGTGAACAAGAGTTTGGTGTGAAGTTGTCAGGGGCGTAAGGATTTACGCCCCGAACTGTTTAAGCCGCGTTACCCGCAGGGGCTGCGCCTTTTACTGCTTCCTTCACCATCTTCTGCAATTCACCGTTCTGGTACATTTCCAGCGTGATGTCGCAGCCGCCGATCAGTTCGCCAGCGATGTAAATCTGCGGGAAAGTAGGCCAGTTGGCGTACTGTGGCAGCTCTTGGAAAATTTCCGGGTCGACGAGTACGTTAACGTAGGAAAATTCTTCGCCACAAGCCATCAACGCCTGCGCGGCACGGCTGGAAAAGCCACACTGCGGCATTTGCGGTGTGCCTTTCATGAAAATGACGACAGGGTTGCTTTTGACAGCCTGATCAATACGCTCCAATGCGCTCATTTGCTTAATCCTCAAGTTTCGATGTTCGTGGGCTACATTCTACCTGCCTGAGCAAATAAATAAACGGCAGAATCCATGCGGGATACATTAAGGTAGCCGTGAGCTGGTCGTGGCGGAACGGCGTTTCATGGAGTCGAATTCGGCGCGGTCGATGTAGCCGTCGAGGTTCTGGTCTACGTTGTCGAAAATGCGGCGCGGATTGAGCCTGCCGGAAACCGGGTTACGGGCGAGGTATTCTTGCCAAGAAATTCTTCCGTCGCGGTTGGTATCCAGTTGGGGAAAGCCCGGTTGGCTAGCGCTTGGATTGGCGGAAACAGTGGTGTTGAACAGCAGAATTGCCAGCAACGGCAACGCGGCTGCCGATTGTACCGTGATCGTCATGAGTGTGTGCCCCCTGTTTTGTTGCACTCGTTGTTATTTGTCAGGTTTATTAACGCATTCACTGCATCAATGTTGACAGTGTATCAGGAAAAAATTCACATAATCTGAATGACCTTTGCACATGATTGATGCAGAATCCCCACTCCACGTAATAGGATTAAATACAACAAGATGAGCAGCCGACTTTTACGCTCCGGTGCTGTCATTAGCGCCATGACGATGATTTCCCGTGTGTTGGGGTTGCTGCGCGACATGGTGGTTGCCCGCTATTTCCCCGTCGATGGGGCAACTGACGCCTTTTACGTCGCCTTCCGCATCCCCAACCTGCTGCGGCGTTTGTTTGCCGAAGGGGCGTTCTCGCTAGCGTTCGTGCCGGTGTTGTCGGAATACAAAGAAAAGCAAGACCGCGAAACCCTGAAAGGTTTGCTCGACCATGTGGCGGGCTATCTGGGTTTGATCTTGCTAGTGATTACGGTCATCGGAATTGTGGCAGCGCCAGTGGTGATGTGGGTGTTTGCGCCGGGGTTTGATGCCAAGCCGGAAGCCCGCCCCGATTTGGCGGTGGAAATGTTACGCATTACCTTTCCGTACATCTTGTTCATTTCCCTGACCGCATTCGTCAGCGGCATCCTTAATACCTTCCACAAGTTTGCGATCCCTGCGCTGACGCCCGCGTTGATGAACATTACCATGATTGCGGGTGCGATTTGGGGTGCACCGTATTTCGATGAGCCAGTGTTAGCTTTGGCTTGGGCGGTATTTTTCTCGGGGGTCGTGCAGTTGGCGTTCCAGTTGCCGACGCTGACCCGCTTGGGCTTGCTGCCGCGTTTCCGCATCCGTCGTGGGCACGAAGGGGTTAGCCGGATCATGAATCTGATGATTCCGGCACTGTTTGGTTCGTCTATCGCGCAATTGAACCTGTTGATCAATACCGTGCTGGCATCATTTCTGGCGGTAGGTAGTATTTCGTGGCTGTACTATTCCGACCGTTTTGTGGAATTGCCGCTGGCGATTGTTGGGGTAGCACTGGGAACTGTGATCCTGCCCAAGCTGTCGAGCGACCATGCGAAAGCGGATGCAAAACAGTTCCAGCATACGATGGATTGGGCATTGCGCTTAGGCTTGCTGGTTTCTTTGCCCGCAACGCTGGGGCTGATGCTATTGTCAGAACCGATTCTTGCGACGGTGATGATGCACGGTGCATACACTTGGCACGATGTACAGATGTCATCTTTGAGCCTGATGACCTATTCAGCAGGTCTGAGCGGTTTTATCATGGTGAAAGTGCTGGCTCCGGGTTTCTATTCCCGCCAAGACACCAAAACGCCGGTCAAGATTGGGGTGATTGCGATATTCTCCAACATGGCGCTGAATGTGCTGATCGTATTGCCGTGGTATTTTTCCGGTACGCCGGGGGCGCACGCTGGGCTGGCACTGGCAACGGCGCTGGCGGGATACGTGAATGCAGGTTTGCTGTTTTACAACTTGCACAAGCAGCAAATTTTCGACCCAGAAAAGGGTTGGTCTACGTTTTTGGTGCAAATTGGCTTGGCCTGTGTGGTGATGGGCGGGTTGATCTGGCTGGCTTCACCGCCGGATGCTTGGTGGCAAGCCCCCGGAACGTGGCGTAAGGTGGCGGCACTGACGGGATTGATCGTGCTGGCACTGGGTAGCTATTTTGGCACTTTGCGCTTACTGGGAATGCCGTTTAGGCAGATGCTAGGGCGTTAAGCGGTTCTTCTCTGCTACACTCGGCGGGGTCAGAACCAATCTTTATAACAACGGATTAAATTAATACCGACTAATCAGGAGTTTCTCCCATGAAAAAAATTGTAACGCTGTTGTCGATTCCTGTCGCATTGCTGGTGGCATGGGGCGGCGCTAGTTTGTATGTCGGTCAACAGACCAAATCAACGGTTGAACAGTTTATTGACCAACAGAACCAACAAGCTGCGGGACGCGGCGTTAAGCAGGAACTGGTCAGTTACGAAAAAACCACGTTTGGGGCAAAAGCCATTACCAAACTGAAATTCGATATGCCACCGTTTAACGAAGCCATTGGGGAAGTCCAATTCGTCAACGACATTGAAAATGGCCCGATATTCTTGGGCGGTGGCAGTGCCGTACAGTTCGGCATGTCACGCATCAATACCCGCATTGATATGGATAAGCTGGATGCCGCCAAACGTCAAACCTTGACGACGGCATTCGCAGGCAAACCGCCTATGGAAGGGCATACCGTGATTGGTTTTGGTGGCAGCACCACTTACGATTTCAGCATGAATCCAATGAAGCTGGATCAGGACGGCACAATCGTTACTGCTGAAGGCTTCAACCTGTCCGGTAATTCCGCTACTGACATGACGGGTAAAATAAACGTGCATGTTGGCAAGCTGGAAATCAAGGACGCTAACAGTAGCGCCAGCATCCCCTCAATGGATGTCACGGGTAATGTGACCGGCATGGTTGGCGAACAGGTGCTGGGTAACTTTGAGATGAAAGCGCCACAAGTTTCCATTTTGGCAGAAGGCACCACCGAGCCTGCGGTGTTTGATCTGGCGGTGCAAACTTCCAGCGACATCAAGGACAATGAAGTGGTCGGCTCAATGACGCTGGGTGTGGATAACATCAAAGGTGTTAAAGATACCGTGAGCAAGCTCAGTTACAAACTGGATATTGCCGGGATGGATGTGGATGGCTTGAAAGAAGTCAGCAAGCTCCAAGCAGAAATGCAAAGCGCTTTGAGCCAGACCGACTGGAACGCCGATGCGATGGAAACCCCAGAAGGCCAGCAAAAACAGCAAGAGCTGATGGAAAAAGTCAGCAAGACCAGCGAGCAAGTGGTCGATACCATTTTCAGCAAAGTGTTGAAAACAGGCAAAAGCCGTCTGCATAGCGTGCTCGCAGCGGAAAGCACCAAGGGTAAGTTGAATGCTGACATCGACCTGACCTACACCGGGAAGACCGCGCCGAAAATGATGGAACTGGTCAGCTATGGCCCGGCGGATTGGTCAAAGATGGTGCAAGGCAAGGTTCTAGTGGATGCTGACAAAGCGATGCTGCCAGAAGGCTCAGAAATGATGCTGACGCCATTTTCTGAACAAGGTCTGCTTAAATTGGATGGCGCAAAAATCAAGAGCGAACTTACCCTTGCTGGTGAAAGCGTAACGCTGAACGGCAAGCAAATGAGCCTTGAGGAACTGTTGCAGTTGCTAGCACCAGACATGGGGGCAGCAGCACCGGAATCAGGTGATTTGGGCGGTGCAACTGATACCGCTGGAGGTGATACTTCCGCCGCTGATTTGGGTATTCCCCCTGAGCTGATGGAGCGCATCCAGAAAGAAGGTCTGACGCCAGAACTGTTGAAAACATTGGAAGAAAGCGGCGACGTGCCGAAGGAAACGTTGGACATGTTCAAGCAGTTGCAGCAAATGCAAGAAGCAGCGCCAGCGGACGAGAAGAAGTAAATCTGTGGGGGCGGCCTGTCGGTCGCCCTTGCATTTTCCCGTCACGCCCTTATCTTGTGTTGACTAATCATATTCATGAAGGATTCCGAGGTAATGGCTGATTCCCCCTATATCTATGAAGCGAACCCGCAAAATTTCCAGCAACTGGTCGATGCCTCCCATCAAGTGCCGGTGCTGGTCGATTTCTGGGCTGATTGGTGTCAGCCATGCAAGACCTTGATGCCGATGCTGGCAAAGCTGGCAAATGAATACCAAGGCGCATTCCTGCTCGCCAAAGTTAACGCTGACCAACACCAACAATTGGCAGCACAATTTAACGTGCGCAGTTTGCCGACCGTGAAGGTATTCAAAGGCGGCAGAGTCGTGGATGAGTTCATGGGTGCAATCCCGGAAAGCGAAATACGCAAGTTCATCAACAAGCACAAGATGCACCAGACCGAACCGTACCGTCAGCAAGCCATCGCTATGTACGAAGGTGGTGACATTCAAGGCGCGGTCGACCTGATGCAGCAAGTGGTGCAACACGAACCCGATTTCTACGAAGCTGTGGTCGAACTCGCCGGAATGCTGATCCAGCAAGGCAAAGGCGCGGAAGCCGAAGCCTTGTTGAAAGACGTTCCCCCCGAAGTTGTTGGCGATGATGCCTTACGCCAACTGTTAGCCGATGCGAAACGGGCCCAGCTGCAAGCACAGGTGGTGGGCATTGATACCAGCGCCTTGGAAAAAACATTGGCAGAAAACCCCGATGACCTTGCCACCATGTTGGAGCTGGCGAAGCTACGCATTGCGATGGATGAGATCGAAGCGGGGCTGGAACTGTATTTCACCGTCCATAAGAAAAATAGCGCTTTTCAGGATGGGGCAGGCAAGAAAGGCTTGTTCAGTGCGTTTGAATTGATTGGCGCGGGCAACCCGCTGGTGAAAAAGTACCGCAACAAGCTGTTCTCGCTGATTTATTAAGGCTAGCTCATGAACCAAGCGGAATCCGCACCGCCCGCATCCCCAGCTCCCGGCGGACGGCGGCGTAAAGCGTTGGCATTGCTGCTGACAGTATTTGGCAGCGTGGGGCTGGCGTGGTTCCTGTGGTGGTTTTTCATCGCCCAATACCGCGCTGATACTGACAATGCCTATGTCGCCGGAAATATCGTGCAGGTGACGCCGCAAACCTCCGGCACGGTCAAAGCGGTGAACGTCAACAATACCGACCGGGTAAAGGCTGGGCAATTACTGGCGCAACTGGACGAAACTGACGCGCAAGTTGCCTTGCAGTCGGCAGAAGCAGCGTTGGCGGATGCGGTACGCAGCGTGCGTGGCCTCTACGCCAGTACCAATCAGAGCGACGCCGGGGTTGCGCAAATGCGGGCGGAATTGGAAAACGCCCGTACCGAATACCAACGCTTGTCCAACCCGCGTACCCGCCAATTCGTTTCCGCCGAAGCGCTGACGGCAGCCAAAACCACCCTGCAAGCAGCCGAAGCTGCCCTGCAAAAAGCCCAAGCGCAACGCGAAGGTGCGGTCGGGCAGACAGAAAATACCTCAATTGCCGAACATCCACGGGTGCAAAGTGCGGCGGTGCAAGTCCGGCAGGCGTATTTGACCTTGGAACGTACCCGCATCCTTGCTCCAGTGACGGGTGACGTTGCCCAACGGGCAGTGCAAGTGGGCGCAAGGGTTGTTCCTGGTACGCCGCTGATGGTGGTGATTCCGCCCGAACAAATGTGGGTCGACGCCAATTTCAAGGAAACCCAACTGGATGACGTGCGTATCGGGCAATCAGCCAAGTTGACTGCCGACCTGTATGGCAGCGGGGTGGTGTACCACGGCAAGATTGCGGGGTTTGCGGCGGGGACGGGCAGCGCATTTGCCTTATTGCCTGCGCAAAATGCTTCCGGTAACTGGATTAAAATCGTGCAACGCATTCCAGTGCGGATTGAACTAGACCCCGCCGAATTGCAGCAACACCCCTTACGCATTGGCCTGTCGGTGCGGGTGGAAGTGGATACGCATGACCGCAGTGGCGCAATCGTGGCGCAAGGCAGCGGTAAGGACAAAGCCACCTTGAGCAGCACCGACGTGTTTACCTTGCAATCGAAAGCTGCCGATGCCGAGATTGCGCGGATTATTGCGGCAAATAGTAGCAAGGCTGTCCCGTGAGCCAAGCTGCTGCGGGTAGTTTGCCACGCCCGATGTGTGCAGGTACGTTGGCGTTGACCACGCTGGTTCTGGGGCTGGGTTCGTTCATGAATATCCTCGACCTGTCGATTGCGAATGTGTCCGTGCCTTCCATTTCCGGCGACCTTGGGGTGGGCTACACGCAGGGGACGTGGGTCATCACTTCCTATGCAGTATCCGAAGCCATCATGTTGCCGATGACGGGTTGGTTGGCGCAACGCTTCGGGCAAGTGCGTATGTTCGTAATGGCAACCTTGCTGTTTACCTTGGCATCGCTGCTGTGCGGGTTAGCGCCTTCGTTTGAAATGCTGGTGGGGGCGCGGGTATTGCAAGGCATGGTGGGGGCGTCGATGATTCCGCTATCGCAAACCTTGTTGACCACCATTTACCCTCCACACAAGCGAGGGCTGGCCTTGGGCTTGTGGTCGATGACGACCGTGTTAGCGCCCGTGGTGGGGCCATTGGCGGGCGGCTGGTTGACCGAAAACCTGACGTGGCACTGGGTCTTCCTGATCAATCTGCCGGTAGGGATCACGGTAGCGATGCTGGCGAATATTCTGGTGAAGGATTACGAAACGCCATGCCGCAAACTGCCGGTGGATTACGTTGGGCTAATCCTGCTGGCGATTGGCGTGGGCGCGATGCAGATCGTGCTGGATAAGGGCAATGAACTCGACTGGTTTGGTTCGCCCTTCATTGTGACGCTGACGGTGGTGTCGGTAATGACGCTGGCGCTGTTTGTGGCGTGGGAACTGACCGACGAACACCCGATTGTGGATTTGCACCTGTTTGCGCGGCGTAACTTTCTGGTGGGCGCGGTGTGCTTGATGGTGGGGTCAATGGCGTTTTTCGGCATTGTGGTGACGCTGCCATTGTGGTTGCAAAGTTTCCAAGGGTATACGCCGCTGTGGGCAGGCAAGGTGGTGGCGTTCGGTGGAATGCTGGCCTTGCTGATGGGGCCGATTGTGGGGGCGAATATCCACCGCATTGATGCGCGGGCGATTGCTACGTTTGGCTTCGTGGTGTCGGCGGCGGTGTCGATTTGGAGCACGCGCTTCACCCCCGATGTGGATTTTTGGTCGGTAGCTTTGACCCGCTTGCTGATGGGGATTGGCATCAGTTGCTTCTTCCTGCCATTGGTGACGATCAACCTGTCGGGGTTGGAAGGGCGGCAAATTGCTTCGGCGTCGGGGCTTTCCAGCTTTATGCGTAATCTCGGCTCCAGCTTTGGTACGGCAGTGATGGTGTCATTGTGGAGCCATCGCGCCACGGTGCATCAAGCCCAATTGGTGGAAGGTATTACCGATTACAGTGCGCCCACCCAATTGACGCTGGATAAGCTGGCAGCGCTGGGTTTGCCACACACTGCGGGGTTGGCATGGATCAATGGGCAAATCCAAACGCAGGCATATTTGCTGGCAACCAATGACACGATGTTGCTGAGTGGGTTGATGATGCTGTCGCTGGTGTTGCTGATTTGGTGGGCAAAACCGCCGTTTACCATCAGGTCGGGGCGCTAAACCCCACATTACCCTACGAGCTGCATGATAACATCGAACACCCCGCCTTATGCCGTGCCCATTCCGGGCGTTTTTCCGCAAAGTGCGCGTAGCGGGGTTGCTCGTCATACGGGTGGCGTAAAGTGTCGAGCAATTCCACGATCCTACTGTTATCGCCCGCCGTGGCTAGGTCGATGGCCTGTTGTGCAAGGTAATTGCGCAGCACGAAACGCGGGTTGGCGGCATTCATGCGGGCGCGGCGCTCTTCCGGCGGCAGATTGTCCGTTTGCAAACGGGCGCAGTATTGCCCCAACCACTGTTCCCATTCTGCCCGGTATTGCTGCAATAAATCATCGCGGTAGAACGCAGGCAGCAACGGCGTAAGTTCCGGTTGCTGCACATCCACGTCAGCGAGGTTGCGGAAAAACAGTGTCATGTCCACTTCCGACTTGTGCAGCAGTTCAAACGCGCTATTGATCCACGGCGCATCATTGTCCGACAGTTCGCGGATGCCGAATTTGGCGGCAAGCATTACCCCAAATGTTTCGCTGTAAGTGTCGGCGTAAGCCTGCAAACCCGCTTGCAACACTTGTGCATCGGCAATCACGGGTTTCAGCGCATCGCGCAGGTGGGCAAGGTTCCAATGCCCGATGTAAGGCTGCTGCCCGTAGCAGTAACGTTTGCCCGCTTCGTCGGTGGTGTTCGGCGTCCACATCGGGTCGTAATCTTCCAGCCAGCCGTAAGGGCCGTAGTCGATGGTGAGGCCGAGGATCGACATATTGTCGGTATTCATGACCCCGTGTACAAAACCGACCCGCATCCAATGCGCGATCATCACCCCCGTGCGGCGGCAGATTTCCATAAACCATGCGCTGCGCTTGGCTTGCGTGTCGCCTTGCAGTTCGGGGTAATCGCGGGCGATGGTGAAATCGACCAGTTGTTCCAGCAGCGCTTTATCACCCCGCGAGGCAGGCAGCTCAAAATTGCCGAAGCGGATGAAAGACGGCGCGACGCGGCACACGATTGCGCCGGGTTCGAGCGCGGGGTTGCCGTCGTAAAGCATGTCGCGCATCACGCTGTCGCCGGTTGCCACCAGACTCAAGGCGCGGGTCGTGGGGATGCCGAGGTGGTACATGGCTTCGCTGCACAAGAATTCGCGCACCGAAGAGCGCAATACCGCCCGCCCATCCGCACGGCGTGAATACGGTGTTGGCCCTGCACCTTTGAGTTGCAGTTCCCAACGTTCCCCAGCGCTGTTGACGGTTTCACCCAAACTGATGGCGCGTCCGTCACCCAATTGCCCTGCCCAACCGCCGAACTGGTGTCCGCCGTAACAGGCCGCGTAGGGCTGCATTCCTGCCAACAACTGATTGCCGCCAAATACGGATGCGAAATCAGGATCGGCGATGTCCGCCGCCGTCCAACCTAGCATTTCCGCGACTTCCGGCGAATGTGCTAGCAAACGCGGCTTGGCGACGGCGGTCGGCTGCACACTTGACCAAAGTGCATCGTAAACCTGACGGGACATATTGATGCCGTCGGTGTCGCCGGGCAGTTCGCGCACAAAGCGGTTATCGAAGTTCAAGGCTCGCATGGGAAATCCTGTGGTGGTGTAGCGCCGTCCCCTCACCCCCAGCCCCTCTCCCTCAAGGGGCGAGGGGGGAAGGAAAGTGTTCGGACAATGGGGGAAGCAAACCAGAGAGTGGCGCAGGTGTCGAGAAGCCGTAATGGGCGGGGTGGATTGGCGCATGAATTGGCAGCCAATATGGTTTATTATCTCCCCCATCTTTGCAGCCGCAGCCCTAACCGCATGTACGACATTTTTCTCAGTTATTCGACCCAAGACCGCGAACGCCTGATGCCGTTGGTGAAGGCATTGGAGCAACAAGGCTGGTCGGTGTTTTGGGATCACCGTTCAGTCCCGATTGGAAAACACTGGCAACAAGTGATTGGTAAGGCAGTCAGTGAAAGCCGCTGCGTAGTGGTGGCATGGTCGGCATCTTCCGTGCATTCAGAGTGGGTCATTGAAGAAGCCATTGAAGGCAAGCATCGGGGTGTTTTGTTACCGATCCGTTTGGATGATGTCAAACCGCCGTTTGGTTTTCAGATCGTGCAGGCAGGTAATTTCATCACGTGGGGCGGTGAGACTAACCATGCCGATTTCACGAAGTTGTCCGCCCAAATCCATACTTTGGTCGGTGAGAAAACCGCAACGCCATCCGCTCCACCCGTCATTAGCACGCCCCCCGTTGTCACCCGACCATCTAAACCCGCATGGGCAAGCGCGGCAGGCGATGACCAATACGGTCATTACGCTGATTTGAATGTGAAAGGTATCATCCAACGCTTCCGTCAGATCAAACCCGGCACATTCCTGATGGGTTCGCCGCCGTCAGAACCGGGGCGTCTCGATAGTGAAACTCAGCACAAAGTGATCCTAACGCAAGGTTTCTGGCTGGCGGATACAGCTTGCACCCAAGCCTTGTGGCAGACGGTGATGGGCAATAATCCCGCCCATTTCAAGGGTAGTCCCAACAATCCGGTGGAAATGGTCAGTTGGAATGACGTGCAAGGCTTTATCCAAAAGCTGAATTCGCTGGTGACGGGTGTGAGCTTGCGTTTGCCAACGGAAGCAGAGTGGGAATACGCCTGCCGTGCGGGGACAACCAGCGCCTTCAGCTTTGGTGGCAAGGATGATTTGAATCTGGACAGGGTGAATTACTCAGGAAAGTGGGATGAATGGAATACCAATGGTAAAACCAGAGTAGTGGGAAGCTACCCTCCGAATGCTTGGGGTTTGCACGAAATGCACGGCAATGTGTGGGAATGGTGTCAAGATTGTTACGGTTCTTACCCGGCGGAGCCGGTAACGAACCCGGAGGGTTCACAAACGGGCGTTGAGCGCGTCGTTCGCGGCGGCTCGTGGTACGACAACGGCAGGTACTGCCGTTCTGCCTACCGTTTCAGGGGCGGGCCTGTTTACCGTGGCAGCAACTGTGGCTTCCGTTTGCTTTTAGGTCATTGAGCTAAGGCCGGGCAGGGCGGCGAAGCCGCAACCGCCGGAGGCGGCATCCTTGCGCGGGCGGTGTAGCCAAAGGCAGGCGCGTTGCGCGGAAGCAGCGCCAGACTTTGGCGAAGCCGCTCGCGCTACGGGGTGCAGGGGCAGCGCCCCTGCTGCGGAGAAAAATGCGCGGGTGGGCGTCTGCCGGGAAGCTGCAATCTCTGCTGGTAATCACGTTGGGTTCGTGGGATGGTGAAGCGCCCAACATCCGCATATCCTCAGATTAGGAGTTTAGCCTTTGCTCTTGCATCCCAACCACCACCAAAACCCGTTCCCCTTTTTTGCTGTGGATGCCGCCTTTTCTGAGGAACAGTGCGCAGCGCTTGAGCAGCTATTTGTGCAAGACGGTGAGTGGCAACATCGGGATGGCGCGTTTTACCGCTGTTCGTTGTGCGACGTTACGGCAGCTATTCCTGCCACGTTTCACGCCGAAGTACTCGCCAGAATGCGCGAGATTACGGGCTTGCCACTGGTCAACCGTTTTCTGGTCACGGCGCAACGGATGCTGCCCGGACACGTCATTGGCATACACAGCGACCGCCCGTTATTGGGCTATGAAATTGCGCGGTTGGTGGTGCAACTCAATAAGCACTGGCAAGCAGAACACGGTGGTTTGCTGGAGTTATTTGCATCATTAGAAGGCAAAGCCGTATGCAGTGTTGCCCCTGAATACAACAAAGCCTTTGGTTTCCTGTTGCACGCAGAGTCATACCACGGTGTCACCGAAGTTACCCAGCCTCGCCAAACACTGGTCTTCAATTTCTGGCATGTGGCGAACACCCCCGAACTGGCGGCGCACGTCCAAGCCTTGTTTGCCAACCTGCATTTCTCAGAATTACCCGCCGCACTCAATCCGATTGCCACAGATGCCGAAGCGAGTCTGCCTGAAGACGTGACTTTTCGGGCAGGCACGGCGGGGGTTGCTCTCCACCGCTGGGGCTATGACGCGGCAACTGTTGTGGCTGGATACCAGCACAGTGCAGGGCTTGCTATCTGCGATACCGACGATGCAGAAACCTATGCAGCCGTGCTACTGGCGGACTGGGTGGCCTACTTGTATCGGGATTTGTTTGATCTGGCTCGCTGGGAAATCTTGCAAAGCAAACTTGCCGGAATTGAAATGTTTACGCGCCTCAGACCCACATGGCTGCTTTGCCTGCCGGAATGGAGAGAACCAAAATAACGCAGCTCAAAATTTCTGGAAATTGTTGGCATCCAGCCGGAGATATGCGGCAGAATGTCATTTTTAATGGTGACATCAGGTCGCTGAGTTTACGTTGGGAGTTACTGATTGGTTGATCCGAGTCCATTCATCAATGCCCTAATTGGAAAGACGGTTTCTCACGTCTGGCGCGGTTATGGTTCTGCTCTATTTATTGAGTTTGGTCAGCTCACGCCGAGAAAACGAAGGAGTGATGAGGATGGCAATCCTAATGGTGAAATCACCTTAATGGTTGAGTGGAGCTGGAGATTTGAACGTAAATACTCAATTTTGGGTGGTTCATGGAGTTCTGAAGGAAAATGGCCAGGGATGTTTAAAAAGCTTCTTGGTGCATCTGTAACCGATGTTCAGGTATTTGGTCATTTGCCAGAGATTTCTATCTCCTTTTCAAATGGCTTGAGGGTTGTTTCTTTCATGACCGCAGAAGGTCAGCCAGCTTGGGCGCTTCTAACTAGAAATCCATCCATTGGCCATTTAAGTGTTAAGAGGGGGAGACTATCAATTGATACACCTAACTCCTGACCCATCATTCAAACGTTAGCCGTCCCGTGAACAAGCTCCTAGCCGTCACCACCACCATCGGAAGCCTTGAAGAAGCGCAGAAACTCGCCAGCACGCTGGTTGGGCAGAAGTTGGTTGCTTGCGCCCAGATTTCCGCGATTGAAAGTTTCTACCACTGGGAGGATGCGGTGCAGCACGACAAGGAATTCCGCGTTGTGCTCAAAACTACCGACGCCTGTTACCCCGCGCTGGAAGCCGCCATCCGCGCCCTGCATCCCTATGAGTTGCCCGCGATATTCGCCGTGGCTCTGGAGCATGTGTACGCGCCGTATGGGGATTGGGTGGAAGCGAACTGTTGCCCGCCAACGTGACTAACTGAGGTTGCCATGCTCTACATTTCCCACACCGTCACGATCCCCGAAGCCGAAATTGAGCTGAACGCCATCCGTGCGCAAGGTTCCGGCGGGCAGAACGTCAACAAAGTCTCGTCGGCGGTGCATTTGCGTTTCGACATCCGCGCTTCATCCTTGCCCGATTTCTACAAGGAAAGGTTGTTGGCATCGAACGACCAGCGCATTTCCAAAGACGGCGTGGTGATCATCAAAGCGCAGCAATTCCGCACCCAAGAAAAAAACCGCGAAGCCGCACTCGCACGCCTGCACGAACTGATCAAAACCGCCACAGTAGTGCAAAAAGCCCGCCGCGCCACCAAGCCCACCAAAGGCTCACAAGAACGGCGGCTGCAAGGCAAAGCGCTCAAAGGGCAAACCAAAGCCCTGCGCGGCAAAGTCGATTTGCACTAAGCCAGCAAGAAGCTCAGCACTTCTTCCGCCAGCGTGTGGATGGCGCGGTAATGTGCCGCATCTGCCCCCAAAATTTCCGCCTTGCTTTGGATGTAGGGCTTGCCTTCCACCAACTCGTGTTCGCAGTTTTCCACCAAGTCTTTTGCCGAACCTTGGATGATTTCCAGATGGAATTGCAGCCCAATCGCCTTATTGCCGACCTGAAATGCCTGATGGCGGCACGCCGGGCTGCTGGCAAGCAAGATTGCATCCGCTGGCAAATCAAACGTTTCGCCGTGCCACTGGAATACTGTGGCTTCGGCAGGAAAGCGGAAGGCATGGTCCGGGAGGTTATCCGCCGCGTGGATGGGCAGCCAGCCGATTTCCTTTTCCGCATTCGGATAAACCGCTGCGCCTTGGCTGGAAGCGATCAATTGCGCCCCTAAACAGATGCCCAGCACGGGTTTTCCGGCGGCAATCATCGTGCGGATGTAACGCTTTTCCGTCACCAGCCACGGAAATTCGGCTTCGTCGTTGATGCTCATCGGCCCGCCCATGACGATCAGCAGGTCAATGCTCTCGATTTCCGGTAGGGCTTCGTTGGCAAAAAATTGTGTGCAGGAAATGCGTGCGCCGCGTTGCAGCAGCCAGTCCTTCATGCTGCCTAAATCGCCCTCGAACGGGACGTGCTGTAAATAGTGTACGTGCATGGGTAAATCCGTGTGTGTTGGTGCGTAAAGTATAGGGTAAATCCGCTATTATCTTAACGCCCTTGCCTGAACAGGATGCCCGCTTTATGCCCGACCTTATCCCCGCGCCGCAGATGCCGTGGTTCGCCCGCCCCGCCGCTGAGACTAGCCGCCGCGCTACGGTGGTTGGCGGTGGTGTCGCGGGTTGCCAAATTGCCCGTTCCCTCGCCGAACGCGGCTGGCAAATCACCCTGTTGGAGCGCCATGCGCGTATCGCCACCGAAGCTTCCGGCAACCGCGCCGGAGTGCTCACCCCGAAAATGACCGCCGAACCCGGTTGGGGCGAAACCTTTTACCGCCAAGCATTCAGCTACGCCGTACAGCAAATTACCCAACTGGAAGCCGCTGGTCATCGCATCGACTGGCAGCAATGCGGCGCACTGCAATTGGCGCACGAGCCGCGTGAAGCTGCCCGCCAGCAAGCCTTACGTGAGCGCGGTTTGCCCAACGATTTCATTCAAATTCTTGATGCGCAAGAGGCATCAGCCGTGGCGGGAATCCCGCTGACCACAGGCGCAAGTTATTTCCCGCAAGCAGGCTGGCTGAATCCGGCAAGTTTCTGTGCCGCACTGGTGGCACACGACAATATCGAAGTGCGTACCGAAACAGCGGCTTTCCAGCCCATCCCCAGCGAAGTGACGGTCATTGCCAGCGGGCGCGAAGCCGATCAGTGGGCGCAAACGGCGTTCCTGCCTTTCATGCCGGTAGCGGGGCAAACCAGCCGCGTTCCCGTTTCTGCTTACAGTGCGCGACTGAAAACCACGCTGGGGCACGAAGGTTACATGACGCCGAATGTGGGGGGGCAACACATTTTCGGCGCAACCTTCGCCCGCAATGTGCGTGAGGCGGTATTGGATGAAAGTGCGAACATCACCAATTTCCAGCAAATGCAACATTACCTGCCAGAACTTGCCGGTTCCCTCGACGGTGTTGAAAGCGCCCACGCGGCGGTGCGTATGACCACCCCTGACCGCTATCCGGTGGTGGGGGCGCTGCCGGATGTGGCATTTTTTCAGCAGGCTTACGCCGACCTGCGCTATGGCAACGCAAGGCAAAAATACCCGCCCGCACAATACCAGCCGGGGTTATTCATTTCGGCAGGGTATGGCTCACGCGGCTTGGCAACCAGCGGTTTGTGCGCGGAATTGCTGGCAGCACTGATGACTGGCGAACCGTTGCCGGTACAGGACACGCTATACCATAACTTGCATCCGGCACGGTTTTTAGTCCGTCAGCTTAAGCGCGGCTAGGGTTTGGAGGCAGGCGCGTCCACTTCCGGGCGGATTTTGTCGATTTCATCGCCGAGCTTTTGGTTTTCACCTTCGGCTTGCTGGATGACCTGTTCCAAACGGGCATTTTCCTTATCCAGTGCTTGCACTTCCTGCAAAATCTGCTGCAAGTTTTGTTGCATGGCTTGGTATTTTGCGTGCTCAGCGGTTGGCAGTGTTGCGGGCTGTTGCGCTTGGACAGGGGGCGGTGCTGCTGCCGTTGGTTCGTCTTTGGCATTACAGGACGCAGCCATGCTAGCTAATAGCACGGCAAGGCAGAACTTTGTGAAGGGTCGTAAGGTCTTAGTGTGCATGGTTAAACAGGTTGTGCCACCAGCGACGCCGGTTGCCCGGTTGGGGCATGGCTGCGGGCAGGTTAATCGGTTGCATTTTGGACAGAATCCAACCGGGCAGGGGCGGATTGCCGCTGGAGCCGCAGGTTGATCCCAAATTGTTGGGGTCGAACACTTTGATGTAAGCCGGATTCGTCATGCTGTCAGTATAGACGATGCCACAGTAGTCTTCATCGTGTTCGCGGTGTAACAGTTCATCCAATTCGCGTATGACCTTGCCGAGTGCATCGCCCGTCAGGGTTTGCGTTGGGGGTTCTTCGCCCACGGCGTAGACGTACCAACCTTCCTGCGGGGTGGTCAGCACCTGTTGCCAGAGTGCATCCAGTTGGGGCCAGCGCAGTACGCCGGAAAATGAACCGCGAAAAGTTTGAAGGTAGGGATGTTCTGCTGTCATGGGTGTCTTTGGTCATTGGTTTGCGAAGCCGCCAGCATAATTCCGTGCCGCTTCATACTCAAGGGGCGTAAGCCTGAGTTTTTCCCTCAATTAACAAGGGAGTACCGTCGAAAAGTTTGAATTGACATGGGCATATAGCTCATTTAGGATGTTTGCCCAATTGATGGGCTAAATTCGTCTCAATAGTTTTCCCAAAATTTCCCAAATCAGGAGAGTTAGGTAATGAAAAATATCGTTGTTAGTATTTCTGCGTTGTTCTTGGCGGCTGGTGTTCTGAGTGGTTGTGGCGAGAAGAAAGAGGAAGCGCCTAAAGCCGAAGCACCTAAAGCTGAAGCGCCTGCTAATCCAGTGGCAGCGGCAGCAACGGCTGTTGGCGATGCAGCTAAAACAGCGGCAGATGCTACTGCTAAAGCCGCAGGCGACGCAGCAGCGGTAGCCGGTGATGCAGCGAAAGCCGCGGGTGATACCGCAGCTAAAGCAGTCGACGCAACTGCCCAAGCCGCAGGTGATGCAGCGAAAGCAGTAGGCGATGCCGCTAAGCAAGAAGGTATGGCTGGTATGAGCGGCATGTCTGGCATGGCAGCTCAAGAAGCGCCTAAGCAAGAAGGCATGGCTGGTATGGCAGGCATGAGCGGTATGTCTGGTATGGCAGCAGCTCCTGCTGGTGCTGTAGACGGCGAAAAAGTTTACAAAGGTCTGTGCTTTAGCTGCCATGACATGGGTATCGCTGGCGCACCTAAAATGGGTGACAAAGCTGACTGGGGCCCACGTATCGCTAAAGGTGCTGACGCACTGCACGGTTCTGCGGTTAAAGGCAAAAACGACGTTCCGGGCAAAGTTATGCCAGCTAAAGGCGGCAACCCTGCACTGTCTGATGATGAAGTCAAAGCTGCTGTTGACTACATGATGAGCAAAAACAAGTAAAGCCTGAGCTTTCAGCCCTTTACTGAGAAAGCCCCGTTTCGGGGCTTTTTCTTTTTCCGCTATACTGCACGCTTTTGTTAAACCACAGGGACATAAAGGCATGAATCCTGATCTTGCCCGCCTGCAACCTTACCCGTTTGAACGTATCCGTACTTTGCTGGCGGGGCTTACCCCTGCGGCTTTGCCGTCGGTATCGCTAGCGATTGGGGAACCGAAGCACCCGACGCCGGATTTTATCCATCAGGCCATTAGTGCCAATTTGGGTGGTTTGTCGAGTTACCCCTTAACCAAGGGGATTACGGCTTTGCGCGAGGCCATTACCACTTGGCTGACGTGGCGTTTCCAATTGCCGGAAGGGACGGTAGATGCGGAACAGCATGTGATTCCGGTCAATGGGACACGGGAAGCCCTGTTTGCTTTCGCCCAAGCCGTGGTTGAACGCAAACCCGGTGCGGCAATGCTGATGCCCAACCCGTTCTACCAAATTTACGAAGGCGCGGCGTTGTTGGCAGGTGCAGAGCCGGTATTCCTGCCTTGCGTTGAGGAAAACGGGTTTATCCCTGATTTCTCGGCAGTCCCGGCAGAAACGTGGCAACGTTGCCAATTGCTCTACATTTGCAGCCCCGGCAACCCGACCGGCGCGGTGATGACGTTGGCAATGATGCAAGAGGTGTTGGCATTGGCGGAGCAATACGATTTCATTGTTGCCTCCGACGAGTGCTATTCTGAACTGTATTTCGATGAAAGCCAGCCGCCACCGGGTTTGTTGCAAGCTGCCGCCCTGATGGGGAATACTGCGTGGAAACGCTGCGTGGTGTTCCACAGCCTGTCGAAACGCTCGAATGCGCCGGGCTTGCGTTCTGGTTTTGTGGCGGGGGATGCGGAAATCCTGAAAAAATTCCTGTTGTACCGCACCTATCACGGTTGTGCGATGCCGCCACCATTTCAGGCTGCCAGCGTTGCTGCGTGGAACGATGAAGCGCATGTTCAGGCTAACCGGGTATTATACCGGCAGAAATTTACCGCAGTGATGGATATACTCGCACCTGTGATGGATGTGAAAATGCCGCAAGCGGGCTTTTACTTGTGGGCAAAAACACCCATAGATGATGAAACCTTTACCCGTGAATTGTTTGCCCGTGCGCACGTGCATGTGGTTCCGGGCAGTTATTTGTCGCGTGAAGTGCTGGGGCAGAATCCGGGGCGTAACCGGGTGCGCTTGGCGCTGGTGGCTTCACCACAAGAATGTATCGAAGCGGCTGGACGTATCCGGCACGTCCTCGAAACCCTTTAAATCTGGAGATTAAAATGTCAGAAGTTACTGAACTACAAAGTATTATCGAAGAAGCTTTCGAGCGCCGCGCCGACATCAACCCGCGCAATGCCGATGCTAAAACCCGCGAAGCGGTGAATGCGGCACTGGAATTGCTCAACCAAGGCAAATTGCGTATCGCCATCCAACAAGGCGTAGGCCAGTGGGAAGTCCAACAATGGCTGAAAAAGGCGGTGTTGTTGTCGTTCCGTCTCAATGAAAATGAAGTGATGGCGGGTGGCTGCACCAACTATTACGACAAAGTGCCTTCCAAATTTGCCGGTATGGGCGCGGAAGAATTCGCTGCCGGTGGTGTGCGCGTTGTGCCGAACGCGATTGCACGTCGCGGTTCTTACATCGCACCGGGCTGTGTGCTGATGCCTTCTTACGTCAATATCGGCGCGTATGTCGATAGCGGCACGATGGTCGATACATGGGCAACGGTCGGTTCTTGCGCACAAATCGGTAAGAACGTGCACTTATCCGGCGGCGTTGGTATCGGCGGCGTGTTGGAGCCAGTACAAGCAGGCCCAACCATCATCGAAGACAACTGCTTCATTGGCGCACGCTCTGAAGTGGTGGAAGGCGTGATCGTGGAAGAAGGTTCGGTCATTTCCATGGGCGTTTACATCGGTCAAAGCACCCGCATTTATGACCGCGAAACGGGTGAAGTCATGTACGGGCGTGTTCCGGCAGGCTCTGTGGTGGTTTCCGGTAACTTACCTTCCAGTGATGGCAAATACAGCCTGTATTGCGCGGTGATCGTGAAAAAAGTCGATGCGAAAACCCGTGGCAAGGTTGGTATCAACGAACTGCTGCGCGATATTTAATCCTGCACGCAGGCAAGGGGGCTGTCCTGATGCGGGTCAGTCCCTTTTTTCTGGGATGCCTGCTATCCTTGTGGTGGAACTTTCAATGAAAAATGGCGACTAAGAACATTAGAATTTGCTAATATTAAGGTCTGTTTTAGTCCAAGGGATATGCGCATGAAGCGTTCAGTGATAGGTTTTTTACTTATATTGTTCAGTATCAGTGCCATGCAAGTGGCGCAAGCGCAGGTTTGCGTGGGCATGAGTGCCGCTGGCCTTGAGAAAAAGGCTGATCCACATCTGGAATCCATCAGCAAATACGCAGGCCAATACGGTGTTGATGCCGATATGGTCAAAGCCGTGATCGCGGTTGAGTCTTGCTACAATACTTCGGCAGTTTCCCCCAAGGGGGCGCAAGGTTTGATGCAATTGATTCCGTCGACGGCGGCGCGTTTCGGGGTGGCAGATTCCTTTAACAGTATCCAAAATATCAGCGGTGGTACACGCTACTTAAGCTGGTTGATGAAACGCTACAACGGCGATTTGTACAAGGCGATTGCTGCCTACAATGCCGGGGAAGGTGCGGTTGACAAGTATCAGGGTATTCCGCCTTACAATGAAACCCAACACTATGTACGCCGGGTGTTGACCGTTTATAACCGTTTGAACGGCGGGGCAGTGGCTTTGCCTGCGGTATCTGCTATGGATGCGGTTGGGGTATCGCATCGGAAAGGTGGGCGGGTATCGTCGGTTTTCTATTCCCCTTTCGGTGCGGGTAAGCCGGGGCGTTCAGGTCTGCGGGCAAACCGGGCGCGTGCTCCCCAACTTTACAAACGTTGAAGCACCGCTTTGCCTCACCCCATTGTGTTGTTATTATGTCTGGGTTTATGTGGGCTAAATCTTATAAAAATGAGGCATGATCAGATATGTTTGAATTGATCCAATCCGGCGGAATCATGATGATTCCCTTGATCCTGAGTTCCGTCCTTGCCGTTGCTATTATCATTGAGCGTTTCATGTCATTGCGGGTAAATAACGTTGTGCCCCATGCTGATATTGAACGCGCCCGGAAACTGGCAAGCAGCAGTAAGCCGATGGACGCGCAAGTAGATGAATTGCGCAACAGTTCCCTGATGGGGAGGGTGCTGGCGACCGGGCTGGAAAGCCGCGAATTGCCGCGCCACATCATGAAAGAAAACGTTGAGGAGGCGGGGCGTCATGTGGTGCAGGAATTGGAACGTTACCTGCCAGCATTGGGTACGATTGTTACCATTGCGCCGATGATGGGGTTGCTAGGGACAGTATTGGGGATGATCGGTGTATTCAGCGCCATTAATACTGCCGGGGTGGGTAATCCGCAGCAGATGGCGGGGGGGATTTCCGAAGCCCTGATTACTACTGTGGCGGGTTTGCTGATTGCGATTACTACACTGGTGTTTGAACGCTTTTTCAAAGCGCGGGTGGATGGCTATGTAACAACAATGGAGCGTGAAGCCTTACGTTTGATTGAAATTGCCAACTCCAACCGCAAGGTCATGCCTGTTCCTTCTGCCGCGCCACGGCCTGCGGCGGCTGCACCTGCGCGTGGAGGAAAACCAGCATGAAATTCCGTACCCGTGAGCGGCGCGAAAGCAGTGTTGACTTGACTTCACTGATTGATGTCGTTTTCATGTTGCTGATTTTTTTCATGGTAACGACCACCTTTGACAAAAATGCGGAACTTAAGATTGAGTTGCCGACTGCCAGTAATGCGGCAGCAGCCACACAAGCGGAAAAGCTTGAATTGCTGATTGATGGTCAGGGGCGTTACTATATCAACGGGCGCGAAGTGCTGAACAACCAGCCGGAAACCCTCTTTCAAGCCATGAGCCAGACGTTGGATGAAATGCAAACTACCCCACCGTTGGTGATTTCCGCCGATGCCAGTGTCAACTATCAGGCTGTCGTCACGGCGATGGACATTGCTGGGCGGCTTGGCTTGACCAATTTTTCGATGGCGACTACCCAGTCGGCGCGTAAGCAATAGGATTAACAGGAACACAATGACCACGCCCACAACCCCGATCAGCGGTTTTCAGGTTTATCCGAGGCTTGTCCGTTACACGTTAAAATATTGGCCTTATCTGGTGTTGGTGGCGATTGGTTTAGTGACCAGTTCTGCGACTCAGCCTTTGTTTGCATGGATCATGGGGCCGTTGCTGGATAAGGCGATCTTGCAAAAAGATGCCAGTGTTATCAAATGGCTACCGATGGGTATTTTGGGGATTTTCTTGCTGCGCGGCTTGGCGATGTTCCTGTCTGGTTATTATGCGGGTTTGATTGGGCGAAAAGTAACCAAGACGTTGCGTGATGAAGTTTTTACTCACATGTTGCGTATGCCAGTCACGTTTTTTGAAACCACCCAATCAGGAAAATTACTGGCTTATGTAAGTTATTATGTAGATCAGGTAGCAGCGGTGAGCATTAGAGGTGTGACCTCGTTGATTCAGGATTCGGCAACGATCATTGGTTTGCTGGGCTTGATGTTGTATCAAAGTTGGCAACTGACCTTGGGGGTGCTATTGATCGCACCGCCGCTTACCTTGATTATTGTCTACGCCACCAAGCGTTTGCGCCGTTTGGGACACCGCTTGCAAAATTCGGTGGGGGATGTGACCCAAATCGCTAATGAAATGTTGCACGGTTATAAAGTGGTGCGCATTTTCGGTGGAGAACAATACGAGGCTGCCCGTTTTAGCGAGGCTAATGAACGCACCATCCAGTTGCAAATGAAGCAACTGGTGACGGAGTTAATCAGTACGCCGCTGGTACAATTCTTGGTGGCAGTGGCGTTGGCGATCATGGTTTACATTGCTACCCGTGAAGCGACACTGGCAACTTTATCGCCGGGGACATTCATGTCTTTTATCGTGTCACTGTTGATGCTGCTGACCCCCATCCGTAATCTGACCCAGTTGAATGCGCAGTTGCAGGGGGCGATTGCCGCAGGCGAAAGCATTTTCGGTTTACTGGACAGTGAAACAGAACAGGATGGCGGTACACGGGTGTTGGAACATTGCCGGGGTGCGGTAGAATTCCGTGACGTTTCTTTCACTTATCCTAGCTTAGATCGTCCGGTGTTACGTCACATTAATATGGTGGTGAGTCCGGGGGAAAAGATTGCGCTGGTGGGCAAGTCTGGTAGCGGTAAAACCACCTTGGTGAATTTGCTGCCACGATTCCATAATATTGATAGCGGTGACATTTTGTTGGATGGTGTTTCTCAACGGGACATTAGCTTACACAGTTTGCGTCGCCAGCTTGCTTATGTGGGGCAAGACATTGTGCTGTTCAACGATACTGTGCGTAATAACATTGCCTATGGTGATATGCGTGGTATGTCGGATGCGCAAATTCGCACGGCTGCTGAGGCCGCCCACGCGCTGGAATTCATCGACAAGTTACCGCAAGGTTTTGATACGATGATCGGCGATAATGGCGTGATGCTTTCCGGTGGACAACGCCAACGCTTGTCGATTGCGCGGGCTATCCTTTCTCATGCGCCTGTGCTGATCCTCGACGAAGCGACTTCTGCGCTCGATACCGAGTCCGAGCGCCATATCCAAGCCGCGCTCGATAGGCTGCTGGAAAACCGTACTACCTTCATCATTGCCCACCGTCTTTCCACCATTGAGAATGCTGACCGCATTTTAGTGATGCAAGACGGTGAAATCATCGAATCTGGCAAACATACAGAATTGCTGGCTTTGGGTGGGCAATATGCCCGTTTGCACGCCATGCAGTTCCACGAAGATGAAACAGCGGCTTGAACGCTGGCTGCTGAACGTCTGGTACGGTGATGACCGGCTGGGTAAATACCTGCTGTTGCCATTGACGGGGATTTTCTGTGTGTTGGCTGCATTCCAACGTTGGCGGGATAAGCGCCAGCAAGTTAAGCATCCGGTTCCCGTGATTGTGGTTGGCAATATTTCGGTGGGTGGTACGGGTAAGACACCGCTGGTGATCTGGTTGGTGGAACGGTTGCGCGAGGCGGGGTATACGCCGGGTGTGGTGAGTAGGGGATTTGGTAGTGCGGGGAAAACGGGGGCGGTTTTTCCTAATGCGAATCCTGCCGAAATTGGTGATGAACCGCTGCTAATCGTGCAACGCACTGGTGTTCCCCTCGTCGTTAGCCGCCATCGCAACCAAGCTATTGCCTCCTTGTTACAACAACACCCTTGCGACATCATTATTGCCGATGATGGTTTGCAACATTACCGCATGGGGCGTGATGTCGAAATTTGCGTGGTGGATGGTCAACGGCGTTTTGGCAATGGCTATTGCCTGCCCGCCGGGTCGTTACGCGAATCCGTTTCACGCCTCGCCAGTTGCGATTTCGTGGTTATCAATGGCGAAACCATGCAAATGCAAGGCGATACGCTGCTGAGCCTTGCGGGGGATGAAAGCAAATTTCTATCCGAACTGGCGGGGCAAACGGTGCATGTGGTCACAGGCATCGGTAATCCACAACGCTTTATTGCCACGCTGGAACAGGCGGGTTTGCGGGTGTTGCCACATACTTACCCTGACCATCACGCCTTTAGTGGGGAAGAATTGCGTTTCGACGATGGTTTTCCTGTGATCATGACTGAAAAAGATGCGGTAAAATGCCGCCAATACGCTGCGCCCAACTGCTGGTATTTGCCCATTCGGGCAGTATTGGATGAAAGTTTCGCCCAAGCCCTGTTCACCCGTTTACAAGGACTCTAGAAATGGATAAGAAATTGCTGGAAATTCTCGCCTGCCCGGTCACGAAAGGCCCGCTGATTTATGACAAGGACAAGCAGGAACTGATCTCGAAAGCCGCACGGTTGGCTTACCCCATCCGCGATGGCATCCCGGTGATGCTGGAAGAAGAAGCCCGCGCCTTGACCCAAGAAGAAGTGGAGCAATTGGCGGCATGAAAACAGTTGTGGTGATTCCGGCGCGTTACGCCTCCACCCGTTTGCCGGGCAAACCGCTACGTGTCCTTGCGGGCAAGCCGCTGATCCAGCATGTGCATGAACGGGCGCTGGCAGCCGGGTTTGAAACCGTGCTGGTGGCAACCGACGATGCGCGTATCCGTGACGTTTGCAGCGGGTTCGGGGCGCAGGTGGCAATGACTGCTTCCACCCACGAAACCGGCAGTGATCGGTTGGCGGAAGTGGTACAACAGCAGGGCTGGGCGGATGACACGATTGTGGTCAACCTGCAAGGCGACGAACCGCTGACCCCCGTCGCCAATTTGTACCAACTGGCGAATAACTTGGCGAAGTTTCCGCAAGCGGGGATTGCTACGCTGGCAACACCAATCGAGGATGAAAGTGACTTCCTCAACCCTAACGTGGTGAAAGTGGTACGGGACGATCAGGGGCTGGCCTTGTATTTTAGCCGTGCGCCTATTCCGTGCCAGCGGGATGCAGGTGTTGCGTTGCAAGATTACGCATTGCGGCACATTGGTATGTACGCTTATCGGGCGGGGTTTCTTAGGGCGTTTACTAGGTTGCCTCTATCTCCTTTGGAACGCTTGGAAAAACTTGAGCAATTACGTGCATTATCCAATGGTTACAAGATTCACGTTGATATTGCAGCGGAAATTCCGGGTATCGGGGTGGACACCGAAGCGGATATGCTGAAGGTTGAAGGTTTATTGCACGAATGTAAGTAAATTATTACATTCGTATATCCGAATATACTTATTAATTCCTTGAAAACCTTATAATTATCATTTGACACCCCTATAGTGCTCTGTCACTATTCTGCAACACATAGTTACAACACGTGCATTTTTCGGAGGAGTTATATGCGCCATACATTCAACAAAACCTTGCTGGTCACATCCATTGTGCTGGCTCTCGGCTCTCAAGCTGCTTTCGCAACCAACGGGATGGCTCCAATTGGTTTGGGGGTTGTCCAAAAAGGGATGGGCGGCGCAGCTACGGCAACGTCAGAAAACGTGATGAATGCTGGTACTAACCCTGCAAGCTTGTCCAATGTTTCTGCGGGTTGGGAGATTGGTGCGGAAGTATTTATGCCAGATCGTGGGGCGACTATCACCGGGAATGATATGGGTGGGGGTAATACCGCAAACGGCAGTTACGATGGTAATGGCAAAGAGATGTTTCTTATTCCTGAAGGTGGTTATAAGAAACAACTGAATGACAAACACAGCGTGGGTGTCGTGGTTTATGGTAATGGTGGGATGAACACCAGTTATGACAGACCTATTCTTTTGTTTGATCAAACTAATACAACTAAACCGGGTATTAACTTAGAACAGCTCATAATTGCTCCTACATGGTCAATGAAAATTAATGAGAATAATAGTGTAGGGGTTTCCGTCAATTTGGCCTACCAGCAGTTTAAGGCGACAGGTCTAAGTAATTTTAATCAAGCAACACAGACGAGCAGCGTAGGGAATGTTACTGACCGTGGCGTTGACTCTTCTTCAGGTATTGGGGCAACTATAGGTTGGCAGGGAAAACTGTCGCCGACTGTAACAGCAGGTGTTGCTTACCGTAGCCGTACAAATATGGGTAAATTAGACAAATATAAGGGTTTATTTGCTGAGCAGGGAGATTTGGATATGCCTGCTGCAACTACGGCAGGTATTGCATGGCAAGCGACGCCTAAGACACTGATTGCTGCCGACGTTCAGCAAATCGAATATTCTAAAGTCAAAGCTATGGCGAATTTAAATACAGCCGGAGGGCTATTGGGGGCTGACAATGGGTCTGGTTTTGGTTGGAAAGACCAAACGGTTTATAAACTCGGCGTTAAACATCAGGTTAAACCCAATTTCGCAGTATTGGCGGGCTATAACCACGCTAAAAATCCATTACAATCTAGTCAAACATTATTCAACGTGTTAGCTCCTGCTACTGTTGAAGACCATGTGTCACTTGGTGGTGAGTGGAAGCTGAATAATAAAGCTAACCTTGCTGCTGTTTATACCCATGCTTTGAGTAAAGGTGTGAATGGCAGCGGCTCTATTGCCGGAACTTCTGGTAGTGGTGAAGCTAATTTGAACATGAAGCAAAATTCAGTCGGTGTCGCTTACAGCGTAGACTTCTGATCGAAAGAACTTCGTAGGGATAAAAAGAGGCGGGGAAATCCCCGCTCTCTTTATCTGCTAAAACCACTTTTGCAGACAATTCACTGACAATAACACATCAAAACTTGCCAATTAACTCATTGATAACGCCATGGTTATCATTTAATGCTCTCCGTGGTGCGTTCTCACTGTTCTTAAAGAATATAGTTGTAACACGTGCATTTTTCGGAGGAGTTATATGCGCTATTCATTCAATAAAACCCTGCTGGTAACATCCATTGTACTGGCTCTTGGCTCTCAAGCTGCATTTGCAACCAACGGTCTTGCGCCTACCGGGTTGGGTATGGAGCACCGTGCGATGGGGGGGGCTGCTGCGGGTTATGCGGCAAATACCACTAGTATGGCAACCAACCCAGCATCTGCATCTTTTATCAATGATGGTTACGATTTAGGTTTAGAAGTCTTTTCTCCAAATCGAAAAGTAAAATATAAGTCAACAGGTATAACATATAGCGGCAATGGGGAAGATATGTTTCTTGTCCCAGAAGGTGGGTATAAGAAGCAAATCAATGACAAGGTTGCTGCTGGTGTTGTTGTTTATGGTAATGGGGGGATGAATAGCACATATGATACGGCTTTGCCTTATAGACATCCGCAGGCTGGAGAGATTGGATTTGGTACATCCAATACAAACATTGACCTGAAACAGTTATTTGTGGCACCTACTATTAGTTATAAGGTTAATGATAATAATGCAATAGGTGTTTCGGCAAATATTGTCTATCAAGAACTTGAAGCAAACGGATTGCAGAGCTTTGATAGGGCTAGTGCATCTGCTAACCCTGGATTTGTTACAAACAAAGGGACTGATTCTTCAATGGGTGTTGGTGCAACGCTTGGCTGGCAGGGCAAAGTTTCTCCTAATGTAACATTGGGTGTGGCACACCGCACTAAAGTAAAAATGGGCAAGCTTGATAAGTATAAAGGGTTAATTGCAAACGCTGGTGAGATGGATGTGCCTGCGGCAACAACTATTGGTATGGCTTGGCAAGCCACTCCCAAAACACTGATTGCTGCGGATGTTCAGCATGTTTACTATACAGATGTTGAGGCGATTGGTAATAGCACAGACCCAACACTGAAAGTTGGTGCAAAAACTGGTTTTGGCTGGGATGATGTTACTGCCTATAAAATAGGTGTTAAGCATCAAGTTAAACCTGATCTGGCTTTAATGGCTGGTTACAATCATGGCAATTCACCTGTGGGGCCGGAGGATACTACGTTGAATGCATTGACTCCGGCTGTATCCAAAGACCATATTTCTCTTGGTGTTGAGAAGAAATTGTCGCCAAAGTCTAAGCTTATCGCTTCTTATGTTCATGCGTTTGAGAATGAAGTGAACGGCGATAGTGCGCACCAATACGACCTAAAAATGAGTCAAGATGCCTTGGGCATTGCGTTTAGCCGCGAATTCTGATCATAAGAATTTCGTAGGAACGAAAAGAAGCGGGGCAAGTCCCCGCTTTCTTTTTGCCTGCCGGAACTGCTGTTGTTAGGCAATCTGTTGACAATAGTGCGCAAATCTCTACTGATTGTACGGTTTTTCCCGTTTTTGCTCTGCAACATTGTCGACAATTGTGTGAAAAATATCCTCTTTGTGGGTAGAAATTACCACCCTTCCCGTTCTATCATTCTAACTTCCATCATTGAATTTTTTAAGGGTGTTGGTTATGGCTACGAAGAACGTCGATGTGTTGCTGGTCGGGGCAGGGGCAATGAGTTCCACTTTGGGCGTATTGCTCAAGCATCTTGATCCGTCACTTACCATCAGTATGGTCGAACGGCTGGAAGATGTTGCGCAAGAAAGCACCAGTGGTTGGAACAACGCAGGCACAGGCCACGCGGCCTATTGCGAACTGAACTATACCCCGCAGAACCCGGATGGCAGCATCAATGCCAGCAAAGCCTACGGCATTAACGAGGCGTTCGAGCAAACCCTGCAATTCTGGGCGCATCTCGTTGACGAAAAGGCATTGCCGGAACCCCGCTATTTCATTAACCCCACCCCGCATGTCAGTTTCGTCTGGGGCGACAGCAATGTGGCTTTCCTGCGTAAGCGTTTTGAAGCCATCAGCCAGCATCACATGTTTGTCGACATGGAATACAGCGAAGACCCTGCGGTGTTAAGCGAATGGATTCCGTTGGTGATGGAAGGGCGTGATCCGGCGCAAAAAGTGGCAGGTACGCGCGTCAAATACGGTTCCGATGTGAATTTCGCCGCGTTGAGCCGCAGCATGGTCGGCTATTTGCAATCCTACGACAATTTCGAGTTATTGCTGAACCAGTCGGTAACGGGTTTGAAAAAGACTTCGGATGGTCGGTGGCTTGTCAGCACTAAAAATAATAAAGGGGGAAACACCGTTTTTAATGCTGGTTTCGTTTTCCTCGGTGCAGGTGGCGCGGCGCTGACCCTGCTCCAGAAAAGCCATATTGCCGAAAGCCAAGGCTATGGTGGCTTCCCGGTCAGCGGGCAATGGTTGGTGTGTAAACGGCAGGATGTGGTCAAGCACCATTTGGCGAAAGTGTACGGTAAAGCCTCTATCGGTGCGCCGCCGATGTCCGTGCCGCATCTGGATACCCGCGTGATTGACGGTGAAAACGCGCTGTTGTTCGGGCCATTTGCCGGATTCACTACCAAGTTCCTTAAGCGCGGTTCGTTTTTAGACCTGTTCGCCAGCGTCCGCCTGAACAATCTGTGGCCGATGCTGAAAGTGGGGCTGAGCAGCATGGAGCTGATCCGTTACCTGATTACGGAAGTGCTGCAAACCCGTCATTCCCGTATGGGGGCGTTGCGTGAATATTTCCCCAATGCGAATGAGGATGATTGGGAATTGGCAGTTGCAGGTCAGCGCGTCCAAATCATTAAAAAAGACCCGAAGCTGGGTGGCAAGCTTGAGTTCGGTACGGAAGTCGTAGCGGCAGCGGATGGCAGCGTGGCAGCTTTGCTGGGGGCTTCTCCGGGGGCTTCGGTGACGGTTCCGGCGATGCTGCAAGTGCTCGGCAAATGCTTCCCCAAACAAATGGCTTCGGAAGGCTGGAAAGCTAAGCTGAAAGCCATGATCCCATCCTACGGCGAGTCATTGGCTGACAATCCTGAGTTGCTCAAGCAAGTACGCCAGTACACCTTGTCGACTTTGGGGCTGAATAAAATTTCATAACCCGCCTGTATTTCCATAGGAAAATTATGTCATTGCACATTATTGTGCAATGCAATACTCAACATTGAATTAATTTTATTGTCGACACTTACTTTATCATAATACTATGGCTTGACCGTCAACTGATGGCTCTCGAAGCCAAGATATGGTGGGTAAGCCGACATATTGTTGACAGTTGTTACTAAAGAGATTCGCAAAAGCGAACACGATGAAGCGTAGAGCGTACCGCGCTAGGGCAGGTTCGCAGGCAAGTTAGCCTAAAATTTTTTTACCGGTTTCGTTCACTTTTTGACTCTGAGGAGCTTTTACATGACTATGACTCGTGAAGCGCAAATTGCTGCATTGGAAAAAGACTGGGCAGAAAACCCACGTTGGGCAAACGTTAAGCGTACTTACAGCGCATCTGACGTAGTACGCCTGCGCGGTTCCCTGCAAGTTGACCACACACTGGCGAAACGTGGTGCTGCCAAACTGTGGGATTTGGTGAACGGTGGCGCGAAAAAAGGCTACGTCAATGCATTCGGTGCAATCAGCGCAGGTCAAGCAATGCAACAAGCCAAAGCGGGTTTGGAAGCAGTTTACCTGTCCGGCTGGCAGGTTGCGGCTGATGGCAACACCTCAGAAACCATGTACCCTGACCAATCTTTGTACGCATACGATTCCGTACCAACCATGGTTCGCCGTATCAACAACACCTTCAAGCGTGCTGACGAAATCCAATGGGGTCGTGGTATCAGCCCAACTGACGAAGGTGGTATCGACTACTTCCTGCCTATCGTTGCTGACGCAGAAGCCGGTTTCGGCGGCGTTCTGAACGCATTTGAACTGATGAAGAACATGATCACCGCAGGCGCGGCTGGCGTTCACTTTGAAGACCAATTGGCTGCGGTTAAGAAATGCGGTCACATGGGCGGCAAAGTATTGGTTCCAACCTCTGAAGCGGTTGAAAAACTGATTTCTGCACGTTTCGCGGCTGACGTAATGGGCGTTCCTACCGTTATCTTGGCACGTACTGACGCAGAAGCAGCTAACTTGATCACCTCTAACCACGACGCAAACGACCAGACATTCCTGACTGGCGAGCGTACTGCTGAAGGTTTCTACCGCGTTAAGAACGGTCTGGAACAGTCCATTAGCCGTGGCGTTGCTTATGCACCTTACGCTGACATGGTGTGGTGTGAAACTGGTAAACCTGACCTTGGCTTTGCACGTGAATTCGCACAAGCAGTTCAAGCAGCTTGCCCAGGCCAACTGTTGTCTTACAACTGCTCACCGTCTTTCAACTGGAAGAAAAACCTGACTGACTCACAAATCGCATCCTTCCAAGAAGATTTGTCTGCAATGGGTTACAAGTACCAGTTCATCACCTTGGCGGGCATCCACGTCAACTGGTACAACACCTTCAAGTTCGCACACGCTTATGCTCGCGGCGAAGGCATGAAGCACTACGTCAACATGGTTCAAGAACCTGAATTTGCTGCGCGTGAAGAAGGTTACACCTTCGTTTCTCACCAGCAAGAAGTTGGCGTTGGCTACTTCGATGACGTTACCACTGTTATCCAAGGTGGTGCTTCATCTGTAACAGCGTTGACTGGCTCTACTGAAGAAGAGCAATTCCACTAATCTGAAAGACCCTCACCCCAACCCCTCTCCCGCCAAGCGGGCGAGGGGCTAAGATGGCCTCTCCCTCTTAACTCCCCCTCGCCCGCTTGGCGGGAGAGGGGGCAGGGGGGTGAGGGATTTCCCCCCTCAGGAGATTCCTCAATGACATTCAAAACAGCCGACCTGCTCGACAACAACGAAGACAAGCCACTGCAAGTGGTACAACCGGGTTTCAATAACTACGGTGGTCGCAGCAAATTCTCTGGTGAAATCGTCACCATCAAGATTTACGAAGACAACTCCCTAGTACGCGAACTGGTTGCCGAAGATGGCAAAGGCAAAGTGCTGGTGGTTGATGGCGGCGGCTCTACCCGTTGCGCACTGCTGGGCGATATGCTCGCTGAGAAAGCGGTGAAAAACGACTGGAACGGCATCGTGGTTTTCGGCCTGATTCGCGATTCTGTCGACATCAGTCAGATGGACATCGGTGTAAAAGCCCTCGGTACATTGCCGCTGAAGAGCGTCAAACGTGGCGTAGGTTTGCGTAATGAAGTGGTACGTTTCCACGACGTAGCCTTCACGCCGGGTCAGTACCTGTATTCCGACGAAGACGGCATGATCGTTTCTCCTGTGCCTTTGCTGGGCGAATAAACCGCGCCTGCTTTTCGGCTTCTGCGCTATTATCAGGTTTCTCACCACCTTAGCGAGGAACCTGCATCTTGAATACGCTAATCCGCAATTTTATTTGGCTGACCGTTGCGCTGCTCGGCGCGGCGGCAGTTGGCGGCATTGCCCTAAACCGGGGCGAAAATATCAATACCCTCTGGTTTGTCACCGCTGCCGTGTGCGTCTACGCCTTAGCCTACCGTTTTTATGCTGCGTGGATTGCCGCCAAAGTGCTGGTGGTGGATGAAACCCGTGCGACTCCGGCAGAGCGTTTCAACAATGGGCATGATTTTATACCCACCAACAAATGGGTGGTGTTTGGGCATCATTTTGCCGCGATTGCAGGCCCAGGGCCGCTGATTGGGCCAACGCTGGCGGCGCAGTTTGGTTATTTGCCGGGAACCTTGTGGATACTGTTCGGCGCGGTGCTGGGTGGCGCGGTACAGGATATGACCACTCTGTTCTTTTCCATGCGCCGCGACGGACGCAGTTTGGGACAAATGGCGCGGGATGAATTGGGTGCAATCGGCGGCATGGCGGCGCTGGTGGGTACGCTGATTATCATGGTGATCCTGATTGCGGTGCTGGGGCTGGTGGTGGTGAATGCCATGAAGCACAGCCCGTGGGCAACGTTTACCGTGGCAATGACCATTCCGGTAGCGATTCTGGTGGGCTTGTACATGCGTGACATCCGCCCCGGACGGGTGTTGGAAGGTTCCATGCTAGGCGTGGGGTTACTGCTGTTTGCGGTGGTGGGCGGTGGCTGGGTTGATCATAATGCGACCTTGAGCCAGTGGTTCGACCATGAGGGGCTGACGCTGGCATGGTTTGTAATTGGCTACGGTTTCATTGCCGCTGTACTGCCTGTGTGGTTGCTGCTCGCGCCGCGTGATTACCTGTCGACGTTCATGAAACTGGGGACGATCTTTTTGCTGGCGATTGCGATTGTGGTGTTGTCGCCGTCGGTGAAAATGCCTGCCATGACCCAGTTTGTGGATGGTACGGGGCCGATTTTCGGTGGGGCATTGTTCCCGTTTGTGTTTATTACCATTGCTTGCGGCGCGGTGTCGGGTTTCCACTCACTGATTGCGTCGGGGACGACGCCGAAATTGCTGGCGAACGAACGCGACATCCGCATGATCGGTTACGGTGGCATGTTACTGGAATCGTTCGTGGCGATCATGGCGATGATTGCGGCGACGGTGCTTGATCCGGGCGTATTTTTCGCCATCAACAGCCCTGCTGGGGTGGTAGGCAAGGAAGCGGTGGATGCTGTTGCTAAGATTTCTTCGTGGGGTTTCCCTGTCACGGTTGAGCAAATGAGTGCGTTGGCGCAGGCGATGGGGGAAAAGACCCTGTTTGCCCGCACGGGCGGTGCGCCGTCATTGGCAGTGGGTATGGCGAGTATTTTTGGCAGTGCCTTCGGGCAAGGCTTGCTGGCAATGTGGTATCACTTTGCGATCATGTTCGAGGCGGTGTTCATCCTCACCACGCTGGATGCGGGGACGCGGGTTGGGCGTTTCATGTTGCAGGATTTTCTGGGGAATTTCTCGCCTAAGCTGGGGCAAACTTCGTGGTATCCGTCGGTATTGCTGTCTTCCGGGGTGATCGTGGCGGCGTGGGGTTATTTCCTCTACATCGGCGTGATTGACCCGAATGGTGGGGTGAATATCTTGTGGCCTCTGTTCGGCATTTCCAACCAGATGCTGGCGGCGATTGCGCTGTCGGTGGGCACGGGCATCCTGATCAAGTCGGGTAAGTTGAAATACGCTTGGGTGACGGGTTTGCCGCTGGCGTGGCTGGCGATTGTCACGACCACGGCGGCGTATGAGAAAATTTTCAGCGCGGATGTGCGGGTCGGTTTCTTGTCCGCTGCCAATGATATGGCGGCGAAGTTGGCAGCAGGGGCATTGCCCCCGGAAAAAGCAGCGGTTGCGCCGCAACTGATTTTCAACCAGCAATTGGATGCGGTGCTGACGGTGTTTTTCGTCGTGGTGTTGTGGGTGGTGATTGGCGATATGTTGAGCGTGGCATGGCGGCATCTGAATGGCCTTGCTGTCCCGCCGCTGTCGGAATCGCCGCACGAGCCGAGCCGTTTGGTTGAAGATTGGGTGCGTGACTGATGCTTTCCAAAGCGCAATGGGGATTTGTGCTGAAACGGCTGTGGCGGTATATCCGCCATGCGTCGGGGGATGATGCGTATGAGCGTTACTTGCGCCATTGCGAGGTCTATCACCCCGACGATGAGCCTTTGGCGCGGAAAGCCTATTTCAAGCAACAACAACGCCGGAAATGGGAAGGCATCCGGCGCTGTTGCTGAGTGCGTTGCGGGTTTATTCGAGGAAAATCACTTCCTCAAACGCATCCATTTCGCCCATGACGTTACCGCCGCCGTCGTATTGTGTGCCTTTGCCAATCACGACTTCGACGGGTTTGTTTTTGAATGAGGCGGGCATTTCGGCAACTTCATTCCATGAGTCGCAGGTCGGGGCGCTGCATAGGCCAATGTGGTCTGCGCCTTTGGCATCGGTGATGGTCAGGTAGCAATTGTCGCCGCAGTCATAGGAACTGATGACCCCTTGCAGGCGCTTGCCACCGCTGGTTTTGACGGGTTTGGTCATGGGTTTTACCGTTGGGGTGACTGGCGGCGCATCGCTGGTGTCAGCTTTTTCGGTTGAGAGTTTGTCCAGAAAAGCGTCGAAAGCGTAACCTTGCTTGCTTTGCCATTGGACTTTCACCCACGTGCCACTGCGCCCGCCGATATTGTCAGTTTTGCCCGTTGCTTCCAGTACATTGATTTTGCCGCCGTGAGGGACAGTGCCGATCTTATTGCCAGTAACGGAAGGTTTGTCGCGGACGACGAGGCTAGGTTGGGCGGTGACTTCATGCCAACCGATGGGGGCGGGATCGGTTACTTCGGCGTCGGCAATGGCTTCGTTCAAGGTGGCAATGCGGTCAGTGTAGGCACTTTTCAGGCACGCCACGTCATGGCAAACATCACGTTCGTCGGTGAGCCAATCCAGTTGTTCGGCTTTCAAACCGGCTTTGTCACGGGTGCTGGCAAGAGCTTTGCTGAAGGAAGCTGCCAGCAGTTCGTCAAGGTTAGAAAGTTGTTTGGTGCTACAAATGGTTTTTTCCGACCATGTTTTTGCCTTGCTACAGTTGAAGCTGGCGGCGTAGCTGTGCAGGGGAAGTAACAGGATGGCGGCAAATAGCGCAAGTCGGGCGGGTTTTTTCATTGTTGGGTTCCTCGCGATGGTTGGGGTTTCTGTCCGCGTTAGCTTATCATAACAATGTTGCCAAATATGAGGGATCATCATGGAATGGTCAGAAGTTATCGACAATCCGCTGCTGCAAAACTTGCCGTTTAAGATTGAGCTGAACAAGTTCGGCAAGCTGTTGATGAGTCCCGCCTCGAACAGTCACGGTAGGTTTCAAGGGCGTATCGCGGGGGCGTTATGGCAGCGTCAGCCAGAGGGCGAGGTTATTACCGAATGCTCCATCCAAACCTCCGAAGGTGTGAAAGTAGCAGATGTGGCGTGGGCTTCCGCCGCATTCATTGCCGAGTTTGGCTATGCCACTCCTTATCCCAAAGCGCCCGAATTGTGCGTTGAAATTGTCTCCCCCTCCAATTCTAAGGTGGAAATCGCCGAAAAGGTTGAGCTTTACCTCGCCAAAGGTGCGCAGGAAGTGTGGGTGGTGTACGAAAACAGCCGTATGGAAATCTTTACCCACGTTGGGCAGGTTGGGGAGAGTAAGTTCGCGCCGGACATCAAGTCAAAGATTTTTCGTTAATCACGCAGGCCAGTGAAACGGTGGGTATCGCTTGCGCTCTACCCACCTTACAGGATTACTCGAACTCGATGACCAAATCGCCTTGCTCGACCAGCTCACCCGCGTGCAGGTGAACCTTTTTGATCTTGCCAGCGTTCGGTGCGGTGATGGTGGTTTCCATCTTCATCGCTTCGATGACGAACAGTGGTGTGTTTTGATCCACTTCATCGCCAGCCTTGACCATGACGACCGAGAGCTTGCCTTGCAGTGATGTACCGATTTCGTTCGGGTCAACAGCCTTGCGGTTGCTGGCACGGGTTGGCTTCACGGACAGGTCGCGGATTTGCACCGAGCGGATTTGGCCGTTGAAGTCGAAGGTGACGGTACACATGCCGTTTTCGTCCGCAGGCGAACGGTACAGCAAGCGGATGATCAGCACCTTGCCGCGCCCCAATTCGACCAGCACTTCTTCATTCAGCTTGAGGCCGTAGAAGAACAGCGAGGTCGGCAGATGGCTGATTTCACCGTATTCCTGCTGATGCTTGTAGAACTCGCGGAACACCGCCGGGTACATCTTGAACGACAGGAAGTCGAGGAAGGTTTGTTCCGGGTCGAACTCTTGCTTGAAGGCTTCAAATTCGGCATCCATGTCCACCGGCTTGAGGTGGTCGTTCGGACGGCCTGTGTATGGCTTTTCACCCTTGAGGATGATCTCGCTCAGCTCTTTCGGGAAACCGCCCGGTACCTGCCCCAAACCGCCCTTGAACAGGTCAAGCACGGAATCCGGGAAGGCCAGCGTTGCGCCGCGTTCCATGACATCCGCTTCGGTCAGGCCGTTGGAGGTCATGTAAATCGCCATGTCGCCCACGACTTTGGAAGACGGGGTAACTTTCACGATGTCGCCGAACATGCGGTTGACCACCGCGTAGTTTTCCTTCACTTCCTCGAACTTGTGTTCCAAGCCCAGTGCGATGGCTTGTGGACGCAGGTTGGAATACTGACCGCCCGGAATTTCGTGGTTGTACACTTCCGCCGTGCCTGCCTTGAGGCCGGACTCGAACGGGTAGTACATTTCACGCACGTCTTCCCAATAGTTCGCGTAAGCATTGAGCGATTTGAGGTTGAACGGCTGTTCACGCGGTTGGCCTTCCATCGCTGCAATCAGCGAGTTCAGATTGACCTGTGAAGTCAGGCCAGACATGGAACTCATGCAGCCGTCGACCACATCCACGCCCGCTTCAATTGCTTTCAGCAAGGTGGCGGCTTGGATGGAGGCGGTGTCATGGGTGTGCAAGTGGATGGGGATGCTGACCGCTTCTTTCAGCGCCGGAATCAGGGCTTCCGCTGCGTAAGGTTTCAGCAAACCTGCCATGTCCTTGACCGCCAGCATGTGCGCACCGGCATCTTCCAGTTGCTTCGCCAGATCGAGGTAATAGTTCAGGTTGTATTTGTTGCTGGCACTTTTATCCAGCACATTGCCGGTGTAGCAGATCGTGCCTTCGGCAATCCCGCCAGTACGTTCGCGCACTACTTGGATGGACTTGCGCATCCCTTCGATCCAGTTCAGGGAGTCGAAGATGCGGAACACGTCGATGCCATTTTCCCACGACTTTTCGATGAAGGCTTCCACCACGTTGTCAGGGTAAGCGGTGTAACCGACGGCGTTGGAGCCACGGAACAGCATCTGGAACAGGATGTTGGGGATGGCTTCACGCAATTGGCGCAGACGATCCCACGGGCATTCGTGCAGGAAGCGCATTGCCACGTCGAAAGTTGCACCGCCCCACAGTTCCAGTGAGAACATTTGTGAGTGGTTTTTGGCGAAACCTTCGGCGATTTTCATCATGTCATCGGTACGCACGCGGGTCGCCAGTAAGGACTGGTGCGCGTCACGCAGCGTGGTGTCGGTGTACATGACGTGCTTTTGGTCTTTCACCCATTGGCAGAACTTGTCCGCGCCCATTTCGTCCAGCAGGTTTTTGGTACCTTTTGGATACGCGCCCACTTTGTCGAAGTCAGGGATGATCGGCTTGCGGAAATGCTTGTTCGGGTCGACGTATTTCACGTCTGGGTTGCCGTTGATGATGACATTGCCGACGAATTTCAGCGTCTTCGTGCCACGGTCAAAGCGCAACGGGGTGTGGAACAGTTCCGGGTGGTTGTCGATGAAGGTGACGTTGCAGTTACCGCTGGAAAAGACCGGGTGTTGCAGCACGTTTTCGAGGAAGCCGACGTTGGTTTTCACCCCACGGATACGGAATTCCTGCAAACCACGCAAGTTGCGGCTGATCGCGCCTTCCAGCGTGCGTCCCCAAGAGGTGACTTTGACCAGCATGGAGTCGAAGAACGGGGAAATTTTCGCACCCGGATAAGCCGCGCCCGCATCCAAACGGATACCGAAACCGCCTGTGCTGCGGTAGGCAATGATCGTGCCGTAGTCGGGTTTGAAGCCGTTTTCTGGGTCTTCGGTGGTGATCCGGCACTGGACGGCAAAACCGTTGCAGGTGATGGATTCCTGTGAAGGGATGTCGATTTCAGGGTCAGACAGTTTGCGTCCGTCGGCAACGTGGATTTGGGTACGCACGATGTCGATGCCAGTCACTTCTTCGGTGATGGTGTGTTCGACTTGCACACGCGGGTTCACTTCGATGAAGTAAATGCGCTCGTCTTTATCGACCAAGAATTCGACCGTACCGGCGCACGAGTAGTTGACGTGGCGGGTAATTGCCAGCGCGTATTCGTACAGCTTGTCACGGGTTTCTTGTTTCAGGGTAATGCTGGGGGCAACTTCCACCACTTTTTGGAAGCGGCGTTGTACTGAGCAGTCGCGCTCAAACAGGTGCACGAGGTTGCCGTGGGTGTCGCCGATGATTTGCACTTCGATGTGCTTGGGCGAGTCGATGTATTTTTCGAGGAACACGGTGGCATCGCCGAACGCTTTCAAGGCTTCGTTACGTGCATCGTTGTACGCCGATTCAAGCTGGGAAGCATCACGCAACACGCGCATCCCACGACCACCACCACCGGAAGCGGCTTTCATCATCAGTGGGAAACCGATGCGGTCAGCTTCACGGCGGGCAATTTCCAGCGTATCCAGCGGTTCGCGGCTGTCTTCGATGACAGGCAAACCAGCGGCAAGCGCGATTTCCTTGGCGGCTACTTTGTCGCCGAGTTTCTGCATCGCTTCCGGGGATGGGCCGACGAAAATGATCCCTTCCTCACGGCAACGGGTTGCAAACCGCACGTTTTCGGAGAGGAAACCGTAGCCGGGGTGGATGGCATCGACATGGTTGCGCTTGGCGACCTTGATGATTTCCTCGACATCCAGATAGGGCTTGAGCGGTTCGTCATCCTTGCCGATCTGGTAGGCTTCGTCCGCCTTGTAACGGTGCGGGGAGAAACGGTCTTCATAGGTGTAAATGGAGACAGTACACAACTTGAGTTCTGCCGCAGCACGCAGGATGCGGATTGCGATTTCGCCACGGTTGGCGACCAGAAGCTTCTTGATTTGCCGGGTCATTGGACAGCCTTTGAATGAAAGTGGATCGGGTTGCCGTTAACTGTGTGAGCATGATGTGGTCAAAAACCACGATTTTTTTGTACCGATAGTTTGCGGGAGTAGGCGGCTGGTGTAAAGATGAAGACGGCTATTGCACTGCACAAACAAGGGCTTGGCGGCATGGATTTTGCCATTTTACCCATTAGAGATGTATGATAGCGCCCAAGACAATGCAATTGCATTACCCTACCAAGGAGGTTGTTATGCCCATATCCGTGTTTGAAGCCGAGTCCACCTTGACCGACCGTTACCAAACGACTGTGCCGGAGCCAGTACGCCGCGCCTTGCGATTGGGTAAGCGCGACAAAATCCATTACACCATCCAAGCCGATGGCAGCGTGGTATTGACGCGGGTAAAAGAGGATGAAAAGGCGGAAGACCCTGCGCTCGGCTCATTCCTGCAATTTCTGGAAAAAGACATTACCCAGCGCCCACAAGGTCTGGTTCCCGTTACACAAGCGATGTTGGATGAGTTGAATGAGTTGTTGGCAGGTGTGGAAATAGGCGATATTAACGCCCCTCTGGAAGATGATGAGGACGACGATGCCTGAGCTTTCTCCCATTTGCATAAATGGTTGGTCTATTTATATGCACCCATTATTTTTGGATCAGTATGATGCACTGAGACTGCATGTGTTGCGCTTGAGGAGGAAAGACCCTCAGGGATACATCCGTAAGTCAGCAGCAAAACGTTTGGAAGTTATCAAAAGTTTGATTTTCGAGGTTATCCCGCAAGACCCCACCCGCCCGGAATACCGGCAGGGCAACACTTTGGGGGCGGAATACAAACACTGGTTCCGGGTGAAATTCTTCCAGCAATACCGCTTGTTTTTCCGCTACCACGCCGAGCGCAAAATCATCGTGCTGGCTTGGGTGAATGACAAAAGTACCTTACTCCAACACCTTCCCTGAGCGCTCCCAGCGCACATGCTGCCCTTTGTTATCGAGCGACAGCCACACTTGCCGCGCTTTGCCTACTACATCCTGCAATGGGACAGTGCCGAAAAAGCGTGAATCATTGCTGGCGGAACGGTTATCACCCATCGCAAATATATTTCCGGCGGGGATGGTCAGGTCGGTTTGTGGCAGGTTTTTGCCGTCAGTCACCCACACCACTTGCCAGGTTGCCTTGCCGTCGGTTTCGGTAACTTGCGTGCCCTTGGGTAAGGGTGTTTCCTGCATTTTGAGGGATTTGCCGTTAATGGACACATCCGTGCCATTGATTTGCAGCTTATCCCCCGGCAGGCCGATGATGCGTTTGATGAAATACTTGGTGCGGTCATTGGGGTAGGTGAAAACCGCAATATCGCCGCGCTGCACCGCCGTTTTGCACCCCGGACAGTTGTAACGCTTGTCGGCAAACAGCATGTCGCCCGTCATAACCGTCGGCTCCATACTACCGGACGGAACTTTGAACGATTCCACCTGATGTTGGCGCACGTAATCAATCAGCAGTGGCAGGGCAACGGTATTGCACAGCAGGAACGCCAGCACGTACATGCCGCTGTGTTGCCAACCTTGCAGCACGTAATCCGGTTGGCGGCGGGCGCTGCGGAACGCATCCACCATGCCGTACAGCCATACCCCCAGCACTAGCACCAAGCCGATCAGGAACGCGGGCAACATCCAATCCGGCGGCAAGTACAAAGCAATCACCGCTACCGCTGGGACAGTCAGCAACGCAAAGCACAAAAACAGCCAGATGGCCTTATTCACCTCGCCGTTATAAAGCTGCCCGTAACCGGGGAGGACAAATGACATCAGCAGCGCGAACAGCGGTTTGCGGCGTTTGATGCGAAGTTCGGAAGTTTGCATGGGTGGTTCCTAATGTTGTGATTGTCAGTTTATACCGGCGGGGAAGGAAAAGGTTACAGCTTACCCTGCCGCGTTCAACGCCCACACGCCTAGCATGAACGCCACCAATTGCTCGATGCCCACCAATACCCCGCCGATCAGCGCCAACCATTGCAGCCACTCCAACGGTTTGGCGGTTTTCGCCGGGAACGGCAAGCTGTTGACCTGCTGCATGACTTCGGTGGTGAAATTATTCGGCACTTGCAACAGGTCGGTGCGTAACAGTTGATCGAGTGCGTCATGCTTATGCAGTTCCATCAGTAGCCTCCAGCCAGTGGCGTAATTGTTCGCGGGCGCGGTGTAAACGGACTTTTAGCGCCGCTTCGCTACAGTTTTCAATCGCGGCGATGGTTTTCAGGTCAAGACCTTGGAGGTAAGCCAAGGCAAGGGCGCTGCGGTCATGCAGCGGAAGGCGGCGTAATGCAGCTTGCAGACGCTGCTGCTGTTGCTGTAATTCCAGCCGTTCCAGCGGTTGTGGGGTGTTGTGGTCTTCGCTTTCTTCACCGGGGATGAGGTGATCTTCCTGCCCAACTTCCAGCCGATGGGAAGCCCGTTCCAGCGCATTCAAAGCCAACCGCCGCCCAATGGTAAACAGCCATGTGGAAAATTCGGCACGTTTGGGATCATATTGCCCAAGGTTTTGCCATGCGCGGAGGAAGGTTTCCTGCGCAATTTCTTCCGCCATCGCCTGCGGTAAACCCATGCGCCCCAAGTAGCTGAACAGCGGGCGCTGGTAGCGGTCAACCACGGCAGCAAACGCCTGTCGGTTGCCCCGGCTGATGTGTTGGAGGATGAGCTGAATGTCCACGCGGTTTCCTGTATTGTCAGTGATAGCTTATACAGGCGGGGAGGGAAAAGGTAACAAGTTTTGCGATATAATCCGGGGATGGAAAATATCGACAAAATTTACCGTCTCGATAAACTGCTGGGCTCGGCACGGTCGCCCATTTCCATTAAACGGCTTATGGAAGCGCTGCATTGTTCGGAAAGCACGGTGCGGCGGGTGATCATCACCATGCAAAACCGTTTCAATGCGCCCATCGAATATGACCGCCTCCGCAATGGTTGGCATTACTGCAAAGACAAGGGGGCGTATTCACTGCCCGGTTTTTGGTTGAATGACCAAGAAATTTACGGCCTATTGGCGATGCAACAACTATTGGGGAACTTCGACCCGGAATTGCTGCATGATGAAATTGCCCCGATTGAAACCCGCCTACGTGAAATTATCAGTAAAACTACCGGATTGAACAGCACTGAAACGCTGGGGAATTACATTCGTCTGTTACCCTATAACCGCCGCGACCACCAGTACAGCAACTTCCAAATCATTGCCAGCGCGTGTTTGCAACGTAAGCAATTGCGTGTTTCTTACCATGCGCGTTCCAACGATGAATGCCTGCTGCGCACGCTGTCGCCGCAACTGCTGATTTATTACCGTGACAACTGGTATTTGGGGGCGTATTGCCACCGCGAAAATACCCTACATCCCTATTCACTTGACCGTATCAGTAACATCGAACAACTTGAAGTTGATAGCCTGTCAGTGCCGAAAACGGAATTGGATGACGTGTTTTTTTCTACGTTTGGCATCTTTTCTGGACGGGTTGCAGCAGTGGCAGTATTGCGCTTTACGCCAGAAGCAGCACGTTGGGTGGAAGGCGTGACATGGCACAATGCACAAGAATCGGGCTGGAAGGACGGGGCGTATGTGTTACGCATCCCATACAGCCACGCCACCGAACTAATTGGGGAAATCCTGCGGTTTGGCGATGGTGTAACGGTGTTGGAACCGCCGGAATTGCGGGCAGCGGTATGTGAAAAACTGCAAAAAATGTTGGGGAATTACGGTTGCCTTGTCACGGTTTGACTAGGTAGGGGTGGTAGACTGGGCAGCGAATTCATTAGCAAGGTAAAGCACGGTGAATAAAGCCCGCCCGATAGCGCATGTGCGTTTTGATGAACAGGAACAGCCGATTGAGCATTGGCTGGATGAGCATTTACACGAGGTTGCCAAGTTAGCAGCAGGCTATGCGGTGTTGTTTGGAAAGGATTGGGCGCATGTTGCTGGAATTTGGCATGATCTCGGTAAATACAACCCTGAATTTCAGCGCTATATCAGCGATAAAACAGGCTATATCGCACTCAATGCCCATATTGAAACTGATCACTCTCCCGGTAAAGTTAACCACTCCGCTGCTGGTGCTTTGTATGCTATTGATCAAGATCAGAATCCAAAGAAGCTGTTTGGGAAAATTCTTGCTTACCTGATTGCAGGTCATCACTCTGGTTTGCCTGATTGGGTCAGGGAAGACACAGGTAATGGGCGGTCGTTGGAAGAAATTTTGCAAGACGCGGTTCATCTGGATAAAGCGCTGCAAGTCCCCATTCCAGAAGATATTCTGCAAACAAAAATGCCCACCTCTGCGCCAGTGGGTGGCATTGATAACGCTGCTTTGTGGATAAGGATGCTGTTTTCTTGCCTTGTGGATGCGGATTTTCTGGATGCTGAAGCTTTCATGCAGCCAGAAAAGCAGGATTTGCGTGGGCAATATCCAGAGCTGAGCCAATTGCTTACCCGTTTCACCCAACACATGATGGGATTTTCAGCGAAAGCGGCAGATACACCCGTTAACCGTTTGCGGGCGCAAATCCTGCGTGATTGTCAGGAAGCAGCAGCAAAACCACCGGGTATCTTTTCCCTGACCGTACCAACGGGTGGTGGCAAAACATTATCTGGTATGGCCTTTGCGTTGGAACATGCTATCCAGCACGGCAAACGGCGCATCATCTATGCCATCCCTTACACGAGTATCATCGAACAAACCGCTAATATTTACCGCCATATCTTCGGTAATTGCGTGGTGGAACATCACAGCAACCTTGACCCCGATAGGGAAGATGCGCAAAGCCGATTAGCGACGGAAAACTGGGATGCGCCGATTATTGTTACCACCAATGTGCAGTTGTTTGAATCACTGTTTGCCAGCCACACCAGCCGTTGCCGCAAGCTGCACAATCTGGCAAACAGCGTCATTGTGTTGGATGAAGCGCAATTATTGCCACCGGAATTCCTGAACCCGATTCTGGGCGTGATGAAAGCCTTGGTGGAACACTACGGTGTGACGTTTGTGCTTTCCACTGCAACCCAACCTGCCTTGCATACCTATCAAGACTCCTTCGGAACAGCGGTGGTGAAAGGGTTTGGTGCAGATCAGATCAAGGAAATAATGCCTGATCCCGAAGCGTTGTTTACTGCGTTAGAGCGCGTGAATGTGGAACTGCCAAAGGATTTGGTGACAGAACGTTCGTGGGAAGCGCTAGCGGAGGAAATTGCGGAACTGGATTCTGTACTCGTTATCGTCAATACCAAGAAGCAGGCTGCGGAACTGTGTCGCTTGTTGCCTCCTGAAACTTACTATCTGACGACGAATTTGTGTGGGGAACATCGTTCTGAGAAGTTGCAAGAAATTCGTCAGCGTTTGCAAGATGGTGAACCTGTGCTGCGTGTGGTCAGCACGCAATTGATTGAAGCTGGCGTGGATGTGGATTTTCCTGTGGTTTACCGAGCGTTAGCGGGGCTGGATTCGATTGCACAAGCAGCGGGGCGTTGTAATCGTGAAGGTAAACAAGCCGATAAGGGTAGGGTGGTTGTGTTCGTGCCGCCACTCAATGCCAAATTGCCGGGACATTTGGGGCGGTCTGTAACCGTGAGCCGCTCTTTGCTTTCGTTGCCAAGTTTTTCTCAAGCGCCGTTACATCATTCGCACTTTCAGATTTACTTTGAACATTTCTATGCACGGGCAGAATCACGGGATAAGCATGGCATTGTCGATTTACTTGCTCAGAATGCGCGTGAATTGAAAATCCAGTTCCGCACGGCTGCCCAGCGTTTTCGACTGATTGACGATGATGGGTCGGCGGTGTTGGTCACATACGGCGAAGGCGCAAAACTGATTGAACAACTGAAATTTATCGGGCCGAAACGTAACCTGATGCGCAAGCTGCAACGCTACACCGTAACTGTGCGTGAACAGGTGAAAAAGCGTCTGTTGCAGTCAGGCGATATTCGTGAGCTTGCCAATTTGCCCGGTATTTACGAGCAAACTACCCCCGGCCTGTATGATGGGAAACTTGGTCTGTTGGTTGATCCACTACAGCTTGCGCCGGAGGAGTTAGTTTGGTGATAAGAGTTAGTAGGATGACAACTATCGACACCAAAATTCCCCATACCAAGCGTTCTGGTAAGGAGGTGAGGAGTAACCTAATCTCTTTTATGACTTTCCAATCCATAACTTTACTTCACAATATTTGAAACTAATGCTAGGATAGCTCATCACTTGTTTTGATAGCAAGTGTGGATTGAAACACAATGTTTGAAACTTGTTGGAATGGATAGACGGGCGCGGGTTCTCCGCGCCCATTTCACAAACTTAGTATTTTGGCGAGAACGGTAATGAAGAGCTTTTGTTTGGAGGTTTCAGGTGGTTTCGCCTGCTTCACTCGACCGGAAATGAAGGTGGAACGTGTATCTTACGATGTCATCACTCCTTCTGCCGCCCGTGCCGTATTCGAGTCGATTTTGTGGAAGCCTGCGATTCGTTGGCATATCCGCAAAATTGAGGTGCTGAATCCGATTCGCTGGATTAACTTGCGCCGCAACGAAGTCTCAGGGGTTGTACCTGCTGGGGCGGTCAGGTCAGCGATGAAGCAAGGTAAAGGCAACCTAGGCATGTATGTGGAGGAAGACCGCCAACAACGGGCAGGTTTGTTTTTACGGGATGTGCGCTACCGGCTTCACGCTGAGTTTGAAATGCTGAATAACAACCCGGAGAACAATCCGGTCAAGTTTGCTGAAATGTTCAAACGCCGCGCCAGCAAAGGGCAGTGTTTCAATCAGCCTTATTTGGGGGCACGCGAATTTTCCTGTGATTTCCGTTTGGTTGACGCTGACACTGCTCTCGCCCAGCCTTTACCTGAAACACGCGAATTAGGTTGGATGTTGTATGACATGGATTTTGTCGATACCGCTAACCCTATGCCACGATTCTTTCAAGCGAAAATGCAAGATGGTGTGGTTCACGTTCCCGCATGGGATAGCGAGGAGATACGCGGATGATTCTGCAAGCACTCTACGATTACTACCAACGCAAATCAGCCAACGCGGATTCTGCTTTAGCTCCTGCCGGATTTGAGTACAAAGAAATCCCTTTCATTCTGGAAGTTACCGCTGATGGCAAATTGGCACAGATTGAAGATACCCGCACAGGTGATGGCAAAAAGAAGCGGGCAAAATCAGAACGTGTGCCGCAAGGTGTAAAGAAAACCTCCGGTGTTGCTGCCAACCTGCTGTGGGATAACGCTGAATATGTGTTGGGTATTGATACCAAAGGCAAGCCAGAGCGGGTAAAGGAACAGCAAGCCGCTTTTGCCGAACGTATCCGCCAATTAGCTATTTCAGAACAGGATGAAGGCATCGCTGCGGTATTAGCTTTTCTGGAAAATCTGGATACCGAAGTTTTACAGCAGCAACCGCAATGGGAAGAGATTGCTGTCACCAACCCTAATCTGACGTTTCGTTTGCAAGGACAACTGCATTTGGTTTGTCAAAGCCGCAAAGTCCAAGCGGCATTGATGAGTCCATGCGGTGACGATAACGCTAAAGCCACTTGTCTGTTGACGGGTGAACAAGCCGAGATTGAACGCCTGCATCCCTCCATCAAAGGTGTGTGGGGGGCGCAAAGTTCTGGGGCGAACATCATTTCCTTTAACCTTGATGCGTTCACTTCTTACGGTAAGAGTCAGAGTTTCAATGCGCCAGTCAGTAAAGAGGCGGCGTTTGCCTATACCACGGCGTTGAATCACTTGCTGAGTAAGGATTCTACGCAACGGATGCAGGTAGGCGATGCTTCTACCGTTTTCTGGGCTGAGCAAGAACATACGCTGGTCGATGATTTCACCGCGCTGTGGGGTGCGGCGGATAACAATAAAGATGATCCTGATCGTAACACTAATGCAGTGAAAGCCTTGTACAAGGCTGTGCAGGAATACGGACGCAATCCTGCTTTGGGCGAAACAACCCGCTTTTTTATTCTGGGACTTGCACCCAATGCGGCGCGAATCAGCGTCCGTTTTTGGCATGTGGGAACCGTGCGGGAAATCAGCCAGCGGATTGTTGATCATTTTGAGTATTTGCGGATTGAGCATAGCGAGCGTGATGCAGAATTCCTACCGCTGTGGTTGCTGTTACGTTCAACTGCATTGCTGGGCAAAACCGAAAACGTTCCGCCAAATCTGGCAGGCGATGTGATCCGCTGTATTCTGGAAGGTTTGCCTTACCCTCAAACATTATTGGCTTCGGCTGTGCGGCGTATCCGTGCAGAACAGGAAGTCACTTACCCACGGGCGGCTTTGATCAAAGCCTATTTGAACCGACTTAATCCAACGGAGAATCTTGCCGTGTCACTTGATCTTGAAAATTCAAATACGGGCTACCGTTTAGGTCGTCTGTTTGCGGTGCTGGAAAAAATACAGGAAGAAGCCCAACCCGGTATCAATGCCACCATCCGTGACCGTTATTACGGGGCGGCTTCTGCTACACCTGTCACGGTGTTTTCCACACTGCTGAAATTGAAAAACCATCATTTGAGCAAGCTGGATAACAAGGGGCGAGTCAGCAATTTTGAAAAACTGTTGGGCGAGATTATGGGTGGCATTGTCGATTTCCCTGCCCATTTGCCATTAGCTGATCAAGGGCGTTTTGCGATTGGTTACTACCATCAGCGCCAAGATTTTTTCAAGAAACACACTAAAACCGAAACTACCCAACCTGAATCTGAAACCGGGGCACAAGGAGAATTGTTATGAGCCTGCAAAACCGTTATGACTTCGTACTGCTGTTTGATGTGAAAGATGGCAACCCTAATGGCGACCCAGATGCAGGCAATTTGCCGCGTGTCGATGCGGAAACCGGGCAAGGCTTAGTGACGGATGTTAGCCTGAAACGCAAAGTCCGCAATTTCATTGGGTTGTTGAAAGAAGAACAGCCGCCTTATGAAATCTACGTCAAGGAAAAAGCCATTCTGAACAAGCAGCACGAACGCGCTTATCAAGCCATTCCCGGCGGCGCTGAACTGTTGGCGGGCGACGATAAAAAACGTAAAGGCGGCGACAAGGTAGAAGAAGCACGGCAGTGGATGTGCCACAACTTCTTTGACGTGCGTACTTTCGGCGCGGTTATGTCAACGGGTGTGAACTGTGGGCAGGTACGTGGGCCGGTACAGATTACGTTTGCCCGTTCGGTTGATCCGGTGATTGCGAGTGAGCATTCGATTACCCGTATGGCTGTGGCGACTGAGAAAGAAGCGGAAAAGCAGGATGGTGACAACCGCACGATGGGGCGCAAATTCACCGTGCCCTATGGTTTGTATGTTGCGCACGGTTTCGTTTCTGCACATTTAGCCGATCAAACAGGCTTTTCAGAGGGTGATCTGGAATTGTTGTGGCAAGCATTGGGCAATATGTTCGAGCATGACCGTTCCGCAGCGCGTGGTGAAATGGCGACCCGTGGGCTGTATGTGTTCAAGCATGAAGGCAAGTTGGGTAATGCGCAGGCGTTTAGCTTGTTCGAGCGTATCAAGGCGGAGTTGAAAGACACAAACAGTGTGCCGCGTCGTTTTGCTGATTATGCCGTCACGGTGGATGAGGCTGATTTGCCAAATGGCGTGACATTGTTGAAGCTGGTACACTCTTAAGTATGACTTGTCATACATGAGGATATTGCCATGAGAATTAATGCAAGGCTGGATGATAGCTACGAGCGCAAGTTTCAGCTTGTGCAGCAGCGCGAGCGGAAGAACCGTTCTGATATTTTGAAAGAGGCGTTGGATAGCTATTTTGCAACCAAACTCCGTCAAGATGAGGACGAAGCGTTAGCGAAAAATCAGAAACTGTTGCAGATGCTGGGCGGCATTATGTCTGCTCCGGCAGATAGTTCTGTGAATTACAAAAAGTACGTGAAAGGGTATCTGGATGAAAAATTCGGTCATCGCTGATACGGGATTCTGGGTCGCCTTACTCAACAAGGATGATGCTTTTCACACGCAAGCAACCACGTATTTGGCGGGTTGTCGTCAAACTTTGGTGACAACGTGGCCTGTGATTACCGAGGCTTGTTATATGTTGTTGAGCCGTCGCGGGATGCAGGCGGTTCGACAATTTCTGGATATGGGGTCGCAGGGGTATTTTGTGATATTTCCATTGGAAGTCGAGCAATTGCAACATGCCGCCATATTGATGGAAAAGTATGCCGATTTGCCAATGGATTTGGCAGATGCTTCGATGGTGTTATTGGCTGAAGCCTTGGGGCATGGTCGAGTTCTCTCCACTGACCAGCGCGATTTCGATTGTTATCGCTGGAAAAGCCGTCAACCCTTTGAGAACCTGTTACTACCCAATGTCTGAACCACTCCTCCCCATCATGCTCTCCGCGCTGCAACACTACAGCTATTGCCCGCGCCAGTGTGCGCTGATCCATCAGGAACAGACGTTTACTGACAATGTGCATACGGTACGCGGCAATCTGGCGCATGAACGGGTGGATAGTGGCGAAAGTGGCACAGAATATGGGGTGCGGGTGGAGCGTTCTTTGCCTTTGTACAGCGAGCAGTATGGGCTGACGGGTAGGGCGGACGCAGTGGAGTTTCTTGATGACGGCACGCCTTACCCCATCGAATACAAGCAGGGTTCGCGCCAAAAGAAGACACACGATGATGTGCAATTGGTCGGGCAGGCGTTGTGTTTGGAGGAAATGACGGGCAAGGCAGTGCCGGAAGGTGCGATTTTCCACCATAAAAGCCGTCGCCGCCGCGTTGTACCGATTACGCCAGAGTTGCGTGAATTCACCATTGGTTTGATTGCGAAGGTGCGGGCGTTGCTGGAGTCGGGGCAGATGCCGTCGCCAGTGGATGAGCGTGCTTTGTGCAAGGAGTGTTCGTTGCAGGATAGCTGCCAGCCAGATTTGACGGGCAATCGGGCGCGAATCCGCCGTTTGCACGATACCTTGTATGATGCGGAGGACGACGGGGAAGCGTGAAACAATTACTCAATACCTTGTATGTGTCTACCGAAGGGGCGTACCTACGGTTAGAGGGTGAAACGCTGGTGCTGTCGGTGGAGAAGGTGAAAAAACACCAAGTTCCGCTGCATCATTTGGGCGCGATTGTGTGTCTTGGGCGGGTGAACATGAGTCCGGCATTGATGGCGCGTTGTATGGATGATGGGCGCAGCATCGTGTGGTTGAACGAACACGGGCGCTTTCAGGCGCGGGTGGAAGGCCCGGTGAATGGCAATATTTTGTTACGGCAGGCGCAGTTCCGCGCTGCTGACAAAGTGGAAACCGCGCTGGAAGTGAGTAAGGCATTCATTGCGGGCAAGTTGCGCAATAGCCGCAATGTGTTGTTGCGCAGTGCGCGGGATAGCAAGGATGAAGCGGCGAAAACGCAGTTGGTAAGAGCGGCGAAGTCGCTGGCAATTAACTTGCGCAATTTGGCTCATGCGGAATCCGCCGCGTCGGTGTTGGGTTTGGAAGGTGATGCGGCACGGGTGTATTTCGAGCAATTCAATACCATGATTAAGCCGCAGATGCGCGAGGAGTTTGAGTACAAGGGGCGTAGCCGCCGTCCGCCAAAAGATACGGTAAATGCGTTGATTTCGTTTTTGTATGCGTTGTTGCTGAATGATTGCCGCAGCGCGTTGGAGACGGTGGGGCTTGATCCGCAGTTGGGGTTTTTCCATGTGGTGCGCCCCGGTCGCCCTGCGTTGGCGTTGGATTTGGTGGAAGAATTCCGCGCCGTGCTGGGTGATCGCTTGGCGTTGACGTTGATCAATCGCGGGCAATTGCGCCAAAAGGATTTTGATTTTCGCCCCGGTGGTGCGGTGATGCTGAATGACACCGGGCGCAAAACCGTGATCATGGCGTATCAGGAACGCAAGAAGGAGACATTGCAGCATCCGGTGTTGGAGGCGCAGGTGGAAATCGGTTTGTTGCCGTTGCTGCAAGCGCGGATGTTGGCGCGGTATCTGCGTGGGGATGTAGAGGCATACGTCCCGTTCCTTAACAAATGAGAAAATCTCCATGTTGATATTGGTGAGTTATGACGTTTCGACCTTGGAGGCAGCGGGGCGTAAGCGTTTGCGGCGCGTGGCGAAGGTGTGCCAGAACTACGGGCAGCGGGTGCAGAAGTCGGTGTTTGAGTGCAAGGTGGATACGATGACGCTAGAAATCCTGCAAGATGCTTTGTTGAAAGAAATCGACATGGCGGAAGATAACCTGCGTATTTACCGACTGACTGAGCCGCTGACCAAAAACGTGAAGGAGTTCGGTAAGTTTCGTGCCACTGACTTTGACGCACCATTGATCCTGTGAGGTTGTCTGAACTGGGATTCTCAGGATGAAGAAATGGACAGGAACAGTGCTTCCAATTGACTACAGCTTAAACTAAATCTTGATGTAACATTATGATTTAGATGTGAATATGCTATAATTATCAAGGTAAACCTTCGAGACGCGAACCCTAAGCAATGGCGAATTTGCCGAGGTGTTCGCGGAATCGCAACCTGTTGATTCTACTTGGAACGAAACAATGAACCCTCGCCGCGAACCATCCTTCACATTCCCGCCTTATCGGTTCGCGCAAACTCGCCAAAAATCTCTTGTATTTTACGCCCTTACATCTGGGCAATTCTCCCGGCTTTATTAGTCGGGAGTGGATTGAAACGTTTGTTGTCCCGTGTCCTGCCTCGCTGAGTAGGATTCTCCCGGCTTTATTAGTCGGGAGTGGATTGAAACATATCATCCACAAAAACAGCCATAAATAACCTCAGAATTCTCCCGGCTTTATTAGTCGGGAGTGGATTGAAACTGCTGCCAATTATAGCTATGATGATTTTCGTGACAGGATTCTCCCGGCTTTATTAGTCGGGAGTGGATTGAAACCACTCGTGCCACTCCGGGGTATTGCGGTGATATGGGATTCTCCCGGCTTTATTAGTCGGGAGTGGATTGAAACAAAAAGTACCTGCAAGGCAATGTGCATCTATCCACATTCTCCCGGCTTTATTAGTCGGGAGTGGATTGAAACTGTATAATATAATTATATAATTATGCTTTATATAGATTCTCCCGGCTTTATTAGTCGGGAGTGGATTGAAACAACACTTGCGGGTTGCGGCGGTAGGCCACCATGCATTCTCCCGGCTTTATTAGTCGGGAGTGGATTGAAACAAAAACTGGTCGTTTGAATGCGGTCTTGAATTTGATTCTCCCGGCTTTATTAGTCGGGAGTGGATTGAAACAATAACCTGCTCAAGCAGCCAATCGTACTGCTTGAGATTCTCCCGGCTTTATTAGTCGGGAGTGGATTGAAACATCTTGCCGATTTTCTGCGAATCAGGCTGTATGGCATTCTCCCGGCTTTATTAGTCGGGAGTGGATTGAAACCCGTCTCGTGTACCGCATCCAAACACAAGAACTCATTCTCCCGGCTTTATTAGTCGGGAGTGGATTGAAACGCGCTCGATGTGGCTAGTTTGTGATGTGACAAAACATTCTCCCGGCTTTATTAGTCGGGAGTGGATTGAAACAAATCACACTTGGGCAGATAAAAGCCACCATCGAAATTCTCCCGGCTTTATTAGTCGGGAGTGGATTGAAACAGCCCGCTCACTGTCAAATCGGCGCATGACACTTGATTCTCCCGGCTTTATTAGTCGGGAGTGGATTGAAACATCAAACGGCGCAGCTTGCAAATGACCACTATCATTCTCCCGGCTTTATTAGTCGGGAGTGGATTGAAACAGCGGAAAAGCCGACATCGAAATCATGAAAACAGCATTCTCCCGGCTTTATTAGTCGGGAGTGGATTGAAACCGACATAGAAAAACATACGCTTATGAGATATAAGTATTCTCCCGGCTTTATTAGTCGGGAGTGGATTGAAACGCCAGTATGACCCGCAATGCGCAGGCCGCAGAAATATTCTCCCGGCTTTATTAGTCGGGAGTGGATTGAAACCTGCGTCTACGCATCAAAGAGCCGGGTATCGTCAATTCTCCCGGCTTTATTAGTCGGGAGTGGATTGAAACCTGCGTCTACGCATCAAAGAGCCGGGTATCGTCAATTCTCCCGGCTTTATTAGTCGGGAGTGGATTGAAACATTGAGCAGCGCGTCTCGTATGCCGCGTTTGTACTATTCTCCCGGCTTTATTAGTCGGGAGTGGATTGAAACAGCCTGCTGCAAAGTCAACGTAAGTTTGTCCAACTATTCTCCCGGCTTTATTAGTCGGGAGTGGATTGAAACATTTTCTCTTGATAATGAAAAGCTTGTAATAAATAATTCTCCCGGCTTTATTAGTCGGGAGTGGATTGAAACCCCCGCTGATACCACACAGACCGCGTAACCTCAAGGCATTCTCCCGGCTTTATTAGTCGGGAGTGGATTGAAACACCGAGATTCGCCTCCCAGTCCCAGAATCCCCAGATTCTCCCGGCTTTATTAGTCGGGAGTGGATTGAAACATCGCCTCGCGGGACATTATCAATGGCAGCGACAAATTCTCCCGGCTTTATTAGTCGGGAGTGGATTGAAACCCGTACAGCACACCTCCAGCGAATATTGTTACTCATTCTCCCGGCTTTATTAGTCGGGAGTGGATTGAAACCGGCATCAGTAGCGGCGGGATCAGCGAGGACATTATTCTCCCGGCTTTATTAGTCGGGAGTGGATTGAAACGCCAGTTGGTCAGCGTAGGGGTTGGTGACGGCGCGATTCTCCCGGCTTTATTAGTCGGGAGTGGATTGAAACCGGTGATGGGAACGCTCGTCAACAAGGGTAGTTGGATATTCTCCCGGCTTTATTAGTCGGGAGTGGATTGAAACGTGGAGCGCGTGGACAACGCCGCTACCCGCAACCGATTCTCCCGGCTTTATTAGTCGGGAGTGGATTGAAACCTTGGGCGGCTTGCATGTAGGTGATGCTGCCCTTCATTCTCCCGGCTTTATTAGTCGGGAGTGGATTGAAACGGGAGTGAAGAGGGGGCGATGCTGTCTTTATTTGATTCTCCCGGCTTTATTAGTCGGGAGTGGATTGAAACCCGCTGAAAATGCGTGATTTACGGATAGCACGCGATTCTCCCGGCTTTATTAGTCGGGAGTGGATTGAAACCCGGCACTTTGCAGCTTGCTTCCGGTTTCCGTGGCATTCTCCCGGCTTTATTGGTCGGGAGTGGATTGAAACAAACGGTGTGTTGTTCCACGGTCATTTGCACGATAAATTCTCCCGGCTTTATTGGTCGGGAGTGGATTGAAACCACGGCTTGACAGCCGGTTTGCAGCTCAGCGCAACATTCTCCCGGCTTTATTGGTCGGGAGTGAATTGAAAAAATTGCTCAGCCATGCACTTGACTCGTCAACCCTTGACGTATGGCAACCCAGCAGTGGGTCGGCTCTGATACGCTACAATCTTGGGTAAGGTGGTTGACCCACCCAACGCAGGTTCCGCAGTGAGCTTGCGGCGCGGTGACTTGGACTTTGATACATAGGCATAACAAGATGAAACGTAAAACGAACCAAGTGATGCTTGCCGTATTGGCAGCGTATTCCCTGTTTGCAGCTAATGACGCCTTGGCGGAAATTTCCACGCGGGATCGGTGTCAACAGGCATTAAAAATGATGGGCGTGACGGCGGATCGCGCAGATCGCGGCTGGGCATCGTTGTGTGAGGGGGTGATCAAGAATGAGCCTATCGCCCGCTATGGCAAATGGTACGGCCCCGGTTATTGGGGCGGCGGCACGGATGCGAATAAAGCAGGTCTTGAAGCCCCGATGGATTCCTTGGATGAAGTGGCGCAACGCCATGATTTTGGCTACCTGATTGCGGAAAAGTACGGCAAGATTTACGGTAAGCAATACGAGTTCAAGCTCAAAGCAATGGCAGATAGAGTGGCAGTCCAAGATTCGATGAAATTGCCCGAAGACCCCACCAAGTGGGACAGAGTGCCTGCCGACCCTGAAGCAGCCGTCAGATACCATGACCGTATCATTACGGGCTTTATTCTGGAGTCCGACCTTTATAAAAACTTGGCGGATGCCACTAAAGTCGGCGATGTCATTACCAGCCCTTTTATTACCTTATTCGACGAAACAGATTATTCGCATATTCCCGACCTCGATAAATTTCAGCGGGAAGTCAGCAGCCACATAAACGGTTGGAAAAAAGAAGTGGCGGCAAAAGCCGAAGAAGACAAAAAAGCGCAGGAGGCGGCTGAAAAAGCCAAGGCTGATGAAGCGAAAAAAGCCGAAGAAGCGGCTGCAAAAGAAAAGGCCGAAAAGGAAAGTGCAGCACGCAAAGAAAAAGAAGCCCAAGAAGCGAAAGATGCCAGAAAGCGTTTGGAAGACAAGATAAAAGAAACCAAAGAGGCTGAGGAAGAGGAATCAGCACCAAAACCACCAGCAAAAAAGAGCTATGCTGACATGACCCCGGAAGAGCGCCACGAAGCATTAAAAAATAACGATGCGGAGGCTTGGGAAGCGGTAAGGAAAGGTTTGACCGGGGAGGAAGACAATAAAGGTGAAAAAGCGCAACCTGACACCAAAGATTCCGAAGAGGTAAAACCCGATGAACCTCCTGCGCCCAATGCAGCCGCTTCCGATATAACGCCCGTCAAGGTCACGGCATCAGGCTCATTTGATGGCGACTACAGCTACGGTGGTTTCAAAAACATTGTGACAACCACCATTACCGTATCTTTCTGGAATGTCGGTAGCCAAGTGCCCGGTTATGGCGAAGCCAGCATGAAATCCAAAGCAGTCGCATCCCTCAATGGCGTCAGCGAAGAAAAGTCCTGCGGAGGGACATTCTCCGGTGGCCCCAATGGCACGCTGAGTTTTCAGGGTGAATGCGGCGGCACGACGCTGAACCTCAAAGGCGGGAGCAGCATCAGTGCCGATGGCGCGGTTTTGACTGTATCAAACCCCGAAGCCTTCAGCGCGTGGGAGAAATAGGGAAGCGCAGTTCCTCTGGGTAGGGGAATACGTCTTCGTATTTCCCGTGGCGGATATTTGCCTGTTTTCCGCGCCAGTAATCAGCCGTCAGCAAATCCTTGTGGTGCTGGAGGAAGGTCTTGCGGATTTTCGGGTTGGTTAACAGGAATGTGCCGAATTCTTCCGGGAACACGTCGTTGGGTTCTATCGAATACCACGGCTCGGCGCTGAATTCATCTTCTTCGCAGCGTGGCGGCGGAATGTTGCGGAAGTTGCATTCGGTCATGTAAGTGATTTCGTCGTAGTCGTAGAACACCACCCGCCCCAATTGCGTTACGCCGAAGTTTTTGTAGAGGAAATCGCCGGGGAAGATGTTCGCGCCCGCCAGTTGTTTGATCGCCGTGCCGTAATCCACGATCACTTTTTCCAGCAAGGCGTCGTCGGCGGTTTCGATGAAAATGTTCAGCGGGATCATGCGCCGTTCCAGATAGATATGGCGGAAAATAACGCTATCGCCGTCAATAGTGATGCTGCTGGCGCAAGTGTCCTGCAATTCCTGCAACAATTCCGGCACGAAACGTTCACGCGGCAGCGCAACATTAGAATATTCCAGCATATCCGCCATGCGCCCCACGCGGTCATGGCGTTTGACCAACTGGTATTTTTCCTCGACCTGCTGGCGGCTGAACTCTTTCTGCGGTGCAAACCGATCCTTGATGATCTTGAACACGTAGGGGTAGGAGGGCAGGGTGAACACCATCATGACCATCCCGCGTATCCCCGGCGCGATAACAAATTCATCGCTGGAATGTTTCAGGTGGTGCAAGAAATCGCGGTAAAACGCCGACTTGCCCTGCTTGTGCAAGCCAATCGCGGAATACAACTCCGAGGTGTCGCGGCGCGGCAGCAGCTTTTGCAGGAACGAAGTCACCGCCGACGGGACTTGGTGTTCCATCATGAAATACGCCTGCGAATAGCTGAACACCACCGACAGCAGTTTTTCCCCCAGCAACAGCGCATCAATGTACAGCCCGCCGCGCTCGTTATTGAGGATCGGCAGCGCAAACGGCACTTCCTTGCGTCCATTGGTCATTAAACCGACGAGGTACGCTGCCTTGTTGCGGAAAAACGGGTGGCGGATCACCGAAAGCTGGAAATTCAAATGTGCCTTACGCGCCGACTTGCCCCGGAACTGTTTCACGATAGCGCGGAAAATATTGCGCAGGTCGCGTTCCAGATTTTCAAACGGCAGGGTGAACCCGGCATTGTTGATGATGCTGCGGATGCTTGTCCGCAAGCCAGTGGCGTGTGGGTAGTAGGCAACGTAACTGGTTTCTTCCGAGTCGATGTATTCGGTGGAAATGGAGCTGCGCAGGAAAATGTATTCGTTGGTGTAGTACTGGCGTGGGAACTGGCGGCAAAACACCGAGGTGTAAAAGGTTTCCGCCAATTCCGGCTGCTGGTGGTTGAGCAGCAGGCGCACGTAACAATGCTTGATTTCACGCCACAAGTCGGGGTCGATGCTGCGGATTTCGTACAGGTCACGCACCAGAACGATGGTTTCCTCAATACGCCGGTCATACAGCACGATACGTTCACGCGAAGCCAATTGCACTGCCCGCCAATCTGCATCTTCAAAACGCTGCCGCGCCCCGGCGGTAATGCGTTGGAAAATTTCAAAGTGGCGGTTGAAGCCTTGCAGGATGGTGGTGGCAATGTCGCGTACAAGGTGATCGTTATGCAATGCTGGCTCTGGCATGGATGTTAATACCTGACTATATTGATAGGGATAAGGCGAATGTTACAGGATAGCGTATGTGCGCTGCAACAAAAGCATTAAAACAATATAATGTCGACAATTCGTGTTTTTTCATTCGGAGTTAGTAGCGATTATTGCGGTTTTTATATAAGATCGTCTGACAATCTCGCTTCCAGGAATAGTTGTACATGAATAATGAAACACCAAAGGTAATTTACACACTGACTGATGAGGCGCCGCTGCTGGCGACTTGTTCCTTGCTACCGATTATTCGCACTTTTGCATCAGGCGCTGGCATTGAAATCGCCAAAAGTGATCTGTCCCTGCCCGCACGTGCCCTTGCAGAATTCGCTGATTACCTGACAGCCGAGCAACAGGTATCGGATGAGCTGGCGATCATGGCGCAACTGACGCAAGAGCCGGATAGCAATATTATCAAGCTGCCCAATATCAGTGCCTCTGTGCCGCAACTGGTCGCGACTGTCAAAGAACTGCAAGCCGCAGGCTACAACCTGCCGGATTACCCCGAAGACCCGCAAACAGAAGAAGAAAAAACCATTCTGCGCCGTTACTCCAAAGTGCTGGGCAGTGCAGTCAACCCGGTGCTGCGTGAAGGCAACTCGGATCGCCGTGTACCGGCTGCCGTCAAGCGTTACGCACAAACTTACCCGCATGAAATGAAGGAGTGGAGCCAAGCGTCACGGACGCACGTTTCACACATGCATGGCGGTGACTTTTATAGCAGTGAAAAATGCATGACGATGGATCGTGCCTGCGATGTCAGCATGGATTTGCTGACAAAGAGCGGTAAAACCATCGTGCTCAAGCCGAAAGTTTCCCTGCTGGAAGGCGAAATCATAGACAGCATGTTTATGAGCAAAAAAGCCCTGTGCGAGTTCTATGAAAAGCAGATTGAAGACGCGAAGGAAACGGGCGTCATGTTCTCGCTGCATGTGAAAGCCACCATGATGAAGGTCTCGCACCCGATTGTTTTCGGTCACTGCGTCAAGATTTTCTACAAAGAGCTGTTTGAAAAACACGGTCAGTTGTTCAAGGAACTGGGTGTCAACCCGAACAACGGTATGAGCAGTGTGTATGAAAAGATTGCCACACTGCCAACCTCGTTGCGTGAAGAAATCGAGCGGGACATTCATGCCTGCTACGAACACCGCCCAGAACTGGCGATGGTGGATTCAGCCAAAGGCATTTCCAATCTGCATTCCCCGAACCATGTCATCGTGGATGCCTCGATGCCAGCCATGATCCGCAATGGCGGCAAAATGTATGGTCCGGCGGGTAAGTTGAAAGATACCAAGGCGGTGATGCCGGAAAGTACGTTTGCGCGTATTTATCAGGAGATCATTAACTTCTGTAAAACCCACGGTTCTTTCGACCCTAGGACACTGGGTTCGGTGCCGAACGTCGGTCTGATGGCGCAAAAAGCCGAAGAATACGGTTCGCATGACAAGACCTTTGAAATTCCCGAAGATGGCGTGGCGCGTATTGTGGATGATCAGGGCAATGTCCTGATTGAGCAAAACGTGGAAGCTGGCGACATCTGGCGCATGTGCCAAACCAAAGACCTGCCAGTGCGTGACTGGGTGGGGTTGGCGGTCAGACGGGCGCGTGAATCCAAATTGCCGACGGTATTCTGGCTGGATGAGTACCGTCCGCATGAGAATGAGCTGATCAAAAAGGTTAAAACTTACCTGAAGGATTACGACCTGACGGATGTTGATATTTGCATTATGTCACCCCTGCGCGGGATGCGTTTCAGTCTGGAACGTATTATCCGTGGCAAGAGCACGATTTCCGTTACTGGTAATATTTTACGCGACTACCTGACTGACTTGTTCCCGATTATGGAAGTGGGTACTAGCGCCAAAATGCTGTCTATTGTGCCGCTGATGAACGGCGGTGGCTTGTATGAAACGGGTGCGGGTGGTACTGCGCCGGTATTGGTGAAGCAATTGCTGGAAGAGAACCATCTAAGCTGGGATTCCTTAGGGGAGTTTCTGGCGCTGACGGTTTCCTTTGAACAGGTGGCTAGACAATACGGCAGCAACAAAGCCAAAGTGCTTTCGGTCACGCTGGATGAGGCCATCGGGAATGTGTTGTTGAATGATAAGTCACCGAAGCCGCGAACTGGCGAGCTGGATACGCGCGGCAATCACTTCTATCTGGCGATGTATTGGGCACAAGCGCTCGCCAAGCAAACCGAAGAACCGGAGATGGCTGAACATTTTGGCAAGCTGGCGAAAGTTCTGGCGGAAAACGAAGACAGCATCATTGCGGAGATGAAAAGCGTCCAAGGCCAGCCTGTGGATATTGGCGGTTATTTCTTCGCCGATTCTGCCATGACCAAAGCGGTTATGCGTCCGAGTGCGACGTTCACTAATGCCATTATGGCAGCACGTATGCCGGGCTTTTCTGCTGCGGAGCTAGACGCCCGTAAGTAATGACCATAAAAAAGGGCGCAATCTGCGCCCTTTTGTTGGAAGAGAGTTGAGTTACTCGGTTTCCAATTCGTAAGGCAATTCCAGTACTTTCACCGTATATTCCCCCAGATGCAGCGGATTTGCCGCTTCCGCAATCTTCATCACCGCCAGTGCTTCCACATAACCATCCGGGTTGAGGGTGGCGTTGAGGATGGTTCCAGCATCCGGGTCAGTGCCACTGGCAATATGGCTTCCTACTGCCGGTGTTTTCACGCAATGGGGAATGCCGATGCGGTACATCTGGCGTTTGGACTTGCCTAAGTATTTGAGGCGGGCAACGATCTCTTGACCGGGGAAACAGCCTTTGGTGAAACTCACGCCGTTGATCACGTGCATGTTCAACATCTGCGGAACCCACGCTTCGCTGCTGGCTTTAGAAACCATCGGTACGCCGGAGAGGATGTTGAAATATTCCCAGCCACTGCGCCCTACGCAGGCCGAGTTGACGTTGAGTAACTCCCACAGCTTCCGCGCTTCATCCAGTTCACCCAGAATTTTGAAACGCGGGATCGGTGCGGGTTGGTGCATAATGGTCAGGCCATTGACTTGCACGGTGTCGTAGGCTTTGGCGGGCGCTGCCCCGAGGATTTCCTGCAAACGCTTGTCACCGTCGGGTGCGGCGTAACCGAAATGCACCAAGCTGGCGCTGGCATCTTCCAGTACCACTTTGGAACGCAGCACGTACATGCGCAGGCGTTTGAGTACAGGTTCGAGCAAATCACTTGATACGCTTAGGTAGTAAGCACCGTGACGTTTGGTGATGAAAAAGGTTGCCAACACACGGCCTTGGGCAGTGCACCAAGCACTCAGTTGCGATACGGAATCGGTCACTTGGCGGATGTCGTTGGTCAGTTGGCCTTGTAGAAAAGTGGTGGCATCGTCGCCGCTGACACTGATCAGGCCAAAGTGTGAAAGGTCGCACAGGATTGCACCTTGCGGGGGGATACGGCGTTCGCGTTCAGGATTGCCGAAAGAAACGAGCGAGTCATCAGCAAACTCAGCTCCACAATCAATCAGAAAATTCTTCCAGTCTGGCTTCATGACAGCTCCCTTGTTGCGGTGTATGGAAACCCCTCCCGACCTCCTCTTATCAGGGGAGGAGAAAGAAATCCACTCCGCCTCTTGCTCCCTCCCCTGATAAGGGGAGGGATGGGGAGGGGTTTCTTTATACGGAAAAAGAGGGACTTTTATTTCTTCTCTTCAGCCTTCGGCTCTGCTGCTTTAGCATCAGCAGGTTTTGCGTCGGCTGCTTTTTCTTCCGGCAGCAGGACTTTTACGTCCGCTTTAGTACGCAACTCTTCCATGTACTTGAGCATTTTTTCTTGCTCCATTTGGCGTTGCAGTTGGGGTTTTACCGCGTCGAATTCAGGTGGTTTGACTTCGCGGCGTTCTTCCAACTTGATGACGTGGAAGCCGAACTCAGTTTGCACAGGTTCTTTGGTAATCGTGCCCGGTTCCATTTTGGCAACGGCTTCAGCGAATGGCTTGACCATTGTAGCCAGCTTGAACCAGCCGAGATCGCCGCCAGTAGATGCTGATGGGCCATCGGAAGATTTCTTCGCCAGTTCAGCGAAATCACCTTTGTTGTCCAATTCCTTGATGACGCCTTGGGCTTCTTCCTTGGTTTTCATCAGGATGTGGCGGGCATGGTATTCAAACTTGTCGCCAGCACTGATTTGCTTGTCGTAAGAGGCTTTCAGCTCTTCGTCAGTGATTTTGAAGGAAGCCGCTTTGTCTTGTGTCCAAGCGTTCAGCACCAGTTTGTCGGTGATGTCTTGGAGTTTTTGCTTGATGTCGGCGCGGTCGGCAAGGCCGGATTTGTTGGCTTCTTGGCGTGCAATTTCGGTGATGATCAGGTCATCAAGCACGGCTTTGGTGTCGACTTTGGCATCAGGGCTGGAGCCGCGCACCATGCCGATGACGGTATCCAAGGTAGATTTAGTGATGTTTTGACCATTTACTGTGGCGACTACGGCATCCGCGCCTTTGGCGTCAGCAGCAGGAGCAGCCGCGCCCGCTGGTGGTGTTGCAGCCGGTGCAGTTTCTGCATACAGGTTGGCAGCCGCTACCAAGCTCAGCCCAAGCAGCCCAGTTACAAGCATTTTATTGGTTATCAATCGCATTGTTTTACTCTTCCTCTTTTAAGGTAACACTTTCTTGAAAGGTTTGACGGTGACACGCTGGTAAACACCTGCTGCCCGGTAAGGGTCAGCGTCTGCCCAGCTTTGTGCCGCTTCCAGCGAATCAAATTCGGCAATAATGATGCTGCCGGTGAAACCCGCCTCGCCGGGGTCATTGGCATCAATTGCCGGGGTGGGGCCTGCTACCAGCAAACGGCCTGCATCACGCAGGGCGTGGAGCCGTTCCAAGTGTGCCGGGCGTGCCGCTAGCCGTGCGGGCAGGCTATCCGCTGTGTCGTCGCCGATGATTACATATAACATATTCGCCATGTCCTTAAATTTTCGTAACTATTCAGCCGGTTCGTCGGCATACTTTTGCAAGTAGAGCGCTTGTATGACAACAAATACCAAGGTTAGTCCCAGTACGCCGAATAGTTTAAAGTTTACCCAGACGTTTTCACTAAAAAAGTAGGCAATGACAAGGTTTAACACACCAATGAAAGCAAAGAAAATGGCCCACAGCGTGTTAACCTGTTTCCATGTCGCGGCGGGGGCTTGGATGGCGTGGGACATCATGCGTTCCGCCAGTGGTTTGCGGTTGCCCACAAACAAGCTGCCAATGAAGGCCAGCGCGAATGCCCAGTTGATGATGCTGACTTTCCATTTGATGAACAGTGGGTCTTTCAGGAAGAGCGTCAGTGTGCCGAATACCAGTAAAATTCCCAGCGTGATCAGGTGCATCCGCTCGAAACGGCGGTGCATGGCAAAATACGCCACGTTTTGTAGGATCGTTGCGAGTATGATCACCAACGTTGCCATCAGGATCGCGTCCTTGGGGTTGCTCTGGTTCAAGGCCATCAGTGGAAATTGGTTGGCGGCTTCTACCCACGCGGCAGGCAGGTCGCCAAAGAATTTGTACACCAGAAAGAACAGTGCAACCGGGAAAAAGTCAAACAGGAACTTCATGCGTATTGGTATAATCAGTTAATTTTAAAGTCGCCAATTCTAAACGATAATCGAACCATGAGTCAGTATTTTCAAATTCATCCTGAAAACCCCCAAGCCCGATTGGTTAAGCAAGCCGTACAAATCATCCGTGATGGTGGTGTGGTGGTGTTTCCAACCGATTCCAGTTATGCCATTGGTTGCCATTTGGGCGACAAGGCGGCGATGGAACGTATCCAACGTATCCGCAAGGTGGACAACAAACACAACTTCACCTTGGTGTGCCGCGACCTGTCGGAAATTGCCCTGTATGCGCAAGTTGATAATATGAACTATCGGCTGATCAAGTCGCTAACGCCGGGGCCTTACACCTTTATCCTTCAGGCTACCCGTGAAGTGCCGCGCCGTTTGCAAAACCCCAAACGCAAGACTATCGGTATCCGTCTGCCGGATCACATTGTTACGCAGACGCTTTTACAGGAGCTGAACGAGCCGTTGATGTCCAGCACCTTGATTTTGCCGGGGGAAGACCTGCCGATGGTTGACCCTTACCAAATCCGTTTGTCCTTGGAGCATCAGGTGGACTTGATCATTGATGGTGGTTTTTGTGGACACGAACCCACTACGGTCGTGGATTTGATGGAAGCCCGTCCGGTTGTCCTGCGTGAAGGCAAGGGCAGTGTGAATTGGTTGGTGGAGCATTAAGATTTGAATATGGATTTTGACATCAATGCCTTTATGTACGGGTTGGCAACGTGGGCTATCCCGGTATTGTTTGCGATCACCTTGCACGAAGTTGCGCATGGTTGGATGGCGAACAAATTAGGGGACAGCACCGCAAAAATGTTGGGGCGGCTGTCGCTGAACCCGATCAAGCACGTTGACCCGATAGGGACAATCGCCGTGCCTGTGGTGTTACTGCTGCTGAATGCGCCCTTTCTGTTTGGCTGGGCAAAGCCCGTTCCAGTGAATTTCCGTAACCTGAAAAACTACCGTAAAGACATGGTGTTGGTGGCTATTGCTGGGCCATTAGCCAACTTATTGATGGCGGTTTTGTGGATTATTTTACTGATCGTGTTCGCCAACCTGATCCCCAATGAGAATGTGGCGCGTGGTTTCATGGCAATGAGCCAGAATGGCATTATGATCAACTTGGTGTTGCTGGTGTTTAACCTGTTGCCGATTCCGCCGCTGGATGGGGGCAGGGTGCTTTCCGGCTTGTTGCCGCCCAGCATTTCCAGCGTGCTCGACCAGATTGAGCCGTATGGTATGATCATCGTGGTGGCGCTGCTGTATTTTGGGGTGCTGGATAACATTATCATGCCGCTGGTCGGTACATTGGCTGCCTTGTTGGGGCATCTTTTCTTTTGAGTTGAATGAATAAGGTATTTGCGTGAGTACTACGCCTTCGCATCGTCAGCGCATCGTTTCCGGGATGCGCCCAACCGGACTGTTACACTTGGGGCATTATCACGGTGTCCTGAAAAATTGGGTTGAAATGCAGCACCAGCACGAGTGCTTTTTCTTCGTTGCCGATTGGCACGCCCTCACCACCCATTACGAAACGCCGGATGGCATTTCCCAGCACGTGGAAGACATGGCGATTGATTGGCTGGCAGCAGGCATAGACCCGCGTTGTGCGACCGTTTTCACCCAATCGCATGTGCCGCAACATGCCGAATTGCACCTGCTGTTGTCGATGATTACTCCGTTGGGCTGGTTGGAACGGGTTCCGACTTATAAAGACCAGCAGGAAAAGCTCAAAGAGCGCGACTTGGCCACTTACGGTTTCTTGGGCTACCCGCTGCTGCAATCGGCGGACATCCTGATCTACAAGGCTGACCACGTACCCGTCGGTGCAGACCAAGTGGCGCATATCGAAATTACCCGCGAAGTGGCGCGGCGTTTCAACCACCTCTACGGGCGCGAACCGGGCTTTGAAGAAAAAGCCGAACAAGCCGCCAATAAGATGGGTAAGAAACACGCGAAAACTTACCGTGACTTGCGTCGCCAATACCAAGAGCAAGGCAGTACCGATGCGATTGTTATGGGGCGGGCGTTGTTGGAGTCGCAGCAAAGTCTGAGTGTAGGCGACCGCGAACGTTTGCTGGGTTATTTGGAAGGCTCTGGTAAAACCATCCTGCCTGAACCGCAAGCCGCGCTGACCAAAGCCTCGAAAATGCCGGGGCTGGATGGGCAGAAAATGTCCAAGTCCTACAACAACACCCTTTCCCTGCGCGAGTCGCCGGAGAGTGTGGAAAAGAAAATCCGCACCATGCCGACTGACACCAACCGCGTGCGCCGTACTGACCCCGGCGATCCAGCACGTTGCCCGGTATGGCAGTTCCACGAAGTGTATTCCGACGACACCACCAAGCAATGGGTGCAGGAAGGTTGCCGCAGCGCGGGTATCGGTTGCATCGAATGCAAACAGCCGGTGATTGCGGCAGTGCAGGCGGAACTTGCGCCGATCCAACAACGTGCTGCCGAATTTGAGGCAGACCGGGGGAGGGTGCGTGAAATTTTGCGCGAAGGGGCTGAAACCGCCCGCCAAGTTGCCAAGGCAACGATGGTGGATGTGATGGAAGCCATGCGTTTTACCCATCATTTGTGATTACCCCTCACCCCAACCCCTCTCCCTCAAGGGGAGAGGGGCTAAGAAAACCTCTTGCTCCCCCTCGCCCCTTGAGGGAGAGGGGGCTGGGGGGTGAGGGGTTCATCCAAAAAGAGATGCCGCTGGCGATTGTGCGTGGTGAACAGCTTGTCACCATGCCGGAGGATTTGTACATCCCGCCCGACGCGCTAGCGGTCTTTTTGGAAGCCTTTGAAGGCCCGCTGGATTTGCTGTTGTACCTGATCCGGCGGCAAAATTTCGACATTTGCGACATCCCCATTGCCGATGTGACCGTGCAATACATGGCCTATGTCGAGTTGATGAAAGATTTTAACCTCGATTTGGCGGCGGAATACTTGCTGATGGCGGCAATGTTGGCGGAAATCAAATCCCGCATGTTGTTGCCACGCCATGCTGAGATTGATGAAGAAGATGACCCGCGTGCTGCGTTGATGCGCCAATTACAGGAATACGAGCAGTGCAAGCAGGCTGCTGCCGAGCTGGATAGCTTGCCGCGTTTGGAGCGGGAACATTACGTGGCGCAAACGGCTGCCGATTTCCCCAAGCCGCCGCGCCCGCAACCGCAGGTTTCCTTACGCGAATTGCTGCTGGCGTTTCAGGATGTCCTACGGCGGGCAGATATGTTCAGCCATCACCAGATCAAGCGCGAACACTTGTCGATCCGCGAACGCATGACCCACATTCTGAGCCTGTTGCAGCAGCAAGCCATTGTGCCGTTTACCCATTTGTTCAAAGTGGAAGAGGGGCGACGTGGGGTGGTGGTGTCGCTGATGGCGGTGCTGGAATTGCTCAAGGCGCACTTGATTGACGTGGTGCAAAGCGATGATGTCTATGCATTGCTATATATCCGTCCTGCGGGAGATGCCCATGCCGCTTGAAACCATTCTGCAAGCAATCTTGCTTACCGCTGAGAAACCTTTGTCGCTGGAACAATTGGAAGGCTATTTCCCGCCAGAAGAACGGGTGACGCGCCAAACCATCCGCGTGGCGTTACAGGTATTGCAAACCGCGTGTGCAGGGCAAAGCTTTGAATTGGTGGAAACAGCAAGTGGTTTCCGCCTGCAAACCCGCGCTGAATTCAAAGAATGGGTGCAACGTCACTCGCAGGAAAAGCCGCCGAAATATTCCCGCGTCTTCCTCGAAACTTTGGCACTGATTGCGTGGCGGCAACCGATTACCCGTGCAGAAATCGAAGAAATCCGGGGCGTGGCGGTCAATGCCAACATCATCAAAACCTTGTTGGAGCGCGATTGGGTGCGGGTGGTAGGGCATAAGGAACTGCCGGGCAGACCGGAAATGCTCGGCACGACCCGCCAGTTCCTCGACTATTTCAACCTCAAATCGCTGGAAGATTTACCCAGTCTTGTAGAAATGAAGGGGCTGGACGTTGATCAGTTGCCGCTGGAACTGCTGGGCTGAGGCTTTTACCTACGGTTGCTGGAATGGCTTGGCTAACAACGCCTTCGGGTTGGGCAAGGCAGCGTTGGTAGCGTTTATTGACCATATTGGCAAAACGTTCGGTAGTGAGGATGCGCGAGGTTTTTTCACTGTGCAAGGTGATGCGCGGCACGACTGCATACGGCGGGGCAGCTTTTTTCACCAATTGGTAGGCTTGCATCACGGTTTTGTAGGTCGAGGTGCTATTGAAACCCAGTGTTTTTTCCTGCATCAAATCGCTGCGGATGCGCTGGTTGGGCAGGATTAGGCCGTATTTGTCGGCGACGATGCGCACAGCCTGTTCGGTATTGCTGACCGCTGAGCTGACGCTACCTTTTTCATACATCAATAAATCACCATCGGTGGCGATAGGCAGTTTTGCCAATGCACCCACCACGGTTTGGAAGGCGGCGTTGCGGCTGGTATAGCGCCCTGCGTTGTAGTCGGCAAAGCGGAACAGCTTTTTGCCATAGCCCGTTTCATACCCCAATAGCAGCAGTGTGCCGTAGTACAGCCCACCTTTGCGGGTATAAAGTGCGTCGCGCAGTTGGTAAATTTCCTGCAAGGACAAGGCTCTGCCACGTCGTGCTGCTTCGTGTTGCACGGCAAAGTTGACATCGACTTGCATGGGGCCGAGGGTGTTGATTTCGTTTTGGCTTTCGATGAAATCGCGGGCGAAGTCGCTGTTCATCAGGAAACTCAGTTTGTATTCCTGCGCTATCCCGGCGGTTAAGTCGCGGTAAGCCCAATCAAGGTCACGTTCGGTTTTGGCATGGCGGATGCGCTGCATGAAACTGTTGCGTGGGTTGGGGTATTGGGCAAGAAACGTGCTGGCTTGCCCGCCTAAAATGGGATGCTGGTTGAGTTTGGCAATGACTGCCTTTTCCGACACTTTGCCCAGATTGGGCACGCTGGGGTTGGCGGAAAAAGCTGATTCTTGGTCGATAATCGCCACCAAGGCGCAAACGTTTTCCGGGGTTTGCGGCAGGTTATGTGCTTGCAATGCACCCAGTATGTCGTTTGCCCAGCCCGCCGGGTCACGTACTTTGGGTCTGGCAGCTTTGATTTTTGCCGCAATCTGAGGGGCATCAAATGCGGAAGCGATGGGGGAGGCCAATATCGCCAACCCGGCGACGATCGCCACGCAGGCCGTTTTTACTCGTGCAGAATACCAATGGGACATGACTCAAATCCTTTTGTGCGGGGCGATGGGGTAGGGGAAGCATAGCGCAGGTGGGATGGTTTAAAAATCCCCTTAGCTAGCCTTTTTCGTTGTGCGGAATTTAACGCCGAAAATCGTTTGATTTGGGTGGTGGATCAGTGCCTAACGGGAATAATAAACCCCCGCTGGTGGTTCTTTCAGGTACACGGGCGGTTCAGGCGGAGGGAACAGCACATCCCACTCCAACACCAGATCAGGGAATAGCGCGGAGGCTTGAGTGCCTTGGGTTTCTTCGATCAGCACGCGCCGTAACGCCCGTCAGTGCACAGCGTCCACATCATTACCACGCGGTCAACCGGGTGTACGACCCAATATTCACGTACCCCGTGACGTTCGTACAGCCGCAGCTTGTGGATCAGGTCTTTGGATGCGGTGGAGGGGGAAAGCACTTCGATGATCCAATCCGGCGCACCTTTACAGCCTTTGTCATCCAGTTTGTTTTTATCGCAGATTATGGAAATGTCAGGCTGTACCACGTTGTTGGTTTGGTCATCGGTGGCATCAGTAGCGGCAAGGCGCACATCAAACGGGGCGGGGAACACTTCGCAAGGTTTGCCTACTAAAAAGTTGCCAATTTGACGGACAAGTTCACTAATGACCCGCTGGTGGGTGGTGCTAGGCGCAGCCATCGCATACGCAACCCCGTCAATCAGTTCCCAGCGCTCATCCTCTGACCATTTGCAGTAATCGGCATAGGTAAAGTGTTCTTGTGTACCGAGTTGATAAGCCAGTGACATGCCCGCCGCTCCGAGTCGAATGATAGCGTTAACCATAGCACACAAGGGCTATTTTCCCCACTTTTGCCCGCAGACTAGAATACAGCCACGCTAAAAACCAAAGGTAACGACATGGCACTCACCACACTCTTATTTGACGTAGACGGCACGCTCGCCGACACCGAACGCGATGGGCATCGCCCCGCCTTCAACAAAGCCTTCGCCGAAGCGGGGCTAGATTGGAATTGGACGGTGGAAATCTACGCCGACCTGCTGACCGTTACGGGCGGCAAAGAACGCATCCGCTATTTTTTGGAAAAATACTTGCCCGATTTCACCCCGCCGGAAGGCGTAGCTGATTTCGCGGCACGGATGCACAAGCGCAAAACCCATTTCTATCTGGAAATGCTGCAAAACGGTGAAATCCCGCTGCGTAACGGTGCGGAACGCCTGATCCGGGCAGCGCGTGCCGCTGGCTTACGCCTTGGCATTGCCACGACGACCACGCCGGAAAATGTTACATATTTGCTGAAAGCCACGTTGGGTGAGGAGTCCATCGGTTGGTTCGAGTGCATTGCGGCGGGTGATATTGTGCCGAAGAAAAAGCCCGCACCGGATATTTACCAATACGCGATGCAACAAATGGGCGTGGAGCCAGCGGAATGTCTGGCGTTTGAGGATTCCGACAATGGCATCCGCTCATCCACAGCGGCAAACCTGAAAACGATTGTCACGGTCAATGATTACACCCGCGATCACGATTTCAGCAAGGCAGTGTTGGTGCTCGACCAATTCGGTGAGCCGGATGCGCCTTTTACGGTGTTGCAGGGCAACGCAGGCACTTACACCTACGTTACCCCCGAGTTGCTGCACGCATTGCACGCGCAGGTTTAATACCCAGCCAGCAAATTCTGTGGGCGATAGGTATCCAACCGCGCCCGCCATCCCGCCATCCATTTGGCTTCTTGGCGTTCCGGTGGGGCATTGGCAATGCGGCGGGTTAAGACATCTTCCGCAGCGCGGGCAAATTCAGACAGGGCTTGCGGCCCCGGTTGTGATGGGTTCATTGCCAACAACACTTGCAGCAAACCCCAGCCTTGACCGTTGTAACGTTCGGTGGGGCTGATGCCTTCGCCTTTGAAGTTGACGTAATCCAGCAGCGGATACAGCCCTTTAGGTGATTTTTCAACAGCTTGGTAATTTTTCAGCACCCGGTCGCGCTCTGCGGGGGCAACGTGGTTCAGCAGTTCCGGTAAGGCACGGGTCAGGCGGGCTGACATATAATTAGCCTGAAGATTCATGGTTTGTTGCAGGTAATTACGCAGTTCGGTCACTTCCTTGTCGCCTTGCGCCCGTTCAAATGCCACTTTATTAGGCCACGGTGCACCGCGTGCCGTGCGGTTTTGCAGCCAAGTGGGGAGTGGGACGCCGCTGGTTTTGGTGTATTCCAGCAAGCCGGGGAAGGTTTCGGTGTAAGGCCCGTGCCGCCCTTCGGGATACCAGATGAAATGCCCGATGCCGAGTGAGGCGAACTCTTCTTGCGCGTTCCACACGATAAGTTTCGCTGGATCACCGCTGGTTTCGTTTTTGAAAACTTTGTCGGCGATCCAGTTCAAGTCTTGGGCGGAAACGACGGTGGGTGGCGGCTGCATTTGCGACATGGGTGCGCAGGCGCTCAGTCCCCCAACAATTGCGAGTGAAAATAGAATTTTTTTCATGAAAAAGCCCCTAGTTTGTGGTCAAAGTAACATACCGGCATAGCCCTTCGATGGCGGTATAATGTTACCCAATTGAGCGTTGTTTTGCGGAAAAGTTCAATCACATGACCAATGGCATAACGGCGCAGGTGGTGGATATAGTATATTGAACATGAACTTACACAAGAGAGGGATGACATCATGCACGAGAAAGTGGAACAACTGCTGGCTAAACTGAAAGCCGAGCGCGAAGAATTCCGGGTACGTATGCATTTGGGCAATATGGATGCCCACGACGAGTGGGAAAAGGCCGAAGGCAAATGGGAGAACCTGCAAGGGCGCTTAAAACATTCCGGTCTGGTGCTGGCGGAAAAAGCCGGTGACTTGATCGAAGGGTTTGAGGATGAATTGCGTGAACTCAAGAGTGGGGCTTCCGCTACGACGTGGAAGTTGAACATGAAGGCCAAAGAGGAAATCCACGATTTGGGCGAAGATGTGGATAAGCTGCAACACAAAATTGCCGACAAGGTGGAAGATGTACGCCTTGAGGTGATGGAAGAGTTGCATGAACTGGGCGAGGAAATTTCTGGGCTGTACCAGAAAATTCGTAGCCGTTTTTAAATAATAATCAGGTGATAGGGAAGGGCGTAGGGCTACGCCCTTTGCAAAGGGTTAGGGTATGTATAATGCTCGCCGTTGGCTGTTTTTGGCGTTGGAGGAACAAAAGGGCGCGGGGTGGATAAAATTCATCAACCGCTTCTTGATGGTGTTGGTATCGCTCAATGTGATCGCGGTCACGGTGGAGTCTGAGCACAGCATCTACGAGACGTATGCGGCGTTCTTTTGGTGGTTTGAAGTTTTTTCGGTGGCGGTTTTCACCATCGAGTATATCGTGCGTGCGTGGATTTGCGTGGAATCCAGCGATGTGGATTTTAAGCACCCGGTCGGGGGGCGTTGGCGCTATTTGCTGTCGCCGATGGCGTTGGTGGATTTGGTGGCAATCCTGCCGTTTTACCTCAGTTTCTTTTTGGGTGTGGCGGATTGGCGCGTGCTGCGTAGCCTGCGTTTGTTACGGCTGCTGAAGCTGACCCGTTACTCCCATTCCCTCGGTTTGCTGCTGGTGGTGCTTAAACAGGAGGCGGAAACGCTGGTGTCGGCGCTGTTCATCCTCAGCATGTTGATCTTGTTGTCCGCGACTGGCATGTATCTGGTCGAAGGGCATATCCAGCCGGAAAAATTCGGCAGCATTCCCCGTGCCGTGTGGTGGTCAACGGTGACAGTGGCTACGGTGGGGTACGGCGATGCCGTGCCGATTACCACGGTAGGCAAGGTGTTCAGCGGCATGATCATCATTACCGGGATTGCGGTGGCGGCCTTGCCTGCGGCGATTTTGGCGTCTGGCATCATCAATGAATTGAAGCGGCGGCGCGAAAGTTTCCGTATTGAAATGATCAAAGCGATGGAAGACGGCAGGCTGGATTTCGGTGGCCTGCGTTATCTGGAAAAGGTGCGCCTCAAAATCGGTATCAGCCGCTCTGACGCACGCTTGGTGTTTGAAGAGGTCAAGCAGGACATCCGCCTACAGACTTACACCAATTGTCCGCATTGTGCACAACCGATTGTGATTAAGCATCCGCCGGGGCATATCTATGTGCGGCCTGCGAAACGCCAGCGCGAGCGGTAAGGGGCGGTTACTCGCGGAATTGCCCGCGTTCCAAACCGTACTTTTTCATCTTGTCGGTCAGGGTTTTGCGCGGTAAGTCGAGCGCGTCCATCACTTCCCGCGTGTTACCTTTGTGGCGGTTGAGTGCCTGTTCGATCAGGATTTTTTCAAAGCAGGAAACCTGTTCTGCCAGCGACATGCCTTCCAGCTTTTCATCGGATTTCATCAGTGCGGCAAGGTCGAAATTGTACGCCTCACCCAGCAGCACATAACGCTCGGCAATATTGCGCAATTCGCGGATATTGCCCGGCCAGTCGTGCCCGATCAGCACGTGCAGCGCCTTGCTGTTGAGCGGCGGCACTTCGGTTTCGCACCGCGCCGCTGCCACCAGCACAAAATGTTGGAACAGTAGCGGGATGTCTTCTCGCCGCGCCCGCAACGGCGGCACTTCCAGCGTCACCACATTCAGGCGGTAATACAAATCTTTGCGGAATTCCGCGCGTTCTGCCGCTTCCATTAAATCCACCTTGGTCGCAGCAATCACGCGGATGTCGAGCGGAATCAGCTTATTGGAACCCAACCGTTCGATCTTGCGTTCCTGCAACACCCGCAGCAACGGTGCTTGGGTGGAAAGCGGCATCCCTTCAATCTCATCCAGAAACAGCGTGCCACCATTGGCGTGTTCAAACTTGCCGATGCGTTTGACTTTTGCCCCGGTGAAAGCGCCCGCTTCGTGCCCAAACAGCTCGCTGTCGAGCAGGCTTTCGGGGATCGCCGCGCAATTGATCGCCACGTAATTGTGGTCGCGGCGCTTGCTCTGTTCGTGCAGGGAACGCGCCACCAATTCCTTGCCCGTGCCCGTTTCGCCCCACACCAGCACGTCGGCGTTGACGTTGGCGAGGCGCGTGATCATCTTGCGCAGGTTCATGATCGACGGGGTTTGCCCGATGATGCGTGGGCCGGGGCGAGTTTGGTTTTCCAGTGCTTCTTTCAGGGCGCGGTTTTCCAGCGTCAGGCGGCGTTTTTCGCTGGCGCGTTTGATCACATCCACCAATTGGGTGTTGGAAAACGGTTTTTCCAGCAAATCATAGCTGCCTTTGCGCATGGCTAGCACTGCCGTGGCTACGTCGGCGTGCCCACTGATCAGGATGACGGGTAAATCGCGGTCGATTTTCAAAATGCGTTGGAGGAATTCCAAGCCATCCATCCCCGGCATTCGGATGTCGGAAATCACCACGCCCTCAAATTCGGGGGTAATTTTCGCCAGTGCGCTTGGCGCGTTGCTGAAGGTTTCCACCTCAAAACCTGCCAGCATCAGGGATTGCGCGGTGGAATCGCGTACCGCTTTTTCGTCATCGACCAAAATGATGTTGGTTGCGGTCATTGCTGCCCTCCGTCGGCGGCTTGTTGCAAGCTCAGGGTGAAAATTGCGCCGCCTTCCCGCGCATTGCGCACCGCCAAATGCCCGTGCATGTCTTTGGCAAGGCGATAGGAAATCGACAAGCCTAATCCTAACCCTTTACCGACGGTTTTGGTGGTAAAAAATGCTTCAAACACACGCGGCAGGGCTTGCTCACTGATGCCCGCGCCGTTATCACGCACGCTGACGCACACTTGCCCATCGGCTTGTTGCAGGGTAATCCAGATGTGCTGTTCGTCCTGTTCCTGCACCGCTTCGACCGCATTGCTGAGCAGGTTGACCAGAATCTGTTCCAACCACACCAAATCTGCCTGCACGTAACGGGTATGGTCAGCCCGCAGTTGTTCCAGTTGCACGCGGGTTTGCGCCAGTTTCGGCTGCACGATGCTAAGGGCGGAATCAAGGGCGCGGTGCAGGTCGCAGGTTTCCATTTGCCCCGTACTTTTGCGCGAAAAGGTTTTGAGCTGGCGGGTAATCGTTGCCATGCGTTCGGTGAGGGCGACGATTTCGGTGAGGTTATTGCGGGCAATCTCGGGTTTGCCGATGTCGAGGAACTGCGCGGCATTGTCGGCGTAAGCGCGGATCGCGGTCAGCGGATTGTTCAACTCGTGGTTGATCCCGGCGGAAAGTTGCCCTAATGCTGCCATTTTCGCTGCTTGCACCAGTTCTTCTTGGGTGTAACGCAATTCACGGGTGCGTTTTTCGACTTTGGCTTCGAGTTCTTCGCGGATGTGCTGCTCGTATTCGCGGCGCTGACGCTGGTTTTTCCATAACAAATAGATCAGCAAACTGCTCAACGTCAGCAAGATCGCGGCAAACAATACCGCCAGCAGTGCCGTGCGGCTCACACTTCCCCGGTCAACCAGCAGGTAAAGATGCCATCCGGCGGCATCCATCATGTCATTGTGCAGTACAAGATAGGGCGTGTCGTCTTCGTTAACCTGTTGCTCCAGCAAGTTGGGTTGGATGGACAAATCCGGCAACGGGGTAATGACCGTATCCGCATAACGGCGGCTGTCGCGCAGTTGCGCCAGTTTATCGGCGGGCAGGGCTTGCAAGGCATGGTAACGCCAACGTTCAGGGTTGGACATGAACACAATCCCGTCCGGGTCGGTGACGATGAAATCCATATTGCGTTGCGCCAATCCGCTTTCCAGTGTTTCTACCCCGACCTTGACCGCGACCACCCCCAATACCGTGCCTTGCGTTGTGTGTACCGGGGCTGCGAAGTAATAGCCGCGTTCGCCAGACGTGGTTCCCAGCGCGTAATAACGTGAGGTTTTCCCCTGTATCGCCTGCTGAAAATAGGGGCGGAACGCGAAGTTTTTGCCAATAAACGTGAACGGTTTGTTCCAATTGCTGGCGGTGATGGTCAGGCCATCGGCTCGCATCAGGTAAATGTCCGCCGTGCCTGCAATGGTGTTGGCCTGTTCCAAATACTGGTTGAGGTGCGCCAATTTCGTGGGGTCGGCAGGGGAGGTTTGCAGGAAATCTTGCACTTCGCGGTTTGCTGCCAACAGTTCGGGCAGGTAGGCGTGGCGGTCGAGCGCGGATTCCAATTGGCTGCGTAAGCGTGCGAGTTGGCTGTAAGCCTCACGTTTCAAACCGTCAGCCGCGCTTTGTTGCACGCTGTGGTAAACCGTCAGCAAGGTGATGATGGCAAATAGCAGCAGTAGCCAGAACCACGTTGCCGCACTGAAAGGTCGCCGCTGGGGGAGGCGCGAAAATAACCACTGGTGGTGGGATCGTTTACCCAAGTGCATTAACCTTTATTGATCATCATGTACGCTTACAACACCACGTCTGACTATGGTCTAGTGTATCAAGCAATACTCCCAGCCATGTGAAAACCTTAACATTTCGTAACTGTACCCGCTGTCCATCTGGCTTAAAATTGCTGCTGTAACATTCATAAACCTTAGCCGTCTTACCCGATGAGGCGTGACGTATGAAAGCACAACATCTTCTGGCGTTGACACTGGCAACCCTATTAAGCAGCCCCGCGTGGGCAGACGACCCCTTCCAGCTTCAGCAACCGCACGCAGCTCCCAACATCCAGCTACAGTCGCAGGCTGTGCAAGTCCATACCCTGCCGGACGGGCGTTACCACGCGGAAATCAATTATCAGGATCAAACCAACGACACCCACAAGTTCACCTTTGAGGGTACGCAAGAGGAAATCCGCCAGCAATTGGCGCAAGCGAATTTACCGGAAGACCGTAAGCAGGCCGTGTTGCAGGCACTGGAAATGCGCCCAGACGCGCTGTTTGGCAATGCGTTTGGCAACGGTTTCCCGTTGGGTAATTCGCTGTTCGGCGGCAAAGACCCGTTCGACCATCCGTTCTTCAAGCAAGACCCGTTTGACGACCCATTTTTCAAGGACAGTCCGTTGAATGACGAGTTTGTGCAGAAGTTTTTTCAGGGTTTTCCGGCATTCGGGGGCATACCAAACGTGCAACCCAATTGGCAGCCTGCGCCGCCAGTAATCACCCCGCCAGCACCTGTAAAACCACCTCCGCCTGAAACGGGTAATCGGGTTTGGCTATAAAAAAGCGCCTGACGGAGGAGCGGCAGGCGCAAATACCACAAAAAACGCGAGGGGCGGCTATTCCCCGTTCGGAATAATCAACACAGGAACCTTGCTATGCTGCGTCACCGTCCGCGCTGTTGACCCCAGCATGGTATGCCCACCAGCATGGCGGGTATGCGTACCGATCACGATCAAATCCACCCCGTGCGTTTCGGCGTAATGGTTGATCACATCTGCCGGATTGCCCGCGCTGACCACGATCTTGTCGAGCAACTCGTCCTTGTCCTTGCAGATGTCATCCTCTTCGGCACAGTAGTTTTTCAAGCGTTCGCGCATGGTTTCGATCACCTGATTCATGCTTTCCTGCTCAATGTCATGCACTTCCTTGTCGGGTAAATACATCGACAGGATGGCTTGCCCAGTCGAGCCAATTGGCGCAACCGCGTGCAACATGATGATTTTCGCCTGATGGATACGCGCCAGATTGATCGCCTGCCGGAACACCGGGCGCATGTGCGTGCCCAAGTTGGTGGCATACAAAATGGTTTTAAACGGTTTCATTTCAGTCATTTTCATTACTTCCTACAACATGCCCATTACGCCCGGTAGCCACAGGCTCATCGCAGGCCAGTAAGTCACTAGCATCAGGAACACCAGCATGGTCAGCAACCAAGGCCACACCGCTACGGTCAGTTCGGTGATGCCCATTTTGGTAATCCCAGACGCCACGTACAAGTTCAAGCCCACGGGCGGATGGCACATCCCTACTTCCATATTCACCACCATCAGGATGCCGAAATGGATCGGGTCAATGCCCAGTTTCATCGCCATCGGGAACAGGATCGGTGCGAAAATCAGCGTAATGCTGGAAGGTTCCATAAAGTTACCCGCCATCAGCAGCAACACGTTCACTGCCAGCAGGAATACAATCGGGCCTAAGCCTTGCGCCAACATCCATTCCGCCAAGGTTTGCGGGATTTGCTCATTGGTCATGATGAACGAGAACATCACGGCGTTAGTGATGATGTACAGCAACATCGCCGACATGCTGGCAGAATTCAGCAACACTTTCGGCACATCCTTCAGCCCCATGTCCTTGTAGACGAACACTGCTACTACGAAGGCATACACCGCACTCATTGCCGCCGCTTCCGTCGGGGTGAATATGCCGGTGTAAATCCCGCCCATGACCACCACGATCAGCAGCAAGCCCCACACCGAATCTTTGAAGGATTTCAAACGTACTGCAAAACTGGCTTTGGGCTGACGCGGGTAATTGTGTTTACGCGCCCGATACCAGGTGGTGAAGCCCAGAAAACCTGCCAGCAGCAAGCCCGGAACTACCCCTGCCATGAATAGCGCTCCGACCGACGTATTGGTTGCCACCGCATACATGACCATGACGATGGACGGTGGGATCAAAATCCCCAGTGCCCCAGAAGTAGTAATTACCCCCGCGCCAAAACTTTTCGGGAAACCCGCTTTCACCATCGCAGGCAACAAGATTGAGCCAATCGCTACCACGGTTGCTGGGCTAGAACCAGACACTGCCGCGAACAAAGCGCAAGCCAAGACGCCCGCTAGACCCAAGCCGCCATACCAATGCCCCACCATCGACGAGGCAAAGAAGATCATGCGTTTCGCCACCCCGCCATGCGTGAGGAAGTTACCCGCCAAAATAAAGAAGGGGATTGCCATGATCTCGAATTTCTCAATCCCGGTGAACAGCTTTAACGCCACCGCTTCAATCGGCACAGAGGTCATGGTAAACAGGAAGGTCAATACCGTGAGGCCGAGTGCGATTGAAATCGGCATCCCGGTCAGCATCAGCAGCATCAATAAGCCAAAAATGATTAGTGCGCTCATGGTTTTTGCTCCACGACAGGGAAGGGTTCAACGTCATCCAGCCCATCCACATGACCGTGGTCATGGTGGGGCAAATCGCCCGTGCGCCAGAAATTCGCCAGCACTTGCATAAACCGGAACGACATCAACGACGAACCCAACGGCACTGCCAGATACACCGCCCATGTCGGCCATTCCAGATCAGGCGTGGTCGGGCCTTCGTAGTGGTTGCCAACATCCATACCCAGCATGTTCAGCGCCACATACGCCAGCCCGTTTTCCCACACCATACGAGCGCCCAAAATGGCGACAATGCCAGTAAACAAAACCCCAGCAGCGAGTGCTACCATAACCATGATGCGGCGATTATCGGGAGCCAAACGGTTTACCAGTACATCGACCCCCACGTGAATCCCTTGGCGCACGCCGTAAGCCGCGCCGAATTTCGCCATCCACACAAACAGGATGATGCACAGTTCCTGCGCCCAACTGAAATGGATGCTCAATAAAAAGTCCTGTACGGCTCCTAAATGCAGCCCCGACAGGTAACGGTGGACAACAGCAGCGAAAATCACCAGTGTGGCGACGGCAATCAGCGCTGTAATGAAAATTTCCTCAAGACGGTCAAGCCATTTCATACATTTCTCCTCCAAAATGTATTTAAGAACCCCTCACCCCAACCCCTCTCCCTCAAGGGGAGAGGGGCTAAAAAACGTGTTTTTTCTTGTTCCCCCTCGCCCCTTGAGGGAGAGGGGGCTAGGGGGTGAGGGGAATTCTTCGTCTTACTTCGCTTCTGTTGCCTTCTTGATGGAGTCAATCAGGTCTTTGCCGATGCGCTCAGCCATTTCGTCGTGTACTGGCAGCAGGGCAGCTTTCAGGGCTTTGATTTCGTCTTCGGTCGGGACATAAACTTCGGTTTTGCCGGAGGCTTTCACGGCTTCCAGTGCCTTGTCGTTTTCTTCCTTGGCAATTTGGTTGGCGAAATCGGTGGATTCTTTCAGCGCTTCTTCCAATCCGGTGCGGGTTTCAGCAGGCAGGCCGTCCCAGAAAGCTTTGTTGGCGATGACCGCATAGCCTAAGTAACCGTGGTTAGTGACGGAGGCATTCTTCTGCACTTCATGCATTTTCTGGGTGTAAAGGTTGGAAGGTGGGTTTTCCGTACCGTCGACAACGCCGGTTTGCAGCGCTTGGTAGGTTTCAGAGAACGGCATAACTTGTGGGTTTGCACCCAGCGCCCGCATTTCAGCTTCCAGCACTTTGGAAGATTGGATGCGCATCTTCAGACCCTTGTAATCATCCGTGGTTTTCAGCGGCTTATTGGCACTCATGATTTTGAAACCGTTGTCCCAGTACGCCAAGCCTTTCACGCCTTTAGGTTCCAATTTCGCCAGCAGGCTTTTGCCGACTTCGCCTTGGGTAACTTTGTGCAGTGCATCGTAACCGTCGAAAATGTACGGCAGGTCGAATGCTTCAAACTCTTTCACTCCCAGTGGGCCGAATTTCGCCAGTGATGGCGCGAGCATTTGTACCGCACCCATTTGCAGGGCTTCCATTTCTTCCTTGTCTTTGTAGAGGGTACTGTTCGGGTAAACTTCAACCTTGACCGCGCCTTTGGTCTTTTCTTCCGCCAGTGCTTTGAACTTTTCTGCTGCTTTGCCCTTTGGTGTATCGGGCGCAACCACGTGGCTGAACTTGATCACAATGGGGTCAGCAGCGTAGGCGTACAGGCTGGAAAGGCCGAGCATAACGGCAGTCGTCAGGGTTAATAATGTCTTTTTCATTTCTCTCTCTCCAATAAACGGGTGGGTTAATCACCCCAGTTGTATTGGAAGAAACGTGCCAAGTGCTGATGGTTTTTAGGATTTTTGATTAATATCATTGTGAATCAATTGGTTGTTGTGATGGCTATGAGTACTGAAAAACGAAAGGGTAGCCGACAGACGGCGGTATTCCGCCAGAACGCGGTTGTGAAGGTGGCGGATTTCCGCCGCTGCTGGGTGAAACGCATTGCCCGTGCAAATCCATCATAAACATTTACCGCAGAGTAAAAAACTCAGGTAATATCGAAGCCAAGAATAAAGTACGCACGCTCACCCAGTTAGACGAAGAATAGCGCGTTAGCCCCAGTCGGCACGATTTTCCATTGGTGTCGGGGGTCGGTCGCGTTTTGATAACTGCTTTAGGATAACCACCGCTATGAAAGACGAACTAGACCAAGCCGCACTCGACTACCACCGCTTCCCGCAACCGGGCAAACTCGAAGTCACCCCCACCAAAAACATGGCGAACCAGCGCGATTTGGCACTGGCGTATTCCCCCGGCGTGGCGGCGGCAAGCCTTGCGATTGCGGCTGACCCCGCGTGTGCGGCGGATTACACCAGCCGGGGCAATTTGGTGGCGGTCATTTCCAACGGCACGGCGGTGCTGGGCTTGGGTTCAATTGGCGCACTCGCCTCCAAACCCGTCATGGAAGGCAAGGCGGTATTGTTCAAGAAATTCGCGGGTGTGAATGCCTTCGACATCGAAATGGACACCCTAGACGTAGACCGTTTGGTGGACGCGATCAGCCTGCTGGAACCCACTTTCGGCGGCATCAATCTGGAAGACATTAAAGCGCCGGAGTGTTTTGAGGTGGAAAAACGCCTCAAAGCCATGATGAAAATCCCGGTGTTCCACGATGACCAACACGGCACTGCGATTTGCGTGGCAGCCGCGATCCGTAACGGTTTGCGTGTCGCAGGCAAGAAGATCGAAGACGTGAAATTCGTGTGTTCCGGCGCGGGTGCGGCAGCGATTGCCTGCATGAACTTGCTGGTGGAAATGGGGCTGAAAAAGGAAAACATCGTCGTCAACGACCGTTTCGGCATCATCTACAAAGGCCGGGTCGAAGAAATGAACCCGTACAATGCCGCTTATGCGATCGACACCGATGCCCGTACCTTGGATGATGTGATGGATGGCGTGGACGTATTCCTCGGTTTGTCCGCGCCGCGCGTGTTGAAACAGCATCATGTGAAGGTGATGGCGGAAAACCCCCTCATCCTCGCACTCGCCAACCCTGAGCCAGAAATCCGCCCCGAATTGATTTACGAAGTGCGTTCCGACGCGATTGTTGCCACCGGGCGCAGCGATTACCCCAACCAAGTGAACAACGTGCTGTGCTTCCCGTTCCTGTTCCGGGGCGCGTTGGATGTTGGCGCAACCGAAATCAACGAAGCGATGAAAATCGCGGTGGTCGAAGCAATTGGCGACCTTGCCATGCGCGAAGCCTCCGACGTGGTGGTCTCGGCGTATGGCGGTGCGGAATTCCACTTCGGGCGCGAATACCTGATCCCCAAGCCGTTTGACCCGCGTTTGATGACCATCATCCCGCCGCGTGTCGCCAGAGCAGCGATGGAAAGCGGGGTTGCTACCCGTCCGATTACCGATTTCGAGGCGTATGAACGCCAACTGGAAAGCTTCGTGTTCCGCTCCGGCATGACCATGAAGCCAGTGTTTGAAAAGGCGAAGCGCAACCCGCAACGCATTGTGTTTGCCGAAGGTGAATCGCAGCGCGTCATTAATGCGGTGCAGCAATTGGTGGACGATGGCATTTGCAAACCGATTTTGTTGGGCAACCCTGAGCTGATCCAACGCAATATCGAAGCCTACGACTTGCGCCTGAAAATCGGTGAAAACATCACCGTGGTTGACCCGCGCAATAACCCCGATTACGAACGCCATGTGGCAGAACATTACGCTGTCATGTGCCGCAAAGGTGTGACGCCGACTTACAGCCGCCGGGTGATGACGGCGCGTACCACGCAGATTGCGGCGGTGATGGTGCGTTGTGGCGATGCTGACGCGATGATTTGCGGGGTGGAAGGCAACTTCATTTCGCATTTGCACTACATCCGCGACCTGATTGGCGCTCGCCCCGGCCTCACCGATGTTGCGGCTGTCACCATGCTGATCCTCAAAAACGGCACGTATTTCATGACCGACACCCACGTCAACGAAGACCCAACCGCCGAACAGCTTGCTGACAACACCGCGCTGGCAGCGGAACTGGTGGCAGGTTTTGGTATGGAGCCGAAAGCCGCGTTGCTGTCACATTCTAACTTCGGCAGCCGCATGAACGTGCATTCCGACAAATTGCGCAAGACACTGGCAATTTTGCGTGAAAAGCACCCGGATTTACTGGTGGAAGGCGAAATGCACGCCGACGCGGCGCTGTCGCAAGAAACCCGTGACCGCTTGTTCAAAGGCGCGGCGTTTGAAGGCGAAGCGAATTTGCTGGTGTGCCCGGATTTGAACTCGGCGAATATCGCTTACAACATGACCAAAATGCTGGCGGATGGCTTGCCGGTCGGGCCGATGCTGGTGGGGACGAATTACCCCGCGCATATCCTAACGGAAAGTACCACCGTGCGCGGGATTGTGAATATGGCAGCGTTCGCGGGGGTGGAGGCGGTTAGCCGGAAGTAAGAAACCCCTCCCAACCTCCCCTTATCAGGGGAGGGGCGGGGGTTTGTCCTGAGCAGCGTTTGGCATTAGCCTTTGATAGCAGCAAACAGGCTATCGACGGAATAAGATTGCTGCCATGCCTGACGGTCTAGCGTGTAGTTGCCGTGGCCTTTATCGTATTGCTGCATGAAGCGGATTAGCCCGACTACGCCAAGGCTATTGCGCAGGGCTTGGAGTGCTTGCCGCTGGATTTCTTGTTCGGTTTGGTAGGTTCTGGTGATGCTCATGGTAATACCTCTTCTAGCCAGAGTAACGGGTTAGCTACCTTGAGAGGCAAACCCGGAATCTGTTGTGCTTTCTTGCGAAACTTGTCGTCTGTTGTCAGGAAAATATCCACTTTTCCCTCTGCGCTTGCCAGATGCAATGCGTCAAATGTCTGTAAGCCTGCGGCTGCGTAGACGTTTGCCTGCTGGCGGATGGCTTCAGTCAGTGGAATAGATTCGACCGATAATTTGCTCATCAGTTGCAGGATATTGCTACGTTGCATGTCAGGCGCGTTGTTGATTTCAAAAGCCAGCACGTCGCTGCTGACCAATGCCCATGTTCCTTCTTCGCATAACGATAGGATAGTTTTGACTGCCTCAGCTTCCAGATGGATGCGCGGGTCGGACTGGTCATCAAATGGTCTGTTCAGGCAACAGTTGTCAAGGTATAGCTTCATGATGGTCAGTATATCAGAGAAAACAAGGAACCGATGCTACGCAGAAGAAACCCCTCCCAGCCTCCCCTTGTCAGGGGAGGAGCAAGAATGCGTGCTACCTCTTGCTCCCTTACTTGATAAGGGAAGAACTGGGGATGGGTTTCTTCAGCGGTTTTACCGCCCAAATAATCGCTTAAACCACGATTTTTTTTTCGGCAGCGGGGAATCCAACCCCGCTTCCCGCAACCCTTCCAACAATAGCAAAAGCTCAACCGCTGACTGATAATGCAAAGTCTCATCATCAACTAAAGCCAAATTTCGTTCCCCGGCAAGAATGACTTGTAATTGACTTAGAAACTTCTTATCCCAATCGTCTTTCCTCAATAATTGATTAATCACCTGTTTAATTTCTGTTGTATCCCCCTTCTGCTTCAACACTTCTCCAACGAGCAAGCACAGATGCTCTGCCCCAGAATGGATTTCCCCTCCACCTCGTCGATAAGTTAGGTATGCTTCTAGCACCTGTTGTCGTGCTTTCTGCACTGCTTGTGGGTTGCCGCTAGCCAGCTCCAAATCGTACAGAACACCCCATGTTTTCCAAAGATCAGAGGTACTACCAATCTTCTGCTTACACTGAAGAGCTTGTTGTAATTCCAATCGAGCTTCATCGTAACTTCCTAACTTGACCAAAGTACCAGCAAGATTGCCGCGAATAACACCTTCATGATACTGATCCCTCAACAACACGTACAAATCTATTGCCTGCTGGGAAAAGCTTACGGCTTGTTCTAATCGATCCCAGTCATCATACAAGCTGCCCAATGCACCTAAACTTGCCGCTTTGTCCAATTCTAAGCAGTGAGTTACTTGAATGGAAAGCGCCTGCCTATATGCCTGCTCAGTCTGTGGATAATCCCCTAACTGCCAATGCACCATGCCAATCTGATACCAAATACCTCCTATGGCAGAGGGTTCATCCAACTGTGTAAATAGCTCCAATGCTGCTTGATAGCCTTTTAGGGCATCCTTATAGCGTTTTTGGAGCATACAAGTTGTAGCAAGCTGGAACTTCACTGCTGCAACATGACGTATGTTCTTTTGTTGTTCGCCACATTGAATCGACTTCTCATAAGCATCTACGGCAGCGGTCATTTGTCCCATATCACGAAGGCAATCGCCTTGTTCACTGAGAGCTACATAAGCCATTCCTTTCCCCTCATCGCCGAGTATATCAAAACGCAATTGTGCTTCTTGTAAATAGGTTTTAGCTTGATCCGCAACACCGATAGTTTTCAATATCCTACCTAGAGTAAAATAGGCTGATGCTAGATCATAATCTGCTCCCGTATATGCCTGTTTCCCAGCTTGCTGGCATTGCTGCAACAGAGCTAGTGCAGCTTCATATGCTGGTTGCAATGTCCCTTGCTGTAACAGTCTCTCAATGTTCTGATTTTCGTTTCGGTAACGCGCATGGCTCCACTCACTCAGGTGTTGGGCAGCTTTCTGGCGTATGCATACCACTTCAGCCAGTGCCTGCGGTTGGTTGAGTTGTGCAAGCAATGTCTCAATGTTGTCTGTCTTGTCAGCGAGAGTTTCCGCTGCGGCTTGCCCGCTTGCTACCGTTTGTACCAAGATGCGTAAGTAGGCCATCAGATTGGGCAATTCCAGTTGGGTGAGTTGTGCTGCCAGCTTGGTATCTTTGAATTGCTGCTGATAGAGAAAACCCACCAGTTGCCCCATCACTTCCCGCCAGCGTTGCCGATAGCCCTCGCGCTGTTGCGCGGTCAGCCCCAAATCCAGCGTTGCAGGCAAGGCGGGATCAAGGCGGATGTAGCCGTAGTCGCCGATGGGTTGTGCCAGACCGACTTCGATCAGTGCTTTGATGATGATTACTACTTGGTCGGTATCTACATCCAATACCTGCACTAATGCCGCATAATTTCCGCCATCCTGAAACACTGCCAGCCCGGCAATCTGCTCCCGTACTTCCGGCGACAGCCGCCGCAGGGAGAGTTCCACGCTGGCGAACAGCGACAATTCGCGTTGCCTCGGATGGCGTTGTTCCAGTTCCTGCATGATCGCCCGCACATTCGCGGTGGTCGCCTTCACCCCGCGCTGTGCCAGTTCCCGCGCCAGCAGCACCAACGCCCGCGCATGGCAACCGACCGAACCCACCAGATCATCCACTTCCTGCGGCGTATTGCCCTGATCATCATGGCGCAGGTGCAAACCTTCGTTGTTCATCACCTGCATCACCAACGCCTTGGCATCCGTCACGCTCAACGCCCCCAGCACAATCTCGCGGGCTGTGTGGTGGAACGGCGCAGGGAGTGGTTCGCGGGTAGTAAACAGCATTCTTGCTCCCTGCCCCCCTTGCGGGGGAAGGGTCGGGGATGGGGGGTTTAACAGCTTCGACAGAAGCTGCAACACCGCCCCCACATTCCCCTCATCCGCCAACAACGCCTCCACATTATCCACCACAATCAACACGCGCTCGTTTTCCAGCACCCGCCGGATTGCCTGCAAGGCTTTATCGGTGTCGCTGGCGTATTCCGCCGCAAAATTGTGGTTCGGGTTCACCAGTTGCTGGAGCAGTTGTTCCAGCACGTAGTCGGGGTGGGTGTACTGCTCGACGCTGACGAAGGCGCACCGCTCGAAGCGACGGCTTTGCACCAGCCACCGCGCCAGTTCCACCGCCAGCGTGGTTTTGCCTGCGCCACCCTGACCGCGCAGCACCGCGTAGGGTTGCTGTTCCAACAGCCGCTCGACTTGCAGCAATTCGCGGCTACGTCCGATGAAACTGTGTGGTGGCGGTTCGGGTAGCCTGCCCAGTCGCGTCTGGCGTTGTTGCGCCGTCATCAATTGCGCGGTGGCGGAAGGCAACCGTGCGAACAACTGGGGGTCGTGTTGTTCCTGATACAGAATCGGCACAAACCAGTCCTGCAAGTGCAAATCGCCCGCGCCCGCAATCGGCAGGCGGAACGTGTCGCGCATCAGCTCCGTTTGCCCCGCCAGCATTGCCTTGCCAATGCGTTGCCCCTCCGCCAAGGTGCGGTAAAACTGGGTGACGAAACGCCGCGCCGTTGCCACCAACACGCTGTGCGACATCGCAACCACCGAGGCAATGCCTTCTTCCAGCAATTTGGCGGCAACCGACGCGCTGGGGTCGGTATCAGTCTGCGCGGTTTGGCAGGCTTCGAGAAACACCAGCGGAATGCGGTAATCGCGCAATAGTGCCGCCAGTGTGTCGGCGTGTACCAATTGCATCCGCCGATTTTTCAACTCATGGCTATCCTGTGGGTCTTCAAAACACAACGCGCCCAGCCCATGCTGCTGGTCGTAGACCCCGTGACCATCGAAGTGGACGACGTGATAGGGTTTGCCCGCTTCACTGGCGCGACGCAATTCCTTTTCCAGTGCGCCCAAGGTCGGCGGCGTCAACACGCTCACTTGCACCAACTCGCCAAGGGTTGCTACCCCCTCCACCAGCGGCAAGGCACTGGCACGGTGGTCGATATAACCCACGCCATCCTGTTCCGGGCGCGGACTCAGCAGCAAAATGCGGATCGGTAACTGGGTAATGCTGGGCGGTTTCTGATCGTAATTGGGCAAACGGCGGCGGATGCGCACCGGGTACTTGCCATCACTGACGTAACCTTTGCCATCGTGCAGCAATTCCCACGGCAGGCTTTGCAAGCGGCTGGCGGCGGTGTTGGCATTGGCTTTTTCCGCATCGCTGGCATCTTCCAGCAAAGCCGTTTCCACCAGTACCGAAAACAGGCGTTCGGACTCGGTGCGGGTATTATGCCAAGCCGCTTTCACTGCCTGACATTCGGTCTTGTCCAGCACGGCGGCAAGCAGCTTCGCGCCCCATTGTGGCAATTGCACTTCGGTGCGTTGCGCCCGTTCGCGGAACAACCCAACAGGCCAGTGGAGGTAATCTTCCAGATACCAGCGCAATTCGTCCTGCTCAATCTGCCCGATGGGGGCAGTGAAGCGGAATGGGCGGCTGGTGACTTCGCGTTCTTTGCTGAGATCGGCAGGGTAAAATACCAACTCGGCTTCGGCACTGAGTACCGTTCCCCCTGTAGGAGCCAGCCCTGCTGGCGATTCCCCCGATGCCGAAGAATCGCCAGCAGGGCTGGCTCCTACAAGGGAGAGGGAGGGGCGGGTGAGTTTCAGCAGCAATTCGGCAAGGGGTTTGTTTTCGACTTGTTGTTCTTGTGGCAAATCGTCGGGCAAGCGTTCGCCGAGGGCTGCAAGGATGCGGGGGAGGGCTTCGTCGAGTTTGCCGGGGTCGAGTTCAATTTTTACCCCTAACGGTTCTTCGTCAAACCACATGCTCAAGGCGCTGGTTTCGATACCCGGTAACAGCAATGGAATCACATCCAACTTACTCTGTTCTGCCAGCCGGATTTCCTTGCGTACCCATGCGGAGTTGATGGTACGTGGGCTGAGGACAGCGATGAAATGTTGTGCATCGCGGATCGCCTGTTCAATTTCGGGCGCTAACTTGTTGCCAGCTACCAGATTGCGTGAATCCGCCCAGACCGTCAGGCCGAGCAGTTCCAACTTGATGCGCAGCTCCTTGACGAAGGCATCGTCAGCGCTGGCGTGCGAAATGAAGATGTGTTTGGCAGACATGGCAAGCCCTTTGCGGTGGTTTTCAGCAGTATAGCAAAAGGCTGGTTGAGGGAGAGGATTCGCCGCGTTTAGGCTTTGACCTTTTCCAGCGCCACCGCATTCATGCAATACCGCAAGCCGCTAGGCGCTGGGCCATCGGGAAACACATGCCCCAAGTGCGCTTCGCAGGTATTGCACACGGTTTCCACGCGGTACATCCCGTGCGATTTGTCGGCGCGATAAGCCAGCGCGTTTTCGGTCAGCGGTTGGGTGAAGGAAGGCCAGCCCGTGCCCGATTCAAATTTCTGGTTGGCATCAAACAGCACCGTACCGCAGCAAACACAGGCGTACAGCCCCGGCTCAAACAGGCTGCACATTGCCGAACTGAAAGGCCGCTCTGTGCCATGCTGGCGGGTTACTCGGTATTGCTCCGGGGTCAATTGCGCCTGCCATTCGGCATCGGTTTTGCGCACGCTGCGTTCGGGGGTGGGGTTGCCGCTTTCGGCGAAATGGATGACTCGGTTCCAATTTAACATCCGGTAGTGCTCCTTTAGGTAGTTGTAACTTCGGCAAATTCGTCGCTGCCTGCATTCACTGGTGCTGGTTTATGACCACGGATAGCCTGCGTAAACGCGGTCTCCTGATGGTAAGTCAGCAGCAGCTTTTCGGTTGAGCGCGTCATCGCCACATACAGCAATTTCGCTTCTGCCTGCGTGTCTCGCCCTTCCTTTGGCATGAAGCCTAACCCAGAAACCACCACTAACGGAAATTCCAGCCCTTTACTGCTGTGTATGGTCATCAGTTTCACGCAATCGTCGCTGGGGTTGAACTGCTTCTTGGCCTGTGAATTGCCGAGCCATTGGCAAGGAACTGCCGCTTCCCGTAAAGCCTCAAAAAGTTGCCTGCCCTGTGCGGCATGGCGGTACACCACGCAGATTTCCGACCACGCCATGCCGCGTTGCACATGCCATTGTTGCAGCCAGTGCGCAATTGTCCTGACCTCCTGCGCATAGCTGTCAAAACCCCGCACTTCTGGTTCCAGCCCATGACGGCCTACGGATTGGGCAGCAAGCAGTGGGATATGATCCTCATCACTTTCCTGCACTTGCAGGTAACGTTTGGCAAACTGGTCAGCGAAACGGAAAATTTCATCGGTATTGCGGTAATTGAGCTTGAGGACGGTGGTGCGCCCCCGCGCATTGATCCCCACACTCGACAAGCTGAAATCCAGTTGCTTGTCACGGTTGTAAATGGATTGCGCATCGTCGTACAACAACAGCAAGGAATCCGTTTCCGGGTCAACCATGCCACTGACCAGTTTCAGCCATTCGGGTTGGAAGTCGTGGCCTTCGTCGATCATCACCGCGCCGTATTGCTCGCGTGGAATCTTGCCCGCTTCCACAGCATGGATAACCGTTGCCACCAACTGCTCAAAATACTCCGTACCTTGCACAGTGGGGCGGTCAACGTGGTAGTGCCGCAGCAATTCCCCGCACCAATCGTGGAAGTGGTAAACATTCACCCGGTCGGCAATGCCTTGTTCCTGCATCAACACCCGCAGGCGTGCCGCCAAGGTGATGTTGTAACACAGCACCAAAATCGGCTTGTGCAACAGGCTGGCGAGGTACAAGCAGCGGAACCCCAAAATCAGCGTTTTACCCGATCCGGCAACCCCATGAATCACGCGATGCCCTGTCCCCAAACTGCGAGCAAGCTGTTCCTGCTGCATATCCATCACTTTCATAATGTCAGGCAGCAATGTTTCGGCGTCGGAATCCGGCGCTTGCCCATTGTCCCCAAACAAGCTGCCTTGTTCCCCGCCAATGCGGATTTCCGGGAACAGATGCCAACGTATCCGGTCGAGCATCGGCAAGGTCAACGGCTTAGGGAATTGGTACTCGAACATATTCCACAGGCATTGCTGGAAATCTTCCGGGTCGCTGGTTTCCAACATGTCATCTTTGCACAGCACCCGGTTCCACGGCAGCACTTCGCCTAAATCCGTGGCGTCAAACTGTTTGCGGGTAATGCTGGTCAGTACGACGCCGTAACCGTAGGGGAATGCCAGTTTTCCTTGGTATTTTCCGGCGTACTGGATCAATTGCGGGTCGCGCTCAAGCTGGTTAACCAACTGGTAGGCACATTGCCGCGCTTGTTCCAAAGGGTTGGAAACGGTTTTCAAGCCGGTATTGAGCAACAGGGTGACAGACTGCTTGTCGATGGTGCGGATGGTTTCCAGCTTCCAGTCCTTCACTTCCAGCAACAGCAAGCCACGCAAGGGGTGGACAATGATGAAATCGGAATAGCGTTGGCGTTTGCCCACAGGCAGGTCGTACCAACACTGGTAATCGTCTTCCAGCATCTGCTCTAGCCGCCGTGCGAAACGTTTTTCGCCAGCTTGCATTTTGGGTAGGCAACCGTTCAAGGGGGTTAGGAATTGCGCCATACTGTTTCTGTGTTGTTGTGATTTATTCTGACTTACCTGATTATACGCTTTACACCACTTTGTAAAGCAGTAAGCATCAAGAGCAATAGGATATTATGGAAAAAGTTAAGGTTCTCTTTGTCTGTATGGGCAATATTTGCCGTTCACCGACTGCGCAGGGCGTATTTGAACAGTTAGTCCAGTCGGAGGGCTTGTCCGAACACATTCTGATCGACTCGGCAGGGACGCACGCTTACCACGTCGGTAATCCGCCCGATAAGCGTTCGCAATCGGCGGCGAAATCCCGAGGGTTGGATTTGTCAGCGCAACGCGCCCGGAAAGTGGCGGTGCGGGATTTTGGACATTTTGATTACATTATGGCGATGGATCACGCCAACCTAGAAGATTTACAGCAGGTTGCACCAGTGGAACAGCACGGACGCATTCATTTGTTCATGCAGTTTGCGAGCCGGTGGAATGTCGATGAAGTGCCTGACCCGTATTACGGGGGCGATAGCGGTTTTGAGCGGGTGTTGGATATGGCAGAAGATGCGGCGGCAGGCTTGTTAGCACATATCCGCCGCAATCATTTGTAGGTCTTACCTAACCTTAGTCGATGTCAGCGTGCATCCATGATGGACGCTTTTTGACGGGAGCTGGCGCAGGTGCTGCCTCTTCCGCTGCAACCACAGGTTCCGCTGGTGCGGGAGCTGGTGTTGGCGGCGCTTCCGCGACAGGTTCTGCTGCTGGAGTCGCTTCAACGGCTGGTTCGGCGGCAACTTCGACAGGCTGGCTAGGTGCGGTTTCCACGACTGGAGCCGCTTCCACAACCGTGGCAACCTTGACGATTACTGGCTCAACGACAACTTCAGCAGGCTGACTCGGTGCGGTTTCCACGGCTGGAGCCGCTTCCACAACCGGGGTAGGTTCAACCACAGGTGCGGCTTCGGCTACTGGCGCGACAATGACTTCCACAGGTTTGCTGGTGCGTTCTGCCTTGGGCTTTTCCGGTGTCAGGTCAAGGAAGAAGGGTTCCATTGATTCCTGTGATGGCATAGCTTCCAAGTCGTTTGAACGTGGCTGGCGTTGACGGTCGCCACGGTCTTGTCCACCACGCGGACGGCGGGTACGACCACGGCGTTCACGGTATTCACGCGGCGGGCGTTGCTGCATACCGGCATCGGTGGTGTCTTCTGTATCAACGTCGTCACTTGCGTTGGCTTCGTTGCCCGGTTCAAATGCGTCTTCTTCATCAGCCGTTGTTTCAAACACTTCCTTCACCGGCGGGTTGCGCGGCTCTTGGCGGCGTGGTTCTGCTGGCGCGACAGGTGTTGCTACTGCCTCGACATCATTTTCCGGCATTTCCGTTGCGGCGGTATCCACACTGTTTTCGGTGAATGCTTGGCGTGGACGGCGGTCACGGCGTGAACGGTCACGGCGGCTGCGTGATTGGCGTTCGCCCTCTGCTACCGCATTGTCACTGGCTTGCGCTGGTGGTGGCGTCAAGCTGATTTCGACTGGCGCTTGCTCGTCCATATTGGGGGCAACAGGAGCCGCTTGACGGTCTTGGCGTTGACGGTCGTTACGCGGCTGACGGTTTTCACGGTTGTCATTGCGCGGTTCGCGTTGCTCATTGCCGCCACGTCCGTTGGAACGGTCGCGGGTATTGCGCTCATTACGCTGCTCGTTTTGGTCGTTGCGCGGTTCGCGTTGCTCATTGCCGTTACGTTCAGTGCGTTCGTTACGGTCATTGCGCGGTTCACGTTGCTCGTTGCCATTACGGTCATTACGTGGTTCACGTTGCTCGTTACGTTCGCCGCGTTCGTTACGGTTGTTGCGCTGTTCGCCCCGGTCATTGCGTTCGTTACGGCGGTTGCGGTTATCGTCGCTGTTGCGTGGTGTTGGGTTTTCTGCCCCTTCTTGCGCCTTGTTGTTGCCGCGTTCATCTTGACCCGCAGGACGGTTGTTACGGTCGCGGCGGTCATTGCGCCCATCGTTACGCCCGTTATTGCTGCGCCGGTTGGATTGCTCCTGCGGCTGGCGGCCTTCTTGACGGTTGGCAGGTTTGGCTTCAGCACTGGCTTCGGCTTTTTCTGCGGCTTCGGCAGCTTGGTCTGCTTTAGGGTTGCTGCCAAACAGGCTGTTGAAAATGCGGCGTACCAAGCCAGGGCCTTTGACAGGCGCGGAAGCCGGAGCAGCAGCAGGCGCGGTATCGCTGGCTGTTTCCGTAACTTCGGTGGCGCGGGCGTTTTGTGGCGCTGGTTTGCTGGGCATGACGTTGGTGACAGCCGCTTCCACCGGAACCTGTTTCGGCAGGATTTCCTGTTGGGTGGTGTCTTCCAACGACGGTGGCTCTGGAATGTGCTTGTAGCTGGCAATTTCCGTGTCTTCCAGCCCGTCATTGCGGATACGGCTGATTTCGTAGTGCGGGGTATCCAGATACGGGTTCGGGATCACGATCAGCTCAATATTGCGGCGCGTTTGGATGTCTGCCAGCGCTTGACGCTTTTCGTTGAGCAAGAAAGTGGCAACAGCAACCGGCACTTGGGTAATGACCTTGCCAGTCATTTCCTTCATGGCTTCCTCTTCCATCAAGCGCAGGATGGACAGTGCCAAGGAATCGGTGCTGCGGATGTGTCCATGCCCGGTGCAACGTGGGCACACGATCTGGCTGGATTCACCCAGTGACGGGCGCAAACGTTGGCGGGACATTTCCAGCAAACCAAAGCGGGAAATGCGACCGACTTGAACGCGGGCGCGGTCGAGTTTCATCGCGTCACGCAGACGCTTTTCCACTTCGCGCTGGTGTTTGCTGGGCAGCATGTCGATGAAGTCGATGACAATCAGGCCACCCAAGTCACGCAAACGCAACTGGCGGGCGATTTCGTCTGCCGCTTCGAGGTTGGTGTTGAGCGCGGTTTCTTCAATATCCTGCCCCTTGGTAGCGCGGGCGGAGTTGATGTCGATGGAAACCAGTGCTTCCGTATGGTCGATCACGATAGCGCCGCCGGAAGGCAGGCCAACCGTGCGCTGATAAGCTGTTTCTATCTGGTTTTCAACCTGATAACGGCTGAACAGCGGTGTGCCATCGGTGTAATGTTTGAGCTTGCGCATGTTGTGCGGCATGACCGCTTGCATGAAATCACGCGCTTGGTTATAGACTTTTTCGTCATCAATAACGATTTCGCCAATGTCACGACGGAAATAATCACGCAGGGCGCGGATGATTACATTGCTTTCTTGGTACAGCAGTACCGGGCCTTTGTGCTGGTTGTAGGCTTGTTGGATGGCAGCCCAGAGGGTTTTGAGGTAATCCAAGTCCCAGCTTAATTCGTCGGCTTCGCGGTCGATACCGGCTGTGCGCACGATTACGCCCATGCTGTCGGGAACATCTAGCTCGTTCAGGGTTTGCTTGATTTGCTGGCGCTCATCGCCCTCAATGCGGCGCGAAACGCCACCCGCTTTCGGGTTGTTGGGCATCAGCACCAAATAGCGCCCAGCGAGGCTCAGGTAAGTGGTAAGTGCTGCACCTTTGTTGCCGCGTTCTTCCTTGTCGACCTGTACCAAGACCTCTTGGCCTTCGCGCAGCATGTCTTTGACGTTGGGGCGACCGTTGTTTCTTGCGTCAGCGTGGTAAAATTCAGGCGCAACTTCGCGGAACGACAGAAAACCATGACGTTGTGCGCCATAGTTAACGAACGCAGCTTCGAGGCTAGGCTCAATACGGGTGATAATTCCCTTGTAAATATTGGCCTTTTTTTGCGCACGGAAGGGGTGCTCAATATCAAGGTCGTATAGGCGTTGCCCATCAACCATCGCAACCCGGATTTCTTCCGGTTGCGTAGCATTAATCAGAATACGTTTCATGTACTACATAAGCCTTGTCATGCAGTACCTGTTACCTGTTTGTTTCAGGTTAGGTCAGATTTTGTCATTCTATGAATATCAATAAGTTAGGCTGATCGCAACGCGGGCTAACCTTAATCTGTCCACCTTCTTCGAAGAATCGTTCGGTTGTCACGGGTCATGAAAGTGCCGCATAAAGGGCGGGTGCATGTGCGTTGTAAACCGCTGGCGTATTCTTTTAACAGACATCAGCAACAAGTACCTGCTGTTAATGTCAGACCTGTATGCTTAACTTTTCAGCAATGCAGGCGTCATTTTTGGGTGTTGGACTTCTCTTTTCGTCGTATCCACCCGGTCACAAATTCGTAGGCGTGATGTTTGCCATTGGAATTTATGATTGAATCACTAAGGCGCGGGTCATATCATCTCGTTCTTGATTGAACCCGGTTTGTCAGGTGGGATCACACCTGCATTTTGCCCATAGCGAATATATCAATTCGGTTAATCATATTCAATTTAGATTTCAGATAATTCGGGTATGTTTCTCATTTATGACAGTCCAATATCACACAGTGACCGAACATGAAGCTGGGCAGCGGGTTGACAACTTCCTCATCCGCCACTTTAAGCAAGTTCCCAAAAGCGCAATTTATCGCATTTTACGCAAAGGCGAGGTGCGCGTAGACAAAAAGCGCGTCAAACCGGAGAAGAAATTGGAGGTGGGTGAGGTCATCCGCATCCCGCCAGTCAAGCAGGAGGCAGAGATCAATCCGCCCGACAAGCCAGCGGTGGCTTCCCAGTCGTTGTTGGAGGCTTTGGAGGCGGCAGTGCTGCGCGAAGATGAACAACTGATCTTCATCAACAAGCCCGCCGGGTTGCCGGTACACAGTGGCAGTGGCTATAAACTCGGCCTGATCGAGGCGTTCCGCCAGTTACGCCCCAATTTGCCGTATGTGGAACTCGCCCACCGTATCGACCGCGACACCAGCGGCGTGGTGATTTTGGCGAAATCGCGCCAAGCTTTGACCGAACTGCATGAATTGTTCCGCGAAGGTAACATCGACAAACGCTATCTGGCACTGGTGGCAGGTCGTTGGAAGCTCGGTCGCCAGCACATCACCATGAATCTGGGCAAGGAAGAAGGCACGCGCCAAAAAGTTCAGGTGGTGGAAGAGGGCGGCAAGGAATCCGAAACCATTTTCTCCCCGGTGAAAAACTTGCACGGGGCATCCTTGGTGGAAGCGCAAATCCTTACTGGGCGTATGCACCAAATCCGCGTGCAACTGCAAAACTTGGGGCATCCGATTTTGGGCGATGACCGCTACGGTGATTTCGCCCTTAACCGCCAGTTCCGCGAAAAGGGCTTGAAACGCTTGTTCCTGCATTCCGCCAACGTCAATTTCGTCTTGTACTTGACCGGGCGGCGCTACATTGTCGAAGCGCCCTTGCCGGATGAACTCAAAGCGGTGGTGGCAAACCTGAAATGAAACCCTATTCCCTGCTGATTTTCGACTGGGATGGCACGCTGATGGATTCGGCGGCGCACATCACCACCTGTATGCGCAATGCGATTGCCATCGTCAATGCGGAGCCGCGCACGGATAGCGAAATCCGTAACATCATCGGTCTTGGGCTGGATGAGGCGGTGTGGCATTTGTACCCGCAAGGTACACCCGCGTTGATCCGCCGGATTGTGGGTGAGTACCGGCAGGAATTTCTGGTGCGCACCAAACACGGCAGCGAACTCTTCAATGGCACACGCGAAGCCCTGCACGCACTGGCGGCGCAGGGTTACATGCTGGCGGTGGCGACTGGCAAATCGCGCCGGGGGTTGGATAAGGTGCTGGATGAAACCGGGTTGGCGGCACTGTTCCCCATTACCCGTTGTGCGGACGAAACCCGTTCCAAGCCGCATCCCCAAATGTTGGAGGAGATTTTGACAGATTACGATGCCGCGCCGCATGATGCGCTTATGATCGGTGATAGCGAGTATGATTTGCTGATGGCGCAGGCTATCGGCATGGATTCACTGGCGGTCAGTTGCGGCGTGCATGAGTTGGAACGCCTATTGCAACATCAGCCGCGTGGTCATGTTGATACGGTGGCACAGATTCCGAATTGGTTAGCGAAACAAAAGGTCAAACAATGAGTCAAGAAGAAACACAAGCCATTCAAGCCCTCAAAGACGTGGCGCTGGCGGGTATCAAGGAACAACGTGCAGCGCGGCGTTGGGGGATTTTCTTCAAGCTGTGCTTTTACGGTTTTCTGTTGGTTGTTTTGGCTTCGGCGCTGGTTGGCGGCAACGCTAAGGATGGCAAGCTGACTTCCGCCAAAGAAATTACAGCGGTGGTCGAGATCAACGGCATCATCATGGACGGTGCGTTGGCAAGCGCTGATCTCGTGATCCCCGGTTTGCAGGATGCGTTTGAGGACGAGCGCACTAAGGGTGTGATCTTGCGTATCAACAGCCCCGGTGGTAGCCCGGTGCAGGCGGGCATGATCAATGATGAAATCCGTCGTCTGAAAGCCAAGCACAAAGACATTCCCGTGTATGCGGTGGTTGCCGACCTGTGTGCTTCCGGTGGTTACTATATCGCGGTTGCAGCGGATAACATTTACGCGGACAAGGCCAGTATCGTCGGTTCCATCGGTGTGCGCATGGATAATTTCGGCGCTGTGGATTTGATGGAAAAGCTCGGTGTCCAACGGCGCTTGTATACTGCCGGGGCGAACAAGGGGATGCTTGACCCATTCCTGCCGGAAAAGCCCGAACAGGTGCAGCACGTACAAAACATGCTCAATGTTACCCACCAACAATTCATCAATGTGGTCAAGGAAGGGCGCGGCAAACGCTTGCAAGAGAACCCGGACATTTTCTCCGGGCTGTTCTGGACGGGTGAAGATGCCGTCAAACTGGGCTTGATCGACGGCTTGGGTAGCGATGCCTACGTGGCGCGGGAATTGATCAAGGCCGAAGATATGGTTAATTTTACATCGGAAAAAGACCTGTTCCAGCGTTTGAGCGAACGGGTGGAAACCTCAGTGCAGTCGCTGGTTTCGCTGGAAGCAGCACCCCGGACTACTTTGCGTTAAGAACCCTCACCCCCAGCCCCTCTCCCGCGAAGCGGGCGAGGGGGGCAAGAGAAAGAATGCATGGATTTGATATTGCAGCGATTGGCTGATGCTTTGCGGATGCGTGGCTGGATGTTGGCGACGGCTGAATCCTGTACGGGCGGTTGGATTGCCAAGCTCTGTACCGATCTGGCGGGCAGTTCCGTTTGGTTTGAGCGCGGTTTCGTCACTTACAGCAACGAGGCCAAGCAGGATATGCTGGGGGTGGCTGCGGCAACGCTCGCTCAGCATGGTGCTGTCAGCGAACCCGTGGTGGCGGAAATGGCGGCGGGGGCGTTATTGCATTCCCGTGCGCAAATCGCCTTGTCGGTCAGCGGTATTGCGGGGCCAACGGGTGGCACGGCAAGCAAGCCGGTGGGTACGGTTTGTTTCGGCTGGGCAAGGCAAGGCGGGGAAGTGCATACTGAAACCTGCCATTTTACGGGTGATCGTGATGCAGTGCGGCTGCAATCCGTGGAATATGCCTTGCGTGGCGTAGAGCGGTATTATTTATCGGGATAAATGGTCGCAGAAAGTGTGGCGGAGTGTACTAGACTTAAAGCGTCATCAATGGAGTTGATATTTTAAGGATAATGCCATGAGCGATTTATTCTCCAAGTATGCCCACCAAAAAATGCTGGATTTGTACCAGCACCACGAGCACGAAGTCGGCAGCGAGTTGTACAAGGAAGACCCGCAACGTTACGCAGGCTACCAACGCACCAATTGCATTACTTACGCACTGAATTGTATTTCCTACGGTTTTACCCGCGCAGGTGATAACCGCGCCGCGCGTGAAGTGTGGAAAAACATCGTCAGCGGCGTCAATGTCATTTCCTACCTAGCGACCGAGCACAATTGGGAGTGCATTTACATCAACCCGGATACCCGCAACCCGGAAGATGGCGACCAAGAACACCCGTTTTCATGGTATCTGGTGAAGAAATACCACAACTATTACAAGTTGCCGGTTTCGTTTGTGGCGGTGGATTACCGCCCGACCCAAGGTGAAGGCGTCACGTCCCCTACGCCACTGAATGCTAAAGACATTGCTTTGCTGAATTTGATCAAGTTCGGTTTCGGCATCTCACGCGGCGGGGTGCATACGTGGGTATTTTCAGCAGGTTCGGTATACGAAGTCCACTGGTACGGTATAGGTGATGATTTGTACGAAAAGTCCCCGCTGGTGGATTTCGCATGGCTCAGTGGCGTCATTGCCGTGCCACCGGAAACCGCCAAACAGTTGCGTGCGGCTGGTTTGACCCGCAGTTTTGTCCCTTCATCCCCCGTATAAAAGGTAGTTGCCATGTGGCGTCGTTATATTGCTTTGTTGCTTGTTTTGCTGGGGTTATTGGGCTGCGGTGGTCGTCCGCTAGCGAAAAACACGCTCGTTTTTGATTATGCTGCATTTGGCCCGAGTGCGCTGTCCTACGAAGTGTTGGGCAATGAATGGTGGCAATGGCAACCGCAAGGCGACGGCAATCCTGATACCCGTTACCCCATCAAAGTGGTGGTGTATTGGGATGTGCCGCTGACTATCGTCAAGCAGTCATACCCGGTTGTGCAGGAAGAACAGCAAGATTACCGTTACCTTGAGCGCGGCAAGGCGCTGGCATTCCTTGAGGGCGCGATCCGTGATGCCAAGGATTTTCAGGCAGCGCAGGGTGGTGATTTGCTAACGCTTTTGCAGGCAACACAGCAGCAAATTGAGGCGAGCGGGAAGTAAATTCCGTTATTTTTCAGCACATTATACTGCGTTGCTTACGGTCATTGGCGCAGTGTGTAAACGATTTGGTCGTCGGTAGTCAGCAGCCCATGCTGGATAAGCCATGCTCGGGCATCTTCCGCATCTTGATGGAACCACGCCGCCGCAGAATCAAGGCGGAAGGTGTACCCCCACGTATCCATGTCCTGCATCATCCGTTCTCGCCCCATGTGCGGAAGTTGGTCTGCCAACAGGATTTGCAGATAACAGACCGCATCTTCTTCTGCAAATTCCCCGCCCGCATCGGTATGGAGGACAGCGCGGCGTTCCTTGTCCATGCAGATGGTATGGCAACCTTCGTGCAGGATCGAATGGATCGGCGAGTCCATTCGTGCCAGTACGTTCAGGCCGATGATCCCCGCTTCCGTTTCATGCCAATAGCTACCGGGAATGGGACTTTGCTCCGCAACCAGTTCAAACTGCAAACCATAACGGGCGAATAGGGCAGTCATTGGCTCTACCCCGACATCGGCTAAACGTACTACATCGTTCACAAGAAATATTTACCTGCTGCGGCAATCGTGACAGTCAGCAGGCCAATGCTGAGGTTGACAGCGATAAGGGTGCGGATGCGGGCGAGGGCTTTGCCTGCTTCCTGCCAACGCATACCTAATACATATTCACGAAGATGCTGGTAAGGGGAAAAATAAACGTAGAAGAATATCAGCATCATGACCAGCCCAAGGCCATTCATGATATGGACAAACACAGGAACATTCGCCATGCCGCCAAAATAGACAAATAGCATCCAGTAGCCGGAAGCAAGGATAGCGATGATTGATGCCCACACCCAAGGGAAGAAACGGGCAAAGACATTAGACCACAAGGTCAGGCGTTGGGAGGGTTCAAGTACCGCAGCAGCGGCGGGGCGGAGTGCCATATAGGCGAAAAACATGCCGCCGACCCAAATGACGACGGCAAGGACGTGAAAAGCTAACGCGACTGACAAGGTGATTCTCCTTAAATTTCAATCGCGTCATTTTACCTGCATTGCTGGATGATTACAGCAATCTGAGGCTACGTAGGGTTGTTACTACCGCTTTTTTGCCTGCTGAATGCGGTTTGCTTTTATCCGTATTGTAGTAGTAATCTGAGTAGTCATAACCATAGCCGTAGCTGCTGCCACGGTGCAGGGCAACGCGGTTCAACAAGATACCGGAAATGGTTGCATGGGACTGGCGTAAACGCTTCAAGGCATTGTTGACTGCGCCCAAACGGGTGCTTTCAGCACGTACCGCGATTAAGGTCGCGTCAGCGAGGGAAGACAGTACCAGCGCATCGGCTAGACCCAGAATCGGTGGGCCATCCAGAATGATTTGGTCGTATTCCCCGCGTGCGCTGCTGAGCAATTCGCGCATGAGTGGGGATGACAACAGTTCGGAAGGGTCTTCCGGCAGTACGCCAGCCGGGATCAGGTTGAGGTTACTGACTTCGGTGGACTGTACTAGCGTATTGATGCTGGCGTTGCCCTTCAGGTAATCGGCTAACCCCGTTGGTGTATTGATGTCCAGCATTTTGTGTAGGGACGGGTTACGCAGGTCGGCATCTATGAGCAATACCCGGCTACCCGCATTGGCGTAAGCGCAAGCCAGATTTGTCGCCGAAGTACTTTTACCTTCCCCTGCACAGGCGCTCGTGACGAAAATAACCGCGTTGTTTTCAGTCCTTAGGATGAAGCGCATGGCTGTCCGCAAAGACCGGAATGCCTCAGCAATGCTGGACTTGGGTTCCTTGATCGTCAATTGGGCAAGTTGGCTAGGGGTGCTGTTCAGGATTTCAGGCACAATGCCCAAGACCGACAGTTGGGTAGTGCTTTCCAATTCATTAATACTTTTGACCTTATCGTCCATAAATTCGCGCAGGAATGCGCCAGAAATGCCCAGCAACAAGCCTAACAACGCACCAAATGATAAGTTGGTCATCAGGTTGGGTTTGAATTTATTGACGGGAACTTGTGCCCGGTCAATGACGGAAATATTGTTGGAGGTCATGCCCCCCGCAATGCTGATTTCTTTCAGACGTTGCAGAAGTCCTTGGTACAATTCCTGATTGGTGTCAACTTCACGTTGTAGTGTGCTGTGACCAATGATCTTATCTTGCTCTTGAAGCGCTTCCGTTTTGGCTCTGGCGGTGCTTTCATGAATGGCTGCTTCCCTCCGTTTGATGCTCGCCAGTTCTCCACGCAGGGATGACAATTTGTTGTCTACTTCGACTTGAATTTCACCTTCTTTTTGGCGGATCAACTTGCGTTGGGCTGCGCTCGGATTTTTGTCTTGCAAGGCTTTCAGGTGGTCAAGGTTTTGCCGCATGGTTTGCAGGTAAGCGGCGTTATCTTCCAATACCCCAAAGCGGTCAGCCAGTTTGCGGGTTTTATCGTTGAGTAGCTCATATTTGCTTTCGTTTTCAGAACGTTGCTTCTGTACCAGTAGCAGTTCCTCGGTCAGCTTTTTGAGCTTTAATGAGGCGATGGTTTCACCTTTGCCGTCTACCGGGATGATGCCGTGTTCTCTGGAGTACGATTCCAGCTTTTGTACGGATTCGTCTAACTTTACCCTAGCTTCCGTGATGCTGATGTTAAGGTAATTTTTGACATCATTGGTCGCTGTAATCCGACGATCCATGTTCATTTTTTGGAATATGTCGACCACTGCATTGGCGATTTCTGCCGCCTGTTCTGGGTTGGATGAGTCGTAACTCACCGCAGCAAGCCGGGAGTTTTTGATGGGTTCAAGGTTCAGGTGTTCCAGTAACAGTGTCTCAAGAGCCATCTGTTCATTGGTATTGTCAGTCAGACCTAACCATTGTTTGAACTGACCGAAGAGGGAAACATTGGAGAGTTTTTCTTTTAATTTAAGCTCTTCAATGACTTTTGCTGCTAACGCACGGCTACGGATTAGCTCAAATTGTGTTTGGTAGAAATCCCGTGTGTCGCGGATGTCACCTGCGCCAAGAAAGTCTATTTCCACCGCTTTGGTGGGTTCGCGTTCGATTTGCAGGGTGGCGGTAGCGCGGTAGACATTCTTGCTGGCAAGCGTAACTGCCAGTGTCAACAGGAGTGTTGTACCACCGACCAGCATGATCATGCGTTTATGGCGTACCAGCGTGTTCCAAAATTCACGTAAATCCAAGGTATCCTGCGATTTTACGTCGGAGCGTTGGAGGTGGCTGCTACGGTTCTGAAGCGTATTGTGTTTATCTTGTTGCATGGTCGTATACGTCTAATGTTTAGTAGAATTACTGGATCAGCAGCATCAAAGTTTTCGGGAGTCACTGGCCCGCCACCGGATTGTAGCAAGTCTTGTGTGATTTGGCTGACAAACTTGTTGATGAATATCGGCTGAATATATCATTGCTTCGTGCCTTCCAATTTTCAGATTTATTGCCCTAAGTCTGCCGCTAGCCCGGTTTTCTAACCAGATTTATCGGATGAACTGCCAAATGCGTTGATAAAGCGTCTTGATGGTGTCTCAATGAACCAAAAGGACAAAATAGCAGCACCCGTCAGGCAGGCTACGAACAGGTAAAAATACAGGGCGCTATCGGGGGCAATCCAATGGGATGCCACTTTTTCATAGATGCCATGCAGTGGTTTTTGCAGGATATACAAGGAAAAGCTGGCTTCCCCCAGCAGTACCAACCATTTGTGTTGCAGCCACACGCTCAAGCGCGAAGTGTTCATCCCCAACAGCGTGATGAAAGCCAAAAACAGCGGGGCAATCAAGCCGTTAGTGTAGTCAAAGGCTATCCCCGTATATTCAATCAAAGTCGGGCGTATTGCCAGCAGTAAAACAATCAAGCAGCTCACTAAGAACAATCCTTGGGCGTTAAGGGCAGGGCGGGCAAGGAACTGAAGTTTCCCTTCCAGTAGCCATGCACCGATGATGAAACCCATCAGAAAGGTGTTGAGGTGCATGAGTGGGTTGTAAAAGATGAAATCATGCAGCGCGGAAAAGGGCTCATAATCCGGCGAGTTCAGCAACAAGGTGTGCAGGGTTTGGGTTGCCAGCCAGAAAACGGCAGCAAGACCCGCCAGCAACACCAAGTGGTGGCGTTTTGCTAATAGGATCAGGAGTGGGAAACTTAAGTAGAAAAACGCTTCGACGGAAAGTGACCAACCCGGTGCATTGAGGGTTAGCGGATAGCCGGGAATCCACGCCTGTAACATGCCTAAGCTCAATGATACCGTCAGGGGATCACTACCCGCAGCCCCCAGTTTGGCGGTAATCATCAGTAACAGGGCAAGCAAGTATACCGGATAAATCCGTGCTACCCGCGCCAGCCAATAACGTCCTGAACGGAATGCGCCTTGTTTGTCGGGGCGGTAATAGGCAATCGCCATAATGAAGCCAGACAACACGTAAAAGTAGCTGACAGCAATCGGGCCTGCGGTTAGGACAGGTTTCAGCAGCGCTATGTTTGCCGGGAATACCTGACTCCCATAGTGGAAAAATACTACGCTCAGGGCAGCGATATAACGAGTAAAAGTAAGTTGTTCGAGCTTCACTGGTAGTACGGCAATTTAGTATGCATTTTTGTCATACAGAGTTTTGAAGGCTGTGACAAAAATGATTTTTATATCCAGCCCAAGGCTCCAGCGGTGGATGTATTCCATGTCGTATTCCACGCGCTTTTGCATTTTGAACAAGGTGTCGGTTTCCCCGCGCCAGCCGTTGATTTGTGCCAAGCCGGTAATGCCGGGTTTCATCAGGTGACGCAGCATGTAGCCGGGAATCAGTTGGCGGTATTCTTCGTTGTGGGCAACCGCATGGGGGCGTGGCCCGACAATGGACATATTGCCTTGCAGTACATTCAAGAACTGGGGCAGTTCATCCAGTGAGGTTTTCCGCAGGAATGCGCCGATACGGGTAATGCGGCGGTCGTTGCGGGTAGCTTGTTTGATATCGTGACCGTTCTCACATACCGTCATGGTGCGGAATTTTAATACATCAAATTTTTCCCCGCGCAAGCCATGTCGGGTTTGCCTAAACAGTACTGGGCCAGGGGAAGTGAGTTTGATAATGGCAGCGATGCTCAGCATCAGCGGGGAAACCAACAAGAGGATCAGCATCCCACAGATCACATCCTCAATGCGCTTGATGAACGCATGTTCTACGGATAAAGGGGAGTCATAAATACACAGTACCGGCATGTTGGCAATTTCCAGTAAGCGGCTGTGCAGCAAGGAGCTGGTAAAGTTATCAGGAATCAGGCGGATGGGGGTGATGGTGTCGGATAGTTGGTTTATCAGGTTTAGTGAGGTGGATTGCTGATCCCTTGATGGGGCAAGGTAAATCTGATCCCACTCGCCGTTACGTGCCGCTTCCATCATTGCTGACTGTCCGCCAATACAGGCATATTGGTTGGGCAAGGTGACGGTTTGGGCGGTTTCTTCAAGGTCGTAAAAGCCTGCAATCTGGAAGCCTGAGTCCGGTTGTTTTTCCAGTGCTTCAGCAAAGCGTATGCCTTGCTCGGTGATCCCCGCGATAGCGACTGTGCGGTTATTGATGCCGACCCGTTTGAGGCTGGCTTGTAGGGTGCGCAACGCATAGCGGTTAACGATCAAGAGGACGGGTGTAACAAACAACCAACTGATCAGGACGAAACGGGAAAATTGCCCAGAGGTTTTTGCCGCAAAAATGACAAAGATCAGGAACAAAAACGTGGTTAGCCAAGTCACAATGAGGCGGATGACTTCATCGCGAAAGAACGGGCGTCCACTCCATGAGGTATAGATGTCGGTGAAACGGCCTACCATGCCAAACAACAGGGATGCACCAAAGCCAGCGGCGAGGTATCCATCAATGTTGTATGCCTTGGAGTACAAGGATGCGAGTATCAAGATACCAAGGATAATCAGGGTATCCGCAGTACGGTAGATTAGTTCGGAGCTAATTTTTTTGTCTACCTTGATATTGTCCATTCAACCATTATCCTCTGTTGATGGCCGCGCCTTGAGCCATCATGGATTTTATTGTCACTATACCTGCATGAGGCAATGCCGAGCTGTTGTAGGAACGCAACAGCCTGCACCCGGCATTTTGCTCATCGGGCTACGATGTACAGGGTTATGTTACCGATTTGCTGTACAAATATAATAAAAATACTCAGCCATTCATGACACTCAGGCTGCAAACATGCTCTTAATAATAGACCATTTGGGCTGTATTTGTCGCAAAAAACACACAAGCGGTTGCGTTTTCTCGATCAATTAAATCTGTTTCTACCCGGTCGGTTCTTGACGGGATGTCTGGTCTTTTTCCCATCTATAGGTTTTCAGGCTACGGTACTGCCATGCAGCCCGGATACGCACCAAGGTTGCAATGCACAGGTAGGTTAGTACAGGGATGAACTCCCTGCTGAGCAATTTATCCCGCAGAATGCGCGAATACGGTTTTTGCTCTTTGCGGGTACATAAGCCGGTTGCCGCCAGTTGCATATTGCCTAAGCGTGCCCGCGTTTTAATCTTGATCAATGAGGCTAGATTGTGCGGTGCTGCAATGTATACGTAAGTGCCGGGTACGTTGCGTCGCTCACTACGGTCAAACTGGCAGCGCACAAAACCGTCATCATTAATGATGTCAGGGAAACGGCTGAAGCGTTGGTGGCCTGCTTCGCTGATGACATAGCTACAGGTGGCAACCACGCCGTCGCGGATATACGGTAATTGTAGCCAAACCCGGTAAAATTGCCTGACTGCCCATGAAGAGTGGGAAGTGTCGATGACGGGTTCCGGTGCGGCAAGTAGGGTTTTGCCATCTGCCAATGCTGAGGAAATGTCCTGTATGGCATTGGCGGAGAGGCGTGTATCGGCATCAATGTAGAACACAGGCCAGCTTGTGATGTGCTTTTCTGCCTCATTCAAGGCGTTGACCTTGGAAGGGATGGCAATGTCCAAACAAATGGCTTGCGGATAATGAGTGCGCACGATGTCGGCGGTGCTATCCGTGCAGCCATTGCAGGCCACGATCAGGGTATCCAGCTCTGCTTGTCCATTCAAACTATCCAAACAGCGGCGGATAACGCTGGCTTCGTTATGGGCGGGGACAATAACCGTTGCCATCAGCGGTATCCTTGTAGCCAGTCGGTACGTTGCGCATACACGTTTTGCCATTCACTGCGCTGTGCTGAACCCGGTTTCAACAGGGTATGCAGCAAGTGTTTGTTGAGCACATACAAATACAGCATGAATTTGTAAGAGGGGCGTTTCCACGGGCTAATGTGGCGGTTGATCAGTTCCACTTTGCCTTTCAATAGCTTGATCATCTTACCTGAAAACTGGTTATGGCTGACGCCGCCGTGGTGGACAATGCGGGCATCCGGGGTGACGATGGGTTGGTAGCCCAGTGCTTTTGCCCGTAGGCAGTAGTCGGCTTCTTCGGCATACATGAAAAAGCTGGCATCAAGTCCGTCCAGTTTGTCCCACAGTTCGCGGGTGGTGAGGAAGAAACAGCCTGATACGATGTCAACTTCCTTAACACTATCGCGCTGCCAACCGCCGTAATTGGCGTGGTTGAACAGGCAGGAATGGCTAAACAGCTTGCTCAAACCAAGGGCACTGAACAACAAGCTAGTAAAGGTTGGTTTTGACCAAGCGTGCTGGGTGTTTAAGCTCTGGTCATTATTCAAGGTGACGCCGCTCCAAATGCCATTGCTAGGGTGTTGTTCGGCAAAGTGCAGTAGGCGGTCAATGGCGGAGTTCTGGATCAAGGTATCCGGGTTCAGCAATAGCAGGTATTTGCCACTGGCTTCGGCAACGCCACGGCGCACACCTCCGGCAAATCCCGGATTTTGGTCAGAGGCAATCAAATGCACTTGCGGAAAGCGCTGACGGATCATGGCAACGGAATTATCGCTGGATGCATTGTCTACCACGATAATTTCAAATTTGCACAGGTTGGTTTCGCGCAGGACAGATTCCAACGCCCGTTGGATGTACGGTGCGGTGTTGTAAGACACCAGAATGATGCTGAGATCAGGGGTGCTCATGCCAGTCTCCCGTAGGCGATGGTCTGGATGCCGGAACGCAGCACTTTTGCCGGGTTGCCGCCCACAATGCAATTAGACGGGACATCTTTAGTCACGACGCTGCCAGCCCCGACGATCACCTGATCACCGATAGTGATGCCGGGTAAGATGATCGCGCCGCAACCAATAAAGCAGTTCGCCCCGATGCGGGTAACTTGCTCAAAGCCACCCCCGTGCCGCCGGGTCGCGTAGTCATGGGCGAGGATGATGGAATCGAAAGCAACATAGGTTTTTTCGCCAATTTCAATGCAACGTGGGTTGGTCTTGTCCAGACGCGCTTTGAAGGAAATGCGTACATCCGGGGCGATTTTCATCCCGTAGAGGGTGCGGAAGTGCCAAGTGCGTAGCCACAGCAAGCTGTCGCGGAACCATACCAGCCACATGAACACTCGTTGGTTGACAAAGCGTAATCTCATGGTCAATCGCCATCCTTGCGGGTTATGTCTGTGTCAGTATCGGCAATCGCTTGCTCGGTTTCCAATTCTTCCGCTTGGCGGTTCCAGATCGGATAATCTTTTGCCCAACTGATTGCGCCAAGGGTAAAAAAGAACATGGGTTGCAGCTTGCCGAAGTAGTCGACGGTAAAGCCAATCAGGATCAGGGAAAAGAACGACATTACCCATGCTGCCACCATCCAGCGTGTCGTGTCGCCGTGTTTGTGTAACAGGTTCAGGGCATTAAACGACGCATACAGGCTGGCGAACAATAGCAATGCTGCGGCAAACAGCCCGTGTTGCAGCGTTAACAGCAGCCAGAAACTGTCGATGCTGTTACCGAACCAACTGGCGATCCAGTACGGGCGCGTCCAGTCGTGCAAGCCGGGGCCGATCAAGCCAATGCCGAAAATTGGGTTTTCCGCAATGTCGTCCATGCTGTATTCCCACTGCAACATGCGGAAATAGCCGGTATTGGGGTTAAAGGTCAGGTACGAAATCAGGATGCCGAAAAATCCTCGGTTGGAGAAGGCATTGATCAGGAGGGATACCGACAGACCCGCAAACAGCAGGGCAATCCATAAACGCCGGGCGCTATTCCAGAACTTGACCAACACTGCAATGACCGATTGGAAAATCAGCGACAGTAACGGTGCGGAAGATAGGGTCAGCAGCATGGATACAATCAAGGCAATGACATTGACACCTGCCACCATGCTACGGGTGCGCCGCAACAGCATAAAGGCAAATGGAAAACACAACGCCAGCAAGGAACCGTAGAGGATCGGGTGCTCGAACAGGCTAGTCGCCCGCATGACGCCATTACGGATGTAATAATGCATGTACAGGCGGAAATCCAGTGCGTCATGCCCGGTAATCTGTTTGGCAATTTCATGCAGGAAACGGTGCTGGGCGAATGCCTCATACGCCGCAAACAGGGTCAGGGATGCCAACGTAACAATGAACATCTGGTTGATTTGGTAGAAACGTTCCGGGGTGGTGATGTACATCCGTGCCAAGAAAAATGCCCCGAGCGTCTCAATGGCATAAATACCGCTGGATTCAACAGCTTGTTGCAGATCATGGTTATGCCAAATACTGGCAAATGCCAACACCAATAAACCGATCAGGCAGACATCAACAATATCAGCCCGTTCCAGCATGGCCTTGAAATTCAGCAAAGTATGGAGCAGTGCAATCCCCAGCACAATGCGGTAAGGCTCAATCCGCACTGACCCTGCCATCGTATAAAACTCGACCGGAATAAAGACGGACACAACGAACAGGATGGCAAGTAATCTCAGCATGATACCTCTATGATAGCTTTCCCGGTGTGCTCAGCAGGTGGTTCCTGAAAAACAGCCCGATTACGCCCCCCGTCATCAGCAGGTTGGCAATTAAGGTCGAACTGGCTGCCCCTTCAATCCCATAGCGTGGGATTAGCACCAAATTGGCAATGACATTCACCACCAACGCTCCCATGAGCATGATATTCAGGTAACGCACCTGTGACTGGATGATGAACATGAACGAAAACGTCAAGCTCAATGCCCGCGCCAACTGCGCCACCAGCAGGATGGCAAGAGCTGTTCCCGCTTGCACGTATTCGGGCTTGAACACTGTCAGCAAAGTATTACCCAGCGCCAGTAACAATAGCGTTACACCCCCCAATATGCCAGCCACCAACCCAGTCGATTGCCAGAAGAAACGCCTTACAGCTTCCGGTTTATGCTGGTGGATAGCGAGTAAGCGTGGGTAAATGGTGGCATCCAGCGCCCCCAAGAAAAACAGGCTAACAAATGATAACCGCGCCGCGACGGTAAATAGCGCCACATCCGCATTCTTTAACAACAATCCGGTGAGTAAGGTATCAGCCCATAGCATCAGGAATGAAAAGAACGATACTGGAGCCAATGGCAGCGACTGGCGCAATACTTCCCTGATTCTGAAGCGGGTTGTCACGGCTGGATGCAAGGTGTGTAACCACGGACGTAACCAATGGAATGAAGCCAGCCCCGCCAATGCCAGTGAAACGGTGTACAGCAACAGGTAGTTTTGCTCTTGCCGATATACTAACCAAAACAGCAACAGCAGCAGCATGTAAGCAATGGCAGGCAGCGAATTTTGCACCAAAATGGAATGCGACGTATGCCGGACAGCTTTGAGGAACGCCGAGTTCAACATCACCAGATTGAAAAACAAAATACCGCTGCTAGCCAATAACAACGGCAGCAGCCGGATCGCGTCATCGAACAGCCAGTGTTGCATGACCGGGATGAAAACAAGCCAGCCGAGGATGAATGCCCCGCTGCTCAGTAATACCATGCGGTAAGCGTCACGCAGATAGACACCCTGCTCAGCACTATTGTTTTCTTGCACCCGTGCCACATCGCGCACGATCCATTGTTCCACGCCCAAACGGCTGAACAGCGAAACACCCGTCACCAGTGTCATCAGCATGAACACCATGCCTGCCTCGCTCATTGGCAAGGTGCGGGTCAGCACGATAGCCACGGCAAAGTTCAACCCCACGCCCGCAAACCGCGTCACTGTGGATAGCATACTGGTCAAGAGCAGGGAAGGATTTTTCAGGTTCATGTGCGGATGGCCTGATCAATGAAATCCGCTAACGCTTGCCGCCGGGAGTCTGGTGCGGCACTGGCGGCTTGCAGTTCGTGCCGCCGATCCAACAGCGCGTATAATTCATCTTGTGTGGAAGCGGTGTAAACGCCGGGTAATTTGCCCATCCATTCCAGCCCGTCAAGCTGGTGGTCATTGCGGTGCTCGCCCAGTGCGTGCTGGCGGTTCATCACAATAATCGGGGTATGGTTTTCCAGTGCGGTAATGATGTTGCCCATACCCGCATGGGAAATGATCAGTTCGGCGGCCTGCAAATGCTGGTTGAAAGTCGTGGCAGGCATGAAACGTTCCCAGCGTAAATGCTGCGGCAGGTATTCACCTCCAGCAATCTGTGCTACGCCTTGCTCGTGGTTTTGCCCCACCCAAGCATCCACATAGCTGATCAGTCGGTCAAAGGGAAATTGTGTACCTACCGCGACGAAAATCACAGCACTGCTCCCTTGAACAACACACTTTGTCCATCGCTTAAATGTTCCCATTGGGTCAGGAATACATCAGCCTGTTTCTGCGCGAGCCGTCCGGCGCGGGAAATTTGCCGCACGTTGGCAATGCTGTCCACCCAGATGGTACGGATGCGCAGTAGTTTTCCCAACCAAACCGCCACCGCACCGGGAGCCGCGCCAGTGGAAAGGATGGCTTGTGGGCGTTCTTTCAGCAGGATATACAAAACTTGCAGGGTGCAGGGGATGAGCCGCCATTTGTCATCGGCGCTGACATCGGTGATCGAATACACCTTGCGTCCGCCCAAGGTTGCTGCGGAGTTGAACAGGGTATTCGGCATGGCATAGATGATGCTGTAGCGGTCTTCCAGCCGTTCACACAAGCGCGTCAGTTGTATCCAATGCCCGCCGGGAGAGGAAATCGCGAGCAGTTTCGGGGGGGCGTTCATCCCGGTTTCCTTAAATAAAAGGCCGCTTGGTCGCCTTGGTTCAGCGCATTCAGTTCGCGTGAGCGGGCTTCAAAGTCCCGGATTTTATGGGGGCTAAACGGCGAATCCTTGGGCGATTCAGCATACGAGCGTGGGTCACGCAGCGGGATATTTTGTTCGTATTGTTCGCTCCCCCAGAATTGCAGGGCGAAAGAATCGTACACCGTCTGTTCTAAGGTAAAGCCCACCTTACCCGCCAATACTTGCATACTTTTGACCGAATGCAGGTACAAATGGCGCGGCGCATCCAATTGCACCCAATGCACACCGTAATGCTGCCACGCAAAGGACGACACGGTAGGAATACGCACCAGCGCTACACCACCGGGCTTCAGGATATTGAATGCCTGTTGCAAGGTAGCCCGTTGGTCGGGCAAGTGCTCAAAGGAGTGGTGGAACATCACCACATCCCATTGCCCTTGCTCACTGAAAATATCGCGTTTTTCAATGCGTAAGCCATTGGAGTAGGCAATGTTTTCGCGGTTGAACGGGTCAATGCCCAGTAGGTTTTTGAAGCCAGCCCCGTACAGCGACAGCAGTAAATGCCCCGTGCCGCAGCCTATATCCAGAATGCGGGTATCTTTAGTAATTTTGAGCGGACGTAAGCTAGCGAGTTTGGCATTCGGGGCAAAGAAATTTACCAGCCGTCCAAACTGACCCGTCCCGGTAGCAGCCCACGTATCCCGCAGCCGCATCAGTGCCTTTTTTAGCGAATTCCCCGCTTTTGCTGCATCGCTGTAGGAGTAGTAGTTTTCTGGGTAATAACGTGCAAGGTCAGGTGGAATGGTGACAATTTGCAAGCAGCCGCACTGTTTACACTCAAAATAACGGTGCTCGTCCCGTAGGCCGAGCATCATTTCCTTGGCGGTGTAGGTGCGGTGTTCGTGGATCGCGCCACAGATGCGGCACTCCATCAGGCTTTACCGTGCGTGCCAAACAGGGTCACGCCGTCTTGCCAGAATTCTGGGCGTGCCAAATACCAATCCAAGGTTTTCGCCAAACCCGATTGGAAGGTTTCCGCAGGCACATAGCCCAATTCGCGGCAAATCTTGCTGTTATCAATCGCGTAACGGCGGTCGTGTCCAGGGCGGTCAGCCACATAGGTGATGTGTTGGCGGTGCGGTACTTGCGGTGAATAGGGGAAACGCGCGTCCAGTAAATCGCACAATTCATGGATCAGGCTCAGGTTAGCCTGTTCGTTGTTGCCGCCGATATTGTAAGTTTCGCCCACGCGCCCGGTACGGATGATCAAATCAATCCCCCGGTTATGGTCATCCACGTACAGCCAATCGCGGATTTGTTGTCCATCGCCGTAAATTGGCACAGCTTGGCCTTGCAGCAAGCGCGAAATCGCCAGCGGGATCAACTTTTCCGGGTACTGGTAAGGGCCGTAGTTATTGGAGCAGTTGCTGGTGGTGGTTTGCAGCCCGTAAGTGTGCTGGTACGCCCGTACAATATGGTCAGACGAAGCTTTGCTGGCAGCATACGGCGAGTTCGGCGCATACGGAGTGGTTTCAGTAAAGGCCGGGTCAGTTGCAGACAGCGTACCGTACACTTCATCGGTAGAAACGTGGTGGAAGCGGTGCGCAAATCCCGGTTTTTCATCCAGCCATACGATTTTCGCCGATTTCAACAAGCTATGTGTACCGTCGATATTGGTGCGCAAGAATGCATCTGGGCCGTAAATCGAGCGGTCAACGTGCGATTCAGCGGCAAAATGCACGATGGTGTCGATGCCTTCCTCACGCAACAACGTTTCTACTAGCGGCTGGTCGAGGATGTCGCCATGCACGAAACGGAAATTGCTTTGCCCTTCCAGCATTTGCAGGTTTTCGTAACGGCCTGCATAGGTGAGCGCGTCCAATACCACGATGCGGGTATCGGGATAAGTGTCCAGCCAATAATGCACAAAGTTTGTGCCGATAAAGCCAGCGCCGCCAGTCACCAGCAATGTGTTAGGTTGGTAAGTTGTTGTCATGTGTTGGTAGCCTGTTGTTGCAGTTGGGCGAGCATTTGCCGTAGGCGTGGACGCCAGTGTGGCAAAGTGTAGCCCAAGGTATTTTCTGTTGCGCGTTTGTCCATCACGCTATAAGCCGGGCGGCGGGCAGGGGTGGGGTATTCCTCTGACCGCAATGGTTTGACCGGGATTGCCTTGGTGAGCAAACCAATGGCAAGTGCCTCTTCCTGAATGGCAATGGCGAAATCGTACCAGCTTGCCACACCATTATCCGAGCAGTGGAAGACGCCCTGCGGTTTTTGTGCGATGAATGACCATATTGTGTCAGTCAGTGTGCGCGTCCACGTCGGTGTACCAATTTGGTCAGCGACTACGCCCAAGGATTCACGCTCTGCCATCAGCCGCAGCATGGTTTTGACGAAATTGTTGCCGTAAGCGGAATACAGCCACGAAGTGCGCACGATCGCGGCAGTGGGGCAATATTCCTGCACGGCTTGGTCGCCCGCGAGTTTGCTTGCGCCGTACACGCCTAACGGTAGTGGGTTAGCATCCGGCAAGTACGGGGTGGATTGCTGCCCATCAAACACGAAATCAGTGGAAACGTGCAGCAGGTAGATGCCGCGCCGCTGGGCTTCCCTCGCCAGGGTGGCTGCTGCCAAATGGTTGATGGCATACGCCCGGTCTGCATCGCTTTCAGCCTTGTCCACGGCGGTGTAAGCCGCAGCATTAATAATGGCATCCGGCTGATGTGCATCCAACGCAGCTTTGACTTGCTCCGGCTGGGTAATGTCCAGTGTGGTGTAATCGGTGGGGATCAGCGTAATGTGCGCTGGACAGGTGGCTTGCAGTTCCGAACCCAGTTGCCCGTTCGCACCAGTGAGTAATATTTTCATGGGAAAGTCTCCGCGTCTTGCCACAGCTTGCCTTCCGCATCTTTGCCGGATACCAGCGGTGCTTGCCCATCGACCAAAGGCCAGTCAATTGCCAAGGTCGGGTCATTCCAGCGGATGCAGCATTCGTGTTCGGGGGCGTAAAAATCAGTGCATTTATACAGGAAGTCTGCCGACTCGCTCATCACGTAGAAGCCGTGGGCAAAACCGGGTGGAACCCATAACATGCGGTGGTTTTCATCTGACAATTCCACACCGACCCATTGTCCGAAGGTGGGAGAACTGCGGCGTACATCCACTGCCACGTCAAATACCTTACCGCTGGTGATTCGCACCAGTTTGCCTTGGGTTTGTTGCATTTGGTAATGCAGCCCACGCAGGATGCCTTGGCGCGAACGGCTGTGGTTGTCCTGTACGAAGTTCAAATCCAGCCCCAGTGCGGCGAATTTCTGCGCGTGCCAGCTTTCCATGAAAAAGCCACGCGGGTCGCCAAATACCGCAGGTTCGACAATCTTTACGTCAGGGATGCGGGTATTGACCAGTTTCATGCCAACAACCCCGTCAGGTAGATGCCGTAACCGCTTTTCATCAGCGGGTCAGCCAGCCGCAGCAATTGCTCGCCATCAATGAAACCCATGCGCCAAGCGATTTCTTCCGGGCAAGCGATTTTCAAACCTTGGCGTTCCTCAATCACGCGGATGTAGTTGGAAGCGTCCAGTAAGGAAGCATGAGTTCCGGTATCCAGCCACGCTGTGCCGCGCTTGAGCATTTCTACCTGCAATTGCCCGCGTTCGAGATAAATTTGGTTGACGGTGGTAATTTCCAACTCGCCACGCGGGGAAGGGCGTACTTCGCGGGCGATGTCCACCACTTGGTTATCGTAGAAATACAGGCCAGTGACGGCGTAAGGGGAGCGCGGTTCCTGCGGCTTTTCCTCAATGCTCAACGCTTTGCCGTAGTCATCGAATTCCACCACCCCGTAGCGTTCTGGGTCGCGCACGTAATAGGCGAAAACGGTAGCACCCGTCTCCTGTTTAGCCACAGTTTGCAAGCGGCTGGATAGCCCTTCGCCGTAATAAATATTGTCGCCAAGGATCAAGGTAGCAGGGGAGTTGCCGAGGAATTCCGCACCGATCAGGAAGGCTTGTGCCAGCCCTTCCGGTTTGGGTTGCACGGCGTATTGGATATTCAGTCCCCATTGCGCCCCGTCGCCCAGCAAATTTTGGAACTGCGCAGAATCTTCCGGCGTGGTGATGACCAAGATGTCGCGGATACCTGACAGCATTAGCACCGACAGCGGGTAATAAATCATCGGCTTGTCGTAGATCGGCATCAATTGTTTACTGACTGCGCGGGTCAGTGGGTAGAGGCGGGTTCCGCTACCTCCGGCGAGGATAATGCCTTTGCGGTTCTGGTTATGCTGCATGGGTTTGGCTACTTTGCTGTATTGGCTTGCGAAGTTGCTAATTGTAGACAACCTCACGAAAATGTCAGCTAATTCCGGCAATCGGCTATGTTTTATTGGCTCAGTTGCGGGCGCATGTCGGCATTGAAGTTTTCCAAGATGGCCTCGCCGTCTTCGGGGCTGCGTTTCACGACCTCTTGATAGAAAAACCGCACGGATTGCTCGATGCTGCTGCCTTGCTGGATCAGTTCCAAGGCTTCCCTTCCGATTTTTATCAGGGTAACGTCAGCATCTAGGGTTTTTACATTGGAATAAAAGTTGAAAACTTCTTGGCAGATGGTTTCGCTGCGGATTTCCAGTAACACGTCCCCTTGGTCGTATTGCATGACCGGGGCGAGCATGATCAGTGTGGATTTTTCCGGTAGCAGTTCCAGATTGGGGAAACGGCTCATGCGCGGGAACGATGCCCGTGAAAAAAACCGCAGGCGTTTGGCGAAATTTCTCCGAAAATGTCCCAAGTACTTGTCCAGTGTGCTGATTTTCATCGCATTGTCGTAGCGGCTGATCGGTGAAAACAGGAAGTTGAGCAACGCATCCAGCGTGTAAAAATGGGTTTCCGCGTAATTGGCTTGAGTGATCTGCTGAAACCGTGGGCTACTCGTTTCTGCAAGAAAAAAGGATGAAGGCAGGTGACTAAATGCCAATATTCGCCCTTTATTTTCCATTTCACACAGGTACTGGTCAGCCTCTGCATCAGTGGGGAAGTGCTGCAAGCGCATTTCGCTTTTGCACAAGGACTGGAAGTGCGGTTTCAGCAACGTGCCGATGTCGACGTTGAACTGGTGTGCGTAAGCCAGCATTCTGGGGACATCCAGAATGGATTCTTCACGTTCCAAGCGTGAAATGTCAGATTGTTGGATGGTAAAGCCTGTCCCCATGTGGGGTTTGAGTGGTGCTTCCAGTAAGTCAGCCATCTCAGCCTGCGTTTTGTCCAGCTTTTCCCGCAATTCCCGCAGCTTCTGCCCCTGCTGCGGGATGTGCTGGGCTTGTTTTTTGTTGCCCCGATTCATGATGCTCACTTTTTAGTGATATTAATTGGTTTAATTTTATGCCATATATTCTACCAATATGCAAACTTTTCATACAGCATTAGCTGAACGATAACTGAATGAAACGTTAACAACCGCTCATCGTTAGAGGCTAATATTTGCTCTGAACAAAATAATGTCAACACGAATGGAGCGAACCCAATGAAAGTAACCTTAATAATCGTTTGTGCTTCCTTTTCAATGCTTTCCCTGCAAGGCTGCGGAGGCATGTCGGCTGCTGGCAACCCAGTACCAGCAAGCATCTGTGCCGCACCACAGGTTATCCACCCACTTGATCGGCGGGTCACTCGCGGCACGCCAGAGCGGGTTGGCTACAAACAGGATGTGGCGACTGTTGACGCCAGTCAGGGCGGGAATACTGCCGATAATATGGTGAACATCCCAGAGGAACAAGCGCCTGCTACCGACACGGCAGGAAGACACGATAATATGCGTGAATTGGTTATCAATGGCCTGTTCATGCTGGCGAGCAAGTGTGTCGAGTTTGGGCACTGCGGCCTGTAATGCAGTTCGGCTGGCGGGATTGGTAAGGTTCACCTCCCCAATCCCGCCACTTATCAACGTGGCACAAGGCTTGGCTATCCGTGTGCTACACTCGGGATCATTCACAACAATACGTAACGGGAGGATAACTATGGATAATTTAGGTTCTTGGATCGAACACCTTAAACACCCAATGGTACTTGCGGGCTTTGTCCTGTTTGTTCTTGTGGGGCTTCTCAAAGTTTTCATGGGTAACAACGAGTTAAGTGAAGCAAACGAGCGCTTGCTGCACAAAGGTATGAATTTCGTGTTTGTTCTCGGTGTACTTATTATTGTCGGCGGATTTGCTTACAGCATCGTGCAAGCCCCAGCAGCTACGCCAAGTGTGGCGGGTTCTACCACTACTTCAGCCCCGGTGACAACGGGCAACCAAAGTCCAGTGGTAAACGGTAGCCAAGGCGATGTTAATATGAATTTCGGTAGCCCTCCTCCTACTCCCAACAAATATTAAAGGTATCCCATGCGCGTAGCCGTGCTTTGCAGCGTCTTGCTGCTGACTGCTTGCGGGGAAAAGGAGCCGGTTGCCCCGCCAGCCCATACCAGTGGCGCTCAAAGCGCGGTTATCAACGACGTAACAGGCAACGTCAACATCCAATACAAGGATGACCATTCCGCCGTCGATGTACCTGCCAAAGAAATTGGCACGAATGGCGACCAAAGCCCCATCATCAATCAAGTCAGCGGCGATGCCAGCGTCCAATACGTCACCAACTTCTACGGCGCAAATGCCGAAGAAGTCAAACACCTGCAAGACGACCTCAAGCTTTCCAAACAAGCCGCCGAAGCCCTATTGAAAAACCTTGCTGACAAAAACGTGGCAATGGAAAACCGTACCCAAGAGTTCGACAGTCTGGCGCACAAATACGCCGATTTGCAGCAGGGCTTGGGGGAGTATTCCACGACCGATGAACTGGCGTCGCAAGCCAAAAAGGAACTGCAAGCAGGTAACTTGGACAAAGCTGAAAGCCTGTTGGAACAAGCCTACGAGCGCGACCAAAAACTGGCTGACAAGCGCTTGGGGCAACATTCGATGCTACTGGCGGAATTGAGTGAGTTGAAACTCGACCGCAGTAAATCTATCGAACGCTACCAAACGGCGGTCAAACAGCAGCCGGACAACCTGCAAGCATGGCAAAACTTAGCAGAGCTGGCGGAGCGGATGGGAGATACCACCTTGGCTCTTAATGCTTGGCAGCAATTGGGAAAGAATGCCGATGTCACCAAAAATACGACGGCACACTTCAATGCGCTTATGGGTGAAGGCAATATTTTGAGTCTCCACGGACGCAATGCCGAAGCACTGGCACGCTACCAATCAGCCCAAACATTCGCCCAACAACTTGCCATAAAAGAACCCGCTAATCCCGATATTCAAGATGATCTTGCGGTTACGTTTGACAGGATGGGTGATATATACCAAGCCAAGGGTGACAGCAATGCCGCACTTAATAGCTACCAAGCCTCATTGGAAATCCGTAAGAAATTAACAGCCATTGATTCCAACAATGCTTCATGGCAACGGAGTCTTACGGTTAGCTTTGACAATATTGGTTATATTTATCAAACTAAAAGTGATAATAATGCCGCGTTCGATGCTTTTCAGAATGCACTGACTATTCGCAAGAAACTCACCCAGCTCGATCCTAATAACACTGATTGGCAGCTCACCTTGTCAGTCAGTTTTAAAAATATTGGCAAAATATACCAAGCCAAGGGTGACAACAAAGCCGCACTGCAATCCTTTCAAGACTCGCTTGCTATTAAACAAAAACTCAGCAAACTCGCACCCAACAATACCCAATGGCAAAACAGTTTAGCCGCAGGTTTTGAAAAAGTGGGTGATGCACACCTTGTTAATGGTGATAATCAGGCAGCACTCAAAGCCCAGCAAGAAAGCTTCGCTATTCACCAACGCCTCGCCGACCTTGATCCTAACAATGTTGAATGGCAACAAAATTTATCTGTCAGCCACAGCCGTATCGGTAACATATACCAACTTAATGGCGATAATTCCGCAGCACTGAAGGCTTACCAAGCGGCATTGGTGATCGACACACGGTTAGCCAAACTTGACCCCCAAAATGCCCACTGGCAAGGCAATGTAGCATCAAGCTACGGAAGTCTTGGTGAGGTATACCACAATAGTGGTGATGACCCCGCCGCACTCAAAGCCTTTCAAGATGGATTGTCCATTAGCCAGACATTGGCGCAACGTGACCCCGACAATACCGAGTGGCAAGGTAACTTAATGGGCTACCAAACCGAAATTGGTAACATTCACCTAGCCAATGAAAACAACCCCGCAGCCCTTAAAGCCTTTCAAGAAGCCCTAGTTATTGCCCAGCGTTTGGCGAAGCTCGACCCTAATACAGTGAGATGGCAAACAGGCATCGCCATGAATGACTATAATCTGGCGCTTCTCCAGCCCGACCAGCACAAAGCTCTGCTCAGTGATGCGTTAGCAATCCTGCAAAAGCTGCAACAGGAAAATCGTCTGCCTGCCGATAAAAAATCATGGGTTGCCCTGATCAGTAAAGAGCTTAATCCAGCAGCCACAACCACGGATCAAGCCCCTGTAGTTCAGGGTGTAGACGGACAGGCCAACATCCAGCACATTACCACCGCCAACGATAAGGTGATTGAGAAAACCGAGCAAGCTCCCGCAGCCTCGTCTCAAGCGGCTGACGCGGCACTTCAAACTTCTGGCGACCAAAGCGCGGTCATCAATGGTGTCAAAGGCAATGTCAGCATCCAATACGTCACCAACTTCTATGGTGCAGATGCCACGGCAGTCAAACAGCTTCAGGATAAACTTCAACTCAACAAGCAACAGGCGGAAGCCCTGCTTAAAAATCTTGCCGATAAAAACATTGCGCTGGAAAACCGTACCCAAGAATTTGAGGCGCTCGCCAAAACCTACATCGACCTGCAAACCCGCTTGAGCAGCTATGCTGCCACCGACGAATTAGCGCAGCAGGCACAGCAAGAGTTACAGGCAGGCAATTTGGATGTCGCTGAAACGTTGTTGCAACGCGCCTATGAACGTGACCAAAAACTGGCGGACAAGCAACTGGCACAACATGCCTTTGACCTTGCCGAAATCAGCGAACTCAAACTTGACCATGCAAAAGCCATCCAGCGCTATCAAGATGTGGTCAAACGCCAACCCGACCAATTGCAAGCATGGCAAAATCTGGCAGAAATCGCGAAAAAGAGCGGTGACACCACGCTCACCCTCAACAGTTGGCAGCAAATGGGTAAAAACGCGGATAAAACCAGCAACCCAACGGAATATCTCTACGCACTGGAAGGCGAAGGTGAGCTATTGAGCTTGCAGGGTAACAATGCCGAGGCAATGCCTATTTACCAGTCTGCCCAAGCCTTTGCACAACAACTTATCCTCAAAGAACCGGATAATCTCAACTGGCAAAACCGGCTATCCATCAGTTTGGATAACATCGGTAAATTATACGAAATGAATGGCAACCATGCGTTAGCACTCAAAACATTTCAAGATTCGTTGGCAGTTCGACAAAAACTTGTCCAGCACGAACCCGATAACACCGATGGGCAACTCAATCTTTCGATGAGCTTCGACAATATCGCACGTATGCACCAAGCCAGTGGTGACAATCCCGCCGCGCTTAAAGCGTTTCAAGACTCCCTCGCGATTAGCCAGAAACTCGCAAAACTCGACCCCAATAAGACCCTCTGGCAACGCAACCTAGCCGATAGCTTTAACAACGTCGGTGAAATATACGAAACCAATGGCGACATCGAATCAGCACTTAAGGCTTTTCAGGAATCCCTCGCGATTAACCAAAAACTGGCAAAACTTGACCCGAATAATACCCACTGGCAACGCGAACTGTCGGTGAGTTTCAATAAAGTGGGTGATATATATCAGGCTAAGAATGATAATGCCGCTGCACTTAAAGCCTTTCAGGATTCTGTCGCCGTTAGCTTGAAACTTACACAACTCGATCCCAAAAATACCCAATGGCAAGATGATCTGGCGGTCAGTTTTGACAATGTGGGGGATGTCGCCCAAACCAGTGGCGACAATGCGGTCGCGCTGCAAGTCTTGCAGGGTTCATTGGAAATCCGTCAGAAACTCGCACAACACGACCCTAGCAATACCGATTGGCAACGTAACCTTGCTGTCAGCTTTGAACGGGTTGGCAGCGTACATCAAGCCAATGGCGATAATGCCGCCGCGCTGAAAGCCTTTCAGGATTCTTTGGGTATCCGGCAGAAACTTACGCAACTTGACCCCCAAAATACCCAATGGCAACGTGACCTATCGGTTGGCTTTTATGTACTTGGCGGTATCTACCAAGCCAGTGCAGATAAGCCAGCCGCACTCAAAGCTTTGCAAGATTCCTTAGACATCAGCAAAAAACTGGCAGAACTTGATTCCAGCAATAGCCAATGGCAACTGGATGTAGCGATAAATTGTTATGAAATTGCACAGTTACAGCCCGGTAAACACGATGAGCTGCTACGCGATGCTCTCGCTATCTTTGAAAAGTTGCAACGCGAAAATCGTTTGCCAGAAGATAAAAAGGTATGGTTCGTAGCAACACAACAAGCCTTGAACAGTGACAAACCATAGCAAGGGGATACGTTGATGTTCGGTAAAAACTATTTCCATCTCAGTTTGTTGGTGCTGTTAGCAGCTTGCGGGGAAAAAGAGCCTACCGTTCCACCCACAAAAACTAGCGGTAATCAAAGTGCTGTGGTCAGCGACGTAACGGGAAACGTCAATATCCAATACAAGGACGAGCGTGCCGCCACCGATGTGCCTGCCGAAAATGCTGGTATGAATGGCGATCAAAGCCCCATCATCAACCAAGTCAGCGGCGATGCAACGGTTCAATACGTCACCAACTTCTATGGTGCGAATGCCGAAGAGGTTAAACACCTGCAAGACGACCTCAAGCTTTCCAAACAAGCCGCCGAAGCCCTGCTGAAAAACCTTGCTGATAAAGACGTGGCGGTGAATAGCCGTACCCAAGAATTTGAACGTCTCGCCCGAAAATACGCCGATTTGCAACACGCATTAGGCGAGGTCGATACCGCAGATGCGCTGAGTCATCAAGCCCAAGCAGCCTTACAAGCCGGTGATTTGGATAAGGCTGAAAAGCTCTTGGAAGCGGCTTACCAGCGGGATCAACAACAAGCCGATAAACGCCTTGGACAGCACACTTTATTATTGGCGCAACTCAGTGCCTTGAAGCTGGAAAACAGTAAATCCATTGAGCGTTATCAGCAAGCGGTAGCGCTACAGCCTGATAATCGGCAAGCCTGGGCGGAACTTGCCCTGCTGGCTGAACGGGTGGGGGATATAACGCTGGCGGTGAGCGCGTGGCAGCAAGTGCGCAAGCAAACCAGTATCAGTAACGCGCCTGCCGATTACTTGAATGCCCTGTTGCATGAGGGCAAGGTTTTGGGTTCGTCAGGTGATTCCACCGGCGCATTGGTTAATTACCAACTTGCCCAACAAACTGCGCAACAATTGCTTGCCGAGTCCCCGCAAAATAGCGCGTGGCAACACAGTCTCGCACAGAGCTACCTCTATAGCGGGCACATTCAGCGCGCCAATGGCGATATGCTAGCCGCACAAACCGCTTACCAGCACAGCGTTGAACTGATTGAGAAATTGGCACAAGCCGAGCCGAATAACAGCCAATGGCAGCGTGAATTGCTCCCGGTTTACAGCGCGGTAGCGGACGTGCAACGTGAGCAAGGCAATGCACCTGCCGCTATCGACAGTTACAACAAGGCATTGAAAATTGTGCAAACTTTGGTGGCTGATGAGCCTGGCAACCTTGAACGTCAGCACGATTTGTTGGTGGTGCTTGACCATCTGGGTAAGGTGCAGCAAGCGGCAAACAATCCAACCGCGGCATTTGAGGTATTCCAACAAGCCTTGGTGATTGGCAAAAAAATTAGCGCAGCCGCCCCAACCCGCACCGATTGGCAGCGCAGTTTAGGGGTGATTTTGAGTAAATTGGGCGAAGTGTCCCTTGCTTTGGGTGATAAGCAGGCAGCGTTGCAACATTTTCAGGACAGTTTGCTGATTACTGAGCAGTTGGTGAAACTTGACCCCAACAACAGCGCGTGGCAGGCGGATTTGGTGATTGATCGCGAGCGCATTGCGCAGGCTCAACAAAGTCTCGCATCAACTACCGACACACCTGCGACTAAGCAAACCCCAACATTGGCAGGTATCGAGGGCAAGGCCAGTGTGCAGCAAATTACCACTGCGAATGGGCAAGTATTGCAACAAACCGAGCAAAACCCCACGCAAACCGCACCGCTAACGGGGGAACTCAAAACTGATGGCGACCAAAGTGCCATCGTCACGCAGGTGCAAGGCAACGTCACCATCCAGTACGTGACCAACTTTTACGGGGCGGATGAACAGGCAGTTAAGCAACTGCAAGACAAGCTGCAACTGGACAAGCAACAAGCCGACACGCTGCTGAAAAACTTGGCGGATAAAAACGTGGATTTAGCCAGCCGTACCGAAGCGTTTAGTCAACTTGCGCAAACTTATGTTGCCTTGCAAGCGCGTTTGGGTAGTTATGCGGCTACCGACGAACTCGCCCAACAAGCCCGCAAAGCCTTGCAAACAGGGCATTTGGATGTGGCGGAAACCTTGCTGGAAAGGGTTTACGCACGCGACCAAAAGCTGGCAGACCAACAACTGGCGCAGCGGGCGTTTGCGCTGGCGGAAATCAGCGAATTAAAGCTGGATTACCCCAAAGCGACGGCGCGTTATCAGGAAGTGACCCAGCGTCAGCCGGATAATTTCACCGCATGGCAAAATCTGGCGTTATTGGCGCAGAAACAAGGCAACACCTCACAGGCATTGCAAGCTTGGCAACAATTGCAGCAAAACGTCAGCCAAACGTTGGAGCCTGCGGTTTACATCACTGCGTTGCTGGGTGAAGGCGATATTTTGTTCTTGAAGGAGCGCAACGCCGAAGCACTCAAGGTTTATCAATCGGCGGTGACAGCCAGCCGTACTTGGCACGACAAACAGCCGGAGAAAGGGCGTGCCTCAGAGTTACTGGCATCCAGCTTGCTCAGCCTCGGTAAGCTGCAATTTCCCCAAGACCCCAAGCAAGCGTTGGCAACCTTGGATGAGTCGATTAAATGGCACACCACGCTCCAGCAGCAATCGCCGGATGACGTGCAACGCCAACGTGACCTTGCGATTGCATTAAGCAGCGCAGGTGAACTTTACCGCAGTCACGGTGATCTTAACGCCGCGCAACGGGCGCATCAGGATGCATTGAAATGGCGTGAAAAGTTACTCGCATCCGCTAAAGATAACCTCCAGTGGCAGCGTGATTTGTTCGTGAGTGTGAGTAATATGGCCTTGGTCGAAGGCGCGTTAGGCAATGACGCAGCGGTTTTGCCCTTATTGCAACGTGCGGATACGCTCAGTCAGCAACTGACCCAACGTGATCCCCACAACCGCGAATGGCAACGTGACCGCTCCATTTTATTGGAACGTTTAGCAACAGCTTACAGTGCCAAAGCCGATCAGCCTGCGGCCTTAAAAGCCCAGCAGGACGCTTGGGAAATCACCCAAACCTTGGCGCAACTCGACCCGGATAACCAGCAATGGCAGCGGGATTTTGTCACGACTGGCGAAACCTTGCGCCAATTTTACCAAGCATCTGACGATAACAAGGCGCTTGGTGCGTTGTTAGCCGCAGTAATTCCGGTGCAAAAGCGTCTGGTTGACCTTGAGCCGGATAACCTCGAACAAAAAACTGCTTTGTACCTCAATTACGGGCGTTTGGGTGAAACCCACCAGTTGCAAAACGATAACCGGGCGGCGTTACAAGCTTACCAACAGGCTCTCGAACTGAACCAGCAATTGGCGGCGGCAAAGCCCGACGTAAGTGCTTTTCGTGGGGAAATCGCTACCAACTTAAACCGCATTGGCGCGGCACATTTCGCCCTGAAAGATAACGCCAAAGCCTTGGCAGCTTTTGAGGAGGCACTCACACTATTCACCCCCTTGGCTAAAGCCGAACCAACGGTGGTGGAGTGGCAATTGGGTATCGTCGGCAGCAAGTACCAAATGGCACAAATTGTGGCTGACCAACACGATGCTTTGCTGCAAGAAGCCATCGCGATTTTGGAAAAGCTTCAGCAGGAAAAGCGTTTGCCGGATGCGTACAAAACGTGGCCTGAGGAAATGCGCAAAGCATTGAAAAGCGCATGAACTGCCCGAAGCCTTGCTGCTGAACAACTAATGTGCGGTTGCATTCTGCCCCCAAGCGTGCAAAATAAGCCTTCCTTATCCACGAGCAGGGCTTGCAATGGCTAACTACCCCGGAATGTACCCCTACACCCGTATGCGCCGTATGCGCCGCGACGATTTTTCCCGGCGTTTGATGCGCGAAAATGTGCTGACCGTCAATGACCTGATCTGGCCTGTGTTTGTGCTGGAAGGGGAAAACCAGCGCGAATCCATCACTTCCATGCCCGGTGTTGAGCGCCTGAGCATCGACCTGCTGCTGAAAGAGGCCGAAGAAGCTGCCAAGCTTGGCATCCCGGCGATGGCGATTTTCCCCGTGACCCCGCAAGAAGCTAAAACCGACAAGGCGGAAGAAGCGTGGAACCCTAACGGTTTGGCGCAACGTGCCGTGCGGGCGCTCAAAGCTGCACTACCGGAACTCGGCGTCATTACTGACGTGGCACTCGACCCGTTCACCTCCCACGGGCAGGATGGGCTGATGGATGAAAACGGTTACATCCTCAACGACCAGACCGTTGCCGCGCTGGTCAAGCAAGCCCTTTCCCATGCCGAAGCGGGCGCGGATATAGTCGCACCTTCCGACATGATGGACGGGCGTATCGGCGAAATCCGCGACGTGTTGGAGCAGCATGGGCATTTGAATGTGCGTATCCTCGCGTATTCCGCCAAATATGCCTCCAGTTTCTACGGGCCGTTCCGCGATGCGGTCGGTTCGGCGGCTAACCTCAAGGGCGGCAACAAATACAGCTACCAGATGGATCCCGCCAATTCCGACGAAGCCTTGTGGGAAGTCGCGCTCGACTTGCAGGAAGGCGCGGATATGGTGATGGTGAAACCGGGGATGCCTTACCTCGACATCGTGCGGCGCGTGAAGGATGAATTCAAAGCCCCAACCTACGTCTACCACGTCAGCGGTGAATACGCGATGTTGAAAGCGGCGGGCATGAATGGCTGGATCAACGAAAAGGCGTGCGTGATGGAAGCCTTGTTGGGGATGAAACGCGCTGGAGCAGATGGCATTTTGACCTATTACGCCAAGCAAGTCGCAGAATGGTTGAAAGCGTGAACCCCCACTGGCTTACCCCCGAGTGGCCTGCGCCTGCCAATGTCCGCGCGGTTTGTACTACCCGTCAAGGCGGTGTCAGCGTTGCCCCTTTCGCTAGCCTCAATCTCGGCGATCACGTCGGCGATGACCCGTATGCTGTTGCGCGTAATCGTATGATCGTGGGTGATGTGCTGCGCCTCCCCACCGAACCGTTGTGGCTGCAACAGGTACACGGTGTGGATGTGTGCGGCATGGATGTGGGAACGTGTTACCCGACGGGCGATGCTTCGGTGGCCTTGCGCAAAAATCAGGTGTGCGTGGTAATGACGGCAGATTGCCTGCCGGTGCTGTTCTGCAATAAGGCCGGAACGCGCGTGGCGGCTGCCCATGCCGGGTGGCGCGGTTTGCAAGCCGGGGTGTTGGAACAAACGCTTGCCAAGCTGGATTGCCCGCCGACTGAAGTGTTGGCGTGGTTAGGGCCTGCGATTGGCCCGCAAGCCTTTGAGGTCGGTGCGGAAGTGTGTGAAGCTTTCATGCAGCACGATCCGGCGGCGCAAGCGGCGTTCCAGCCTTCTGCCAATGCAGGTAAATGGCTGGCGGACATCTACCTGCTTGCCCGCCAACGTTTGGCTGCTGCTGGGGTTAGTGCCATTTCTGGCGGCGACTTGTGTACTTACACCGATGCGCAACGCTTCTTTTCCTATCGCCGTGACGGGCAGACCGGGCGCATGGCTTGCCTGATCTGGATGGATGCGTAAGTGCCGCAGCCTTTACTTGCGGTGCAAAACTGTAGCGTGCGTTTCAGCCTGAAAACTGGGCAGGTGTTGCAGGCGCTGACTGATGTTTCCTTTAAGCTGCACGCTGGCGAAACCTTGGGTGTTGTCGGCGAATCCGGGTGCGGAAAATCCACGCTTGCCCGTGCCATCCTGCAACTCGTCCCCGCCGCGCAAGGCACAATCCATTGGCAAGGCAATTCCCTTGATGTGCGCGACAAGCCCGCGATGCAAGCCTTCCGCCGCGCCGTGCAATGCATTTTCCAAGACCCGCTGGATGCCCTCAACCCGCGCATGACGGTGGGCGATTGTGTGCAAGAGCCGATGCAAGCCTTACGCCCAGAATGGGGCAAAGCGGCGATCCGCGCACGGGCTGACGCGCTGTTGCAGGCAGTGGGGCTGGAAAGTGCCATGCGTAACCGTTACCCGCATGAATTTTCCGGCGGGCAGTGCCAGCGCATCGGCATTGCGCGGGCATTGGCGGTGGAGCCGCAACTGATCCTGTGCGATGAGCCAGTTAGTGCCTTGGATGTGTCAATCCGGGGGCAAATCGTGGCCTTGCTGGCGGATTTGCAGCGCGAACACAAGCTGACTTTGCTATTCATTTCCCACGACCTTGGGGTAGTGCGCGAATTGTGCGACCGGGTATTGGTACTGTATTTGGGGCGCATCATGGAAATCGCCACGACCGCAGAGTTGTATGCCGCGCCATTGCACCCTTACACGCGCTTGCTGTTGGCGGCGATCCCTTTGCCTGATCCGCAGCAGGAAAAAGCACGTTTGGCGGGAATCACGGTGGGGGTAGGGGAATTGCCTTCGCCGCTGAAACCGCCTTCCGGTTGTGTATTCCATCCACGTTGCCCGCAGGCGCAAGCCGTGTGCCGGGAACAAGTGCCAGCATTGCGTCAATTAGGGGAGCGGCAGGTCGCCTGCCATTTTACGGTCTGATGCGTTGCAGCAGGTATTCCGCTGATTCAAACATATTGCGGTCACAGGGGTGTGAAGCGAGGTCGGCGAGTGCGTGCGGTGTCAGGCCGTTTTCCCCCAAGTTTTGCGCGATGCATTTTAGGCTCAGGTAATCGTAACTGCTGACGGTGGTGGGCTTGTCGTTGATGTAAACCAGTTGCCCCAGATTGTGTAGCCGGATTGTGCCAAATTCGGTATTCAGCTTGAGTTCTTGCGGCTGGCGGCGCGGGCTGGACTGCAACAGCTTTTCCAGTCGGAGCAACAGCGTGGCAGTGGGGAAGGGTTCCGCCAAATATTCATCCGCGCCCGCTGTCAATAAATTCGAGATGTGCGCCCAACGTTCACAACTGCTGACCGCCATGATCGGGAACCACAAGTCGTATTGCCGGATGGTTTTGATCAGGGTGACTTCATCGCTTACGGGTGGCAGGCAAGGCCCCGCAATGGCGGCATCGACAGGCTTTAGCAACGCAATTTTGCTACCAGCTTCTGCGGTATCTGCTTCCTCAGCTTCATACCCCGCTTCCCGTAGGGTGTTGGCAAGGTTGCTGCGCAGCGCGTCGATGTTGGAAATAACCAAAATACGTATGATTTTCATTGGCTATCGTTGTTGGTCTTGGCTTCGTATGGGGGAGTGTAGGGCAAAATATAGCCGTATTTGGGGCGAAAAGCTACTTTTGTGAAGGGGGAGCGTTCGGGCGGTGTTGCTCTTGGTTGGGCTTGCCGAACATAATGTGGGCTATGAAGATGTTTAAGAACCCCTTTGGAAAGAAAACCCTCCCCAGCCCTCCCCTTGTCAGGGGAGGGGGCAAGCGTAGCCGTGCCCTGTTGTCGCTGCTTGGGCTGCTGGTGGGCGTGGGTGGTAGCTTTTTGCTGTTGGGGTATAAACCGTTGCCTGCGTGGGTGGTGTTTGTGCTGGCGGCGTTGGTGATGCTGGTCGCGTGGTGGCAAACGGGGTGCATTAAGGCTGACATCTTTTCCCAATTTGTAGGAGCCAGCCGTGCTGGTGATTCTTTTACAGGTCGCCGTTGCTGGAAATATTGGGGGTGGCGGCTGGGGGTGTTTTTGTTGGCGGTGATCGTGGGGATCGCAGGGCAGGTAGCGTGGTGGTGGGCGCAGGATGATCAATCCTTATGGCGGTTGGGGTTTGTGCCGTTGCCGACGCTGGTGGAAATCCCGGCGGGTGAGTTTCAGATGGGTAGTGCGATGTATGATTTTGAAAAACCCATCCATGCCGTGACAATCAAGCAACCTTTCCGCATGAGTCAACACGAAATCACTTTTGCTGAATACGATTACTACGTCTGGCTGATGGATCAGAACGGGATTAGTGTCGAATCTCCCGGCGATGAAGAGTGGGGGCGCGATACCCGTCCGGTGCTCAATGTTTCGTGGGATGATGCACAGGGTTATGTGAATTGGTTGTCAAAGGAAATCGGGGGAAGTTGCCGCTTGCCGACCGAAGCGGAATGGGAGTATGCGGCACGGGCGGGGACGACGACGGATTATTTCTGGGGTGATGACATTGGCAAAAACAACGCCAATTGCGATGGTTGCGGCAGTCAATGGGACAGTAAACAGACCGCCCCGGTAGGCAGTTTCAAGGCCAATAAATTTGGTTTGCAGGACATGCATGGCAATGTACGGGAGTGGGTGCAGGACTGCTGGCATGATGATTATACGGATGCACCCACCGATGGCACGGCATGGGAAAGTAGCGACTGTGGTCGCTGTGTGGTGCGCGGGGGGGCGTTGGACAACGATCCCGCCAGCGTGAGCTCGTCCTTCCGGGATGACTCGCCTGGCCTCCGTGACGGCAGCGTCGGTTTTCGCGTGGTTTGCGTCCTCCCATTACCTGAACGCTGAATGGGGGGATCGCGAGCATGGCTCGCTCCTACAAAGAGGCGGGGCATCTTCCCCAACGGATGGGTGCGGCACATCCCCCTGTAGGAGCCTGCCCCGCAGGCGACTCCCCATCTCACACCCAAACCGCGTTCCAATGCGGATATTCCCACACACTCCCCACCAAGCTAGCCCGTACCGGATTGGCGATAATATAACGTGCCACACCTGCAATATCCTCATCCCATCGGATTGCCCGTTCATGAAATCCACGCTGCCATAGCGCCCAGCCGCAACATTTGCTGGTGATGGATTTCACGCTTTGCACCGTCGCGGATAAACTTTTGTTCTCCCCAAGCTGCATGAGCCAATGCAGATGGTCTGGCATTACCACGAAGCACAGGGTTTTGGCGTCGCCGTTGATTTCATGCTCACGCAAGACTTGAATCAGGCTGCGGGCGGCGTCTAACGCTTCAAATACAGGGATGCGTTCGCGGGTGACGGTGGTAATCGAATAAAGCTGGTTCGGGATGGAAACCCGGCCTTGGCGCAGGGTTTGGCTGTGGTGTTCGGTTTTGGGCATGGCGTATATTGTTGTGGTCGACGTTGCCAGAGGGTAGGGAATACGCCGAAATCAGGCAAATGTTGCTGGGTGAACGGTGTGCCGCCTCTTTGTTTGTGGGGATGGATCGCCTGCGTGGCAGGCTCCTACACGGGAAGGTGCCGTCCTAGGGGTGCGTGATGGGGAATCGCCTGCATGGCAGGCTCCTACACGGGAATGTGCCCGCACGTTTGTTGGGGGAGATGACCCGCTTCTTTGCAGGAGCGAGCCATGCTCGCGATTCCCCATTCAGCGTTCAGTTGATGGGAGGACGCAAACCACACGAAAACCGAGGTCGAGGTTACGGAGGACGGGCGAGTAGTCGAGACGGTTGGACGAGCGCAGGTAGGCGGGATTGAAGTACCACGACCCCCCGCGCAACACACGGCGACCACAGTCGCCGCCAGACTCCCATGCCGTGCCATCAACAGGAGCACCCTGATAATTCTCATGTTTGCAGTCTTGCACCCATTCCCACACATTGCCGTGCATATCTTGTAAGCTTAATTTGTTAGCGAGGAAACTGCCTACCGGGGCGGTCTGTTTGTTGTCCCATTGACTGCCACAACCATCACAATTGGCGTTGTTTTTGCCAATGTCATTACCCCAGAAATAAGCCGTCGTCGTCCCTGCCCGTGCCGTATATTCCCATTCTGCTTCAGTCGGTAAGCGGCAACTTAAGCCTTGCCCATTGTTTTTGGTCAACCATTGCACATAGCCCTGCGCATCGTCCCACGATACATTGATAACCGGGCGGGTATCACGTCCCCAACTGGAGTCATCCGCTTTTTCCTTGCCAGCAGCTTCGGTATAGGCGTCGTATTGATTGAATGTCACTTCGGTAGCGCCCATCCAGAAATCATGGTTGATGTTGACGGTGTGGACAGGTTTTTCGTCACCAGCACCTTTGTCACTGCCCATTTGGAAACTGCCACGCGCAATCGGCAGCAGCTTTATGCCTTGCGAGAGGTCAATGCTATCCTTGTCTGGCATAAGTCCAATCAAGCGGGGATTGCCCTCAACACCAGTGCCCTGCAAATCCGCTGCCTTGTGGATTCCCGCTTGCTTCAATTTTCCGAGCAATTCACTTGGCGACATATCGAAATAGGCTATGTGCGCTCCGTGTGTGAAATCCTTGGCAGGCATTCCGATGTACAGCCATTGGGTATCCGGCAACCCTGCCCATTGTGCTACTAGCTTTGCGTGATGCCCGTACCAACCATTGCCCAACAGCACTTGGTCAGCCGTGCCATTGTCCAACAGTTTTGCTGCCAGTGTTTGCGCCTTGAGGTCTTTCGGGTCTGCGGCAATCACCGCAATCGAGGCTTGAGGCCAAGCTTGCACACTGGGGCGTGAAGGTTTTGCTTGTTCCCCTGATCGCCACAGTTCACTGCCAAGCCCTACGGGCAAGCGGGCTGGTTGGTTTGCTTGCCGTTCCCACTTCACCCGCGCTATCTCATCTTCACGCACGGTTTGTTCAATCACCCCCGCTTTCGCTGTCCCCAACAGCAGCTTGCCATCCGCCAGATACTGGATTTTTTTAGCAGGTTCCGCCGAATTCAATTGCACCTCAACCCTCGGTGCGAGTGGTATCACTGCCCGCACACTCCCCACCAGCCCACCAAGTGCCAGCCCTGCCAATACCCCCAACAACACCCCCGTGGTTTTATCCCAATCCAGCGGCAAATTTTCCGCCTTGCCCCCAAACCCCGCCGCTAACAACTGCTTGCGTGTCTTGGCTGGTAAATCCCCCCAATGAAACGGTAAACGAACCCACTTGTCGTCGGCGGATGGCAACGCAGGCCAATCCAAACACGCATACGCCCCTAACTTGCGCTCCACCTCTTTGCGCAATTCGCTGTGGCTATGCAGGTCGTAGAGTATGGTGGCAGCGGAATCGAAAGGATCGCCAGCTTGGCTGGCTCCTACTGGGGAGGTGGTGGGAATATTATTTTCCCTATCCCACAACTTGGTTAACGCCACCTCCAACGCCAACAACCGCTGCCGCTTACTCTCCTTCCACGGGCGCTGCACCGTTTCGCGTTCCCCCAATTCCGCATCAATGTCTGCATAGCGCCGCAACCAGAATGCTACCGTCCGTTGCACATCTTCATTGCCCGCCCGCGCCATTTGGGCAAAGTCCTGTAACAAGCCGTGGCGTTGCCCCGCAAAATCAAACCCCATGCCGCTTTCCCGCGCATAGCGTTTGAGGTTGTGGTACTGCCACGCGCAATCCAGCCGCAAGGCTTCATGCAAAGCGCGGATTTCCGCTTCCATCAACGGGCGGTCGGGCAGGGCGCAGGCGATTGCCCAGCGGTGCAATTCATCCAGCGGGCACACGCTGCTGCTGGTTTCGCGGCTGCTGCCCTGCCGTGCCAACCAACCGGATACGTCTTGCGGCAATAGGCATTTCAGCGCATAGGGTTTTAGTTGTCGGCACAATTCCCCCGGTTGTGGGCTGCAATCCACCATGCACAAATTCGCCCAGTGGCTTAACTGGCGGAAGGTGGTGTGCTTTTCATCCGCTTGTGCAGTATCCATTTGCGCCAAACTGTTGCCATCACTCAGTACCACCACCAGTGGCTGGTTTTCTGGGTATTCATGACGGATAGACCAACGGGTTTCCCCCTGAGTGCTGATTACCTGTGATGGGAAACCGTGAAAATAACCAAGCTGCACAAAAATTTTCACCGCTTTCAAGGTGGCAGTAATTTCTGCTGCCAAGCGCGACAAATCGGGATTGTTGCTACTTTGATCTTGCCATAACCACACTTCCCGTTCGCGGCTGGCAGCACGGAAATGGATGCTGGGTAAACCGCTGCGGGCTGTTGCCGCGACACTGGAGGGAAGATCAAGTTGCCGAAGTAATTGTCCACTCAAGTATTGGCTGATACCCAAACCCATTTCCCGGCGTGCTTCGATGTTCAATAAATGAAACGCTGGCAAATTTTTCGGGTTTGGTAAAAATAAACGTCCGCTATAGAGAATTCGCGGTGGTTCTGGCTGGCGCACACGGGTGCGTTGGATTGCTTGATGCAGCAGCCAGACAAAGCCAAGTCCTGCTCCGATCAGTAGCGTGAGTGGCGGTAGGATGCGCGGCAGTGGGTCAACCGGGGTGATAGTGATAGTGGGTATCCAAAGGTCAATGGTGTCAAGCAGTTGGAGTTCGTGCCCGGTTTTCTGCTTATCGTCATGGCCTTTGGGTTTGGGTTCGACAGGTGGCGATGTGGGCAGTGTTTGGGTAGTAGAATTCTCGTTTTTGCTTTCGTTGGATTGGTGCAGCGTGAGTGTCAGCAAGGGCAGCAGGATCAGCAATAGGATGCCGAGGCCGAGATAGCCGATGTTTAGGGGTTTGCGGGATTTTTGGGTCGGTGTTTCATCGGAAAGATCGCCAGCGGGGCTGGCTCCTACAGGGGAAGTGGGGGAGGTGTGTGTAGGAGCCTGCCATGCAGGCGGTTCCCCCGCGTCATTGCCCTCAAACGGTACAAGGGTTTCAAACAAGCGTTCAAGGGTACGCCGCTGCCCCTCATCTTTTGCCAACACGGTTTGCAGCAAACCAAGTAATTCCACCCGTGACAGGCTGGGCGCACGGGTGAATACGCTTTGCAGCCGTTGCAATTCTGTCGCACCAACCGGGATGCCACGCAGGCAGATGTGCTCCAGCAGCATGTCGAGGTCGGGGATGCGTGGCTCACCCACCAAGGTGGACATAATCCGCATGATCCTTAATCAAACACATCAGCGCGGGCAACTCTTTCAAGGCCACGGTATCCGCCAGCTTTTCCACTTTCACCCCCTGTGCCGACAGCACACTCAGCCATAGCAGCAATTCCGCCGCGCCCGGTTTCTTGCTCAAACGGTTGATCTCGCGGATGTCGTTGAAACGTTTCAGTGCTGCTTTGCGGGTGGCCTCATCCAAACGCGGGAACTGGCTTTGCCATGCTTGCATGATTTCGACTAGCAATTCCTTGTTCAGCGCAATGTGATGCACCATGCAACGGCGTAAAAAGGCATCCGGCAAACGCCGTTCGCCATTACTGGTGACAATGATGATGGGCGGCGCACCTTTGCGCACCACATAGTCGCCCTTGTGGAAGGGATGCTCAAAACGGTTTTGGTCAAGCTCTTGCAGCAAATCGTTGGGGAAGTCACGCGGCGCTTTGTCGATCTCGTCGATCAGCAACACGCATTCGCTGTCGCATTCATAGGCATTCCACAATGCGCCCGGTTTCAAATAACGCTTTTGCGCTCGCGGGTCGGGGGAATGATCGCCAGCAGAGGCGGTAGGTTTTGTAGGAGCCTGCCAAGCAGGCGATTCCCCCGATATTTCTCCCCCATGCCGTGCCAGATATGCATCCCGCAAATAGGCAACCGCATCAAAGTCGTAACGCATGTCGCTGGCTTGGCTGTTGGAATGCACCTGATACGCAAACAAGGGAACTTGGAAAAAGCGTTTGATGAACCACGCCACCTGCGTTTTGCCTGTCCCCGGTTCGCCGGTCAGCAATAGGGGGACTCGTGCCGCCAATGCTGCGTTGATGGCATTCAGCAATTCTTGCGAAGGCCGGAAACGTTCCGCCGATATATCCAAATTGCGTTCATCGGCAATGGGGGCACTGGCGGCTAAGGCTTGGCGTTTACCGGGCAGGTGTTCACGGTCGTGCGTTGCCCAGTCAGCCGGTTTGTTGATGATGTGGAAAGGGTCATGCATGGTTGCGGTATTCCTGATAGTTGCGTTGGTATTGTTTCCAGATCAGGGTTACGGTGTCCTCAAATAGTCCCCCAGTTTGTTCGGCAATCCATTCGGCAAAGTCCCACGGGTCAATAGCGTGTTGTGTCAATTTTAGTTCGTTGTACCAGTAGCGCTGGCTTGACTCTAAAAAGTCATTGATTTCATATGGTTTTAGTTTGCCGAGTGCATCTTCATAGATAATGGGTTGCATCATCCCTGCGCCGTTACGGAGTTTGCGCAGTTCCTTGTTGGTTTTGCTTTGTACACTTTGAGCAATGTTTTCAGTCTGTACTTCCATGCAAACCGCGTTGACAAGTATGGCACGTTCCAACTTGATTCTGTTGGGGCTAAAATATTCGCAGACCAGTGCACCCCAGTTCGTCAGCCAGAGGGGGATTGCGTCTTCTTGCCCAGCACTCACATGAAATAACCAGTTTAGGGTAATGCAGCAGTCTTGTTGTTGTAGTCCGCGCCGTTTCAGTTCCCCTTCGAGGATGTCTTCTGCGTCATCTGTGCCGTGTAGAAGCCCTTCAGTGACGGTGTTGTCCAGCAAACTGGCGATGTCGTCACAGGGTTCGATGTTGATGTGGAAGTAAAATTGCATGATCGGCAGGTTACGTTCCTTGCCCTCCCATTGCAGGCGGTGTTGGACTTGGGCGGGGACATCATGCGGGCAGGCGGCAGCAGTTCCGGTGATGGCATAAGCACTCAAGGGGATACGTTGGCTCAGGTGTTCGTGGATTTCGCTGGCTAGATGGTTTTTCAGTACCTTGCGCCCTAGCATGACTTTTAACAGAGCAGCACGTAACTGTTGCGAGCGTTTGTGTTGGGTATTGCTATCCAAACACGGGGTCTGCCCGCTGAGCCACAACAGGTTTTGCATCCCCAAATGGTCATAGGCATCTTGGCGCATGATGCTGCTGGTCAGGTCATGGTGGCGGGAGGTGTGTTCCAACACATGAGCCAGATTTTTTTCCAGATCGTTGAGCCTTTTTATGCGCGAAGTGGCTTGAATCCAGACCAGCCGTGAAGATTTTACCAAGGCTTGTGGGTAGCTTGTCAGTGTCCTGCCAATGAGGTTGATAACAACCACGGGGTGGATGTCCGCTTGCGTGATCCATTCGCCCAAGGTTTGCAGGGAAACTTGTTCTTCTCCATCTAACCCTGCATCCAGTTCCACTTGTTCACCGTTGAAGCGGGCATAGATATAGAGCAGATCAGGCTGGTGTAAGCGTAACTCGCGTTGCAATGCTTGTGGGTTGGTGACACGCGGAATCAGGCTGTGAATACCCAGATGGGCATCCAGATAGCTTTGCACCAGCGCATAATGTTTATCGCCCGCGATTTGGTATTTACGGTCTGAGGGGATGACCAATAACGGTGTATGCGGCGCAATGGTGGTAAAGCCTGTCCGGTAACTGCGCCCCTGCACTGGGCCGGTTTCAAGCATCCAACCGCATTCCAACAAGGGTTTGCCCGTCACGGGGTGCGGTAGGCGTTGCCACGGTAACATTGCCAGCAGAGGATCATTGGTCATGATGCGCAAGCGGCCTTTTACCCCATCAACCGCTTGATTGCCCAACAATACCTTGGCGAGCGGGCGTAACTGTTCTGGGCTAGTTTCAACGCCTTGGTAGCCACCCAGCGGCGCGGTTATGACATTGCCATCATCATCCTCTGCACGGATGTTATTGCCGTGTTGTTCCAGCACAAAGGAACGCCATACGTCATACCCTTCTTTTTTCTCTCTTGTAGGAGCCAACCCTGCTGGCGATTCTTCTGTCAGGTCGCCAGCAGGGCTGGCTCCTACAGATGGATGTTGTTCACCAACGGCATCTGCAATGATGGCATCCATTTTTTGCAGATCGTCATCCACAAATTCCCGGTAATTGAAGGTGCGTATAGCTGCTGGAAGTTCCACCCTCCCAGAACACGCGCCCGGATAAACAGGCAGGATAGGGAACAGTTTACCGGATGCCTGATCACGTAAATGTCGGTCAAGGGCAATATTGATTTCATATTGAACATAAGGGCGAATCGGGTCGCGCGGCATGAACAACAGGAAAGCGCAGGTATTGGGGTGATTTATATGTTCGGCAAATTGGTTCGTATACTGGACACCGTGTTGTAGGTTGTTTTTGTCCAGCCAAACTTTGACATTGTTTGCTTTGGCAAGTGGGCGGCTTTCCAATAGTTCGGCAAGACGCTCAACGCCCGGCTTATCAGTGCTATTGTGGCTCAGGAAAATGTAACGGACAGGGGTATTGGTATCCAACATAGCTCGGCAATTGTGCGTGAACAAATCGGCTCATAGGGTATTGCCCAACATTATAACCACGAACAACTGCGAGCGGTGAAATTATTAGCCGCTTGATGATAGGGATATTTGCCGCCGATTACGGAACCGTATCCGCCATATCCCCCACATTGCGCCCCATGCTGCCGACATTGCTATTAAGGTTGTGGAAGCGCTGGCTCATGGAACCCATGCCATTGTCCATCGTGCCGACTTGCTGTTGCATATTGCCCATGTCACGGGTCATGTTCGCCATATTGCCGGACATATTGGCAACATCCGCGCTCATTAGGGTCATTTGTTCGCGCATCACCGGCATCAGGCGCATGTCCTGTTCCATCGCTTGTATGTAAGTCGTCATTACGTCCATGCGGTCGGCAACCCGCCCGAAGTGTTCATACATGGCGACCATATCCTTAACCACGGTGCGGAATTCCGCCGTCAGCATGTACACGAACTGGAGGTTTGCCAGCACCATGCAGGCCAGCAACACCAGCACCACGCGCATGGTCAGGTTGGCTTTGCGGTGTTCGGTTGCAATCGCATCTTGCGCGGCTTGCACCTGTTGTTCCAAGTCTGCAATGGCGGTGATGGCCTGATCCAGAGTAGGGGTGTCTTTCATGATCATCACCAAAGGGGGTTGATGGAATTGAACAGGCGCATCGGCGCTGCCATGTGGTGTACGTCTTGGCGCATTTGCCCGACGCTCTGATCCATGGTTTGGAACGATTGGTTCATGTCCGTGACGTTATAGGCCATGCGGTTCATTTGCCCATTGATTTGCGACATATAACCATTCATGGCAGTGACATTGCCACTCATGTGGCTCATGTCGCCGTACAGTGCATCCATGTCACGCACGATGTTGGGCATGGCGGCAACGTTCTGGCGCATACTGTCCATGTTACGGCGCATGGATTCCATGTCATTGGTAATACGGGTGAAATGCGAATTCATCTTGCCGATGGCGGTGGTCAAACCGGGCAAGTTGAATGCCATGATTGCCACCATCAACGACATGCTGAACACTAACGCGGTGAACGCGATGAACGAAATCCGGTACAGCAGGTTTACCCGCTTGACGGTTTGGGTCTGGAGCGCCTGCTGCATCTGGAGGGTCTGTTGCAGGTTCAGCAAGGCTTGTGCCAGTTGCGTTTCCTGTTGCGGATTCATGCAGCGTTATCCTTGCGGTTGAATGCCCGCCCAAAGGTGACGTACAGGATGAAGCCAAACAGCAATAAGGCAAATAAGGAAAGGGTCAGGTTTTCTGCAATGGAACGGTTGGCTCCCGCCAGCAGGTCATCTTCCGGCGCGACAACCAGTAATTTCCAGCCTGCCGGTTGGTTAGGGAAATCCATCACGACCGGGATGTAACTGTCGCCGTTGAACGCGAAGGGCTGCGCTTGCTGCCCCTGTGTTTGCCGCTGGTATGCTTCGTTAACCCACGCTTGTTCGGGGTCGAGCATGGCAAGGGTTGGTAAGCGCCCGGCCTGTTGCGCAGCCGTGGCGGCGGCATCGAGTCCAAGGCGGGTGGGGTAAGCCACCAATTCCTGCTGGGCGTTGATGATCAGGGCTACGTCATGGTCGCCGAATGCCTGTTCCGAGAGGAAATCGGACAAGCCTTGCAAAGTAATGTCTGCTGCCAATACGCCCGCCAGCTTGTTTTGGGTATCGAAAAACGGGATGGAGGCGGTAATGCCCACCGCATCAATCGAGGCAAAACGGTAGATGCCCGACCAGTACACGGTTCCCGGTTTGCCGTCTTTGGCGCTGGCATACCACGGGCGGGTGCGTGGATCGTATTGGATGGGGGTTTCCGTGTGTGCCAATGCCGAGTAATCCGCTTGCCGGTACACCCGTTTCTCAAGCGGCGTACCGCTTCGGGTATCTAATACCCGTGTTGCCCAGCGCGGCAGGCGGTCAGCCTTGATGAAGTTGCCTTGGGTGTCGGCGATGTAAATGGCGCTGACCTGCGGGTTCAGTTCCAGTTGTTTCCAGAACAGTGGCAACCAATAGGTGTGGGCATCCGGCAAGGCTGTCCCGTTGGTGTATTGGGTCAGCACGGCGTCGGTTTTTAATTGTGTTTCCGTGGACTGCAAAATCGTGGTGGTACGTTGTATCACGATCTTGCCGATTTCTGTCATCATCCGGCTGGCAATGCCATTTGTCACCGCGTCAGCACGTTTGTATGCGCCTGTCAGGGCGAACACCAGTGCCCCTAGCAGTAAGGCGACGAACAGCAAGGCCACCACCTTACGTGAGGGTTTGATAAATTTCATTGAATACGTCCCGCAAGTCAAACGTAGCAAATGGTAACTATTTGACCCGCAGATTGGTAGCTTTTTAGCGCGGTGTTTGCCCCGTTAGAACTCTACATCTGGCAACACTTGGGTGAACACGTAAGCTACGCAACCAATACCGGGCGGGCACACAATGACGGGCAGCCAGTACAAGCGCCGGTGCTTACGGATCAAATGGGTGATGAGCGCCGCTTGGATTGCGACCATGGTGCATATAGCGAATATAGACATAGCAAGCCTCCTATGTGTGTTTATAATGGTTATTATTTGAGCTAATTGTAAGCAGGCAGTAGCAAGATGGGAAGCCCCTAAAGCTGGTCGAAACCTTGATAGCGTAAAATAAACCGCCCAATCCCTTCTTCCTTGAACCTTACTACATCCCACTCAAACGTTTCAACGGTATTGCGATACTGTGGGTTGAGGATGTAAACCTCAGCAGTGATGTGTTCACTGTTAGCTATGACCGCAGTGATTGAAAAACGTTCACGTATCAGCAGGAGGAATACCGTGAAAAAGAGACTTGCAACCCCGAAATTACGGGTGGATAACACACATAAGTACGGCACTGGCGTTTTCGCGGAAGAAGACATTGCGTCTGGGCAAATCGTGGCTACCCTCGGTGGGGAACGCATCTCGCTCAGCCTCGTGGTTGACCGAATCTGCCAAGGTGAGGAGCGTAGGGACGACCCGCTGCAAATCGGGCTAAAGACCTACCTTGATTTGGATGCGCTGTTGCGCTCATTCAACCACAACTGCGATCCCAATTGCGGTGTAAAACGCACCAGCGAATTGTTCGCGTTAAGGGACATCCGCAAAGGCGAAGAGCTGACTTTCGACTATTCAACAACGGTTGCGCCGACAGATTGGACGATGAATTGTCAATGTGGCGCGGCGCAATGCCGCCAGCGCATTGGCTCCATCTTGACGCTTTCACGCCCCGCGCTTGAACGCTACAAGCAAGCGGGAGCCTTGCAGGATTACATGAAGCGCTTGTTAAAGCGGATAGAGGGCAATGGTGGCAACTACACACTGCCCCAATACGAACGCGATGCCAACGCGAAAGTCCGCTTTCTCAACGCACGCTGTTGAGGGTTATTTTTTGAGTTTGGTTGGAATGATGACGGGCGCAGGCATTACTTTCGCTCGTTGCGTACTCACGGAAGCAACTTGCGGTTGGGCGGCTTGCACCTTGTCGGTTGGTTTGGTGGAAGTGTTCACGCCAGCACCAGCAATCAGCGCTGTCAGGATAAAGCCAAGGGTAATGGGGTCGGCAAAGCCGCGCATTTTTTTCATGGGGAGCACCTCGTTTACATCTGTTACAATTTTCCGAATGGGCGCAGGATACCCTCCCTGCGTCAACCGATAGTCAAAGTCAAAAAAGCGGATGCAAAAATTTAAATTAATGTTGTTTGGTGGTTTTCGTTTGGTGAAAGCCAGCGGTGAACTGGTCATGCCGAGCGCCCGTAAGTCCAAGGCGTTGCTTGCGTGGCTGGCAATTAACCCCGACCAACAACATCCCCGTGAAAAGCTCGCTGCGGTTTTATGGCCTGACAGTGATGAAGTGCAAGGGCGGCACAGTTTGCGCCAAGCTTTGGGGGAATTGCGCAAAATCATGCCTGATGACACTGGCCCTTTGCACGCGACCAAAGATTGGTTGCTGCTTGATAGCCAACAGATGGATGTTGACGTGGTGCGTTTCAATGCCGCACTGGCGCGAGGCGACGACGCATCATTGGACGAAGTTATTGAGTTGTACAAAGGGGAGTTTCTGGAAGGCTGCAACCCGCACTCGGATTCGTTTGACGAATGGCTGGCAAGCTACCGCAATAATTACAGCGTGCGGGCTTCCACCGCGATTGAACAGCGTTTGGCAAGTTTGCTGGCACTGCAAGACTATGACCGGGCTAGTTACGTTGCGGTAAGGTTGCTGAACATTGACCCTTTACAGGAAAGCGCTTACCGCGCCTTGATGAGGGCTTACGCAGGCTTGGGAAATTATGCCACGGCATTGCGCTGGTACAGGCGCTGCCGCACCGTATTGCAACGCGAATTGGGGGTTGCCCCTGATCCCTTGACCCAGGCATTGCATGATGAATTATTGCTGGGAAGGGAGGGGGACGAGCCTGCACTTATTGGGGCGAAGCCCGAGCCGCAAAAAACCTGCCGCCGCCCATCCTGTAGGCTGGATGTTAGCCCGCTGACTGCGGCAGGAAATCCGGTATCTTACCGCGAGCGCATCCTCTATTGGTTCACAACTGCCATTGACGGCATTTTGGATAATATCGGTGGGCAAGGTTTTCTGCTCCGGGGGGAACATGCCGCCGAAAAAGCGGAGCTGGTCACTGCCATGATTGAATTGGCGGGTTCACGGGGTTTCTCTTGTTGCCGCCGCCAAATTCCCGATTTTGCCAATGCTGGGGATAATACGGCTTTACAGAAATTCGTCAGCGGTTCTTCGGAATGCCTGTTGAACCAGCCAGTCTTGTTGGTGGTGGAACACATCCACCTCGCCAGCATGGATACTTTGAAATTGCAGGCAAACTTGATTGCTGCGGCAGGCAATGGGGCAATCCTCTTGGTGATGACTTCTTGTTTTGAGGGCGAACCACTTGACCCGGTATGGCGTGGAGCCATGCGGGGTGCGCCGTTAACGACGATTGATTTGTAATGGGGAAAACCTTAGTGGATAACAACTTGCGCCGTACCGTTTTGGGTTCGCCCGTGCATTTTCTGGCCTTCGGCTTCGGCAGTGGTTTGTCGCCGAAAGCACCGGGAACAATGGGGACTTTGGCAGCAATTCCGCTCTATTTATTGCTGGCACATTTATCCTTGCTTGAGTATTTGCTGGTACTGGCAGTGATGTCGGTGGTGGGCATCTGGCTTTGCGGGGAATCGTCGCGGCGTTTGGGTGTGCATGACCACGGCGGGATCGTGTGGGATGAATTCGCTGGTTTCCTGCTGACGATGACTGCCGCGCCGCAAGGCTGGGTTTGGATTGCGCTAGGTTTTGCACTGTTTCGCTTGTTTGACATCTGGAAGCCGTGGCCTGTGCGCATTGCTGACCGTCAGATACACGGTGGCTTAGGTATCATGCTGGATGATTTGTTGGCAGGTGTGTATGCGTGGCTGTTGTTGCAGTTGGCGGCGCATTTTGCCGGAGCCTGAACAGCAAAAAGCCTTCCCGAAGGAAGGCTTTTAATAGGTAAAGCTTGTTATTATTATTGGACGCTTTGAGTGCCTACTTAATAAAAAGAAGGGGTGCAGCCCCTGTTATTATTCTTCTAACCCCTTTAGCCCTTAAACAGTTGCCAAGTATACGCAGGCGTACTGAATTGCAACTGAATGATTTGCTCATTTTTCATTCAGTTAGGCTTAAGGTATGTTTCACTCGGGTGAACTGTTAAACTTCACAACTTTCGTAAAGATCAAGAATTGGACGACATGAACGTTAGAACCCGCTTTGCTCCCAGCCCGACTGGCTACCTGCATATTGGTGGCGCACGTACCGCATTGTTTTCATGGTTGTATGCCCGCAAGATGGGCGGCACTTTCATCCTGCGGATTGAAGATACCGACCGTGAACGTTCCACCCAAGAATCCGTGGATGCCATCCTGCAAGGCATGGATTGGTTAGGGCTGGGTTACGACGAAGGCCCGTTTTACCAGACGCATTGCTTCGACCGCTACAAAGCCATCATCCAGCAATTGGTCGACACAGGTCACGCCTACCGTTGCTATTGCAGCAAGGAAGAGCTGGAAGCCATGCGCGAAGGGCAAATGGCACGCAAGGAAAAGCCGCGTTACGACGGGCGCTGGCGTGAACGTCAGGATGAAACGCCGCCGGAAGGTATCCAGCCGGTCATCCGTTTCCGTAACCCGCAAGACGGCGCGGTGGAATTCGACGACCTGATCCGGGGTAAAATTACCGTCAGCAATGCCGAGTTGGACGACCTGATCATTGCGCGTTCCGACGGCACGCCCACTTACAACCTCACGGTAGTGGTGGATGACATTGACATGAACATTACCCACGTGATCCGGGGCGATGACCATATCAACAATACGCCGCGCCAGATCAATATCATGCGTGCCTTGGGTTTTGAGCCGCCGAAATTCGCGCACGTACCGATGATTTTGGGTTCCGATGGGCAACGCTTGTCCAAGCGTCACGGTGCGGTCAGTGTGATGCAATACCGCGATGACGGTTACACCCCGCAAGCCTTGATGAACTACTTGGTGCGGCTGGGCTGGTCACACGGCGACCAAGAAATTTTCTCCCGTGAAGAGATGGTGGAGTTTTTCTCGCTGGAATCCATCAACCGTGCGCCCGCTGCCTTCAATGCGGACAAACTGCTGTGGCTGAATCAGCACTACCTCAAAACCTTGCCCGTGGAAGAGTTGGAAGCCCAATTGCAGTGGCATTTACAAACCCAAGCACTGGATACCAGCAATGGCCCGGCACTGGCAGACGTGATCAACGTCCAACGTGACCGCGCCAAGACACTGGTGGAAATGGTCGCCATGAGCCGCTACTTCTACGAAGATTTCAGCGCTTACGACGAAACCGCTGTCCAAAAGCAGTTCAAAGCCGACACTGCCGCTAACTTGCAAGTGGTGCATGATGAACTGGCAGCCTTGGCTGAGTGGAAAGGCGAACCGATCCATGCCGCGATCCAAGCAGCCTGTGAAAAGTTGGGGCTGAAACTGGGCAAAGTCGGCCCGCCATTGCGCGTTGCGGTAACGGGTGGCAGCTCTTCGCCGTCGCTGGAAATCACGCTGGAACTGATCGGTCGTGAACGCAGTTTGGCGCGAATCCAGCAAGCTGTGCAGTTTATCCGGGCTAGTGCTGCCACTGGGTAGTCCATCCCTAAAGGTCAGTATGGTTGTGGGGGTATTTTCGTGTTATGTTCATGCAGCGTCTGGCTAAAATTAACGGTCAGGCGCATAGCGTGGGTTTGCCCCAAGCCCCGGTTCGAGGATACATTACAATCCGTATAGAGAGGAGAAAGCATGAAAGTCAAAGACATCATGAATGTAAACGTTAAAACCGCCAAAGTAAGCACGCCAGTACGCGATATTGTGGAAATCATGTGCTTTAATAAAATCAGCGGCTTGCCTGTTGTTGATGACAATAATAATGTCGTTGGCGTTGTGTCAGAAAAAGACGTGCTGCGGAAAATGTTCCCGGACATCGCTGATGTTGCCAAAGAAGAAGGCGTTCCTGATTTTGAGCGTATGGAAAAAAGTTACAGTGATGCGCTGTCGTTAAAAACAGGGGACATCATGAGCCGGTTGGTAGCCTCTGCGACTGCCGATATGCCCGTTATGAAAGCTGTTTCCATGATGTGCGTGCAGAAAATCCGCCGTATTCCAGTGGTCGAAGGTGGCAAGTTATTGGGCATCATTAGCTTGGGCGATGTGCACAAAGCAATTTTTGCAAATTCATTAAAAGCCTCTTGACAGGAAAGGCGGGTTCCTTCAGAATTCGCCTCTCTTTCGCCGTGGGGCTATAGCTCAGCTGGGAGAGCGCTACAATGGCATTGTAGAGGTCAGCGGTTCGATCCCGCTTAGCTCCACCAAAATTTGATTGATGCGAGAGGTTTTAGTATGGATCGCATTGGTCGTTACAGTTTGATTCTGGGTTTAGTGCTAACCATTGCCGGACTTGTATTAGGGTTTGGTTTTATGTTCGCAGAACAAGACGAACTGGCGAAAATGTTTTTGATGGTTGTACCACTCGGCTTCTTAATTTTGTTTGCCGGTTTGTCAACTGTCGTGTTGTTTTCCCCTCGGGGTGACGGCAAGTAAGTTTAGGTAGTTTTATACAGCGACCCTATCATCTAGTGGCCTAGGATATCGCCCTTTCACGGCGAGTACCGGGGTTCGAATCCCCGTAGGGTCGCCACTTTTTATTAAACATTGCTCACACTGGCAGTGTTGTAGGTTCAAACAGCGACCCTATCATCTAGTGGCCTAGGATATCGCCCTTTCACGGCGAGTACCGGGGTTCGAATCCCCGTAGGGTCGCCACTTTTCTCTTTCTTGGCTTTTCCGCCTGTCGAATTCTTCACTTTGTTGTAACTTTCCCATTCCGCAAAAGTCTATAATGCAGATACATAACCGCCTGTCTGCTGGCTACAAGGATGGAGAATAACAATGGGTCGTCAACTTCGCCGCAACCTTTCGCTGCTGTTTTTATTGCTTTGCTTGGTAGTCGTTTGGCGACCCCTTGCGTGGGCGGAAGATAATGCCCCCGCAGCCGCTGCTACCCCGCCTACCACTCTGCCTGCTCATACCAATGAGGAACTGCTGACCCAGATGTTAGCGGTCGATGTGTCAGAACGCGCACTGGATACCAGCCCTGCGCTTGCTATTACCTTTTCGCAGGATGTGGAGCCAACCGCCGATTTTACTTCTTTCATTACCGTGACTGCCGGGGGCAAGGGCGTGGAAGGGGCATGGGTGTTAGCCAGTGAGCCGCGCCGCCTGTATTTCAGTAATATCCAGCCGCAAACTGCTTACCGGGTGCAAGTCAGGCCGGGGCTTGCCAGCAAAAACGGGTTGCAGTTGCAGAAACCCGTGGATATGACGGTTACTACCCGTGATGTGCAGCCTGCTTTCGACTTTGCTACCCGTGGCAGCATTTTGCCCGCCAAACTGACCACTGGCTTGCCAATCCGCGTGGTGAATGTGCCGGAACTGGATATGGAATTCTTGCGCGTCCAGCCTGACAAGCTGCCGGAGGTGTTGAAAAGCGTTACCTTGGGTGATGGTGTGCGGCAGTGGCAATTGGAAGAAATCCATGCAGTGACGGAAAGCGTGTTTTCCAGCCGTTATGCGACTGATGCCAAACCCAATGCCCGTACTACGGTGGTGATTCCGGTGGAAAATATCCCGGAACTGCAAACGCCCGGTTTGTATTTTGCGGTGATGCGCCAGCCGGGGCGTTTCGGGGATGATGCCTTCCGGGTTACGCCGTTCGTTGTGACCAATATTGGTTTGCATGTGCGCCTTTATGCGCGTGGGGTGGAAGTATTCGCCAATGCGTTGGATACGGGCAAGCCGTTGGCAAACGTCAAACTCAAGTTGCAGGGCGAAAAAGAGCCATTGGAACTGACGACCGATGAGCAAGGCCATGCAAGTTTTGTCCATCGTCCGGCAGGCAATTTGTTGCTGACTGCGGCTTTGGATCAGCAGTTTACTTTCTTGGATTTGCGGGAAGCAGCCTTGGATTTGTCGGAATACCCCGTCACGGGGGCGACAGACCAGCCGATTGCGCCTTTTGTTTACAGTACCCGTGATTTGTTCCGCCCCGGTGAAACCATGGATTTGTCGGTGCTGTTGCGCGACCGTGATGGACGCCCGGTATCCGTCAACAACCTGAACTTACGCATTGTGCGGCCTGATACTAAGATGATGCTGGAAGAAAATCTGACTGCCAGCAATTCGGCGTTGGGGTTCTTTGCTTATCACCTGCCGATCCCAGCAGATGCACCGACCGGGGCGTGGAAAGCCGAAGTGCGCATCAATAGTAAAGACGAAGCAGCGATCAGCAGTTTTGGCTTCCATGTTGAGGATTTCATGCCCGAACGCATGAAACTGGCGTTGAAAACTGAAGATAAGTTGCTGACCCTTGGTGAAAAACTGGTGGTGGCAGTGCAGGGCGATTACCTGTATGGCGCTCCAGCGGGCGGTAACAAGTTTACTTCGGTGCGTACCATTGCGGTGAACCGTCATCCTTTGGATGCGTTTAAGGATTATTTCTTTGGTGATCCGGCAGATGAAAAGCTGATCGGGCGCGAAGATTTACCGGAACTCCAACTCAATGACACGGGCGGTGCATTTTTGGAAGTTCCTCCATTGGCTGGCAAGATCAATTCCCCTTTGACCCTGAGCGTTATTGGTAGCTTACATGAAACCGGGGGGCGCACTGTTACCCGTAAGCTGGATGCACCTTTCTGGCCTACCCAAAATCTGGTGGGTATCCGCCCGCTGTTTGCCAGGGATATGGTGAATGGGAATAGCGAAGCGGGCTTCGAGCTGGTGCGTGCCACTGCCGAAGGCCAGCCTGCTACAGGTGTGAAACCGTTGGCGGTGACGCTGGTGCGGGAAGAGAAGGAATACTTCTGGGAATACAACGATTCCGAAGGTTGGCAGCGCAAGGATGTTGTCAGCGAATACCCTACCGTGCAGAAGAAAATTCAGTTGGATGGCAAAGGCCATGCCAATGTCGCTTTCGCGGTGCAGTCCGGTGCTTATCGGCTGGAAGTGGAAGATGCCGAAACTGGGCTGAAGTCGGTTTACCCTTTCCATGCAGGTTGGGATTGGGAGCAAGAAGGCAACACGGCGGCGCGTCCTGACCAAATTGAACTGGCGCTAGATAAAGCAAGTTACCGTGCGGGTGAAACTGCCAAGCTGAAAATTACCCCACCTGCGGCGGGTGAAGCGATTGTCGCGGTGGAAGGTGAGTCGCTGTTGTGGTCGCAACGGGTCAGCTTGCCTGCTGAGGGTATGACGGTTGACATTCCGGTCGATGCGTCTTGGAACCGCCATGATTTGTATGTCACGGTGACGGCGTTCCGCCCTGCCAGCAGCCAGCAAAAGATTGCCCCTAACCGTGCTTTGGGTGTCATTTTCCTGCCATTGGATCGCAACGAGCGTAAATTGAACCTTGCGATTGAGGCAGTGGATAAGATTCTGCCGGAACAAACCGTGAGTGTGACCGTGGCCTCCGACAACTTGGCGGGGCAACCTGCGGTGGTGACACTGGCAGCGGTGGATGTGGGTGTATTGAACATTACCAATTTCAAAACGCCTGACCCGTTTGCTTTCTATTTCGCGCAACACGCTTATGGCGTTAATTTGCACGATGCTTACGGCAAGATTATCGAGAGTGTCGATGGCAAACCGTTACGCCAGCGTTTTGGTGGGGATGCCGGTATGCACCGGGGCGGGGTATTGCCACAGCCGGGAGTACAGATTGTTTCGTTGTTCAGCGGTGCGGTGCAGTTTAATAGTGAAGGTAAGGCGAAAATTGACCTACCGATCCCCGGTTTCGATGGCACGTTGCGGCTGATGGCGATTGCGGCTTCCAACGAGCGTTTCGGCAGTGCTGAGCGTGACATGAAAGTGGCATCCCCAGTGGTAGCGAGTATGGCTGCGCCGCGCTTTTTGGCGACTGGCGATAGCGCTTCCCTGACGGTGGATTTGAACAATACCAGCGATACCACGCAGGTTGTGAAGCTCAAGCTGGAAGCGGATGCCGCACTGGCTTTTGCGCCCGTGACGCAGGAGGAGACCCTCACCAAAGGCCAGCGCAAGACTTTGAGTTTTCCGCTGGCAGCGCAGCAAGCCTTGGGTGTTGGAAAGGTAAGCCTCGAATTGACAGGTAAGACTTTTACCGCGCACCGTCAAGTGTCGGTGGCAGTGCGTCCGCCCTATGCGGCGAAACATGCTAGTCAAACCCGCGAACTGAAGCCGGGCGAAGTGATGGAATTGAATGCCGCCACCTTGCAAGGTTTCATGCCCAATGGCTTGAAAACCAACTTGAGCCTCTCCGCTACCCCGGTATTGCCGATGCGCAGTGCTTTGCAGGGCTTATTCGAGTATCCGTATGGTTGTTTGGAACAGACCACCAGTAGTGCGTGGCCTTACCTATTCTTGGAAGCGGGGGTTGCTGACCGTCTGGGGTTGGAACCGCTGGCAATGAAGGAGCGTAATACCCGCGTCAGCAGTGCATTGTTACGTTTGGCGGGGATGCAATTGTCCAGTGGTGGCTTTAGCTTGTGGGGCGATTACGGGGAAGAAGAGTACTGGTTGACGCCTTACGTGACCGATTTCCTGCTGGATGCGAAAGAGCAAGGCTTCGTTGTGCCAGAGTGGTTGCTGCAACGCGCCCTCAAAAATTTGCAAGAACGTTTGCAGGAAAACGAGCGTTACATTGATAGCCGCTATGAGTTTTCCGAAGTGCCGGAACACCTTGACCTTGCGGCGCGTGCTTACGCGGGGTATGTGCTGGCGCGGGTTAAGCAAGCCCCTCTGGGGACGTTGCGGGTGATGTATGACAAAGACCTCGGCAAGGCCGCATCCGGCTTACCACTGGTGCATTTGGGCTTGGCGCTGAATGCGATGGGTGACGGCAAGCGCGGCAACGACGCTATCCAGAAAGGTTTGGGTTTGGTGCGTGACGACAAGCAATACATGGGCGATTACGGTAGCCAGTTGCGTGATGAAGCAGCAATGCTTTACTTGTTGTTGCGCCATAAAGTCGATGTCCCACAGCAAGCGGCACGTATCAAACATTTGGCTGACTTGCTGCATAACCGCGCTTATTTCAGTACCCAAGAACAGTTGTTTACCTTCTTGGCAGGCTTGAAAGTGCAGGAAAAAGCCAAGGAAGGCTGGAAAGCCAAACTGAGCGTTGCCGGTAGCAGTGTTGACCTGTCAGGCACTGGCACAGGCAGCCGAGCTTTGAATGCCGACGACCTGCCCAAAGGTATCAGCATTGCTTCGGCAGGTAATAAGCCGCTGTACGTCGATGTGTCGTTGGATGGCTACCCCACTGCCGCACCAACGTTGGATGGCGACCCGATGGAAGTGACGCGCGAGTGGTACAGCATGAAAGGCAAGCGCGTACAGCCGCAGGACATCAAGGCGGGGGATTTGTTACTGGTGCATTTGCTGGTGAGCAGTAAAACCGCCATCAATGATGCGTTGGTGGTTGACCTTGTGCCTGCGGGTTTCGAGTTGGAAAACACTAACCTGAGCGATAACGAATCCTTGCAAGCCCTGCAATTGGAGGGCATGGATAAACCCGTTACCGAGTTGCTCGATAGCAGCACCCTGCGTACCCAAGAGTTCCGCGATGATCGTTACATTGCCGCGCTGCCGCTGGAGGCGAAAACTCGCCACCACTTGTTCTACATGGTGCGGGTGGTTTCTGCTGGGAGCTTTACGGTTCCTGCGCCAACGGTTGAAGATATGTACCGGCCTGAATTGAATGGTGTGGGTGTGGCTGGCGGTACGTTGTTGATCAAGCCGTAGTGATGTGGCGGCGGGGCGTCCGGTATGGCTCGGGTGTATTGTTGGCGGGGACGGCGCTGTGTTTGCTGTTCCTATTTGCAGATTGGGCATGGCCTTTGCCCGACCCTGATCGGGTGCGCAGTGTTCTGATTCTAGCGGAAGACCGTACCCCGTTGCGGGCTTTTGCTGACAGTGCGGGAGTATGGCGTTACCCAGTAACGTTGGATGAGGTTTCCCCGCTTTACGTGGAAGCCTTGCTGGAATACGAAGACCGCTGGTTTTACCAGCATCCCGGCATCAATCCGCTGGCCTTGGCAAGGGCAGGGTGGCAATGGTTGGTGAATGGCAAACCCGTTTCCGGTGGCTCCACTTTGACCATGCAGGTAGCGCGTATCCTTGACCCACATAGCCGTGACGTGGGCGGCAAATTCCGGCAAATGTTCCGCGCCTTGCAGCTTGAATGGCATTACAGCAAAGACGAAATCCTTACCTTTTACCTGAATCTGGCTCCCTTTGGTGGGCCAATAGAAGGGGTGCAAACCGCCAGTTTTGCGTGGTTACACAAATCCGCCCAATCCCTGAGCCATGCGGAAGCCGCTTTGCTGGCAGTCTTGCCGCAAGCCCCTTCGCGTTTACGCCCCGACCGTCATCCCGAAGTGGCACAACAATACCGCGATAAAGTATTGCAGCGGATGGCAGCGCAAGGCATTTGGTCGGAAGAAACGGTGGCGGATGCGGCTTTGGAACCCGTAGTGCGTTCGCGTTTCCAGCAGCCGTTAATGGCTCCGTTATTTGCCCAGCGCATGAAAGCCCGCGCTTTTGCGGAAAACCGCGCACGCTTACAGACCGCTTTGAGCGCCAATATGCAATGGGCGGTGGAAAATGTGGTGCGTACCCGCCAAAACGCTTTGCCGGAAAAATCCTCTATTGGGGTGTTGGTGGTGGAAAATCAGACGGGGTATGTGCGTGCGTATGCCGGTTCTGCCGATTTCCACAGTGCCGAGCGCTTTGGGCATGTGGATATGGTGCAAGCGTGGCGTTCCCCCGGTTCTACCCTGAAGCCTTTTTTGTACGGGTTGGCGTTGGATGAAGGGCTGATCCATTCCGCCAGCCTGTTAAGCGATGTACCGATTAAGTTGGACGATTATGCGCCGCAAAACTTTTTCCGCCATTTTTCCGGGGCGGTGAGCGTGACGCAAGCTTTGCAGCAGTCGCTGAATGTTCCGGCAGTGGATATGTTGCAGCGCCTGACGCCAGCGCGTTTTGTCGCACGCCTGCGTAATGGTGGGGTAGAAATCCGCTTTCCCGAAAATACCGCGCCTAACTTGAGTGTGATTTTGGGCGGTGCTGGCACACGGTTGGAGGATTTGGTACGCGGTTTCACGGCCTTTGCGCGGAATGGCATCAGTATTGCCCCGCGCTTTGTGCCTGACGACCCGGTGGTGGAGCGGCGTATGCTGTCGGCGGGGGCTGCGTGGATTATCCAAGACATACTGCGGGGCGTCGAACCGCCGGAAGGTTCGGTTAACCCGGAGGGCATTGCATGGAAAACCGGAACCAGTTATGGCTTCCGCGATGCGTGGGCGGTGGGGGTAAGTGACCGTTATACCGTCGGCGTTTGGACAGGACGGCCTGATGGCACACCCTTGCCGGGCAGTTTTGGTGCACATGCTGCTGCCCCAATCTTATTTGATATTTTCCGGGCGCTGCCGAAAGCCCGTGCCAGCAATAGCCGCCAGCGTCCACCCGATGTCAGCAGCACGGATATTTGTTGGCCTTTGGGGGAAAGTGCGGCGAATACCCCCGCAGAACATTGCCATGTGCGCCAACAAGCATGGGTATTGGATGGGCATATTCCCCCCACCTTGCCCAACCTGCAAAAGGACTCATGGTCTGCGCGATTGCAGACTTACTGGATAAACCCGCAGACAGGGCTGCGCGTGACTGCTGACTGTACCGCCCCGCAACGTTTGGAGCACACTTTTGCCCAATGGCCGGTGGAATTGTCACCGTGGCTGGTAGATGCCTTGTTGGATAAGATGCGTTTGCCCGCCTTTGATGCCAGTTGCCCGCCGGATATGCGTTTGCAGGCTGGGAAGGAGTTGCTGATCCGCCATTTGGACGCCAGTACCCGTTTGTATTTGCAAGCGCGGGGTGTCAGCATCGACTTATTGGCGGAAGGCGGGCAAGGCCGTTACCTGTGGCTGGTCAATGGGGATGTGGCAGGTGTGGATGAGGGACATAAGGGGCTGCGCTATACGTTTACGCAGCCCGGTGATTATGATTTGGTAGTGCTGGACAGCGCTGGCGCGGTAGATAAAGTATCCATCCGCGTGATTAGCCCGCCGTAAGCTGACTCAGATCGGCAGGTGTAAGCGCACACGCGCCCCGACATACGGTGAAACCAGCAGCTCAATTTTGCCGCCGATCGCTGAAATGATTTCGGTACTGACCGCTAGTCCAATGCCTTGCCCGTCAGTCTTGCTGTCTTCGCGCACGCCGCGTTGCAACAGCTTGGCGGGGTTATCGGTTGGGAAACCCATGCCGTCATCGTCAATGTCGATGACCAGCATATTGTTTTCATGGTGGGCGGAAATTTCCACGAGGTCTTTGCAGAAGCGGCAGGCATTGTTCAGCAGGTTGCCAAACAGTTCCATCATGTCTTCGGCATCCATGCGGCATTTGGCGTATTCATCCACGTTGAGGCGGAATTCAAACGGCTTGTCGCGGTAAACCTTTTGCAGGGTATCACGCAGGCGGAACAATACCGGACGCACGGGTTGCGCCATCAGCATTGCGCCTTGGTTTGTGACCATTGCCTTGCGTAACTGGTGGGCAATAATTTCGTGCATCCGCTCGATTTGTATGCCCAACACCTTCAATCCCGGTGGTGCGTTCGGGTTGTTGCTGGCTTCCCGGTTCAACTGGTCAAGCTGGTTCTGCATCGCTGCCAGCGGTGTTTTTAGGCTGTGCGCAAGGTCGTCGAGTGAATCCTTGTAACGTTGTTTTTGGCCTTTTTCGTAACCCAGCAAGCCGTTCAAGGCATTCTTGATGGGGATCAATTCCTCGGGGTACTGGTCGCCGATGGTTTCTTTTTCGCCCGCTTCGATGGATTTGACTTCATCCTCAAACTCTTTGATCGGGGCAACCACCCAGAAGCTCAAGGCCAATTGGGCAATCAAGACCAGTACTGCGGAAAAGAACAACAGGATGGCAATGCTGCGGCGCATGGCCTGCATTTCCTTTTCAACGTCAGCAATCGAAATGCCGACGATAAATTGGTAGCTGCCATAGGGCTTCATGTAGAAGTTTTGCGCAGACAACAGGTATTCTTGGTTGTATAACTGTTGGCGTTGCGGGTTGCTCTCAAGTGCTTTCTTGTCTTTGGGGGGGCGTGGTTTTTTCTGCGAGAAAAAAGGCTTGAAGTTACTTTGATGGTCATCAAGATCAAAGTAGAGGAACTGGTCTGGATTGCTTACATCGTTAGGGTTTTTGGTGCTGGTTGCGCTCCAGACAACTTCGGAGGTTGAGGAGTCGATGACGTAAGAAAATTTCCCTAACCCAGGATCACGCAGCCCGTATTGGTCAACCATGTGTTCGACTTTGCCCTTGATTTCAGGGTCGTCGACTACCGAAAATTTGCCATCCTGAAATTCCAAATAGCCCAGCACATTGTAGGAAATTTCAGTCAGTTCATCTTGTTTCTGGTCAATTTTATAGCGATAAGAAAACCAGTGCAGCATACTGCCGAGCATCACGATACCGACCATGATGACACCAAAACCACTGATTAATTGCCGACTTCTTAATGATCTGATCATGATTTGGACTTTTTGGGGTTGTTCGGTGCTCAGCCCGCCCTAGCTACGCGACAGGGTAAAGCGGTAGCCGCGTCCACGCAGGGTTTCAATCGGCTTGAGGCTATCTTCAGGGTCAAGCTTGATGCGCAAACGGCGGATAAAGACCTCAATGACGTTACTGTCACGGTCGGCATCTTCTTCATACAGGCTGTCTGTCAGGCGTGTTTTCGACACGACTTCACCCGCATGGAGCATCAGGTGTTCCAGCACCCGGTATTCGTAAGCCGTTAGGGTGATTTCGTCATTATTGACGTAAACACGCTGTTCGGACGTGTTCAAGCGGATTGGGCCGCAGCTCAGTTCGGCTTGTGTCCAGCGTCCTGTGCGCCGAAGTTGGACACGCAAACGGGCAATCAGTTCTTCCGTGTGGAACGGTTTGGTGACGTAATCGTCAGCCCCGGCTTCCAACCCTTCAACCTTGTGCTGCCAGCGGTCGCGGGCGGTCAGGATGATGATTGGATAGTCCTTATTTTTCGCCCGGACGGTGCGGATGATTTCCAGCCCCAGCTCGTTGTTGACCGCAGCGCCCTTGGTACTGGGTAGCCCTAAGTCAATGACGGCGACATCAATAGGATACTCAAGGGCAACGTACAGCCCCTGTGAGTAGTCTGCTGCCACATCAACAGTGAAGCCGTTTTTCTTCAGGTCATCGGCCACTTGTTCGCGGATAATTTTTTCATCTTCAACTATGAGTACGCGCATAACAGCAATCTTTATGGTTAGTCAGCAAGCAAAATACCCTTCCCAGTCCGCTAAGTAGGTCGCGGCAACAGGTCAGCCCAAATTATACACTAGCTTATCCAGAATAAAAAACCATCATTATTATTTATCCCTAAAAACAAATGCCCGGAAAGTCCCTCAACTTCCGGGCATTCGCTTAAGCAAGCTACTCTGCTTGCCTGCCTAGTTTTTCGTCATCAATCACACGCCACCCGAATGGTCATGTATTCGCCAGTGAGTGATAACATACGTACAATGTGGCAATCCGGCGTGCTGGGAGATGGTTTTTCTTGCACGGACAGGATGCGCCCTTTGTACTTGTCGTTTACTGCGGACAAAATTCCGTCGCGGCTGATCGGATCGCTAGGATTCGAGCGCTTCATTGCAATTTTGTACTGTGAGTCCGCCGCATTCGCAATGGACGGAAGTGATAGTACCACTGCGCTGGCGACCATGAGGCCGCCCACAGCAATTAAAATGGATTTCTTGCAACCCATACGTTTCCCCTGTTAATAAAAAATCAAGCCATCATTTATTTCTATCAACATGATAGCCCCTCATGCAATATGTTGATAGAAATGTTTATGATGTTAGTCTATTAGGCTATGCCTGAATTTCCGATGAACGGTATATAATTTACTAATGAGGCCGCAGGGGTGATGCATATTTGTACATGCTATTCATTGATGTAAATCAAGCCTTCTTGGATTAACGTAAGGAAAAGATCGAGATATTCCTTGTTTTGCAGCAAGTCTTTATACCCCGCGTGCTTGTATTGGTTGCTGCTGCATAAGAAACGGACAAAATCAAGCTGTTCAATGGGCAAAATATGTTGCAGGCCATTCGTGAAAAAATAGATGTCGCTGCCAGATAAGAAATAAAGGAAGCGAATATTCGGTGTTTTCTCAAAGGTTTTTTTACGGGTAATAAGTTTTGCCAGCTCTGCTTTGCTGATGTCGCTAGGCTCTGGTGCTTCAGCATCGGCTTTTGGTTCGCTTAAATATTTGCCAAGCCATTTTTGTAAGGCGTGGGTATCCTGCGGCAATGCATCCAGCACGAAATCAATCAGGCGATCCATATCTGCTTCGGTCAATTCGCCCGGATGTTCCTGCAAACTGCGTCCCTCGTCACGGAAACGTTGCTGGAGGCGCGGTTCTTCCAGCAAATCATCCACCAGCTTTTCCAGCATGTCGGACTGCAAGGGGGCGCGGAAACCGACCGAATAGGTCATGCATTCGTTCAACGCCACGCCGTAATGCGGCACATTGGGCGGCAGGTAAAGCATGTCGCCGGGGTTAACGACCCATTCCTGTTCAGGCTGAAATTCACGCATGATGCGCAATTCAAGGTCAGGCAGGAAATTATCCGGGGTTGCGGGTTGGGTAGTGATTTGCCAGCGGCGTTGGCCTTGCGCTTGGATCAGGAACACATCGTAATTGTCCATGTGTGGCCCGACCGAACCGCCTTCCACCGCGAAGCTGATCATTAAATCATCTACGCGCCAGTCAGGGATGAAACGGAACGGTTCCATCACCGCTTTCAACTCCGGCAGATGCTGGTCGGTATCGTTGACCAGCAGTGTCCAATGCGTTTCCGGCAAATCGGCAAAACTGTCGTCATCAAATGCGCCATGCCGTACTTCCCACGGGCATTTGCCACCTTTCTCAATCACGATGCGCGAAGCGTCGGTTTCACACGCCAAGCCCGCCAATTCATCCTGCGTAATGGGGGATTGGAAACCGGGGAGCGCTTGCCGGATCAGCAGTGGTTTTTTCTGCCAATAATCACGCAGGAATTCTTCAACCGAAATATCACCAAACATACCGGACATAATTAAATCGCCTTGGCTTGTGCAGCCGCATTACCAATATAAGAAGCAGGGGTCATGGCAATCAGCGCATCCTTGGCTGCTTGCGGCATATCCAGCGTATCGACGAACTCACGCAAGCGTTCTGGGGTGATGCGTTGCCCACGGGTCAGTGCTTTGAGCTTTTCGTAAGGCTGTTCGATATTGTAACGGCGCATCACGGTTTGGATCGGTTCGGCGAGTACTTCCCAGTTGGCATCGAGGTCAGCCGCAGTGCTGGCGGTGTTGACTTCCAGTTTGCTGATGCCTTTGAGCGCGGATTGGTAAGCGATCAGTGAGTGCCCCAAACCTACACCAAGGGTACGCAAAACGGTGGAGTCGGTGAGGTCACGCTGCCAGCGGGAAATCGGCAGTTTTTGCGCCAGATGGGTCATGAGCGCATTGGCAATGCCAAGGTTGCCTTCGGCGTTCTCGAAGTCAATCGGGTTAACCTTGTGCGGCATGGTGGAAGAGCCAACTTCGCCCGCGATCACTTTCTGTTTGAAATGTCCCAGAGAGATGTAGCTCCACACGTCGCGGCAGAAGTCGATCAGGATGGTGTTGAAACGCACTACCGCGTCGAAGTTTTCCGCGATGTAATCGTGCGGTTCGATTTGGGTGGTGTAAGGATTAAAGCTCAAACCGAGCGAGGTGACGAACTGTTCAGCGGTGGCTTGCCAGTCAATGTCGGGGTAAGCACTGATATGCGCGTTGTAGTTGCCGACCGCGCCGTTGATTTTACCGAAAACTTGCCCGGCAACGATTTGTTGTTGCTGGCGTTGCAGGCGGTAAGCCACGTTTGCCATTTCCTTGCCCAGCGTGGTGGGGGTGGCAGGTTGCCCGTGGGTACGTGACAGCAGCGGAATGTCGGCGTAAGTGTGCGCCATCGTGCGCATGGCTTGTACGACATTTTCCAGTTGCGGTTGGATGACGCTTTCCATGCCGCCTTTGAGCATCAGCGCGTAAGACAGGTTGTTGATGTCTTCGGATGTGCAGGCGAAGTGGATGAATTCGCTGACCGCTTCGAGTTCGGCGACCCCGGCGATTTTTTCTTTCAGGTAATATTCGACCGCTTTCACGTCATGGTTAGTGGTGCGTTCGATGGCTTTGACCCGCAGCGCGTCGGTTTCACCAAAGTTGCTCAAGATGCTTTCGAGGAAGGTATTGGTGGCGGCGGAAAAAGCGGGGACTTCCGTCACTTGCGGGTGGTTGGCGAGCATTTGCAGCCAGCGGATTTCGACCAGCACGCGGTGGTAAATGAGGCCGTATTCGCTGAACCAAGGGCGTAACGCCTTGGTTTTATCGGCGTAACGCCCATCAGTGGGGGAAAGTGCGGTAAGTGCGGAGAGTTCCATGCCGTATCCTGAGGGTTGCTTCCAAAGGGGGGCAGTTTACCGCAAATTAGCGCACTTGGCAGTCTGCTTGTGGGGGATTTGCTTACGCTTGTTCCCAGTTATAGCCGTTCTCATCCGCCAGCTTTTCGCACAAGGCTTCCAGCGCAGTCAGGAACGCTTCCTCGTCGTCGGGGGTGACTTCAAAGGTGGTAAACGAGACATAGGTTCCGTTTTCGTCCTCATCTTCTTCCCATTCAATCGCGTAGTCGTCGTCGGTGGTGTGTTTGGAACAGAGTTTCTCTATCTTTCCTACCACCGTTTCGCCGTTTTCGGTATAGATGTAGAAGTCAGTTAAAATGACGGAAGCCTCTTCGGAATCGTCTTCCTCCGTTTTATCCTCGCTCTCTTCTTCGGTGTCTTCCTCCTCTTCTTCCTCAGTTTCGTCTTCGGATTCCTCGTCAGATTCTTCTTCGGCGTCGTCGTAACCTTCTATGCTGAAGTTGTAATTTTCATCATCCGCCCATTTTTTACAAAGCTCGTCCAGCTTTTCCAAAAATGTTTCAGGGTCGTCCAGTGATATATCAAAGTTGCTAATAATTGCGTAAGTAACACCGTCTTCTTCGCTTTCCTCGTAATCGAAATAGAACTCTTCTTCGTTGTCATATTTGTCACATAATTTTTCGAGGGCAGTGGCAAACTCTTCAACCTTTTCGGTGGCAACATAGAAGTCAAACAATTGGATGGAACCCTCTTCTGCAAAATAAGAGCCATCGTCATCGGATTCTATATCAGCGCTAAAATCCAAATCTTCCACGGATTTTACAACCCATGTGTCATGCCCATTGAGGTCTTCGTGGATGACATATTTATAGGGAATATAACAGTAACCGTTGTCGCCCCATTCGTTGCCCCATGAGTTCCGCACGATGAACATTTGGTCTTTGTCCAAGTAGCCAACGCACAGCATAGCGTGCCAACCGTGCTCTTCGCGCACTTGTTCTGCCTTTTTGGGGACGGGGACGCGCCCACGATTCTCAGTGGCATCGTCGAATGAGGTGAACGTATTCAGGCAAAACGCAATCGGGTAGCCCTCTGCCAGCGTGTGCCGATACAAATCCAAATCGGTTTCGACATATTCCGCTTCGGCGATTTTGAAACGCGCACCGTGTTGGTAGGCGTCTTCCACGGGTTCGGCAGTAATGGAATCTTCATCGTTGGGCCACAGGTCTTCGCGGCACGCCCCGTATTTTTTCAGCCCCTCAATGGCGGATTGCATGGAGGTTCCCTCGTCTTCCTCAACATCCTCGTCTTCAAGGCGGGCGTTGTAGTAAATGAACAGGCGGCTAACATCAGCCGCTTCCCCCAAATTGCGTTTGGCGAGGTATTCATACGCCCCAGCGCAGGCATTGGCTACGCAGCTATTACCCACTTGTTCTTCAACAGATGTCAGGTAAGGGCGTAAATCAACCTTGGGCGGCAAAGGCTTTTCAGCGGCACGCCCGACCTTGCGGCGTTTGGCATCTGGGGGTACAGCTCCGACACGGCAGCCGCCGATTCTGTTGTTACGTGGTTTCATACTAGCGTTCCGAATATGTTGAGTTAATGCGTTAATGCTAGCACATTCTAGCGTTATGTCGCGGCTAACAACCACGCACATAAACACCGCCCAATCTCCGCGATTTCTTCCGGGAATACATTATGCCCCAGCGGGTATTCTGAGTACGCGGGTTGGTAGCCTTTGGCACTCAGCCAGCGGTATGCCTTGAGTGCCAGCAACTCCGGCACGATGGAATCTTGCCTGCCGTGGAAAATATGGATCGGTAACTGCGCGTTGGCAGCATTGGGTTCGAGGGTATCCGCCGTGGCAAGGTACGTCGACAGCGCCAGCAAACCCGCCAGTGGTTGGGGGTAGCTCAGTGCCACGTGATACGCCACTGCGCCGCCTTGCGAAAAGCCCGCAATAACAATACGTTCGCTGGGAATGCCGCGTGCAATTTCGCGCCCGATCAGCTTGCCGATGTCGCGGGCAGATGTCTCCAGTTGCGCCACATCCACCTTGCGCTCAAGTTCCACTTCCAGAATGTCATACCACGCGGGCATCACATAACCGCCATTGACGGTCACAGGAATTGCGGGCGCGTGCGGGAAAATGAAACGGATGGCGAGTTCCGGCGGTAATCCCAATGCCGGGATGATGGGTTCAAAGTCGTACCCGTCCGCGCCTAAACCGTGCAGCCAGATGACGCTGGCAGTAGCGGGGGAGGTGGGTTCAACTTCGAAAGCAGGTAAATAGTCCATAATCGCTCCTTATGCCTTGGTTTGCAGTGCCACGCCGTCAAAGTGGATGCCCGCCCAACCGTGACGCATGAAGGTGCGGATATTGGCATGGTCGGTTTCGTCTGGCGTTGCCAGCACTTTGCGGTAATGTTCGCCGAAAAGGAGCAGCGTTTGCTGTTCGGAAAGCCCTTGCAGTTGCCCAAACGCGAATACTTTGCACGAGCCAGCGTTGGTTCCGGCGGGGCTGATGACGCAATCCTCACCGATGCCATTGCTGAAGGCTTGCGGGGTGTAGGTGTAATGCGCTTCGATGCTGGCGATCACGCTGGCGAAATCGAGTTGGGTGGGGTGGGTGGAAAGCTGGCTCAGCAGGTCGGTAATGCTTAAGTTCATTGGGGTTGGTTACTTTTTTGGGTTGTCGGTTGTAAGATTTGCAGCTAGGTGATTCTACATAATTTTTAACAATAACCCTATTGGGGAGGAAACCGATGTTCTTTCTTGTCTATGCAAGTTCTGCTGATGAATTGTTCTCACAGGCTGAGTTACTCGAATTGCTGGCGAAAGCCAGAGAAAATAATACCCGGCTGGGCGTTAGCGGGATGCTGCTCTACAAAGACGGCAACTTTATGCAGGTGCTGGAGGGTGAAGAGCAAACAGTGCGGGCGCTTTACACCAAAATAAGCCACGACCTGCGACACCGGGGACTGCTCACCTTGTTGCAGGGGGAACAGGCAGAACGGCAATTCCCCGATTGGTCGATGGGTTTCCATAATCTGGATGGGGAAGAGGCGCTGGCGATCCCCGGCTATAGCGACTTTTTGAATACCTCATTGATGGACAAAACGTTTTTTGCCAATCCTACGCGGTGTCAGAAACTGCTGGCGGTGTTTAAAAGGAGTATGTGAAGGCGAGCAGCATACAGTTTGATGCGCTTGCCGACCACAGCGTTTCCGTCGAGATGGCGACAGCTTGCCAGCCGTGCTATGTTCGGCAGTAGTGATTTAAGGACGTGAACCATGCCAGCGCAACCTGCTTGCCTATTGAGCGAAGCGGAATACCTCCAACACGAACGCCAAGCCGAGTTCAAAAGCGAATATTTGAACGGCGAAGTCTACGCAATGGCGGGAGCAAGTCGCGAACATAACCAGATTTCTACCAATCTGGTGGTTTCATTGGGGGCGCAACTGCTGGAAAAACCTTGTGGGGTGTACTCCAGCGATATGAAGGTCAGGACACGCACCGACAAAACCAACAAGTTCAGCTTCCCGATGTGGTTGTGACTTGCGGCGATGAGCGATACGAAGATGAAAACAGCGATGTGTTGCTGAATCCGCTGGTGATTATCGAAGTCCTGTCCGCATCTACCGAAGCCTATGACCGTGGGCTGAAATTCTTCCATTACCAACTGATCCCGTCTTTGCAGGAATACTTATTGGTGGCGCAGGACTATTGCCGCGTGGAAAAATACCAGCGGCAGGCGGATAAGCAGTGGGTCTATTCCGAGTGTCACGATATGCAGGATGTGGTGGAAATCAGCACGCTGCAATGTCGGGTGACGGTGGCGGATATTTATCGGCGGGTGTTGTGATGCACCTCACACAAACCAGTTTTCGATCTGCAAACCTAAAAAGCCGCTGAAATCATCCACATTACGGGTTACTAAAATCAGACCATGTTGATGAGCGGTGGCTGCAATCATGCCATCGGCAAATGCGGGCGATTGTCCAATTGCTGTTAAGCGAACCCGTTCTGTGGCGTGCCATTCTGCTGCTGCTTGCGTGTAGGGCAAAATGACCAAGCCAGAAAGCAGCAGGTCTTGAAAGTATGTTTCAAGTTGGCTACGTCTACGGGATAGTGGCAATCGTTGGCAGCCAAACATCAGTTCGTGCCAAACAACGCTGGCAGTAGCTACATGATGGCGTTTTTGTTGTAAGTGTTGCATTACCTTTGGATCGGGAATCGGGCGCGTCGACTCCGACAGGATATTGGTATCCAATAAATAGCGGATACTCACAATGCTACCTCTCGCCCTGTCGAACGGTCGCGGACATTGGCAAAAATGTCTTCATTGTCAGGGTAATCCGTGGGGGTCATGCTCTGGCGGAAACGCTGAATCGCTTGCCATATATCGGTAGATTCATTGGCGGCATCCACCTCTCGTACAGAGACTTCAATGGTTTTTCCGCTGAAAAGCAGTTGCAAGGCTTGCAGGAAGTTTTCGTTCAAGTCAGCCGGATTGAGTTTGTATAAGGTGTACATGGCTGTTGCTCCTGTGGAGTGGGTACAGTAACGATTTTCCTCACATTACTGTATTCGCCGCAAATCTTCCAGTTACGCATCCAGTGTTTCTAGTGAGAAATTAACCCGTTGGATGTTGTGCTACTGGCATTCATCAACCAGTGGGATGTTGTGCTGCTGGCATTCGGCGATGAAGGTATAATGGTCAGCACCTGCAAACTCGGATGCAGCACCTGCCGACAGGCTACCTTCTTGAAACATCATCAGCGCGGCATACAAAGTCATGCGTTTGCCAAATTCAGAGGCTGATTTATCAAGCAAGTATTGACTAGGTATTTGCAGGGTAATTTTCATGCAAATGTCTCGTCCTTTGTGCATATTTTAGTGATAATATTATTGTCCATACAGTGTGATAGCAACCAAAGTGGAGTTATGCAGGCTCACTCACAAAGGTAAAATAGCATTCTAATCCTCTGTACACGACAATTTTCCTAATCAGCGGTTTTCAGCAGCAAGGTGACATTGCCATTTGCCTTAGCGATTAAGTTTGGAGGCCATAAAAACAGCATCCACAAGCGGAGGTTTTCTGCCACTGCA
>NZ_JAQTLS010000002.1 GCF_028714775.1 Thiothrix sp. | reverse complement strand
GCAAAAGTGGTCGGTTATCCACCACTGGAAGCCTGCTTTGCAGACCTTTTTACTCATGTTCGGCGAAGAGCGCGTCCCGCTCTCCGCCCTATGAAAATTTGTTACACAGTTTATTTGACAGACTCCATTTTAGGGAAAACCCGTGAAATCCCACACTTCACTCAGTGTTATTACACAAAACAATTCCATGCAAAACCGTCAAGATACTTTGAAAACAATTACTTAGCACTTGGCACAACTCTTGCGTTATAGCCAATGCTCAATTACGTATTTGTTTTCTTACATTGACAGTAACAGGAGGGGAAATGTTTGATTTTCCAATCTTTGACATGCCGTTGGTTGGTCACAGGCTCATGTTTGCCTTTGACGCCATCGTCCACGTCTTTATCTCGCACGGCGCTGCGGTCGGCGGCAGTATCATCTTGGTACTGGCGCAATGGTTCGCCATTAAAAACAACGACCGTAAGTTTGATGAACTTGCTTACAAAATCTTTTTCACCTTTTTCGTCCTCGCCACGGCTGTTGGCGCACTGACCGGCATCGGTATCTGGATACACGTCAATATCATCAACCCAGCGGCTATCGGGGCGTTGTTGCGGGTATTCTTCTGGAAATGGTTCATCGAGTGGATCGTGTTCAACTTGGAGATGATCTTCCTGTTGATCTGGTTCCTGACGTGGAAAGCCCGCCCGCTGGGCACTCCCGGCAAGAAGTCCCATTTCAAGATCGGCTTGTACTACGCGATTGCTTCATGGCTGACAATGGCGATCATTACCGCGATCTTGGGTTTCATGATGACACCGGGCAACTGGCTGGCGTCTGACTTCCCGACCAAACCGGACTACCTCGCCTCCCTGATGAACCCGTCTTGGATTCCATCACTGGGCTTCCGTACTTTCTTCTCCGTCATCTGGGCAGCATCCGCAGCAATGATGCTTTCTTGGTTCTTCACCAAGCAGGATGAAGAGTTGCGGGCGCAAGCCATGCGTTTCTTCGGGCGGATTCTGGCTGCCTGCATCATCCCGATGATCGTATTTGGTTACTGGTATTACCTGCAATTCCCACAAGCGGCGAAAGACCTGTTCACCATGGGTGTCATTACCCGCCGCCTGATTGCCACACCTGAATTGGCAACCATCGTCACCGTGGCGCTGGCGCTGCTGTCACTGGCTTCCATGCTGTACTTGTATTTCAAACCGAAAAAAGCCGCCGTGTGGATTGCGCTGGTAATGTTCATTGCCAATGCGGCGCTGATCTCCGAGTTTGAACGGGTGCGTGAATTTGTGCGTAAGCCTTACATCATCTACGGCTACATGTACGCCAACGGGGTGCGGGTACAGGATATGGCGCTGCTGAACAAAGAGGGCTACCTGAAAAATGCCGCATTCGTGCCGGAAGAGTACCGCAACCCAACGGCTACCACGCCGCCGGAAATCCGCATCAAAACGGGCGAGTACTTGTACCAAATGCAGTGCCGTTACTGCCACACGATCAATGGGGTCAACTCCGTTAAAGCGCGGATCACGAACTTGGGTATCCAAGGCAATGCCGATGCGCTTTACCAACGGATCAAAGGGTTGAATTCCGCCGCCACCCCATTCATGCCACCTTTTGCCGGGACGGATGAGGAAATGAAGGCGTTGGCTGCCTATCTGGCAACCCTGAACGCCCCGCCCAGCCAAGCTGCTGCCGCCGCTAAACCGTAAAACATGAGGTGAGAGATTAGTGTATGGACTACTTTAAAATGATCCCCAACGACATCCCATTGCCCTTGCCGGATGGCGGCTTGAGCTTTGTGGAGCCAGTGTTCCACCTGCTGCTGGTCGTGGCATGGGTGGTACACATCCTGTTCATCAACGTACTGCTGGGCGCGTCTTTCGGCGCGGTTTATTTCAACAGCAAAGGCGTGAAGATGAAGAACCCGGTGTTTGACCGCGTGGGCTACTTGCTGACGACGCCCGTGACCATCAGTGAAAACATGGGTGCTTTGTGGGGTGTTGCCCCGCTGTTGCTGGTGAGCGTGCTGTTCACTCCGCTGTTCTACGCAGCGGCGATCATGAACTCGCCCCACTGGTTGCACATTATCTATGGCAACATCGCGGCGTTCTTGTTGAGCTACCTGTACAAGTTCACTTGGCATACGCTGGAAGACCGCAAAAGCTTGCATCTGGTCATCGGTGTGATCAGCGTAGCGCTGTTCTTCACCCTGCCGCCTGTGTTCATGGCAACGGTGCAACTGTACATCACCCCGACTACATGGACGTATGACACCCATTTCTGGGATGCCCTGCTGCGCCCTGACACCTTCTTCCGCTTGATGCACTTCTATTTTGCCTCGTTCGCCGTGACGGGCATCTTTATGTTGCTGTATGGCTTCTACAAGCGCAAAAGTGCGGATGAACTCGACCGTCAGGCCGGGGATGTGCTGGTTTCCACGGGTAAAAGCTGGTTCTTAGTGCCAACCGTGCTGAACTTCTTTGTTGGCCCGCTGGTGCTGTTCAGCTTCCCGTCTTACGGTTTGGAAGCGTTCTTCAACTCCGGTTACTACTGGCTGATCCTGTTGTCTATCGTGTTGGCGCTGGTGATGATCTACATGCTCATCAAAGGCTTCTTCAATAACGATTTGTCGGCGAAAAAAGTCTGGACGATTGTTGGCCTGATGCTCGTGGTGGTCATGTCAATGGCAACCCTGCGGCACGGGATGCGCTTGTCCCTGACTGGCCCGGCAATGGCGGAAGCTAAAGCCAAGTCGTTGGACTTCCAGCAACGGGCGCAAGATGCCAAGCTGGAAGCAGAAGCTGCCGCCGCTGCTGCACCCAAAGTGCAAATGGCACAAGGTGAAGCCTTGGCGACCAAGCACGGCTGTCTGGCTTGCCACAGTGTGGACAACAAGGTTGTCGGCCCTGCTTACCGCGAAGTGGCGAAAAAAGGTTACGACCAAGCCAAGATCGTGGCGCTGGTTGCCGCACCGCAACCAGCCAACTGGCCCGGTTATACGGCTATGCCACCGATGCCACAAGTCCCGGCTGAAGACCTGAAAGTGATCGCAGACTGGATCAACAGCCTGAAATAGGCTCCTCCTCAGGCTACGGGCAGGTTATCCTCCCGTAGCCTTCTAACCAAACCTGCAAGGAGAAATCCATGACCGCAAGCCTGTATGAACGCATTGGTGGCAAAGACGCTGTAAACGCTGCTGTTGACCGTTTCTATGAAATCATGTTGGCAGATGAGCGCGTGAAGCACTTTTTCGCCGACACCAATATGGACAAGCAACGCCAACACCAGAAAAACTTCGTCAGTGTCGCACTCGGTGGCCCCAACAATTACGACGGGCGCGACATGCGCGAAGGCCACCGCCATCTGGTGGAAAAGCTGGGGCTGAATGATTCGCACTTTGATGCCACGGTGGAAAATCTGGTGCAAGCCCTGCAAGAATTGAATGTGCCGGAAAACCTGATTGCCGAACTTGGGGCAGTGCTGGAAACCACCCGCAACGACGTGCTCTGCCGCTGAGCCTAATAACAGGAGCGGGAAAGGCACACAGCATTTCCCACTTTTGTGCTATGGTATTGCCCTATGGAATCCGATAACTTATCCAGCCAATCACCCGCGATGAATGCCACGCTGCAAACCGCCATGCACGTAGCGCGGACGAATGCTTGCGTGCTGATCCTCGGCGAATCCGGCACGGGCAAAGAACGGGTAGCGCACGCTATCCACGCCGCCAGCCAACGCAGTGAAAAGCCGTTAATCATCGTCAATTGCACCACCCTGCCCTCTACACTGGCAGAATCGCTGCTGTTCGGGCACGTCAATGGCGCATTTACCGGCGCAGACTACGACCAACCGGGCATGGTCGCCAGCGCGGATGGCGGCACATTGTTTCTGGATGAAATCGGTGAACTGCCACTGACCTTGCAACCCAAATTGTTACGTTTCCTCGAATCGGGAGAATTCCTGCCGCTGGGCAAATCCCGCCCCCGCCGCGCCAATGTGCGCATCCTCGCTGCTACCCACCGCGACTTGCGGGCAATGGCAGCAGAAGGCAAATTCCGCAATGACTTGTTCTACCGCCTCAATGTTGTACCCATCGAATTGCCAGCGTTACGCGAACGCAAGGAAGACATCCCCGCATTAGCGGAACATTTCCTGCACCGCTTTTCCCAACAGCACAAACGCGCCACTGCCAAAATGGGGAAAGCCGCACAAGCTATCCTGTTGAATTACGCTTGGCCCGGCAATGTGCGTGAATTACGCAACCTCTGTGAACACCTGAGCATCTTGAGTTCAGGCTGTGAAATCACACCGCTGGACTTACCCGCCAGAATCCATACGCCACAAGAACCAGAAAAAACCTCCAACCTCTTCACGCTGCCGGACAATGGCATCAATCTGGATGAAATGGAACGCTGCCTGCTAAGCCAAGCGCTGGAACGGGCGCGGTATAATAAAACCCGCGCAGCCCGTTTGTTAGGCATCAGCCGCGACGCGATGAATTACCGGCTAAAGAAAAACACCCTATAACCCAATTGCGCATGACCGCTTATCGGGACAATAACCCATAAATTCCATTATTGGTGCTTTCTTATTCAAACTAATTTGCGCAAACCAACAAGGCAAGCTATTAACTCTAAGGGGCGGCGAACCAATATTTAAATAGCCACCCCAGCTTATGAGTGTGTAATAAAAATCATTGCCGGGAGTTTATGCATGAGAACCGTTAAAAGCAGACCAGCGCGTCTGGAATTATCATCATCCCTTGTATCCTTATTCTTAGTCTTATCGCTTGTCCCTCCACTAGCCGCCTGCAAAGAAGAGCCTAAAACAACAAGCCAACAACAAACTGCCACGGGCGCACCAGCAGCAGGACAAACCGCAACTTCCCCTTACCTTGCCACCAAGATTGAAGCCTTGCCTGACTTGCCCAAGGTATTGCCAGTTGCCCCTTTGCAAGACATCACCACTGGCAAACCGACTTACCTGCCTGCCGAAACCATTGAAGGCTGGAAAAAAGCTGACGACCGTGCCGCCATGAAAGAACACGCATGGCGCTTGTTTGCTTCTTTGATGCGCCCGATGTACCGCGACGACAGTTATAGCCCACTTGACCACAACGCCGTCGTGCGGGCTTATGATACGTGGCATTCCATTGACGAAGCCGTGCCCGAAAAAGGCGGTGAAATCGTTGACTTTAGCCAAGCCGCAGCCGCCCCCAACAGCAATGCCTCACTGAGCAACAAAACCCTGTCGGCAAAAGTCACCTTGCGCCAAGTGAATGTGCCGGGGCAAATCAGCCCTCACGGGGAAATGACCAGCAAACCGCTTGACCCTTCAAAACCGTCAGACAGTACGGGCATCTTGGGTGCTGCTTTGGTCAGCGACGTAAAATACAGCGATGAAATCGTCAAATTCGTTGAAGACCAGTTGATGGAGATTGAGGATAAGGACGGTAAAAAAACCGTTAAGGATTACAAGCTGGCAGCGCTACAACAAGCTGGCACAACCGCCTTGGACTTTGCTGACACCAAAGGCATCATGGTCAAGCCCGCTTACACCATCGTCAAAGGCAGTGGCCCCACCGTCATTGGGCGCTGGGATGAAAATGTTAACACCGTCAACCCAGTTTCCGCCGAAACCATCCAATCACCTGTTAACGCCAATACCCACGTTGCTGGCGAGCGCACATGGACACAAGAAGCGGTCGTCGTCCCACCGGGACAAGAACCACCTGCCAACGCCATTTACGGGCGCGATGGGGCAAAACTGCCTACGGTTAACGTGAATGATTTCCACCACTTCAAATTGAGCGATGAACAAGCCAAAGAATTGCGCGGCGGCATCCTCAAGGAATTGATGGGGCCGAATATCCAGAACATCGAGGCAGGCGATTACGCCATTTTGACATCCATGCACATTTCCAGCCGTGAAGTGGATGATTGGACATGGCAAACTTTCTGGTGGCAACCTAAACCCGATGGCTCAGCCGCAGAAGAAGACAGCGTACCCGCCGACATCCGCCAACTGTTCAGCCAAGATATGTGGAAGCCGCTGTCTTATTTCAAAGTGGGCGTTGGTTACGATTACCTGACGCCGGATGGCAAAGGCATTATCTGTTCCAACCCTTATCTGGAAGGGCCGTTTGGGATGCGGGAGGGGCTGGAAGCCGTCTATGGCACACCCAAAGATGAGAATGGCGATGACCGCCTGAAATCGGTGGAAGTCTTCATCCGCGACAAGGATGGCAAAGCACTCAACCCTTACACCTTGGCGGGCAATGGCCTGAAAACCAACTGCGTGAGTTGCCACCGTGCTGCCGCTTACCCTGCGGACACACTTGGCAAACTACCGGAAGGCACACAAGGCGTTTACCCCGATTATGGCGCGAAGCTGGCAGACAGCGATCCCTTATTCTCAGGGCGGGTGCTGACACACTTCCTGTGGGGTGTTGCCAATAAAGTGACAGAGTATTCGCCACCTACGACCGCAGCCGCTCCCAACTAAAATACGTCCCTGCAAAAAATACGGGGTGAACCGAAAGGCACACCCCGTAAAGGACAAACCAGCGGCGCACTCAACGCCACACGGTAAAAGGCGGGTGAACTTACGTCCATCCGCCCCTATCGCCTCATGAAAGCATGAAAACCAGACAATTCATCAATCGAGGTCGAAAGTCGCTTTTACCCACACAGTACGACCTGGATCGTTAAGCTTTACTGTTTGCTCATAACCCGGAATAACGGTGGCTGAACCAGTACGGCTAATGTGTTCAGCATATTTTTTGTCGAACAGGTTATCCACACCTGCTGACAGCAATACACCCTTTTTCGGACGCGTGCCGCCATTAACAGAGAACACACCGAAGCCAGACGTTTTGCTGATGTCCTGACCGACAATATTACCTTCACCGAGATCAACACGGTCTTGAGCGGAAACAAGACGGAGTTGCGCCCCGAAGAACTGCTTCTTGTTGTCGTACTCGGCTCCTAGTTTCAATTCATGAGCGGGTTGCTGCGCTAGTGGTTTATGGTCAGTCTTATTATCGCCATGGACAAAAGACAAACCTGCCGTACCTTTCCAATTATCGGAGATTTGATAAGCAGCATCAGCTTCAAAACCATAGGTTTCAGCTTTAACGTTACGGATTTTAGTAGTTGCAGTCCTTGCATCAACCAACAAATAATCATCAATTTTGTTGTAGAACGTGGAGGTAGAACCCGACCATTTACCTGCTTTCCAGTTCATGCCAACGTCAAGCTGATTGTTTTTTTCAGGTTTGACTGTGAGGAGCGCACTTGTACTTGTCACAGGATCGGCTTTAACGATTTCCCAGTAATCTGGATTGCGTTCGGTATGCCCTAAACCTGCATAATATGTTCCCCGACCATCCGCAATATCTTTTTCATAACGGACAAAACCACTTTTCAGAGTATCCTTATCTGTCATACCGTTCGTGATTGAAGTACTACGGCTGTCTTTCGCTTTATGTTGGTCTACCCGCAATCCACCAATAACGCGGCTGTCGTCCGTCATGAAATGCTTTACTTCGCCAAAGATGCCCGTTTGCTCAAAACGCATATCCTCTGGACGTGCCCCATTAGCCTGAGTCAAAGCAATGGCCAAATTAGCATTACTTCCTGTACGCAGGGTATGTACATCCCGCTTTGTATCAGCGCCCAATGTCACTTTTGTCTTATCGCTTGCATTTAAAGTAATAGCTGCGTGTGCACCATCTGTTGTTCGGTCTGGGTTATTTATCATGAAGTTAACAGCAGTTTTTGTCCGCAATGAATAGTTATCCATTATGTGATCAACGTAGCTGTGATAAATCTCGCCTTCTACTTTATCAACCAGTGGGGAAACATTCTTGCGCTCAAACTTCAATTCGGCGTTTTCGCGGTCAAACTTAACCCCATCCATCGTCCGGTCAGCGTAAGCCGCCTTGCCGTCGCTCTTGCCCACCGACAGTTTCACCAAGGTATCTGCATCCGGTGTCCAGCCCATGTCGGCACTGGTGTTCCAACGGGTGTAGGCCGAATGCACGGTTTTACCATCGCCATCTTTGTAGTCATTGGCATCAGCATGGGTTCCAGAGCCGTGGATGAAGAATTTTTCTGTGCCGGTTTTGCCTTCCAACTCCACATCATTACGCCCTGCACTGCCCAAAGTCACGCTGGCATGACCTGTAGAACCCGCTTGTGCCAATTTCTCATTGTCATGCTCGAAATTGACCACGCCTGCTGAGAAACCAGCACCGTATTTAACGGTTGGCCCTTTCTGGAGTGTTACTTTGTCAAAGGATTCAGGGTGAATATAGGCAGTCGGCGGATCCATGCGCATCCCACAGCCGCCGTAAACTTCATGCCCATCAATCAGCATCCCCAAACGCGAACCCGCCATCCCCCGGAACATCGGGTCACCATCTGTCCCACCTTTACGGATGACACTCATGCCGGGAATGGTTTTCAGAAAGGCCGCGCCATCTTGGGCAGGCAAAGGTTGTTGCGGGGCTTTGGGGTTGAGTTTCACGTTCAGCGGTTTTTTGCTCGCTGGTGCTGTTACAACCACACTTTCCAGTTGGGTCACGTCATCAGCCGCTACAGCAAAGGTGGGAAGAGCCAACGCAGATAGCACCGCAAAGGCAACTGGAGATAGTTTCAGCATGTGAATTTCCTCAAAATAAAGTGTGATATACCTCACTCATAAAGCAATCTTTGTGCCAAAAAAGCAACACGTTGTTTCTAAACAACTTTACTAAAAACGACCATGCCGAAAGAACCGAAAACCGTGTGAAATCACGCAGTAGCCGTGTTATTTCACACGGTTTTCCTATCCGCGCTGAAACCGGGCTTTTGAAAAATATAGATTTTTTACTTGGCACGGCAATTGCTATGTAGGCAGCAAGACTGAACCTGTGTGGAGATAGTTTTCAGTTTTTCTCTGAAGTCCCTCAAAGGGTGTGCTCCCCAGAGCCACCCTTTCTTTTTGACCACGTCCGTCCGAAGCACTTTTGCCTAAATAACCAAAGACTCATATACTCAGCAGTGTTACAAACAACCCTTGAACAAACGAACACAAGAGGATTTCCCCATGACTATTGACCGCGCAGTATTGGCTTTCGCAGGCGTTATGATTTTAGTTGCACTATTGCTTGGCGCTTTTGTCTCCGAAGGACTAGGCTTTGGCCTGATGATTTTCATTGCCATTAACCTAATCCAATCCGCATTCACGGGTTTTTGCCCCGCAGCGATTGTTATGAAAAAGCTAGGTCTTCAACCGGGCTGCGCTTTCGAGTAAGCGACTGGCAATACAATGCTGTGAGCAAGCCCCGCCGTGTGTGGGGTTTGTTTTTTGTGCGTAAGGGAAAATGCGGTAAGCGGCAAGCTTAAAAGGAAGCCCGCTATATTGGCAGGCTAAAGGGGGTAACTGAGAATAAGTGGTGGCCTGGGGCGGAATCGAACCACCGACACGTGGATTTTCAATCCACTGCTCTACCGACTGAGCTACCAGGCCAACGAGGGCGCTATTAGAACGTTTTGCCCGAATATTGTCAAGCATTAATGTGTTGTTCCGCATAAACACAACGCACATCGCCTACAGGCTGCGCCCCGCGCGAAAACACACTACAATCGTGGGCAACCTGTTTTTAACCAACGAAAAACGACCCACACCATGCTGGATTCCCACGGTCTAGTCCTGTTCTTCCTCTGGCTGCTGGCGGCGGCAGGCATCTTTATGTTCGCCCGTTGGCTGAACCACTTTCTGGATCGGTTTACGCTGGAATCAGACACGCGCCTACTGATCATGATCGCCTTCATCGGCGTTGTGTTATTTGGCACACTGAATTTTTTGTGGGGCAAAGGAAGCCGCCAAACATCCGGCAACCCCACCCCAAGTGCGACTCGGCAGGAAATCGTCAACATCGAAGCCACCGACGCCAATACCTTCGTCAAAGAACACTATCCAAGCCTGCACGACCACCGTTACAACCTCAAACGCCGGATTGCGGAACTCAAACAGTTTTTCCAAGACGTGCAGCGCTGGGCGGGTGAATCGCCGCATCAGGTCACGTTCCTGCAAAACGTGGTCGAAATCCAATGGAAAAGTTTGGAAGAGCTGAAAAAAACCGATGACGCCGTAGACTTAAGCATCCGCGAATTCTGGATTCATTACAGCACTGGCGAAACCCATTTCGTCACCCAAGTCTTTGAGGAAAAATCCGCGCAACTGATCGAACAGATCAGGGATGCCCAAGCCTTCGACAACACCGGCTTCAACGCGGAACAAAAAGAAATCCAGACCCTGCTGGATAAGGCACTCCAACAACTGGCTTATACCGATATTCCTCCCGATCCCAAAAACCGTAAAAAACCGCAGGCGTTTACCCCCTACGACAAGGAAAACCGTCAGCGGCTGATGGAGTGGTTACAGTTACAAAAAGAAACCACGCTGCTTGCCAACCTCAATGTTTTGCAGGACAACCAGGCCCAAATTGACAAGAAACTGCGCGAGATTCAGGCGTACCTGAAACAGGCCGAAAACCGGGCGCTGTATACCCCCATGCAGAAAGTCATCAAGCTCTGGCAAGATTTGTCGCTGTATAACCAGTACGCCGACTACCAACTCTTGTTTGCGGTGGAAGCCGAATACCTGCGGCAAAAACTGGCAAGCTACCAAGCCAAAGAAAAAGCGCAGGATGAACGCACCCTCAACCTCGCCAGCCGCTTACACGGGGAACTGTTGCAAGTTGCCCCGGAAATCGCTCGCCGCGCCCAATCCCGCCGGGTTGATGAAGTGGAACGCAGTTACAGCCCCAGCACTTTTTTGTTACCGGACAACAAGAAGTAGCGCACGGTCACTTCAACGCCCGCAATAACGCTTTCAAACGCTTGATTGCCGCCTGCCCATCGGCATCCGGTTGGTAACAAAGCTTTTCATACACTTGGGTAAATTCGCGGATAAGCGCTGCTGAGGTAGGCAATGCTTGTGCGGCTTGCAAGGCAAATGCCCCCGGCGCGTACCCTGCCTCGCGCACTACTCCGCGTTTCGCCAGTAGCGCACAGAAACGCCTGTAGAGCTGATGTTCCAGTGCTTCACGCTCCCCACGTCGCGCCAGCCCCAACAGCAACAACCAAGCCAACACAATCGCGCCACCCAAACCACCTACCAGCACTGCCACTTTAGCCAGCGTCAATTCGCCCAACAACGCTTGCAGGAAACCCATTTGCGCTTCGCCGTCATAGCCCAAAACCCAACGCTGCCAGCCGTATTGCACAGCATCAAGCTTTTGACGCAAACCCTTTAGCCACGCCACGTTACGGGTGGAAAAATGGTTATTTTCCAAGAAACTGCCTTCCGCCTGCACTGCCGCTTCCAAGCCTTGTTCTGTGCGCTCGGGCGCGATCATTGCGGTAGGGTCAACCCGCTGCCAACCTTTGCCTGCCTGCCACACTTCCGCCCACGCATGGGCATCGTATTGGTGGACGGTCAGGTATTTGCCTTGCGCATTCCATTCCCCACCCTGATAGCCCGCCACCACCCGCGCTGGAATGCCCGCCGCCCGCATCAGAAACACAAAACTTCCGGCGTAATGCGCACAAAAACCGCGCTGCGTGGTAAACAGGAAACCATCAATCGTGTCGCTCTCACCGAGCGTGGGCGGATGCAGGGTGTAATAAAATTGCTGTTCCCGGAACCGCGCCAACACCTTGTCGATGTACGCCTGCTCGCTGCCCGCTTGCGCCCGTAAACGCTGTGCCAAATCCCGGCTGCGCGGATTCCCGCCTGTGGGCAATTGCAAGGCCAGTTGCCGCACATACGGATCGAGTTGCACATCACGCAAGGACTGCGGATAGCTGGTGGCTTTCAGCAGCAAGGGCGCTTGCACATCCTGCGCCGCCATTACCCGGTAATCCGCCGCCTGCAAGACTTCGCCATCCACTTTTAGCGCTGGTGTCAGGGTAAACAGCCACGGCTGCCCACTCTTTTCGTACACTGCCTCGTATTCAACCGGATCACCCAACACCTGCATATTTTCTGGGTGAAAAGCGTATTCATGCGCCGCTGCGTATTTCAAGCGCTCCAAATCGTAGGCATCGTCAAACTGTCGCCATTCGCGCCCATCGAAATGGTTCAGCACCAGCCCGCGCCAGTACAATTGGTCTTGTGGTGGACGCTCACCCTTAAACGTGACGCGGAACGCCAATTCATCCGATTGGCTGAGCTTTTCAATGTCACCGGGAGCCATGTGGTCAGACACCCCGGTTTTCGCCTGATCCACCATCAACGGCAACGACCACAGGGGCTGCAAGCGTGGCGCAAACACAAACAGCAGCACCATCAGTGGCAAGCATTGCAGCAATATCACCCCCGCCAAGCGCAGGTTGAAACGCACATTCTGCGCGGCGGAAAATTCCTCGACGACCTGTTGCACCCCAATCATCGCCCCGGTCAGCACCACCAGCGAAAATGCCCCATACAAGCCCGCCAGCATCGTCTGTGTATACAGGAAATGCAGCGCCACCAGAAAATAGCCGATGAAAACCACCACCACTGCGTCGCGCCGCCGGATCACCTCCAAAGACTTGAAAGCAAACCCCAATAGCAACAAAGCCGACATCGCTTCCAACGACGGGAACTGCAAACCGCTCAGCAGCAACCCGCCAATACCCAAGCCCACCAGCAACAGCTTGGTCATATTTCCCGGCTGGACTGCCCCGCCCGCCAACACCCACAAACGCCACCCGGCAGCAAACAACACCACTGGCAGCAACCAAAACGGCAGGTGGAAAACAAACGGCAGCATCACCACTAATTGCGCGGCAAGCAGCCAAATCATCCCGGAGTAAGTGACTTGCTTATCCATCATCCACCCCGTACAAGGCCAGCGCCCGCAAGCATTGCGCCTTGTGTGCCTCACCCTTGCCCGGCGCAATGGTTTTACCAGGTAATTTCAACCCGTACTGGCGCTGTTCCTGATGGAACGCCAGCACTTGGCTGCACAGGTGCGACAGGCGCACTTCCACACCTTGCAGCGGCAGGCTTTGCCAGTCCAACCACAGCGCATGGCTGGCGTAATCGACGAACGCTTTGGTGTACAACTTGCCCGTCTGCGCGTATTTTCCCCAATGGATATGCTTGGGCGCATCACCGGGACGGTAAACACGGATACCGCCAAAATCGCTGCTGCCCTCGGCAATTTCCACCCCGTCTTCGGTTTCCGTGGTGGAATGCTCCCCGGTTTGCGCGAACGTTTGTGCCACCGGGCGCGGATAAACCAGCCCCTGCACCTCCAGTTCCACATACGCCCACGCCAACGCCAATCCTGTCGGATAACGGGTGGAAACCTGCAAACGCGGCGGGCGAAATAACCCGCGATGCAACGTACCATGCGACAGTTTCACCCGCGCACTGGAGGTTGTTGCCAGATTGACCTGTAACGCATCCTGCCCCGGCCATGCCAGTTGCAGGGCAAACTTGGGCTGCTTGGCGGGGCAAGCCAGCGCGATTTCCACCACCGCTTTTTCCCCGGTGAAACAGGGTTCTATCCCTACCCCCGTCACCACCAAGCCTGCCAAATTGCGCCATGTGTAAAAAATATTGAGTAACAGCAAAGCCAACAGCCAAAAACTCACCGCATACACCAAGGAGTTCTGGAAATTCACACCCAACAGGAACAGCAATAAAATGATGACCACCAAGCCCAACGCGGTCTTGCTGGGGATGATGTAAATGTTACGGCGACCCAGCGCTACCTCAGCCACGCCCATTCCCGACCACATCGACTTTGCTTAAAATGTGCCGCGCCAATTGCTCGCCCTGCGTTTCCTGCCGCCCCATGATGCGATGCCCCGCCACGGCGACGAATACTGCTTGCACATCTTCCGGCAATACATGCCCGCGCCCTTGCAGCAGCGCCCAACTTTGCGCACTTTTCACCAAAGCTTGCGCCCCGCGTGGCGATAATCCCAACTGGCACACATCGGTTTGCCGGGTTTGCGCAATCAAGCGTTGGATGTAATCCAGCAGCGTATCGGTCATTTTCACTTGCGGAACCAGCGATTGCAGGGCTTTCAGGCGTTGCCCGTTCAATACTTGCGGTAAAGACGCCAGCAGCGTGCGCCCGTTTCGCCCTAGCAATAATTCACGCTCGACCGCCGGAGCGGGGTAGCCGAGTGATACCCGTAACAGAAAGCGGTCAAGCTGCGATTCCGGCAAAGGGAACGTCCCGGCTTGGCTTTGTGGATTTTGGGTCGCAATGACGAAAAACGGACTGGGTAAGCGATGGGTCGTGCCATCGACGCTGACTTGCCCTTCCTCCATCGCTTCCAGCAACGCACTTTGGGCTTTCGGGGTAGCGCGGTTGAGTTCGTCGGCAAGGAAAATCTGGCTGAACACCGGGCCGGGATGGAAGCGGAAATTACCGCTTTGCATTTCAAACACTGACGCACCAATCAGGTCGGCGGGCAGCAGGTCGCTGGTAAATTGCACGCGCTTGTATTCCAAACCGCAAACTTGCGCGAGGGCGTGTGCGAGGGTGGTTTTTCCCATGCCGGGCAGGTCTTCGAGCAACAAATGCCCGTTTGCCAGCAGGCAAGATAGCGCCAAGCGTACCTGTTGTTCCTTGCCGAGAATGACTTTGTTCAACTGGGCAAGGGTGGCGTGGATAAGTTGTGGCACTGCCATCGTCATGCGTGTTTCCCTTATTGTTATGATTGGGTACGGATGACTTTACACGATGTGGCGGGGCTTGCCCACCGCTTAGCGATTGCTGGGCGTTTAACTTTCGGCTAAGGCACGCAATAGCTTGAAAATTTCGCGGTTGCTTTTCGGCGGCTTACCCGCTGCCTGCTCCTTACGCGCATTGCGGATCAGGGTGCGCAAGTGCTGCACGTCAAGCGCCGGGTATTCTTGCATCAGCTCACCGATGGCGTTGTCATCCACCAGCACGCGGTCACGCCAGCGTTCCAATTGATGAAACTTGGCGGCATCAGCACGGTTACTGCCATCCCAGTCGTCCAGTTTCGTTTGGATCGGCTCCAACTCCACATTGCGCATGATTTTGCCGATGTACTGTTTCTGGCGGCGGATTGCGCCGTTACTGGTCAGGCGGCGGGCTTCCATCACTGCGTCGTAGAGCTTTTCCGGCAAGTCCAGTTGCTCGATTTGCTCTTGGCGCAGGGCAATCAAACGTTCGCCAATGACTTGCGCGGCTTCGGCTTCGCGCTTGATTTGGCTTTTGCTGATGAAATCATCGTCTTGGTCTTGCTCGTATACCACAATCCTATCCCTTACCATTTTCGTGCGGGTATTCTAAAGCAAAAAGGCTCCCGAAGGAGCCTTTCTGTTTTTTTGCGGACAATCGCTGAAACTCAGTGACCGCGCAGCTTGCCGATACGGTGCAGCATTTCGATCTGCGCCTTCGCCGCTTCCAGCTCGGACTGGATGGCCTCGTAATCGAGGTCTTCCGGGTCTTTGCCTTGCAGGGCGTCTTGGGCTTGCTTCATCGCTTCGCGGGCGGCGGCCTCGTCGAGGTCTTCCGCACGCATCCCGGTGTCAGCCAATACTGTCACCACATGAGGCTGAATTTCCAGCACACCACCAGAGACGAACAGCGATGCCATCGCGCCTTCGGTGGTTCTGTACTGCAATTCGCCTGCACGCAGCTTGGAAATCAACTGTGAGTGACGCGGCATAATACCTAAGTCACCCATGATACCCGGTGCAATCACTTCTTCGACCGTGCCGGAGAACAATGCTTGTTCTGCCGTCACCACATCCAAATGAAATGTCATCGCCATGATGCCCTCCTATCAGAGCTTCGTAGCTTTCTCGACCACTTCGTCGATGCCGCCGACCATGTAGAACGCCTGTTCTGGCAGATGGTCGTATTCACCGTTCAGGATTGCCTTGAAGCTGCTCAGCGTGTCTTTCAGGCTAACGTATTTACCCGGTGAACCTGTGAACACTTCCGCAACGAAGAACGGCTGGGACAGGAAGCGTTGGATACGGCGTGCACGACCAACGACTTGTTTGTCGTCGTCAGACAGTTCGTCCATACCCAAAATCGCGATGATGTCTTTCAGTTCTTTGTAACGTTGCAGGATGCCTTGAACGCCACGCGCAATGCTGTAGTGTTCCAAGCCAACAACCAGCGGGTCAAGCTGACGTGAAGTGGAATCCAACGGGTCAACCGCAGGGTAGATACCCAGTTCCGCGATGTTACGTGACAATACCAGTGTCGCATCCAAGTGGGCGAACGTGGTAGCTGGGGATGGGTCAGTCAAGTCATCCGCAGGAACGTAAACTGCTTGGAAGGAAGTGATCGAGCCAGTTTTGGTGGAAGTGATACGCTCTTGCAGTGCGCCCATTTCTTCCGCCAGTGTTGGCTGATAACCTACCGCAGATGGCATACGACCCAACAGCGCTGATACTTCCGTACCCGCCAGTGTGTAACGGTAGATGTTGTCAACGAACATCAGAACGTCACGGCCTTCGTCACGGAAGTGTTCCGCCATGGTCAGACCAGTCAACGCTACGCGCAAACGGTTGCCAGGTGGTTCATTCATCTGACCGTAAACCAGTGCTACCTTGTCGATAACGCCGCCTTCAGTCATTTCGTGGTAGAAGTCGTTCCCTTCACGAGTACGTTCACCAACGCCCGCGAATACAGACAGACCACTGTGCTGTTTGGCGATGTTGTTGATCAGTTCCATCAGCGTTACGGTTTTACCTACACCCGCACCACCGAACAGACCGATTTTACCACCCTTGGCGATTGGCATGATCAGGTCGATAACCTTGATGCCAGTTTCCAGAATGTCGATACCGGATGACAATTCATCATACGCAGGTGGCGCACGGTGGATTGGCATTTTCTTTTCGCAAGCAACAGGGCCTGCGTTATCAACCGGCTCACCCAGTACGTTCATCACGCGACCCAGTGTACCCGGCCCAACCGGAACAGAAATTGGCGCACCTGTGTTCGCCACTTGCATACCGCGCTTAAGGCCATCAGATGCCCCCATCGCGATAGCGCGTACAATGCCGTCACCCAACTGCTGCTGGACTTCCAAGGTCAAACCTTGGTCGGCTACTGTCAACGCATCGTAGACTGCCGGAACGTTAGCGCGTGGGAATTCCACGTCGACAACCGCGCCGATAACTTGAACGATGTTTCCAGTACTCATTATTCAGTACCTCACTAAAATTTAAAATCCGTAACAGCCTTAGACAGCCGCAGCACCTGCAACGATCTCGGAAATTTCCTGGGTGATTGCCGCCTGACGCGCCTTGTTGTAGATCAGCTTCAAATCGCTAATCATCTTACCGGCGTTGTCGGAGGCGCTCTTCATCGCAACCATCCGCGCTGCCATTTCACAGGCAACGTTTTCAACAGCGCCTTGGTAGACCAGCGATTCAATGTACCGCTGCATCAACGCATCAATAACTTCTTTCGACTCAGGTTCGTAGAGATAGTCCCAATGGTGCTTGATTGAATCCACCGCTGAGGCAACCACCGGGATGAGCTGTGTCACCTGCGGTTTTTGCGTCATGCTGTTGACGAATTCATTCTCGACCAAGAAAAGGCGATCAATGCGGCCTTCCTCGTAAGCATCCAGCATTACCTTGATTGTACCGACCATATCCGCCACTTTTGGGGCATCGCCCATGTGGGTTTTCTGGGCGACAATCCCATAACGGCGGAAAGCAGCAGAAGCTTTAGCACCGAAAACGCAGATGTCGACTTCAACATCCTGCTTTTTCCATTCCACAATGCTCTGCAACGCTTTCTTGAACAGGTTGACGTTCAAACCACCACACAAGCCACGGTCAGAGGACATGATGATGTAGCCAACCCGTTTCACGGTTTCGCGTGTCTGGGTATAAGGATGTTTGTACTCAAGATGACCATTTGCCAAGTGACCAACCACTTGGCGCATTTTGTCAGCATAAGGACGGCTAGCTTTCATCCGGTCTTGCGCACGGCGCATTTTGGATGCAGCAACCATCTCCATTGCCTTGGTAATCTTCTTGGTATTGCCGATACTCTTGATCTGGCTCAGTATTTCTTTACCACCTGCCATAGGAATAACCTCCCATTACCAAGTGTTTTTCGACTTGAAAGTTTCCAGTGCTTTTTTCATTGCACTTTCAATCTCGCCGTTGAAATCACCTTTTTCGTTGATCTTGTCCAACAGAGCTTTCTCAGAAGAACGCAGGTAGCTCAGCATTGCTGCTTCAAAATCCACGATTTTCTTCGCGTCTACGTCGTCGAGGAAACCCTCGTTCGCTGCGTACAGGGAGAAAGCCATTTCTGCTACGGACAGCGGGGAGAATTGCGGCTGCTTCATCAGTTCGGTAACGCGCTGACCACGAGCCAAGGACTTACGAGTGCCTTCGTCAAGGTCAGAAGCGAACTGGGAGAACGCTGCCAATTCACGGTACTGAGCAAGCGCCAAACGCACACCACCACCGAGTTTCTTGATGATCTTGGTTTGTGCAGCACCACCGACGCGGGATACTGACAGACCTGCGTTGATCGCAGGACGGATGCCCGCGTTGAACAGGTCACTTTCCAAGAAAATCTGACCGTCAGTGATCGAGATAACGTTGGTTGGAACGAATGCAGAAACGTCACCACCTTGGGTTTCGATGATTGGCAGAGCGGTCAATGAACCTGTCTGGCCTTTCACAGCACCTTTGGTGAATTCTTCAACGTATTCCACGTTAACGCGAGCCGCACGTTCCAGCAAACGGGAGTGCAGGTAGAAAACGTCCCCTGGGTATGCTTCACGACCCGGTGGGCGGCGCAACAACAAGGAAACTTGACGGTAAGCCCAAGCCTGCTTGGTCAAGTCGTCGTATACGATCAGGGCATCTTCACCACGGTCACGGAAGTATTCACCCATGGTGCAACCCGCGTAAGGCGCGAGGTACTGCATGGAAGCCGGATCAGCAGCAGTTGCCGCAACCACGACGGTGTATTCCAGTGCACCGTACTCTTCGAGTTTGCGTACTACGTTGGCAACGGAAGACGCTTTTTGACCAACCGCAACGTAAACGCATTTTACGTTTTTGCCACGTTGGTTGATGATCGCATCGACTGCTACCGCAGTTTTACCCGTTTGGCGGTCGCCGATGATCAATTCACGTTGACCACGACCGATTGGAACCATGGAGTCCAGTGCTTTGACCCCTGTTTGCACAGGCTGGTCAACGGACTTACGTTCGATAACGCCCGGTGCTACACGCTCAATCGGTGCGAAACCGTCGTTGTCGACAGGGCCTTTACCATCAATCGGGTTGCCCAGTGCGTCAACGACGCGCCCCAGCAAACCACGACCGTGTGGCACTTCCAAAATACGGCCAGTACATTTTACGGTGTCGCCTTCAGTGATACCTTTGTAATCACCAAGGACAACCGCACCGACGGAATCACGTTCCAAGTTCAAAGCCAGACCGTAAGAACCGTTGGAGAATTCGATCATCTCACCGGACATTACATCGCCAAGCCCGTGAAGGCGGACGATACCATCCGTAACGGAGACAACCGTACCCTCAGTGCGAGCTTCAGCGCCAGACTCGAAGCTGCTGATGCGCTTCTTGATCAGATCACTGATTTCAGTTGGGTTAAGTTGCATATGCTATTCCTCAATTATCGGCTGGGCTTAACGCGCCAACGCCGCCTTCATATCTTTCAGCCTGCTTTGGATTGAGCCATCAATCACCAAGTCACCTGCGCGAACAATCGCACCACCCATCAGGGCTGGGTCAACTTTAGTGACGAGCTTAATCTCACGTCCCAAGCGTTTTTGGAGTGCCGCAGCAATGGTCTGCTGCTGGTCATCGCTCATTTCCTGTGCAGAAATAATTTCCGCTTCAATTGCACCTTCCGCTTCCGCCTTCATTTGTTCAAAGAGGGTGGAAATTTCAGGCAACAACGTGAAACGGTCATTCTCTGCCAGTGCCTTGAGCAGATTACGGCCTTGGTCGTCGAGTGCATCACCTGCAATCTCGCCGAACACTTCCGCTTTCTGTTCTTTGGTCATACGAGGATGAGCCAACAAGGCAGATGAACCTTCAGCCGCGACGACCGCAGACATGGCTGCCAGTTGCGCTGACCATTCGGTCAGTTTCCCGGCTTCCTGCGCCATCTCAAACACCGCACGGGCATAAGGACGGGCAGCGGTTGTCAAATCAGACATGGTTCACCACCTTAAATTTGCGCAGCCAATTCATCCAATGCTTTTGCGTGAGCAGCCGCATCAATTTCCTTGCCAAGAATTTTCTCCGCACCAGCAACTGCCAAAGCAGAGACTTGGGTACGCAGCGTTTCACGCGCACGTGAAACTTCCTGTTCGATGTCCGCTTGGGCAGCGACTTTCACGCGGCCTGCTTCTTCAACAGCAGCATTCTTAGCTTCGTCAACGATTTCGCTGGCACGCTTTTGCGCTTGGCTAACGATTTCGGCAGCCTCAGCTTTGGCCTTTTTCAGTTCATCCAATGCGTGTTTGCGGGCCAATTCTTCTTCGTGTTTGCCTTTTTCGGCAGCGGCGAGACCATCGGCGATACGCACCTTACGGTCTTCCAACACTTTCAGCATCGGCTCCCACAACACGCCCTTGACGAACCAGACCAAGATCGAAAAAACGATCATCTGACCAATCAGGGTTGCAGTTACGTTCATGTTAACCTCCGAATGTTAGTAACAACGTTTAACAGTCGGTAAATTAACCAGCACCCATTGCAGCTTTAGCAGCGCCGATGAACGGGTTAGCAAAGATGAACCACATGGAGATACCCAGAACGATCATTGGGAACGCTTCCATCAAACCGCCGGTGAACAGCATTTGACCAGTCAATTGCGCACGCATTTCAGGTTGGCGAGCGATGCCTTCGATAAATTTAGAACAGATCATACCCCAGCCCAGTGCGGAACCCAGACCAGCAGCCGCGAGGATAATGCCAACGCCAACGGCGGTGTAGGAATAGATCATTGCAACAGCTTGTGCATCCATCGTGAAATCTCCGAAAAGTTAAAAATCAAAAAAGTAAAAATCGAAAAGCTTAATGGTGTTCGTCGTTCTGGCTAGCCAATCCCAAATACACAATTGTCAGCAGCATGAAGATGAATGCCTGCAACGGAACAACCAGCATATGGAAAATCGCCCAGAGTGAACCCAACGCAATTTGTGCAGGCATCGCCCAGACTGAGAATGCCAACAACGCGATCAACAGGAACAGCAATTCGCCCGCAAACATGTTTCCGAAAAGACGAAGGCCGAGACTGACAGGTTTCGCAACTTCTTCAATCGCCGTCATGATGATATTGACAGGCATCAGGTAAGGGCCAAACGGGTGGAACAGGAACTGTTTGATGTAGCCAACCAAGCCTTTGTGCTTGATGTTGTAGAAAATGATCAGTGCGAACACAGAAAGTGCCAGTGCAAACGTGGTATCCAAGTTGGTGGTTGGCACGACTTTCAGGTAAACATGGTGAGGATCAGCGCCGAACAGGGAACCGATACCGCCCGCGATGGCTGGTAACAGGTCAGCAGGCAGGAAGTCCATGGAGTTCATGAGCAGAACCCAAACAAAGATAGTGATCGCCAACGGCCCGATCAAACGGTCAGCACTCGGAAAAATATCCTTGACCTGCTGGTTGACGAACTCGACAACGGTTTCCGCGACGTTTTGCGCCCCGACAGGCTTGTCTGGGCTAAGATTCTTACCAACTTTCCAAGCAAAGAAAGCAAATAAACCTGCGAGTAGCGCACTGAACAAGAAAACATCGACGTGGAATACGCTGAAGTCAACAATCTTGACTTGCTCACCGTGTTCAACGCCAACGCTCCAGTTGGTCAGATGGTGCTGGATGTACTCGACAGGATTTGAGATTGCTGGCGCGTTAGACTCGCTCACAATTCACCCCGTATTACAAAGTTAAAAAATTCTTTGCTGGAATCACCCGGCTTGGCGGGTTCCCATCAGCATATAGGCCAGTTGCGCGATCATAAATGTACCTAACAAGGGAACCGGGGCAAGCTTCAAAAAGCCTAGGCCGAACCCTAACGCAACCAACACAAACACAAACCGTTGTACTACGCCAAAATACAAAGCATTCACGCTCTGCTGCGGACTTGTTTTCGCTATCTCACCTGCCTGCGCAACGCGCCGGGATAGCAGCATGGTATTTGCCAGCGCAATCGCCCCACCATAGAATGCAGGAAGCAACGCGACATCACCTTGATAGAACCGCGATACGGCGATACCCGCCAATATCAGGATTGCTTGAATGATAAGTACGCTGCGCATCTGCTCCTTGTCGTGGGCTGGTCAAGCCTTAGTCGCCAATTTGGGGTGGAGTATAAAGATATACTAATATAGGGTCAACCACCGGATGAAACACATGATACCTACCAACCGTAATCGCTTGCAATATCTATTGTCGACATTATTGCTTTTATTGCTCTTGCCCGCAAGTGCTTGCAAGGGTACTGACCAGATAGCCGAGACCTATGATTTCCGGGCACTCGGAGAGGAAATGCGCACCCAAAAGCTGCCATTACTGCTGGCCTTCCGCGCCGACTACTGCAAATACTGTCGACAATTAGAAGACGAATACCTAAAGCCCATGAAACAAAGCGGCAAGTATGCCGAACGCATCCTGATCCACCGTTTCACCCTAGACTACAGTGGGGACATTACTGACTTCAATGGGAAAAAGCTAGATGCGAATGAATTTTCCGCACGCTATAAAGCTTCCATCACCCCGACGCTGGTGTTTGTGGATGCGGATGGGAAAGAAATTGCGGAAGCACTGGTAGGCTACAATAGCCCTGACTTTTACGGGGCTTATCTGGAAAACGCCATCGACACGGCTTACAAAGCCATGCAGACTGGGAATGAGGCAAAAAATGGCGGCGCACCCTAGGGAAACACCGCCCAAGAAAAAGACTTAACGGTTACGGACAAAACGGCGCACTTCCGCCAGATGACGGCGGCTGACCTCCAATTGGTCTTTCACATTGTCCAACACCACTTGGGTGCGCCCAATGGAAGACTTGGACAGGCCGGAAATAGCCGTTTTGGACACCAAGGCATTGCGGTGGATGCGGATAAAGCGGTCAGCCAGATCAGTTTCCAGTGATTTCAGCGATTCCTCAATGATCACCTCGCCCTTTTTGTGGCGCACGGTGACGTATTTCTGATCAGCTTGGAAGTACACCACTTCCTCAATCGGGATCAACTCAAGGTTCCCACGCATCCGCGCACAGATGTGCTTGCGTGACAGCATATTCCGGCCATCACGGCTATCCAGCGCTTCAAGGCGCTGGGCACGGTTCAGTGTGCGGGCTTGTTCCAGACTTTGTAATAATTGTTCTTGTCTAATCGGTTTCATAAGATACCCTGTTGCTTTTGTTGAAAAGGCTTCTAAAGCATATTCACCATACGCTGTGGTGAATATGACGGCTGGCGGGCTGTCCATGCCAGACATGTGCCGCGCTGCTTCCAACCCATCCATAGCAGGCATGGAGATGTCCATCAGCACGATGTCCGGCAAGTAACGTTCCGCCATCATCACAGCCTCGACCCCGTTTTCGGCCTCGGCACAAACTGCATAATCTACTTGGCTCGCCAGCAACCCCTTAATCCGCTCGCGGGCATATTCTTCGTCATCAACAACCAAAACTTTCAATGTCATGATTCTTCTACTCCTTGGGGATGGAAAATGAGACCCGGTACTGCTGGGCGTTTTTCTGTATTTTCAGGTTTGCCCGGTCGCCGTAGGCAAGGCGCAAGCGGTTAACCATGTTTTCCTGAGCAATATGGTTCCCTTTTTGATGTGTGCTGATGCCCGATGGGGGTAACGGGTTCGTCACGGAAACATCCAGACGATCACCAGCGTCATACAAACTCACTGTCAATAAGCCGCCATCCAAGCGTGGCTGGATGCCGTGATACACCGCATTTTCCACCAATGGCTGCAATAAAAATGGTGGCATATCCATATCCAACGGCAAGCTGTTGCGATCCATATCCAGCTTGACCGTCAAGCGGCGCTCACCCAAACGCAAGCCTTCCATGCGCAAATACGCGAGCGTCAACTCTAACTCTTCTTTGAGTGCAATCCGCGACCGCTTGTCGAGCGTAAGGCGCATAATATCGGCTAAGTCCAATAACGCGGCTTCCGCCTTGTTCGGATCAATGTGTACAAGGTGGGCAATGGTGTTCAGGCTGTTGAATAAAAAGTGCGGGCGCATCCTCGCTTGCAGCGCGTCGTACTTGGCAGCCGAATCCGCTTCAACCGTTTCTTCCCATTGGCTATGGATATAAAAATAGCGCAACAACACTGACATGATGACCAGACTGATCACCAGATTTTTGAAAATGAACAGCGCATGTGTCACTAACGTCCCGAGCACATCGCCATGATCACCGGAAAGCAACACGCCCAACACTGAGGCCAATAAGGTAAATCCCGCGACTGTCGCCAACACAATACTGGTGGAGGCGAAAACAGTTGGTTTATTGAGCAGACGACCAACGAAACACAAGGTAAAAATTGAGGCTAACGCCACCCATTGCACAAACAACGAGTACAAACCTAGATTGACGAAGAAGTCACCCATGTCTGACGCTACCGTGAGCGCCAAGACAACTGCCAAAAGTTCAGCACCCAGCACGGCACGCAACAACACCTGCGGCACACACAACACGGGCAAGTAACTCAATATTTTTCCATTCAATGACGGCATTTTGTGCTCTCAATCAGGAAACGTTCAACGGGCGTTGAAGCGTCCTACCCTGATTCAGTTTAAAAAGTTTATTTTTTTTGTTATTCCCTGACCTGCACCCGCAGGCTGAGCATTTCCCTATATACTATCCGCAACCGCCGTTGTGCAGGCACACCGTTGAAGTTGCGTTTTTAATTCTTCCACAATGTGATAATGTCTGGCAACTTTTTTTAGCAACTTGATGAAAAATCAACACTAACACATGAGCCAACAGCAACAAGATACCACCAAGGACAAACCTTGGGGCGGACGTTTCAGCGAATCCACCGACGCTTTCGTCGAAGAATTTACCGCGTCCATCAACTTTGACAAACGTTTGTACAAGCACGACATCCAAGGATCACGCGCCCATGCACGAATGCTCGGCAAAGTAGGGCTATTAAACACCAGTGAAGTTGAACAAATCCTGAGCGGATTGGACGCCATTGAACAAATGGCAGACAAAGGCGAGCTGGAATGGAAGGTTTCGCTGGAAGATGTCCATATGAATGTGGAAGCCCGCCTGACCGACCGCATCGGCATCGCCGGCAAAAAGTTGCACACCGGGCGTTCACGCAATGACCAAGTTGCCACCGACGTGCGCCTGTGGCTGCGTGAACAAGTTGATGGCATCAGCCACGAGTTACGCCGCCTGCAACGCGCCCTCGTGGACTTAGCGGAACGCGAAGCCGACACCATCCTACCCGGCTTCACCCACTTGCAAGTTGCCCAGCCGATCACCTTCGGACATCACATGCTGGCGTGGTTTGAAATGCTGCAACGCGATTTCGAGCGCCTGCAAGACTGCCGCAAACGCATCAATATCATGCCACTGGGTGCGGCGGCGCTGGCGGGCACAACTTACCCCATCGACCGTAATTATACGGCGGAACTGCTGGGTTTCGAGCGCCCCGCGCGTAATTCATTGGATGCTGTTAGCGACCGGGATTTTGCCATCGAATTCAGCTCTGCCGCTGCATTGATCATGATGCACCTGTCGCGCTTTTCGGAAGAATTGGTGCTGTGGACTTCTGCACAGTTTGATTTCATCCGCCTACCTGACCGCTTCTGCACTGGCTCGTCGATCATGCCGCAGAAGAAAAATCCAGATGTGCCGGAATTGGTTCGCGGCAAAAGTGGGCGCGTGTTCGGGCATCTGTTTGCGCTACTGACGTTGATGAAAGGCCAACCACTGGCTTACAACAAAGACAATCAGGAAGACAAAGAACCGTTATTCGATACCGTAGACACCCTGCTGGGCAGCCTACGGGCATTTGCCGACATGATGCCGCACGTACAACCTAAAGCGGAACGGATGCGCCAGTCAGCCATGCAGGGCTTCTCCACGGCAACGGATTTGGCGGATTACTTGGTGCGCAAAGGCTTGCCGTTCCGCGATGCCCACGAAGTCGTCGGCAAGGCGGTTGCTTTGGGCGTGGAAACCGGACGTGATTTGAGCGAAATGCGTTTGGAAGAATTGCAGGATTTTTCCGCTATCATCAGCGCCGATGTATTTGAAGTGCTAACGTTGGAAGGCTCCGTGGCAGCACGCAACCACTTGGGCGGCACTGCGCCGGAACAGGTGAAGCTGCAAGTGAAAATTGCACGGGAATTATTGGCGTAACCCCCCACCCTAACCCTCCCCCGCAAGGGGTGAGGGAACAAGAAGGGATTAATCCATCTGATCTGAGAACAAGCTCAAGAGCACCAGCAGCACTGCCCCGCCGGTAATAGCCATATCAGCAACGTTAAACGTGGCGAAGTGGTAATTCTCCATCACCATTGGAATGTCGAAATAGACATCAATAAAGTCAATTACCTTGCCATACATCAGCCGGTCAACCAAGTTACCGATGGCCCCCCCCAGCACCAGCGACAAACCCACCGCCGTCCAAGTACGGGTCTTGTTCAACTTGCGCAGCCAATTGATGATGAAAAAGCTAACAACGATGGCTAACAGCGCAAAAATCCAACGTTGCGCCCCGCCCATGTCCGCCAAAAAGCTGAACGCTGCCCCAAAGTTATACGATAGGGTCATGTTCAAATGCGGAAAAACAACCACAGGTTGCCCAAGTTCCAGATTGGCTTCAGCTTGCCATTTCGCCAACTGATCCATCACGATAACCACGGCAGACATCCACAACCAGCCAATCATGCCAGTTTGTGCTGAAAGGGAACGAAAACTACGCATAATGACGTGCCTCACCTGCACCTTCAATATTATCAATACAACGTCCGCACAGCTCAGGATGCTCCGCATGACTGCCCACATCATCGCGGTGATGCCAGCAGCGGACACATTTCCCGCGCTCAGAACGGCTTACACGCACAAAGACGTGCTCCATCACTTCGACCGCATCTTCCGGCAAATCTGCCAAATCGTGCAAACGCGCTGCCGAAGTAATCAGGACAAAACGTAACTCTTCACCCAATTTCACCAGCGGGTCAGTGCCGGGTTCACGGATGTCCTTGCGGTAGTAAATGTCGATTTCGGCATCCAGCCCTGCGCCAATTTTGCCCGCCCCGCGCACTTCTTCCAATTGCTTGCTGACCAGTTCACGCAAAGCCAGCACCGCACTCCATTCATTGCCGGACAGCTTGTCAGACGCATCCAGTGTAAACAACCCATCATACCACTGGGTGAACAAGACATATTCCGCCTTTTCACCCGGCATGTTCTGCCAGATTTCTTCCGCCGTAAAGCTCAGCACCGGATACAACCAACGCACCATCGCATTGAGGATGTGCCACGCGGCAGTCTGTGCGGAACGCCGCCCACGGCTACCTGCCTGCATCGTGTACTGGCGGTCTTTGGTGATGTCGAGGAACAAGCTGCCCAATTCTACCGTGCAGAAATTCAACACTTCCTGTGCGATCAGGTGGAATTGGAAACGGTCGTAAGCCGACAGTACTTTCGCCTGCACTTGCGCGGCTTGATCGACAGCCCAACGGTCGAGTGCCAGCATATCAGCGGGCGCTACCAAATCGGTCGCCGGGTCGAAGTCATTCAAATTCGCCAACAAGAAACGCGCGGTATTACGGATGCGGCGGTAAGCATCGGCGGTGCGCTTCAAAATTTCGTCGGAAACCGACATTTCACGGCTGGAATCGGTCGCTGCTACCCACAAGCGCAGGATGTCCGCCCCCAGCTTGCCGGTCACTTCTTGCGGCGCAACGATATTGCCCTTGGATTTGGACATTTTCTCGCCCTTCGCATCCACCGTGAAACCGTGGGTCAAGACGGTGCGGTAAGGTGCTTCGCCGCGTGTACCGATGGCAGACAGCAAGGACGATTGGAACCAACCGCGATGCTGGTCGGAACCTTCCAAATACACATCCGCCGGGAAGCGCAGGTCAGCACGGCGCTCCAACACCGACGCATGGGTCACGCCGGAATCGAACCACACATCCAGCGTGTCTTTCACCTTGTCGTAATGGGCAGCATCCGCCCCCAGCAATTCTTGCGGCTCTAAGCGGAACCACGCATCAATGCCTTCTTGCTCAATGCGCATGGCAACCGTTTCAATCAGCTCGGCGGCTTGCGGGTGCAATTCGCCCGTTTCTTTATGCACGAACAACGTGATCGGCACGCCCCAGTTACGTTGACGTGAAATACACCAATCCGGGCGGTTTTGCACCATACCTTCGATCCGCGCTTTGCCCCAATCGGGAATCCACTTCACGCCTTGGATTGCTTCCAGCGCTTTGGCACGCAACCCGTTTTGATCAAGGCTGATGAACCATTGCGGGGTAGCGCGGAAAATCAGCGGGGTTTTATGCCTCCAGCAATGTGGGTAACTGTGGCGCAGCTTGTCAGCTTTCAGCAGTTTGCTACGCTCTGTCAGCACTTCCAGCACATGCGGGTTGGCTTTGTGTACAGATTCACCTGCGAACAATTCGGTATTTGGTAGGAAACAACCATCACCGCCGACCGGATTATCCACCGGCAGACCGTATTTCATGCCCACCACAAAGTCTTCCTGACCATGACCGGGAGCCGTATGTACTGCACCCGTACCGGCATCGGTAGTTACGTGATCACCGAGGATCACCGGAACCTGACGTGCATAAAAAGGGTGTTGCAGCATCAGCCCTTCGAGCTTGTCGCCCATGCAGCGGGCAATGATGCTGTATTCCGTAATACCAACACGCTGAAGGACGGACTCGTACAAGGCATCCGCCAGCACTATGCGCTCATCGGCAGTTTGCACCACCACGTATTCCAACTCAGGGTTTAAGGCAACCGCTTGGTTGGCAGGCAATGTCCACGGGGTTGTCGTCCAGATCACGATGGCGATTGCGCCTTGCCCGGCAGCTTGCGGCACACGCGCCAGCAAGTCGGCTTCATCCGCCACGGTGAAACGCACATCAATGGAGAAGGATGTTTTGTCCGCGTACTCGACTTCCGCTTCCGCCAAGGCAGAACCGCAATCGGTACACCAATGCACAGGTTTCGCGCCCTTGTGCAGATGCCCATTGGCAGCAATACGCCCCAACGCCCGCACAATGTCAGCTTCGGTTTGGAAAGCCATCGTCAGGTAAGGGTTTTCCCAATCACCCAACACGCCCAGCCGTTTGAAGTCTTTGCGTTGCAGGTCAATCTGTTCGGCGGCGTATTCGCGGCAGGCTTTGCGGAATACAAATGCATCCACCTTGTCGCCCGCCTTACCGAGCTTTTCTTCCACCTTCAGCTCAATCGGCAGGCCGTGGCAGTCCCAACCCGGCACATACGGGGCGTCGTAACCGCTCAAGGTTTTACTCTTAACAATGATGTCTTTGAGGATTTTATTGACGGCGTGCCCGATATGGATGCTGCCATTGGCATACGGCGGGCCATCGTGCAGGATGAATTTGGGACGGCCTACGGCATGTCCGCGCAATTGCTGGTAAAGCTGGCGGTTTTCCCACGCTGCCAGCATCCCCGGCTCACGCTTGGCAAGGTCGCCACGCATGGGGAAATCAGTGGTTGGCAAGTTAAGGGTATGCTTATAGTCCGTCATCATTTCATCCTGTTGTCTTCGTCTGGCTTCTGCTCTGCCTCAAGCGGCGAAGAATACCAAGTTTTGCCTTAAAAACCGATACATTACCGTCAGATTAAAGTGTTTTCACTTTAGTCTTGGGATACGTTATAGTGCCGTGAATTATATTTTTCTCGCTCTCAGGGCTACGATTATTTCATAAAGGGACTCGTTAAATGCGCCAAACAATCATTATACCAGCCGCTATATTTTGCCTCGGCCTTGCCAGTTCACCCAACTTGTTGGCTGAAATTGACGTTCACCCACCTGTCACCGAAGCGCAACCAGCCACCACCCAACCTGCACCACCCGCAATACCGGGCAATGCAGCGCCACAGGAAGGCCGCACGCCAAAACCAGCCCCTGAAACGAGCGTAGTCCTGCCGCTGCCTGATACCACCGCTACCGCCAGCACAGACACCCAAAACGGCAATGACCCCCGCGAAAAAATCAAAAACGCTGTGGTCAAAGTTTACATTGTCCAACACACTTACGAAGCGCTTTCCCCGTGGAATTCCGACTCGCAAAAAGGCTCCGGCTCTGGCTTGATCATTGAGGGCAACCTGATCCTGACCAATGCCCACGTGGCTGCGGATGCCACTTTCCTTGAAGTGCAACGCCACAGTGAAACCAAGCGCTACGAAGTGGAAGTGGTCTACATTTCCCACGAATCCGATTTGGCGCTGTTACGCACCAAAGACCCCAGCGCCTACAAAGACGTGCAGCCACTGTCACTCGGCGACCTGCCAAAAATGCAGCAGCAAGTCGAGGTCTACGGTTTCCCAATTGGCGGCAACACCTTGAGCGTGACACGCGGCGTGGTTTCACGTATCGAAAAGCAAAATTACGTCCACACCGGCGAAAACCTGATTGCCGCACAAGTCGATGCCGCCATTAACTTTGGTAACAGCGGTGGCCCGGTCATTTCTGACGGCAAAGTGGTCGGGGTGGCGATGCAATCCACATTCCTCACCGAAAACATCGGCTACATGATCCCTACCCCCATTATCCGCCACGTACTGGATGATGTAAAAGACGGCAAGGTTGACGGTTACGGTTTCCACGGCTTCCTCACTCAGTCGATGGAAAACCCGGCAATGCGCCGTAAATATGGCCTCAGCGAAGACCAAACCGGCATGTTGGTACACAAGGTTTACAAAAATTCCCCAGCAGACGGCAAGATCGAAATCGGCGACATCGTGACCGAGATTGATGGGCATAAAATCGAAAACAACGGCACGGTGGAATTCCGTCCCGGTGAATTCATCGACCATACCCATTACATCGACATGCATCAGATCGGCGACAACCTGAAACTCAAGGTCATCCGCAAAGGGCAAACCCAAGAAGTGGCCTTGCATCTGGCAAAACCGGGCAAAGAATACCTGCTGGTCAAACCCACGCAATACGACAAACAGCCTAGCTATTTCATCTTTGGCGGCTTTGTGTTCATGCCATTGAACCAGAACGTGATTGACGCGCTGGAAGCCACCCCTGCCCGCATCGGTGCGCTCACCTATGAGTCCCCGGATGAAAACCGCAGCGAAGCAGTTATCATGACCAAAGTCTTACCAGCGGACATCAACAAAGACTACCACCATGACACCAACTTGCTGATTGAAAAGGTCAACGGGGTTGCCGTGCACAACTTCCGCGACTTCGTTGAAAAAATGCAGGCGGCAACGGATGACTTTACTACCCTGACGGCCTCCGATGACTATCAAGTTATCATTGACCGCAAAGAGGCCGTTACCCGCCAGCCGGACATCCTGAAACAATACGGCGTCAGTGCTGACCGCTCTAAAGATGTGGAAAATCCAGCGGCAACCGCAACGGCATCCTCCACTAGCGTTGCCCCGCCACCAGCACCAGCAGCGCCCGCCGCCGCGCCAACGGCAGCGCCTGCACCAGCAGCCGTACCGGCGACACCTGTTGTGCCTGACGCGCCAGCTCCCCATAACTGATGCCGATACGCCAGCTTCCTCACCACCTGATTAACCAAATCGCCGCAGGCGAGGTCGTTGAACGCCCCGCCTCGGTGGTGAAGGAATTGCTGGAAAACGCCCTTGATGCCGGTTCCACTCGCATCGGCATCGACATCGAACAAGGCGGCATCAAACGCATCCGCATCCGCGACAACGGCGGCGGCATTCCCCGCGACGAATTGGCACTCGCACTCAGCCGCCACGCCACCAGCAAGATTGCCAGTTTGGATGATCTGGAACAGGTCAGCACCTTGGGCTTCCGGGGTGAAGCCTTACCCAGCATCGCCTCGGTTTCCCGCTTGGCCTTAAGCTCACGCCACACCGAAGCCGAACAAGGCTGGCAACTCTACGGCGACGGGCAGGAAGTGTTCGGCGAACCGGAACCCACCGCCCATGCCACTGGCACAAGCGTGGATGTCGCCGACCTGTTTTTCAACACCCCCGCACGACGCAAATTCCTCAAGACTGAAAAAACCGAATTCGGGCATATCGAAGAGATGGTGCGCAAAATGGCACTGAGCCGCTTCGATGTCGGTTTCGAGCTGAACCACAACCAGAAAAACACCTTACGTTTATCGCCAGCGGCTGACCGCACAGGTGCTGAACGGCGTATTGGCGAAATCTGCGGCAGCGCCTTTGCGGAACAGAGTGTTTATCTGGATTACGATGCAGCGGGGCTGCGGCTGTGGGGATGGGTTGGGCTACCGACATTTTCACGCTCACAGCCGGATTTGCAATATTTCTACGTCAACGGGCGTAATGTGCGGGATAAGCTGATTACCCACGCAGTACGACAAGCGTATCAGGACGTGCTGTATCACGGGCGGCATCCGGCTTTCGTGCTGTTTCTGGAACTGAACCCACAACTGGTGGATGCCAATGCGCACCCGACCAAGCAGGAAGTGCGTTTCCGCGAAGGGCGTTTGGTGCATGATTTCTTGTTCCGCACCTTGCATCAGGCAATTGCGGATATTCGACCGGGGGATGAGGCGGGCGCACCGACACAGATTCCAGCACAAGTCGCGCCTGAACCGTCGCCCCCCCATCCCGAACCGCCAGTTACCCAACCGTATCGCCCGGTTTATCAAGTACAGCATCAGCAACGTTTGCAGATGCCCGTGCGGGAACAAATGGCAGCTTACCAACAGTTGTATCAGCCAGTTATTCCTGTGGAAGCCCGTAAGCCGGACGTTAGCTCGACACCCCAAGCAGATGCCGACGACATTCCGCCCCTCGGCTACGCCATCGCCCAACTGCACGGCGTTTACGTGCTTGCGCAGAATGCCAGCGGCTTGGTGATCGTCGACATGCACGCCGCCCACGAGCGCATTACCTACGAATACCTCAAACAAAGCATGACGGAAGACGCCATCCGTTCGCAGCCGTTGCTGGTTCCGGTCAGCCTCAACGTCAGTAAAAAGGAAGCGGATTACGCCGAACAACACGCGGACACTTTCCACGCCCTTGGCTTTGAACTCAACCGTCTGGGCATGGAAAAACTCACCATCCGCGCCGTTCCCAGCCTGCTGAAAGAGTCGGACACGGAAAGCTTGGTACGCGACGTGCTCGCCGACCTAATTACCCACGGTTCCAGCCAGCGCATCCACAATGCCATGAACGAAATTCTGGCGACGATGGCCTGCCACGGCTCAGTACGCGCCAACCGCCGCTTGAGCACCCCCGAAATGAATGCCCTACTGCGCGACATGGAACGCACCGAACGCAGCGGGCAATGCAACCACGGTCGCCCGACGTGGACACAGCTTTCCCTTGACCAAATCGACAAACTGTTTCTGCGTGGACGCTAATGGATAAAGCCATTTGCATCATGGGGCCGACTGGCACGGGCAAAACCGACCTTGCCGTGGAATTGCGCAAACATTTCCCGGTGGAGATCATCAGCGTCGATTCCGCACTGGTCTACAGGGGCATGGACATTGGCAGCGCCAAACCGGATGCGGAAACGCTCAAGCAAGCGCCGCACCGCCTGATTGATTTCCTTGACCCTTCCCAGCCCTACTCGGCGGCAGACTTCCGCAACGATGCCCTGCGCGAAATGGCGGAAATCACCGCGCAAGGCCGCATCCCGCTGCTGGTGGGCGGAACCATGCTCTACTTCCGCGCCCTCGAATACGGCCTGTCGCAATTACCGGAAGCTGACCCCGACATCCGCGCCCAACTGGAGGCCGAAGCCGCCGAACACGGCTGGCAAACCTTGCATGACCGGCTGGCACAAATTGACCCAATTGCAGCGGCACGCATCCACCCCAACGACCCGCAACGCCTGCAACGCGCACTGGAAGTTTACGCCCTAACCGGCAAATCCATGACCGAATTACAGCAAGCAGCATGGCACGAAGCTTGCCCCTACCGGCTATTAAAAATAGCCTTGATTCCCGAAAATCGGGCGTGGTTGCACGAGCGGCTGGCGCTACGCTTCGACCAGATGCTGCAACAGGGCTTGCTTACAGAAGTCCAAGCGCTTTTTTCGCGCCACGATCTGGACACGCGCCTGCCTGCTATCCGCGCAGTCGGTTATCGGCAAGTTTGGGATTATCTAAATGGAAAATTGGACTACACTCAAATGCGTGATCGTGCTATTGTCGCTACGCGGCAGCTTGCTAAACGCCAAATGACTTGGTTACGTTCCGAAAAGGATATTTCAGTGTATAATCCCCAGCAATGTAACCTTTCATCGCTTATCGGCAACGTTTCAACGTTTATTGGCGGATAAAAGGATATGTCCGACAAAGTGACGTTCTTGCGAGACGATAAAACTGATAAGCTTTTAGGCGTCGAAGGAAAGAAGCGACTGGCTCACAACCAACCCCTACTTAGTTGTGAGACCATAACAACCACAAACCCGAGAATATATTTTTAGGAGAAGCTCATGTCGAAAGGGCACACATTACAAGAACCCTTCCTTAATGCTCTGAGAAAGGAACGGATTCCAGTCTCCATCTACCTTGTCAACGGTATCAAACTGCAAGGTCATGTAGAATCTTTTGACCAGTTCGTCGTCTTGCTGGGGAACACGGTCAGCCAGTTAGTCTATAAACACGCCATTTCCACCATCGTGCCTGCCCGCCCTATCAAGTTGGCATTGGCTCCAGAAGAATAAGCGTCAAAAACTAGGAAGATTGCCGATTGGAACTGTTTGAGCGCCCAGAGGGCGGTGAAAATGCGATCCTCGTTCAAATCAGTTTCAATGCGGCAAAGTCCTCGCAAGATGAGACGGAATTCATCGAACTAGCTGATTCGGCTGGCGCTCAAGTGGTCGGTTTTGTCAGTGGATCACGCCAAAGCCCCGATCCCCGCTACTTTGTCGGCACTGGTAAAGCGCAAGAAATCCGTGAGTTACGTGAAGCTCACGAAGCCAATCTGGTCATTTTCGACCATTCCCTTTCCCCTGCCCAAGAACGCAACCTAGAAAAGCTGCTGCAATGCCGTGTGCTAGACCGCACTGGCCTGATCTTGGACATTTTCGCCCAACGCGCCCGCAGCCACGAAGGCAAACTTCAGGTCGAACTGGCACAGCTAAAGCACCTTTCCACCCGCCTCGTGCGCGGCTGGACGCACCTTGAACGCCAAAAAGGCGGTATTGGGATGCGCGGCCCCGGTGAAACGCAGTTGGAAACTGACCGCCGCCTGATCGCCGAACGCATCAAGCAAATCAACAAGCGCCTAGAAAAAGTACAAAACCAGCGCGAGCAAGGTCGCCAGTCACGTAAGAAAGCCGAAATCCCCACCGTCTCGCTGGTCGGCTACACCAACGCGGGCAAATCCACGCTCTTCAACGCCCTCACCCAAGCGGGTGTTTACGTTGCTGACCAACTGTTTGCCACCCTTGACCCGACCCTGCGGCAAGTACAACTCCCCAACCAGCAAGAAATCATTTTGGCAGATACCGTCGGTTTCATCCGTCACCTGCCACACGATCTGGTCGTCGCGTTCCGCTCCACCTTGCAGGAAACCGTTGACGCTGACCTACTGCTGCACATCATCGACAGCCACGATGAGCAACTGGAGCTTTACCGCGAACAGGTCAACAAAGTCATTGCCGAAATCGGCGCGGAAAACGTGCCGCAAATTGAGATCATGAACAAGATCGACCTCGGTGGACAAATGCCACACATCGAGGAAGGCACGGGCGCAAACCCGACGCGCATTTACGTTTCCGCGCAAAATCATCTGGGGCTGGATTTACTGCTGGATTACTTGGGCAACTACTTTGCTGGGCACATGTTCCGGGACGTATTAACCCTACAACCCAAGCACGCCCGCTTACGCGCCAAGCTGTATGCAGACAAAGCCATCCAGCAAGAAAGCATCACGGATGAAGGAAATTTCAGCCTAAACGTGGCGATTGACCGGCGACGACTGGATCAGCACCTGCGGGAAGAAGGCATCGCACTCGACGTGCTACACCTTTCCAGCTAATCGCGCCCTTCCCAATCATCATCGTCATCCTGCGGCTCTGGTTCTTCACGTTCCTGCGCTGGCGTTGGCGGACGCTTTTTCTCCGTATCAGCGGAAGGCTTCTTCCCTTCCCCGCGCATTTCCTCACGCAAACCGCTGGTTAGGTCGTGGATGGAGTGGCCTTTCAGCCCCACTTCCCCCAGCAGTGATTCAATCAGCGGAACCTGCGCCCGGTAACGCAAAGCGCTATCCACCACTTGATCTGCCAGACTGCTGCCGCCACTGCCATTACCGCTGCCTGAGCCGGAATCGCCATTCCCGGAGCCACCACGCCCACCGCCCATCGCGTTGTTCAGCCCGTCAATGTGCATGATTTTGATGCCTTCGATGTTCTCGATGGGGCGCACACTTTCGCGGATGATGTTGGGCAACTGCTTGACGATTTCCAGCTTGACCTGCATGGAAATCTGCTCGTTGGAAAGCAGGTTGGAAGCCTCATTCAAGGCACGCTTGCCCGCCGCTTCGATCTCGTAACGGATTTTCGCCGCGCCTGCCGCGAGCTTTTCCACTTCGGCATTGGCTGTGGCAATGATGGTTTGGCGACGCGCTTCTTTCTCGGCACTGATCAGCTCGACAATACGGCTGCGCTCGGCTTCGGCACGTTCGCGGGCGGTGCGGATTTCTTCGGAAATCTTCTCGAACTCGGCTTTGACCTTGTTGGTTTCAATCCACGCTTGGGAAACTTCACGCTCCAACTGTGCCTGCTGGATGTTGACCGTTTGCTGGGCGCGTTCGATCAACAATTCCTTTTCAAAATTGATTTCTTCGATTCTGCGTTGGGTTTCGGCTTCGTTTTCGGCTTTTTGACGCTTGCGGTCGTTCTGCATGACCGTTTCTTCGTAATCGAGCTTTTCCTTCTGGATGCGGGTTTCCAAGTCTTTTTTCTTGATCGCCAATTCGGTATCACGCGCCGTGGTGTTGCGGATGTTGTCGTTGTTGGATTTGATCTTCTCCAACATGGTCAAACCTTCCGCATCGAAGGCATTGGTCGGGTCAAAAAAGCTTTTATCCGTCTGGTCGAGCCGTGTCAACGAAGCCGACACCAGTTCCAAGCCGTTCTTGCCAAATTCTGGGCCTAGCGCCTCTTCCACGTTGCGTTCAAAATCGGCGCGTTTCTGGTGCAACTCATTTAACGTCAGGGCTGCCGCTGCCGAACGCAAAGCCGCAACGCATTGCGCTTCAACCAATTCCTGCACGCTTTCGGGGTGCATGGTCTTCTCCCCCAATGCCCCGGCGGCAACAGAAATGGCACTGGGTTCCTGCCCAACGCGCACCAAAAAGACCGTCATGACATCAACCCGCAACGGGTCTTTGGTCAGCAAGGCATGTTCATTTTCGCGGGTAATTTCAATCCGAAACGTCTTCATGTTGATGGGGGTAATGTTGTGCAACACCGGCAACACGAATGCCCCACTGCTCACAATGACCTTCTCGCCGCCCATGCCCGTGCGCACGTAAGCCGTGTCTTTTTGCGCCCGCTTGTAAAACGAGGTCAGCAGCATGAAAGCCAGCGCGGTGAGTACGACGATGAAAGCTGAGACGTAAATATAATAATCGGATAACATGCAAAATCCTCAAATGCCTGATTTCTCTCAACACGCATTGATTATACGCACGAATTAAACAATATGCGCATCAGGGTTTAAGCACACACAAGCATTTACGCTTATAATGTGTCGACAATCCGCCAAATGAGACTGCCAAGAAATCATGGAACGCAAAGAACCCGGTCACAAAGAGCGCGGCGCTGACAAGGTAGCCCGCATCCCCATCAAAGTGGAACCCACTACCGAATTCCGCCGCAAACCCGCGTGGATCAAGGCCAAAGCCCCCACCACGCCGGAAGTGAAACGCCTGAAAGCAATCCTGCGCGAGCAAAAACTGCATACCGTATGCGAGGAAGCCGCTTGCCCTAACTTGGGCGAATGCTTTAGCCACGGCACGGCGACTTTCATGATCATGGGTGACATTTGTACACGTCGCTGCCCATTTTGCGACGTTTCCCACGGAAAACCGTTGCCACTGGACGAAAATGAACCAGAAAACATGGCAAGCACGATTTTGGCAATGGGCTTGCGTTACATTGTCATCACTTCGGTTGACCGCGATGATTTGCGTGACGGCGGGGCGGAACATTTCGTCAAGTGCATCCAAAAAGCCCGCGAACTTAGCCCACACCTGAAAATCGAAATCCTCACCCCTGATTTTCGAGGACGCATGGAAATTGCCTTGCAAACCCTCGCCACCGCGCTGCCAGACGTGTTTAACCACAATATGGAAACCGTGCCGCGCCTGTACAAGCAATCACGCCCCGGCGCGGATTACGCCTATTCGCTGGAATTGATCCGCGAATTCAAGCAGCGTTTCCCGCATGTCCCCACCAAATCCGGGCTGATGCTGGGTTTGGGCGAAACCAAGGAAGAAGTGATCGCTACCATGCAGGACTTACGCGCCCACAACTGCGACATGCTGACACTCGGGCAATACCTGCAACCCAGCCGCCACCATTTGCCGGTTGACCGTTTTGTGACGCCGGATGAGTTTGCCGAGTTGGCGGAAATCGGCAAGGCGATGGGCTTTGCACAGGTTGCTAGCGGGCCGATGGTACGTTCGTCGTACCATGCTGACCAGCAGGCAGCACCCGTCCTGTAACCGGGCTTACGGCAACGCCGCTGCGTAACGCTGATCCGGCCCCAGCAAAAACGCCGCCGGAGCCAGCAAGCTGTCCGGGCTGTTGCGCATCCCCATGCGGATGAACACCATGACTTTCTGGGTCATACTTTCCGCCGGGTTCAGCACGTAGCAATCGGCATCGCGGCGGTACATCAGCACCCCGCTTTGGATCAGCATCGCCAGCAAAGTTTTCAGGCGCGGCTCTTCCTCGATGGTTTCAAATGGGATGCCGACTTGCTGTTCCTCACCTTCCAAATGCAGTGGCTGGATGAAACCGATCAGGGTACGCAGCGGTTCAGCCGGGTCTTCGTCATCCGCCGAAGCCATTTGGCTACCGACTAACAAGCGGGTGGCGAAAGTCTGCATTTCTGGCGAATTGAGCGGAATTTCGTGCTTGTATTGCTGATAGCCCGGTGCTTTGCTGAACTGGAACGCTGCCTCTTTACGCAGGTGGAACAGGCGCATAAAGAACAACATGGTATTCAGCAGCCCATCATAGATTGCTTGGAAAAACGGCTTGCCGGGGCTGAGCAGGTAATAACGCACAATCCCTAAGAACAGCGCCACCAAGTCGAACACGCCCGCCCAAATGATGCCCACGATCACTTGGATGGAATAGGTTTTCGGCTCCAGCAAGGTTGCCATCGCCCGATCAACCGGATTCTGTAAGCTGCCCAGATCATGTTTGATCATACTGGTCAGCGCTTCTTTGCTTGTCTCCGTATTTGTGGAGGAACGCAGTTTGGAAATTTCCACCAGCAAACCGTCGCGCACCACGTCATCACCGGAAGCTGCCAGTTTTTGGTTCACTACCCCTAATTGTTCCCGCAGCACCTTGAAATTATCCTGCGCCACTGCCAATTGGGAACGTGCCTGTTCGTAGTCATCCACTTTGCGGTAATAGGCAGGGCCTTTACCCGGCCCCAGACCGGAACGCCCACCGCTGCGGCCTTCCTCATCCATCAAGCGTTTGGTTTCTGTCACTTTCGCTTCGGAATCACGCAAAAATTGCTGTTCCGCCGACTGCACATCGCTCAAGGTAGTGGTAATCGTGGCCTTCATGCCAGTATCAACGGTGTAGACCGTGTTTTTCCCCGGCAAACTGCTGTTATAGATGTAGGTGTAAGCGCTCAAGGTGGAAAGCAGCAATGCCGCCGCATACACCACGATCAGCGAAATCTTGCCCAGCCCGTGTACAAACGGGAACGCCAACAGCGAAATCGCAATCGCAAACTGGACTGCCACCGCAAACAGGATGGCGTACACTTGCTCTTCCAGATACAGGTAAGCTCCCGAATAGGTAAAAATGCCATTTGCCGCCGTCAAAAAGAGGATGACAGCCGCAATCAGCATATTGATTGCCGAGAGCTTAAAGCTCTTCGCTGGCGTGGCGCTGGGTGCGTTTTGTGGTTTCATGCTATAAAAATCTCCTCGCGGTTGCCTTCGCAATTGGAATATTAGGCTTTACTAATAGTCGAAAAGCTTGTTTACCACAGTCCCACGCAAATAGATACCCCTTGATTATCTATCAGCCTATAACAAAAAAAAGCCCCACGGTCAGAAAGCAGCAGAAAAGTCTTGCGTAAACAGCTAAACTCAGCGGTTGGATTACCTATATTGGCGGTACATCACCCAAGGGAGTTACGATGGCTTTCGGCAAACTAACAATTGACTGGCGCAGCACCATTGCAGCGGTATGGCGCTCTAACCGGCATTTCCTTAAACCCATAACCAATGTCGATTTGGTGAACCCAGACACCCTGCTCGGCCTTGATGAACAGAAAGAAGCCATTTTCCGCAACACTGAAAACTTCCTGCGCGGAAAACCCTCCAGCCACACCCTGTTGTGGGGCGCTCGTGGCGTGGGCAAATCGTCGCTGATCAAGGCGGTGCTGACCCGTTACCATACTTACGGCTTGCGCATGATCCAAATCCCTAAGGATGACCTGCACCTGTTGGTCGACATTACCGATGAGATCATGGATTCCCACAACCGTTTCATCATTTACTGCGACGACCTGACCTTTGAGGAAAGCCGTGGCGAATACCGGATGCTGAAAAACACCATGGAAGGCACGCTGGAAAAGCCGCCAGCCAATGTGTTGATTTACGCTACCTCCAATTGCCAGCAGGTCATGCCTGAAAAAATGTCCGGCGAAGAAAACACCACTATACCCACGGATAGTGAACTTCAGCTCGCCATTAGTGCCGAAGGTAAAGTTTCGCTTGCCGACCGTTTTGGCCTGTCGTTACCGTTCCCACTGATGGGCAAAGAAACCTATCTGGAAATTGTCGACAAGCTATTCAAAGGGCGCGTACAAGACATGGCGCTGTTGCATGAGGAAGCCCAAACCTTTGCCATGGAACGTGGTGGCTATAGCGGGCGGACAGCGCGGCACTTCTTTAACCATTGCCATTTCTCATAACAGGTGGGAGATGGCGGGCAATCAATAAACATAGAGAACCGACATGCACACCAAATACCCAAGCCTGCTGTTGGCAGGCATTTTGACCCTTTCAGCCAGCCTCTCCGTGATGGCGGATGACACTAGCGATGTTTTGGGCGTTACTACTACCCCACCTGCGGCTGCTCCGGTAGCTGCACCTGCGGTGGCTGACCCTGTAGCTACCGATCCTGCGGTTGCAGTCGACCCAGCGGCGGCTGCACCTACTGCCGTTGCCGATCCCGCGTATATGCCCGACCCTACGGCAGCACCTGCCACCGACGCCAATGGCGCACCTGTGGTTGCGGCTGACGGAACCGCTGCGCCTGCTGCACCCGCCGCCGAAGCCGCCCCTGCCGTACCGCAAATCTCGCAAGCCGAAAAGGACTCCCAGTTTTGGTTAGCTGCCAAAAATGGCGACAGCGCAACCGTCGCCAGCATGTTGCAGCAGGGAGCCAACCCCAACACCACCAATGACAACGGGGCAACCGCAATCCATGCGGCTACGGCCTTCGGCTCCTTACCACTAGTCATTTACCTGCACAAAAGCGGCGTTGACATCAATGCCACCACCGCCAAAGGCTGGACAGCGATGCATACTGCCGCCCGCTTTGGCAAAGCCGACATTGCCAACTACCTGAAACAGCAAGGGCTAAACCCCAACCAAGCGACCACCGACGGCACTGGCAAAAGCCCCGTGCAAATGGCACTGGACTTGGGTGACTTACGTACCGCCCGCATTCTTGGCTACTAATTGAGGAAACACCGACCATGAAACTGACATACCCGTTGCTATCGCTTGCCCTGCTGGCGAGCCTGAGCGCTTGTACCCAAGAAACCCAAAATAAAATCGGACGCGAAATCAACAACTGGACAGGCGTCAATGGCGTGCTGGAAGTCTATGCCGGTGACAAACTGGTACGGCGTTTCGTCAAAATCGACAAACTGACCACTGCATTAGGCACTGACAGCAGCAAAGAACGCCCTTACCGCTACGGTTACGGTATACTAGACGCAAACCTGAACGGCGTAGTTGATTCAGGTGAGAAGAAAGTTTATTTTGAGGTCAGTGATTACTCAACGCCTTATGTATTCTTTGAAAACCCATCCTGAAACAGTTTGGCGGCTGTTGTTTACAATTCAGGGAAGATGACGAATGCTCCGAAAAAGTTTAACCATTAGCCTGATTTCGCTGACATTGCTGCTCAGCGCGTGCGGCAACGATGACGCAGGTAAAGATGCGGGCAAGCCAACTGCATCCGCCAGCCCAACGCAAACAGCACCGGACGCTGGCAGCAAGTTTGCCATCACCAGCAATGCGGCAGGACTAGTCCAGCTTGGCATGAGCTTGGATGATGTACTGGCAGCACTGCCGGATGCCACCACCAAAACCGAACAAGGCGGCGATGGCATTGAGTGGACGAATATTGAGTTGAAAGGCAAGGCCGTGATGAGCGTCCTGCTGAATGAGGACCACACGGTTTCGCTGATCCGCGTATTCAGCCCACAATTTACTACCGAACAAGGCGTAACTGTGGGCGAAAACCTGCAAAGCGCCGCTGACAAACTCGGCGGCCTGAACGAAATCCAATCCACAGAAATCGAATCGCGTGAATTTGCCACTTTCAAGAACGCCTCCCCTAGCATGGAGTTTCAAGTTATTGGCAAAGACGGCTCTGCGGGCGTCTACAACAACAATGAAACCACCACTGCGGTTGCCTCACCTTCTGCGACCATCCATTCCATCTGGATTATGGAAGACTAAAGCTACTTCCGGCGTGCCCGTGGGTGCGCCTTGTCGTACACGCTTGCCAAATGTTGGAAATCCAAATGAGTGTAAATCTGGGTAGTGCTGATGTCAGCATGGCCCAGCATTTCCTGCACTGCGCGTAAATCCCCCGATGATTCCAGCATGTGGCTGGCAAACGAATGGCGTAATTTGTGCGGGTGTACGTGCTGTTCCAAGCCCTGTTGCAAGCGCCAATGGTTGATACGGAACTGCACACTGCGCGGGTGCAAGCGGGTTCCGCGCATACTCACGAACAGCGCCGTTTCGCCATGTGCCGCCATCGCGCCACGCTGGTATAACCATTCCTGTAAGGCAGCTAAAGCCACCCGCCCGACCGGGACGTAACGTTGCTTATTACCCTTACCCGTTACCCGCACCTGTTGCTGGCGTTTGTCCAGATCGTTGACATCCAACCCCACCAATTCCGACAGGCGCAAACCGGAGGAATACAACAATTCCATCAAAGCACGGTCACGGATTGCCAACATATCATCCGCACCAATATCCAATAAACGGTCAAGCGTTTCGGCATCCAAGGTATCGGGTAACTTGCGGGCTTGCTTGGGCGATTGCACATCTACCACTGGGTTGTGCGGAACCAAGTTTTCACGCAACAGGAAACGGTAAAAACGGCGAATGGAAGAGAGTTTGCGTTGCAGGCTTTTGCCCGACAGCCCTTTGCGGTGCAATTGGCTCATCCACTGGCGGACTTGCCACGTCTGCACGGTTGCTAATTCAGGTTCAGGCGCGGGGGTCGCTTGCTTTTCCAGCCAAGCGATGAAATCGTGCAAATCGTGCTCGTAACTGCTGACCGTGCGCGGGGAATAGCGTTTTTCGCTGGCTAAATGGTGGTGGTAACGTGAAAGGATGCTATCCGTGGCTTCATTCACCGTTACATGCCTGCTTCCGCCGTGTGCAGCGGTGGCTCCAAATGACGTGCCAGCGCCCGTGCCACCAAATCACCCAGTTGGGAAATGAATAGCGTGCCCATGCCGGGGTAAAAACGCGCTTCATTGGCGCTACCCAAGGCCAGCACACCGATTTCACGGGCTTCATACAGCGGGATCAGCACCGCCGATTTAATGTCTGCGCCATCCTCACCGAACAAGAAAATCTGCTGGCGCGGGCGCAACCTGCCGCACACGGGTTGGCGTTTACGGAACAGCGTTGCCAGTTGTTTCAACGCCTTGTCTTCCGGGGCAATGAAATGCAGCCCATCACGCGACTTGCCATGCCCGATCAAGCGCAACACCACATTATCGGCTTTGAAATCGCCACGTAACATATCGTTACAAGTTGCCACTACCGCATCCAACCCGTCACAGTTCATCAGTTCCAAAGCCAGATGGTGCAAACGGTTTACCACATGCTCACTGTCGCGGGCAGCTTTGAGCATGTCGTGCTGGCGCTGCTCAACTTCTTGGCAACGGCTACGCAAGCGCTGCACCAAACGCTCTAACAGGGAAACCGCAGCGCCGGTATGCGGATGGGGAATCCGCAAGTGATCAAGCAATTCCTCATGCTCGTGGAAAAAGTCCGGGTGCTGCAACAGCCACGCCGCCACCTGCGCTGCGCCGATAGCTTGATCTTCCTGTGCGTCTTGTGTGCTCATAAGCTGAGTGTTCCCCTGAATACCGTTTCTGCTGGGCCTGTCATCCACACGGGTTGCCCATCACCTTGCCACTGGATTTGCAATTGCCCGCCATGCAACGCGACTGTCACTTGCCCGTCCAGCAAGCCTTGCAAACAGCCCGCCACCACGGCAGCGCAAGCACCCGTACCGCAAGCCAGTGTTTCGCCTGCGCCGCGCTCGAACACCCGCAAACGGATGTGTCCGCGATCCAGCACTTGCATAAAACCCACATTGACCCGCTTAGGAAAAGCCGGGTGTGACTCCAAACGTGCGCCCAGCACTCCCACCGGGGCTGTGTCCACATCCTCCACTTGCAGCACTGCATGGGGATTGCCCATCGAAACCGCTGCAAATGACACCCTTTGCTCCTCAATGTCCAGATTATAAAGCGTTTGGCGGCTTTCGGAAATGAATGGAATACGTGCAGGCTCCAGTTCCGGCACACCCATATTCACTGTCACCTGCCCATTAGGCTCGATTTGCAGCACAATGCGCCCACTCGCGGTCATTACTGGGATCGTGGTCTTCTGCGTCAAGCCTTGATCATACACGAAACGGGCGAAACACCGCGCACCATTCCCGCACTGTTCCACCTCGCCGCCGTCAGCATTGAAAATCCGGTAGCGGAAATCTGCATCGTCCCCCTCGTAAGCTTCCACCACCAGCAATTGGTCGCAGCCGACCCCGAAATGACGGTCGGCAATCCGGCGGATTTGTTCGCCACTCAAATTGACCTGCTGGTTGATGCCATCCAGCACCACAAAGTCATTGCCAATCCCGTGCATTTTCGTGAAATAAAGCTCGCCGCTAGCCATAGTGGATACCTGTTGCCTAAAAGCACAAGTATACAAAGATATGGCGATTCGGCAATTTTGGTGATATGTTACATGCATCAAGTTTTGGATCGCACTCACATTAACTCTGAGATCAGGAGAGAGAAGACATGTCTGATTTTAAACAGGAACTGGACGCCCGTGGCCTTAACTGCCCACTGCCAATCCTTCGCACTAAAAAGGCCATTAATGGTTTGGCTTCCGGCGAAATCCTGAAAGTAATTGCAACTGACCCAGGCTCCGTTAAGGACATGGAAGCATTTTGCAAACAAACTGGTAATGAAATGGTTAGCACCAGCGAGACTGGCGGCGAATACACTTTCATGATCAAGAAAGGCTAAATGCCTGCTGGGGGCGGATAACCTTCGCCCCCACGCAACATCCCCTACAGCACATGCCTCCCGATTCAAAATTCACCAAACTCCGCACCGAACTTGAAGCCCGCCGCTCCCGGCATCTTTACCGCGAAACCCGCACTGCTGATTCCCCGCAACAACCGCATGTTGTCGTAAATGGCAAACGGATGCTGACGTTTTGCAGCAATGATTACCTTGGCCTTGCCAATCACCCCGATGTCATCCGCGCTTTCCAACAAGCCGCCAATACCTATGGCGTCGGCAGTGGCGCAGCGCACTTAGTCAACGGGCATTTCCGCCCGCATCAGCAATTGGAAGAAGCACTCGCAGAATTCACCGGACGTGACCGGGCGCTGCTATTTTCCACGGGCTATATGGCGAATTTAGGCGTGGTGAATGCACTGCTGGATGGGCGCAAAGACCGCGTTTACGCCGACCGTTTGAACCATGCCTCACTGATAGATGCAGGCTTGCTGTCTGGGGCAAAACTGACCCGTTACCCGCACAATAATACCGTGCACCTGCGCCAACGCTTGCTGGCACAGGAAGATGCCGATGCCACCCGCCTGATCCTCACCGACGGAGTATTCAGCATGGACGGGGATGTTGCCCCGGTGCAAAAACTCGCCCTGATTGCCCGCGAACACGATGCATGGCTGATGGTGGATGATGCGCACGGTATCGGCGTATTGGGCAAAACTGGCGCAGGTTTGCTGGAAGCTGAAGGCTTGAGCCAAGACGACGTGCCGATCTTGATGGGTACGCTCGGCAAAGCGCTGGGAACCGCAGGCGCGTTTGTTGCGGGCAGCAACGACTTGATTGAATACCTGATCCAAACCGCCCGCACGTGGATTTACACCACCGCACAACCACCCGCGATTGCTGCCGCCACCTTGGTCAGCCTGCAACTGGCGCAAACCGAAACATGGCGGCGGGAACATTTACAGGCGCTGATCCAACAATTCCGCCAAGGTGCGGCACAGCTTGGTTTACCGCTGATGCCTTCCGATACCCCGATCCAACCGATCTTGATCGGCAGCAGCGAGCAAGCCATGGAAATCAGCCGTAAGCTGGAAGCGCAAGGCATTCTGGTGACGGCGATCCGCCCACCGACCGTGCCTGCAAATACCTCCCGCTTACGGGTTACGCTGTCGGCAGCACATTCGGCGCAGGACGTGGAACAGTTGCTGGCTGCGCTTGGGTAAATTCCCCTAACTGTTCCAGCAATACCGTGGCGTATGCACCCGGTGGCAAGGTAAATGACAGCCGCAAGGTTTCCGCATCCAGCACCTCGAAACCGATTTCCCCGACTTTGATGCGTAAGGCGCGGCGTTCCTGCTTCAACCCCTGCTTTTCCAACCCCGCACATAAGATCGGGAATTGGGCAGCTTGTTCGGATTCCAGTGCCCGCGCTTCCCCTTGGGAATCCAGTTCGCCCTTGCCCCATAAGACGCCACTGGGATGGATGTCGAGTGTATCCAAACGCTCTTGGAGGTTGGGGGCATTATCATCCGCAAACCATGCATGGCTGCCTTCCAACATGAATACATCACCCGGAAGGCGTTGGTTCCATGTGCCCTGTGCTACCCGTTGCGCGAGAATGTGGTTGAAAATCCACGAGCGGGCAGCAGACAGGTACAGGCTAAACTGGTTACGGGTTTTGGGGCGCAATTCACCGCTGAACCAACGGGTGGCTTTTTCCACATTGCCGCCCTCATTGCCGAAACGCTGTTCGCCGTAATAGTTAGGCACACCGTGGCTGGCAATTTGCTGGCAGATACTTTCAGCTTGGGCGAAATCCCCCGTGCAATGGCGCAAGGTGAGGATAAAACGGTTGCTGCTGAGTGCGCCACGCCGCAACTTCTTGTCATGGCGGCACTGTTGGAGGATTTCGATCTCCGGTGGCAGGCTGGAAAAATCCGGGTCGGCCTTGCCGGGCAGTTGCAGGCTGTACCATTGGGTGGTGACGGCGTGGCGGTCTTTTTGCCCTGCGTAACCCACGTCTTTCGCCGCCATGCCCGCGATATTGGCAAGCTGGATCGCTACCCAGTCGGTGTTGGAACTGGTTTTGCGCACTTGCAGCCACAGGTGCTCACCCGTGCCGGAGAGGGCGATGTCCATCTGTTCATCAACGATGAAATCTTCCGGCAGGATACGGAATTGACCGCACAGTGGGGCAGCGTAAGCGCGGGCAAATCCCGGCGGGTTGTGGTGGGTATTATTCATGCGCGGACTATACCAGCCACAGGGTTAGGGTTAACAGCATTCCGTGCAGCACCATGCTGGCGATGGTCATTTTGATGGCTGGCTCCAACGCGGCGGGCTGCTGGGCATTTTCCCGCAAGATCACGCCCGCTTTAAACGCCAAGCCCAACGGCAACACGCTTAGCAACGACCAAAACGGCACTGCCCCCGTCAGCGCGAGTAACAGCAAGATTGCAGCAGCCAATGCAACGGAAGCGAGGTAAATACTCGGCGACTTTTCCAAGCCCAAACGCACCACCCAATGGTGTTTGCCACTGGCAGCATCGGCCTGATGGTCGGGGAACTGGTTGATGAAGAGGATATTCATCACCAACAATGCCACCGGCAAACTGACAAGGACTGGGTAAAACGCCATTTCCCCGGTTTGCACAAACCACGCACCCAATGGAGTGAGGATGCCGAAACCCAGCGCCACTGCCGGTTCGCCCAAGCCCCGGCTATTCAAACGCAAGGGCGGCGCGGAATACCCCCAGCCCAGCAGCAAACCTGCCACGCCAATCCACAGCAAGCCCGTACCGCTTGCCCATGCCAGCCCTACCCCCAACAGCATCGCGGTGGAAAGCAGCAATGCGCCGAACACGAAAGTTTCCCCCGAACTTAACACCCCGTTTTGGATGAAGCGGCTGCCGCCCGTGAAGGGAAAAATTCGCTGGGTATTGCAACGGTCAGTACCATTTTCATCATCGTAATAGTCGTTCAGTACATTGATCCCCGCGTGTACCAGCGCCGTTGCCAACAACGTCAGCAACAACAGCAGGAAACTGACCTTGCCACCACCGTGCGCCACCGCTGCCGCACCGATCAGCACGGGAATCAGGCTCGCGGCGAGAAAGCCGGGACGGGTTGCCAACCAATAACGCAGGAAATGCTTGTTCAGGAGTGCCTTGTCGGGTTCTTGTGCCATGTTTTGCCTACCTAACGACGAAAGCCCGGATTATACGCAAGCCCATAGCCGCTTGGCTGATATTTCCGTTATTATCCCCCCATGAAATACCAAGACCTGCGTGACTTTATCCAGCAACTGGAAAAAATGGGCGAACTGAAACGGATCAAAACCGAAGTTGACCCCTATCTGGAAATGACCGAAATCGCCGACCGCGTGCTGCGGGCAGGTGGCCCTGCGCTGCTGTTCGAGAACCCCAAGGGGCATAGCGTGCCGGTACTCGCCAACCTGTTCGGCACACCGCGCCGTGTAGCCTTGGGCATGGGTGAGGAATCGACCGAAGCCTTACGCGAAGTCGGCAAACTGCTGGCACTGCTGAAACAGCCAGAGCCACCGAAGGGTTTCAAAGATGCGTGGAACTCCCTGCCGGTATTCAGAAAAGTGCTGGATATGGCTCCAAAGGTAGTTAGCAAGGCGGCTTGCCAACAAGTGGTGGTGGAAGGCGACAAAGTGGATTTGAGCCGCTTGCCGATCCAGCATTGCTGGCCGGGGGACGTTGCCCCGCTGATCACATGGGGCTTGGTCATCACCAAGGGGCCGGAAAAAAGTCGGCAGAATCTGGGCATTTACCGCCAGCAAGTAATCGGCAAGAATCGCGTGATCATGCGCTGGTTGTCGCATCGGGGCGGGGCGCTGGATTTCCGTGACTGGCAGCAAGCCAATCCGGGCAAGCCGTTTCCGGTGGCAGTGGCAATTGGCACTGATCCGGCAACCATTCTGGCAGCGGTCACGCCGGTTCCCGATACGCTTTCCGAATATGCATTTGCGGGGCTGCTGCGCGGTTCGCGGACGGAAGTGGTGCAGGCCATGGGGTCGGATTTGCAAGTTCCCGCCTCGGCAGAATTTGTACTGGAAGGGCATATTTACCCCGACGACATGGCTCCCGAAGGGCCGTATGGCGACCACACCGGCTATTACAACGAAGTAGACAGCTTTCCGGTGTTTACCATTGAGCGCATTACGCACCGCAAAGACCCGATTTACCACAGCACGTACACGGGGCGACCGCCGGATGAACCGGCGATTTTGGGCTTGGCGTTGAATGAAGTGTTCGTGCCAATTTTGCAAAAGCAATTTCCTGAGATTGTGGATTTTTACCTGCCGCCGGAAGGCTGTTCATATCGCATGGCAGTGGTGAGCATTAAGAAGCAATACCCCGGTCACGCCAAGCGGGTGATGATGGGGGTTTGGTCGTTCCTGCGCCAGTTCATGTACACCAAGTTCATTATCGTGGTGGATGATGATGTGAATACGCGCAAGTGGGAGGATGTGATCTGGGCAATGACGACGCGGATGGATCCGGCGCGGGATACCACGTTGATTGAGCATACGCCGATTGATTATCTGGATTTCGCCTCGCCCGTGTCGGGGCTGGGGTCGAAGATGGGGATGGATGCGACCAATAAATGGCCGGGGGAAACCACGCGGGAGTGGGGTACGCCGATTGTGATGGATGCGGCGGTCAAGTCCCGCGTGGATGGGATGTGGGGGGAATTGGGGCTATAACCCTCCAAGAGGGTTTGCGCTGAACAATTGGGCAAATTATCCCAACCAGTAGCTAACCCATGAATTTCGCACATTTTTTCAGCTTGCTGCTGTCGATAATTTACATCTATGATTGATAACGTAGAATTCACAAGAAAAAGCGTAACTAGAGCGGACATACGCTATAGTTAACCTTGACTACCTACAGGGGCAGTCAGTCAAGGCACGACGACCGTTTGACACGAAAAGCAGAACACGCAATGTTAATGAATAAGAAAAAGACAGGTTCACCATCCAACATACCGCCCGTCGTATTGCACGGTCAAATTGCATTCCTTTCCCGTCATGGCTCGATTTGGTTCTGGGGCAACTTGTTTGCGGCTAGCCTTTTCGTGTTGCTACGCTGGGTCGAGGGTGATGAAAACATGGCGTTGCTACTGATCTGGTACACGGCGGTCGTGGCAATGGGGGTGATGCGTTGGCTGTTTGGCCAGCAATTCCTGCCCACCTCTGCGTATGCCCACACGCAGGAGGAATTAAACGCCTTCGGGCAACGTTACCTGTTTTACTCCACGCTGATCAGTGCGCTGTGGGGCGCGTCTGGGATTGTGCTATTTTCCCCGCAAGATTTGATACAAGCGGTGCATGTGTTGCTGCTGGCGACGGCGGTGATTTCCGCGATGCCGGTGCTGGCGCTGTCGCGGTTTGCGTTGTATGTGCAAATCACCATCATTATGTTGCCCATTACGCTCAACTTGGTGCTACTGAATGATACAGCCCACCAGTCGCTGGCGGTCGCGGCATTATTACTGGGCGTGCTGCTGGCAATGGCCTCACAGTTTGTTACCCACCTGTTGAATGACTTGCACGCAGCCAAGCTGCAAATGCAGGAACAGGCGCACACTGACCCGGTGACACAAATTCCTAACCGGCGCTTCTTCGATAGCATTTTTAAGACGGAATGGCGGCGGGCAGGACGGGAAGGCAAAAATATTTCGCTGCTGATGATTGATGTCGACCATTTCAAGCGCTACAACGACCGCCACGGGCATCACGCAGGCGACCAATGCTTGCAAATCATTGCGCAATGCATTAAAGCCGTGGCGCGTCGCGCTTCAGATGTGGTGGCACGCCACGGTGGTGAGGAATTTGTCATCCTGTTACCGGATACCTCGCTGGAAGATGCTGCCAAATTAGCGGAACGCCTGCGTAAAAGTGTGGAAGAGCAACGCATTCCGCATTCTGACGGCGCTATTCCGCGCATTGTTACGGTCAGCGTGGGTGTTTCGTGTTGCACACCGAGCACTCCGCACGACAACGCCACCAACGAAGATACCGGGCTGGTCTATCCGGCGATGCTGTTAAATGCTGCCGACCGTGCGTTGTACCGGGCAAAACGCAACGGGCGTAACCAAATTTCCAAGGAGAACTGCGGGCAAGAAGTCATCAAACTCCCGCTCTCCCCTGCCCCAGCGGTAACACATGCGGCTTGATTGATATAAGAATTTATCATTTCCTTGTGCTACTTTTTTCTGATATAAAGCGCAGTCTAATTGTTTGACGGCTATTTCTCAGAAAAATACAAAGAGGCTAGGAATAAACCATGTTTTCGACAACACGCTATGAGTATTGATAAGCACCAAATCCTTGCCGAGTTGGATCGGGTGCTTGCTAGTCCGGGCTTTCGCAGCAGGAAACTGATCAAAAAGTTTCTCCACTATGTCGTGCAAGAAACGCTCAATGGTCGTGGGGACGACCTGAACCAATACAGCATTGCACTTCATGCGCTGGGCAAACCCGCTGATTTCTCACCGTTTCATAACCCGGTGGTGCGTATTGAAGCGGGACGCTTGCGCAAACTGCTGGATGCGTATTACCGCAATAGTACGAACCACGGCACGGTTATGATCAATATGCCGAAAGGTTCTTACCAGGTTGAATTCAACTTCCCTTCCAAACAAGTAGCAGCGGCTAAAGCTACGCCTACACAAGAAGCAGGGCTGGTGCGCATCACCGAAGGCCCGCGTTTGTTTGTGCACTTCCAAATGCTGCATGGGGAAGACAGCGCAATTTATCCGCTGCTGTACAAATTACGCGGCGATTTATTGTTGATGCTGAGCCGCTTCCGTAATATCCGACTGGTTTCCTCGGTATCGCTCAAAACTGACCAGACCCTCACCCAACAGGTGTTACGAAATACGTGGGAGCAGTTCCAAGCGGATTACATCCTCAATTGCGACATCCGCTCCCATACTGATGGTGTTGACCTATGTTACACGCTTGCGCACACCCGCAGCGATGAACTTGCGTGGCAAAGCATCATCACCCTGCCCGCCCAGCCGACCCAAGATGACTTGGATGGCATGTGCCGTGAAGTAGCCGCCAGCACGGTTTCGGTTCACTCTGGCATTGCGTTGCACCACTGGGCGCAATACTTGCTCAATAGCCCCGCCACGATCCCTGTACATCAGCGCGTCCTCGTCGATTATTTGGCTTTCTTGCACAACATTACCCGCGAAAGTTTTGCGCAAACCTTAGCAACTTGCCAACAACGCCTGCAACAATTCCCGGAAGACAGCAAAGCACTGGTAATCTTGTCGCGCTTGTGTGGCTATGAGCATGTGTTGCAATACGGCCTGATTGAGGATTTGGATGGCGTGTGGACTCATGCGGCACGCATGGCGATGAAATTCGACCCCGGCAATGCCGAAGCGCATTCGGTGTTTGCCCATAACAGCTATTTTCGCAGTGATTACACCCTCTGCCGCATTGAACTGGAAATTGCCCGCCAAGCCAATCCGTTCGATATGTCCGGCGAATATTTGCGCGGGATGGGTTTGTACTTTTTGGGCGACAAAGAAGCTTCCCTGCAAACCATTGAGCGTTTGCTGAGCACCCGTTTCACCCAGCCGGATTGGTATCATGTGTTGCCATTCCTGCACCACTTCAACCAAGGTGATTACGCGCAAGCCCTGAACCACGCGGAACGTATCCAGCGCTTTGGGTTTTGGGGAGAACTGGCGCGGTGCGTGAGTTACTTCCATCTGGGGCAGCACGAGCGAGCCAAGGCGGAGTTGTTAGGCTTGGTGAAAAAAAATCCGGCTGTCCGAAATGCCCGCAACGCTTCCCAATTTCCGTTTGCAGCACATCCTGCATTTAACAAAATATGGGATACAATGGGCGCTCTTCTCGCTAGATAGATTGCACCCGCTTGAACAACCACCATCCACAACACGCCCAGCGCCGCGCCTTGCGCCTGCAAAACCTGCCCAAACCGGAATACCCGGACGATTTGCCGGTCGCCCAACGCCGCGAAGAAATCCTCAAAGCCATCAGCGCCCACCAAGTCGTGATCTTGTGTGGTGAAACGGGTTCGGGTAAAACCACCCAATTGCCGAAAATGTGTTTGGAATTGGGGCGCGGGGTGGACGGCTTCATCGGTCACACCCAACCGCGCCGGATTGCGGCACGCAGCGTGGCGGCACGCATTGCGGAAGAACTGAAAACCGCGCTGGGGCAGCAAGTCGGTTACAAAGTACGTTTCCACGACCGCAGTTCGCCGGATAGTTACATCAAAGTCATGACCGACGGCATTTTGCTGGCGGAAATCCAGCAAGACCGTCATTTGCGCCAATACGACACTCTGATCATCGACGAAGCGCACGAACGCAGCCTCAACATCGACTTCCTGCTCGGCTATTTGAAATGGTTGTTGCCGAAACGCCGTGACCTGAAAGTCATCATCACCTCCGCCACCATTGACCCTGAACGCTTTTCGCGCCACTTCAACGACGCGCCGATTATCAATGTGTCGGGGCGCACTTACCCGGTGGAAATCCGTTACCGCCCCCTGATGGATGTGGATGCGGAAGAGGAATACGAGCGCGACCAAACCTCGGCAATTTTGGATGCTGTGGATGAATTGGGGCGCGAAGCTCCCGGCGACATCCTGATTTTCCTGCCCGGTGAACGTGAAATCCGTGAAACGGCGGAAGCCTTGCGCAAACACCATCCACCCGCGACAGAAATCCTACCGCTGTATGCGCGATTATCGGCGGAAGAACAGCACCGCATTTTCGAGCCACACGGGCGACAACGCATTGTGTTGGCAACCAACGTGGCGGAAACCTCACTGACAGTTCCCGGCATCAAATACGTGGTGGATAGCGGCTATGCGCGGATTTCACGCTATTCGTGGCGGGCAGGGGTGCAACGGCTACCGATTGAAAAAGTATCGCAGGCTTCCGCCAACCAACGTTCCGGGCGCTGCGGACGGGTCAGCAATGGCATTGCGATCCGCTTGTACGCGGAGGACGATTACAACAAACGGGCGTTATTTACTGAGCCGGAAATCCTGCGCACCAATCTGGCGGCAGTCATCCTGCAATTGGCGACCATGAGGGTGGCGGATGTGGAAGATTTCCCGTTCGTCGAGCCGCCCGATACGCGCCTGATCCGCGACGGTTACAAGCTGCTGTATGAATTGGGTGCGGTGAATGATGATTACAACGTCACCGCCATCGGGCATCAATTGGCGAAATTGCCGCTCGACCCGCGTTACGGGCGCATGTTGCTGGCAGCGCACGACAACGGTGTATTGCGCGAAGTGCTGATCATCGTCAGCGCCTTGACCTTACAAGACCCGCGTGAACGCCCGCTGGAAAAGCAACAAGCCGCCGATGAAAAACACAGCCGTTTCAAAGACGAAACCTCCGATTTCCTGAGCTTTTTGAAACTGTGGGACTATTTCCACGAGCAACGCCGTCACCTGAGTCAACGTAAATTCCGCGAGTTGTGCAAGAAGGAATTCCTCTCATTCGTGCGCCTGCAAGAATGGCATGACATCCACACCCAATTGCACCAAATGGTGTTAGAAATGGGCGGCACGGTGCATGAGAAAAAGGAAAACAACGAGGAAACGCCGCCTAACTACGACACCATTCACCTCAGTTTACTCAGCGGTTTGCTCAGTAATATCGGACAGAAAGACGAGGAACGTGAATATTTAGGTGCTGGCGGACGCAAATTCCACATTTTCCCCGCCTCTGGCTTAAAGAAAAAAGCCCCGCAATGGCTAATGGCAGCGGAAGTGGTGGAAACATCGCGCCTGTACGCTCGTGTAGTCGGCAAAATCCAGCCGGAGTGGGTGGAAAAACTCGCCGACCATTTATTGCGCCGCCATTACACCGAGCCGCATTGGGAACAAAATGCCGCGCAAGTCGCCGCGTTTGAACGCACCGCGCTGTTCGGCATTACTATTACGCCCAAACGCAAGGTCAGTTACGGGCGCATTGACCCGCCAACGTGCCGCGAAATCTTTATCCGCCATGCGCTGGTGTACGGCGAATACCGCACCTCCGCGCCATTTTTCCGCCACAATGCCGACCTGATCAGCGAAGTGGAAGTGCTGGAGGCCAAAGGCCGCCGCCGCGATATTTTGGCTGACGAACAACGCCTGACTGCGTTTTACGAACCCCTGATCCCCGCGCATGTGGTTAACGGGCATTCATTTGAGCGTTGGCGCAAGCAGGCGGAACACAAAAATCCCAACCTGCTGTTTTTGAGCCGCGATTACTTGATGCAACGCGAAGCGGGGCACGAACGTAGCGGGCAATTCCCCGACACGTTGCAGGTACAGGGAATGATTTTGCCCTTGCGCTACCATTTTGACCCAAAGGCAGAAGATGACGGCGTAACCGTGCGCGTGCCGCTACTGGGCATAAACCAGCTTGCCCCGACGCGCTTTGAATACCTTGTGCCGGGGATGCTGGAAGAAAAAATTACCGCGCTGATCCGTGGCCTGCCCAAACAAGTGCGCAAACAGTTTGTGCCCGCGCCGGATTACGCGCGTGCTTGCATGGAATCCATCCAACCCAGTGATGACGTGCCGTTACAAGCAGCGGTGGAAAAGCAGTTATTGCGCATGACCGGCAACCACATTGCGCCAGAAGCTTGGGCAGAGTTGGCTTTACCACCCCACTTACAGATGCGTTTTGAAGTCGCCGATGACAGCGGCAAAGTGATCAAAGCGGGGCGCGATTTGGACACGCTGAAAGGCAAAGTGCGCCAACAGACCCAGCACCAATTGGCGGCGCAACCTGTCCAGTCGATTGAACGCACCGGGATTACCGCATGGGATTTCGGCGATTTACCCGACAACCATTGGCTGAAAACGGGCGGGATGAAATTACGCACATGGCCTGCGCTGGTGGATCAGGTCAACAGCGTGGCAATCCGTTTGTTCGATAATGAAGCGGATGCAAGCGCACACCACTGGCAAGGCGTGTTGCGCCTGTATTGGCTAGCGTTACCAGCGGAAGTGCGAGACATCCCCAAACACCTGCCGTCAATGGCGGCGATGTGCCTGCAATACGCCGCCACCGGCAAGTGCGAAGAACTCAAGGAAAGCATCACCCGCTACGTGTTCCGCCAAGCGTTTGCCGATTACCTCACCATCCGCAAGCAGGACAGCTTCCAACACGCGCTGGGCGAATGCCGCAAACAGCTTTTTGCCCAAGCACAAGAAACGGCGCGGTTACTTGCCCCGACTTTGGCGCAATACCACGACATCCGCAAGCAGTTGAAAGGCAAAGTGCAACCGACGTGGTTGGAAGCCATGAACGACATCAGCGACCAAACCAACCATCTGGTGTACGTCGGTTTTTTGGAAAATATATCCCCGGACGAATTACGCCACTTTCCCCGCTACTTCAAGGGCATCCAACGGCGTTTGCAGAAATTGGCGGAAAACCCGACCAAAGACCGCGCCTTGCGGGTACAAGTTCAACCTTTCTGGGATCAATGGAAGGCCAAGCAGCAACAAGGCAAAACCAACGAAAAACTGCATGAATACCGTTGGATGCTGGAAGAATTCCGCATTTCACTGTTTGCGCAGGAATTGGGGACTGCCAAACCGACTTCGGCAAAGCGGCTGGAAGCGGCGTGGCGGGAATGCAGCTAATCCTACATCCTGAATGCCGGGGTGGCCTCCCCTCCCGCTGCCAAAAAGCCCAACACCCGCGCACATTCTTCCTGTACCGCACCTGCCAAATAATCCCAAAATGCAGGTGCTTCTACGGTACGAACCACTACATCCGGGGGTAAGAAGCGGCGCATTTCCTGTATAAAGCCTGCTTTAACTGCGGGGTCAGCGCGTAACTGTTGTGAACGCTGCGCCATTAATGGCATAAAGTTTTCGGGTATGTAGCCATGGTCTGCCACCTTTTTGGCAAGCAATGCCAACGGTACGACGGTACCCTGCTGTTTGAGCCAACCAATGTCCCACAAGTCACGGTTTTTGATCCGATTTGGGCGAAGCGCGAAAGCCACCAGTTTGTCGGCAAAAATTTCCTCACGACTTTCTGCTTGCAGGATTAGGCCAGATGTCCCCATATCCACCCCGTAATGGTTGCGAATGACCATCGGGCGTTTGTCGTAACTGGGGATGGCACAGATGTCGATATTGATCCGCTGCGCTGGCAGATTTTTTTGTTCCGGGTGAGTAATCAGTTTCAGTTTCCACGTATCCACATTGCCGGATTCCCGACGCGGTTCGCTGACCTCAACCGCTAGGCCGTATTTTATTTGCAAGCATCCGACCAACACCTTTCCAAGCTGCTGCAAGGTTTCACGCTGAAAGCCTGCCCCACCCGTAAAGTCAAGGTCTTCGCTCAAACGGTTGGAGCCATAACAGGCACGCAGGCAAGTGCCACCGATAAACGTCAGTTGATTGAGCAGACCCGCCGCTGACATTTCCCGCAAAATATCGTGGTGCAACAATTCCTTTTCCACCACGATACGTAAAGGGGCGAGTTCACCTTGGCTTTTGAGGGCTTGGGATACCAGTTGGTCAAACAAGTTCATGAGCAGTATCCCAATCAATCAAGGTAGTGTCACGGCGAGTTTGTTGCATATCCTTGAGCGCCAAGGCAACCGACGCCCGCCATAAATGGCAACGTGAGTCATAGCCAAGTTGCCCAAGCAGATCACTTGGCTGTTTTTTAGTATGAATAAATTCAATCTTGCCGTACCGCCCACAATCCACAATATGGCTGCGCCCGGATGACATGATTGTGACCCAACTCAGGGGAATCTGGGAAATAACACCCGCATCACTCAGTGCAGATTCCAAGCTGATGTAATTGAATTCATCGGCACGCAGGCGGGCAGCCACATGGTATAACAGCAAACCATCGGCGGGATGGACTTCCGGGTAAAAGTATAAGCCCCGACAAACCCGCTTAAGCAAGCCCGTTTGTTCGATACGCGCCAACATCGCCCTGAACGCAGTCAAGGTTTGTTCCGGCAAAACACCTCGCAAATCATCTAACGTAAACAGAAAATGCTCTGCATCAGCGAGTGCTTTTAATGTATTGAGAAGCTGTTTGCTCGGTTGCATGGTGGAATAGGTCTACATCAAATAACAAATAGTGTAACTTAGTGTAGACCTGATTCAGTTTGATCAGCAAGCAATTGATGTGATCTAGTGCAACCCACACCAACCCGTTAGAATACCGCATAATCAATGACATGAAACCAAACAATGGAAAAGCAACCCACCCGCACCCTTTCCCCCCACGCTAGCCGTGAGGAAGACCACGCCGATGAACACATCCGCCCGCGCCGCTTGCAGGATTACATCGGACAACCCGTGGTGCGCGAACAAATGGAAATTTTCATTGGTGCTGCCCGCCAGCGTAAGGAAGCGCTCGACCATGTATTAATTTTTGGCCCGCCGGGCTTGGGCAAAACCACACTTTCGCATATCATTGCCCATGAAATGGGGGCAAATTTACGCCAAACATCGGGGCCAGTGCTGGAAAAGGCAGGTGATCTTGCGGCGTTATTAACCAATCTCGAAGCACATGATGTATTATTTATTGATGAAATCCACCGTCTGAGTCCGGTAGTCGAAGAAATTCTCTACCCGGCTTTGGAAGATTTCCAGCTCGACATCATGATCGGCGATGGCCCAGCGGCGCGTTCCATCAAGCTGGATTTGCCGCCGTTCACACTGGTTGGGGCAACCACGCGGGCGGGATTGCTGACTTCGCCCTTGCGCGACCGTTTCGGCATTGTGCAGCGGCTGGAATTTTACAATGTGGAAGATTTGGCCTACATCGTGCGCCGTGCTGGAGGCATCGTCGGGGCGAAAGTAGATGAGGGTGGCGCGTATGAAATTGCGCGGCGCTCACGCGGCACACCCCGGATTGCCAACCGCCTGTTGCGCCGGGTGCGGGATTACGCGCAAGTGAAACACGATGGGCTGATTACCCCGGAAATCGCCGACCGCGCCTTGAATATGCTGAATGTGGATGGGCAAGGTTTCGACCACATGGACAGGCGCTTACTGCTGGCGGTAATGGAAAAATTCGACGGTGGCCCGGTCGGGGTTGATAGCCTTGCGGCAGCCATTGGTGAAGAACGCGGTACGATTGAAGATGTGCTGGAACCTTTCCTCATCCAGCAGGGCTACTTGATGCGCACACCACGCGGGCGGGTGGCTACCCGGCGGGCATGGCAACATTTTGGGCTGAATGTTCCGGCGCATCTGGACAACACTAACAGTAAAGAAGGTTCAAGTTTTGACCTGTTTGAATGAATTCGAGCTACCCGTGCGGGTCTATTACGAAGACACGGACGCAGGTGGCGTCGTTTATCACGCGAATTATTTGCGGTTTATGGAACGCGCCCGTACTGAATGGTTGCGTCATTTAGGCTTTGAGCAGGACACGCTAGCAGCGCAAGGCATTGTTTTCGTTGTCGGTTCATTGGACATTGCTTACCGAAAACCTGCCCGTTTTAATGAGCAACTTTTTGTCAAAACTGCTATAAATAACGTCGGAAAAGCCAGCATTACGTTTAAGCAAACCATCTGGCGGCAAGATAACAACGGCAACCGTGAACTGTTGACCAGCGGCGAAGTCAAAGTGGTGTGCGTTGAGAACCGTGCATGGCGTCCTACGCCGATACCTTCAGACATAAGGGAATTGATTTAAGTGACTACCGATTTATCCATTTTGAAACTGATTACCGACGCCAGTCTGGTCGTTAAAATTGTCATGCTGATGCTGATGATGGCGTCGTTGCTATCGTGGGCACTCATTGTGGCGAAATCCAGCAAGATCAGTTCCACCCAAAGCAACGTTACCCGCTTTGAAGAACGCTTCTGGAGCGGTGTTTCACTGAATTCCCTGTACGAAGAATTATCCCAAACGACCAACCGCACAGGTTTGGAGCGCATCTTTTACGACGGCTTCCACGAATACAAACGCGCGATTGCCACCGACCCCACCGCACGCTTGTCGGTGACGGATTCCGTGCAGCGGGCGATGCGGGTTGCTGCTTCCAAAGAAGTGGATGAGTTGGAACAAAACTTGGCGTTTCTGGCAACTGTCGGTTCCACCAGCCCTTACGTGGGTCTGTTTGGCACGGTATGGGGGATCATGAACTCCTTTATTTCCCTTGGGCAAATGCAGCAAGCTACCTTGGGCGTGGTTGCCCCCGGCATTGCAGAAGCATTGATCGCCACCGCAATTGGTTTGTTTGCAGCGATTCCAGCGGTTATTGCCTATAACCGTTTCAGCGACAAGATTGACCGCATGGTGGTCAGTTACGACAACTTCCGCGAAGAATTCACCGCGCTGTTGGAGCGCCACGCCGCCGCGCAGAGGAAACCGGCATGAGTACCACTTGCCGCCGCAAGCGCCGTTCCATGTCACAGATGAACGTCGTGCCTTACATCGACGTGATGCTGGTGTTGCTGGTCATTTTCATGGTGACAGCGCCGATGATGCAGACCGGGGTGAATGTGGATGCCCCCGATGCGCAAGCCGATGCCTTACACGCCGACAATCAGTTGGAACCTTTACAAATCGGCGTGGACAAAGCTGGGACATTCCTGTTGGACAACGGTGATGAGGTTGACGCAACTGGCCTGCAACGCTATGTCACCCAAGAACTAGACCCCAAAGCCGAACGCCCCGTTTACATCCGGGCAGACAGCACCGTGGAATACCGTTACCTGATGAACGCGATGGTCGCGGCACAACAGGCAGGGGCGAAAAAGATCGGCCTGATGGCTGACCCAAGCGCACCAGACAAACCGTAATGGCGATAATGAGTGGATTAACCCATGTTTAAAGAGCTACTGAAAAATCCGAAAGCACTGTTCTGGGCACTGGTTCTCCACATTGTGGTCATTTTGCTGCTGGTGCTGAGCTTCAAGTTTTCCCAAAAACCGGAACCGGAAGCTGCTACCCCAGTACAAGTGATTACCGCCGAAGACCTAAGCACCCCATCGGAACGGGCCGACGACAAGCCCGCCCAAGGTGCTGCGGAACCGCAAACCAACGCCAACGATACGCAAGCGAATACCCCGCCGCCTGTTGAAGAAAGCAAGCAGCAGGAAGACACCCAAGCGCTGGCAGCGGAAAAAGCCCGCCAGCAAGCCGCAGCAGAAGCCAAACGCCAAGCCTTAGCGGAAAGCAAAGCCGAAGCAGCACAAGCCGCACGCGACAATGCACGGGAAGCCGCAAAGGAAAGCGCACGCGAACAAGCCGCTGCGGATAAACGCGCCAAAGCTGAAGCCGAACGTAAAGCCGAAGCGACCGCCGCCGCCCGCGCTGCTGACGCCAAAGCCGAAGCCCGCCGCGAAGCCGCAGCAGCAGAAAAACGCCGGGAAAAAGCCGCCGAAGCACAAGCCAAAGCAAAATCAGAAGCCCTCGCTGACGCCAAAGCCGAAGCCCGGAAAAAAGCCGCAGCGGAAGCCGACGCCAAAGCAAAATCCGAACTGCTGGCAGAAGCCCGCGCCGAAGCCAAACGCAAAGCCGAAGCGGAAGCCGATGCTAAGGAAAAATCTGAAGCCATTGCCCGCGAACAAGCCGCTGAAGACAAGCGCCGTGCGGCAGAGGCCGCTGACCGCGAACTGGCGGCTGACCGTGAACGTTGGAAAGCCTCTGAAGCCAAACGCAGAGCCGCAGAAGAAGCCCGCCGCGCCGCTGCGGCTGGTGGGAATAGCGGTGGTCACGGCGGCGGTGGCGTCAGTTCCCGTGACTTAAGTTCTGCCCGTTCCGCGTGGGCAAGCGCCATCAAGCGCAAAGTAAAAGGCAATTGGAACCAACCATCCGATCACTTCGGCATGTCCGGCACTGCTCGCTTGAGCTTAAACCCACCCGGTAACATCGGGCGCTTCACGCTCAATTGCAACGGTAGCCCGGCATTCTGTGAATCACTCAAATCCGCCATCCACCGTTCTGAGCAATTTCCAAAACCGGAATATGACGAATTGTACGGCATCACCCTTGTAATTACATTTGAGTAATAGCTATGAAAAAGAAACTCCTTGCTACCCTTCTATTTTCTGCCTGCGTGTTGCTCCCGACTGTGACACCCGCAGAAGAACTGCACATCCGCATCGACAGCGATGCCGCCGCCGATGGAACTCGCATTGTGGTTGCCCCTTTCGGGCCACTGGCAAAAGTGATTGAAGCCGACCTGCAACGCAGCGGACGCTTCGCCCTGATCGACCCAGCCCGTGCCGCAGGTATGTCCCCCGATGCATTACGTGCCGCCGGGGCGCAATACGCGGTGGTTGGAACCCAATCCAGTTCGCTGGATTTCCAACTGATTGACGTAGGCAGTGGGCAACCCGTTGGCTCTTTCCGTATTCCTGCACACCCCAACCAACGCCGCATGGCACACAAAGCCGCCGACTTGGTGTTTGAAAAAATCACCGGGGTAAAAGGCGCATTCGATACGCGCATTGCCTATGTTTCTGCCAGTGGCCCGGCACGTGGTCAAACTTTCCAGTTGATCGTGTCGGATGCGGATGGCTTTAACCCACGTACCATTGCCTCTTCCCGCCAGCCCGTGATGTCACCAAGCTGGTCGCCGGATGGGCGTCAATTGGCTTACGTGTCGTATGAATCCGGGCGTCCGATGGTCTACGTGCAAGATTTAGCTTCTGGCGGCAAACGCGCGGTTTCCGATCCGGGCAAATCCACCACGTCTCCTGCATGGTCGCCAGATGGGCGGTCACTGGCGGTGAGCGTGGCAAACCGGGGCGATTACGACATTTTTGTGGTTGGGGCGAATGGCGGTGGAATGCGCCAAATCACCAACAGCCGGGGTATTGATACCGAGCCGCAATGGGCGGGTGCAAATACCATCGTGTTTACTTCCGACCGGGGTGGGCAACCACAGCTTTACCAAACCACAGCTAGCGGTGGTGGGGAAAGCCGTATGTCCTTTAATGGCAGTTACAATGCCGGGGCAAGCATTGCCGGGAATAACGTAGCGATGGTGCGCCAGAATGGTGGTTCTTCCAACATCACCGTGATGAACGCCGCCTCCCATGAAGAGCGCGTAGTCTCACGTGGCACACAGGATGATTCCCCTGCGATTGCCCCTAACGGCACGATGGTGTTGTACGCCACCGATGGCGGCAGCCGTGGCTCACTGGCGGTTGCCAGCGACAATGGCAAAGCACACCAAATCCTGTATTCCCAAGCAGGCGATGTGCGTGACCCTGCATGGTCGCCTTATCTGGATTAATAGTTAAACACGATAGCGAGAGAACGAGTGTTATGAACATGAAAACAATATTGGCTTACTTACTGGTATCCGCATTTTTGGTCACGGGTTGCTCCCAACAAGGTGGCAACCCCAACGGCGCTGGCGGAGCCGGTGGCGCAGGCGGTGCGGGTGGTTACGGCAGCAATAACGGCTATGGTTACGGTAATGGAGGCAATTACGGCGCGGGCAATGGCAGCAGCCAATACACCCCGGCTGATTTGCGCAACCCCAATAGCGTGCTGGCGCAACGGGTCATTTACTTCGACCTCGACAGCTCCAACATCCGCCCGGAATACCAAAGCGTACTGGATGCGCATTCCTCGCTGCTGGCAGCCTACCCCAACCTGAAAGTGCGTTTGGAAGGCCACGCGGACGAGCGCGGTTCCCGTGAATACAACGTGGCGCTGTCAGAACGCCGGGGTTACTCGGTGCTGGATTACATGCAAATCAAAGGCGTGAGCAGCAATAGCATGGAAGTGATCGGCTACGGGGAAGAAATCCCGGCAGTGTTCGGGCATAATGAGAGCGCGTGGGGCAAGAACCGCCGCGTCGAAATCAAATATGCCGGAGAATAAGGACATGCGAAACAAGGATACCCATCGTACCTTGGCCTTGCTGGTGAGTGCGCTGTTGTCAGCGCCGCTCATCGCAGCACCATTGAGCGATGACGCAGCCGTGCAATTATTGCAGCGGCTGAATGACATGGAAAAGGAAGTCAGCACATTACGTGGCGAAAACGAACAGTTACGCAACGACTTGAAAAAAGTGCAGGAAAAACAGAGCGAAACCTTGCAGCAAGTGGATGAGCGCATGGATAAGCTCAAGCCAGATACTACCGACACCACGGGCACTGCAACACTGGATAAACCAACCAGTGATACAACCAGCGGCACGGCAAGTGACAGCACCGCATCCAACAAACTGGACAGCTTACCGTCAGGCATCAGCGCGGATAAGCCAACGAGCACTGACCCGAACAGCTATTACAGCTATGGCACGGGCGTGCCCGATGACAAGAACCCGCCCAAGTCAGCGGATAGCGCCAGTGGCACGAGCAGCACTGGCAGCACTACCGACAAACCGGCGGATACCACGGGCAGCGCGGATAAGCTGGCAAGCAGCTCCACCAGCACTGACAAAGCTAGCACCGATAGCACGGCTGGCAGCAAGGCAGATGACAAACCTCTGCCTGAAAAGGAAGAGCGCTCGGTTTACGACGAAGCCTTCAATACCCTGCTGAAAACGCCGAAAGACGCGATCCCGGCATTCCGCAAGTTCCTCAAGGATTACCCCAGCAGTTCACTGGCTTCCAGCGCCCAATACTGGATCGGTGAAGCCCTGTATGCTGAAAAGGACTACAAAGGCGCTTCGGACGAATTCTTGATAGTACTGAAAGACTACAAAGGCAGCGACAAAGCCCCCGGCGCGGCGTTGAAACTGGGTTACAGCTTCTACGAGTTGAAAGAGTGGGACAAAGCCCGCAAAACCCTCGAAGACGTGATCAGCTTCTTCCCTGAGAGTACCGAAACCAAGCAGAAAGCCCAAGAGCGCCTCGACAAAATGAAAGCCGAAGGGCATTGAGTTTGGCGAGCTTACGCATTGCGGAAATCTTCTATTCGCTGCAAGGTGAAACACGAACCGTCGGCCTCCCGACGGTTTTTGTGCGTCTGACGGGTTGCCCCTTGCGCTGCCATTACTGCGACACGGCCTATGCGTTTACGGGCGGTAAAAGTTGGGAACTGGACGACATCCTCGCGGAAGTTGCCAGCTACCAACCGCATTACGTCACCGTTACAGGCGGCGAACCGCTGGCGCAGAAAAATTGCTGGCCTTTGCTCACTGCCCTGTGCGACCAAGGCTACGAAGTATCGCTGGAAACCAGTGGCGCAATCACGCTGGAAGGCATTGACCCGCGTGTAGTCAAAGTGATGGACATCAAAACCCCATCCTCCGGCGAAATGGACAAAAACCGCTGGGAAAACCTCGACCTGCTGGACAGCAAAGACCAACTCAAAGCTGTGATTGGCAGCCGCGAAGATTACGATTGGTTCCGCGCAATGGCAGATACCCACGCGCTGTACGGGCGCTGCGAAGTGTTGCTGTCACCTGCCCACGGCGCATTTCAGGCACGCGAACTGGCGGAATGGATACTCAGCGACCGCCTGCCGGTACGCTTCCAGCTACAATTACACAAATACCTGTGGAACGACGAACCGGGACATTGATTTTTTCGTGATAGCATCACTATAACCATGCAAATCATGGAGTATAATGTATAATTAACATTATGATAGCGCGTAACCTGAAAGCACAATTGATTGAATACCTAAAGCAATTCCCTGCTATTGCCCTGCTTGGGCCTCGTCAGGCCGGTAAGACGACGCTGGCTGAAACCTTGATGCATCAAAACCTGCCTTCCGTTTACCTCGATTTGGAAAGTCCCAGTGATCGTCACAAATTAACCGACCCGGAAGCTTACCTTTCCCAACACGAACACAAGCTGGTTATTCTGGATGAAGTCCAGCGAATGCCGGAGTTGTTCCAGCCATTACGCAGCCTCATAGATCGGGGACGGCGCAAAGGCATCAGCAGCGGAAGATTTTTATTACTGGGTTCCGCATCAGGTGATTTATTACGCCAATCAGGGGAAAGCCTTGCCGGACGTATCGCTTATTTAGAATTGCCTCCCTTTCAGCTCACCGAATTAGCGGCAGAGCAGGAAAATACACTCTGGGTACGTGGTGGTTTCCCCAATAGTTTATTGGCAAAAACGGACAAACAAAGTTTAGTGTGGCGGCAAAACCTCATCAGCACTTACCTTGAGCGAGAGATTCCATCTTACGGGGTGCGCATTCCGGCGGAAACGCTGCGGCGCTTATGGACAATGCTCGCCCACAACCAAGGCGGTATGTTAAATCTATCCCAACTCGGCAAAAATCTGATGATAGACACCAAGACCGTCAGCCGCTATCTGGATCTGCTAGTCGATTTATTATTGGTGCGGCGTTTGTTGCCTTGGCACAGTAACGTGGGCAAACGCTTGGTAAAATCACCTAAAATTTACATTCGTGATAGCGGTTTGGTGCACGCGCTGCTTGGCATTGCCGACTTCGACAACCTGCTAGGGCATCCCGTTGTTGGCAATAGTTGGGAAGGCTTCGTGATTGAAAACCTGATTAACGCAGCTCCCTTCAATACCGTAGCTGGATTTTATCGCAGCAGTAATGGGGCAGAAATTGACTTGCTGCTGGATGTGCCAAATCAAGGACTATGGGCAATTGAGGTTAAACGCTCCAATGCTGCTAAACCGAGGCAGGGATTCTATGCTGCTTGTGAGGATTTACAGCCTAGCAAGCGTCTGATGGTGTGTCCGGGGAATGATCGTTATCCTATCGGCAATGGTGTGGAAGCGGTGGGAGTGCGGGCGTTGTTAGATGAGCTAAACAGGCTGAATGATTGATGAAAAAAGCAGTGGTATTACTGTCAGGCGGGATGGATTCCGCTACCGTATTGGCAATGGCGCTTGAGCAAGGCTATGAATGTTATGCCTTAAGTTTCCGTTATGGGCAACGCCACACGGCGGAGTTACAGGCGGCGATTGAACAGGCCAACGTCCAAGGCGCAATCCGCCATGAAATCATCGACCTCGATTTATCACGTTTCGGTGGCTCGGCACTGACCGACAAAAACATCGACGTACCCACCAGCCCGACACTGGGCATTCCTGTCACTTACGTGCCTGCCCGCAATACCGTGTTCCTGTCGATTGCGCTCGGCTGGGCGGAAGTATTGGGTGCGCAAGCCATTTTCATCGGCGTAAATGCCGTGGATTATTCCGGCTACCCGGATTGCCGCCCGGAATTCATTGCCGCCTTCCAAGCGATGGCAAACCTTGCCACCAAAATGGGGGTGGAAGGTGCGCTTATTACCTTGCATACCCCGCTGATCGACTTAACCAAGGCCGATATTATCCGTGAAGGTGTGCGCTTGGGCGTGGATTATGCCCGGACGGTTACGTGCTACGCGGCGGATAGCGAAGGGCAGGCTTGCGGGGAATGCGATGCGTGCCGGTTGCGGCGGAAAGGGTTTGAGGATGCAGGGATTGCGGACAATACCCGTTACAGCGCAGCCAGAATATCTCCCTAAAAAATTGCAGGTGTAACCCCGACGGCGGGAACTTTACTTCCCGGCTTTCAGACCCAACCCAACTGCAAGGATGCCTTGTTGGTTAAACAGCTCCAGCGTCGAGCCTGAGCGGCGGAAGGTTTTGGCACTCGCCAAGGCTTTCAGGAAATCGGCTTCATCCTGCATCACACCTTCTGGTCGGTGGCAGAACATTTTGGTTGCGCCTATTTGACTGATTTTGATGCTATTGTCGTTTGGGTTGTGGGTGTAGGTGGCAAAAAAACCGTTGCATCCCCCATTGCCCGTGACACGCCCATCCTTGGCAAAGGTGACATTCATGTTTGGGGTATTGGCGTTGCCAACGATGGCTTCACGACCGTTGTTGTAATCCCGCACCTGCCAGCTTGTGCCGGGCAAGGTCGAGACAGGTTTAGTGAATGAAGCCAGTTTCCGCCCCCGCGCATCTTTCAGGGTCAAGCTATTGCCATTCAATTGGTAGGTAGCCGTTTGGTTCAAGATTTGTGTGTATTGGCGGGAAAGTTTATCCACATTGTCGATGCACGCCATCATGGTGGACATCATTTTGTCAGTGGGGATGCGCAAGCTGTTAGGCTTCCCTGTTTGGGTGTAAATGCCGTTAAACGAGTTGCAACCATCGCTGCCGCTGACGTTATCGCCGTTGAACGCCAACGTCGCGGGGCGCGGCAATTTCGCGGGTGATTGCCCATTCCAGCCTGAGAGGGATTGCAATGCCCATTCGGTGTTATTGAGTTTGGCATCGACCGCGTAGGCGGCATTGCACAGTAAAGCCACAGCAGCGGTGAGGGGGAAGACGATTTTTTTCATGGTTACATTCCTGTAAATTATTGACGTATTCTGGGCTTGGATGGGTTATCTCGCCAAAAAGTTCATGGAATGGATAATGAGAAAATGTGGCTAAAGGCTCAAGCTCAATAACCTGTTACAATGCCTTATCTTTTACTGTGTTTTAGCCCTATGTCCGCCCGAATTCAGACCCAAATTGCCCCGTCACTGTTCGACCACCCTAAATACTGGGCGGAATGCTACGACACCTCGCCGTATCTCCCCACCAGCCGTGCGGAAATGGACACGCTGGGCTGGGATTCCTGCGACATTATTATCGTCACCGGGGATGCTTACGTAGACCACCCTTCGTTCGGCATGGCAGTCATCGGGCGGGTGCTGGAAGCGCAAGGTTTCCGCGTTGGCATCATTGCGCAACCCGACTGGCATTCCAAAGACCCGTTCATGGCACTGGGCGAACCCAATTTGTTCTTCGGCGTGGCGGCAGGCAATATGGACTCGATGATTAACCGCTACACCGCCGACCGCAAAACGCGCTCCGACGACGCTTACACCCCCGGCGGGCTGGCAGGCAAACGCCCTGACCGCGCCACGCTGATTTATTCGCACCGCTGCCGCGAAGCCTACCCCGACGTACCCATCATTATCGGCGGGATCGAAGCCTCGTTGCGCCGCATTGCGCACTTCGATTATTGGCAGGAAAAAGTCCGCACCTCAATCCTGATGGATGCTGCCGCCGACCTGCTGCTGTACGGCAATGCCGAACGCGCCATCGTCGAAGTCGCGCACCGCATCGCTTCCGGCGAACCCGTGGCGCAGATTACCGACGTGCGCGGCACTGCGTTCGTGCGCCGCGACACCCCGCAAGGCTGGATGGAAATCGACTCCTCCCGCATCGACCAACCGGGCAAAATCGACCGCATTATCAACCCGTATTTGAACACCACCGAGATGGACGAATGCGAGGTCGAAAAGCGCAATGTGCAGTGGTTCAGCTACGAAGACCCGCGCAGCAAACGCGCCGACGAACACAAGCTCACCTTCCACCCCCGCGCCCGCTTGCAACGCGACAAGACCGTGATCCGCCTGCCGTCGTTTGAAAAGGTCAGCAAAGACAAAGCCCTGTACGCCCACGCCAACCGCGTGCTGCATCTGGAAACCAACCCCGGCAATGCCCGCGCCTTGGTGCAAAAACACGGGCAAGTGGATGTGTGGATCAACCCGCCGCCGATCCCGCTGACCACGCCGGAAATGGATTACGTGTTCGGGCTACCTTACGCCCGCTTGCCGCACCCGTCCTATAAAGGCGAACGCATTCCCGCGTATGAAATGATCCGTTTCTCGGTAAACATCATGCGCGGCTGCTTTGGCGGCTGCACCTTCTGCTCGATCACCGAACACGAAGGGCGCATCATCCAGAACCGTTCGCAGGAATCCATCATCCGCGAAGTCGAAGAAATCCGCGACAAAGTGCCGGGTTTCACCGGAGTTATTTCCGACCTCGGCGGCCCCACCGCGAACATGTACCGCCTCGCCTGCAAAGACCCGAAGATCGAAGCGTCGTGCCGCAAACCCGCGTGTGTTTACCCTGACATTTGCCAAAACCTCAACACCGACCACGCCGCGTTAAAAGAACTGTACCGCACCGCGCGTAATTTACCGGGCATTAAAAAGGTCTTGATCGGTTCGGGCTTGCGTTACGATCTGGCGGTTAAAGACCCCGAATACATCAAGGAGTTGGTCACGCACCACGTCGGCGGCTATTTAAAAATTGCACCGGAACACACCGAATCCGCGCCGCTGTCCAAAATGATGAAACCGGGCATCGGCACTTACGACAAGTTCAAGCAGCTCTTCGAGAAATACACCAAGGAAGCGGGCAAGGAACAATACCTGATCCCGTATTTCATTGCCGCGCACCCCGGCACCTCCGACGAAGACATGCTCAACCTCGCGCTGTGGCTGAAGAAAAACGGCTTCCGCGCCGACCAAGTGCAAGCGTTTTACCCCTCACCGATGGCCTCCGCCACCACCATGTACTACAGCGAAAAGAACCCGCTGCACCAAGTGACCTACAAAAGCGAAAAGGTCGCCACCGCCAAAACGCCGGAACAGCGCAAGCTGCACAAAGCCTTCCTGCGCTGGCACGACCCCAAGAACTGGCCGCTGCTGCGCAAAGCGATAGCGGAGATGGGGCGGCAGGAATTGATCGGCGATGGCGAGAACCAGTTGATCCCGCATTACAAGGCGGGTGAGGAACAGTTGGTGTATGAGGCGCATCGGCGCAAGAATAAGGGCGGGGAGCATCAGAAGCGGGTGGGGAAACCTGCGCCAATGGCGGCGAGTAAACCGAATGCGGGTAAGCCGCAGGGTGGAAAAATGTTGATGCAGCATACGGGGTTGCCACCGAAACCACGGGCGGATATGGGCGGTAATAAGCCAAAACCGCCGGGTAAACCGAAACATCGCAGCAGGTAGATGACTACTCATGCAGTGTGTGCAGTATTACCAAGCACTGTAGATGGGGCTTATCCCCGAAAAGCTAGCTGAAATTACCATATGAATTTTCTTATGGTAGAAAGTGGGTGAGTTTCTCCAACAAAAGCTTGGCTACGGTGAGAATCTGCACAAATACAGCGCGAAGTTTTATTTCTCTTTAGAAAGTCTGGAGCGTAAATCCAAAATATGAACAACAAGTGCAACAGAGCCACCCATAGCCTCTTCAACCCGCTTAGCTTCCGCACGAAGCAAGGCTTCCAATTCGATTAACCCAATACGCTGACCATTATCAGGATGATCCCACTGCCGATCCTTCGCCAACGTTATAAGCAAGCACCCTGACCGACTCGCTTCGGCTGCCATATATTTCTTGACCAATTGATCATAAATAGTGTCGCGCAAATCACGACCATAACGACCATCCGCAAGCTTGAGTTCGATAATGGCTTCATGGTTTGACGCGGTGGAGCGCAGGCGAATATCCGTTTCTTTTTCATCTGCGGTAACAGATTCTTGATCTACGGTGTAAAGATTATTGGCAACATGTTTCAACTCTCGTGCTATCTCGCGACGCATGACCCTTTCTTCGGTTATGCCTGCCCAAGCCTCTCTAGGTGATATATCACTCAGCAAAAGATCATCCAGATCAGAAAGGCGATCATTCAAAATGGCGAACATTGCACTATTCGTAGATGGTGGTGCTTCTCCTGCTCTGTCGAGTGCGACAGCTTGCATTTCGTCGAGTACTTCCGAATCAATCTCCTGCGCCCAATTTTCCTCAGCGATAGCGAGGATACGATCTTTGAAATGTGCGAAAAGTGGATCAGCAGCCATTTCTAGCTTTGCTGCCCAGCCATTTTCACCTTTCAATCCAAGTAATGTATTCAGAATATATTCACGAGCACGTTCGGCATGATCTCGAGTATCTGGTGTATAACTACCCTCATGCTCCGTATCGTCGTTATATCTGACATGAAAATATGCAAGACGAAGAAGACGTAGTAATAGCTGTGGTGTAAATGCTGCACCGGAGAGGGAGATTGGTTCATGACGATCCCCGAAAAGCACGCTGAACCATGTAACCGCCTCGCTGCGCTTCGCTGGTTCGACCGACTGGAGCCGCTCTTCAAGTGCGGCTATACCAAGATCGGGGCTAAGCTTTATAAGAATCGGCAACCAGACGAAAACCAACTCTCTCGGCAGATCATTATTGAGGTGCTGTTGCGCGAGGGTACGCACATGGGCGAGCATTTCTTCGTCGCCATACTTCATCAATACATCAATAACCTTTCTCATGCGGGAAGCAATATTTTTGAGGGCTGTTTCATCATCCGAAGTATTTTCTTGTGAATCCAACCATCTGCGGAGACGGGGAAGGAAAACTTTTGCAACTGCCTCAGATGCATGGCAGATGTCCTGCAAAAGCATCGAGTAAGCTTGTCCCTCGAAACCCTGCGATAATTCCCAACTTAATTCTTGACCCAGAATTCTATCCACCACATTTTCATGAGCTATAACAAGTTGTTCCACCCAATGGGGTAAGCCATTAAATCCCATAGCTACATATCGTGCCGCAAGTTCTGCTTCCTTTTCACTTAGCTTGATAGCCCATTGCGGGTCTTCAGCTTCAGCGTAAATCGCAGCAAGCCCAAGTCGCCACCGAATGAGATAAGTGTTACGCTCGTTTTCGGGTCTTTCACTTGGAAGCGTTGGATTCTCTTTTCGCCATATATCTATTAGCGTGAGTCGCAGTCTATCAGCCGTCTGTTTACCAAATTGCTTTTCGATAAAACGCCGATTCCACCCTGATGTTTTACTGCCTTCTTTATCATGCCCCATCACACGCCAGAGATCCCAAGCAGTATTCCAACTGCGTTCGGGAGAAAAAACTCTCTCAGGGTGTCCAGCAATCTCACGTTGAAACTGAATCCAACTCGCTCGGTTTTTTGCTTCTTTCCTTACTCGTTGTTCTTTTCGTTTAGCCTGTTCTTTTTCCCAATGTAAATTCTCTGTATTGTGTTTTGGTGGTTGCAACCATTCGCCAATTACAGCAAGAAGAGTGGGCTGATCACGGACTAATGCATTTAAGGTGGAGAGATGACTTCGCCATTTTTCTTGACCATGCGAAAGGCGAAGAGCAATCTCCAACACCAAAGCCCGGTCATTATAGGGGCGCGTGGTGTCTCCAAGTGCATCTTTTATCCAAGTTAAATCACGCTCAACGCGGAGTTCAACAATTCCACCGTAGCGTATGATTTCAACGAAACGTTTCTTGGGATCATCAGTACCTTGAAGTACTTGCAGCAGTGAATTTTCTGCCCAAAACAGGCGTTCATTGTCCTCAGCAGTCAAATCTCTCAGGCGTGAATGTAATTCTTGGTGAACTTCATCGCTACCATACTCACGATCTTGCAAGCGAAGCGCTAGAACACTCGCAGATAACCATGCACTACTCGTTTCCAATGAGAGTCCACGAAGACAAATTGCGGCTAATGCCCCGCTCAAATGGGGTCTATCACAAGAAAAAGGCTTCCATTCTTCATCCCAGTGAAGTCCATCAGAAACTAATCTTACCAATTCATCACGGAATTCGACCAAACTTGGCTTATCAAGCTTAGCATCAGCAATCAAATAAGATAATTGCCAGCTTAGATCACCAATATTATGTTTTTTCTCTTCAAGTCGTCCAAGCACCCAACAAAGCTGTTGTATTGAAATGTGATTAGGGAACAGTCGACTAATAGCCCCACGCGCGATGCTGTCAGGCCATTGCTGTTCATCATGTGCAATTTCGGCACTAATATCCTTTAGTGATGGATCTGAGAGTGAAATTAGCGCATCCAGTGCATTCATTCTCTCTGTGTAGGAAGCGTTTCTATTGCGGGCTACCTCACGGGCTATCTCAACACAGTTAGCAATACCTCCAGCCTCAATAAGTGCAAGTAACATTTCCCGGACTTCAGGATTTTCAACACCAATCTTCCAGCATCGGGTAATTTCTTCCGCCAATTCCGGGAAGGCAAAACGGTGAACCTGAATATGTGGAACACGCAATCCACGCCACCCACCTACACCATAACGCTCGACATAAGCACGTAGTGCCTGAATACGCTGAGTTGGAGTTAAAGATTCGGGATCACCTTCATCGAGGAGTACTGCGGGTTCGTTATCACGCAGCATCTCGAAAATCGTATTTTCTGAGAGTGCCAACCAACCAGCTACTGGGCGCATCGACGGACGGACAATGGTCTTGCCCTTGGTTTGTGCGAAAAGAAGTCGTTTGAGAGCGCGGAAAGTTATCTTATGCGCTCGAAGAAGTGTTTTTAGGCGTTCTGCGGCTAAATACTCCCAAACTGACCGATGGTGAAAACGCACTCTTCCATAGGAGGCAAAGCCGAACAATGGCCTTTCAAGCAGTGCCTTAGGTTCATCAGGATTCCAATCGGACAGAATTATTGCTGGATTAAGAGCCGCTTCCTGCTCAATATCGTCTGATGCCGCATTGTGGCGAATTGTCCAGCGGCGTGTGACTAGCATCGCTAACGCCAGTCTGCTTGCACCATCCACAGCTTTATCGACAGATAATTCAGCAGGCTCAGGTCTGTCGTCTCTTGCTTGCAGTTTGATCCGTACATTTGACCCCACTTGATCGTGATGTGTCCGTATACGCTTGTATTCACGCCAATCTGCGCAGAGTTCGATTAAGTCTTGGGGACGACGAGCAAATTCTTGTGCATTTCTTTTACGTAAGTCATCCATCAAGTCTGTAGGATTATCAATACCTTGTCCTGTTACGAATTCAACGATTTGCTCATCAGATAGTGGCATCAGTGCAGATGTTCGCCAATCACTGACCTCCTTGTTTTTCTTATTTTCAATTTGGCTTGTTCGGTGATCATTCATCGCAGTTTTTGCGAAGATCTCTTCTTTGGATTCAGCCTCTGGTGCAGCAGGAACAGGTAAAATACGACGCACTAGCTGTTCGTCAAATGGGATAGGTCTAGTCGTTATTACAATGCGAACGCGATGAAGCTGATTGCCAATTCCCTTTTGCAAGCGTTTCAATGCCAGCTCAAATGAACCACGACTCAATTTTAACTCGTCGATCGAGTCGAGAAAGAATGTTGCAATATCGGATTGTGAGGAAAGCCATGCATCCAAATCTTTCTCTTCGTCATAATCAAGTGAACTGCGAAGATCGTTTAATGACAGACTCGCCAACTCGACGAAAAAAGCATATTCCCCTTTATCCCGTAAATGCTTTACCTGAGTACGGCACTCATACGTTTTACCCGCGCCTGCCTCGGAGATAAGTAGCACGCGCTTTGATTGCAGCAAATCGTTCCATGTTGCGCCTTTCGACCAACCCAAGCTGATTAAAAAAGGTTGGCTATCAGCCTCTGCAAGTTTGCCATCAGGAATATCTTGAAAAATTCTTTCAACCATCAGTTTTCAACAGCCACTTAACCCATCAAGTACTTACGCAAATCGTCATTACTCAGAGCATATTGCCTTGGCGGCAACTTATCCACATCCGCCGCCATCACCTCCCGATACGCCGCCCGCACAAACGCCAGACACAGCGGATCAACCGCCCCCGTTTCCGCCTCGGTTTTCGTCGCCTTATCCCGAATCTGCCGCTGAAACGCCTCCAGCACCGCCACGTCATCCGTCAATGCCTGCAACAAATCCGGGAACACGACGGTAGGCATCGTGTGTTCGCGCATCACCCACAACGCGCTCAGGGTGGCGCGGCTGATGTAAAAGAACCGTTTCAGCTTGATGTCCGGCGCATCCAGCGCGGCAATCATGTTATGCGCCATCGCGCTGTAATGGTGGAAAGTCGCCTTGGCGTTGAAGGTACGCGCCACCATCTCACGCAGCAGCGCAGCCCGTTGCGAGTCTTCGTGGTAAACCAGCGGTGAAATCAGCCATTCCTGAATCACGCTGTTGCCGCTGTTGGCGAGCGTCATCGCTTTGCGCACATCCCAGCCGCCAATATCCAGCACCGCGTTGACGGGCAGTTCGATCACATCGCGTTCCGGGTCAAGCTGGATGTACCACTCCGGCGCATGGGCATACACAAAGCGCACGTCGTAATCACTATCCGGCGAAGGAAATCCCCACGAACGGCTGCCGCTTTCAATCGCGCTAATAATCGTCACCTGATGCTGGCGAGCCAGCTCCTCCAGCTTGCTCAACACTTCCGTGCGGATGCTGGTATTAATCAGTTCCTGCATTTACATTTTCCCCTGATAACGTTGCAACACCTGCCCAATCTCCTCCAACGCCCGTTCAGCCGCGTGCGGACGGCTCACCGCCTCGCTGATCGAGCCGAAATGCTGTTCCAGACAATCCGTCAGCAACTGGCGAATGGCATCCGTATCCGGCGCATCCGGCAAGCGGCTGGCGAGATACACCCGTTCCAGATCGGCTTCCTTGCGGGCAAAGTAATCTTCGAGTTGCGGCAGCGTCCATTCACCCCGGCGGATCGCTTTCATCTGTTCGGCATCGCGCTGCAAATCCATGTCCTGATGCATCAACAATTGCTCAACCTCGCCCAGCAAGCGCACCACATGGTAGGCAAATTTCACGTCATAACCGAATTGCTCCGTTAATTCCTTGCGCTTGCCCTCCGGCTGTTTGGTACGGATTTTGTGCATCTGCCCGTAGGCATACCCCTTGAACTTCGCCCAGCAGCCCTTGTGCAGGAACAGTTGCCGCCGCTCGCGCACCAGCTTGCCGATGGGCGAGGCATACAGCACGCAATTTTCCGGCACATACAGGCTGTCGATAATGTTGGGGTTATTCTCGGTCAGCAGGCGGAAATACTTGGCAATCGCAAACACCGTCACGTCATACACCCGCCCCTTGCCACCCAACGCCGCCGTATCGCGGATATGATGCTGCTGGTACTGCTCGAATTGCACCGAATAGTTGTCAAAACCCGGAATTTCGCCGCGCAAATGCGGAAACATCATGGTCTTGGGCGGAATCGCAAAAGCGTAGATGTCCATGTCCGAACTGTCGTTGCTGACCCCATACGCCACCGAACCCATGATGACTTCGTATTGCACGGCACTGCTGAGAAAATCCGGCGGGCTGGGCAGGAGTTTTTTTTGTTGGAGTGACTGGATGTGGCTGCTCATTGGATAGTTCCGATGTAACGCATCACTTACGCCCTACTTTGCCCCCAGCCGCTTTCACCCCTTCAATCCCACCCTCAATGAACCGCGCTTTCACGCCATCGGCTTGCAGGCGGTCAACCACGCTGTTGCTGACAGCCCCGCCACGCACACAATAGATGATGACTTCGTGGCTGTGCGGCAGTGCACCAATCCACTGGTCAATTTGCGCGGGGTCTTTCCATAAAGCAAAAGGAAGGGTTTCATTGGAAGCATCGCGGTCTTCCTTGCGGCGCACATCCAGCACAATGGCGGTATCGGCAATGGCGGCAAAGTCTTCAGGTTTGATGGTACGTTCCATGGTTACATGATCCCCAAAATGTAAGTGTAAACTAGACCTAACAGCGCACACGCGCCGATTACTTTCATGATGTCCACCTTGTATTTCCACAAGGCAACGAACGCAGCCACCGCAACCAGCACTGTAAACCACTCGAACGGCTGCGCAAACGGCGCACTCCCCGTGCCTTTAGGCCAGAAGGTGTGCCATGCAAAGAATACTGCCAGATTCAGGATCACGCCGACCACGGCGGCGGTCACGCCAGTCAGCGGCGCGGTAAATTTCAATTCGCCCCGTGTCGATTCCACCACTGGCGCACCGACGAGGATGAACAGGAACGACGGTAGGAAGGTGAAAAAGGTCGCCACCGCAGCTCCTGCCAAACCTGCCATCACCGAATTAGCGGCAACCCCTTTGGCAACCCCACCGAGGTAGCCAACCCACGTCACCACCATGATCAACGGCCCCGGCGTGGTTTCACCCAGCGCCAAACCGTCCATCATTTGCGGCCCAGTCAGCCAAGTGTAATGTTCCACCCCGCCCTGATAAACGTAAGGCAGCACCGCATACGCGCCACCGATGGTCAGAAACGCGGCCTTACTGAAAAAGGTCGCCATTTCCGTCAACGCCGTTTCACCACGGATGGCAAACATCGCCACCAACCAAATCAGCGTGCAAGCCACCACAGTCATTGCCAGCTTTGCCCAAGAAAATTTGGCGTGCGCAGGTGTCGGGGTATCGTCATCAATCACCGCCGCACCGTAAACCTTATTGCTTGCGCCGTGCCCACCGCCGCTTTTGAATTTTTCCGGCATCAGTTTGCCGCCGATTGCCCCCAGCACTGCCGCTGCCAACACAATCCACGGGAAACCCACCCCAAACACGAAGATAGCAACAAACGCCAGCGCCGCTATACCCCACAGCACTTCATTTTTCAGCGCACGGCTACCGATACGCCACGCGGCAAACAACACCACCGCCACCACCGCAGGCTTGATACCGTAGAACAACCCTTGCACCAGCGGCACATCGCCCCACGCCAGATAGACCCCCGCCAACAACGACAGCAGCAAAAATGACGGCAGGAAAAATAGCACTCCCGCCACGATTGCGCCCCATACGCCGTGCATCAACCAACTGATGTAAATCGCCAATTGGATAGCTTCCGGCCCCGGCAAGATCATGCAGAAATTCAGTGCGTGCAGGAAACGGTGTTCGGAAATCCAGCGTTTGCGCTCCACCAGATCGGTGTGCATCATGGCGATTTGCCCAGCAGGGCCACCAAAGCTGATGAAACCCAGTTTCAGCCAGTACAGGAAGGCTTCCCAAAACGTGGGAGCAGGTGGAGGGGTTTGGGGGATATGACTCAAGGGAAATCCTCCGATGCCCTGCCAAGCGCGATGGGATGGCAGGGATGGGGTGTGTTACTTACCCGCGACGCATTACATCGAAGAATTCGCTATTGGTCTTGGTTTTGGAGAGCTTGTCGAACAACAGTTCCATCGCTTCCAGATCGTCCATACCGTGTAAGAACTTGCGCAATACCCACAAGGTTTGCAGTTCGTCTTGGGTGGTCAGCAACTCTTCGCGGCGCGTGCCGGAACGGTTGATGTTGATCGCAGGGAATACGCGCTTCTCGGAAATACGGCGATCCAGATGGATTTCCATGTTGCCCGTACCCTTGAATTCTTCGTAGATAACCTCGTCCATTTTGGAGCCGGTATCAATCAGCGCGGTGGCAATGATGGTCAAGCTGCCACCTTCTTCGATATTACGTGCCGCACCGAAGAAACGTTTCGGGCGATGCAATGCGTTCGCATCCACACCACCTGTCAACACCTTACCGGAGGATGGCACGACGGTATTGTAAGCACGCGCCAAACGGGTGATGGAATCCAGCAGGATTACCACGTCACGCTTGTGCTCGACCAAACGCTTGGCTTTTTCGATGACCATTTCCGCAACTTGAACGTGGCGGGCAGCAGGCTCGTCGAAGGTGGAAGAAACCACTTCGCCTTGCACCATGCGCGACATTTCCGTTACTTCTTCCGGGCGTTCGTCGATCAGCAAGACGATTAGGTAACTGTCTGGGTAATTGGAGGCAATGCTCTGCGCAATGTTTTGCAGCATGATGGTTTTACCGGCCTTTGGCGGCGCGATAATCAAACCCCGTTGGCCTTTACCGAAAGGCGCTACGATGTCGATAACGCGGGCGGTAATATCCTCACGGCTACCATTACCACGCTCCATGCGCATCCGTTCATCGGCGTGCAAAGGCGTGAGGTTTTCAAAGGCAATCTTGTTACGCGCACTTTCTGGTGGCTCGTAGTTGATGCTATCGACTTTCAGCAGGGCGAAATAACGTTCGTTATCCTTGGGAGGACGAATTTTCCCCGCGACCGTATCCCCCGTCCGCAGCCCGAAGCGGCGTATCTGACTGGGCGAAACGTAGATGTCATCTGCCCCGGCGAGGTAGCTGGAGTCTTCCGAGCGCAAGAAGCCGAAGCCGTCTTGCAGGATTTCCAACACGCCGTCGCTGTAAATGTCATCGCCATTTTGCGCATGTGCCTTCAACAGGGCAAACATAATGTCTTGCTTGCGGGTGCGCGAAATGCTTTCAATGCCCATGGCTTGCGCCATTTCGAAAACTTCAGTGACCGATTTTTTCTTTAATTCAGACAGGTTCATATGTGTATGTGTGAGTGAGGTGTTTTATCAAATCCAGTTGATAAGGTAGCCCCTGTCCCTTAATAGCAGCAGATGTCGTTGGAATAACGTATAAAGCCCATAGAGGCAATCTAAGCGCACGGATAGAGGCTTAAATAGGATTCCATCGAAAGAAACGGGACAGGATTCGCAGGAATGAATCTGGATGCAGACTCAAGTGAAGCTAAGTTAGCACGCAGATCAGGTTGCGTCTAGTAAAATAGTGCTCTCCGGCACGCCATGAGCGGAAAAAACCCCTCATGGCGCGACGTATTGTGCTTACAGGTTCTGGTTAAGGAATGCCGTCAACTGGGATTTAGACAGCGCCCCAACTTTGGTCGCAGCCACTTCACCATTTTTGAACAGCATCAAGGTTGGGATACCACGGATACCGTAACGCGGCGGCGTTACTTGGTTATGGTCAATATTCAGCTTGGCAATAGTCAACTTGCCCGCAAATTCAACCGCCAGCTCTTCCAGCAGAGGCGCAATCATTTTGCATGGCCCACACCATTCCGCCCAGTAGTCAACCAGTACCGGCGTTGGGGATTTCAGTACTTCCTGCCCAAACGTGGCATCGGAAAGTTGAAGAATATTTTTACTCACAGAAGGGTTCTCCCTGATTTTTCAATGCATCGCGGCGGTCATTCCTAAACGACCTACCGTTGACCTGCCAAGACATCACCGAGGTTGCAGAGCAATTCTTGGCTCGCTGGGCTGATTTTCCAATATTTTAGATCATCTTTGTAGTATTTTTGATGGCTGGTCAACTGCTTTGTTGCCGAACCTCAAGATTAGCACCTGAACTGACCCACTATTTGGCGGTCAAACGCGGCAATGGACACCCAAAACAAGGAACCGACACAACATGAAATACACACTACCAGCCCTTAGCCTGTTACTTGCCAGCTCACTGGCGCAAGCCGCCCCTGACGCTTTTCAGGCCAGCTATTCGGTCAATGTGGACGGCATCACCCTCGGCGGTATGGATGCCAGCCTGAGCTACAATGGCGGTAGCTATACCTACCAAAAGCTGACCAAAGCCAACGGGCTTGCCGCGATCTTGAGTGGCGATGTATTAAACGAACGCAGCAGCGGGGCACGACAGGGCGAACAATTGCTGCCAAAAAGCTATTCACTCCAGCACAAAAGCAAACGCAAAAACCGCCGGGATGAAGTCACTTTCAGCAGCCCTACCCAAGCGCAAGAAACCTATGATGGCAGCAGCCTCCAACTGCAAACGCCCAATGGCACGATCGACCCCGCGCTGATGGAATTGCGCCTGATGGACGACCTTGCCGCCAATAAACCGCTGACCTACCACACTGCCAATAGGGGTAAGGTACACACGTACAGCTTCCGTAAACTCGGTAAGGAAACGCTGGAAACCCCGGCGGGACGTTTCGAGTGCGAAAAAGTACAGCATACGGATGGTGAGCGTAAAACCACTGTATGGCTTGCCCCAGAACTGGGTTACGGCATTGTCCAAGCGCAGCACAACGATGATGGGCAAGTGATCGAAACCCGCCTGACCCGTTACCAACAGCACTAAATCTCGGCGGCAGGCGTGGGCTTAAGCCTTCCCTGCCGTTGTGCTTGCCACCCATTTCGCTAAGGCTTGAATGAAGAAATTCTGCAAATCCGGGCTGTGGGCAAGCAGTTCACTAATCGGGACATTGCGCTGCATCTCGTAAGCCGCACGCGCTTGTTCCACCCGTGCCAGCAAGTTCGCGGAACCCGGCAGCAATTCCCCCACTTTGAGCAACCATGCATTCACTGCCGCATCCACGGAGGGGCTGTATTGCAGCAATTGCCCGATGGTCATGGTGCGTAATTGGCGCTTGAATTCGCTCAGCGGGAAATTCGTCAGGTTGGCATCGCCATTTGCCCGGTCACGGTTTTGCGCCACGCTGCGGTTATCCTGAATGTGCTGATTGCCGTCATTACCGACATCCAACGGGCTGTAACCGTATTGCGTTTGGTCTTCTGCCACTACCGACAAAATCCAGACATTGCCCGTTGCCAGATTACCGCCCAAACGGATGGGGTTGAGCTGCACCGCGACCAATTTGCCTTGCGCGTCGCGGTTGGCTTGGATGCGGTTATTTTTTCCGACCAAACCATTGATGGTGATTTTGTGGTCTGACTGGGTGTCGATGGTGTTGGAAATGATCGTCAGGTTACGGAAGATGCCGTCTGAGCCGAAAATACCCTGCAACTTGCCGCTGGAATGGATGCGGTTGCCGCTGATCGTGAGATTTTCCAATTCCCCACCCGCGAACTGGTCAGAAGGGATCAACTGGATGGCATCGCGGTGCGCCTGATCCGCCAACTTTTGCGCCTGTCCGTAAGGCAAATCCAAAATCGTGTCGCTGATGGTGTTGCCGCTGATCGTTTGGTTGTTGCGCCGGATGTGGATAGCGTCGGCAGTAAACGGCTGATCCAAGGTCATATTGACGGGCGGGGCGGCAATGTCGGTGCGGTGCAGCACGACGCTGTAAGTACCCGCAGTAGGGGTGGTTTGCTGGGTTTGCCCCGCTGGGGTTGCTTGCCCACGCTTATCCAGCGCATCAGCATCGGCAGTGAGCTTACTTGCCATGCTGCTGTATTCTTCCACGCGCTTTTTCCACACCGCCAACAGGTTATCGCAGTCAGCAATTTGGGCATTGAGGCTAACCAGTTTGGGATGCGCCGATGCATTAGCCGCAGGAGCGGTGGCGGGTGTTTTCGCCGCACTTGATTTTCCGGCGAACATACAACCTGAGGGTTCTTTCGCATCTGCGGGGCTAACTTCGACCGAAGGCGTTACCAGCGACGCAGCCGAGGGGTTCTGTTTGACGTATTGCTCACGCTCCGCCAACAACTTGGTACGTCGCGCCTGTTGCTGGTCAACGTATTCCTGCGCTTTGGCTGCTTTGAGTTGCAGTTCCTGCACTTGCGCACGCAAAGTTTGCGCCTTGCCCTGCACGTCTGATGTGGTATCGCCCATGATGATTGCCCCCGAAAAACCCACAGCAATAGATTATGCCGATTGCCCATTAAAATAGACCATTTGTCGAAAAAATTCAGGATAACTGGCAGAATGCCGAAATGATAAACACGCCCCCCAACAGCACTGATATTCTCCGTAAGCTCCAGTCATTCAGCAAACAACTGGGCTTCGCTGCCCTTGGTATCAGCAATATCGACCTTGCCAGCGCGGAACAACGCTTGCACGACTGGCTGGCAAAAGGCTATCACGGCGACATGGGCTGGATGCAAAGCCACGGCACGAAACGCAGCCGCCCCGCCGAACTGGTTCCCGGCACAATCAGCATCATCAGCGTGCGCATGGACTATTTCCCGCCTGACAGCACCGATGCGGAAATGCTGCTCAACCACCCGCAACGCGCTTACATTTCCCGCTACGCACTCGGGCGTGATTACCACAAGCTGATCCGCCAACGCTTGGAAAAACTCGCGCAACACCTGCAAGCCGAGATCGGCACATTCGGCTACCGCGTTTTCACTGACAGCGCCCCAGTGCTGGAAAAACCCATTGCGGTAAAAGCCGGGCTGGGCTGGATGGGCAAACACACCAACATCCTCAGCCGCGACGCAGGCTCGTGGTTTTTCTTGGGGGAAATCTACACCGACTTAGCCTTACCCGAAACTGGCGAACTTGCTGCCCATTGCGGGCAATGTAGCGCCTGCATCGACGTATGCCCCACCGCCGCTATCATCGCGCCTTACACGCTGGATGCGCGACGCTGCATTTCCTACCTCACCATTGAGCATCAGGGCATCATTCCGCTGGAACTGCGCCCCTTGATGGGCAACCGCATCTACGGCTGCGATGACTGCCAACTGATTTGCCCGTGGAACCGCTTTGCCCACACCTCCACCGAAGCCGACTTTGCCGTGCGCCACCAACTGGACAGCGCCCTGCTCAGTGACTTGTTCCAATGGACTGAAAATGAATTCTTACGCAAGTTGGAAGGTTCTGCGATCCGCCGCATCGGTTATCAGCGCTGGTTGCGGAATATCGCCGTGGCTTTGGGCAATATGCCCGCTCATCCATCCACGCTGCGTTTGCTGCACTCCCGCCGCGCAGAAATCAGCAATGAGGTGGTGCTTGAGCACATAGATTGGGCAATCCAGCAGCACGGAAAGGGCAAAAATTAACCGATAATCCCCCTTTTTATTCCTCCTATCCGCTTGCACACCGTTTATCCAGCAAACGCTGCACATTGCCTGCGTTTTTTGTCACGATACATCCCATAGACAAACCCAACAACAACGAATAAACGCAATGAACATAATAAAAAACAGCGTGTTATTGCCGGGAATTACCTTAATTTTGTTATCCGGCTGTGCCAATGTGCAAAACAACCCACTCTATATGGCGTGGCAGGATCGTGCTTACAGTGCTTATGGAATGCCAGCACCCGCACCGACCAGCAACCCTTACATGAGTGCAACGATGCCCTATTATCCGAGCAACAATGCCCCGTTAACCTATATGCCGCAACAAGGTTATATCAGCCAAGCGATACCTGTTTCTGCACCCGCGTCCCCGGCAGAGCAGCAATATGTCGCCCGCTATTACGGGTTGTAAAACGGAACAGTTGCCCCTATTGAATTGTTAGCCCCTGGAACCCTGACGGGTTCCACTTCGACACAGAGGTCTTAGCCCTTCCTTTGTGTCTTTTTAGCCGGACTCTGTTTTAGGGTCTGGCTTTTTTTCGTTGTAAACTCTCTGCCTTGATTGCAGCAACGGGAAGTTACTTATGGACATCGGCGCACTTCGGCGCGAATACACGCAGGCGGGTCTCAGCCGCACCACGCTAGACCCTGACCCTTACCAACAGTTTAGCCTGTGGTTCAAACAAGCCATCGACGCAGAAGTCATGGAACCCAACGCCATGCAAATCGCCACGGTTTCCACCAGCGGCAAACCCACCCTGCGCACCGTATTGCTGAAATCCTACGATGCCAACGGCTTTGTGTTTTTCACCAATTACCAAAGCCAGAAAGCCCAACAGATCAACGCCAACCCGCAAGTCGCGCTGCTGCTGTTTTGGAAGGAACTGGAACGGCAAGTGGAAATCACCGGACGTGCCGAAAAGGTTCCCACCCTCGAATCGCTGCGCTATTTCACCTCACGCCCACGCGGTAGCCAATTGGGGGCATGGGTATCAGCGCAAAGCTCCATTATTACCTCGCGCAAATTGCTGGAAATGAAGTTGGATGAAATGAAACGTAAATTCAGCGCAGGCGAAATTCCCTTACCGGACTTTTGGGGCGGCTACCGCATCGTGCCGGATACCATCGAATTCTGGCAGGGGCGTCCAAGCCGTTTGCATGACCGTTTTGAATACCGGCGCACCGCTGATGGCTGGGAAATTGCACGGCTAGCGCCTTGAACAGCCTGCAAAAAGTGCTGGAAGAAAGGTTTACCAGCGCGTATCTTGCGTACCAAACGCGGGTTAAGCGCTGGCTTTAGGAGGCATACAGATGAAGTTACGAACAACATTGCTGGCAACGGGGTTACTGGCGCTGGCGGGTTGCAAACTGGAACTCCCCGCCAGTGGCAATGAAAGTGTTTCAATGGGTTCCCTTTCCGCAGAAATGATCGAATTTCAGCATCAAGACGGCCCGAAATGCCCCGGTTCCCCCGATGTCACACTCGACAATGCCCAGTGCGTCAGCGTAAAAGTCAGCTATCCCAAAATACTGAACGATTCCGTTAACCCCAAAGCTGTCGATGCCATCAACCAATTCATCCAATCGCAAGTGCTAGAATTCAGTGACGACGCAGGCAAGCAACCGACCACGCCGGAAGAGCTTGCCGCCATGTTCATCGCAGATTACAAAAAGAACCCCAGCCCTATCGGCAACTGGCTACTGGAACGCAATGCCGAACTGGTCTTTGGCAAAGGCAATCTGGTGACGCTCAACGTTACCGAAACGAGCTACATTGGCGGCGCACACCCTTCCAGTGGGCAACATTATTTCGTCCTTAGCACCGACACCGGGGAACAACTGACCTTGGCTGACCTGCTGGCGACGGGCTACGAGGGTGCGCTGAATACCGCAGGTGAAAGTGCTTTCCGCAAAGCGCGGAACATTGCCCCCACCGCCAACTTGGAAGAGGAAGGCTTTTCGTTTGAGAACAACGCTTTCCACATCAATACCAATTTTGGCGTCATGGCTGATGGGCTGACATTCACTTTCAACCCCTATGAAATCGCCGCTAATGCCGTGGGGCCGACGGAATTTACCGTGCCTTATCGCGACATCCGTAACCTGATCGCGGCGGATAGCCCGCTGGCAGCCGTTATCCAATAACCCCGGAATCCCCCATGCAATACCTGCGCGACCCTGAACGCATCCGCCAACAAAACAACGACAAAATACGCGAATTGGTGGCGTTGGAACGTTTTACCCCCGACCAGCAGCAGGTTGTCATACAGATGGTGGATGCTTGCGGCGACCCGGAATTGGCGCAACACATCCAATTCAGCGACCGCGCAATGGAAGCAGCACGTAAGGCCATCAAAATACGCAACAATATCCTTTACGACGAAGAATTGGTCAGCCACGCGCTGGATGATGCGCTAATGTATCAGGAACCGCTGAGTTTTCTCGGCAAGGCATCGGTCATTTCCCACGCCAAAGCCAGCAAGCAGACCCGCGCCATGACCGCTGTGGATTACTGGAAGCCGTACATGGCGGGCAGCATCATCCTGATTGGGCAATCCGCCACCGCCCTGTTCCGTTTGCTGGAAATCCTCAAGGAAGGTGCGCCCACGCCTGCGCTGGTGATTGCGGCAGCACGCGGGTTCATCCTTGCCGAACCTGCCAAGCAACAGTTGTGGAAACAGCACCGTGACCTCGGCATTGAATGCATCGTGGTCGACGGCACTCGCGGCGGCGGTACATTAGCGGCAGCGGCAATGAATGCCCTGCTGACGATCCAACAAAGCACGTAAACCTGTAGGGAAACCCATGTCAAAAGCCACTTCCGCCCACCTCAGCTTCGCCCCACCCAATGCCGCGCTGCGGGATGCCCTTTCCGCTGTCGTACAAGTTGGCAACACCCTGTGGGTGGTCAACGATGAAACCACGTATCTGGAACGCCTCACCTTACAGGGGCAAAACCCTGACGGTAGCCCGCACTACGCCAACCACACCCGTTTCGCGCTGGAAACTTACTTACGCTTACCTGCCGCATCCACATCCGCAACCGAAGATGGTGGCGCGGAAATCGACACCGAAGGTTTGGCTTACCAAGACGGTTATTTATGGCTGACTGGCTCCCACAGCCTCGTCCGCAAAAAGCCAGAAACAGACAAACCGCCCGCCAAAGCGTTCAAGCAACTGGAAAAAGTCAGCGGCGCTAGCAACCGTTATTTGCTGGCACGCATCCCGCTGGTCGCCGACGGTGCAACGTGGACTTTGCAAAAAACCGCCCAATACCACGGGCAAACGCTGACTGCCGCGCAATTGCATGGTGACGCCATCGGCAATGACTTGATGACCGCGTTACGTTCCGACCCGCACTTACAAGCCTTCCTCAACATTCCCGGCAAGGATAACGGCTTCGACATCGAAGGGCTGGCAGTCGCGGGGAAACGCCTGTTCCTTGGTTTGCGTGGGCCTGTGTTGCGCGGTTGGGCGGCGATCCTTGAACTGGAAGTGACCACCGATGCCAATGACCCGTCCATCCTGAAACTGGTGAATATCGGCACGGATAACCGCCCTTACCGCAAGCATTTCCTGAAACTGGACGGTTTGGGGGTGCGTGACTTGTGCGTGCAAGGCGATGATTTGCTGATTCTGGCGGGGCCGACCATGAGCATTGATGGCCCCACCGCCCTTTACCGCTGGCAAGGCGGGGCGCAACCTGACGCCGAAAGCCTCGTTTCCAGCAAACAACTGGATGCCATTTTTGATGTGCATTACGGGCAGGGCGATGATGCGGGGGATGACCACGCCGAAGGCATTACCTTGTTCCAACACGGCGGCAAAACCACGTTACTGGTGGTTTACGATTCTGCCGCTGCATCCCGCAAACGCGGTGAAACCGACGTGCTGGCGGATATTATTGACCTGCGGTAAAGGTTAGCTGCTGGCACTTCCGCTCAGCAGTTTTGTTTGCGCCCAACATACCCGTCACGCACAATCGTGGCATCCTTAACCACATGAGCCGTAAGCCCCATAATGAGCAGCCCTACCCCGCTTGCCGATGAAGAACTACGTGCCCGCCTGCATTTCTGGCGAGCCAAAGGCATAGGCCCCGGCAGTATGCGCCGCATCGTGGAGCATTTCGGCAGTGCCGTAAACGCCCGCCAAGCCAGTGACAATGCCTTGCGCGAAGCCGGACTGAAAGCGGAAGGCATTGCTGCTTACCGCGCATTACCCCGCGATGCTGCCGCACCGGACTGGCACTGGCTGAATGCTGCTGACCAACACCACATCCTCGTGCCGGAAGACCCGCATTATCCCGCACTGCTCAAACGTATCCGCACTGCGCCGCCGCTGCTGTTCGTGCTGGGCAACCCTGAATTACTCAACGACCCGCAAATCGCTATGGTCGGTAGCCGTAACCCCACGCAAGGCGGTAAAGAAAACGCCCGCGCCTTCGCCGCGCATTTCGCTGCCAATGGCCTGACCGTCACCAGTGGCCTTGCGGTTGGGATCGACGCACACAGCCACGAAGCCGCTCTGGAAGCCGGAGGCAATACCTTTGCGGTGGTCGCCAATGGGCTGGACATCATGTATCCCTTGCGTAACCGTTCGCTGGCGGCACGCATCGTCGCGCAAGGCGCTATCGTTTCCGAATTCCCCATCGGCACGGCAGCCCACCCGCAGCATTTCCCGCGCCGCAACCGCATCATCAGCGGTATGAGTTTCGGGGTACTGATCGTGGAAGCAGCACTGCAAAGCGGTACGTTAGTCACCGCCCGTCACGCGATGGAGCAAGGACGCGAAGTTTTCGCCATTCCCGGCTCGATCCATAACCCGCTGGCACGGGGTTGCCACCACCTGATCAGGCAAGGTGCGAAACTGGTGGAAACCGCCACGGACATATTGGAAGAAATTGCCCCGCAACTGAACGTCTGGCTACAACAGGATAAAGCCACGCCGCCTGCGCAAGGGCAATTGGCACTCGGCGCGGTGGCAAGCCTGCCGCTGGACGAGATTGACCCTGAATACGCTCAGGTTTTAGATGCGTTAGGCTATGAAGCGCTACCGATTGACCAGATTATCCTGAACACAGGCTTGACCGCCGAAGCGGTTTCATCCATCCTGCTTATGCTGGAACTACAGGGCTTTGTAGCAGCATGTGGTGGTGGGCACTACATGCGAATGGGGCCGGGAAACGGGAACTGATGAAAGAAAACACGCTGGATGTCCTCTTCTACCTTTTCGATAACTACCCCGACATGGGTGATAACCTGCCGGAAGACCGTAATTCCATGCACGGTTATTTACAGCAGGCGGGCTTTTTAAATAGCGAGATTACCCGCGCCTTTGATTGGCTGGAAAGCCTCGGCGATGAAGCCGCCCGCGTGGAAGTGACTTACCGCTGTTCCGCCACCCGTATGTTTTCCCCCGAAGAAAAATACTGGCTCAACACCGAATGCCAAGGCTACCTCGTGTTTTTAGAGCAGGCAGGCGTAATTAACCCCGAAGCCCGCGAACAAATCCTCGACCGCGTGCTGGAATTGCAGGACGAAGACTTTAACCTAGACCGCCTCAAATGGGTGGTATTGATGGTGCTGATTAACCGGCCTGAGGAAGGCAACAGCTTTTTCTGGGCGGAAGGTATGAACCTAAACGGTGGCACACCGATCTTTCATTGATCATACATTCACCCCACCGGATGCTTGTGGCATCATAGCGGCCTTGAATTACCAACGCGCAAGGCACTGCCATGACATCCAACCCAAACTGGTTTACTGAACTGTCTGATTCCGGCACGATTTTCGGGCTGGAATTGACCGAAGCAGCGAAAATCCACGAAGAACAGACCCCTTTCCAAAAGCTGGAAATCTACGACACCACCACTTTCGGCAAACTGATGACGCTGGATGGTTGCACGATGGTGACAACCCGCGACAATTTTGTTTACCACGAAATGATGTCGCACCCAGTGCTGTTCAGCCACCCTGCCCCCAAGCGCGTGTGCATCATCGGCGGCGGCGACTGCGGAACCTTGCGCGAAGTGCTGAAACACCCGGAAGTTGAATCCGCCATCCAGATTGACATCGACGAGCGCGTGACCCGCGTCAGCGAAATGTTCTTCCCCGAACTGTGCGAATCCAACAACGACCCTCGCGCCACACTGGCGTTTGAAGACGGGATTGCGTGGATCAACAATGCTGAACCCGGTTCCCTCGACATCCTGATCGTGGACAGCACTGATCCGGTAGGCCCCGGTGCGGTGTTGTACAGCGAAGAATTCTTCCAAGGTTGCTGGCGGGCGCTGGGCGAAAACGGTTTGCTGATCCAACAAAGCGAGTCACCACTGGTTCACGCCGAAAAGATCATCAAACCGATGCACGACACCATGCGCAAAGCGGGTTTCAGCGACATCCAGTTACGCCAATTCCAACAGGTTTGCTATCCAACGGGCTGGTGGAGCTGCACGATTGCGGCGAAAGCAGGCAAGGTGGAATTTGCACGCGAAGCGGCAGCACAGGCATTGGCTTTCCCGACCCAGTATTACAATGCGGAAATCCATCGCGGGAGCGCGGCGTTGCCACAGTTTTTGAAGGAAATCCTCGCCTAATTACGATTGAGGGCGCACACATCGGTGCGCCCTACCTCACCCCAAAAATTGCCGTACCAATACGCACAATCGTTGCGCCTTCGGCAATCGCGGCCTCCATATCATCCGTCATGCCCATCGACAGCGTATCGAGGGCGAAACCTTGCGCATTCAGGCTTTCCTGCAACGCCCGCACTTGGGCGAAAACAGCGCGTTGGCGCTCGAAATCGTGTTCCGGGGCAGGGATTGCCATCAAGCCGCGCAGTTTCAGTCCCGGTAATTCAGCGATTTGTGCAGTGAGTGCGGACAATTCCGCTGGCTGTACGCCGGATTTGCTGTCTTCGTCGCTGATGTTTACTTGCAAGCAAATATTGATCGCGGGCGCATCGGCGGGCTTTTGTTCGCTCAAGCGGTGGGCAACTTTGAAACTGTCTACCGAATGCACCCAGCGGGCGGTTTGTGCAATCAGGCGGGTTTTGTTGGACTGGATCGGGCCGATGAAATGCCATTCGATACCGCTTCCTGCTAATTCGGCGGCTTTTTCAGTCATTTCTTGCACGTAATTTTCGCCGAATAGGGTTTGCCCGACCGCTAAAGCTTCGCGGATGGCATCAGCGGGGTGTTTCTTGCTCACCGCGAGCAGATGCACGCTGCCCGGTTCGCGCCCGAAACGCTGTTCGGCAGCACGGATGCGCTCGCCGATTGTCTGGATATTTTCACCTATGGTCATGGCTTATGTTAATTTCCTACGAATGTAAACCCTGAAAATCCTAGCCGGGAATAATAACAACAATGGACATTACCCAACTGCTCGCGTTTAGCGTGAAGAATAATGCTTCCGACCTGCATTTATCGGGCGGGATGCCTCCCATGATCCGCGTTGATGGTGAAATGCGCAAGATCAACCTGCCGGTGCTAGAACACAAAGAAGTTCATGCGCTGGTTTACGACATCATGAATGACCACCAGCGCAAAACCTACGAAGAACATTGGGAATGCGACTTTTCGTTTGAAATCCCCGGCGTGGCGCGGTTCCGGGTGAATGCCTTTAACCAGAACCGGGGCGCGGGCGCGGTATTCCGTACCATCCCCAGTAAGGTGTTGACGCTGGAACAACTGGGTGCACCCGGTATTTTCCGTAAAATTTCCGAAAATCCGCGCGGCTTGGTGCTGGTCACGGGGCCGACAGGTTCGGGGAAATCCACCACGCTGGCGGCGATGGTCGATTACAAAAACGACACCGATTACGGGCACATCCTCACCATCGAAGACCCGATTGAATTCGTGCACCAGAGCAAGAAAAGCCTCGTCAACCAGCGCGAAGTCCACCGTGATACCAAGGGGTTTGAAAATGCCCTGCGTTCCGCACTACGGGAAGACCCGGACACTATTCTGGTCGGGGAAATGCGTGACTTGGAAACCATCCGCCTTGCCCTGACCGCTGCTGAAACCGGGCATCTGGTGTTCGGCACATTGCATACTACCTCCGCGCCCAAAACCATCGACCGTATCGTGGACGTATTCCCCGCAGCGGAAAAGGATATGGTGCGCTCCATGCTTTCCGAATCGCTGCAAGCCGTCATTTCCCAAACCCTGCTGAAGAAAAAAGGCGGTGGACGGGTCGCTGCGCATGAAATCCTGATCGGAACCCGCGCTATCCGCAACCTGATCCGTGAAAACAAGATCGCGCAAATGCGTTCCGCCATGCAAACCGGGCAAGGTGATGGGATGCAAACCCTCGACCAGTCGCTGAAATCCTTGGTGATGAAAGGTCTGGTTGACCGCAATGATGCCCGCCGCAAAGCCGATAACCCCGATGCTATTTGAGCCACACAGGAGGTGATGTATGGATCGTGATTCTGCCGTCAGTTACGTACACAAGCTGCTAGCGACCATGCTGGAAAAGCGCGGTTCTGACCTTTACGTCACCGCCGATGCCGCCCCTTCCATCAAGGTTGACAGCGAATTGCTGGCACTGACCAACCAAACTTTGAATGAAAGCAGTGCGCGGATGCTGGTGCGTTCGATCATGAACGACCGCCAACTCAAGCAGTTCGAGGAGGACATGGAATGCAACTTTTCCATCAGCCTGCCCGGCAAAGCGCGGTTCCGGGTCAATACCTTCACCCAGCGCGGTTGCGCGGGCATGGTGTTGCGCCACATCCCTAACCGTATCCCTGACTTCAAGGAATTGGGCTTGCCGCCGGTACTGCGTGACATCGCCATGACCAAACGTGGGCTGGTGATCATGGTCGGTGCGACCGGCTCCGGTAAATCCACCACGCTGGCGTCAATGGTCGATTACCGCAATGAAAATTCCAAAGGACATATCGTCACCATCGAAGACCCGATTGAATTCGTGCACGCGCATAAGGGCTGCCTGATTACCCAGCGCGAAGTGGGTATCGACACCGCCAGTTACGAAATCGCCATGAAAAATACCCTGCGGCAAGCACCGGACGTGATCTTGCTGGGGGAAATCCGTGACCGCGAGACCATGGACTACGCCATTGCCTACGCCGAAACCGGGCATCTGTGCCTTTCCACCTTGCACGCCAACAGCTCCAACCAAGCGATTGACCGCATCATCAACTTTTTCCCCGAAGAGCGCCGTAACCAGTTGCTGATGGATTTATCGCTTAACCTCAAAGCGGTGGTTTCCCAACGCTTGGTGCGCAAAGCCAAGGAAGACGGGCGCTTGCCAGCGGTGGAAGTGGTGATCAATACCCCACTGATGGCTGACCTGATCATGAAAGGCGATGTACCGGGGATGAAAGACCTGACTTCCAAATCCCGCGAGCACGGGATGCGCACGTTCGACCAAGCCCTGTTCGACTTGATTGAAGCCCGTAAAATCACCGTCCACGAAGGGATGCGCCACGCCGATTCACAAAACGATTTACGCCTGCGGCTCAAGCTGGAAAGCCGCTTTGCCAAAGACAATGATTTCTTCAAGGGGTTGGATAACATGGTCATCGAACCACTAGAGAACAGAGCGTAATGAACACTTTAAGCGAAAACGACCTACGCATCAGTCCCTTACTCATGATGATGGTGAAACAAGGCGCATCTGACCTGTACCTGACCACCGGCGCTTACGCCTCGCTCAAGATTCGCGGCAAACTCAAGCACATCAGCCGCGAACCGATGAAACCGGGCAATATCCGCCAACTGGCCGAAGAATTATTGACTGCTACCGAAATTGAGTCGTTCTTTAACGACCGCGAGTTGAACAAGGGTTTCTCACTGCGCGGGGTTGGGCGTTTCCGCATGAATTTCTACTTCCAGCGCGGGGAAGTGTCGATGGTTATCCGCCATATCCGTTCCGACATCCGTTCGCCGGAAGAACTCAAACTGCCGCCAGTACTGAAAGAACTGGTGATGCGTAAGGAAGGGCTGATCCTGTTCGTCGGCTCCACGGGTTCCGGCAAATCAACCTCAATGGCCTCGCTGATCCAGTACCGTAATGAACGCCACAGCGGGCACATCCTGACCATTGAAGACCCGATTGAGTACACCTTTCACCATGAAAAGTCGATCATCGGGCAGCGCGAGGTGGGTTTTGATACCTTAAGTTACGCCAATGCCATGCGCGAAGCCATGCGTGAAGCACCCGACATGATCATGGTTGGGGAAGTGCGTGACACCGAAACCATCGACGCGGTGCTGGGGTTTGCTGACACCGGGCATCTGGTGCTTTCCACCCTGCACGCCACTAACGTCATTCAGGCGCTAGAGCGCGTACTTTATCTGTTCCCCAGTGAAAACAAGGGGCGGGTACTGATGGATTTATCACTCAACCTGCGCGGCATCGTCGCCCAACGGCTGATTCCCGATGACAAGGATGGCTTGCATCTGGCGGCGGAAGTGCTGATAAACACCCCTTACGTGGCGGAGCTGATCCGGCAGGGGCAATTTGGTGATTTGAAAGACATCATTGCCAAAGGCTCCACGGATGGGATGCAAACCTTCGACCAATCGCTCTACCAGCTTTACAAAGACAGCAAGATCAGCCGCGCACGGGCGCTGGAATACGCCAGTTCCAGTAATGACATGGAATGGCAGCTCAACTTTGCCGCCACCAGCACCAATACCCAATCAAACGCCACCGCTATGCCCACGATTATTGCCTAAGTGTGAAATAGTTCACTGTTCCCGCCGCGCCATCCACGTACATTAGCGTTATGGGTCGGGAAACAATCCGCAAGGGATGCGGGCTGGATGGCAGGGACGCTGTTTCCCGTCCCTCATTCATCAGCTCACGGAGGATGCCGCCATGAACTATTGGCAAGCGCTGGCAACAAGCGTGTGGGGTGCGGGACTGCTGCTCGGAAATGTAGCGGCTTTTGCTGGCGACCGTTGCAACAATTTCGACATTAAAATTGCCAATCAGACTGGCACAACCGCGAAAGTAACCCAAGTCGATTATTTTGATTTCGCCGCTAACCAATGGCGCACCGAAGCACGGATTGAGCAAGTGCTGCAAGACGGCGTGCTGTGGGAGTGGAGCCGTAACCTCGAACACGTCGGCGGCGCGTTGAGCAAGTTACGCATTACCTACAAAGCAAAGCTCAGCGGCGGTTTTAACCTTAACCCTTACAGCGCTGCCCGCACCCAAGAATCTGCCACCTTCACCTGTGCGGATAATGGTGCAAGTCCCACGGTAAACTTACCGTAGAAGTGATTAACCCAGCGCTAGCGCAGGCAGGATTGGGATGCTGATATACCCGCGCAAGTCAGTGGCGTTGTCCATGCCTGCGGGGGCGGGCTGGCGCTGGTTTAAAACAATACCCGCCACCGTCAAGTTACGCCGCTGGGCAGCTTCAACCACCAGCAAAATGTGGTTGATGCAGCCCACACGGTCTTCCGCCACAACCAGCAGCGGCAAGCCCAGTGCGACGGCAAGGTCAGCATTCAAACCATCATCGGCAAGCGGGGAATAAAACCCGCCTGCGCCTTCCACTAACAAAAACTGTCCCGCTGACAGCCCCTCACGGCACTGTTGCACCAGCGTCCCAATCTGTAAGTGCTTCCCCTCCAATAACGCTGCCCGTGGCGGTGAAAGTGGGGCGCGGAAGCGGTTTTGACAAACCATTTCAGGGTTAACCCCAGCAACCTGGGAGAGTTGCCAGGTATCACTCAAGGTAACATCCGTATCTGACCAGCCCGATTCTGCCGGTTTGCGCGGCGTAATATCCCGCCCGATAGCGCGTAACACTTTGATAAGTCTAGTGCTTACCCACGTTTTCCCCACGCCAGTATCTGTGCCGGTAACAAACACACCCGGCAACCGCTCAAAGCCTGTCGCCGCCAACCACTGCATCAATTGGGGGTTGATATTGCTCAAAATAAAGCCTTCCTGATAACTCACCTGAGCGCACGCTTACTAATTGATACTTATGACGGGCGCGGATCAGTGATAAATTTAACTTATTAATAAAATCGTTTGAACCAATTTTATACCGCTTGCGACTTACTCAACAAATGGTAAGCGCTTGGGCTAGCGTTAAAAAAATCAATAGATTCTCAACTTGCTTGGTAACAACAACTATGAAAATGACCAAAAAAGCATTCTTGCGTGCGTGGGGCGGCAGCATCCTGTTTTTTTGTAGTGCTTATCCGGTTATGGCGCAAGAGTGCCTCACCAGTTTGCACGCGGCGGCAGCATCCCAACGCTTTATCGAGCATCGTGATGGCACGGTGACAGACACACAAACTGGCCTGATATGGAAACAATGCCTTGAAGGCCAAGAAGGCAGAGGCTGCTACGGCAAAGCCAGCCGCATGACGTGGGAGTTCGCTATGCAGCAAGCGCAAGTTGCTGACACGACGCGCTTCGCAGGCCAACGCGGATGGCGGTTGCCTACAGTTAAAGAATTAAGCAGCATCGTGGAAAGGCAATGCCAGAATCCAGCCGTAAACCTGAGCATTTTTCCACTGATGCCAGCACAGAGCGTATGGACGAGTAACCAATCCGATCCTAATGCATGGAGCGTTGACTTTAGTAAAGGCCAGCCATTCCAATCATTCAAAGCTGGCGGAAAATATGTCCGTCTGGTGCGTGACGTGCGGTAATCCACCACCGCATCAGGCCAACCCTCTACTGGCTGCTGGTTCCGGTTATATCCCACTTCCCCTGTGGATAGAAGCTGGAAGCAGTAGCCAGTATCTTATTGCCTCACCTTATGGCGTCGTTCCCGGCGGCAACATCAACGTTACCCAGTACTGGCTGCTGGCTTGCGTCATGTCTAAGATTCCTTGCGGATAGAAACCAAACACCAACACCAGTAACACCAACACCAACAGCACTGCCAGTTCACGTTTTTTCAAATCCGGGGCATCGCGGATGATGTCGTGTTGCGCTTCGCCCAGAAATGCCTTGCGGTAGAAATTGAGGAAATACGCCGCTCCGAGGATCACCACGAATAGTACCACCAGGCCCGCGCCGGTATGCACTTCCAGAATACTCACGATCAGCAAGAATTCTGCCGGGAAACCGCTAGTCGCAGGCATCCCAATCCCCGCCAAGCCAAGGAAGAAGAAGAATGACGCCAGCAAAGGCATGGATTTCGCCACACCACCCAAGCTGAGGATTTCGGTCGACCCGGTACGCTGGTGCAAAAAGCCGGTAATCAGGAACAAACCACCCGCCACCAGCGTGAAATTCAGCAATTGGAACACCGCCCCCTGAATCCCCTGCGGGCTGAATGCGGCAATCCCCAGCACCACCAGTCCGACATGGCTCAAGCTGGAAAACGCTAACATGCGCCGCAAACTGGTTTGGCTCAAAGCGGCTACCGCACCATACAGCACCCCGATCATCCCTAGCCCTACCAGCACCCACTGGAATTCACGCGCCGCATCGGGAGCCAAGGGCAAAGCGAAACGCAGCAAACCATACGCCCCCACTTTCAAACCTGTCAGCAGCGCAACCACGCCCGCTGGGCCTTCCTGCGCCACCACTGGCAACCACGTATGCAGCGGGAACAGCGGCACTTTTGCCCCAAAACCCACCAGCAACAGGAAAAATACCGTCACCTGCACCCCGTGTTCACGGCTGTTTTGCAGCAAATCGGTGTAGGCGAAACTCATCCCACCCGGATTATTAATCGCCATCACCACAAACCCAACCAAGATCGGCAAACCGCCCGCGAGCATGAATAGGCTGTATTTCACCCCTGCATAACGCCGGTTCGCGCCACTGCCCCACAAGCTGATCAGGAAAAACAGCGGCAACAAGGTCATTTCCCAGAACAAGAAAAATAGGATGGTATCCAGCGAGGTGAAAATCCCTAGGATGGTACATTCCAGCACCAACAGCAGCGCGAAATACATGCGCGGCAAGGTGCGAATCGCATTCCACGACGCCAGTATCACCCCAATAAACAGCAGCGCGGTGAACGGCAGGAACAACACCGACAGGCCATCCACCCCCAGACGGTAAGCAATACCCAAATCAGGCATCCACGGGGTGGTTTCCATAAACTGGAACCCCGTTTGCGTGGGGTCAAACTGCACGACCACGAGAAGGCTGATGACCAGCACCAAGACAGCCGTTGTTAACGCCGCCCAACGTGCTTCACGCCCCGGCATCATACCTGTCAGCACCGCACCCAGTGGCAAAATCAGCAACAGCAAGCTCAACCACGGAAAATCCATACCTAATAGCGTCATTAGTGTGCCTCCCCGTGCAAGCCTTCAAGATTCAAACCCGGAAACAACCCCGCCAACCCGTTCACTGGCTCGGCAATCAACGCCGTCCACGGTGCGGAATAAAACCCTACGCCGACAATCACCAGCATCACCAGACCCGCCATGAACATTTCCGCCGGATACGTTGGGCAAGTATCCCAACGCGACGTATCCACCGCCGCGTTGCCCAAAAACGCCTGTTGGAATGCCCGCAACAGGAAGCCCGCCGCCACCAAGTTCCCCAGTGCAGCGGCAATCGTTGCCAATGCCCCGAAACTTTTGATTGAGCCTTCCAACACGAAATGCACCGCGTCAAAACCCGGCGTTCCCGGCATCCCCACAATCGCCAAGCCCGCGACCAAGAATGCCAGCCCCACAATCGGAATGTAATCCAGCAAACCACCCAGCTTACTCAAACGGGTAGTACGGGTACGCTGCCACACCATGCCCGTCATCAACGACAGCCCGGTAATCGCCACCCCAAAGTTCAGCGCCAGCAAGATACTTCCCCGGAAGCCCATCGGGTGCAAACTGAACAAGCCGAGGGTCAAAATCCCGGTATGACTGATAACCGCAAACGCCAGCATTTCACGCAAAGTCTGTTGGCGCATCGCCAAAAACGCTGCGTAAAACACCCCACTGGCAGCAAAGATGGTGGCAATAACGTGCCATTCCTGCACCGCTTCCGGCACAATCGGGAACACAAAGCGCAACAGCCCGTAGACCCCCACTTTCAGCCCCAGTAGGTAAATCGGTGCCACCGCAACATTGCCGTGGATCATGAAACTCGGTAGCCAGCCGTGCAGCGGGAACAGCGGAATGCGCACCCCCAAGCCATAGAACAGTGAAAAGAACACCAACGTCCCGATCATGCTCTTTTGCCCGAAATGCAGGTTCGCCAGATCGTACAGGCTGAAACTCCACTGCCCGTGATTGGCGTCAGCGTAGCTCCAACCCAGCAACAGTGTGCCAAATGCCAGCAGCAGCAGCCCCACTGCCATGAATTGCAGGAACCGCGCCAAAGTCGGTTGGATGTCATGGAAAGTAGGCCAGCGTTTGGTGATGTACGCCACCAGCAAGATTTCCAACAAGGACATCAAGGTAAACCAGAGCATATCCACCGTGACAAACTGGCTGACCAAGGTTGCTTGGATCATCATCATCGCCGCCAACACCGCGCTTTCATGCAGCTTGCGGATCAGGATGAACACCACGCTCAACAAGCCCAACACACTGGTCAGCAACAGGAACAACACCCCGATGCCATCCACCGCCACATGGTAGTGGAGCGCCCCCAAAAGTTGGAACTGTTCGCCAAACTGCATCACCCCAGCAGGCTGATGGATGTCAAAGCGGGCATACAAGCTCAGCGCCAGTAACATTTCGGCAACAGAAGCAATCCCCGCCAGCGCCATTGCCGCTTCCCCACGAACCCGGATCAGGATCAGCCCGGTCAGCAACGGTAGCAATTGCAAGGTTGCCAACAACGGCGTGGAACTTGGAATTTCAGTAAACGTCATCGCTAAGCTACTCCTAGAAAATCACCACCAGCGTTACCGCCACCAACAGCACCAAATAACGCGGTTGGGTCAGCAAACGGTCAATCCTGTCCAGATAACGCCCCAAAACCTCCAAGGTTTCCTTGGCCTTACCGCCATCTTGTTGCAGCAACAAGCGTTGTTCCAGCCACTCCAGTTGTTCCGCCGCCCACTGCATGAGCTTGCCGAATAAGCCGGAACCCACCCCGATACTACTTTCCAAACGCAATGTGCCTTGCTGGAGCGCCTGCATTTCTGCCAGTGAGGAAATGCCGCTGTGGTAAATCGGCGTACCGCTGAGCTTATCCAGAATTTGCCCGTCGAATACTTGGGTTTCCTGCGACAAGGCTTGGGTCGGTTTCACCAGCAACCAATCGGTCAGCGGGTCAAGCCAGAAACGTTGCAACGCGGCAACGTGTAACCAATGGCAACGCCCCAACCATGCGGGGGCTTTGGGTGCTGCCTGCCAATCCACATGCAAGGCAAAGGATGGCGAATGCAGGAATTGGTACGCCCGCCACACCGCGTGGAACAACAGATGCAGCAGCGCCAGCGTGTACCAGCCGACGCTGATTTCCACCAACATCAAGCCGGTTTGCCCCAAGGTAGAAAATAGCAGCGAAGTCTTGATGTCAGTTTGCACCATACCGCCTAACCAACCATACAAGATGGTCAAAATACCCACCAACATCAGCAGGTATTGTAAGGCAGGCACTTGTTCCAACAAGGGGTGGATGCGCAATAACAGGTAAATGCCCGCGTGTACCATTACCGCACCATAAAACACAGTACTCGAAGGCGTCGGCCCTTCCAACGCCCGCGTAATCCACGCCGAAAACGGAAATTGCGCCGATTTCACCAAAGCCGCCGCCATAAAACCCAGCGCGGTAATCCCGATCATCAGGCTCGGAACACCCGACGATGGTGCTAGCAAGACATTCCATTCAGTACTGCGAAACCACGTAAACGCCATGAACATCCCCAGCATGAAGCCCGCATCCCCCAGCCGGTTGGTAACGAACGCACGGGTGGCATTATTGGTCGCGGTCTTGCTCTGCCAGTTGTAACCGATCAGCAAGTAAGAACTCGCCCCCGCCAATTCCCAACCGACAAATGCCAGCACCGCACTGCCTGCCAACGTAATCAGTTGCATCGCCGCCGCAAACAGCGCCAGCACCATGAAAAACCGCTGAAACCCCGCTTCCCGATGCAAGTAATTGACCGAAAAACGTGTTACCAGCAGGGTAATCAGCGCGATGACCGTCGCCACGCTCAAACTCAAGGCATCGAGGGTGAAACTGATATAAGCCGTATACATTCCACTGTGCAGCCACGGGAACAGCACAAGCTGCCGCGCCGCGCCGTCACCCAAAGCGAATACCCCGTCCAGCACCAACAGCAGCAATAGGCTGAGGAAACCCGCCAGTTGCGCGGCAAATACCGTCCCCCGTTCGCCTTCCTCACCCCGGCTCCAGCCAAACAGCGTACCGCACGCAATCCAACAAGCGGCAAGCAACGGCAAACCGGGAACCAGTAAGACTATCCAATCAGGCATAAGCCACCTCCCCACCAATTTGTGCAGGCGACAAATGCCCGTGATGCCCGCTATACCATTCCGCCGAACTGTTGGCTTGCGGTAATTTATGCAACATTCCCTGCCACTTTACAAAGCCTACCCCCGGCTTGAACTGCTGGATTTCATTGCTGTGGGGCGGTTTCACTGCCAACAATACCCAATCATTGTCCAGCAACTGCCGCAAATAAGCATGGCGCTGGTAAATCAGCCCCAATGTTTCGGGTTCGGCTTCCACCACCACCAGCAAGCGCATCGGTTCGTGCAATTCCACCATTTGTTGGGCAAGGCCGGTGCGCAAATCGCTGGAAGCCCCTTCCATCACCCCGAACAGCCCCGTCAGGTTATGCGTAGCCTTGCTGCCGGAACCGAAGTAACCACTTTGCATCCGCGAGAAATAGTAATCCATCTGGATACCGACCCCGACCACGCCGTTGCCTTGCAATTGCGCTTCCAGCATCCGCCCTTCCGGGTCATTGTGCGGGTTGTAGGAAATCAGGAAGGAGCGCCGATCCCAGAAAATGCCTTTGCTCAAGCTACGCGGGCCGATGAAAGCCACCGCACAGCCTTGATGCCCCAATTCCGCCCGCACTTGGTCGGGGGATGCCGCCCGTGCTTGCACATGGCGTTTGGCCTGTGCTGGGGATAATTTCGTCGGGGCGGAAGCAAACTTGCGGCAACGTTCGTGTGAAGACTGGCGCACCGCCTGTTCCGTTGCTTGCCGCACCCGCTGGAAGAGCGCTTGATGGCTGGCGGGGATCAAATCCGTATCAAACCAGTCAATATCATCGCTGGTGGTATCGTGCTCGCTGGCAATGAAACGGCATTCATCAGGAATACTGATGCCATGCTGGGCAGCCAGTTGCGCCCGCACTTCCAACTCGTTCACCATCCCGGCGAAAGCACGCGCATTCGGCCCGCCGAAACGCCCGCTGCACGCCCCACAACCGTAGCCAAGGATATGCGGGTTATTCAAATGGCGCGAACGGTGCGCCATCAACACCACCAAGGGGGAAAAGCCGCTGGTAAAACCCGTCAGTTTGAGGAAAGCCGCGACCTTAGCCACCTTTTCCTCAGCACTCAGTCCAATCTGGTTTTGCGCGGCACTCGGGCATTCCAACGCTTCGCGGGCGGTGTAATCAACACGCGCCTGCACGGGCAAACTGGCCTTACGCTGCATCTTAGCCATGAAACGCTGGTAAGCCGACGGCATCAAACTGCGCCCCAGCAATTCCAGCAAGGCGAACGGAGCAAGTACTGGCAATGCCAGCGCAGTTTCCAGCACCCCGTGGCGCATCCAATGGTTTTTCATGCGCTTGAGCCATTCGATGGCACGCTGGCGTTTCCGGTGCAGTGGTAAGCGCTGTTGCCCACTGGCAGTCGGCACTTCGCGGAATTCATGCACTGCCGTCACCACCGGCTGCGCCAATTTGATCGGCTTGCAACCATCCAACGAACGCCAGTTATTGGGCAAACCAAACACGCCCGCCGCGCCCAAGGTTTCCAGTTCCGGGGCAAGTTCTTCCAGATGGCGGCGCACACTTTCCTCGCGGTCATCCATACAGAAAATCAGTTGGGCAACGGGTGAAGCCCCCTCGCCCCTTGAGGGACGACCCTGCAAGGGGCTGGGTGCGGGGGTTTGGGGGTGAGGGGTCATGTGCTTATTCAGCAACGCACTGAAAATTTCTTCCTGAAAGTGGTGTTCATACGCCCGTAACCACAAGTAACCGCTGGTATTGGGGTCATCCAGTGCTTCCAAAACACTCAACAAGCGGTCGATCCGCTCCCGTTCCAGTTGCGCGAAACGCTGCGCATCCATTCCCATGTGCTGGGCAAGGTGGAACAGTCGCCATGCCTTCCGGTAGATGTCAGTTCCGACCGGAATCACGGTTTCTGGGGCAAGGTTCCACGTCAGGATTTGGTGGGCAAGCTGATGCCATTCCAGCGGCTGGATGTCTTCTTGGCTTTCAAGGAATTGCTGGGCAAGCTGTTGCAGGTATTCAGGCAAAGTGGCGTTATAGGCATGGTAGCGGACAAAAAACTCGTCCTCATTGTGGTGGAAGTAGCCCCGGATACCGATGGTACTGGCATCCACCTGCCACGATTCGCTGGTCAAACGGCGGCAATACAAGTGTTCCAACACCAGCCGCACCGCCAGATAATCTTCCATCTGATTGACCGCAGGCAAGCCGAGATAGCCCGGATTTTTTGCCCGCCAGTTGAACATGCCCGACCAACCCGGCAGTTCCAACGCCAATGAACGTAGGTAATCATCCCAGTGTTGCTTGTCGATGCCGATGCGCATCAATTCCTGATGAATGATTTCCAACGGGTCGTCATGCAGGGAATCGAGGTAATCGCCCCAGTTATCCATCCCCTCCAGCCACGGGGTGATGTCTTGCAATGCGGCGGCACGCCAGTAAGCGTAGAAACCTTCACCCTCTGCCCTCAACCCTGCCACGCCCTGATCCAGCCAACTTGCCAGATAACGCCCCAGTTGCGGCAATACCTGTTCCATCACATCCACGCCGGTCAGCTTCTTCAGCAAAGTGCGTAAGGTAATGCCATTACCGACCTGATCCACAAGCTTGTGCAACAGCTCGCGGCCTTCGCTATGGATCAGGGCTTCCGCATCCGGGATAGCTTTACCGATTTGGCCTTGCTGCTTGATCCGGCTCCAGATTTCATTGATGTCAGCTAAACGTAAATTGAGTAAGGCTTCCGGGTGCGGCAGGTCGTAATTCAGTTCCAGCCGTTGCAGGCAGGTTTCCCACAGATTGCGGATTGCGCAGGCTTCATCTTGCCCTGCGGCTTCCAGCAGTTTTTCGCGCTGTTCAAACGGCACATCCGACTGGAAACATTCCAATGCGCGGTTTTCTTCCACCTGCCAACGCATTTGCTGGAAAGAAATGGCTTTGATGTTATTCGCCAGCACCGTCAGCCAAATATCTTTGTCGTCGGCTTTATCAACTTCGGTATCAAGGATGCTGCAAATGTCGAGGCGATTGATACGCCCTTGCTGGTAGAAACGCCGGTATTCACTGGCAGGCAGATAACCCAATGAGCCAGTTTGCGCATACACGGTGCGCAGGGCTTCCTCAAACGGCAGATGCTCGTAATTCATCAGCGGGTTAAAGTGGACGAAATCCTGCAAAGGCGCTTGGATCGGCAGGACAGCATCCAAGCCCGCAATTGCCTGCCGTAGCAACTCGCGCTGCTCAATATGTGCCTGACTGTGGTCACTCATGGTGTAATTATTCCTACAAAATAACGGCCAGCGTGACCGCTATTAACAAGACCAGATAACGGGGTTGCGCCAACAACTCCTCGATCAAATCCAGATACCCGCCGACTTGCCGCAGGTTTTCCCCCAATTTTCCGCCGCCCTTTTGCAACAACAGCCGATCTTCCAGCCACTCCAGTTGTTCCGCAACCCACTGCATCAGCCTGCCGAAAATACCGGATGCCGTACCAACGCCGCTTTCCAGCCGTAATTTGCCTTGCTGGAAAGCCTGCATTTCCGCCAAAGTGCCGAGCATATTGCTGTGCGATGGTGTCCCGGTCAGGCGGTCGATGAAACGGCTATCGAAATTCTGCGCTTCATGTGCCAACGCCTGCGTAGGCCGTACCAGCAGCCAGTTTTCCAGCGGAACCAGCCAAAAACGTTGGAGGGCGGCAGTATACAACCATTTTTGCTTACGCAACCACGCTGGAACAGGTTTTGCCGGTTCCCAGCCCGTTTGTTGCAGGAACGAAGGCGAATGCAGGAACTGGTACGCCCGCCAGATCGCGTGCAGCATCATGTGTACCGCAGCGAAAGTCGTCCAACCTAAACCAATTTCCACCAGCATCAAGCCAGTTTGCTGTTGGGTGGAAAACATCAGCGAGCTTTTGATGTCGGTTTGCACCAACGCCCCCAACCAGCCATACAGCACCGTCATCGCCCCCACCAGTATCAACAGGTATTGCAAGGCAGGCGCTTGTACTAACAGCGGCTCAATGCGCAACAGCAAATAAATGCCCACATGCACCATCACCGAACCGTAAAATACCGCACTCGATGGAGTGGGGCCTTCCAACGCACGGGTAATCCAAGCCGTAAACGGGAACTGCGCCGACTTCACCAGCGCTGCCAGCATGAAGCCCATCGCCATGATCCCAACCACCAAACCCGGCATCTCCGCATGGCGTTGCAGCAACACATCCCATTCGGTACTTTTCAGCCACACAAACGCCACGAACATGCCAAACAAATAGCCTGTATCGCCGAAGCGGTTGGTGACGAAGGCACGGGTTGCCCCTTCCGCTGCCGTTTCCCGATGCCATGCGTAACCAATCAGCATGTAGGAGCTGATCCCCGCCATTTCCCAACCAATAAAGCCCAGCAAGGCACTGCCCGACAATACAATCAGCAGCATCGCGCACGAAAACAGCGACAGCACGATGAAAAAGCGCTGGAAACCGATCTCACGGTGCAAGTAATTGACCGAAAAGCGCGTCACCAACAAGGTGATGGTGGCAATCACCACCCCGAAACTCAAGCTGAGCTTATCCAGCGTAAAACTCACGAAAGCGTAGTATTCGCCACTGTGCAGCCACGGGAACAGCACCACATGACCGGGTGCGCCTGCGATAGCATCGTAAATGGCAAGGGTAAGCATCCCCAACAGGCTCAAGGTGTTGGCAGTAACGGCGACGAAAGCGGTTTCGCGCTCACCTTTTTCACCCCGGTTCCAACCGAAAATGAAACCGATGACGATCCACGCAGCGGAGAGGAAGGGGAGGCCGGGGATTAGGAGGAGCAATTCGTTAGGCATGGTGTATCCGCCCCTCTCCCTCAAGCTGCGCTTTACCCCTCACCCCTAGCCCCTCTCCCTCAAGGGGAGAGGGGGACAAGAGGAGGGTGGATTCAATAGTGGTGGTAACGGTTTTTAGGTTTTGTTCTACTTGGGTGGCAGTGAAGCGTAGGAATTGGTAGCCGCAGCATTCGAGTAGGTGTTGGCGTTCTTGGTCGCGTTCTATCTGGGTTGCGTGGATTGCACCGTCTACTTCGACAATCAGATTGTGTTCGGCACAGAAGAAGTCCACGACAAAAGCTCCAATGGGTTGTTGGCGACGGAATTTGTAGCCCGCTACTTGGCGGTTACGGAGAGCTTGCCACAAAATGGCTTCACTTGGCGTGGGGATTTTACGGAAGTCGCGGGCGCACTCCATCATTTGCAGGTGGCGTTCGGGGCTGATGGGAAGGCGAAGAAACCCCTCACCCCCTAGCCCCCTCTCCCTCAAGGGGCGAGGGGGGACAGGAGTGTTTTTGTCATCACGAAGTGTGTGCTTCATTTTGTTTTCTTTTCTTATTTTGTCGGCAAAGTCATTTTTAGCTGCATTTGCACGTAAACTAGCCAATACCTCAACTATTTCCCTATTAGGTTTTCCATCCTGACTATTATCTTTAGTTTTCCTCTGTCCTCTTTCCAATTCAGCATGTAGCACGACATCCGCCAGTGTAGAGACATCATCATCTTCTCTAGCCTTACTACCCAACTGACTTAAAATAGACTCCAGATAACGCTCACGATTAAACAAGCTGCACCCTCCTCTCTTGTCCCCCCTCGCCCCTTGAGGGAGAGGGGGCTAGGGGGTGAGGGGTGGCTCCCGCCGTCACCAACACCGGAGAAAGATGCCCATAATGCCCTTTGTACCAATCTACTGAGTGCTCCACCACAGGCAGCGCATGAGTTTCCCCCGTCCAACGCACAAACCCCGTTCCCGGCACAAACACATCAATCGCCGTCGAATCGGGGTCTTTCACCGCCACGATAATCCAGCCATTACCGATCAATTCCTGTAAAGGCGGCTGGCGTGCGTAAATTTCCCCGACCGTAGCTGCTTTGGCTTCCACCACCACCAGCAAGCGCATGGCTTCGTGGATTTCGATCATTTGTGCAGGCAAACCTGTGCGCAAGTCGCTAAAGACGCCCTCCATGACCCCAAACAGCCCTGTGAGGTTGTGGGTCACTTTTGTGCCAGCGCCGTAACGCTCGTTGTTCACTGTGGAAAAATAGTATTCAAGGCTGATGCCCGCCCCCACTGGCCCTGCCATCAGCAAGATACCTTCGAGGACACTCCCATCCGGGTCGCGGGTACAATCGTAGGAAATCAGGAAACCACGCCGGTCGAGGAAACTGCCACGGGTCATGGAGCGCCGCCCAACAAACGCGCTGGCGTTGGTGGCGTGCCCCAGTTCCGGGCGAGCTTGGCTGTAATCAAGGGCGCGGCTAGCAATGTGCGCTGCGGCTTGTTGCAAGGTCGGGTTACGCGGGGCGGAAGCCAACTTCCGGCAACGTTCATGCGCTGAATGCATCGCCGCTACACGGATGGCTTCCTGCAAGGTTTGCAACTTATCCCGCAACACAGCAGGCACTTTGTCTGTGTCGTACCACGGAATTTGTTCGTCGCACGTATCGTGTTCCGCCCCCACGAACCACGTATCGTCAGGGATGCAAATCCCCCGCTCCACCAACAATGCCCGCACTTCCGGGCGGTTTGCCATCGACGCAAACACCCGCGCATTCGGCCCGCTGTGGCGTCCGCTGCACGCACCGCATTCATAGGCAGCAGCGTGCGGGTTATTCTGGCTGGTGGAACCGTGCCCCATGATCACCACCAGCGGAGCAAAGCCGTCGGTCAGGCCAATCATGCGCAGGAAATCACCGACCTTTTCCACCTGTTCAGTGTCGGTGAAACCCATCTGGTTTTGCTGCCCGGAACGTTCCGCATCCGGTGACAAGGCAATGTATTCCAGCTTGGTGGGAATCGGTATATCGGCCTTGTGCCGCAAGCCTTTGACCCACTGACCGAAACCCAATGGCATGTAGGATTTGCCTAGCATAATCCCCAATGACGCAGGAGCCAGCACCATCTGGCTGAGAGTTCCCAACAACAAATTATGGCGGGTAACATGTTGCAAACCCGCGAACAGACGTTTACGCCACGTGACGCGCCGCTCATGTACACGCCGCAATTCAGCAGCCTCATCTGCGGGCACTTCGCGCACCAGATGTTCGGGCGTCACAGGCACGGGGCAAAGTTTGGTGACGCTCTTATCATCCAGCCCTTGCCAGTTCATCGGCAGGTTGAAAAAAGCAGCAGCACCCAACGTTTCAATTTGCGGGCTTAATTCTTCCAGATGGCGGCGGATGCCTTCTTCGCGGTCATCCATGCAGAACACTACCTGTGCCTGCGGACGCTGCCCGCGCTGTTCCCACGCCCCACGCTGGTGGTTGTTAACCACCGCATTGAAAATTTCTTCGCGGTAATGGCGTTCGTAAGCTTGCAACCACAGGAAACCGGCGCGTTCCTCATCCAGCGTTTCCAGACAGGCAAACACCTTGGCAAGCTGTTCTGGGGGCAAGTTGCGGATCGCGGAGGCATCCCATTGCAATTGCCGCGCAAGGGAAAACAAGCGCCAACCCTGATCGTAAACCGCGCCTTCACCCCAGCCCGTGAACACCTGCGCCCATGTCCAAATCTGGTGGGCAAGCTGGTTCCAGCGCTGGTCTTCGTACACACGCGGGCGGCTCTGCTGGATCATTTGCTGCGCAGGCGTGAGCAAGTATTCCGGCAATCGGCGGTTAAATGTGTAATAGCGCACCAAAAACTCAGCCCCGTGACGACGGAAACGCCCGCGAATATCGCTAAGGCTGGCTTCCATCAGCCAAACCTGACGGCACAGGCGGCGGGCAAACAAGTGTTCCAAACTCAAACGCATCGCCAGATAGTCGAGCATCCCGACCTGCGGCTGGATAATGCCTGCATAGCCGGGGTGTTCGTGCCGCCACAGGAACATGCCCGACCAGCCCGGAAGTTCCAACGCCAACCGTTCCAGATAGCTTTCCCACTGTTCTTTGGCGATACCAATGCGCTGCAACTCAGCAATAATTGCATCTACCGGGTCATCCGGCAGCGAACTCAGGTGTTCGCGCCAATCGGGCAACTCTTCCAGCAGTGACGTAAGGTCATTCAAACTGGACTCGCGCCACGCCGTATACAGGCTGGTTCCATCGTGCCCATTCGTCCACGCTGCCATACCCTGATCCAACCATGCCGCCATTTGGCGCAGCAATAGCGGGCGGATGTCGTGCATGATGTCTTCACCCGTGACTGCCAGCAGCAAACCGCGCAAGGTCAGGTCTGTGCCGACCCGATGGGTCAGTTCCAGCAATTGGTGTTGGGCGTCTTGGCGCAAACGTTCGTCGATGTCGACCGCCTCACCTTCCAATTGGGCAGCAAACAAACGGGCAGCACGTTCGGGGGAAAAGTTCAGCAGGTCTTCGGAATGCAGCAGGTAATGTTCGAGTTGCAATGCCTCCATGCAAGCCGCCCACAACTCACCATGCGTTTCCAGCGCGTGGACTTCTTCCACTTGCCAGACAAATTGGCTGGGGGTAATCGGCTTGATCGGGGCAAGCATTGCAGCGCGGTAAATATCTCCGCGTGTCACCGTGCCTTGCGCATGGCTGAAAACACTTTCCGCGCTATCCAAACGGGCATCTGCTTGCAACACCGCCTGCAAATCGTCTTGCGTGATGCGTCCTTTACGGAAATATTCGCGGAATTTCTCCACGGGCAAATAGCCATGTGAACCCGTGATGTCATGTGCCGCTTTCAGCGCTTGTGGGAATGGCAGGTGCTGGAAACCGTGCAAGGTATTGTGGTGGACAAAATCCCGCAGTGGCGCTTGACCGGGCAAAACGTGCCCCAAGTGCTCCAACAGGTGTCCGAAGCGATGGGATGCTGCGTCAGCGTGTTGGTCTTGCCCTGCGTGACTCACGGCATAACATCTCCTGACAGGTGCGCGGCTACTGCCAACGCATGATCAGCAACAAAATGCTGTACCGATACATCCATCATGTCCAGCAACGGCGTGGGGTAGAAACCCAGCAGCATCGTGCCGAAAATCAGCGTACCTGCCGCCATCATTTCCAGCGGGCGTAAATCTTCCACCTGCTGCATATCCAGCCGTACCGGGCCGGTATACAAGTGCTTAACCGTGCGGATGCTGTAAGTGGCAGTAACTAACACCCCCAAGGACAGCAGCACGATGCTCCAACCCCAAACATTGAAACCGCCAATCAACACATGCAATTCCGCGACAAATCCAGCGGTACTCGGCAACCCCACCCCGCCGACAAAGGCCAAAATGATGAGGAACGCAAAACGCGGCGTAACCTTAATCAGCGAGCCGTAGTCATTAATATCGCGCGTATGGGTGCGTTCATACAGCAACCCGATCAACATGAAAGTTGCCCCCGCAACCAATCCGTGCGCCACCATCTGGTAAACTGCGCCCGTCATGCCGTAGATGTTCAGGGTCGAAATACCAATCAGCACCACCCCCATGTGGCTGACCGACGAATACGCGATCATTTTTTTCATGTCGCTTTGCCGCCAAGCCAGCAAACCACCGTACAGCAAACCGATCAGCCCTAGTGCAAACAACACTCCCTGCATCGCTTGCGCCGCAGCAGGCAAAATTTCAATCGCACGGATCAGCCCATACGAACCCATTTTCAGCAGGATACCGGAAAGCAAAATACTCACCGGGCTAGGTGCTTCCACATGCGCCAGCGGCAACCAACCATGCAGCGGGAATACCGGCATTTTCACCCCGAAACCAATCAGCAGGCCGGTAAAAATCAGCACCTGTTCACCCACAGGTAACTGCTTCGCACCTTCCGCCATCGCACTGAAACTGAAAGCGTGCGCTGGAGTCGCGTCAAACAACATCAACAACGCCAACAGCATGAAAATCGAGCCACCCATGGTGTAAAGGACGAAATTCAGCGCGGCAGTCTGGCGGTTTTTCCCGCCCCAACGGTCGATGAGGAAAAACAGCGGGATCAGCACCAACTCCCAGAACACGTAGAACAAGCCCCAATCCTGCGCCATGAACACGCCCATCGTGGCAGCTTCCAGCAACAACATCAGCAGGTAATAGCCCTTAACATGGTGCGTTACCATGTGTGAGGCAAGCAAGGCCATCAACACCAGCAAAGCTGTCAGTAATACTAGCGGGAAGGAAAAACCGTCGATCCCCAGAGCAAAGGATGTGCCGAGTTGCGCATTCCACACATGTTGTACATGCAACTGGATGCCGGGTTCGATAAAGGAGAACTGTGTAATCAGGCTGATGGCATAAGCCAGCGTCAGCACTGCCGCAAGGATGGCAGTATTACGGATCAATGACGGACGGTTGCCGGGCAACAAAGCGACGACAGCAGCGCCCGCAGCAGGCAGGAGCAACAGCAGGGTTAAAGGATCCATAGAGTCCAATGCTTGTTATGTTGAGCTTAAAAGGGTGCAAGTCACGGATGATACAATGGTTTATAGGGGATGGGTAGGCTTCACCCACACCCCCAACCCGTATCAAGGCAGAATTCGCAGCACCTGTCAGCAAGCTTCAGGAACACCTGAACCGCCAGCCCGATAAATGGTGTGCTTTTTTTGCAGAACACCTCTTTACATTAGTACATTCTAATATTATTATTAACCACATGTTCCAAGAACACTGAATCCAACAAATTGAATCGCTAGGAGACATTAATTATGAAACTGCAAGCTATCGCATTCGCTGCTTTGATCGCCATTTCTGGTGCTGCTTCTGCTAACTTCTTTGACGGTTTTGACAACGGTAACGGCGTTGGTCAAGGCTACAGCAACGGCACTGGTTCCACTGCTGCTAACGGCAATGGCTACGGTAACGGTAATGGCGACGCAAACGGCTGGGGTCGTGGTAAAGGCAACGCTGACGGCGAAGTTGAATTCACCATCAACTTCAAAGGCAAAGGCAAAACCGACATGGCTACTGACATGGCTGCTAACGGTAAAGGCAACGGCGACTGGTATGCTGCTGGCAACGGTTATGGCTACGGCGATGGCAACGGTCAAGGCTACGGCTACAGCCAATCTTCCCAGAACGGCTACAATGGCTACCCGATGATGCCTGCTGCTCCGCAAATGCAACAAGTTCCTGCGGCTGCTCCTGCACAAGCACCTGCTGCGGCTCCTGCGAAGTAATTTCAGCTTTTTCCGCTGAAAAACAAAAAGGCTCCTGCGGGAGCCTTTTTGCGTTAAACCCTAACCCTATCAGGATTTCTGATAATCGGTCGGGTCGGTTTGCGGAAAATCAAGTACAAAGCACCACACTAAGAGGATAGTGAAGACTTCCTCCTAGCGGTTGGGCTGGCACTGGTTTCTCTCCATGACACCGCTGCCAGCCCTCATTTCTTTTAACCGCCCAAAGCGCGGTAACGTTCCATCAACGCATTAGTCACTTCCGTCACTTTCGGTTGCGCATCTGGGTCAACCAGCTCATGGATGAAGTCTAATTCGTCCAGAATGCGGTCGATTTTCTCGCGGGTATCGTAACTGTCTATGTCAGCAGCAATTTGTTGCAAATGCCTAGAAGGGTTATCAGCGATACGGGAAAGCCCCTTCAAGCTAGCGCCCCCCATCATGCCGTGATCCATAAGTTTTCTCCTTAATATGCCAAGATATTGACCCTTGACTATACCAGTTTGGGCAAGTTGCCAGCTATAACGTTTTTTCGTCGGGAAATATGCCAATTCCAACGCAGCAAGACTACACTTGGAAGCATCCATAACCATAAATACCTGACCCAAAAGGAGCTTATACCATGACTGCCTTTGCCCTTGCCTTCCTTGTCTTTATCGGCACAATCATTTTCATGGGCATCAAAATGGTGCCACAAGGCTATAACTACACCGTTGAGCGCTTTGGGCGTTACGTCTACACCCTGCAACCCGGCCTCGGCCTGATTATCCCGATCATTTACCGGGTCGGGCGCAAGGTCAACATGATGGAACAGGTGCTCGACATTCTCCCGCAGCAAGTCATCACCGCCGACAACGCCAACGTCAATATCGATGGCGTAGTGTTCTACCAAGTATTTGACCCTGCCAAAGCCTCGTATGAAATCACCAACCTGCAAACTGCGATCCTCAACTTAGTCATGACCAACCTGCGTTCTGTGTGCGGTGCACTGGAACTCGACCATTTGCTGAGCAAACGCGATGAAATCGGCACACGCATCCTCTCCATCGTCGACGAAGCCACCAGTGCGTGGGGCGTGAAAGTCTTGCGGGTCGAAATCAAGGACATCGAACCCCCCGCCGAACTGGTACGCGCCATGAACCTGCAAATGACCGCCGAACGCCAAAAACGCGCCCAGATCACCGAAGCCGAAGGTAAGAAGCAATCACAAATCCTCGAAGCCGAAGGTGCGAAATCTGCCGCTTTCTTACGCTCCGAAGCCCGCGAACGGGAAGCACTGGCGGAAGCCAAAGCCACCCAAATGGTTTCCCAAGCGGTTGCCCAAGGTGACGTGCAAGCGCTCAACTACTTCGTGGCACAAAAATACGTGGAAGCGCTGGGCAAGTTTGCTGACTCCAGCCAACAAAAAACCATTTTCATGCCACTTGATACCAGCGGCCTGATGGGTTCCATCGGCAGCATCAATGAACTGTGGAAAGCGATGAAGGATAAAACCTGATGGACATCCAACACCTTGAATTCTGGCATTGGCTAATTTTCGGTGTCTTATTGATGGCGCTGGAAGTACTTGCGCCCGCGATGGTGCTAATGTGGTTCGGTTTCGGTGCCATTGTCACTGGCATCGCACTGTGGCTGTTCCCCGGACTGGGGTTTGCCGGACAAATCCTGATGTTTGCGCTAGTGTCATTGGTGAGTGTATTCGGCTGGCGTAAATCCCATTTCCGTGAGGAAAACATCCGCTCCGACACACCCGACCTCAACAACCGCTTGCTCAGCCACATCGGCAAGGAATACGTGCTGACCGATGCCATTATCAATGGGAGAGGCACGATCCGGGTGGGTGATACCGCGTGGCGGGTACAAAGTGATGATGACATGCCCGCCGGAGCGCGGGTGCGTGTCACGGGTGTTGATGGGGTGATTTTCACCGTCACCCAAGCTGACTGACACAAAAAACCCGCCAACGAAGGGCGGGTTTTTTGTTTAGGCTAAAGAGAAACTTAGGCTTCTTCTTTCTTCGCTGCACCAGCACGCTTGCGGTCGTTTTCCATCAGGAAACGCTTGCGGATACGGATGCTTTTCGGGGTGATTTCGACCAGCTCGTCATCGTCGATGAATTCCATCGCCTGTTCCAGCGTCATGCGCAGCGCCGGGACAAGGATCAGGTTTTCGTCAGTACCAGAAGCACGAATATTGGTTAACTGTTTGGCTTTCAGCGGGTTAACCACCAAGTCGTTGTCGCGGGTATGGATACCAATGACCTGACCTTCGTAGACTTCTTCGGTATGACCGACGAACAGTCTGCCACGCTCTTGCAGGCTGAACAGTGCGTAAGCCAACGCTTTGCCCGTACCGTTGGAAATCAAAACGCCGTTGTGACGGTTGCCAATCGCGCCCGGTTTGAACGGTGCGTAGCTGTCAAATACGTGGTAAATCAAGCCAGTACCGGAAGTCATGGTCATGAAATCGGTTTGGAAGCCGATCAAGCCGCGTGATGGCATCAGGTATTCCAAACGCACGCGGCCTTTGCCATCGGGAGCCATGTCTTTCAGTTCAGCACGGCGTTCACCGAGTGCTTCCATGACTTTGCCCTGGCTGGACTCTTCGATGTCAACGGTCACGCTTTCAAACGGTTCCATTTTCACGCCGTCGATTTCACGGATGATAACTTCAGGGCGGGAAACCGCGAGTTCATAGCCTTCGCGGCGCATGTTTTCGATCAGGATGCCCAAGTGCAGTTCGCCACGACCGGAAACTTTGAATTTTTCCGCATCCGCCGTTTCTTCAACGCGCAAAGCAACGTTGTGCAGCAATTCTTGATGCAAACGCTCGTTCAAGCGACGTGAAGACGTGCCGGTTTTGACTTCTTTGCCCGCAAACGGTGAGGTGTTGACTTGGAACGTCATGGTGACGGTCGGTTCGTCAATGCTCAACGCTGGCAGTGCAACGACGTTATCCGGGTCACACACGGTGTCGGAAATGTGCAGCTCGTCCATACCGGAGAACGCGATAATGTCGCCTGCTTGCGCTTCGTTGACTTCGACGCGATCCAAGCCGTTGAAGCCGAGGATTTTCAGCACGCGACCGTTACGGATTTTGCCTTCGGTGTCGATGACTTTAACTTGGGTATTGGTTTTGACGCGACCTTGCTTGATACGCCCGATACCGATAATCCCCAGATAAGAGTTGTAGTCCAATTGGCTGATTTGCAACTGGAATGGTGCATCAGGGTCAACATCTGGTGCGGCTACACTATTGATGATGGTCTGGAACAAGGGGGTCATGTCGCCGCTGTTAACGGTTTCTTCCAAACCGGCAAAGCCGTTCAGGGCGGAAGCGTAAACAACCGGGAAGTCCAATTGCTCGTCAGTCGCACCGAGGTTGTCGAACAGTTCAAATACCTGATCCATGACCCGGTGCGGGTTTGCGCCAGGGCGGTCGATTTTGTTAACGACCAGAATCGGTTTCAGGCCGTGCGCGAAAGCTTTTTGGGTAACGAAACGGGTTTGTGGCATTGGGCCATCAACCGCGTCAACCAGCAGCAGTACGGAGTCAACCATGGACAGTACACGTTCTACTTCGCCACCGAAGTCAGCATGTCCGGGGGTGTCGACGATGTTGATGCGGTATTCGATACCATTTTCTGGGTTAGTCCAGCGCAGAGCGGTGTTTTTCGCCAAAATGGTGATGCCGCGCTCTTTCTCCAGCGCGTTAGAGTCCATCATGCGTTCGGTTACATCGGCGCGTTCGCCCAAAGTACCGGATTGTTGTAGGAGTTTGTCTACAAGGGTGGTTTTGCCGTGGTCAACGTGGGCAATGATGGCGATATTTCGCAGGTTCTGGATCACAACTAGAGTACTCAATGAATTCATGAAAGGCGCGATTATACTTACAATATGTTAATTTTCTAATGTATTTGCGAAATTACATGCGGATAGGCTTGAAATCGCCGTAGACTTGCGTTTTTTCGCCGCAACGGACGGAGTTATTGATGGAATTACCGATCAGAACCCATTACGACATGCTGGGTGGTGAAGCTGGCGTACTGCGTCTGGTGACCCGCTTCTACGATTTGATGGACACCTTGCCGGAAGCATGGGAACTGCGCAAGATTCATCAGCAAGACTTACAAGGCGCACGCGACAAGCTGTTCAAGTTCCTCTCTGGCTGGCTCGGCGGGCCGGGGCTGTATGAAGCGGAATACGGGCATCCGCGTTTGCGGGCGCGGCACATGCCGTTTCCGGTGGATGCCCAAATGCGCGACCAGTGGATGCTGTGCATGAACACGGCATTGGACGAACAGGTACAAGACGAGCTATTCAGAACGCAACTCAAGCGTTCGTTCACCAATGTGGCGGAACACATGCGCAACCGCGCGGGTTAGAAAAAAAGCCGGTCTTGCTACAGACCGGCTGCCCATACCAACCAAAGTGTTAGTTGAGGGAGATTCGGTTGGCATACACAAAAGGGTGGGAAGAATCCGGGTATTGCCCCCCTGTTTGGCAAGGACTCTTCCCATAGAAAAATTGCATACGCCTCGAACGCTAACAGAAAAAATGTAAACTGCGGTTTACACTTCCACATTTTCTTTATCGCCCGCCCCACACCAATATCACCAAGCCATTGATTTCACTGAAACACCCTTGAAATTCAGATACCCATAACTTTTGTCAATATGGAATTTTCCACCTTGTTGCAAAGCCGCAAAAGCGCAGAATTACCCCTAGTTTGAGGTGTCAGAGAGGGAGGCTTACAGCAAATGTCATCAACAGATTTGGCAAAATACATACAGGAGCGCATGAAAACGCTCAATCTTACAACCACTTCGGCAGCAGAGCAGTCCGGCATTTCGCGGCAAACGTGGCACAAGCTGAGGCAGGCAGACATTAGGGAAGCCAAATTGTCTACCCTGATCAAAGTAGCGGAAACCTTGCACATGAAAACGCCACAGTTGGTTGACATCTATTTCCGTCCAACCGGGTCGCCTTACCGCATCAACCAGCATTATGATGCCGCTCATCTGTGGTAACTGGATGAATTTCCCCACATCCGGTGCACAGTGCTTTACTTTTGCCTCGATTCCAAGCATAAAATGCGCCCTGTGATCAATCAGGACAGCGGCATCTACGGCCTGTACATATAAATAATGAGCGAAAATCTGGTAATCGTCGAATCTCCGGCGAAGGGAAAGACAATCCAAAAGTATCTGGGCAAGGGCTTTGAAGTCCTTGCCTCGTATGGTCACGTGCGTGACCTGATACCCAAGGAAGGCGCGGTAGACCCTAACAACAACTACGCCATGCGCTATGAAATCATCGACCGCAACCAGAAGCACGTCGATGCCATCGCCCGTGCGCTGAAAAAGGCCGATACCCTTTATCTGGCAACCGACCCGGATCGCGAAGGCGAAGCCATTTCATGGCATCTGCACGAATTACTGAAAGAACGTGGGGCGCTGAAAAACAAGACAGTCCACCGCGTGGTGTTCCATGAAATCACCAAACGCGCGATTCAAGAGGCCATCCAAAATCCCCGCGACTTGGCTTATGACCTTGTGGATGCGCAGCAAGCCCGCCGCGCACTGGATTATCTGGTCGGTTTTAACCTTTCACCGCTGCTATGGCGCAAGATCAAGCAAGGCTTGTCTGCCGGGCGTGTACAAAGCCCCGCTTTACGCCTGATTGTGGAACGCGAAGAAGAAATCGAAGCCTTCGTCACTCAAGAATATTGGACAATGACGGCGCAAACCGAAAAGGATGCGCAAGCCTTCACTGCCCGCTTGCACACCTTGGATAAGCGCAAACTCGACCAATTCGACATTAATAATGAAGCGCAAGCTGCCAGCGTGCGTAACCGCCTGTTACAAGCCGCGCAAGGCAAGCTGCTGGTCAGCAAGGTAGAAAAGAAACAGCGCAAGCGTTACCCCGCTCCGCCGTTCACCACGTCTACGTTGCAACAGGAAGCGGTGCGTAAACTGCGCTTTTCCACCCAACGCGCCATGCGCATTGCCCAGCAATTGTACGAAGGGATCGACCTCGGTAGCGGCGGCACGGTAGGTTTGATTACCTACATGCGTACCGACTCGGTGATTCTGGCAAATGAAGCGATTGCGGAACTGCGCGAGCTGATCGGGCAGCGTTACGGTCAAAACAAGTTGCCGGATAGCCCCAATTTCTACAAAACCAAATCCAAAAACGCACAGGAAGCGCATGAAGCCGTGCGTCCCACGTCTGCGTTGCGCACCCCGGAAAGTGTCAAAGCCTTCCTGAGCGAAGAACAGTTCAAACTCTACGAACTGATTTGGAAGCGTACCGTCGCTTGCCAAATGATTTACGCCACACTCGATACAGTATCGGCGGATTTGAATGCCGACGCAGGCAGCTTCTTCCGTGCTTCCGGCTCCACCATCCGTGACCCCGGCTTCCTGATGGTTTATGAGGAAGGCTTGGATGACCGCGCCAGTGAAAAAGAAAGCCCGCTGCCGCCACTGGAAGAAGGCGAAACCGTTACCCTGCACGACATCCTGCCAGAACAACATTTCACCGAACCGCCACCGCGTTACTCGGAAGCCTCCTTGGTCAAGGCACTGGAAGAATTCGGCATCGGTCGCCCGTCCACCTACGCCAGCATCATTTCCACCCTGTTGGCGCGTGAATACGTGGAGCTGGAAAACCGCCGCTTCACCCCCACCGACATTGGGCGCATCGTGATCCGTTTCTTGACGGAACATTTCACCCAATACGTCGATTACGATTTCACCGCCAATTTGGAAGACCAATTGGATGAAATTTCACGCGGGGAAAAGGCGTGGGTTCCGGTAATGGATGCGTTCTGGCAACCATTCCACACGCTGGTCGATGACAAAATGGGCAGCGTCAACCGCAGCGACGTGTTGCAATCCCGCGAATTGGGCGTCCACCCCGAATCCAGCAAGCCGATGTCAGTACGCATGGGGCGTTTCGGGCCTTTCGTGCAAATCGGCTCCAAAGACGATGAGGAAAAGCCCGTTTTCGCCAGCTTACGCTCCGGCATGAAAATGGACAGCATCACCCTCGAACAAGCGTTGGAGCTGTTCAAACTGCCACGTCAGTTGGGCGAAACGGAAGACGGCAAAGCCATCAGCACCAACGTCGGGCGCTTCGGGCCTTACGTCAAATACGGCAGTGAATACGCCTCGCTGGGCAAGCAAGACGACCCTTACACCGTCACGCTGGAACGCGCACTGGAACTGATTGCCGAGAAAAAGCAAAAAGATGCCGAAAAGCTGCTGCGTGACTTCGGTGATGGCTTGCACGTCATCAAAGGGCGCTGGGGGCCATTCCTCAAGCAAGGCAAGATCAACGCCAAGCTGCCGAAAGACGGCGACATCGACACCCTGACGCTGGAAGAATGCCAAACCTTGATCGCAGCAGCCACACCAGCTAAAGCACCAAAGAAAACGGCAGCGAAAAAGACGACGGACAGCGCCGAAAAGGCAAAGAAACCGGCAGAGGCTAAACCTAAACCTGCCGCCAAGAAGCCAGCAGCGAAAAAACCAACGACCAGCAAGAAAAAGGCTGGGTAATGGCGGGCGAGGCACTGGCTGCTGCCCTCCATGCCATCTGCTGCGGTGGGGTCATTGCCTACCCTACCGAAGCGGTTTACGGCCTTGGCTGTAACCCCGCCGACCTACTCGCCGTACAGCGCATCCTTGACCTCAAACAGCGCCCAGCTCACAAGGGGCTGATCCTGATCGCTGCCGATTTCAGCCAACTCGAACCCTACTTATTACCGCTGGACAGCATCCTGCAAACGCGGGTATTCCCCACTTGGCCCGGCCCGGTAACGTGGCTGTTGCCGGTAAATCCTGACGTTTCCCCGCTCATACGTGGCAAGCACGATACCCTCGCCGTGCGCATCACTGCCCACCCGCTATGCAGGGAATTGTGCCTGCAACTGGGACATCCGCTCATTTCCACCAGCGCTAACTTGAGTGACCAGCCGCCCGCCCGCAGTGCGCGGGAAGTGACGCAACAGTTCGGGCAACGGTTGGATTACATTTTGGATGCGCCGCTGGGGGAGCGGGATCAGCCGACGGAAATCAGGGATGGATTGATGGGAAACATCGTCCGCTCTTCCTGAAACGTTTTTTGCAACGTTTCATCAATTTTTCAGCAATTACGTTTGACTTTAAGCAGACTTTATCAAATCATAACCGCGCTTGATTAATCACGGATCAGATTAGACGAGGGAGTGGTTTGGTGATGAACTCATTACGGAAGTGTCATTGGCTTGTTGTTGTCTTTGTGCTCATGCTTGCTGGTTGTATTTCACCGGATAATGCTACCGTGGAAGGAACAGGAACACCGGACATCACCCAATGCGGCAATATTTCGGGCGTAGCTGACGGAAAGGATTTCGAGCCACAGAAGGCGGTGGTACATGGTGCTGATGGGCGCACTTATCCCGACTTGTTTTATATTGCGTGGGCACACTTAGATAGCCGCACTGATCTGCGCTTCCCAGCACGGGGTTACGATGCCGTAGGTTACGAAGACAAGCTATTGGTCAGCCGCCTCAACCCTGAAGGGACGAAATATGACTCTTGGCAAGTATGGCCTCCCAAGGACAACGATTGCAAAGACACTGAAAAAGTCCGCATCCATAGCTTTGATGTAGCACCAGATGGGAAAAGTTTATTCATTTCCATGAGCCGTGAAGAGATGAGCAACCCCAAGCGTAAGTTAGGCATCTATCGGCTGGACATTGCATCACAGACCCTGACCAAGATTTCCAAAGACAATAGCGTCGATTTCATGAATCCTGCCTACATAGGCAACGACCCCACCACCAACCATGAAATTTTATTGGTAGCCAAAACCGTACAAGACAATGAAATTCCGATTAACTATGCGGCCCGCAGCGTCTTAGAAGATGAATACGACCGCCACCCTACGCCACTGATCCACAAAATGGACACCCAAACAGGGGATACCATCCGCATCGGCTTCAATAACTCCCACCAAACCGAACCATCCGTGGTAGATGGCCCAAGTGGTGGCAAGCTGGTCATCTTTAATCAGTGGGAACACCAAGATGCGGTAAACCGTTTTTCCCTTTGGAAAATGCAAATCGACGGAAGCGACAACTTCACCTACTTCGGACAAGAATCCTCCACCGACCGTAGTAAAGCCAGCTTATATGCCCCTCGCGCAATACGCTCAGGACCTTACAAGGGTTACATTTTAATGGGACAAGGGGCTCGTACTAACCATGGTTTTGCGGAGGAAGGTCATATTCTGATGACAAACCGCACAAATCTTGACCTACGTAGCGACAAAATATTTCTAGAAAAACTAGTCAGCAATGGGGTTGACCAGAATATTTCTCGCACCCCAGAACATTACAACGATCAGAGCTTTACTTATGCCTACCGTGCAACGGTGGATAACACCTACGGTATTTATGTAAAAGACTACCCCGCCACGATCTCGGTCTCAGCTCCGCTCGACAACTCTCCTGGCAAATTGGTGATCTCGAACAACAACTACCACTTTATGCAACCGCGCAGCTTTTATCCCCCTGCATCAAAGGTGATTGTCCCCAGTGAAGGTGATCTCGATGAAAACCGGGTGTCCTTCACCAACAACCATCTGGGTGAGCACAGAGCGGGGTTCCTAGTTGAAAATATCACCATGTCAGACAATGGTGCGCAACATCAAGTGGGTAATCCTCAAATAGGAAATATTCTTCCTAGTGACTTACGCTTGCAGTTCTTCATCCCCTCCCACCATTTCGCAGACTCTAATGCCATCGGAATGAAAAACAGCCAAGAAATGATCATTCCCGCCAGTGATTTCATTGAACCCGAAAGCGATGGCTCCCTCGGTGTCATCCTGAAAACCGGGTTATACACATGGCGGTTGCATAAGCGTTTTTCAGGCGCAGGCTCAGACCGTAGTGATGTATGGGTTCCAATACGTGCTGAACGGCAAGAAGTCAGTTTTGTCAAAAATCGGGTAAATGGCTGCAACCAATGCCACATGGAGCGCAGCGAAGAAAGGAACCTCTTCTATGCAAACAAGAATGCCATTGCCACCCAAAAAATGCGCGGCGACCTGTCCACGCTCCTCGGAAGTGACAAGGATATTAGCCAATATAACTCAGCTAACCATATACCGGATTTCTACAATGACATCATTCCTTTGCTCAAAAAGCAGGGCAATGTCGATGGAAAATCCTGCATGGATTGCCACAATGCTAGAGATAAGTTAGACCTTGCCAACACAACTGGCATTTCCAATATTAACCCGACTTACCGTAACCTTCTGCTAGGAGCGCACAGCTTAAGTGATAACACTGGAGTAGTGCCCTTTGTAGACAATAGCATTAACCCGATGGGTGCAGAAGACTCTTACCATAAAGCACCTTTCTTGTGGAGCCTACTGTTAAATGATGATTTAACTGTCCCACCCGATGCCAACCATCCTAACGAATCCAGTCGCGTGCTTAACCGTGCTGGTGACTATGGCGCGGTATACAACACAACCGTGGCAACGGATATTGCAAACATAAACAATAGATACGATCACAGTAAACATTGGTCATCGGCAGACATCCAAAAATTTATTACTTACACAACGACTCAAATACCTGTTGGACTCTCTAACAAACTGAATACGACTTTTCAGGAAAGCAGCATTTCCCGTACCACACCACAGGCACAAAAAGCTTATCAGGCAATGGTGCGGCAATGCTTTGCCTGCCATACCAGTAATTTGACAGAAGGCATAAAAGATACAGGCTTTGGTCTGCCTTGGTACAAACGCTTCATTAGCACTGTTTGGCTAAGTGATCCCGACACCCGTTTTGTTGTCAAAACTCATTTAGAAAACAAAGGTGATGATAAGTATTCGCCGTATCCGTGGATCAGTGATTTAGTTAGCTCAATGGACAGCACACTCGCATCTGCATCCCAGCGGATTGATTTCAATACTCCAAATGAATCAGAACTATTAGTGTATGCCCGTGGTGGTAAAAATGCCGACGGTTCAGCAAACACACTCCACACTAATGTGTCCACAGACCATATCGCATTAAGTGTCACATCCGATGACTACAAGGCCATTGAGAATTGGGTAAAAAACACTGCTGGCATCACTAACCAACCACCTACCATAGATACGACGATACCAAACATCACATTGAAAGAGTACGATGACCCAGCATTCTTGCGCATTCCATATACAAACGATGACTTGGAAATTCAGTGGCACGACACTGACGGGGATTACTCACAACCTTTTATCAACGGCAGCGGAACTGCAACACACAGTTTCAATGACACCATGTTGGCACTAAAGTACCTAAGTTTCAATTCTGCAAAACTGAAAGCTTATGCGATCCTCGGCGACCGAACTACCAATTCTGCGGGTGTCACTGAGAGTCGAAACTTTGAGTTTACCGTTACCGATGGATTAAGCAGTAGCGAAGTTCAAAAAGTGCCCGTTACGGTGACATCCGACTATCAAGTGCCACGTCCCAGTACTCAGTTACCTGCCTCATCTGCCTTTTACACCGAGCGAGCTACTGGGATATTACACAAGCTCAATACGATGGGAGGCGACACGGTGGTCGGCACTGGCGCTATCCCCAACTATAACGGGGAGACGTGGACTACCATGTACCGCCGAGCCGACAAGGGCTGGCTGTATTTTGTGGAGCAAACTACCCAACGCATTCATGTCGTTGACGAAACTAATGCCAATTACTTGTTCAGCATCACCCTTGACCACACGCCGAATAAAGATTCAGACACTCATAAACAAACTGTCTCCCTGATCTGGTGGCGACCTGCTGAAGGTATTCTGGGAACCGACAATTACCGCGCGGGTGAATTGCAGGGCTTACTGGAAAGCAAACTGAGCAAACACAAAAATGGGGATTTTTATGTCGGTTTAGGCGACGGTGAAGCACCCATTTCCGGGACTGATAAGGTCGTAGTCCCTCAGTACCGTACCAAGCTAGTTGATGGCGGTAATACTGTAGGCGTGTACGTTTGGCGGCGAGCCACTTTTATGACGAAGTGGAATAATGATGCTGCTGATGAAGGTGCGATTGATCGTGTAAATGTACTCAATCTGGAAACGGGCAAAGCCAAACCCCTTGCATCTTACAGCTTCACTGAAAAAACCGTGGGTGGAGTAACTTATCCTGAACATAACTACCTGAACGTGCGGGCTATTGTTGTGGCGGAAGATGGGGCATTCTATGGCTTTAACAAAAACTTGAATCAGAATGTGGAAATCTTTAACTACGATCCATTATTAGGAATTCAGCAACCCGTGACCAATATCCCAACGTGGATCGGCACGCTGATTAACGACCCAATCAAGTACGCCACCCCATTCGTTGTCATTGATAAACGCCCGGTAACACCTTAAGGAAATCAGCAGGATTATGAAAATTTACCCCATCATCCTCGCCGTCATCTGCCTACTCCCTACTGCCTCCTTTGCAGAGGGAGCATTTGAAGTGGGTGTCTCCGGCGCAAAAATTGGTGATCTTGGTAACAGCAACGGCCTTGAAGCAGGCTACCGCATCACTCCCACCCTGCGCGTCCGGGGTGGCTATTCCACCTTGGACTACAAACAGGATAGAACTTTCAGTACCGGGCAAATCAAATTCACCGAACAGCTCAAGCAGAAGAACGCCCGCTTTACGCTGGATTGGTTTCCTTGGCAAGACAAAAACGGCTTCTATGGCAGTGCTGGCATCACGCACCTAGGTGATCCATCCACGTTGTCCGCTACAGTAACCCCTACTCCGGGTGTCGGATACTCCCTCAATGGTAAACAATATGCGGCAGCCGATTTAGGGAATATTACTGGTGCAGTGGAGACAAAAAAGACACTTCCCTACGTGGGCGTGGGGTACAATCATTGCTTTGGCAAAAAGAGTGGTAATGGCTGGTATATACAGGCTGAGGCAGGCCAAGTATCCGGCCTTTCTTCACAAATAAAAATGCAGTCCAGCAATCCCAATAATTGGTCAAGCCTACCGGCTGATTTGCAGGCATATGCAGATCAGGAAAGTACAAAATTGAAAAATAGCTATACACTGTACGGTATCACCATAGGATACCGTTTTTAGACAGTGCGACAAGCCAAGCTATTGTTGATTGGTGTGACTGCATTTTGTGTAGTCATGCTTTCCATTTTTCACTTGCTGCTAGAAACCAGCCATCCCACTGTTGAACCGGGGCTGCAAGCGCTCAGTAACTGGCTATGGGATTACCTCCTACAAGACCCTATTCCGAACCTGCCTAACACTGACTTGCTGGATATGCGTTCCCGGCGGCACATGCTGGATGTAAAACGCACCTTACTGGCTGTGCAACAAATATGGTATGTAGCATCAAGCTTGCTTGCGCTACTGGTGGCAATGCAAATCCGTAATAAACGGCTGTTGGTAAAATCGCTGTATTACACGTCTTATCTGGGGTTGGGCGTGCTAGGCATTGTAGGAGTGCTGACTTCATTGAGCTTCCGCTGGAGCTTTAACTACATACACCAACTGCTATTTACTAACCAGAGCTGGGTATTTTCCCTCGATAGCGCTCTGATCCAGCTTTTCCCGATCCATTATTTCCAACAATTTTTTATATATTGGAGCTTAGCAGGAGGCGTAACCTTCCTGCTCTTACTGTTTATTGCCAAACTGCTACGTGAGCGGGATTCCAGCAAAAATTAGGCATTAGCTGACTGCGCATCCGCCAGCGCCAGTTGGTAACGCTTCACGCCCTTAAACATGGCACTCGCCAAACGCTGCTGATAATCAGCGGTGCGCAAGCGCTTTTCCTCAGTCGGGTTGCTAATGAAAGCAGTTTCCACCAACATTGACGGAATGTCCGGTGATTTCAACACGATGAATCCTGCACTTTCCACGCGGGAACGCAAGGGGTTATTGACCTTCGACAATTCGCCCAAGATACCTTTTGCCACGTGCAGGCTGCGATCCATCATGGCATTCTGGCTTAAATCCAATAGCACGGAAGCCAAGCGATTACTGGTGTTATTCAAACTGCGGTCGCCGAATTTCAGTTCGTAAGAGTTTTCGCTTTCCGCCATCAAGCGAGCCGCTTCGCTGGACGCGCCCGTTTCTGACAGGATATAGACGGAAGAACCGCTGACCCGCGCATTGGGGTTAGCATCTGCGTGGACGGAAATGAACAGGTCGGCTTTCTGCCGGTGGGCAATGTCCATACGCTCACGCAGCGGGATAAAGGTGTCGGAATCGCGGGTCAGGATGGCTTTCATGCCTTTTTCCCGATTAATCCGCGCCTTGAGTTTACGGGCAACTTCCAGCACCACGTCTTTTTCGCGGGTTCCATTGCTGCCAATCGCGCCGGGGTCTTTGCCGCCGTGACCGGGGTCAATGACCACGATGAATTTGCCATGTGCGGGTTCGGAGGTAACTGGCTTTTCTTTGGTCTTTTTCGTGGAAGCGGGTTGTTTCGTAACAGGCTCTTCTGGCTCGCTAGCCGCCTTTTTCTTGCCGCCCGTGTTGCCACGTCCGGTAGGATTGATACTGACCTTGAGGACATTTTGGCTACCATCGGCTTGCATGGAGGCGCTGACGGACACTTCTTCCGCCACATCCAGCACTACCCGCAAACTGCCGTTCTCACGTTCAGCATAACGAATGGCGGTAACAGGTGGGCGGTCATGTGCCCCCTGCTTCAACTTTCCTGTCAGGCGGGTATCCGCTAAATCAATGACCACACGATTCGGGGAAGCGAGGGTAAAAACTTTGTGACCGACTGGCTCATCCAGCAATAGGGAAAATGTTACAGACCCGACGCTGCCTTCCAGCTTTGCCCCGGTCAGATGCCCTTTCACCTTGGCAGCCAACATGCGCGGGGCAACCAGTCCGGTAGCAACAGCACCAGCCAAAGCACCCAACTTCAGGAGGAAACCTCTTCGGGTAACGTTATTGCTATTCATGAACTTGATTCTCTCAAACACTCAGCGGCAAGCAAGCACAACACCCATGTAATGCCCACCACGTCACTGCCCTATAAATACGATGATTACCATAAGTATTAAACCAGACCGGGTGCTTTTTCAAGTGGTTTTTTATGACAATATTGCAACATCATGATAATTAACAATTAAGCCAATATAACATCCCTTGCCGACCCCGCATGATAGATGGACACCTGCAAATCAGGGATGGGCAACAATTCACCCACCTGCTCAGGCCACTCCACCAGACACAAAGCATCCGGGCGTAAATAATCGCGGATACCCATGTATTCCAACTCTTCCGGGTCAGCCAGCCGGTACAAATCGAAGTGGTAAATATCGCGGTTGCCCACTTGATACGGTTCCACTAGTGTGTAAGTGGGGCTTTTGACCACGCCGGTATGCCCCAGTTCCCGCAACAATCCGCGCACCAAGGTCGTTTTCCCCGCCCCCAAATCGCCGTGCAAGGTGATTAGCCCACCATTGGGAAAACGCCGTGCAAGCTGCGCCCCCAAGGCCAACATCGCCGCTTCGTCTTCAATGTGTAACTTTTCGGTCATGGATTCACCGTTTCGCGCAAACAGGCCAGTACATCACTCGCCAGCAGCCCGCGTTCGCCGCGTTCTGCCGCCTGATCGGCTGCCCGTGCGTGGGCGTAAACTCCCGTTTCGGCAGCCGCTGCCAATCCTAGCCCTTGTGCCAGCAAGCCTGCAATGATTCCAGTCAGCACATCACCCATACCGCCCGATGCCATACCGGGGTTGCCTGCCGGACACAGTGCTACCGATGTGGCGGAAGCGACCACCGTTCCGGCGCCTTTGAGCACGATGACACCGCCGTAATCGCGTTGTAAGCGACGGGCAGCGGCAACCCGATCCTGTTCCACCTCGCTGACCTCACAGCCCAGCAAGCGGGCAGCTTCACCCGGATGTGGTGTCAGCACCCAGTCATCGCGTTTGCCACGGGTTTGCGCCAATAGGTTGAGCGCATCCGCATCCACCACCTTAGGCAAGTCAGCGGTTTGCACCATCGTCAGTAAGCCGCGCGACCACGCGGTTTGCCCCATGCCGGGGCCAATACCGAGCGCATCCATTTTTTGCAGCAAGGGGCGTAAATGCACGGGGGATTCCACTGCGTAGACCATCAATTCCGGGCGCATCAAGTTGAGGGTGGGCGCATGTTCTTGGTGCGTGGCAATCGAAACCAGCCCGCTACCGACGCGCAATGCGGCTTCCCCCGCCAAACGGATTGCGCCGCTCATGCCTTGCGCCCCGCCAATCAACAACGTGTGCCCGTAATGCCCCTTGTGCGCCAGACGGCTGCGGGGCGGCAAATGCGCTTGCAGGGTATGCAAACCAAGGCAATGCATGTCGGTGGGAACTTGCGCATAGGCTGCATCCGGCACATCCAGCCGTGCGAGACGGATTTCACCGCAATAATCGCGGGCGCTTCCCGTCAACAAACCGGCTTTCAGCCCGATGAAAGTGACCGTCAACGCCGCTTTGACCGCACTACCGCACGGTTTGCCCGTGTCAGCGTGCAAACCCGATGGAATATCCACCGCCACCACGGGTGAGGCTTGCTGGTTAAGTTGCGCGACCAGTGCGGCATACACCCCTTCCAGATCACGATCCAAACCGATACCGAAGAGCGCATCGACCATCACATCCGCTATGGGCACAACGCCATCGAAGGGTAATGCACGCCCACCAGCGGCCTGAAAATCACTGTAGGCTCGTCGCGCATCATCCCCCAGCCGCAACACATCGCCCAAGCCCAGCACCGTGACTTGCCAACCCGCCTGCAAGGCCAGTTTCGCCACCACATAACCATCGCCTGCATTATTCCCGCCGCCACAAACGACACACACGGAACGCGCCTCCGGCCACTTTTCGCGTATGGCATCAAAAACCACTTGCCCCGCCTGCGCCATCAGCCCGGAACTGACAACCCCGCATTCCTGAAAAGCTACCCGTTCCAACTCACGTATTTGCGCGGCGGTATAAACTCTGTCTGCTATCGCTGTCATGATAAGTCGTCCTTTTCTGATCACATTGCACTATAGAGCTTATCCAGAAAATCAAAAGAGTGGGGGAAAATATTTTCATGCGGGAAAACACGACCAAGCAAGCCTTACACACCGGCTTATTATTCGCCATCGGTGGCACGGCACTATTTGCGCTCAAGTCCATTTTCATCAAACTGGCTTACGCCCACGGGGTCGATACCACCACCTTGCTGACGCTGCGGATGTTACTCGCGTTGCCGTTTTATCTGGCAATGCTGGTTTGGTTACTGCGCCAACCGGACACGGTTTTACCTTTGCCACGGGAATGGTTGGCCTTGGCAATACTGGGTTTCATGGGCTATTACCTCGCTTCGTGGCTGGACATGGAGGGTTTGCAGCACATTTCCGCGCAACTTGAACGTTTAACGCTGTATACCTACCCCATTATGACCACATTGCTGGGCTGGGTGTTCTTGCGCGAGAAAATCACCCAGCAAATCGTGCTGGCGTTAGTGTTGACCTACAGCGGCGTGATGGTGCTGTATTCACACGAAGCGACCTTGAGCGGCAGCAATGTGTACCTTGGCGTAATCTTGGTGGCGGCTGCGGCGTTGACGTTTTCCTGTTACGTAGTGTTCAGCAAACGGCTGATTGGAAAATTGGGCAGTTTGTTGTTCACCAGCATAGCCATGTTGGTTTCGACGGTATGTGTGTTCGTGCATTTTGCCGCGACACATTCGCTGGAAACGTTAGCCCGCCTGCCCTCACCCGTGTGGGGCTACGGGGTGTTGCTCGCGGTGTTTAGCACCTTAATTCCAAGCTTTATGGTCAGCGAGGCCATTGCACGGATTGGAACGGCGAAAACCAGTATTGTCGGCACAATTGGCCCCGTTTTCACCATTGGCTTGGCGGTGCTGATACTGGGTGAACCGTTTGGCTGGTTTCATTTGGCGGGGATGGTATTGGTGCTGATTGGCGTAAGTTTGCTACGGAAGTAGGGGCGAAAAATCTTCCGCCCCACAGGATTATTTCATTGTGACCATTTCTTCGGCACTGACGGGATGAATGGCGATAGTGTCATCAAAGTCCTGCTTAGTCGCCCCCATACGGATAGCAACCGCAAAGCCCTGCATCATCTCATCCACACCCAAACCGATGGCGTGGCAACCGACGATCTTTTCTTCCGCACCGACCACGACCAGCTTCATCGCGGTTTTGGCCTTGTGCTTGACGAAGGAATAATACATCGGGGTGAATTCAGTGCTGTACACCTTCACCGTGTCGCCGTATTGCTCCCGAGCCGCTTCTTCCGACAAACCAATCGTGCCAATCGGCGGATGCGTGAACATCACGGTGGGAATCAGGCTGTAATCCAGCTTGCGGTCTTTCATGCCACCGAACAAACGGTCGCCGAGACGACGACCTGCCGCAATCGCTACCGGAGTCAGTTGCACGCCGCGCTTATTGATGATGTCGCCAATCGCGTAGACACCGGGAACGCTGGTTTCCTGACAGTCGTTCACGTCGATGAAACCACCGGGGGCGAGTTCCAGACCAATGTTTTCCAGCCCAATGTCGTCGGTATTGGTCTTGCGCCCAATCGCCCACAACAACTGATCCAAGCCTTCCAGCGTGCTGCCGTCGGCGTAATGGACGCTCAATTTACCGTCAGCCTGCTTTTCGACGCTGGCAATCTTGCCCGTGTCGTTGAACTGCACGCCGTCGTGTTCCATCTGGGTGCGCAGGGTTTTCCGCATCAGGTTGTCGAAACCGATCAGCACCGGGAAACCTTGGTGCAACATGTGCGTTTCTGAACCCAGTGCATTCAGCACACCCGCCAATTCCAGCGCGATGTAACCGCCACCCACGACCGCGACTTTCGCAGGCTGTTCGTCCAGCTCGAAAAAGCCGTCGGAGGTGATACCATGTTCTGCCCCCGGAATATCGGTTGGCACAATCGGGCGACCACCCGTGGAAATCACGATGTGGTCAGCCGTGTAAGTTTCGCCATCAACATTCAGCGTTTTGGCATCGACGAAACGGGCATGGCCTTGGATCAGGTCAATGCCCGCTTCAGCCAAAAAACTATCCATGTACCAGTCAGTAATCCCGCCGATCATGTTATCGCGCTTGCTGACCAGCTTGCCCCAGTCCAATTTGCCGGGGGTTGTGGCGAAGCCGTAATCTTGGGCTTCGTATTGGGCATGAGCCAAATTAGCGGCAAACCACATCACCTTTTTGGGAACGCAGCCCCGGTTAACGCACGTACCGCCGAGGTCATCATTGACTTCCACGACAGCGCACTTCGCACCGTGCTTCGCGGCCTTTTCGACCACTGACAAACCACCGCTGCCCGCGCCGATGGCGATTAAATCGTAATGTTGGCTCATGCTTTGCTCCTTGTTTGTACCCCTCACCCCAACCCCTCTCCCTCAAGGGGAGAGGGGCTAAAGATGAAGAAACCATTGTTGTGCTTTCCCTCTTGTTCCCCCTCGCCCCTTGAGGGAGAGGGGGCTAGGGGGTGAGGGGTTATCTTGCCGTCAACCACGCTTCCAGATCACTTGACCCGCCGATGCGCTCACCGTTGATGAATACCTGCGGAACCATATCAACGCCTGCGACCGCACGCAAACTGCGGTTGGTGTAATCTTGGTTCAACACCAATTCGTCGAAACCAATTTCAGCGTCTTTCAACATGCCTTTAGCGCGGGCGCAGAACGGGCAACCGGGGCGGGTGAATACCACCACATCCAACGGCGCTTTGGTTTCTGGTGAAATGTAAGCCAGCATGGTATCAGCGTCGGAAACTTCAAACGGGTCGCCCGGTTTGTTTGGCTCGATGAACATTTTCTCGACCACGCCGTCTTTCACCAGCATGGAATAACGCCATGAACGCTTGCCGAAACCGATGTCATCTTTGTCCACCAGCAAGCCCATCGCATCGGTGAATTCGCCGTTGCCGTCTGGGATGAAAGTCACTTTGTCGGCTTTCTGGTCAATTTTCCACTCGTTCATCACGAAGGTATCGTTGACGGACATGCAGATGATTTCATCCACGCCGAGTTTCTTGAACGTATCTGCCAACTGGTTGTAACGCGGTACGTGGGTGGAAGAGCAGGTCGGGGTAAATGCGCCCGGCAGTGAGAACACGATCACGGTTTTGCCCGCAAACAGCGCATCACTTTGCACATCAACCCATTCGTTGTTTTGGCGGGTGTGGAATGTAACGCTAGGGATGCGTTGGCCTTCTTTATTCGGGAACATGGTTTTCTCCTTGAATTGATCGAATGTGGCGCAGTATAAGCATCTGCTCATACATTTCAAAGCGGATTGTTTCTAACGTTACGATCTATTTAAGCGATTACTGGCGCAGGCGGTTACAGCGCGTGCTACAGTCATGGCACTATCCCTAAACATAAACGCGAGGTATCTGCATGTCTGTAACTCTGTGGGTTAATACGGCGGTAAGCGTAGCAGGTGTCGTGTTGGGGGCATTCTTCGCAATGGGCAGCGTCATCAGCATCGCCAATATGAAAGTGCCGTGGGCAGGTGCGCTCTTGGTCGCGGCAATGGGGGTTCCGGTTGCGTTTGCCATTTCAGGCATTGGCGCGTGGTGGGCTTCTGCACAGGGCGCGGCGCAACTCGTCACGTACTTGATCGCCTTCCCGTGGGTTTACCTCGTGGCGTTTGTGCTGGCGATGTTGGTTTCTTTCAAGCTGTAACACTTCCCAACCTGCAAAATTGCGCTTCTTCGCATATAGTTATAGGGAAATATTTATGTAGAGGACAGTTATGTCGTCAAAATCAACACCAGATTTCCTCCAGAGCCTACGACCAGAGCAATTAAAAACGGCGGTCGCACGGCGTTTTGCGGATTTTTGCCTGCAAGACTTCCCCGCCCATGCCAATGCGGATGGTTTCGACCCACAGGTGTATGCTGACGCCGTAAGCTTGGTTATTGCGCGGCTGGAAGCCACCCGCCATACGGAGCCATCGGCATGATCATTACTGCACTCCTCGCCAAAGATTTCCGCAAATACGAACATTTGCAACTGGACAACCTGCCGGAGCGCGGGCTAGTCGCCGTCACCGGCGGCAATGAATCGGGCAAAAGCAGCATTGGGGATGCCATCCAATTCGCTCTGTTCGGCTGTACCGAGCAATTCGGCGCAGATGAAGCCACCAAACTGATCCGCTGGGGAACCCCACAAGCCAGCGTTACCCTGAAATTACAACACCGGGGCTTTGAATACCGCCTGATCCGTTCCATTAACCAAAGTGGCGACGTGATGGCAACCCTGTTTTCGACGGAAGAAGGCTCCACCCTCGCCGACACCCCCGAAGCGGTGGAAAAACAGCTCAAATCCCTGCTCGGTTACAACCACAAAGCCTTTATCCAAGCCTTTTACTGGAACCAACAAAACGCCCAGAGCGCCCAAAGCGATACCGATAACCTGCGCTCGGTGGCAGGCTTAAAAGAATATGCCCACCTGAACGAGCAACTGCAAAGCGAAAACCGCGAGCGCATCCAAACCATCGAGGGCATGAATGCCCGCCGCAAGGAAAGCCAAGCAGCCCTGAACGCGCAACAGATTGATGACGCACGCTTGCCAGAATTGGAAACCGTGGGTTCCGCACTGGAAGAACGCCAGCAATATTTCCTGCAACTGGCGCAACGGGTGGATAAAGAAGCCGAACGCTATCCCGAGAACCATGAGCTTTTCCTAGTACTGAAACAGCACGTGGAACGCATGGGCATCTGGACAAAAGTAAGCCTGCTGGTGTTCGTACTGGCATTACTGGCTGGGGTATTCCTCCTATTCGCCCCGCCAGCCAGTAGCCATTGGCTGGCAAGCCTCGATAGCGGCTTGCGTGACACGCTCGGCAGGACTGCTATTCGGGTGGCTGCTATCACTGCCCTAATCAGTGCCGCATTGCTGCTTTACGGCTGGTATCTCGACATCCGCCGGATGCGCCCGTTACGCCAGCAGGCCAGCAACCTTGCCAACACCCTGCGGGAAGGTTTCCACATCACCAATACTCCCGCCAACGAGCAATTGGAAGGCACAAGCGCCGCGTATTACCTCTTACAAACGCAGACCGACATCCCTACCCACAGCAGTGACCACGCCGACATTGCGGTACTCCCGGAATGGGCGAAATCCGCCGAACGTTATGAAATCCACCCCAGTAACGTCCAAAGTGCCGCCGATGCGCTGAATGTCAGCATGGAAAACCGCAACCGCGAGTTTGGCAAATACCTGCGTTCCCTGCACAGCGACATCGACCGGGAACACGACCAACTGAACCAACGCACACGGATGCAAGCCAGCCTCGACCAACAGGAAGAAGCACTGGAATACATCCGCCGCGACCGGGTTATTTTCGACACCGCCATCGACCTGCTGCAACGCAATGCGGGGCATTCCATCGGGCGCTTCAACCAACTGGTGCGCCAACGTTGTGGGGAACTGCTCAAGCGCTTCACCCACGGGCATTACGAATCACTCGAACTGATGCCCGACTTCAGCCTCAAAGTGTTGTCGGAAAAGAAAGGCGATTACTTGGATTTCAACGAAATTTCCGCTGGAACCCAACGCCAGATTGCGCTGGCAATGCGGGTGGCGATTGCCAATGCGCTGGCAGATAACACCCAAACCGCCACGCAATTGCTGTTCCTTGACGAGCCGTTTGCCTTTTTCGACCCTGAGCGCACCACCAGCACCCTACAAAGCTTGCAGGAAACCAGCCAAGGGGCGGTCAGCCAAATTTGGGTCACGGCACAAACATTGCCGGAAGGTGCTGCGTTTGCGCGGGTCATCCACTGCCCACAAGGTAGTCCAACGCTCGCCGCTTAGAAGACCGAATATTCGCCGTTTACCGCATCTTCCGTACCACCAGACTAAAATAGCAGGACAGGGCAAGGCTGTGTATGCAGTCTTGCCCCTAATAACATTAATCAGGAGGAACGGACATGCCACAAGGAACCACCCACGACTTCCATTCGCCCAACGGCGTCACCGAGAGCTGTATTGCCCTGCCCGAGATGCCCGATGGCGTTTATACCCGCAAGGATAAGGCGAAAGAGGAAGAACTCGCCCAAATTGATTTTTACGCCGAACACATCGCGCTATGCCCAAAAACCTGGAGCACCAGCCCCGGCACAATGGTGCGTGACATCAGCCGTACTGGGCAATCGCAAGCAGCCTATGAAAGCCAGTGTAAAGGCAAAGCCGTGCCCTCGACCGTCGATAAAGTGGCTGTATTCAAGCAGACCATGAACCAAAACAATACCAGCGGCACATTCTCAATGGCCTCGCTGCTGTATTACCACTTCTCACGCTATTTCGACACTTCGGTCAAAGTGCCCGTGGCGGTATACCGGGAAATGGATCGCACTGCGCATTACCAGCGCGTCACCCGCCGGGGCAAAGCGCAAGCCACATCCGGTATGATTGCGGCGGGGTGGCAACATTTGGCGGCGGCGGAACAGAATCCCGCAGGTTTTTCAGCGGCGGCAAGCCTGTTTACCCGTGATGGCAAGAAAATCTATGGCAGTTTGCTGAAAGGCAAAGGCACGCGCTATGGGATGGAAATCAACGGGGTGCGCTCCAGTTGGGGAACCGTGCAGAACGAAGAGTTCCAACGTACCGCGCCTTACGCCGCCCTGAGTTTGGATATGCCGCTGTTGCAGGCGATTGATGCCGGTAAAAAGCTGGCGTTCAAAGATGCCAAGGTCAAAAGAGACACTGTAGATGCCTCCGCCTTCCAGATGATGTACTGGATGAAGGAATTGACGGAAATCGTGCTGTTGGATTTCATCTTCAGCCAGCAAGACCGCATCGGCAACATTGATTACCAATGGCAATGGTATTGGGTTGAAGGCGGCAAGGTGCAATCGCAAGACGAGAAAAGCAAAAACAGCCGCCGGGATATGGGCAGCATTAAACCACCCGCCGAAATTGCCGCATTCTCGCCGGTACTGTTACAGCGCACCTTCCTCAATGACAATGATGCTGGTGGGCGCGTCGAATACGCCAACTTCGCCAAAAAGACCGGGATGTTGCAGAAACTGCGCCATTTCAGCGCCGATACTTACACCCGTTTGCTGCAATTGAACCAAGATTTGCAGGCGGGCGGGGCAAGTTTGCAATACATCCGCGACAATTTCCCGCTGGACAACGGGCAGGTAAACCAGATCATCAAGAATACCCGCTTGGCACTGGAAATCCTGTATGACACTTGTTCCATCGGCAAACTGCGTTTTGATTTGGACGCACCCAAGGACTTTTTCTTGAGCGGTAATGTGACGGTGGCAACTCCGCCTTGTGCCTAATGCCGCTTAATTTGCGCTATTAATCAACTGAGCGATATTCCACAAACTCGGCACGTATTCCACTGCCGCTTCCAGTGATTTATCGTCCGGCCTGATTTTGTGAGTGGCATACAGGCGGTGGTAAAAGTTGGAAAAGTTCGCTTCAATGCCGTCCGCTTGCAAATCGGCAATCATGCGTTTGACGTTACCCGCCCCCCAGTTAAACGAGGTAAAAGTCAGCAGCCACGCATCGCTTTCTGAAAATTTGGCGACATTGGCGAAATAGAAATGGTAACGGTGCAAATGGACTTGCGCGGCTTCGGTGCTGAGCGTGGCGTTTTCCCGCAGTGTGTCGATGTCGGTTTCGCGTACACTTACGGGAACGTAATCCAGCGTTTGGATTTCTTTGATAACTTCCGGGATGAGCTGCCAGTAGCCGTAATCGCCTGACTTTTCGCCTTTTTTGCCATGCCATTGGGATTCGATGTAGGGGATTAGCAAGATGGTGTCGGGCATCCCTTTGAGGTCGGTAGATTGCACAAAGCTGTAGGAACGGCGGAAGGCTTCGTTGTAAGCATTTTTGCCGTGTTCGTCGCGCCACGTGATGTTGTTTTTGACTTGTTTGGCGACATGCAGGAAGTCTTTTTTGCCCGCCCCTTGCAGTGAGTTGTCCAGAAAGAAGCGGAACAGTTCGTACTGTTTGTTTGCCAAATTTTTCAGCGACGGTTTGGCTTGGGTTTTATAGGCTACTTTATGCCATTCTGGTTCGCTGGCAGCTTGGGCAGCGCCTGCGAGCACGGCACAGGTGAACAACAGGGTTAGGATACGTCGGTAAAAGTGCAGGAAGCTATTTTTTCGTTGTAACATGGTGTGGCTGTCTTTTACGGCAAATAGTCGCAGTGTTAATGGATGAAGGCTTCCATGTTATGATGTTTCCAATGGGAGGGAAACTACAAGCCGTATGAAAAAATACATATTGGGGAACACAGAACCGACAAAGCAGCGGCGTTGGGTACGTTGGTTGCTTGAGTTAGCGGTTTTTGCCGTCATCATTTTCGGCCTCCGTGCGTGGCAACACCGTGGGATGTTGGATGGCGATGCGCCAGATTTTGAGCGCATAGCGACAAATGGGACAAGCATCCACCTTCAGGCATACCGGGGCAAGCCTGTGTTGCTGCACTTCTGGGCTGATTGGTGTCCGATGTGCGCAATGGAGCAGGGGGCCATTTCAGCCATTGCCAAAGACCATGCGGTGATCACCGTCGCATTCCCGCCGGATGGGGAGGAAGACATTCCCCATTACATGGCTCGCAAGCAGATTACGGATTGGGTAACGATTGTCGATGCCGATGGGAAACTAGCCCAACAGTACGGTGTACATGGCGTACCTGCCAATTACATCATCGACAAAAACGGGAAAATCAGTTTCAGCGAGGTAGGAATATCATCAGGCTGGGGCTTACGTATCCGTTTATGGCTGGCGGAATTGCTGGCTTAAATCCCGGCGAACGCCCGCCACAGCAGCAACAATCCCAAGGCCACCACCAACAGGCCAGCCACCTGTTTAACCGTTGGGTTGCGGGTGAAACGCGCCAACCGCGCCGCTGCTGCCCCCATCAATAACAGGTTGGGCAGCGTCCCCAAGCCAAACGCCAGCATCAGCAATGCACCTTTGGCAACACTACCCGCCGATAATGTCCAGATCAGTACGCTGTAAACCAAGCCACACGGCAACCAGCCCCATACAAATCCTAGCGGCAGGGCTTTCGCGGGGGAATCGACCGGCATGAAACGCCGCCCCAGCGGTTCGATGCGCCGCCACAATACCCGCCCGGCATTTTCGACTTTCGCAACCCCTTGCCAGATGCCTGCCAGATACAGCCCCAAGGCCACCATGAACAATGCGGCAAAGATTTGCAGGAAATGGCGGAAGTTTTCCACCCCACCCAATGCGAGAAACGCCGCACCCAGCCCACCGACTAAGCCGCCCGCGAGCATGTAACCCCCGATGCGCCCTGTGTTATAGGCCAGCAACATAGGCAGCAAACTGCCGACATTGTTGCGTTGTGCCGGGGGAAGGCTGAACGTCAGGGCGCTCACAATGCCACCGCACATGCCCAAACAATGCACACCGCCCAACAGCCCCACCAGAAACGCGGCAAGGTATTCAGAACCGGCAAGTAAATTCCAGTCCATCAGTTCAGCGTCTGCCGTACTTGGTAGTGGTCGCCATTGAACCCAGTGAAAAAGTTTTCAATTAACGGATGTTCGACCGGCTCCACAGATTTATCAGCTTCCAGATTGCGTTCAGCCACGTAAGCCACACGCCCATCTTGGTCAATCAACACGTGATACCACGGCTCATCTTTGCTCGGATTACCGACGCTTACATTTTTCTGGAACCATTCATCAGTTCCCTGAAACGCCGCATCCACGTCAAAAATAACGCCACGATAGTTAAACAGGCGGTGATGAATAACCTGACCCAAGCCAAAGGAGGCAATTTTTTCGTCAGTAGTCATGATCAACCCTCTCAATCAAATAATCTATTCGTTACCCTTACAAGCTCAATATGCGGCTACTCGCCGCCAATATCAAGATGGCGTTGCATTTCACGGATGGCGTGAACTCGGCGGCTATGGAGCTGTTCACGGATTTGCACGCCCTGAAAGCCCGCTTGTACCACGGCTTTGACATCCACTTGCTGGCAGGCAGCGAGCATTTGCCGGAAAATATCAGCCTGCGGGTAAACCCTGTCCTCAAAGCCCAACCGCCCACGTGCATCGGCCTCGCACGCCAATAGTATCTGGGCAAAACGTTCCGGCTTGCGGAAAGCATCGGTGGATTCCAGCACATTCAAAAAAGTCTGGGGGCGTAACTCCAACGCTTTATGGATACGACCGTGTTGTTCCGCTACGTGTTCCGCCAGTTCGCGGAAACGGGTGGGAATTTTCAGGCGTTCACACAATTGCGTCACCAATTGGCGGCTCAGCGCTTCATGCCCATGATGGCTGGGGAGTATCTCGGCAGGTGTTAAGCCCTTGCCAAGGTCGTGGGTCAGGGCGGCGAAACGCACTTCCGGCGCGTCACTTAACAGCACCGCTTGGCGCAACACCAACAACGTGTGGATGCCGCAATCAATTTCCGGGTGATGTTGGCTAGGCTGGGGCACGCCAAACAGCCGGTCGATTTCGGGGAACAGCACTTTCAACGCGCCACATTCGCGCAAGACTTCAAAGAAACGTTCAGGAGCGGGTTCAGCCAGCGCCCGCACGGTTTCCTGCCAGACCCGTTCAGGAACGAGGGCATCAACTTCACCCGCCGCGACCATGGTTTGCATCAAATGTTGGGTTTCATCCGCCACCCGAAAACCGAGCGGAGCAAAGCGGGCAGCAAAACGCGCCACACGCAGGATACGCACCGGGTCTTCGGCAAATGCGGGGGAAACATGGCGTAATAACCTGTCCTGTAAGTCGCTTTGACCGCCGTAGGGGTCGATGAGATTACCGTTTTCGTCTTGCGCCATCGCATTGATGGTCAGGTCGCGGCGGGCAAGGTCTTCTGCCAGCGTAACATCCGGCGCGGCGTGGAACTGGAAGCCGTGGTAGCCCTTGGCGGTTTTGCGTTCCGTGCGTGCCAAGGCGTATTCCTCACCCGTTTGGGGGTGCAGGAACACAGGAAAGTCGCTGCCCACGGGTTTAAAGCCTTGTTGTAATAGGTTTTCTGGTGTTGCGCCAGTCACTACCCAGTCACGGTCTTTTAAGGGAATGCCCAAAAGACGGTCACGCACCGCACCGCCAACCAGCCAAGATTCGATTTTTTTCATACGCCGTCATATTATGTTACCAGCTTGAAGCATACCACTCCGAAGATATATTAGAAAACTCTAATTTATTGATAAACAAGGCGAAGATTGACGATTGAGGCAATTTGTGGTGTGATGCAAGGTAATTGGGAGAGGTCGTTCAAAATGCTTTAGTCAAGAAAAAGCAAACCACACGTTTAAAACTTTTAGTTAGGAGTTCGCGCTAATGGCTCATGTTGTAATTCTGGGTGCCGGGACCGGAGGAATGCCCGCCGCATACGAAATGAAAGAAATGCTCGGTAAAGGGCATGAAGTCACCGTTATCAATGAACGTGACTATTTTCAGTTTGTACCATCGAATCCGTGGGTTGCAGTGGGTTGGCGTACTCGCGCTGACATTACTTTCCCGATTGAAAAATACCTGAACAAGAAAGGCATCAATTTCATCGCCGCGCGTTGCGACAAAATTGACGCCGCAGGCAGCACCCTGCACTTGGACAACGGTCAAGAAGTCAAATACGACTACCTCGTTATTGCCACTGGCCCGAAACTGTTCTTCCAAGAAGTGGAAGGCGCTGGCCCGCACGGTGGTCACACGAACTCCGTCTGTGACGTAGGCCATGCTGAAATCGCTTATGGCAACTACCAGAAATTGCTGGAAAAAGGTTCCGGTCACATCATCGTTGGGGCAATGCCATTTGCTAGCTGCTTCGGTCCTGCTTACGAATTCGCTTTCATCGTTGACGCCGACATGCGTAAACGCGGTGTGCGCAACAAATTCAAGATGACTTACGTGTCTTCCGAACCGTACATCGGTCACTTGGGTCTGGGTGGCGTGGGTGACTCCAAAGGTATGTTGGAATCCGAACTGCGCAACCACCACATGCAATGGATTACCAATGCCAAAACCACCAAGGTTGAAGCAGGTAAGATGTTCGTCACCGAACTGACCAGCAAAGGCGAAGTGGAAAAAGAACACGAAATCGCGTTCGATTTCGCCATGATGCTGCCAGCGTTCAAAGGTGTGGATGCTGTTGCTGCTGTTGAAGGTCTGTGCAACCCACGTGGTTTCGTTATCGTTGACGAACTGCACCGCAACCCGAAATACAAAAACATCTATGCGGCTGGTGTTTGTATCGCCATCCCGCCAGTTGAAGCCACCCCTGTACCAACAGGTGCGCCGAAAACAGGCTACATGATCGAATCCATGGTTACGTCACTGGTTCACAACATCGCTGACGAACTGAATGGTAAAGAACCATCCACTACCGGCACATGGAACGCTATCTGCTTGGCGGACATGGGCGACACAGGTGCGGCATTCGTGGCACTGCCACAAATCCCACCACGTAACGTGGCTTGGTTCAAGAAAGGCAAATGGGTACACATGGCGAAGATCGCGTTCGAGAAATACTTCATCCGTAAGATGAAGAAAGGCAGTTCCGAACCGTTCTACGAAAAGTCCATTTTAAAGATGATGGGCATTACCCGTATCTAATGAACTGACGAGGAGTCAGGGGCAAGTTGATGGGAGGTGTAACAGCCTCCCATTTTTATTTTTAGGGCGTGAGAAAAATGAACTTACCAAACGATATTCAAACAACCGTTGCCCGCGCCTTGGCGGAAGATATTGGCACGGGTGATGTCACCGCAGGGCTGATTCCTGCCGATAAACAAGCGACAGCAACAGTCATTTCCCGCGAAGCCGCTACCTTGTGCGGGGTGGCGTGGTTTAATGAAGTGTTTCACCAACTTGACCCCTCTGTGCAGATTGAATGGCAGTATCAGGATGGCGATAAGGTGGAAGGCAATGCCCTGCTGTGTACCTTGCGCGGCAGTGCACGTTCGATCTTGAGCGGGGAACGGGCGGCGCTGAATTTCCTGCAAACCCTGTCAGCCACCGCCACCGCTACACGCCGTTATGTAGATTTGGTGGCGCACACGCAATGCCGGATTCTGGATACGCGCAAAACCTTGCCCGGTTTACGCACTGCACAGAAATACGCAGTGTTGTGTGGTGGCGGCAGCAATCACCGCATCGGCCTCTACGACCGCGTGCTAATCAAGGAAAACCACATCATGGCGGCGGGGTCGATTACGGCAGCCATCCAGCAAGCACGTCAGTTACACCCCGGTATTCTGGTTGAGGTGGAAACCGAAAACTTGCAGGAATTGGCGGAAGCCACCGCAGCGGTGGCCGACATCATTATGCTGGACGAATACGATCTGGACACAATGCGCGAAGCCGTGCGGGTAACAGCGGGCAAAATTCCGTTGGAAGCATCCGGTGGAGTTAGCCCTGAAACCATCGCAGCGATTGCGGAAACGGGGGTGGATTTCGTTTCGGTGGGCAGTATTACCAAGCATGTACGGGCGGTGGATTTGTCGATGCGGTTTCAGGCATAGCCAAGCGGGTGCATACAATATGCCCTAACTAACTGCCATCCAAGGCTTGACAATCGCCTAAAAAGCCCGGTTTATCTGGGCTTTTTTACGAGTTGTCCACACATTAATCAGCAATTCATAATCCCATCATACTTGTCAAGAAAAGAACCGAACAATAATCTATCTTATTGAATTCAATAACGAAAAATGTGTTGTTTATTTTTTAACCAAAGTGGAAAAAGGCTTATCTGGCAAGGCTCAGAAGCAGATGTCCGCAGTTCTTCCACAGAGTTATCCACAGATATTGTGAATAACCCCACAACCCCTCACAGAAACAAGCAGTTGCCGCCTTTTCCAAGGTTACGCCTCAAAAACCCGGTAAAACTCGTACAGCAGGGCATGGGCAATTCCGTTAAACTTGACGCATGAACCAGACCCGCAACATCGTACACGTCGCTATTCCCCGCCCCTTACACACCCTGCTGAGTTACACCGTCGAGGAAGGCCAGCAACCTGTGCTTGGCGGGCGTGTTACTGTCCCTTTGGGGAAGCAGCATAGCGTCGGGCTGGTGTTGGGCACGGAAACCCAAGCTGACGATACCGACAACGGTTTTACCCTGAAACCACTGCTGGCAGTGTTGGACGACATCGCCCTGCCTGACCCGCACTTGCTGGAATTGCTGCAATGGGCAGCGAATTACTACCACTACCCCGTCGGTGAGGCGATTTTTGCCGCGCTGCCCGTAACCTTACGCAAAGCTAAGCCCCTTACCAGCCGGATGCAAAAGCTGCTCAAATCAGCCCCCCCGGTAGGAGCTTGCCCCGCAAGCGATTCCCCCAAGCACGGATTATCACTCACCCCCGAACAGCAACATTGCCTAACCGCCATCCAACAATGGAATGCAAAACCCTCCCCGCGCCCTGTGCTCTTACACGGCATCACTGGCAGCGGCAAAACCGAAATCTACCTACGCCTGATCGAGCCATTATTGGCAACAGGCAAACAAGCGCTGGTGATCGTGCCAGAAATCGGCCTGACCCCGCAGTTGCAAGCGCGTTTCACCCATTTCTTTGCGGACACTGCTATCGTTTGCCTGCATTCCGGTATGAACGACGGGGAACGCCTCAAAGCATGGCTACAGGCACGCAGCGGGCAAGCGCGGATCATCATTGGCACACGTTCCGCCATTTTCACCCCTGCCCCACAGCTCGGCCTGATCATTATTGATGAGGAACACGATGCCTCGCTGAAACAGCAGGAAGCCTTCCGCTACCACGGGCGTGACCTTGCCATCAAACGCGCCCGGATGCTCGACATCCCGGTGCTGCTCGGCAGTGCCACCCCCTCGCTGGAATCGCTTTATAATGTGCAAGCAGGGCGCTACCACTATCACCGCCTCGACCAACGCCCCGGCAGTGCGCGTCCACCTGCCTTGCAATTGCAAGACACGCGCCCGTTTGACCTGCAAGCCGGGCTGACACCTGCTAGCCTGCAAGCCATCCGCCAAACATTGGCACGCGGCGAACAGGCGATGGTGTTCCTCAATCGCCGTGGGTTTGCCCCAGCGCTGTATTGTCCTTCTTGCGGTTGGCAAGCCAGTTGCCACCATTGCAGCGTCAACATGACGTGGCACGCCCGCCGCAATAAACTGGTTTGCCACCATTGCGGGGTCGAACACCCCACCCCCAGCCATTGCCCCAACTGCAAAAATCCCCAGCTCACCACCCAAGGGCAAGGCACAGAACGCTTGGAACTGGTTTTGCAAACCCTCTTCACGGATGCGCTGGTGGTGCGCATTGACCGCGACAGCACCAGCCGCAAAGGGGAATTGGAAGAAAAGCTCACCACCGTGCGCACCAACGAGCCATTGATTCTGGTCGGGACGCAAATGCTGGCGAAAGGGCATGACTTCCCCAACCTCACCTTAGTCGTCATCGTGGATATTGACCAATCGCTGCTCAGCACCGATTACCGCGCTATGGAACGCCTTGGGCAATTGCTGGTACAGGTAGCAGGCCGCGCTGGGCGGGCAGAAAAACCGGGGCACGTCATCCTGCAAACTAGCCAGCCGGAACACCCCTTGCTGCACCAACTGATTGGGCAAGGTTACACCGCCTTTGCCCGCCAACTGCTGGAAGACCGCAAACGTTGGGATTTTCCGCCCTATGGCTACCAAGCCCTGCTGCGAGCCAGCGCCAACAGCATGGAAAAAGCCCTGCAATTACTGGAACACATCAGCCAACGGCTAGCCGCCACCGGACAAGACATCCGGCGTTTAGGGCCTGTTCCCGCTCCGCTGGAAAAACGCGCCAACCGTTACCGCGCCCAATTGCTGCTGGGCAGCAAACAGCGGGCGGCACTGCATAATGCCTTGCACACCTTACTGACAGATGGGGTAAAATTACCGGGCGCGTCGGCGGTACATTGGTCTATCGACATTGACCCACTGGATTTCAGCTAAAACAAACTCCATGTATCACTGAAAATTCGCCACATAACTTATTAATATGCATATTTTTCCTGTCTTTTCGCTATAATCCGGGAAAGCCGGAAATTTGGGATCACCGCAATGACTAAAGACTTTAAACAACAAGCGGCCTCCGACAGCGCTTTCAGCCAATACGGAATGGGCTGGATGTTGGGTGGCGTTGCCATTGGCCTGCTGGTCGGGCTGGCACTGTATGCTTTGAACGGCAAAAATGGCACAACAACATCCACCACCGCACAGACAAGCACACCGCCTATCCAAGTAATGAATGCGGGCGTGGCACAAAGCAGTGTGCCAGCAAATAATCCAGCCCTGAATACCGCCCCAGCAAACCAGTCATCCCCAGAAGAAATGCCGGGTTTCAGCTACCACGCAGTTTTGCCACAGTTGGAAGTCAACGTGCCGATGACCGCTGTGCAACCCACCGCACCAGCCGGGGCAACAAAAGATAGCAAAGCCACCAAAGCGCCAGTCACTGCCAAAACGGATGAAAAACCAGCCGACAAGAAAGAGCCGCTAGCAGCGGTAGCTAAAGGTGTGAATGGTTTCCAGCTTGGTTCCTACAAAACCCAAGCACAAGCCAGCACACTTCAGGGACGTTTGAAAAAGGGTGGCCTCAACGCCCGCATAGAACCAGCCCAAGTCAATGGCGGGACAGTATTCCGGGTGCGTCTCGGCCCCGCAACCAGCCAAGAGATGCTGGACAAATGGCAACAAACCTTATCTGGCATGGGAATTAGCCCCATGGCTGTACGTATGTAATCATAATAAGCAACTCACCAAAGTTATCTCTAGGAGTAAAACATGGCACAACTTGACATCCATTCCGGCACATTAGTTGCCGATGCCAGCGAAACTGAACGCGCTGATTTCATCCGCCGCACCTACCTGCACTTGGGTGGCGCTATCATGGCCTTCGTCGGTGTCGAAAGCCTGCTGATCCAGTCCGGTGTTGCGGAATCTTTCGTCCACCTGCTGCAAGGCAGCAAATGGATGTGGCTGATCGTAATGGGAATGTTCATGGGCGTTTCCTACATCGCCAACAACTGGGCGCATTCCGCCATTTCCAAGGAAATGCAGTATGCAGGTTTGGGGTTGTTTGTGGTGGCAGAAGCCATTGTGTTCATGCCGCTGATTTACATCGCCTTGCGCTATGCCCCCGACATCCTTGGGCACGCGGCACTGCTGACCCTGTTACTGGCGGCTGGCATCACTTTCACCGCGTTTAGTACCCGTAAGAACTTCTCATTCCTTGGGCCGATCCTGAACATCGGTGGTTTAGTTGCCATCGGCGTGATTGCTGCCAGCATCCTGTTCGGCTTTACGCTGGGACTGGTGTTCTCCGGCATCATGGTTGTGTTTGCAGCGGCATCCGTCCTGTACAGCACCTCCAACATCATCCATGAATACCATACTGAGCAACACGTTGCTGCGTCACTGTCGCTGTTCTCCAGCGTTGGTCTGATGTTCTGGTATATCTTGCAGTTCTTGATGAGCCTGAGCGGTAACGACTGAGAAACCCTCGACATCTTTGGAATGGTCTTGCTGGATGCGGTACTTCTCCAGCAAGGCTTTATCCCCGCTCTCAGCCAGTAGGCGGTCAATCGTATAGCGATAGCCCCCACCATCTTCCAACTCAATAAACTGTCCATCGCCAGCTTTTACTAGCCGATAAAATTCTTCAAATGTGTCAAACCGTTGCCCATTGACCATTTCGATACTGGTATCTGATATATCATGGAAACCTTGGTTGTCGGGAGTAGCCAATACCTGAGCAATGGCGACATCATCTTTTTTATTTTTATGCTTACTTAAGTCGTACTCTGCACGGGTCAAACAACCAATTTCGAATGTTTTCGCCACAAACACAAACCCGCCGTAGATAAAATAACGCGGAGCCTGATCGTAGATATAATTGGTCTTATCCATTTCATCCAGCAACAGTTTAACGTTAAGCGGTTTTCCATCCCTCACAATATCAAGCGACAACGTATCTCCCACTTGATGCAGGTCAACATAGTGCAGGAAATCGATGGTTCCACCAGATGCCATCGGTGCAGTACCATCATCCCCTATTGGCAGGCCATCAATATGCGTAATAACATCGTTCACCTTCAGGGCTTCTTCTGCTTTGGTATTCGCACAAACACGGTACAGCAGCACACCCGTTTGATCTTCCGGTAATTTGTACTTCTTTTTCAACGTTGGACTAAGCAAATACTCCGTTCTCACGGATAAGGCAGGAAAGCCATCGTATTTACCGTCAGCCATATCCTGCAAGAAGCGTTTGATCAACGTGACCGGGATAATGTAACCGATGCTTTCACCTTCTGTACTGGTCTGTGTAGCAATCCCAACCACCTTGCCGTCAGCAAGAGCCGGGCCACCGCTGTTCCCCGCGTTAATGGCAGCATCCACCTGAATCATTTGGTAAGGCAAAGCACTGTGACTATAAGTCAGGTATTCGATACGGGACACAATACCACGGGTCGTGCTCAAGCTATCACCACCCACCGGATAACCAGACACCATAATATCTTGATGGATACTGGGCAGATCCCCCAAGGGTAATGCCTTCACCTTATCGAAAAAGGTTTTATCCTTTACCGTCAGAATGGCGATGTCCAATTCATGAGACACAGCCACCACCTCTGCCTGATAACGTTTGGGATTCCCGTTTTGTTGGATTTCCATGAAAATGGCATCAGCCACCACATGGGCATTCGTCAATATCCGCTTACCTTCAATGACAAAACCAGAACCGCCAATAGAAATATTATCGGAATTCCACGGTGATGAAGAGGAAACCGATTCTTGGGTGACATACACCTTAACAATGGAGTCCTCCAACACCTGCGATGCAGAACGTGCTGCGGCTTGAGCCGCATAAAACAGGAATAGCACCAACAAAACACCTAAGCAGGCAATAACAATTCGGGTAAAACGGGATGCAGTAGGCATAAACAACACTCGAACAGGGGCTTGCGCAAATTATACCCTATAAAATAACAGCTTTGCGCAGGATTACACACTAAGTCACATCCTGTAAGCTTCAGCCCTTCACTTAGGTTGGAAAGACACTATGGCTACCTACGCAATCGGCGACTTACAAGGCTGCTACGAACCCCTCATGCGGCTGCTGGATAAACTCCGCTTCGACCCCGCCGCTGACACACTCTGGTTAGCAGGCGATTTAGTCAACCGGGGTAAACATTCACTCGAAACCTTACGCTTCGTGCGCTCACTCGGTAACGCAGCAGTAGCCGTTTTAGGCAACCACGACATCAGCCTGTTGGCAGCATTCCACGGCATACGCAAACCGCACAAAAGCCTCAAACCGCTGACGGAAGCACCGGATTACCCCGAACTGATCCAGTGGCTTGCCCAACGCCCGATTATGCACACCGACCCCATGCTCGGTTATGCCCTCTGCCATGCCGGTATTCCACCGCAATGGGATTTAGCAACCGCGCAACGGTGCGCCCGTGAAGTGGAGCAGATGTTTACCAGCCCCTTGGTCGCCACTTGGTTGCCCCTCGTGTATGGCGACCAACCCGACGTTTGGGATGCCCTGCTGCCAACCATCGACCGCCAGCGTTACATCCTCAATGCCTTCACCCGGATGCGTTATTGCCGTCCCGACGGCAGCTTGGACTTCGATGCCAAAGGCCATCCACGAGAGTATGCGCAAACTGCCAGCAAAAAGATGAAACTTATTCCGTGGTTCTTGCATCCAAACAGAAAGCCCTTGGGCGTGACGGTTCTGTTTGGACATTGGTCAACCTTGGGTTATTATTCTGAAAATCAGGTCATTGCGCTGGATACGGGCTGTGTATGGGGCGGTCAGCTCAGCGCCATCAGAATAGATACTAATAATCCAAAACCACTCTACGTGGAATGTACCGACTATGGCTGACAAAAAAGAAACTACATTACCGAACAACTACGCCGGAACCATCAAGGTAACGGTACGCGAGCGTGACTATTACGTCCACATTTCCGCACCGATGCCAATGATGCCGCTGGACGATCTAGAAAAAGCACTCAAACACAACCGCGAAATACTCAAAAACAGTCAAGAAAAGATGCGCGAAATGTTCCTGCTGGAAGCCTTCGAGTACGCCGCCCCATGGGCAGTGAACTACGAAAGCCCCACGCAAGACGCCATCCAAGCACACATCAACATCAATATGCTGGTTCCGCTGATCAACCTGAAAGGTGGCATGGTCGGTTTCGAGAAACCGGACACACTCAACGTGCAGGCACGGCTGGAATTGATGCGCAATACTGCCGAGAAAACCGTGTTCATGGAACGCCACATGAACCAGCCCAACAGCGTCAATACGGCTTTTGCGGTGTCGCTGATCCTGCTGCTGCTGTTATCCCTCACCCTCATCTGATACCGGCTGCGCTTGCTCAGTGGTCAGTTGCAAAATTTCCGCAACCACCGCTTCAATCGCAGGCATATCGGGGATAAAGCACAGCAGGTGGGAAGCCCGTACTTGCCGCGCCACATACGGGCAGCGCTGCTCGTTGCCACTGTGGTCGTCACGCAAGGTATCGGGTTGAATTTCCAGCGTATTCAAACTGCCCTGCACCCGCAAAGCAATGAACGGCAAGCCAGACATTGGCGACAGTGTGTGCAGGATCAGGCACTTACCCTCGCCCGCATTGCCTTCTTCCTCCAACATGCACAAGGATTCCAGTGACACCACCGGAATCTGGCGGTTACGCCAATGCAACCAGCCCTCCACCCCCGGATGCGCCGAAGGGCTTAAGGTTTCCCCATCCACCAACTCCGCCATCAGGTTCAAGGGCAAAATCAGGCTCGCTTTTTGCAAACGCACGATCAGGCATTTGATCGCGGGTAATGTCCCGTTTTTTACATCGTTACTCATGCTGAAATGCGCTCCCCATCATTCACATGCCCACTTGCCAGCACGCTTTCCAAGGTACTGAGCAAGATTTCGTTCTGGTAAGGTTTGCCGAGGAAACCCGTTGCCCCCAAAGCCACGGCGTGCTCGCGGTGCTTTTGCGCAGTACGGGAACTGATCATCACCACCGGCAAATGTTGCCACTGCGGGTCACGACGCAGATGCCCCAGCAATTCAAAGCCATCCATGCGCGGCATTTCTATGTCCAGCAACACCACATCGGGCAGGAATTCGCCGATTTGCTCCAAGGCATCCATGCCGTCTTTGGCTGTGGACACGGCATATTCTTGGGTATTGAGGAATTTTTCAGTCACACGCCGCACCGTAATAGAATCATCCACCACCAAAATGCGTGCAGGCCCCGTATGGCTGACTGCGGTGGAAAGTGCCGTTTCCGCCGCTTTTTCCGTGACGGGCTGATCAACCACACCCACGCGCCGTGCCAATTCCGCCATATCCGGCACAAGGAAAACGCTGCCATCCGGGGCAACCGTGGCTGCCGAATACAAGCGGCAATCTTTGAACAACACGCCTAAAGGTTGCAACACCACTTCGCGCCGCCCTTGGATGTGCCCGATCACCCATGCCACCGCTTGCTCATGCAGTTTGAAGAATACCACCGGGAACATTTCATCCACTGGGAAGGTCGGCATCCCACCCGCGCCGAGCACTTCTGCCAATTGACGTGCCCGGTAAAACTGCCCAGCGAATTCCAGTTGTTCACCTTCAGTTTCCAACACTTTCTGAAGGTCTGCCCCCGACAGCCGCGCCAAACCTTGGATACCGCTCAGCGGCAAGGCAAATACTTGCCCTTCCACCTCAACCAGCAGTACCGGGTTCACAATCAGCGTAAACGGCAGGCGCATACTGAATTCCGCCCCCTGTCCCGCCCGCGACGCGATCTGCAAACTGCCACCCAAGGCTTTGAGTTCGGAATACACAACATCCATGCCGATGCCGCGCCCAGCGATTTGGCTGATAGTTTTTGCGGTACTAAAGCCGGGGCGCAAGATAAGCCGATCCAATTCGTTATCCGGCAAGCTTTCAGCGGAAGCAATCAAGCCCAGTTCCAAACCACGTTCGCGTACCTGCTGCCTATCCAAGCCTTGCCCATCGTCGCGGAAACGGATCACGATTTCCGCATCATCGCGGCTGACGCTCAGGGTAATGCGGCCTGTCGGCGGTTTGCCTTGGCGCTCGCGCTCTTCCGGCAGTTCGATCCCGTGGGAAATGGCATTGCGGATCAAGTGTTCCAGCGGCGCAGTCATGTGCTGCAAGAGGTTGCGGTCAAGCTCACACTCCTCGCCTTGCACTTCCAGCGTCACCTGTTTGCCCAATTCGGCGGCGACTTGGCGGGTCAAACGGCGCAAGCGTGGAACCAGCATGGTCAGCGCCACCAGCCGGGTATCCAACAAATCCTGCTGAATCTGGCGGGTGGTACGCATGTCTTCCTGCAATAATTGCTCGCCCTTGCGTAACTGGTTGGAAAGGTCGGACTCAAGGTTCACCAAGTCGCTCAGGCTTTCTGCCAATGAACGGGAAATGCGCTGGATTTCCGCGTACTGATCCATTTCCAGCGCATCAAATTCGCCGCCACTACTATGCACCACGCTGTTGGCAGAACGGGAACTGCGCCCGTCGTGGATTTGCGCTTCAGATTCCAACTCCAGTGCCCGAACTTGCTGGCGTAAGCGGGCAACCGTGCGGATCAGCTCATCAACATCAATGCCCATGCCGTTGAAATGTTCCGACAAGCGCACTTGCTGGACATTAAGCCCTACCACGCGGTCAATCAGGTTATCGACGAACACCGCAGGCAAACGGATAGTTTCGTGATTGCCCGTTGACGCGGCAGGCTCAGCCGCCGTTTGCGGGGAAGCATCCGAGCGTGACGCAATACCCAATACGCTGATGTCGGGCAAACTGTCGGCTTGTTCTGCCAATACCCGCTCCAGCAAGCTCTTGGATGCACTTTGCCCTGCGTGTAATTTCACCCAGTTATCAGCCAACGCAGGGCTAGTTTCAATCAATGCAGTATCTTGCGGCGCTTCTGCTGGCAATACATCTGTTGCCGTATCGCTAGCGGGGGTAACATCTACAACAGGTGAGCTTTCAGGGGTATGGCGGGCTTGCTCTGCCAGCGTGTGCAGCTTGTCGACCGCTTGTTGCAGGGCTTCCAACGCCGCCGGACTGGCTTCAGCGTGACGCGGCAACGCAGACAATAAGCTTTCGGCTTCGTGGCTGACATCTGCCAGTGCGGACAGTTGCGCCATCCGCGCACCGCCTTTCAGGGTGTGGAATTCGCGTTCCAGTTCGCGGATGATTTCTTGATCCGCTGGATTTTCCTGCAAATGGTGTAGGTTCTGGTCAAGAGCATGAAGCTGTTCGGGGAATTCCTCCCAGAATAATTGCCAGACTAAGCGGGTATCGGCTTCCTGTTCAGCCTGATCTTCCAGCGAAAAATCTTCTGCCGTCATCAACGGCGCTGGCTGCGTTTCCTCTTCAAGCACAAAAGGCTCTAGGTCAGGCAGTTCATCCTCGTCTTCAATCACAAAAGGCGGGGGTTCTGGCTCAGGCGTTGCCAGCACTTCCTCGTCTTCAAGCACAAAAGGCTCTAGGTCAGGCAGTTCATCCTCGTCTTCAATCACAAAAGGCGCAGGTTCTGGCTCGGGCGTTGCCAGCACTTCCTCTTCTTCGAGCACAAAAGGTTCTAGGTCAGGCAGTTCATCCTCGTCTTCAATCACAAAAGGCGCAGGTTCTGGCTCGGGCGCTGCCAGCACTTCCTCTTCTTCCATATCCATAATGAAAGGTTCTGGTTCTGCTACGGATGGGGCTTCTTCCCCAGCAATGACCGCCGCAACGGCTGCCACCGCCGTATCCACCCGTGCATCTTTTTGCTGCGCCGTCTGGAAAAATACCTGCCGTTCCTGCAACTCTTGGATGGCGGAATCCAGCACTGCCGAAACCCGGTTATCTGCCACTAAGCGCCCTGACAACACCTGATTCAGCAAATCCTCATGCGCCCAGCCAAAATCACCCAAAGCGAATGCGCCCGCCATGCGCCCACTGCCCTTGAGGGTATGAAAAGCGCGGCGGATTTCAGTCAGCAGGCCACGGTCTTGCCGATCCTTGTTCCATTGCTGGTAAAGGTCGGCGAGGGTTTGGGTGATTTCCGCAACTTCTTCGGTGAATATCTCAAAGATTTCATCCCCCAGTGCTTCACGCAAACCGGGGGATTCAGGAACGGCAGGGGCAGGGATAGGTGCGGGTGTTTCGTGTTCGTCTTCAGAAAAACTGACTAGCTCAAAGTCGTCTAGCTCGGGTTCCGCAGGCGCTGATAAAGTGTTGAAACTGAAACTTGTCTCGCTTTTTTTTTTGCCTCAGCGTCAGATGCAATTTCATCCAAATTGATGTCGCCGAGCAAATCCAACTCGCTGTACCCATCAAGCTCGCGTAGCTTACCGTAAGCGGTCGGCAACAGGGCAAAGTAATCCTCACCCTGCAATTTGGCGGAAATGGAGGCTTCAAACAAGGTTAATACATCAGCAAAAACTGCCAGTTCTTCGGGTGAAGGCTGACGTTGGCGAGCCAATAAATCTTCACGCAAATAGGTTAGCGCGGTATTAACCATCGGCAGCAATTCTTGCTCATCCATGACATGAAGTGCGCCGCTGATATTTTCCAGCGATGCCACCACTTCTTCCAGATAGACGAATGCCCAACCTTCTTTGTAGAAGGAAACCACCCGCGTCTGCGCTTTGTTCAGTTCCGTTTGCGCGGTACGCAACAAACTGCGGGCGCTGGCAGGGTCTTGCCCTTCATGTTCCGCATTGAAAACCGCATCTGTGATGTCTTCGCCGCTGTGCGCGTACTCGTCCAACACCTTTTCCAAGCGCACGTAATGTGTGCTGGTATGCAACAAGTCATCAAGGTTTTGCACCTCGTGCCGCGCTGCCTTGCCTTGCAAGGTTTCCCCTAAGGAACGGGTCAAGTCGGCTGCTTGCCCCAGACCAATCATGCCTAAAGTATCGGCAAGGCGTGAGGAACGTTCCGCCAATTTGATCAACAATTCCGGCTGGCGCTCTTCGTCTTGCATCGCCTCCAAGGTGCTTTGCAAACCTTTCAGTTCATCAATGACCGAATTGGCAACCGCACGCCACAAATCACGTCCCGGCGTGGAATAATGTTGACGTAGTTCTACTAGCGTTTCGCCCTGCGGCAAATACATATCCAGATTGTAGGCAGCCTTTACCTTGTCGGTAATTTCCGCGCCGGATTCTGCCAAGCCGATGTAGTACAGCAGGTTTTTCAGCAATTCATTGGGTAAGGTACGGTCATACGCCGCTTCACCCAACTCACCGAAGCGGCGGATTTCACGCTCCATACGCCCCAACAGCATCTTGATGGCAACACTTTGTTCCAAACGCCCCTGTTCCAACGCTTCGGAAAGACCAGAAGTAATCCACCACAAAGCCCGCAAACGCCGCGCTTGGCTAAGCACCAGCATATTGGTAGCTACCTTATTGGTGGCCTGTAACATGCGTTGCGGCTGTTCATCACGGAACCAGCCCAGCAAGGCTTTTTGGAAATAGAAACGCAGCTTGGTGCTGACTTGTTGCAAGCGTTCCGGGGTCAGGTTGATGTATTCATCCGTACCGATCTGGGCATTGTCCGCGTGCGCATCTTCTGGCAGGAATACCAGATGTTCGGAAAGCAATTCTGCATCCCGTGCCGCCCGCAGATTATTCAGGGTAGGCAATACCACCACCGGCAAATCGGCATAACCATCCTGCAAATGCTTCAGGTATTCGGAGAGTTGTAGCAAGCCTTCGGCGGTCGCATCCTGTGCGGCCTTAACATTGCTGACTTTGTGTTGGATTAAGGCATCCAGCACCGAGACGAGTTCCCGCCCCAGCATATTAGCACCTTGCGCCCCCAAGACATCCAGCACGCCCCAAATCTGGCGGCAGGCTTCCCGGCATGTGCCCAGTTCACCACCGTCTGCTGACTGGGTATATTGCGCGAACAATTGCCGGGCCTGTTCTATGGCCTGCTCCAAATCGCCAATGATCCAGCCAAGACGGCTTGCCAAACTTGATTTATCCGAAATCATATTTCACCTGTCATTATCTTTTTTCTTCTGCCAGATTGAAGCCCGCAATGGCTGCACGCAAATCCATTGCCGTTGCATTCAGGTTTGCCACGAGTGTCCGGGTTTCCTGACTGTATTGTGCTGTTTGCAAAGTCGCTTCCTGAATGGCATTCATTGTCGAGCTGACCTGCCCTGCCATGTCCGTTTGCTTACCTGCGGCATCTGAAATGTTACCGATCAGGCGAACCATCCCGATGGTTACATTTTCCACTTCATCCAGTGCATCCCCTGCGGAACCTGCATTGCGTGCACCATCCACCACTTTCGCCGTGGTCTCTTCCATTGACGCCATGACTTCGTGCGTATCCGCCTGCATGGTGCGGATCAACACATCAATCTTGCGCGATGCCCCTGCCGCCTGTTGCGCCAGTTGCTGCATCTCATCCGCCAAGCGCCTAAAGCCGCTGCTGCCCCCCGCCGACGTATTGGAAGTCGTCTGGATGGAAGCATTCAATGCCAAAATATTGGTCTGTTCAGCGATTTCATTCATCAGGCGCACAATGTCGCCCACTTCCTGTGAACTTTCCCCCAAGCGTTTCAAGCGTTTGGAAGTGGCCTGTATTTGCTCACGGATCGCCACCATGTCTTCAATCGTGGCACGCACTGTCCGCGCCCCAGCCTGTGAAATTTCCTGCGACTTGCGTGCCACTTCCGCCGAACTGGAAGCATTGCGTGACACCTTCTGGATGGATTGCGTCATGGTAGCAATCGCCGAAGTTGCCACCGCAATATCCCGCGCTTGGCGGGTGCTGGCATCCGCTAACTGGTTGACGCGCCCATCCGCGCCTTGGGCAAAATGCGTCAGGCGGTTGGAGGTTGAATCCATGCGTACTACCAAGGTGCGTAACGCATCCACTGCGTAATTCACCGCATCCGCAATCGCGCCCGTAATGTCTTCCGTCACCGTTGCCCGCATCGACAAATCGCCATTGGCGAGGGAACCCATCTCATCCAGCAAACGCATGATCGCTTTTTGCTGTTGGCGGCTATCCCCGGCGGACTGCAAACGTACCTGACGTTTCAGGCGAAACAGGAAAAACCCCAGTATCAATACAAGCAGCAACAACGCCCCCGCCGACATCTGCCAAACAAACAGGCTCATACCCGAACCTCCCCATTTTCCAATGCCCCGACCAGCTTGCCCGCATCCAGTACTGCCACAGTTTCACCCTCTAGGGACAACCACTGACGCACGTATTGCAACCATGCCCCCGAGAAAGCATCCGGCACACCCGCCTCTACCGTATCCGACCAAATATGCCGCACACCATCAAAGGCACTGACCTGCAAACCAAACCACTCCTGCTTACCGCGCATCACAAACACGCGGGAAGAAGCCGTCGGCGCTTTGATTTCCCCCAACAACAAACCGGCAACATCCACCAACGTCACCAACTGCGCCCGGAAGTAAGCAATACCCCGAACCCAAGCAGGCACACCGTGGGCAACCGCCACCGACGTAGGCGTCATGACCTCTTCAACTTGTTCACAAGGAATCAGGCACACCAACTTGCCAACCTGTACGCGGAAACCCGACCACTCCTGCAACTCCAAGTCGCTGCGCTGGCGGGAACGGCGCTTCTTTTCGCGCAATAAAGCCAGACCAGCCAGCAATTCATACGGACTTGCCATGACCACCCGCCTTAGGCACAAACTGCGCCACCGTTTCCAGCAACAACTGGGTTGCCACGGGCTTGACCAGATAAGCCTTTGCCCCTTGGCGCATTCCCCACAAGCGGTCTGTTTCGGCAGATTTGGAGCTGCATACGATGATAGGGATGTGGGCTGTTTCTGGGGAACGGGTCAGTTCGCGGGTCGCCTGAAAACCATTGACCAAAGGCATCACAACATCCATCAGGATTACATCCGGCTTCCGCGCCTTGGCGACTTGAATCCCTTCCTGACCATTACAGGCCACACTGACCTGATACCCGTTTTTCTCCAGTAATACAGTGAACATTCGGGTTTCGGCCAGCGAGTCGTCAATGATCAGCACATGCGGTGCGGCCATACGCTGTTATCCTTCCGGCTGGGTGGCGGGTGTTGCTTCCAGCTTGACGTGCGTCTTGATGGCAGACAGCAAATCCTGCTTGGTGAAGGGCTTGGTAAGGTATTTGTCAGACCCCGCCAAGCGCCCACGAGCCATGTCGAAAATGCTGTCCTTACTGGACAACATGATCACTGGAATATCGCGGTATTGGCGGTTTGCCTTGATGAGCGCACAGGTCTGATAACCATCGAGGCGCGGCATCATGACATCGACGAAAATGACATCTGGCTTAAACGAAGCGATTTTCGCCAATGACTCAAACCCGTCGCTGGCTGTTACCACCCAGCAACCTTGTTCACCCAGAAGGACTTCCGCAGTACGTTGGATGGTCTTACTGTCATCCACGACGACAACTTTCAGGCCAGTCAGGTCAAGCTCGGACACATTAGTTTGGGAATCGGACGTATTCACACTGATAGCTCGTTGTTTTTTTAATTATTTCAGCCTGACCGGGCTATCCGGCAAGACTGTTCTTATAAAAGGTGTGGAAGCCGCGATAAGAAGCCCTCCAGAACACTTTTTTATCTTTTTGACAGTTTACTGAAATGCCCGGAATATCCAAAGCCTTTCTGACAAACGTTACGCTGCGATCGAATAACCATCACCCGCAACCAGCGTGATATGAGTAATTTCTGGCGCACAATTACGCCGCAGCGGCACACCCGTTGTGCCAATACCCCGGCTGGTGTAAACCCACGACTCGTTCACGCGATACAGCCCCTGCACATATTTCCGCCCCAAATAAGGCCGAATGAACGGTTTTCCCGGTGAAACTTGCACTTGCCCGCCGTGCGTATGCCCTGAAAGTTGCAGGGAAATGCGGCTGTCGCTTGCATACCAGTCGATCATGTCCGGCTCGTGCGCCAGCAACACCACGGGCTTGTCGCCGCGTAACTTATCCAGCGTCGCCTTGATGTCAGGCTTGCCCAACCAGCCATCATCAATCCCCGCCAGATGAAACACGCCGTTGCCGTACTGGATGTCCAGCCCGTCGTTGCGCAATACCGGAATGCCGTAGCTGGCAAACGTCTCTTCGATCAAGACCGCATCCGTTTTGATGTCGTGGTTGCCCAGTACTGCGAAAATGCCATGCCGTGCATTCAACCCAGCCAGCACCGGAACCAGATCAAGGATGTCTTGCTCATCATGCCAAACGTAATCGCCCGTCAGCACCACCAAGTCGGGTTTGAGGGCATTGGTTTTATCCACCGCCCGCTGGATATGTTCCACTTGCGTATAAGGCCGCAAGTGCGTATCGGTCAACTGCACAATGGTGAACCCCTCCAACGCAGGGGGAAGGTTTTTCACCGGGATTTCCACAAACTCCTCGACCAGCCAACGGATTTCATTGCGCCTGTCAGCATGGCGGTCATCGTGGAAATAGCTCAGACGCCCAATCCGGTTTAACATCCGTTGCGGGGTCTTCGCTGCTGTTTTTAACATTTGCTTATAGCCTCATTTACATGCCGAAGCGGAACACATCCGTGTGGGTAACACCAGAATCCCGCACACCCCTGAGGGCTGCCGCATAAGCACTCAGTATACCCCCGGCATACACGATACGGTCACGGAAATAACGGTCGGCCTGCGGGTTATTTTTACTTTCATCGTCATTCAGCACGGATTCCACATTGCGCACAATGAGTTGCTCCGGGATATAACAGATGTGGTTATTTTTATAACTACTCATGCGCAGTTCGGCGACAGGGTACGCACCGCCATCCGAGGAAGAAACACTGACAATCAGCGCTGGCTTATGCGCCAGTTCCCCCGCGCCCCATAGCAGGAAGAAGTTCTTCAACCCGGCGGGAACTTGCCCATGCCATTCAGGCGATACAATCACAAAACCATCGCTCGCCGCGAGCTTTTCAGACAAAGGGTTCAGTAAGGCTTGCCAGTTTGCATCCCCGTTCCAGATGCCCTCATCCCACAGCGGCAAAGGGTTGCCCGCCAAGCTGAAAACCTCTGTTGCCGTTGCCTGCCCGTTATCCAGCAATGACTGGGCGACATAGCGGGCAACTTTCTCACTTTGTGAGTTGTGGCGATGGCTGCCACTGATCAACATGATTTTCATCTCATTTTCCTCCAAACAAAAAGCCGGGATATACCCGGCTTTTTGTGGACTGTCTAATAACCTTGCGGTTTAGATAAACAGGCAAATGTCGGATTCACCCGCAAACTCGAAGAACATCGCCGCGCCAGCATACTCAACGCCTTCGATGAATTCCTTCGGATCCATTTCAAACAGGTCAACCGTCATCTGGCAAGCAACGAACTTAACATCCGCTTCTTGGCACAGTTCACGCAATTCAGCCAAATCAGCAACGCCTTTGTCTGCCATTTTCTTTTTCATCATGGCAGTCATCATGCCTTGCATCCCTGGCAGGGCTTGCAGCAGCACAGGCATTGGCATTGGCATTGGCATACCGGGATTGCCCAGTGAGGTCACTTGCAGGTCAAGCTTCTTTTTCAGCAGTTGCAAGCCATAAAAAGTGAAGAAAATCTGTACATCGTAGCCCAGTGCAGCGGCTGTAGATGCCAAAATGAATGGAGGATAACCCCAATCCAGACTACCTTTGGTTGCGATGATCGCCAGTTTTTTCATGCGTCAAATCTCTCTCAATAGTTTACAATCCGTGAACCCAAGCGCAGGCTCACCCCTCCTGACTAAACTAAATCACTATAACAGAATTTTCTTATTTAGGCAGCGGTCGGCAGCACGATCTTCTGACCTGACTGATACCAACTGATGATCCCACCACGCAAATTAGTCGCTTGGATGCCGGTATTTTGTGCCAAATACATGCAAGCTTGCGCAGAACGCGCCCCAGTACGGCAGTAAAATACGATGGTTTTGTCCTTCGGCAGATCATTCATGCGTAAAGGCAAAGTATGCAGCGGCATAAATTCGGAACCCTCGATCATGCCCTGAGCCACTTCCGAAGCAGAACGCACATCAATCAGGTGCACACCTTTTTCTGCATCCAACAGCTTTTTCAACCCACCAGCGTCAATTTCGTGAATCCCAAACATACACAGTCCCGTAGAAATATATAAACATATGCTTATATTCTAATGTAAAAGCGTGGACTGTCAAGCACCTTAATTTCGGCTATAGTTAGCGCATGAAACAGCGCATCCTCACCCTTGCTATTGCTGCTGGCCTCATGGCTGGCGCGTTACCTTGCCATGCCGAACCGAGTTTGGACAGGCCAGTCATTACCTTGCCTGACTTTGGCGACCCCGCAAGCAGCGCCATGAGTAATACCGAAGAAACCCACCTCGGCCTTAAGCTGTTACGCGAGCTGCGCGGCAGCGACCCGATTGTGGAAGACCCCGAACTCAACGAGTGGCTACAAGCCCTCGGCAAGCGCTTAGCCGCACACGCCCCCGGCGGCAAAAACTATTATTTCCTGATCGCCAAAAATCCCGACATTAATGCCTACGCCATGCCCGGCGGGGTCGTGGTGATCCATTCCGGGCTGATCATCAACACCACCTCTGAAAGCGAATTGGCTGCGGTTATCGCCCACGAAATTGCCCACGTTTCGCAGCGCCACATTGCGCGGATGATGGCAGACGAGAAAGGCAGTCCGTGGCTCATGGGGTTAGGTGTGTTGGCAGGTGCAGCCGCCGCCACTAAAAACCCGGATGCAGGGGAAGCCATCATGACCGGCACGATTGCCGCGCAAGCCCACCAACAACTGGCCTTCAGCCGCGATGCTGAATTTGAGGCCGACCGCATCGGCTTACAGATATTGGCAGGCTCCAGTTTTGACCCCGGCGCTATGCCGAGTTTCTTGGAAAAGCTGGATCGCCGCGCTGGCAACCAACTGTACGGTGACATTAATAAGTATTTGCAAACCCACCCGCTGAGCATTGAGCGGGTCAGCGATGCCCGCAGCCGTGCCAACAAATTGGGTTCCGGGCGGGCGCAAGAAGATGTGGATTACCTTTATGCACGGGAAAAACTCCGCGCATTGACTGCCCCCAGCTCCTCCGCACAAACGGATGGCAATAGCGCTGTTGCCCAATACGCCCAAGCCATCCGCTTATTACGCAGCGGTAACGGGGCGGCAGCACTGCAAAAACTCAACGCGGGTTCAGGCCAATTGCCCATATTGCTGGCAAGCGCTGAAGCTATGATCAGCGCCCGGCGTTACGACGATGCTGAAAAACTGCTGATGCCGCTGGCAAGGAGCCACCCCGGACACGAAGGCATCCTCAACGCACTCGCTGATGCGCTGCTCGCCAACGGCAAAGCCGCCCAAGCGTGGCAACTGCTCAGCCAACAGCGTTTGGATGAACAAAGCAGTTTGGAATTTCTGGAAACCCGCCAACGGGTCGCGGAACAAGCCGGGCAAGCGGCAGAAGCCTACACCGCCGCCGCCGAACGCAGCTTACGCATGGGCGAGTACAAGTACGCCCGCGCCTCGCTCGACCAAGCAACGCGCCTGCCGGGAACATCCGCCTATACGATGGCACGCCTGCAAGCCATGTCACAGGACATCCGCCGCATGGAAAGCACCGCGAAAAAGCTGGATAAGTTTTAGGGGGAATGCCGAAGTCTGGGAGACAACTGGAGGTTTTGAATACCGCAGATAGCAAAAAGGGTTGTAAATCCTAAAATTTACAACCCTTTTTTATATGGTGGGACATGAGCGATTCGAACGCTCGACCACCTGATTAAAAGTCAGATGCTCTACCGACTGAGCTAATGTCCCGTAAGAAGAGCGGTATTATAAGGAAATACTTTTCGCTTTCAAGTTTTTTCTTCAGCCATCAGTAAACTTTTTTGGGTTTGTCCCTGAAACCTACTGCGGCGGCTGACGAGAAATGCGGAAATCATCAAAATCCGCGAAACAATCCCAACGCGGTGCCCAATCTGCGGTATTGCCGCCGTGGAATGTGCTAAAAATAAACGAATCAATCAGTCCCTTGTTACCGTAGCGCCAGAGCATGTCAGTACGGTGGGTCACTTGCTTGCCGTTTACCCAAATGGTGTAAATACCATTGCTCTTGCCGGGGCTATTGAGGCGGATGCGCTGAGTCAGGGTGTACCATACACTGGGTTTCAGGCTGGTATTGGTCGGCCAGCTATCACCCCAGCGACTTTCTTTCGGCATCCCCACGTAATAGATGTAAGGAATCAAGCGCCCCTCTTCCAGCCACATCATGCGTGCCGTCCAGCCATCGCCGTTAACGGGATGCAGCCCATTGGAATATTTACCATCACCACTGGCAAGCCCCGGCAACTTACCGCCACGCCGGAAATCAAAGCCCTCCTGAAACCGCACCCGGTAGCTAAGGTAGTATTCTTCCGCCGGAGCGAGGCGCACCAGCGCTTGCCCACCACTTTGCACCGGCCCCACGCCTTTGGCTGGGTATTTGACCCGCAGGAAATGCTCTGCCGGACGGTTGCCTTCCGCCATCACGCGGGCGCGGTTACGGGTTCCATCCCAAACCAGCGTCGGCCAATCGTGACGAAACAAAGCACCTGTGTAATTTTGCTGCGGGCACTGGTTAAACGACGCCCCTATACTGCTATCAGACAAGGCAGGCGGCGCTATGCAGGTTAGCAGTACGCCTACCAATACGGTAAAATAGTGATACATTTGAATAGCCCAACGTGGTTTTTATTGAGTATAGGAACGCATTTGTAAGGAAAAAGTTCAATGAATGTCTTTTGGTACGGGGTCTTTATTGCCGCCATTGCGTGGCTGGCGTATCACTTCGGTTGGCAACGCGGCGCATCCATCGGTTATCAGGAAGGTTGGGAAGATGGTGTAAAAAAAGGCAAGGAAGAGGGCACAAAAATCGGTGTCAAAAACAGCATCAAGGAAAAAGTGCTGAACGACATTGCCGGAACCAAAGGCGGTATGCTCGCTGATGTGGAACAACAAGTACGCCAAGAACTGCTGGCAGCCCTAACTGCCAAGCCCGCCCCGCCCAAAAAGCCCCCCACCTTGATGGAATCCCTGTTCGGTCAGGTCAGCTTCGGTTGGTGGGTCGTCATGTTTTCGCTGGTCGCACTTACCATTTACGTGGCGATCCGCTGAACCCGTAGCCACCTTACCGCTTATCCGCCTTTTTTATACCCTAGATGCTCTGATCAGAAAATAAATGGCACTTATCCGTGGTGCACGGTATTTATCACTACTGCCTCGTTATGCTTAAGCTCACAAGCTACACGAAATAATCTTAATTTGCTGATTACTAAGATATTTCAAGTTAGCCGAGTTTAATTTGACGAGGTTACGGATATGTCCCCGCGTTTATTGCTTAGCCCAATAATCTTCATGATGACTGCTGGTGTCTGGGCTGCACCCCATTCCCCAGCGCCATTACAAGCACAGCTAGCGGGTGAAACGGATCAGATCATTGTTAAATTACGCCCCGCAGCCACCCATCGCTCAATCATGATCAGTGAAACCAGCCAAGTGCAGGTCGCTATCGCTTCGGTGGGGCTGGGCATTCGGGCAAAGTACAAACGCGCCATGGGAGGCGACGCCCACATTGTGCAATTACCCGGCAAAATGACGCTACAAGAAGCGCGGGATTACGCCACCCTGCTACGCACTGACCCGGATGTGGAATATGCTGAACCCGACCAGTTGATGTTCCCTGTCGGGGATGTTTTACCCAATGACCCCCAATACATCGGTCAGTGGCACTATGCGCCCCCCACATTGGATGCAGGCGCTGCCAACCTGCCTGCCGCATGGGGCGAAATCAGCAACACCAGTAACATTACCGTCGCTGTCGTCGATACCGGGGTAGTCGACCACCCTGATTTAACGCCCAACCTCGTCGGCGGAACAGCAGCCCGTTCCGGCTATGATTTTGTCAGCACCACCCCGCGCGGAAACGATGGCGGCGGGCGCGACAGTAACCCTTCCGACCCCGGCGATTGGATCAGCACAGAAGATGCTACCAGCACCGCTTTTACAGGTTGCTCAGTACGTGACAGTTATTGGCACGGCACACATACCGCAGGCACGATTGGCGCAGCCAGCAATAATGCCTTCGGAGTCACGGGCGTCAGTTGGAATGCCAAAATACTGATGGCACGGGCATTGGGGAAATGCGGCGGTTATTTATCGGATATTGCGGATGCCATCCGCTGGTCGTCAGGTGAAGCCGTTAATGGCGTCATAAACCCCAACCCCGCAAAAATCATCAACCTGAGCTTGGGCGGAACCGGCAGTTGCGGAACTACCTACCAAGATGCCATCAATGCCGCCACCGCACACGGCGTAGCAGTCGTTGTTGCCGCCGGAAACGCCAGTGCCGACATTAGCACCCAACGCCCCGCCAATTGCACCAATGTGATCGCCGTCACCGCGTTAGCCAAAAACGGCAGCAAAGCCAGCTTTAGCAATGCCGGAAGTTTGGCAGATATTGCCGCCCCCGGTGTTGATGTCCTATCAACCGTCAACACTGGCCTTACCAACCCCACCAGCCAATACACCTACGGCGTTTATCAGGGAACCAGCATGGCAGCCCCGCACGTTTCCGGGGTGTTAGCACTGATGTTGTCAGCCAATAGCCACTTGAGCGACGGAAGCATCCCGGCAACGGAATTGCCTGCACTGCTGGAACGGAAACTCAAAGCCGCCGCACGCCCGTTTGCCACGGGCACTGGCGCTGACTGCACCACCACATCATGCGGCGCGGGCGCATTGGATGCCTACCGCGCGGTAATGTCAGTAAAAACTCCACCGACCGCACTTGCCGGAGCAAACCAATCTGTCAGGCCGGGAGCAGGCGTTACATTAAATGGGAGCGCCACAGCGGGCGGTTTCGGTGGGAGCATTAGCCAGTATTTATGGGAACAAACTGCCGGGACACCCGTAACCTTAAGCGATCGGACGAGCGCCACCCCCACTTTTGTTGCCCCCGCAGCCCCGGAAACCCTCGCTTTCCGCCTGAGCGTAACCAACGACGTGGGCTTGACCAACAGCAGCTATACCAATGTGATGGTGGAAACCACCGACACGGCTTGCACCCCAACCACGCTTACTGCGGGCGGGAATCTCAGCGGGCAATGGGCGGCAGGTTGTGCATCTAGCCATCGGGGCAGCAACTTCCGCGCCCGTTATTACACATTTACCTTGCCGAGCGCGACGAACGTCAAGTTTGACCTAAAATCCAGCCAGCAAGATGCTTTCCTGTATTTGCTGCAAGGTGCGGGGGCTGATGGCAGTATGTTGGCATCAAACGATGACAGCAATGGCACAACCGATTCGCAGATTATCCGTAGCTTGCCAGCGGGAACGTATACATTGGAAGCCACCACCTATTACGCGGGGCGGGACGGCGTATTCACGGTCAATGCCACACCCGTAACAACCAGCAGCAACCCGACCTGTGCGGTCACACCATTGACGTTAGGGCAAACACTCAGCGGACAATGGGCCAGCACTTGCACCGCCAACCAACGCGGCAGCGGCTACTACGCCCGCCAGTACAGCTTCACGCTGACACAAGCGGCAACCGTTACCCTTGACCTCAAATCCAGCCAACAAGATGCATTCCTGTATTTGCTGCAAAGCGGTGGTAGCCTGCTGGCTTCAAACGATGACAGCAATGGCACGACTGATTCCCAAATCAAGCGCACCCTGTCCGCAGGCACTTACACGTTGGAAGCGACCACCTATTACGCGGGGAAAACTGGCGCATTCACCATTGGCCTGCACTAAAGCACTGACCTGTTAGTGGAATTCCGCCAGTTCCTTGATGTGCAGCGTGGCACTACGGCCTAAGGGGGATAGCTCATATCCCCCTTCCAGACAAGAAACCACCCGCCCATCAGCCGACTCTTTGGCTATCTGGCACAATTCCTTGGTAATCCACAAATAGTCACGCTCCAGCAGGTTAAAGCCACCCATGTCGTCTTCCATGTGCGAATCAAACCCGGCGGAAATCATCACCAATTGTGGCTGGAATTCGCGCATAGCGGGCAACCAACTCGCTTCTACCGCTTCCCGCCATACTGCACCACCCGTCCCAGACGGCAAAGGCAAATTGCGGATGTTGGGCAAATCCGTATCCGCACCCGTGAAAGGATAAAATGGATGTTGGAAAGAGGAGCAGAACAGCACCCGTTGTTCGTCTTTGAAAATCTCTTCCGTGCCGTCACCGTGATGGACATCGAAATCAATAATCGCAATTCGCTCCAGCCCATACACGTCCAGCGCATAAGCTGCGCCAACTGCGACATTATTGAAAATGCAGAAACCTGCCGCTTGCCGCCGCCCCGCATGATGACCCGGCGGACGGATCGCGCAAAAAGCGTGCTTGTGGGTTCCCGCCATCACCAAATCGACCGCCATGACCGCAGCACCTGCCGCGTGCAACGCCGCATCCAAGGTATATTCATTCATGCCGGTATCACCGTCCAGCATCACATGACCTTCCTTGGGGGCAGTGGCGAACACACGATCAACGTATTCCTCATCGTGCACGCGCAGCAGATGCTCACGTTCCGCAAGATGGGAATCGTAATGGCGGGCAATCCAGTCGACGCCCGACATAATCATGCGGTTATTAATCGCCCCCAACCGTTCGGCGCATTCGGGGTGATGGATAGACCCATTATCGTGCAAACTACAATGGGAATGCGTAATTACGGCAACTGTCATATTCTTTTCACTAAAATTGGAGTAGGATATGCTGCATTGCAACAATGATGTTTTTAGGCTTTCATCATCGCTGTCCTCAATCTATTCAGCTTAGAGGTTTTGGCTATGGGCCACCACTATTTAAATCAACTCTTCGCCCCCAAGAGTGTCGCAGTATTCGGGGCAAGCAACAGTCTAGACGGCGTAGGAACCCTCGTCTTCAAAAATCTGTTGGATGCCGGGTTCAAGGGATCAGTGTACCCCATCAACCCCAAATACGAAAAGGTGCAGGAGCAAACTGCGTTCCCTAACCTGACCGAATTGAACAAATCCATTGATTTGGCGGTTGTGGCAACACCCGCCGCCACCGTACCAGCGATTCTCCAGCAATGCGGTGAAAACGGTGTTAAGGGCGTAGTCGTCCTTTCCTCTGGTTTCGCCGAAGCCGGTACACGCGGACAGCGCTTACAGAAAGACTCCGTGGAAATCGCCCGCCAGTATGGGATGCACATCATCGGCCCTAACTGCTTAGGTATCATGCGCCCATCCGCAGGTTTGAATGCCACGTTTACCCGCAACCAAGCCGCACCCGGCAATCTGGCACTGGTCTCGCAATCCGGCGGCATGTGTACCGCCATCCTCGATTGGGCCGCCGCCCGCCAGATCGGCTTTTCCACCGTGGTGACGCTGGGTGACGCAGCCGACGTGGACTTTGGGGATGTACTGGATTTCCTCGCGCTTGACCCCAAAACCGACAGCATTTTGCTGTACATCGAAGGTGTACACGATGCACGCGGTTTCATGAGCGGCCTGCGCACTGCCTCACGCATGAAACCCGTGGTGGTGTTGAAAGCGGGGCGTTACGAAGAAGGCTCGCGTGCTGCCAGCACCCATACAGGGGCAATCGTCGGCGGCAATGAAGCCTTCGATGCCGCACTGGAACGCGCCGGGGCAGTCCGGGTAGACACCATCAACCAACTGTTTTCTGCCGCACAAATCCTCTCCTCTGGCTTGCGCACCCAGCAAAACCGCCTGCTGATCATGACCAATGGCGGCGGGCCGGGTGTCATGGCAACTGACCGCGCGATAGAAACCGGCTTGCGCATGGCAACCCTTTCCCCCAAAACCTTGGCAGACCTGAACAAAGTACTGCCATTCACGTGGTCGCACGGCAACCCGGTCGACATCCTCGGCGATGCCACCCCGGAACGTTACGCTGCCGCGCTGAGCGTGTGTATGCAGGACGAAAACATCGACGGCATACTGGTCATGCTGACCCCGCAAGCCATGACCGACCCCGTAGCCGTGGCAAAAATTGTCGGCACGGCCTGTAAAGATTCCAAAACAGCCAAAATCTGCAAACCAATCTTGGCGTGCTGGATGGGCGACCTGCAAGTTGCCGCCGGGCGCGACATCCTATCGGAAGCTAATGTGCCACACTTCCGCACCCCGGAAGCTGCCGTGGAAGCGTTTTCCTACCTGACGCATTACCGCGATAACCAGAAAATGCTGATGCAGGTTCCGCCGTCGGTGCAGGAACAAACCCGCGAGCCGGACATCCAAGGCGCACGCCTGATCCTTGAAAGCGTACTGGCAGAAGGCCGCCGCACCCTTTCCACAACGGAATCCCGCGCCATTTTGTCGGCGTTCCGCATTCCTGCCGTGCCAACAATCCTCACCCGCAGCCCGGCGGAAGCGTTGGTTGCGGCAGAATCGCTGGGTTTCCCGGTGGTGATGAAAATCAGTTCCCCCGACGTGACCCACAAGTCCGACGTGAACGGGGTACGCCTGAACATTGCCAGCGCCCACGCAGTGCGCAGCATTTACCAAGAATTGGTGGAAGCCACCCGCCGCAGCTTGCCGGAAGCGCGGATTGAAGGCATCACCGTCGAACGCATGTACCAAAGCAATTCCGGTCGTGAATTGATGATTGGTGTAGTACGTGACCCGGTATTCGGCCCCATCATCAGCTTCGGCATGGGCGGCACAGCGGTGGAAATCCACCGTGACCACGCCGTTGCCCTGCCGCCGCTGAATGATTACATGATCAAGAAAACCGTGTGCCGCACCCGCGCCGCCAAGCTGCTCGGCGAATTCCGCAATATGCCCAAGATTAATTTCGAGGCACTGTGGAAAGCCCTGCAACGGGTATCGGAAATGGTCTGTGAGCTGCCCGAAATCGTGGAAATGGACATCAACCCGCTGATGGCGGATGCCGAAGGCGTGATGGCGGTCGATGCGCGTTTCACCATCAGTTACCCGCCCGTTACCGCCCGCCGCTACGACCACATGGCAATCCACCCTTACCCGAACGATTTGGTCAAGCGGATGCAATTGCCGGACGGCACTGACATCGTGATCCGCCCAATCCGCCCCGAAGATGCGGAAATGGAACAGGAGTTCGTGCGCAACCTGTCGAAAGAGTCGCGTTACATGCGCTTCATGCAAGCCTTACGCGAACTCACCCCTGACATGCTGGTTCGCCTGACACAAATTGACTATGACCGGGAAATTGCATTCCTCGCGCTGACCCGGCAGGATGGCAAGGAAGTCGAAATGGGCGTGGCGCGTTACGCCATCAACCCGGATAAAACCAGTTGCGAGTTCGCCCTCGTGATTGCCGACAGCTTCCAAAACCGGGGCTTGGGCGGGGTACTGATGCAAATCCTCATGGATACGGCACGTGCACGCGGCCTGCGTTACGTGGATGGCGAAGTGCTGGCGCACAACACTGGCATGTTAAAACTGATGCAGCGCTTAGGCTTTGAAAAAGAGAAAAGCGAAGAAGGTGTCGTGGTGGTGCGCAAACGCTTGGGGGAGATTTGTTGCTAAATGGAGGTAAAAACGTGAGCATTCCAGTGGTCATGACACTCGCCGGGCACGACCCGTGCGGCGGGGCAGGCATTCAGGCTGATATTGAAGCCATCATCAGCCAAGGTTGCCACCCGGCATCCGTCATTACCTGCATGACCGTGCAGGACACCTGTAATGTGCAGCGCGTTGAACCTGTCAGCGATTACCTGATTGAGCAACAAGCCGAAGCCCTGCTGGCGGATTTATCGATTGCCGCCATCAAAATCGGCTTGCTCGGCAGCGTAGCGGCGGTGGAAGCTGTCCACCGCATCTTGCTGCAAGCGCCGGATGTGCCGGTCATCCTCGACCCAATCCTCGCGGCAGGCGGCGGCAAAAGCCTTTCCACCGATATTCTGGTGGAAGCCATCCGCGAATACCTGCTGCCCCTGACCACCCTGCTGACCCCCAATGTCCCGGAAGCTGCACGGCTGGCGACTCATGGCGACACGCTGGATGAGCAAGCCCAGTCGCTGCTGGATCAGGGCTGCGCTTACGTCCTGCTGACCGGAACCCACGCCGAAAGCGAACGGGTCGAAAACGCCCTGTACGGCGAAGGCCAACGCCTACGCACATGGTTCTGGGAACGCTTGCCGGAAACGTATCATGGTTCCGGCTGCACACTGGCTTCCACCTGTGCTGCCAACCTTGCTAAAGGCATGGATATGGTGAAAGCGGTGGGAACAGCGCAGGCATATACGTGGGGTAGCTTGCAGGCAGGGCGGCAAATCGGGCGCGGGCAGTTTATTCCGAACCGCTTCTACTGGACGAAGGTAAGCTAAGAGAGCATACAAATTGCACAGACAAAATACCAATTTTTGGTATAATCAAGGAAATCGACAGCCTTGAGAGTTGTGTTATGTCTCGAAATACCTCTATATCCCTCAGCGGTCACTTTGAAACCTTCGTTGACCGCTTAGTTAATACCGGGCATTACCATTCTGTCAGCGAAGTAATCCGTGCGGGACTACGGCTGCTGGAAGAACAGGAACTGCGGGTACAACGGCTACGGGAAGCCCTGATTGCAGGCGAAAACAGTGGGCGACCCCAAGCCTTTGACCGTGAAGCGTTTAAGCGTGAAATGCGGGCAGAATTGGGGAGCAAATAATGGCGCAATACAGCCTGTCGCCGCTCGCATTGGAAGACCTGAAAGGCATCTGGCGTTATGGCGCTACAACTTGGGGACTCGCGAAGGCAGAACAGTATGGCGAGAAGCTATTGGATGCTTTTGACTTTCTGGCAGAAAATCCGCAGGCAGGTCAGCCCATCGAGCACATTCGCGTTGGGTACAAGCGACATCCGGTTGGCTCGCACCTGATCTTTTACCGCCTTGGCCTGTCCTCCTGCGTGGAGGTTATCCGCATCCTGCACCAAAGCATGGATAGCGAACGGCATTTGCAGGACAAGTAACAATGAACATGGCACTACTAAACGGCCTTTACATCATCACCGACGGCTCCACTGGTAACTTGCTGCTGGAAAAAGTCGAGCAAGCCCTGCGCGGCGGCGCAACCATCGTCCAATACCGCGACAAAACCAGCGATGCGGCGCGGCGCGAACAGGAAGCAAGGGACTTAAAATCCCTCGCGAGCGCCCATAATGCCCTATTCATCATCAACGACGACGTGGCTCTAGCGAAAACCGTGCAAGCCGACGGCGTTCACGTAGGCCGTGAAGATTCCGCACTCGCAACGGCGCGGGCGTATCTGGGCAAATCCGCCATCATCGGGGTGTCCTGTTACAACCAGTTACCGTTGGCGTTGGAAGCGGCACAGCAAGGCGCAGATTACATCGCCTTCGGCAGCTTTTTCCCCTCCCCCACCAAGCCCCATGCACCACGCGCCAGTTTGGAAGTGCTACACGCAGCACACCAACAATTATCCGTACCAATTTGCGCTATCGGCGGGATTACCTTGGATAACGCCACGAGCTTGCTGGCAAATGGCGCGGACATGCTGGCGGTGATTTCCGATGTGTTTAATGCCCCGGATATTGCCCACCAAGCCAGTTTGTACCGGGACTTATTCCAGCAGTCATAAATTTCGCTGATCCCCGTCCGTCGAAGTTTTTTCCTGCTTTGCTGGACAATGGCGGCGGGGTCATTGAAAATAAGCATCCTTTAATATTGATGCCGAGGGAGTCTGCCGTGACCCGTTCTGAAGCGCTGTTTGAACAAGCCAAACGTTCCATCCCCGGCGGGGTCAATTCCCCGGTACGTGCATTCCGTAGCGTTGGCGGGACTCCGCGCTTTATTGCCCGCGCCCAAGGGGCGTATATGTGGGATGCTGATGGCAACCGCCTGATTGATTACGTCGGCTCATGGGGGCCAATGGTCGCAGGCCACGCGCACCCGGAAGTGGTGGCAGCGGTGCAAGCAGCGGCAGTAGATGGCCTGAGTTACGGCGCACCGACCGAACTCGAAATCACCATGGCGGAAAAGATTTGCGAAATCATGCCGTCCATCGAAATGGTGCGCATGACCAGTTCCGGCACGGAAGCCACCATGTCTGCCATCCGGCTGGCACGCGGTTTCACCGGACGTAACTACATGGTCAAGTTTGAAGGTGGCTACCACGGGCATGGCGATTCACTTTTGGTGAAAGCCGGTTCCGGTGCACTGACCTTTGGGCAACCCAGTTCCCCCGGCGTCCCGGCAGAATTGGCGCAATTCACCCTGACGCTGGATTACAACAACAGTGAGCAGGTCCGCGAAGTGTTCGCGGCGCGTGGGCATGAGATTTCCTGCATCATCGTCGAACCCGTTTCCGGCAACATGAACTGCATCCCACCCGTCCCCGGTTTCCTCGAAACCTTGCGTGAGGTGTGCGACCAATCCGGCGCGGTGCTGATTTTTGATGAAGTCATGACTGGCTTCCGCGTGGCATTGGGCGGGGCGCAACAAGTCTATGGCGTCAAACCCGACATTACCACGCTGGGTAAAATCATCGGCGGCGGTATGCCGGTCGGTGCATTCGGCGGCAAACGCGAAATCATGCAGCACCTTTCCCCGCTGGGGCCGGTGTACCAAGCTGGCACATTGTCCGGCAACCCCATCGCCATGACGGCTGGTTTGAAAATGCTGGAAATCATTTCCCGCCCCGGTTTCTATGCAGAATTAACCGCCAAGACAACTTCTTTCGTAAAAGGGATGCAACAAGCGGCAGACGCAGTTAATATACCCTTCATCACGCAGCAGGTTGGCGGCATGTTCGGCCTTTTCTTCACGACAGAAAAACGCATTGATACTTACCAACAAGTGACCGCCTGCAATATTGGACAATTCAACCGCTTCTTCCACGGCATGTTGGATCGTGGGGTATACCTTGCGCCTTCCGCTTACGAAGCCGGTTTTGTCTCAATGGCGCATACCGATGCCGATTTGGCGGAAACCATCAGCATCGCTAGGGACGTTTTCACCGACCTACAAGGATGACGGAAGGGGGAAAACTGTCATCCCACAGGTACTGCTGGCAACAACAGTCCATTTTATACAATACAAAACATGAAGCTTGTTTTAAGCGGGAAAGCAGGGAATGTACCGTTTTTCATTAAAAATCTTATTGGTTCTGATCACGCTTGCGCTTGTTCAGCCGGGTTACGCGCAGGGCGATTCCTCTTCTATTTACAAGAATGTTGAGCAGTCTGTCTATCAGGTTCGGGTCATTAACCAACAAAGTGGCAAGAAAACCGCAATTGGTTCCGGCTTCATCGTCATGGAGCCAAATATCATTGCGACCAACTACCACGTTGTCAGCACCTTCGTGAATGACCCCGAAGAATTCGAGCTGGATTACCTTTCCACGGCTGGCAAATCTGGCAAGTTGGAATTGCTGGCGGTCGATGTTATCCATGACTTGGCCGTACTGAAGGCGGGCGAACCACTCGGTACGCCTTTGCACCTCGCGCAAGTACCGCAAAAAGGCGCACGTCTGTATTCACTCGGCAATCCGCTGGATTTGGGCTTTTCGATTATCGAAGGAACAAACAATGGCATCATGAAAAACAGCGATGACAACAACATCCTGTTTTCCGGCAGCCTCAATCCCGGCATGAGCGGCGGCCCCACCCTCAATGAGCAAGGCGAAGTCATCGGTGTAAATGTGGCAACCTCCGGCAACGAAATCAGCTTTCTGGTTCCGGGGCAATACCTTGCCACCATGCTGGAACGCCTCAAGCTAAGCGGATTCGAGCAGGATGCCGACCTTGATGAGCGCATTGCCGAACAACTACGTGGCAATGCCGACAAATACATCAAACGCCTGACCGATGCCAAATGGACAACCCTGCCCATCGGCAAGCTGGTGGTTCCCGGTGATATTGAAGGTTATGTGCGTTGCTGGGACAACAGCAGCAAACCCGACCCTGATGAACTCATGCGCGTGTATTACACCCGCTGCACCAATGACAGCAATATTTATCTGGATGATGGGTTGGAAGTCGGCTCGCTCGCGTATGAATATATCTGGCTTACCAGCGATAAAATGACCCCGCCGCGTTTTTATAAGGGCTATCAAACCCAGAACTCCAGCGTATTGGAGAGCAAGGCCGGTAAAAACGATGTGACCAATTTCGCCTGCCATACTGATTTCACCCAAGTGGCAGGGCAAGAGTTCAAAATGACTATCTGCCGCCGGGATTACCTCAATTACAAGGGACTCAGCGACATGATGGTGACGGGAGCGATGGTTGGATACCCGCAACAAGGGATGCTGTTTAATATGGATATGACGGGTATCGACTTTGCAAGCGGAGTGCAACTAGCCAAGCGCATGATGGAGGGATTCAAATGGCAAAAGTAATTCTTGAAGTCCAGACACGTGGCTTAAACCAATACCACCGCTTGGAACAATTCCCGGTAACTATTGGGCGGGCGCTGGATAACGACATCATCCTCTCAGACCCGGCGGTTTCCGCGCATCATTTACAGCTTGAACAAGGCGAAGACGGGGCATTGTTCCTCCAAAACCTGTCGAGTGAAAATGGCACGTCCATGAATGGGCATCCACTGGGGCAACAGCGGGTGCAATTACCCATCCCCAGCCGTTTGCTCTTGGGCGGGCGCAAACTCAACCTGCTGTCTGCTGATGCCCCCGTTGCGGAAACCAACCTACTGAAATTCAGCGGCTTCTTTTCCATTATTTCCAACCCCGTGTGGGCAGCCATACTGCTGATCCTGACCGCAGCCACGCTGTTCTTGGAAAAATACCTGACAACGTTTATCGACAAAGGCGCATGGTTCTACGTCAGCGACGTATTACTTAACCTGTCCGTCTTACTGGCATTTGCCCTGATATTGTCGGTGGTAACGTGGCTGGCTTCCCATCGCTGGGCTATCGCCTCGGCAGTCAGCATGGCTTCCCTGCTGGCTATTACCAAATCCTTGATTGGTTTGGTCGGCGAAACGCTATCTTACCTCGTGACTTCTGATGCCCCCTCCAGCGCTTCGGCGACGCTGTACAACACCGTGCTCGTGGTCGTGCTGCTGTACCTATACCAACGCTGGGCAAGTTACCTACGCCCGCTGCCTGCGGTAGGGCTGGCACTCTTACTGAGTTCCCCACTCATTATCTTGGAAGGTATTAACTGGCTGGATCAGATAACGGTCGATAATGAATTCTCCAGCGAACCAGCCTACAACCAGACCTTAAGCTCGTTTAATCTCCATGCAGCACCGACCTTGCCATTGGATGATTACATGCAGGCTATCACTAAAGATTTGCCGTCGCAGCTTGAAGAATAATTAAATATCGCCGTAGCGGTGCTGGAGCAATGCCAGTGCCGCAAGGCTAGCCGTTTCCGCCCGCAAGATGCGCGGCCCCAGCGAAACCGGCGTAACACCCGCCTGAATGCACTGCGCCACCTCCTCATCCGTAAACCCGCCTTCTGGCCCGATCAGCAGTTCAATTGGCACAGGCAAATCCAGCGGCAAAGCATTGATGCGTGGGAAATCACCCGGCGCGAGGATCAAACGTGTGCCTGTTGCTGGCATTTCCAACCAGCGCTCCAGCGCTAAGGGAACTTGCACCACTGGCATTCGGGTACGCCCGGACTGCTCACAAGCGGCAACCACAACACCCTCCCAATGCTGCAACTTTTTATCCACCTGCTCTTTGCCGATGCGCACCACGCTGCGCTGGGTAATCAGCGGCTGGATGGTATTCACACCCAGTTCCACGGCTTTTTGCAGGGCAAAATCCATCTTGTCCGGCTTGATAACGGCTTGCACGAGGGTGAGGTGGATGGGGGATTCGGTATCGACCGGAGAAAAACCTTCGATCATCACGGATGCGCTGCGTTTGCTGACGTTGCTCATCTGTGCGGAATATTCGCCGCCTTCGCCGTTAAACAGGATCAGCGGCTCGCCAACATTCAAGCGTAAGACTTGCACTGCGTGGCGGAAAGTCGTGTCGGGCAGAGTGAATTCCTGCCCAACAACGAGAGGTTGCGGCACGTAAAAACGCGGGATGCGCATTACTCGGCCAACCCAATATTTTTCCAAATGCTCATGGTCGGCTCAACCCGATTCATAGTGTAGAAATGCAGCCCCGGTGCGCCAGTTTCCAGCAGATTTTCACACAGCAAGCTAACGAATTCCTCACCGAATTTAGCGATGGATTCCACGTCATCCGCATAGGTTTCCAGTTGCTTGCGCAACCAGCGTGGGATTTCCGCGCCACACATATCCGAAAAACGCGCCAGTTGCGTGTAATTCGTAATCGGCATAATGCCGGGGACGATGGGGATTTCCACGCCTTTTTTCACGCATTCATCCACGAAATGCCAGTACGCATCAGCATTGAAGAAGTACTGCGTAATCGCACTGTTCGCGCCTGCATTCACCTTGCGCACAAAGTTGTCGATGTCGACCCTGAGGTTGGGAGCTTGCGGATGCATTTCTGGGTAGGCCGCCACTTCAATATCGAAATGGTCGCCGGTTTCCTTACGGATGAACTCCACCAACTCGTTAGCGTAGCGGAATTGCCCCAAATCGCGTGAACCAGAAGGCAAATCACCGCGCAAAGCAACAATGTGCTTGATGCCGTTGTTGCGGTAGGTGTCCAGAATTTCGCGGATATGTTCGGCACTGGAACCTACGCACGACAAATGTGGCGCAGCTTCAATGCCAGAATCACGCTGAATTTCCAGCACGGTGTTGAGCGTATTGGCTTGCGTCGAGCCGCCCGCGCCGTAAGTGACGGAAAAGAAACGCGGCTTCAATTCTGCCAATTGGGTGCGCACCACCCGCAGGTTTTCCGCGCCTTTGTCAGTCTTGGGCGGGAAAAACTCGAAGCTGAAGATCAGGTCATCGTGTTGATGATCCTGTTGATGTTCGTCAGTCATAAACTTTCCTCTCTTGTTCCCCTCGCCCCCTTGAGGGAGAGGGGCTAGGGGGGGTGAGGGGTTCTTACACCTTAATAACGGTAATGGTCAGCTTTGTACGGGCCTTCCATTGGAACGTCAATGTACTGCGCTTGGTACTCGCTCAACTGGGTCAGTTGCGCATTCAGCTTTTTCAACTGCAAGCGGGCAACTTTCTCGTCGAGGTGTTTCGGTAGGGTGTAAACGCCAATTGGGTATTTGCCGGAATCGCGCTCAGTCCACAGTTCGATTTGCGCAATCGTTTGGTTGGCAAATGAAGACGACATGACGTAAGACGGATGCCCAGTCGCACAACCCAAGTTCACCAAACGCCCTTTTGCCAGCAGCGTGATGCGCTTGCCATCAGGGAAAATGATGTGGTCGACTTGCGGCTTGATTTCTTCCCACTGGTACTGTTCCAGTGAAGCCACGTCGATTTCATTGTCGAAGTGACCGATGTTGCAAACGATAGCTTGGTCTTTCATTTTGACCATGTGGCTGTGGTCGATGACGTGGTAGTTGCCAGTCGCTGTGACGAAAATGTCAGCCTTGTCAGCCGCATAATCCATCGTTACCACGCGGTAGCCTTCCATTGCTGCTTGCAGGGCGCAGATCGGGTCGATTTCTGTTACCCAAACTTGAGCAGACAATGCACGCAATGCTTGGCAAGAACCTTTGCCCACGTCGCCGTAGCCGCATACCAGCGCAACTTTGCCCGCTACCATTACGTCGGTAGCACGCTTGATGCCATCAACCAGTGATTCGCGGCAGCCGTACAGGTTGTCGAACTTGGATTTGGTCACGGAATCGTTGACGTTGATTGCCGGGAATTTCAGCTCACCACGCGCGTGCATCTGATACAGGCGGTGAACCCCGGTAGTGGTTTCTTCCGTTACGCCACGGACTTCTGCCAAACGGGTGCTGTACCAGTTCGGTGAAGTTTCCAGACGGTTACGGATTGCCGCGTACAAGTAAGTTTCTTCTTCAGACGTAGGGTTAGCAACCAAGCTAGGGTCTGTTTCAGCACGAGTCCCCAAATGCAGCAGCAAAGTCGCATCGCCGCCATCATCCAAAATCATGTTGGCTTGCTGACCATTAGGCCACTCGAAGATTTTGTGGGTGTAATCCCAGTACTCTTCCAGTGATTCGCCTTTGTACGCGAACACAGGAATGCCAGCTTCAGCCATCGCCGCAGCCGCATGGTCTTGGGTAGAATAGATGTTGCAAGATGCCCAGCGTAGTTCCGCACCCAAAGCAACCAACGTTTCCATCAGCACGGCTGTTTGGATCGTCATGTGCAAAGAGCCGGTAATGCGAGCGCCTTTCAGTGGTTGGCTGGCAGCGAATTCTTCGCGGATCATCATCAAACCGGGCATTTCGGTTTCAGCGATGTTGATTTCCTTGCGGCCCCAAGCAGCCAAGCCCATATCGGCGACGATATAGTCGTTAAAAGTAGTCATATTGTCAGTCTCCTAATTACAGGCCAGCAGCAGCACGCAGCGCAGCAGCTTTATCGGTACGTTCCCACGGCAGGTCGAGGTCATCACGACCGAAGTGACCATAAGCAGCCGTACTGCGATAAATCGGGCGCAGCAGGTCGAGCATTTTGGTGATGCCGTAAGGACGCAGGTCGAAATGTTCGCGTACCAGATTTTCGATCAGGGTTTCATCGACCTTGTTAGTTCCGAAGGTTTCAACCGTGATGGAGGTAGGTTGCGCTACACCGATAGCGTAGGAGACTTGAATTTCGCAACGGTCTGCCAAGCCAGCAGCCACGATGTTTTTCGCGACATAACGGCCTGCATACGCAGCGGAACGGTCAACTTTGGATGGGTCTTTGCCGGAGAATGCGCCGCCGCCGTGACGTGCCATACCACCGTAAGTGTCGACGATGATTTTACGCCCGGTCAGGCCGCAGTCACCCACAGGGCCGCCGATTACGAAGTTGCCAGTTGGGTTGATGTGGTATTTGGTATCAGCGTGCAGCCATTCTTGTGGCAGTACTGGCATGATAACGTGTTCCATCACACCGGCACGCAGGTCTTCAAGGCTGACATCTGGGCTGTGTTGGGTGGAAAGCACTACGGCGTCGATAGCAACGATTTTGCCATCTTCGTAACGCACAGTAACTTGGGATTTTGCATCCGGGCGCAGCCAAGGCAGTGTGCCGTTTTTGCGCATATCCGCTTGTTGCTTCACCAGACGGTGGGCGTAAGTCAGAGCGGCTGGCATCAATACGTCAGTTTCGTTGCTGGCGTAACCAAACATCAAGCCTTGGTCGCCCGCACCTTGATCTTCAGGTTTCGCACGGTCAACGCCCATCGCGATGTCTGGGGATTGCTTACCGAGTGCATTGATCACGGCGCAAGTGTGACCGTCGAAACCGATTTCGGAATTGTTGTAGCCGATGTCGTTAACCACGCCACGCACGATACCTTCGTAGTCGATTTCAGCAGTCGTGGTAATTTCGCCCGCGAGAACCACCATGCCAGTCTTGGTCAGGGTTTCGCACGCCACACGGGCGTAAGGGTCTTTGGCAATGATCGCGTCCAGAATGGCATCGGATATTTGATCCGCCATTTTATCTGGGTGGCCTTCAGAAACAGACTCAGAAGTAAACAGGTAGCTTCTCTCAGTCATTGATTCAATCTCCTAAACAAAAATGAATGACCGAGCGCCGTTGTACTAACAACCTTCACTTGAGCCTGGCGGGAATCAGCCCGTCGCAACGCTCCTCAAGTGCGGTATCAAAAATCCAGCCCGCCATAATAGACGAAACATTTCGCCAATGCACCATACGCTACGGGCTGTCGTCATGGAAAATTCACATTAATGCAGGGTTATCTATCCAACAAGGGAGAGTTGCCCATGCCATAGAAGTTCGACACAATACAAGGACTTTATTCCAGCCTGAACAATAAATATACAGCGGGCGCTGTCATCCCTTTGGGTCGCGCTTTAGTGGTGGCAGTATACTACAAAATTTGCAAATCTTTGCTGCGCTGCATCACTTGAGATACAGACGGCGGGGGTTACGCCTTACATATCCCATCACCACGTTAGAGATGGGTTAAAACGATACTTGAAATTACAGGAGACCCGTCAATGACTACACGCCGTGAGCTGGCTAATGCAATCCGCGTCTTGGCTATGGATGCCGTACAAAAAGCGAATTCCGGGCATCCGGGCGCACCTATGGGCATGGCGGACATCGCTGAAGTCCTCTACAACGACTACATGTCCCACAACCCACAAAACCCTGCGTGGGCTAACCGTGACCGTTTCGTCATGTCTAATGGGCATGGTTCCATGCTGCCGTACTCCGTACTGCACCTGACTGGCTATGACCTGTCAATGGACGACCTGAAAGCGTTCCGCCAACTGCATTCCAAAACCCCAGGCCACCCTGAGTACGGCTATGCACCGGGCATTGAAACCACTACCGGCCCACTCGGTCAAGGCATCACCAACGCCGTTGGTATGGCATTGGCTGAAAAAATCTTGGCTGCGCAATTCAACAAGCCGGGTCACACCATCGTTGACCATCACAGCTACGTGTTCTTGGGCGACGGATGCTTGATGGAAGGCATTTCCCACGAAGCGTGCTCTTTCGCAGGCACAATGGGCTTGGGCAAACTGATCTGTTTCTACGATGACAACAACATTTCCATCGACGGTGAAGTGGACGGCTGGTTCACAGACAACACCCCTAAGCGCTTTGAAGCTTACGGCTGGCACGTCGTTGCTAACGTTGATGGTCACGATGCTGACGCGATCAAAGCGGCTGTCGAAGCTGCCCGCGCTGAAACTGGCAAGCCATCCCTGATTTGCTGCAAAACCACTATCGGTTTTGGCTCACCGAACAAAGCAGGTTCACACGACTGCCACGGCGCACCACTGGGTGACGCTGAAATTGCCTTGACCCGCGCCCAATTGGGTTGGACACCTGGCCCATTCGAGATTCCTGCCAACGTTTACGAAGGTTGGGACGCGAAAGCCAAAGGTGCAGCAGCAGAAGCAGCATGGAATGAGCAATTTGCGGCATACGCAGCGGCTTACCCTGCGGAAGCGGCTGAATTCAAACGCCGCATGGCTGGCGAATTGCCTGCTAACTGGGTTGAAGAATCCGCGAAAGCCATTGCTGCGATTGATGCGAAAGCAGAATCACCAGCGACCCGCGTGGCTTCCAAAAATGCACTGGATGCGTTCGCACCGTTGCTGCCTGAGTTCCTCGGCGGCTCGGCTGACTTGACGCCTTCCAACAACACTTTCAACAAGTCCAGCAAGCACATCAGTCCTGGGCATCATAAAGCGCAAGATTTCAGCGGCAACTACCTGTCTTACGGTGTGCGCGAATTCGGTATGAGCGCGATCATGAACGGTATGGCACTGCACGGCGGCTTGTTGCCTTACGGCGCGACCTTCCTGATGTTCTCCGAATACGCACGTAATGCCCTGCGTATGGCGGCTTTGATGAAAATCCAAAGCATCTTCGTTTACACCCATGACTCCATCGGTCTGGGCGAAGACGGCCCTACCCATCAGCCGGTTGAGCAAATCCCTACACTGCGCATGATCCCGCGCATGTCCGTCTGGCGTGCTTGCGATGCGGTTGAGACTGCCGTATCTTGGAAACACGCGATTGAGTACAAAGGCCCTAGCACCCTGATCTTCTCGCGCCAAAACCTGAAGCATCAAGTTCGTACTGCTGAGCAACTTGCTAACATCGCCAAAGGTGGCTACGTGTTGAAAGACACCGACGGCACACCTGACGTGATCGTGATTGCGACTGGTTCTGAAGTTGAACTGGCTATGCAAGCAGCAGCGAAGTCCAGCAAGAAAGTGCGCGTGGTTTCCATGCCTTCTTGCGACGTATTCGATGCGCAAGATGCGGCGTACAAAGAATCCGTGCTGCCTAAAGCAGTTACTGCCCGTGTTGCGGTTGAAGCCGCTATCGGCGACGGCTGGTACAAATACGTTGGCTTGAACGGCGTAGTGGTTGGCATGACCACCTTCGGCGAATCTGCCCCTGCGAACCTGTTGTTCGAGCAGTTTGGCTTCACCGTTGAAAATGTACTCGGCGCAATCAGCGTAGCTGCCAGCAACGCAGCGTAACCGCACACCCAAGGCGGCTTCCTCTGAGGAGGGGAAGCCTGCCTACTGATTTATCTAAGTGAGTTTAGAGGAGTTCCCCATGACGATTAAAGTTGGTATCAATGGTTTTGGCCGTATCGGTCGTATGGCTTTCCGCGCTATTGCAAAAGATTTCCCTGGCATCGAAGTAGTCGGTATCAATGACCTGCTCGCACCTGATTACCTCGCGTACATGCTGAAATACGACTCCGTACACGGTCGTTTCAACGGTGATGTTGCGGTTGAAGGCAGCAACTTGGTCGTAAACGGCAAAACAGTACGCCTGACTGCTGAACGCGACCCAGCTAACCTGAAGTGGAGCGACATCGGCGTAGACATCGTGCTGGAATGCACCGGCTTCTTCCTTGACGAAGCAGGTTGCCAAAAACACATCGAAGCGGGCGCGAAGAAAGTGGTTATGTCTGCACCTTCCAAAGACACTACGCCAATGTTCGTTTACGGCGTAAACCACACGACTTACGCAGGTCAAGCGATCATTTCTGCTGCATCTTGCACCACTAACTGCTTGGCTCCTGTTGCTAAAGTTCTGAACGACAAGTGGGGCATCAAGCGTGGTCTGATGACTACTGTCCATGCTGCGACTGCTACCCAGAAAACTGTTGACGGCCCTTCCATGAAAGACTGGCGCGGTGGCCGTGGTATTTTGGAAAACATCATTCCATCTTCCACAGGTGCAGCAAAAGCGGTTGGCGTTGTTCTGCCAGAGCTGAAAGGCAAGCTGACTGGCATGGCGTTCCGCGTTCCTACTTCTGACGTGTCTGTAGTTGACCTGACTGTTGAGCTGAACACTGAAGCGTCTTACAAAGACATCTGTGCAGCGATGAAAGCAGCCGCTACTACTGGCGACATGAGCAAGACTTTGGGCTACACCGACGAGAAAGTGGTTTCCACTGACTTCCGTGGCGTTGGCTTCTCTTCCATTTTCGATGCTGAAGCTGGCATCGCGCTGGATGGCACATTCGTGAAAGTCGTGGCTTGGTACGACAACGAATACGGCTATACCGCGAACATGCTGCGCTTTGTTGAGCACGTAGCAGCGAACTAAGAAACCCTCCCCCCCTAGCCCCCTCTCCCGCGAAGCGGGCGAGGGGGAACAACAGGGGAAATCTTAGCCCCTCGCCCGCTTCGCGGGAGAGGGGTTGGGGTGAGGGTCTCCAAATTCGTCAACTAAAGCACCTCACACCTTACCCGCTTTATTTGACTGATTTGATTTCTGCAAGGAGTTCCACCACATGGCTTTCATAAAAATGACCGACTTGGATCTGAAAGGCAAACGTGTCCTGATCCGCGCCGACCTGAACGTACCTGTCAAAGACGGCAAAGTTACTTCCGACGCCCGTATTACTGCATCCATGCCAACCATTGAACACGCGATGAAAGCGGGTGCGAAAGTCATGGTCATGTCCCACCGTGGTCGCCCGACCGAAGGTGAAGTGGATGAAGCCAACTCCATGCAACCGATTGCCGAAGACATGAGCGCCAAGCTGGGCAAAACCGTGCGCCTGATCAAAGACTACATCGACGGTGGTTTTGACGTAGCGGAAGGCGAAGTGGTACTGCTGGAAAACGTGCGTTTCAACGCAGGTGAAAAGAAAGACAACGAAACACTGGCAAAGAAATATGCTGCCCTGTGCGATGTATTCGTCATGGACGCTTTCGGCACAGCTCACCGCGCACAAGCTTCCACCCACGGCGCAGGTAAATTTGCCCCCATCGCCGCTGCCGGTATCTTGCTGACGGAAGAACTGATTGCACTGGACAAAGCACTGGCAAACCCTGCCCGTCCAATGGTTGCTATCGTCGGTGGTTCCAAAGTTTCCACCAAACTGACCGTTCTGGAAGCGCTGTCTGAAAAATGCGAACAGTTGGTTGTTGGCGGCGGCATTGCCAATACCTTCCTGAAAGCTACAGGCCACAATGTCGGCAAATCCCTGTGCGAAGATGACCTCGTACCAACGGCACAAGAGCTGATCAAGAAAATGACTGCTCGTGGCGCAATCATTCCGATCGCTGTTGACGTGGTTTGCGGCAAGAAATTCGACCCAGCCGAACCGGCAGAATTGAAAGATGCGAAAGACGTGGCTGACGACGACATGATTTTCGACATCGGCCCTAAATCCGCACAGGAACTGGTCGACATCATCATGAATGCTGGCACTGTTGTATGGAATGGCCCGGTTGGTGTATTTGAATTCGACCAATTCGGCGAAGGCACGAAAGCCATTTCAATGGCAATGGCTGAAACCAAAGCCTTCACACTGGCGGGCGGCGGCGACACCATCGCAGCCATCCAAAAGTACAACATTTACGACAAAATCTCTTACATCTCTACCGCTGGCGGCGCTTTCTTGGAATACCTCGAAGGCAAAGTCCTCCCAGCCGTTGCGATGTTGGAAGAACGCGCTAAAGGCTGATCACAGCTACTAATGAAGCCGCCAGTGTGCGGCTTCATTTTTCACACTACATAATGTCATAGAACAAGCATAAACTAAGCACTTTACAGCACACAGTTAATAGGTAATACATTGAGAAGGACTAAAATTGTAGCGACCATGGGGCCAGCTACAAGCACACCGGAGGCCATTGAAGCCATTATCCGGGCAGGGGCAGATGTCGTGCGGCTAAACTTTTCGCATGGCTCCCACGCAGAACACGCGGCTCGTGCCGAACTGGTGCGTGAATTGGCGCGGAAAGCGGGGCGCATCGTCGGTATTCTCGGCGACCTGCAAGGGCCAAAATTACGCATTGCCCGTTTTCAGGATGGCAAAATCACCCTGAAACCCGGCGATACCTTCATCTTGGATGCAGACCTCGCCAACGATGCAGGCACGCAAGAACGGGTCGGTTTGGGTTACAAAGAACTGATTCACGATGTCAAAGTCGGGGATGAACTCTGGTTGGATGATGGGCGCATTGTCTTGGCTATCATCGCCATTCAGGGCAATGAAATCCATACCCGCGCCGTCAATGGTGGGGTTCTGTCCAACAATAAAGGGCTGAACCGCCGTGGCGGGGGCTTAAGTGCCGCCGCACTGACCGACAAAGATCGGGAAGACATCCAAGTTGCTGCCAATATCGGCGTTGATTTTCTCGCCGTTTCATTCCCGCGCTCAGCCGACGACATCAATGAAGCACGTCGCCTAATGGTGGAAGCTGGTGGGCGGGCTGCGATTGTTGCCAAGATGGAACGCGCTGAAACCATGGAAGGCGCAATCCGCGATGCCATCATCCTCGCCTCCGACGTAATCATGATTGCTCGCGGCGACTTAGGTGTGGAAATTGGTGACGCCAAGTTGCCACGGGCGCAAAAGTGCCTGATCAGCCAAGCCCGCAAGCTCAACCGCGCAGTCATTACCGCCACCCAGATGATGGAAACCATGACCGAAAACCCGATCCCCACGCGGGCGGAAGTTTTCGACGTGGCGAATGCCGTCATTGATGGTACGGATGCGGTGATGCTTTCCGGCGAAACCGCGACCGGCAAACACCCTGCGCTGGTGGTAAAAACGATGGCGGACATCTGCGAAGAAGCGGAAAATTCCATCGAAACCCGCCGTTCCGGGCATCGCATGGAAGAGCGCTTTGAACGCATCGACGAAGGCATTGCGATGGCGACCATGTACACCGCTAACCACATGAATGTGCGGGCGATTGCGGCACTGACGGAATCTGGCTCGACCCCGTTGTGGATGTCGCGGATCAGTTCCGGCATCCCGATTTACGCGCTGGCCTCCAGTGATGAGGCTGCCCGGCGGGTCAGCATGTACCGGGGCGTTTACCCAGTAAAATTGCACGAACCGCTGAAAGACCCGAAAATAGCCAACCGACAAGCCGTCGAGCTGATGATTCAGGAAGGTATCGTGGAAACTGGCGATCTGGTCATCATCACCAAAGGCGACCTGATGGGGGCGAAAGGTGGGACAAACCAGCTCAAAATACTGCGCGTCGGCGAACACCAGAACGGCTAACACCAAACATACAGCTTAACGTTTTAACTAACATTTTAAGGAGAACAACATGGCTTTGATTTCATTGCGCCAATTACTGGATCACGCGGCTGAAAACGGCTACGGGATGCCAGCGTTCAACGTAAACAACATGGAGCAAATCCACGCGATCATGCAAGCAGCAGATGCGTGCAACTCCCCGGTTATCCTGCAAGGCTCTGCCGGTGCGCGTTCTTATGCTGGCGAACCGTTCCTGCGCCACTTGGTACAAGCAGCGGTTGAAATGTACCCGCACATCCCAGTTTGTATGCACCAAGACCACGGTGCGGAACCTGCCGTTTGCTTCCGCTCCATCCAGTCTGGCTTCACCTCCGTCATGATGGACGGTTCCTTGATGGCTGATGGCAAAACTCCTTCCAGCTACGAATACAACGTTGACACCACCCGCAAAGTGGTTGAACTGGCACACGCTTGCGGCGTTTCCGTCGAAGGCGAACTGGGTTGCTTGGGTTCACTCGAAACAGGCATGATGGGCGAAGAAGACGGTCACGGTGCTGAAGGCGTGTTGGATCATTCCCAACTGCTGACCGACCCGGAAGAAGCGGCTGATTTCGTCAAGAAAACTGGCGTTGACGCGCTGGCAATCGCGATCGGCACTTCCCACGGTGCATACAAGTTCACCAAGAAGCCTACCGGCAACGTACTGCGTATTGACCGTGTGAAAGAAATCCACGACCGCATCCCAACCGTCCACTTGGTTATGCACGGCTCCTCTTCTGTTCCAGAAGATTGGCTCGAAATCATCAACAACTACGGCGGCGACATGGGCCAAACCTACGGCGTGCCGGTTTCCGAAATCGTTGAAGGCATCAAGCACGGCGTGCGCAAAGTCAACATCGACACCGACCTGCGTATGGCATCCACAGGCGCAATCCGCAAACACCTGTTTGACAACAAAGCCAACTTCGACCCACGCAAATTCCTGAAAGAAGCGACCAAAGCCATGTCAGGCATCTGTAAAGACCGCTTTGAAGCTTTCGGCTCTGCGGGTATGGCTGGCAAAATCCAGCCAACTTCACTGGAAGTGATGTTCGGCCTGTACAAAGCTGGCAAGCTCGACCCGAAAGTGTCGTAAGCCGGTCGTTGTAGGAGCCAGCCCTGCTGGCAATCGCTTGCAAGGCAAGCTCCTACAAAATAGGTATAAAAAGGGGGCTTCGGCTCCCTTTTTTATGGTGTGACATCGGATGATTAGTGCTGTCCCCTAAATGCCCAGCGGCAAAACAGGCAAACCAAGTTCTTTCAGAAATTCATTGTGCTTCTGGGTAGCTTCCACAATCCCTTTTCCCAACCTGACCAATTCGGCATTAACTGCCTGCAAGTCGACTTCTTCCTCTGCTTTTGCCGTGCTGATGTAGCGCGAAATATTCAGGTTGTAGTCGTTGGCGGCAATCTCCTCCATTGGCACGCGCCGCGCATAGCGGTCTTCTTCCTGACGGAACTGATAGGTGGCAATGATCTTGTCGATATGTTCCGGCAATAGACGATTTTGGCGTTTGCCTTTCTCAAAATGTTCGCTGGCATTGATGAATAGTACATCATCTGGCTTCTTACACTTTTTCAATACCAGAATGCAGACGGGAATGCCTGTTGAAAAAAACAGATTCGCGGGCAAACCAATCACGGTGTCAATATTGCCATCTTCCAACAGCTTGCGGCGAATACGTTCCTCCGCACCACCACGGAACAGTACGCCGTGTGGCAGGATGATTGCCATCGTGCCTTCTTTGCCCAAGTAGTGGAAACCGTGCAAGAGGAAAGCAAAGTCGGCTGCGGATTTGGGCGCAAGTCCATAATTTTTGAAGCGGAAATCCTCACCTAATGCCTCAGTCGGCTCCCAGCGGTAACTGAAGGGGGGATTGGCAACGACAGCATCAAAATGAAGTTTCTTGGCGGGATTCGCTTCCTTAAGAACATTCCAGTCGTTGAGAAGTGAGTCGCCGTGATGAATCTCAAACTCGGAATCTTTCACCCCATGCAGCAACATATTCATGCGTGCCAAATTGTAGGTCGTGATGTTTTTTTCCTGCCCGTAGATTTTACCGATACCATGCACCCCTAATTGTTTACGCACATTCAGTAGCAACGAGCCAGAGCCACAAGCAAAGTCGAGGACTTTATCTAATCGTTTTTTCTTACCCGTGGTCGGGTCTTGACTGTCTAGTGTTACAATTTCGGAAAGGATGCTGGAAAGCTGTTGTGGCGTATAAAACTCACCCGCCTTCTTGCCTGATCCGGCTGCGAACTGCCCTATCAGGTATTCATAAGCATCGCCCAGCACGTCGCTACTGGTGGAAAACTTAGCAATTCCCTCGGCAATCTTAGTGATGATGGTACAGAGTTTCGCGTTGCGCTCCGGGTACTTTTTGCCGAGCTTCTCCGAATCCAGATTGATTTCCGAGAACAACCCCTGAAAGGTGCTTTCAAATGACTGGGTTTCGATGTACTTAAAGCCTTTTTGTAGCGTGTGCAGCAGCTCCCCGTCTTGAGTACGAGCCATTTCCGCAATATTGCTCCACAAAAATTCCGGCTGGATGACGTAATGCACCTTGCGCCGCATCTGCTTCTCAAACTCCGGCACATCCTCCTGATAATCCTGATACCAAATACTCAAGGGCGCGATATTCGGAATATCCTTATTATCAGGGTAGTCGGAACCCAGTTCTTTCTTTGCGGCAGCTTCGTAATTATCAGAAAGGTAACGCAGGAACAGGAAGGAAAGCATGTAATCACGGAAGTCATCCGCATTCATCGCGCCCCGCAAATCATCGGCGATGTTCCAAAGGGTGCTACCCAGTTTCTTTTGGTCTTGATCAGTCATGGTTTGCTTTATCTTGTGAGGGTGTTTTATTACTGAGTTCTTGTTCAATTTGCTCAATAGTGGGCAAACCAATTTTAAGTTCAGATGGGATAGCATCGCCTAGTTGATACTGGGCGATACCTATCGGTTTATGGCTATCACGCAAAGCATATTCTGCCACGATGCGGTTATGGTTTTTGCACAGCAACAACCCGATGGAAGGTTGGTCATCAGGGTGTTTCAGCAAGGAATCAACCGCGCTCAAATAAAAACTGATCTGCCCAGTATGTTCCGGCTTAAAATCCCCTGCTTTGAGTTCCACCACCACATAGCAACGCAATTTCAGGTGGTAAAACAGCAAATCCAGATAAAAATCTTCCCCGCCCACCACCACATGAACTTGCTTGCCCACGAAGGCAAAGCCAGCCCCCAGTTCCAGTAAAAATTGGGTAATGTGTTCAACCAATGCGGCTTCGACAGCCCGCTCTTGGGCATCTTGTCCTAAACCCAAAAAGTCCAAACGGTACGGGTCTTTTAGTGATTCCCGTGCCAAATCCGATTGGGGAGCTGGTAGGCACTGGGCAAAGTTATTGACGGCTTTGCCGCTTCTATCCATCAAGTTGGTTTCTATCTGCATCACTAGTACATTACGTGACCAGTTGTGGGTGATGGCTTGTTGGGCATACCACTCGCGTGTCGCTTGGGTTTTGAGCTTGTCCAGCAAGGTGATGTGGTGATACCACGGCAATTGTGCAAGCACCTCTTGCACAAATTCACTACTGCCCCAGTTTTGGGCAAAAGTTCGCATGTACTTGAGGTTGCGCGGTGAAAACCCTTTCATTTCAGGAAAGGCAACACGCAAATCGTGCGCTAGGTGATCAATCACTTTCGCGCCCCAGCCTTGCGTGGATTGGCGGGTTAAAATTTCCTGCCCTATCTGCCAATACAGCAATACCAGTTCGCGGTTAACCGCCAGTGTTGCACGTTGTTGCGCGGTGTGGATGCGGGTTTTGAGGCTGGCAAGCCAGTCTTGATAACCCGCAGGTAAGGGAGTGAGTGCCACGGGGGTATCGTCCAGTTTATTCTTGTCTTGTTCCATCATGGTTGGCTCTGTTGTGTGGTAGCTTCAGTGAGTAGCTCAGGCAAATGGAAACGGTAACGTTCCAGAAAAGCCGTTAGTATTCTTTGGAATAATATTTTGGTGTCACTGACCATTTCCCTTGGTTCGTAGACCGAATATTTGCCATGACTCAGCAAATTCAAGGCGCGGGCATACAACACTTCATCATCTACGCCGTGAATGCAGGCAGAAAAATCGTTGTAGCCAAAAAAGCTGGAGGTCTTTTCCATGATGCTGCGCAGCATATTGAAATGGTGGGTATACAGCTTGCCCGATTCGGAGGCTTGTTGCAGTTCGCTTAACATGGCTACATGGTGAAAGAAGGGGGTGTCATCTTTTTCTCCCAACGTATGTAAGTTGTAGCTATCCGCATTAGTCCCACGGAGCAGAAAATATTTCTTGTGTGATGACTTTTTGAATTCGTTGCACATCACATTGAAAAACAGCCCGTGATGGGAGGAGATCACCGTTTTTACGCGATCTTTGCCCCTTTTGAGTAATTGAGCCAAATCGCTGGCTACGGCAATGGCGTTGTTGTCATCCAGTGAGGAAATCGGGTCGTCGATGTAGAGATACTTCACCCAGCTATAGGCTTCCGCACCATCTATCGCTAATTCGCAAATCGCCAAAAAAATACACCATATGAAGATGTTTTCCTCACCCCGCGAAACTTTAATATGATCGGTGTCACCACGGGAAAAGGTAATCGTCCACTGTTCGTAGTCGATCCTGAAATCGAAATCGGCATAACGGTACAAAAAAGGGCGTATTTTTTCTTCTAACGACAGTTCTTTGAAGCCGGAAAAGAAACGTGACGCTGCGTTAATTCGCAAAACGCGCTCGGTGTCGCCAGCAAGATCATTGTCCCAAGAAAACAAATCTTCGGTATAGGCATTGAAGTAGAGCGTATCGCGTTGAACGCCTCTTTTCCTCTTGCCAGCTTCCTTGAAAGCCATCGACAGCCGCGTTTTACCCGTGCCGCTGTAGGCGTAGAGCAACACAAAATGACTAGGCTTTGTTGGGTTATCCAAGTCACCGCGTAACCGTTGCACCAATCTATTCATGGAAAGTGGTCTATTACTCACCCCGCCACCTCCTCAGCCGCCGGAAAAAGCTGCTGCATCAAGCCTTTCTTATGCTGTTTCAGTGCCTCAATCTTCTGCGCTTGCGCCGCAATCAACGCATCCACCGAAGCCAAACAATCCGCAATTTTTCTCTGTTCATTAGGGTTTGGAAGGTTAATGAAAAATTTTCTTTGAGTTGTTATTGGAACTTGGTTCCTCGTAGACTGAGACATGACTTTTGAATACTGCTGTATAAAATATTGACTGGTAATGGAAAATCTCAGAAAGTCATTTATCAACAAATCATTATCACAACGATAATATGTAGCAGTTGTACTCAAAATAACAAATGGTAAATCTGTATTTAGTTTTGCTACCGGCCCAACTGTTGCATTGTGTGCAAAAAGAATATCTCCGTCTTTTGCTACGCCTTTTTTAAATTGTGATGCTCGTTGCATTGGAATACGCTTACATTTGCCAAACTCAACAACGCCCGCAATAAAGTCATTAGCTGAAATATATGGAATACCATTTTGCGAAAACTCTTCAGCTTTTGGATATAATTCACCATGATTCCCATCTAAATGACCGATAATAATATTTTCATCAATTAATGTTTGAATGGTCTTTTCTTCCCACTCTCCCGCATCCAGAAACTCAGGAAACCGCAACTTCGGCACAGTCTCACCTTCCGCTGGGAAAAGCTGCTGCATCAGCCCTTTTTTATGCGTCTTAAGCGTGTCGAGTTTTTGCGTTTGTGCGGTGATAAGTTCGTCGATGGAAGAAAGGCAATCGGCGATTTTTTGTTGTTCTTCTATCGAAGTTAAAGGCAAGCAAAAGGATCGAATTTGAGCAAAGTTAAGTCCTTGTCTATTGCCACCAACTTGAAAACTATCAATTTGTTTCTGTCCATCTTGGGATAGCAAGTATTGATTCAAAAAAAATGGTTTTAATTCTGTTTGTTTGGTGCGAATGATACAAACATGCTGATTTACATTTCCACCTTGAACGCTGTAATTTGCAACTGCACTTCGACCAATTGAAGCACCTGTAATATTTAGGAAAACATCACCGCTCTTGATTTCTGTAGCAGAAAATTTTGAATGTGTCGTATCATCAATAAAGACAATATCATCCAGTATTAAATACCCCCACCCAATATTTTGACTCCGAACAAATGGGCGACCAGTATTTTTATAGTTTTTTTCTCCACCGTTAGGAGTAATACCACTGCCAATTTTGATAGCTTTTGTACCAAGTGAGGTTAACTCCCACTCCGGTGCATTGCGAAATTCGGGGAAACGTAGTTTGAGGATGCAGGTATTTGTTTGGTTATTCATACGCTGCTAACCCCGAAATGTCGTGCCCTTGGGCGAGTTTGTGCAACAGCGGTGTTAAGTCTTCCATCAATGCCAATTCCTTTTTGGTTCTGGCTTTCCAGCTTAGTTCTAGCGGTGCGAGTAGGTCGCTTAAGGTTTCGCCGTCGAAAATCATGCGCTGCATAATTCTATCGACAAAGGTTTGCAAGGTGGCTGCTTCCAAACCGTGTTTGTCGGCGATGATTGCCAGCTCGCGGGCGGACTTTTCATTTTTAAAGGTTTCATAGCCTTGCCGAATGGCTTGCTCGCTCAAGCCTGCCCCGATGGTGAGGGTGTTGATATAGGCGGCGATGTCTGCGCGTTCGTCGATGAATTTGGCATCTGAACCAATCAGCCCGATCAGTTCGTCGCGGGTCATTTGCTGTTTTTCCGACGAGCCTTCGGTATAGCGGGCAATCAGCCCCATGATGTAGTCATAGTCAATAACAGCGGAAGCAAACAGCACGAACTCGAAATCAAGCTGCTGTACCGCGCTGGCACTGTCGTTGTTCTTGGCTTGTTGTGCCTTGAGCCGCTGGGCAGTATCCAGATAAACCCCTCGGAACGCCCGCAGTTGGTCTTCGGGAATAACCTGTTCAATGCTCTCGGCATTTTCTGGGGTGAGGTCGGTGTATTGGTCAAGCTGGGTTTTGAGCCGCTGCACTTCTTTGAACAGGTTGATGAACTGGCTGCGGGCTTCATCGCCTTTGAGGTTGGCGACTTGTTCCGGCGCACTTTCCAAGCCCTGCGAAGCCATGAACTTATCCAAATTCGCCACCGCATTTTCCAGTTTGCCAATCACAGCGGTAGCCGAATCGACGAGCCAGATTTCCTTGGCATGGTCTTTTTGTTCCCCTGAAAATAGCTTGATCGCGTCATCCACCGCCGCTTGTTGGCTACGGAAATCAAGCACATTGCCGTAAGGTTTGGTGTCGTTGAGGATGCGATTGGTGCGAGAGAAGGCTTGAATCAGCCCGTGGTACTTGAGGTTTTTATCCACATACAAGGTATTCAGGTATTTGGAGTCGAAACCCGTCAGCAGCATATCCACTACGATAACAATGTCGATTTTGTGCTGGTGGGCGTAGTCGTGGTTGGAATATTGTTGGTCTTTGATGCGCTTTTGCACATCTTGGTAGTACAGGTCGAAGTTATTGATGTCGTGGTTCGTGCCGTACTGAGCGTTGTAATCCGCCATAATGGCTTTGAGTGCGGCTTTTTTCTCATCCGGTGCATCTTGGTTATCGGCCTTTTCTTGCGGCAAATCTTCCTGAATCTGCTGCACATCCTTATTGCCTTCGGCAGGCGGCGAGAACACGCAGGCAATATGCAACGGCACAAAATCGCTGTCTTGTGCTTGCCGTTGCGCTTGGATTTCCTTGAATAAGCGGTGGTACTCAATCGCGTGATTGATGGAAGCCGTTGCCAGAACCGCGTTGAACTTACGCCCCGCCGTCGCCGCGTTGTGCTTATCCAGAATCGCTTTAACCACGGCTTCTTGTGTCAGCGTTTCACCCGCTTTCGGTTTGGCATTGCCTTCTGCTTTGTAATAGTCGATGTGGAAACGCAAAACATTACGGTCTTCAATGGCGTGCGTGATGGTATAGGCATGAAGTTGTTGCTGGAAAATGTCTTGCGTGGTTTTGAACGACGCGGTTTGCGCTTCGATCTGCTGGTAGCTGGCGTTGGTTTCAAAGATCGGCGTACCCGTAAAACCGAAAAGCTGGGCATTCGGGAAAAAGTCCTTAATCGCTTTGTGGTTCTCGCCGAATTGGGAACGATGGCATTCGTCGAAAATGAACACGACGCGCTTATGGCGTAAGGGTTCGAGCTTGGCTTTGTAGTTGCGCTTGTTGGTGCTATCGAGTGCCAGACCGAGCTTTTGGATGGTGGTGACGATTACCTTGTCGGCGTAATCGCTGGAAAGCAGCCGCCGTACCAAGGTTTCGGTATTGGTGTTTTCTTCAACGCAGCCTTGCTGAAACTTGTTGAATTCCTCCCGTGTTTGGCGGTCGAGGTCTTTGCGGTCAACCACGAACAAGCATTTTTCAATATCGGGATTGTCCTTGAGCAGGGTGGATGCTTTAAATGAAGTCAGGGTTTTGCCACTGCCAGTGGTGTGCCAGATATAACCATTGCCACAGCTTTGGTGGATGCAATCCACAATCGCCCGAACAGCGTAGATTTGATAAGGGCGCATCATCAGCAGTTTTTGCTCGTTGGCAACCAGCACCATGTAACGGCTGATCATTTCGCCGAGAACGCACTTCGTCAGGAAATGGTCAGCGAAGTGGTCGATATGGGTAATCTTGCGGTTACTTTCATCCGCAAATTGGTAGAGCGGTAAAAAACGTTCGTCTGCATCAAAGCTAAAATGGCGGTCGTTGTTGTTAGCGAAATACCACGTATCACTGCGGTTGCTGACGATAAACAATTGCAGGAAGCAGAGTAAGGTCTTGGTATAGCCATTGCCCACATCATTTTTGTAATCCACGATTTGCTGCATAGCGCGGCGTGGGCTGATTGCCAAGGTTTTGAGTTCGATCTGTACCACAGGTACACCATTAATGAGCAGCATCACATCATAGCGGTGATAGCTGTTCTCGGTGTTGATACGCAGTTGGTTGGCTATCTCGAAGGTGTTTTTGCACCAGTCTTTGATATTGACGAGGGTGTAGTGGAGTGGCGTACCGTCATCACGCTCAAAGCTATTACGTTCGCGCAAGTGTTGCGCGGCGGCGAATACATCAGGGCTAATGATCTGATCCAGTAACCGCGCAAACTCACCGTCGGTCAAATGCACCCGATTGAGTTCATCGAATTTGGCACGGAAGTTTTGTTCCAGCGTGTCGCGGTCACGGATGTCGGGGCGGTAGGTGTATTTAAGATCGGTCAGCTTGGCAATCAAACCCTGTTCGATCTGGCTTTCTGTTGTCGTCATGAGCAAATCCTAAAGCTACCGTGATCCATATTGTTAACCTGTCGCATCCTATCAAATGTAGCACTTGGCAACGTCGGAAGAACTCATCCTACGGGAAGTCTTTTCACCTGCCAAGGCAAGCCCCCACAAAATAGGTGCAAAAGGGGGCTTCGGCTCCCTTTTTTGTTTTTTCTGGCAGTACTTGCCAGACACCCAATAAAAGGTTAGCTTGGAGCAATCCGCACATAGACAAGCGCTTGAAATAAAATAAAACCAAACACACCACCAACAGCGCAAGGAGGAGAATCATGCAGCAGGAGGTAGCAACCTCACTCACGCAGCGCAGGCGTGTGACCGAAACCGCGTGGAGCCGTTTCGTGGTGGGCAGCCCATTGCTCAAAACTGGCAACCTCCAAGGGGAAATTGTTGCCTCGTGGCAACGCAGCCTGCATCATGTCAATCCCCGCCAAGACCATGCCCCACTGGAAGACGCTTACACCATCCACCACTTGTGGAACAGTTCCCCTTTGCGCCAAGCCGCGCTGCAAGTGCAAGGCGAGGTCATGCAATTGGCGAAAGAAGGCTCTTTAGTCGCTGCCATTGCCGACCCCCAAGGCCGCTTGCTGTGGACATTTGCTAGCAACCACATGCGTAAACGTGCCGAAAGTGTGAACTTTACCCAAGGCGGGTGCTGGGACGAACCCTCTGCCGGAACCAACGCAGTAGGCTTATCGGTCGCGCTGCGCCGTCCGGTAACGGTGTTTTCCGCCGAACATTATTCTTCCTATGTGCATGACTGGGTATGTTACGCCGCACCTATCGTGCATCCGCAATCGGGCGAAACGCTTGGTGTGCTCGACATTTCCACCACTTGGAACAAACACACCCCGCTGGGGCAAGCCGCCGTCGCGGGCTTGGCGCGTTCGATTGCCAACAGCCTGCCACTGCATTTATCACGGGCGGAATTGGAAATCCATGCACTGGGGCAACCCCGTGTGTTATTTCGGGGTAAACCCTTGAGCTTGCCGATGCGGCAGGTGGAAATTCTGTGCCTGTTAGCACTAAATCCGCAAGGGCTGACACTGGAAGGTTTCCATGCCGCGCTGTATGGCGACCAACCGATTTCCACCACCACTTTGAAAGCGGAATTGTCGCATTTGCGGCGTTTGCTGGACGGGCAGATCGGGTCGCGCCCTTACCGCTTGCAAGTTCCGGTGTGGGCTGACTTCATCCACGTGTGGCAGGTATTGCGCCAACAGCAAAGCACCGAAGCGTTTGCGCTGTACCGGGGTTCCTTCCTGCCGCAATCCGCTTCGCCGGAGTTGGAAGAATGGCGGCATTGCATTGATGCGGTGATGGGGCGGGCATTGGATTCTTGCCAAGACCCGTCGGTATTGATGGAAAAACTCTGCCACAGCACCGGCGGCAGCGAATTGGTGCGCGAACGGCTGGCGGAATTGGTATCACGCCCCGTCAGGCTCTGACATGAGCGCGGCGTAATGGCGCAAGTATTCCGGCTCATACACCAGCAAAGCACTGCGTAACGCATCCACCCTAACCAACGGGGAAAGCGCCCGCGCCAGCACATTGCAGTTCCACAAGCCCACCACGGGTTGCTGCCCGAAGGCATAACGCCCATGCTCATCGTCCGGGTGGCTGACACACAGGGGATCACGCGCCGGGGTAAACGTGCTTACACCCACATCCAAGGTGATGCCAAGGATCGACTGGTTGTCGGTATTCATCACCCCATGCACAAACCCCACCGCCTGCCAATGCGCAATCAAGCGTGCGGTGCGCAACACCACCTCACGGAAAAACGCTGCATAACGCGCCTCCCCTTCCGCTACACACGTCGGAAAATGGCAGGCAATCACATGATCCGCCAACTGCCGTAATGCCGCCGGGTTTTTCTGGAAGAAATAGTTTTCAAACGTGCCGAAACGTACATGGCTGGGGGCAATGCGCGTCACCATCGCCATCGGTTCAAAGCCTTGCCGGTACACCTGCTGGCTGGCGGAAGTAACGCACAAACACCGCGCGGTCGGCACACCCAAAGCCGCCAACTGTTCCGTGGTATCGAATTCGTGCAGGCATTCACGTAACCCCGCTCGCCCATCGGCAGTCCGCGCATACGGCGTTTTGCCCACGCCTTTCAGGTACAGGTCAACGATGCCGCCCGATGTTTCCACGTCTCCCAGCAATACCGCACGACCATCCCCCAAGAACGGGTTGAAATGTCCAAACTGATGCCCCGCATAATCCTGCGCCAATGGCTGCATCCCCGGCAACAGCGCATTGCCGCTGAATACTTGCAGGAATAAATCTGTGTTCACTTCATTCGCGTGCAAACCCAACTGCTGCACCACGTCGGCGTTGCTGCACACCAGCGTCGGGTTTTCCAGCCCCTGCGGTTGGAATTCGCTGTAAAAGTGCGCCCCCAAAGCATGGAAGCGATTGCGGAAGGTGAGGTCGCGGAGGTGTTTCAACATTTAGCCAGCAGAGGGGTCGCCCTTGTTAGCGCGGTGAATCTCACGTTGCATAAAGCCGTAAAGCCCTTCCACTTTTTCGCGTGCCCACGGGGTTTTGCGCAGAAACTTTAGGCTGGACGTAATGCTGGGGTCGCTGCTGAAACAGCGCACGGGAATGCGTTCCGCCAATCCCGCCCAACCAAAATGCGCCACCAGCGCGGTGAGTATCGCCTCCAGCGTGAGGCCGTGCAGGGGATTGTTGCGTTGCTTGAGGTCGTTGGACATGCGTGTTCGCCGTATCGGGATCAAGGCTGTGATTATGGCGGGTTCCCTATGTGCCCGCTACACAAACCGCCTTTTTGCGGCTGATTCGGTGATGGCGAACACGGCAACTATGCTGCTTCCGCCACCAATGTAAAATCCGCATGAATTGCATCGAAGGGAACATAAACACCACCTACATCCTGCTCCACAATACCGTGTTCAATCAGGATTTTGATGTCATCATGCACTCGCCGTACATCGCGCTGCACCTGCCGCGCCAGTTCACGGATGCTGGTTTTACCCAGCTTTTGCAGTTTAACCACCAAATCCCAGCGGCGGGAGTTGATGACATCAAAGAACATTCCGGGTGAGGTGAAAGTCAGGTATTCACCTGCGTATTCGCCCTTACCCCAAGCATCCAGAAAACGGGCAGCGGAAGCTTGCATGGCCTGCTCTTCGGTGAGGATTTTGATTTCGAGGGTGCGTTTAGTCTTGGCTTGCATAGTATTGTCTCCTTTGCTCCCGTACATCGGTTATGAAATCCTCAATCAGCTTTTGGATCGTGGTGAAGGGGTACGCCTCTTCCCGTTCGCCGTAATGCCGATGATCTCCCTTGGGGCGTTCGTTGTCATAACCGACAATCCGCTCTCCGGGCAGGCCGAAGAACAGGCGGTATTTGTATAGGTGTTCGCTGCCTGCGACGGGTTGCGGCACTTCCCATATAACCATTTCCTGTATGTACCCGCCTTCGTAAACGGTACGGTCTTTGAGTATGCGCTTGGCTTTCATGTTGACATTATGACAACAGAGGATGCGACAGGTCAACTGGGAGAGCTGTTTGGTTTTAGTTCGACACTGCCACCAGACATTGTTCTAATGTTGCGATGTCGTGATGCTGCCCGAAGAAAGCAATGAAGCATTCGGTTTGGGTTTTGCGCGGTTCGGGAAGTTTATCCACCAGCGGACGAATTTCAGTCCAGTCCCAAGTGAATTGCACTTCTGACGACGAGGCGCGAATGGCTGTCAGTACATTAGAAACCGAGGAATCCGTTCCTGCCAACCATAGCAGGAAGTGCATGATGGCAAACTCCTGATTGGTGGCGTCTACCCGTTCCAACACTTGCCGTATCTTTGGAATGGCTTCGGTATTCCCACCTGATACCAGCAGCAACTCCGCCATATTTGCCTCTGCGGATTGGCATAGCTTGCGGATTGCTGGATTCCCGGATTGGCTGTGACGTGCCAACAGTTCGTCGTAACATGCAACTACACCTGCCAGATCGCCCATCCTGCCCAACGTTATGCCCTTGCCGATTAGCGCTTTGGCGCACTGCTCCTCCAAGCTGAGGAAGGTGGAATCACCAAAACGTTGCAGCAACTCGTCATAGGCCGCTACCGCGCCCCTCGGGTTATTAAACTTTTGTACCAGTGTTACGCCCTTGTTGACCAGAGCTATAGCGCACTGCTCCTGTACACTGGGGACAAGGGAGACGGCAAAACGTTGCAGCAACTCATCATAGGCCGACACCTCGCCCTGCGGGTCATTGAGTTTTCCCCCCAGTGTCATGCCCTTGTTGACCAGCGCTATAGCGCACTGCTCCTGTACACTAGGGACGGCGGAGTTGGAAAAACTGTCTAGCAGTTGATCATATACTTCAATTACTTTTTGATATTTCCCCAAGTAATACCATGCCATCCCAATATTAAGTAACGTTTTGGCAATTTTCGAATCATCTACATCAGGAGCATTTAGAGCTTTCTCCCAGTAAGTGATAGCTCGATCTTTTTCATTATTCTTGGTCGCAGCGAATGCTAAGCGGTTCCAGTCTGCAAAAGTTCGATCTGCTTCAGGTTTATGTTGAGTCTTGTCGGCTGCTTTTGCCAATAACGCGGCTTCCTTTTGGGAAAGCAGCGGCACATCAGTTTTTAGAGAGTCATAACTATCAATATTATGTAGCCTGATATGACTAAGAAGGGAAAGTGGAGGTGCATCAGCTTTTGGTGAATCATAAACCTGCGGTGATGCACTAATTTTTTTGACCAGTTCATCAGACTCGGCAAGAAGCCTGTCTTCCAATTCCTTCATCATCTCTCGGATTTTTTCAGCTTGGTCGTGAACTTGTTTTTGTAATTCAAGGATATGCTGATTGAATCCGTCCATTTTGTTGGTTAAATCCTGCTTTCGGTCACTCAAGGATTGTTCGTGTTCTGCAAACCACGCTTTTACTTCATCCAGTGCTTGCTTACGCGCAGCGTTACGGAATGAGAAAAAGCTGATTACACCAGCCAAAACCAGTAGTACACCAAGAAGTGCCAGAGAGTGATCAATTCCTGAGTTTAGCTGGTCAATGCGTTTATCCTGACCTTCAACACGAGTTGTGAAGTTTTGAATGTCTTTTTGTAGGGATTCTTTCGCGGCATCCAGCTTGGTATCTGCCAGCTCTTTGTAAGCGTCAAAACTGTCTTTACTGACGGTTTCTTCCTTGGCTTCCTCAGGAGCATTGACGGCATACACAGGCGGAATGACACCGACCATTAACATGAAGAGGAAAATGAATAGCCCTATGACCCTGCGCATGTGGAAATTCCATTGGTTTGCTGGGTGCAGGATAGCATGTTTTATTGGCAAGGAGAGATGCGGGTGGTTACAGGATTTGCTAAAACCAGCCGCATCAACAACGTTTCCACCAGCACGTTCAGCGCCCCCACCACAGTAAAACAATCCATTCCAATACACAGAACTCACACAATAACCAATTGATAAATAATGATTTGCTTTAATCCATTTTACGACGCATCGTAAAAAAATCCAGACTATTTCATGATGGACAAGAAAATGCGAGGCACGAAAAAGCAGCGATTGTTTGCCTTTTGTCATCCCTCCCATACAACAGCCGGACTACACTTGTGGGATAAAAAAACACAGGATGCCCCTACAAATGCTGACACTGCCCCATAAAACTCTCTGGCTCACCATTGGCTTAGCCGCGCTGAGCCTCGTAATCGGCAGCTTTGCGCTGACTGCCCTGCTTGGCCTTCACCCTTGCTATTTGTGTATTTTCCAGCGGCTGCTGTTCATGCTGATTGCGGTGTTCGGTTTGCTTGCCGCCAGTGGTGTCGAGGCATGGATAGTAGGTCGGCTCGTCTTCTTGCTGGCGGGAACGGGAACGGGGACAGCAAGCTATCAAACGTGGTTGCAGTTACAGCCGCCCGGTAGTGCTTCTTGCGCAGGCAGCCAACCCGGTTTGATTGAACAGTTTGTTTACTTCCTGAGCGATAACGTGCCCAGCTTGTTTGCGGTCAGCGGTTTGTGCGAAGACGAGGAATTGGTGATTCTTGGCCTTTCTCTCGCCAATTGGGCGTTGGTTTCCTTCTCGGCTGCGCTCATTGTGACGGCGTGGATATTGTTCGGCAAACAAAGAAGCGCAGGTCAGGCATAACCCGACCCGCGCATTGCGCACCACACGCGAGGAGAAAGTTTAGAAGAAGCCCAACGGGTTGATGTCGTAGCTCACCAGCAAGTTTTTGGTTTGTTGGTAATGGTCGAGCATCATCTTGTGGGTTTCGCGGCCTACGCCGGATTTTTTATAGCCACCGAACGCCGCATGTGCAGGATACAGGTGGTAGCAGTTTGTCCACACGCGCCCAGCTTGGATGCCACGCCCCATGCGGTAAGAGCGGTTCATGTCGCGCGTCCACACGCCTGCGCCCAAACCGAATTCGGTGTCATTGGCCATCGCCAGTGCTTCCGCTTCGTCTTTGAAGGTAGCAACGGAAACGACTGGCCCGAAGATTTCCTCTTGGAACACACGCATGTCGTTCGTGCCTTTCAGCAGGGTGGGCTGGATGTAGAAACCGTTGCAGTAGTCGCCGCCGATTTGCTCAACTTCACCGCCCGTAATGACTTCTGCACCCTCTTCTTTACCGATTTGGATGTAGCTGAGGATTTTGTCGTATTGCTCTTGGGAAGCCTGTGCACCGACCATGACTTCGGTATCCAGCGGGTTGCCACGTTTGATTTGCGCGGAACGCTCCAGCACCATGCCGATGAATTTTTCGTAGATGGATTCCTGCACCAGCAAGCGTGATGGGCAAGTGCAAACTTCACCTTGGTTGAAGAACGCCAGCACCGCACCTTCCACGCACTTGCTGACGAACGCATCTTCTTGATCCATCACGTCGGCAAAGAAAATGTTAGGCGATTTGCCGCCCAGTTCCACGCTGGACGGGATAATGTTATCCGCCGCGTATTTCATAATCAGGGAACCGACCGGCGTAGAACCCGTGAAGGCAATCTTGGCGATGCGGGTACTGGTTGCCAGCGCTTTGCCTGCTTCCACGCCGAAACCGTTGACGATATTCAACACGCCTGCGGGCAGCAAATCAGCAATCAATTCCATCAGCACCAGAATCGAAGCCGGGGTCTGTTCTGCCGGTTTCAGCACGATACAGTTACCTGCCGCCAGCGCTGGGGCAAGTTTCCATGCCGCCATCAGCAGCGGGAAGTTCCACGGGATGATTTGCCCAACCACGCCCAGCGGCTCGTGGAAATGGTAAGCCACAGTATTTTCGTCGAGTTCGCCCAACGTGCCTTCTTGCGCACGGATGCAGCCTGCAAAATAACGGAAATGGTCGGATGACAGCGGCACGTCCGCATTGAGGGTTTCGCGCACCGCTTTACCGTTGTCCCATGTTTCCGCGACTGCCAGCAATTCAAGGTTGGCGTCGATGCGGTCAGCGATTTTCAGCAGGATATTGGAACGCGCCGTCACCGAGGTTTTGCCCCATGCATCTTTGGCAGCGTGGGCAGCATCCAGTGCCAGCTCAATGTCTTCGGCGCTGGAACGCGGGATTTGGCAAAACGGCTTGCCATTCACTGGGGAAATATTGTCGAAGTACTCGCCTTTCACCGGGGCAACCCAAGCGCCGCCAATGAAGTTTTCGTAGCGCGGTTTGAAGTTGATGACCGCACCTTCAGTATTCGGATTTGCGTATTGCATGATTCCTCTCCTCTCTTACACGTTAATAACGGCATCAGGGGAAGTGCCTCCAAACACTTGCCCTAGCCTTGGAGAGACAGCATAGACGGCGGAGGTTGGGAAAAGGTTGGGAGGAAATAGCGTTAACGCATCAAAATGCTTGCTGCCAGCGTTCCAGTTCCTGCCGCGAAAACCCCATCCCTGCAATGTTATGCGGGGCAAGGTGTTCAAGGTCGTAGCGCAGATCTGCCATGAATTTTTCGTGGTGAATGGCGGGCACAAGTGCTTCAACTTGTTGCTGGATATAACTTTCCAATGCATCACCGTGTAGTAATTGCTGCACAACTTCCCTGATCACTCCCCTGCGGGTTTGCCGGTATTGCACCCGCAGCGGATCAATACCTATCGCTTCAGCCGTGACGCTGTACAGTTGGCAGGAACGCAGATACGACCAGATATACAGCTCCGCCAGTGGACGGACTTCATGCTGTTCATAAGTCACCAACACTGCCGAGGCATAATCATCCTTGTCGATGTCGTTGAAAGAAAGCGGCACGAGATTATGCCGCACCAGCGGGATATTGCAGGCCAGCCGCGCCGTGCGTTTATTGACATCAATGAAACCTTGCAAGTAAGCAATGTGTACCAGCAGGAAAAAACTTTGTTCAAACGGGTCATGGATGCGGCGGGCTTTATCTGCAATGCGGGTGAGCTGCATTTCCAGCCGTTCGCGGTTATCCATCGGCATGTAAGTGCTGGAGGCAATGCGCACACTGTCACTGCGTATTTGCCCCGCAGCACCAGCAACAACCAAACCATCTGACAGCAAGTAATGCAAGGAGCGGATGTTATCCGTGCTGATTTCCAGACGGTTGATGCCTTCCACCAGAAAGCGGATCGCATCCTTGTGGTTCAGCAGCATGATTTTTTCTTCATCCAGCTTGTTATCGGCTTCAAGCCCTTCCAACAACAGCTTTTGGGTATCTACTAGCGAGTACGTGTTACCTTCCAAACGTGACGAGTTGTAGGACAGGTCAATCAGCAAACGGTTGAAAATACGCTGTGCGTAAGTGCCCGCCGGTAATTCATCGCTGACTTTTCTGCCCTGTTGCATCAGGCGTTGACGTTGATCGGCATCCAAATAGAAGGTTTCATTCGGTTGGTAAGCATCAAACCATGCATTGTCATAGGTACACGGCGAGCGGGTCATCAATGGCTGGCGGACACGCTCAATGAAAGGCATTGCCGCCGCTGAAAACAACAGGTGTGAACTGGCTGCGGGCGCTAATGGTGAGAATTGTGTTGGCAAGAAATAACGCCGTCCCCGCTTTTGACCAGCGGTTTGCACCTCGCCTATTGCCACCCATTGCGCCAACCAGCGGTGTAATGTCCGCTCTGGTATGTCGCCCAGTTTCGCTTTGATGTCCGATAGGGCGACAGGTTCGCCTAATTCACGGAGCGCTTGTAGGATTCGATCTTTGTGGTTGCTTGAGTTATCCGCCATTTTATCTGCCACTTTTGGCTGTAAAACCTCAATATCCGCCATCTATCTGCCAAAAGTCAAGGATGTGGCGTGAGTGGCTGCTTTATCCTCGCCAAAATAAAATCCACCACCGTTTCCGGCTGATTAAGATCAAGCCTAGGCAAATGCGCAGGAACTTCCAATGCCGCATCATCCGTCGCCAGCGCAATCACATTGCCATCGGTAGGAAACATCAGCGGCTTACCCAAACTGGGGCGGTGCAATTCAATCTTGGGAAAGGCTTCGTGTTTGAAACCTTCCACCAGAATCAGGTCAACGTTTGCCGCCATAATCCCGCTGATGGCATCAGCAAGCGAGGCTTCGCGCTGGCGACCGCCCCCGACTTCGCGCATGGAAATGATACGCTGGTGCGAAGCCAGCACCACTTGTTGCGCCCCCGCTTCGCGCATCCGGTAGCTGTCCTTGCCCGGTTTGTCGAGGTCAATGACGTGGTGGGTATGCTTGACCACCGCAATGCGCAGCCCGGCGGCTTTCAATAGCGGGATCAATTGAGTCAGCAAGGTGGTTTTGCCCGTGCCACTGTAAGCGCAAAAGCCCAGCAGCGGCACTTGCCCTTCCAACATCTGCTTGTCGGCGGGGGTATTCATGTTCCTGAAACTGGCAGCGCAATCGGAAAAATCCACCGTTGCCATGCGGTGGCGGGCATACCATTCCCTTGGGCTGCGCCCGCCTTGCGCTAAGAAATCTTGTAAATCATCCAGCAGGCACAGGGGCAACAGCGCATAAACGGGTTGCAGGCGGATGCCATCGTGCGCAACAGCCAATTCCGCCCCTTCGCTTTGCAGTGCCGTCAGTAAGCGTTGCGCCAGATCGGGCGGCATGGATGGGGCATCGCATGGCACGGTGAGGATGTAAGGCGTGGTTGCCACCCGCATAGCAGCGGCAAAACCTGCCAGCGGCCCTTGGAAGCCTTCCACCGTATCGGCAATGACCATGCATCCATAACGCCGGTAGGTGTCGGCATTGCGGTTGGCGCTGATCAGGCTTTTTCCGACTTGCGGTTTCAAACCATCAAGGATGTGTTCCACCAGCGGGCGACCGTGGAACAGCAGCAAGCCCTTGTCCTGCCCACCCATGCGGCTACCTTGCCCACCCGCCAATACCACCGCAGTGATACTCCCTTTATCCCACACCTTATGTTCCATCATGCTTATTGCGGCTCCACGGCTGAGTTGGTAAAACTAGAAACATGATACCAAGCAATCCCGAAAATAGCCTGCTGGTCGACCGCTTCGGGCGGCAGGTCACTTACGTGCGCCTTTCCGTCACCGACCGCTGCGATTTGCGCTGTGTGTATTGCATGTCGGAAGAAATGACCTTCGTCCCCCGCGAGCAATTGCTGACGTTGGAAGAAATGGCGCGGCTGGGGAAAACGTTCGTCGAGCTTGGCGTCCACAAAATCCGCATCACTGGCGGCGAACCGCTGGTACGGCGTAACATCCTGCACCTGTTCCGCGAACTGGGGCAACTCGACGGCTTACACGACCTGACCCTGACCACCAACGGCACGCAACTGGCGCGTTACGCACAGGAATTGAAAGACGCAGGTGTCACGCGCATCAATATCAGCCTCGACACCCTCAAGGCAGAACGTTTTCAGCAATTGACCCGCTTGGGCGACATCAACAAAGTGTTCGCGGGGATTGATGCAGCACTGGCGGCGGGTTTCCAGCGCATTAAACTGAATGCCGTGATCCTCAAACACCGTAATGATGACGAAGTGCTGGATTTGGTGGAATTTGCCCACCAGCGCGGCATGGACATCACCTTCATCGAAGAAATGCCGCTGGGTGTGATCGACAGCCACGACCGCGCCGAGGCGTATTATTCCAGCACTGAAATCTTGCACGCCTTGCAACAACACATGGCGCTAGCGGAAGTGGCGGATAATACCGGCGGGCCATCGCGCTATTTCGGGCGGGCAGGCAGCGATTACCGGGTCGGGTTCATTTCCCCGCATAGCCACAACTTTTGCGACACTTGCAACCGCGTGCGGGTGACGGCGGAAGGGCGTTTGCTGCTATGTTTGGGGCAAGAACATTCGGTGGATTTGCGCGAAGTGTTGCGGGCAAACCCAGACGATGATGTCAAAGTGCGTGAAGCCTTGCTCCAGTCGATGTCGATCAAGCCGCAAGGGCACGAATTCGATGTAAACGCTGCCCAACCCGTGATTTTCCGCCACATGAGCGCCACGGGCGGGTAATTACACCTCGCCGTACAATTTCCGGTACAAGCCATCTTGCGCCAGCAATTGCTGATGGTTTCCCTGCTCGCTGATCCCGCCATCCTCAAACACGAAAATGTGGTCAGCTTGGCGTACCGCACTGAGGCGGTGGGCAATGATCAGGGTGGTACGCGCTTTGAGGAATTCACCCATTGCCGTATGCAATTTCTGCTCGGTTTCCATATCCAGCGCGGAAGTGGCTTCATCGAGGATCACCACGCTGGGGTTGGACAGGATCATCCGCGCAATTGCCAAGCGCTGGCGTTGCCCACCGGAAAGGCGCATCCCTTGCCGCCCGACGATGGTTTCCAAGCCTTGTTGCTGAGCGCGGATGGTGTCGTCGAGTTGGGCAATGCGTAACGCTTCCCACAACTTTTCATCCGGCAAATCACGCCCCAAGGTCAGGTTGGCGCGGATGGTGTCGTTGAATAGCGCGGGCTGTTGCAGCACGGTGGCGACGTGTTCGCGCACCACATCCAGCCCAATTTCCGTCACGGGTACGCCATCAAAATACAACTGCCCTTGTTGCGGCTGGTAAAGCCCCAGCAGCACCTGCACGAAGGTCGATTTGCCGCCGCCGCTTGCCCCGACTAGCGCAATTTTCTGCCCAGCCTGGATGGTCAGATTCACATCCTTCAACACCGGCGGTTTGTTGCCGTAAGCAAAGGTAATGTTTTCTGCCCGCACGCTGACCGTGGTTTTGCCCACGAAAGGGTTATGCAGGTGCGGGTAATGCGGTTCCGGCTGCATCGCCAGCAAGGTGTTGATGCGTTGTAAGGCGGCACGCGCCCCGTACCAACTGTACTGGATCGACAGCACTTCCTGCACCGGCCCCATCATGAACCACAAGTAGCTGAACACCGCGAGCATTTCGCCAATACTCAAATCCGAAAACACCACCATCAACATGCTGACCGCGCGGAACAGGTCAAACCCGGAAATGAACACGGTAAATGACAAGCGGTTAGCCGCATCACTGCGCCACGCGAAACGCCCTGCGTGAAGTTTCACATCCTGCGCGTGATCGGCAACCCGACTGAAAAAACTACCAGCGCGGTTACTGGCGCGGATTTGCTGGATGGTATCGAGGGTTTCCGTCAAGGCTTGCTGAAACAGTTCAAACGCACTGTTTTCCTGCTTTTTCAAATCTTTGACGTAAGAACCGAGCTTAGTGGTCAGCAAAATCACCAGTGGGTTGAGGAACAGGATGAACAGCGCCAACTGCCAATGCAGCCACAGCATCACCACGGTGACACCGACTAGCGTCATGACCGCGACGATAAACTTGCTGATACTTGCACCGAGGAAAGCATCAAGGGTTTCCACATCCACCACTAAGCGCGAGCTGACCGTGCCGCTGCCCAACGTTTCGTATTCGGTCATAGAAATGGTTTCGATGTGCCGCAACAAACGGCGGCGAATGCTGTAGGTCAGGTCTTTGCTGATCAGGGTAAATTCGCGGGTCTGATAAACCGTGCACACCAGCCACAGCAGGCGCAGCACCATCGTCAGCAAAGTAATGCCACTGATATACAGGATCGGGCCATGCCAAGCAGGTGGGAACAGGCCATCCATCAATGCGATCATGGCGGCAGGTTTGTGCAGCAGCACTTCATCCACCAGCAAGGGAATCAACAGTGGGATCGGGACGCTGATCAGGGCAGCAAGGATGGCAACGCCGTTGGCGCGGATCAATTCTTTACGGTGAAGGAGTACCTGCCGGAACAGGTCACGCCATTGGTATTCGGTACGGGTATTCATGAACCCCAATGCTAGCGGGATTTTATTGCGCCGCAAACAAGAAAGGCGCAACCCGTGCGCCTTTCTATCAAAATAACCAGCGAGGGCTGATTACTTAGCTTTGCCCACCATGAAATCAACTGCCGCCTTAACGTCAGCATCAGACAGGGAAGGGTTGCCGCCTTTAGCTGGCATGACTTTACCCGGAGTAACGTTCATGCGGCCTTCAACGGCAGACTTGTACAGCGCGTCAGCACCTCTGGCAATACGCGGCCCCCAATCAGCTTTGTCGCCCAATTTCGGGGAACCCGCAACGCCGACATCGTGGCAAGCGAAACAAGTGGCTTTGTAGACCTTTTCGCCATCAGCAGCAGCGGCTGGGGCAGCGGCTTCAGCAGGCTTTGCATCAGCAGCAGGCGCAGCGGCGACTGGAGCGGCAGCTTCAGCAGGTTTTGCATCAGCAGCAGGGGCAGCGGCGGCTGGGGCAGCGGCTTCAGCAGGTTTTGCATCAGCAGCAGGGGCAGCGGCGGCTGGAGCAGCAGCTTCAGCAGGCTTCGCATCAGCAGCAGGTGCAGCGGCTGGAGCAGCAGCTTTCACTTGACCAGACAGGTCATGACCTGCTTTGCCAGTCATATAAACAATGGCATTGCTCAACTCTTCGTCGGTAATCGCTGGATCACCACCACGCGCTGGCATGGAACGGATACCATTGACCGCATTTTTCAGCAGACCGTCCAAACCTTGGGCAACACGCGGAGCCCAAGCAGCCTTATCATCAATTTTCGGTGCACCCAACACGCCTGCGCCATGGCAAGAAGTACAGACAGCGCTATAAACAGCCTCACCAGAACGGGCTGCTTTAACCACGGATTTGTCAACCTTGTTGACGGAACCAATCGGAGCAAGGTTCGCATCAGCCGCTGCTGCTTGCATAGTCGTATCTTCAGCACCTTTGATTGAGTTTTTCCCAATCGTGCTGAACAAGCTGGAAACCAGTACAAAAACAGCCGCGCCAATCAGGGCGAGGCCACCAATCAAAATTGGCTTAGCCATAGGGTCATTAGGTGTCGAGTGAGCCACATTGTCCTCCTGTAGACCGGGCGGACATTTTTGCCCGGAAATCAGTGAATCTAAGAAGTCAAAAAAGTGTAAACCGGCGGATTATATTCAATGTCCCTAATATACACCATCCATCTGAATAGAAAAATTGCTTTTGCGTTGATATGAGTTAAGCAGATAGACGTTATGCCCTTCCTTGGGTATCATGCACAGTCTTTCATGCACCCGTAGCTCAGTGGATAGAGTATTGGCCTCCGAAGCCAAGGGTCGCTGGTTCGATCCCAGCCGGGTGCGCCAATCCTCAAAGTCGCATCACAACGCCACATTTCCCTGCTTTTCAAGGTGATAGCTGCCATCTGCTTGTGGCATTCCAACCGATATTGCCATGAACTGCTTAATATCTTCATCCAACGCGCCATTCGGTCTGAGGCCAGCAGAAAGCTGATACGCACCATCAACTTGCACACTGCCTTGCCCATCCAGTGCAAAAGCGGCTTCAGGCGCAGAGTTCAGGCTAATTTGCTGCACACCCGCACTATCAACACTAAAGACTGCGGTGTAATTGCCGAATGCTCGCGGGTTCATCTGCACCCCGGCTTCTTGCCATTCGAGTTGCCCGCTGATGTTAGGTCGGGTGTTTTTCGCCCAATCTAGGCTGGCGAGGTCAGCTTGGAGTTTCCCACGCAATGGCATGAAACCTTGCAAATACGGCTGCAAGGCTTGTGCAGGCAAATCTGTCAACGTCAGCTCACGGCAATGCAACTTGCCCGCAAACGTAACACCACACGTCCCTTTGAGATCACCACCTTCCAACTGCGCTTGTAACCCAGCGGCAAGCTGCCCCTTGAACAGCGCAGAAAGGTGTAAATCCCACTGCACATTGCGCAGTTGCAACTGTTGCCAAGAGACGTTGCTGGCAGAACCTTGCCAGAGTGAACCACTGACACCTTGCAGCGTAAGCGGCAAACCCGCAGGCAGACGGTCGGTCAGCAAGTGGGCGGGTAATTGTGTCAAAGAGGTGAGTAGGAAACTGATCAGCCCGGCGAGAATTAGAATACTTTTTTTCATCGTTGTAAGAGAATTTCTGCGTCAATCAATCCGCTTTCTTTGGCGGGTTTCAGGGTCATGCTGGAGACATGGGCGGCATACTGGTGTTCCATTTGGTCAAGGAAACGCGCCAATGCATCGAAAGGCTTGCCTGTCAGCTTGATGCGCACTTTGTCGCGTTCCTGTGAGTCGGAACTGCTGCCTTCACCATCAAGCTGGTGTTGTTTTAACAGGTTGGTCACAGCGCTGTAAAGGTTTTCACTGCTGAGCGGCGCAGCATCGGGGGAAGCACCACGGGCGTTGAGGATTTCGCCGCGCTGTTGCTGCATTTGCTGGTTGGCATCACGCGCTACCTGCAAATCCTGTTGCAGGAACGTGTAGTGGCGGGCTAACGGCTTCCAGATGAGTAGCCACAAAAAAATCATTGCCAGCAATGCCGCAGCTATCGTCACCAAGCGGCGTTCGCGGGTGTTCAGGCTTTGCCACCATGCTTTCATGACGTGCCCCCTAAAGTCAGGCTCGCCTTGATGGTGTCGGCGGTGCGAGATGATTTGAGTTCGATGGTCTTGCCCAGTGCGGTTTCTAGGGTTTCACGCAGCTTGTCGACCGCCTGCTGGTCTTGCGCTTGCAAGTTAACCGATAATTCACCCGCTTGGGCGTGGATGTCTTCCAGTGTCAAACCGCTGCTGCTGGCGAAGGCTTCGGCGAAGCTGGCAAGTGAGGCCAAGGGGCTGCCTGCCCCGCCATTGCCATCCTTCTTGTGCAACGCTGCGAGTTCTGAATCCAGCAAAACTTTGAGCGACGCCGGATCATCAACGCTGCCAGTGGCATTGGGGAAAAGCTCGGCGAATAGGCGTTGGTTTTCGGCATGGAGTTCTGCCACCTGCCGGTTCATGTGGTAAGCAGCCGTGCCGAACCAGCCTGCCCCCAAGAGGATTGCCGCCCCCGCGAGTACTGCTGCTTGTTTCCAACGTTGCCATTGTTGGCGCAGGCGGGCATTGGTTTCATCTTGCAGGCCGCGCAACAGGTTGAGTGGCATCGCACTTTGCAAGCTGCTGGCGTGGAGTTGTTCGGCGTGGATTTCGGGGATGATTTCAAACTGCCCGCTTTCTGCCCAAGCGCTAGATTGGTCGGAATACAGGCGCACACGCTGCGGGGTTTCGCGCCCTGCCCGCAGGCTCTCCAGCACCAAAGGCAAGGCGCTGCTGTTACAGGCGAAACCGCCCAGTTCGGTGGTGCGCAACCACGTCTGCTCACCTTGCTGCCACAGGGTCACGGTGTCGGCTTCCCACGGCAGGGCGAATACGTCCGGCAGGATCGCGTTGGCGCGGAGTTGGTGCTTTTGCAAGGCGGCAACCCATTCACGCAGGCGCTCACGGTCGATGATGGCTGCGTCAACCAGCGAGGTATCACCGCGCATTTGCCAGACAATGTGTTGGTTTTCTGGGTCGTCGGCGATGGCATCTTCCAGCGCGTAGGGAATCGCTTGCTTTAACTGGCGCTGGTTACGGGTATTGATGGTGGTATGGGTCAACAGTACTTCACGGCTGGGGATCAGCAATACAACCTGCTGCTGCCCCCGCGCTAAGGGTAACAGTTTATCCCACGTACCGTGCGCCCACTCGGTGGATGCACCACTGAGCAAAGCCCAAGCGGGTTCGGGGTCATCAGGTGTTTGCAGGCGTAGTATTAGCATCGTCAGTCGTTGTGTCGTCTTTTTCTGGTTCGTTAACGCGGTCAAATTGGCGCATTATGACACGGATGGGCTTGCCGGTTTCACGAAAAAATACGCTATTGACATAGACCCGCGCCCTGCCGAGACGGACTTCTCCGGTCAGGCGAAAATATTGCGAGGCAACATCCAAAACCTTGCTCAGTTGCTCCTGTTTTGCTTGATCCACTGGATCCAAAGCAGCAAACAAATCGCCCGTGGTTTTATACGGGGTTTCGGCGGTGCGTGCCGCCGCGATGGTATCAACACTATTTTGGCTTAAACCAATGGCTTTCAACACCACATCCGTCGCCGTATTGGCATTGATTTTAGTCGAGGTTTTGGCTGGCAATACGGTGGCATTCCGTAAAAAGTCCGCCAACATTTGTTCTTTTTCTTTGGGGTCAGTTATATCCAGCCGTAATAGCCGTACCTCACTGGCATCCGCAAACGCCCGGTTAGCCGCCCGATAAGGCACTGCGCCTGACAGATAATAATCACTTTCTGCACTTTCACCCGTTTGGATAATACTATCAGCATCCACCCAGTCGATAATGGTGTCGGCAAACCCGGATGGCAAACTGCTTAACTTCACCAGCTCTTTTAACTGCTGGTCTTCGCCATTGGTGCGCAACTTACCCTTTTCATCCAGTACATTATTAAGGTTGAAACGGGCTTGCAGGTCTTCCAGCTTACCTTTGAATTCACCAACTTTGACGCCGTTACCCTCTTCTATCGGCAAGGTTGGAAGCTGGGTTGCCCAGCCCTCACTTAAAGCATCGTATTTATTGTCTTGCTGGTCGCGCTGCAATTCCATACCGACGAATTGCTCTAGGGCGAAAGCGTATTGCCATGCGCGTTCTAACGATTGGTAGTTATCGGTTTGACGCACCGCACGGCTTTGGCGGGCGAAAATCAACGCTGCCAACGTCACCACCAACGCCACCACCACCAATACCGTCAGGATGGCGACGCCGCGTTGCTGGGTAAGTTTACGGTTGGGCAGTTTTCGGTGGTGCATTCGGTGCTATGGGCAACAACCGCTCAGACAGGCGGATGCCTTTTCCCTCGTTAAGTTTGTAATCGTAAATCGTAGTATACGTCATCACCGCCTGCACATAATCGCGGGTTTCGGTAAATGGGATACTTTCGATCCACTGGTCGGCATTGATCAGCGAGCTAGGAGCCCATTGCGGCGGACGCCCCGGCCCGGCATTGTAAGCGGCGGTGGCTTGCGCGTAGTTACCGTTAAACTTGCCCAGCATTTCGCGCAAGTAAGCGCTGCCTAACTGGACATTGGTTGCTGGTTGCAGCACATCATCCTTACTACTGATGGTCAGCCCCAATTTGCGCCCGACAGCGCGGGCAGTGGGCAAAATCAATTGCATCAGGCCGAAAGCATTCGCGCCCGATTCCGCATTGGCATCAAACGCACTTTCGCGGCGCATTACCCCGAAAATCCACGCAGGTTGGAGACCTTGGTTCCGCGCCTGTTCCTGCACCAGATCGGTGTGGACGAGCGGGAAACGCAGGTTGATTTCACCCCATTCTTTCGAGCGGGAAAGCGTCCAGATCGCAAGGTTGGGGTCGCCCGTGCGGGTAGCGAGTTCTGCCGCTGCCAGCTTGCCGTCCTTATCCATCTGTTGGAGGGTACGGAACCATTCCTTGCGCCCTTGGGCACGGTCGCCCAGCGCAAACCACGCAAATACCCGCTGGATCGCTGCCAACTTTTGCAACCCGGCAACCCGTTGGCTGCGGTCAACCGGCGGATCATTCAGCCCAGAATAGCCTTGCCCCAAGCGGTCAGAAGCAAGGAAACCGTAAAATGTCGCTTGCGGGGCAATATTGGCGTACAGCGAAGCCGCTTCTTGGGTTTTGCCAGTCTGTTCCAAAGCGCGGGCTTGCCAGTATTTCCAACCTGCCGCATCGCGCTCGTTATCGAAAGTCAGTTGCTGGGTGGCTTGCAAGACGCTATTCCAATCACTTTGGCGGGCAGCAATACGCGCCAACCACAGGCTGCCGTCTTGGGTGCGATTTTCAGCAGGAATGTTGACCAGCCGGGGAATCGCTGCGGCGTCGTGGCGTAATGCCTGATACATGCCGAGGGCGCTTTCCACCCTGCCGGATTCTGCCGGGGTAAATTTGAATTTTTGGCGGGCTGCCAACCACGTGGATTCGGCGGTCTGTGACTCTTTTTTGGCAATGCGCTCCAGTGCGAAAGCGATAATTTCGCGCACATAAGGGGAGTCTGCTTGCTGCAATACCGTTGGCAGGCTTGCCAACGGGTCTTTACGCACTTGTATCCACAACGCGACGGCGGCTTGCTGGTCGGGGGGCAAGTCAGCCGCCAGTTGTGCAGCCAGCGAAGTTTGTTTTTTGTCGATAGCCACACGGATGCGTTGCCAATAATCCTCGGTGGACAATTTCACATGATTGCGCAACAGCACGGTGACAGGCGCACACGCGGGTGTGATAGATTTTTCAATGCCCAGCCATGCCTGTTTACCGACTTCCAGTGCGGCATCTTTTTGTCCGGTGGCGGCGAGTGCTTGGGTGCGGTAACACAGCACATCCGTATCATCCAGCTCAGCAGGGATGTTGTTCAGCAAGCCTTGCCAATCCTGCTTTTCCGTCAGCCGTTTCGCCAGTGCCGCATAAACATCATCCGCCATCAGCGAGCCGGGGTTGCGCAGGGCAAACGCCAGCAATTGCTGATCGGGAATGCCGCCAAGGCTTTGCTTGATGTATTCGTATTCCAACCATGGGTACAGCGGGTATTGGCGCATCGTGGGCGGCAAAGCGACAAACGTGTCCACTTTGCCTGCTTGCAGGTCAGCACGCACTTGCAGGAACAGGCTCGCCTGATCTTCAGGCACGGCGGCAGCTTGCGCCAAAACAGCGCAAAACAGGGAAACACACAGGCTAGTCAGTAGCTTTTTTGTCATTAACGGGGCATACCAAAATCGACGGACTTAAGAGTCTCACAAATGCCGGTTTAGATTCAAATGCCCCGCCAATACTAAACATTGATAATTCCAATTTTTACCGTAAGGAATCTTGCGTTATAAGCTGATATGTCGACAATTACATTTTATTTCTGTGAGGAACTTGACTAATGTTGGATAAAATTCAGGTTGGCGGCTTGCAAGTGTCAACACTCCTGCATGATTTCGTGAACAATCAAGCACTGCCGGGCACTAACATCGACACCGCACGTTTCTGGGCAGGGCTGGAAGCCATCGTCAATGACCTCGCCCCGCGTAACCGCGAGCTGCTGGCAAAACGCGACGCCCTGCAAGCCCAAATCGACGCATGGCACGTTGCCAACAAAGGCAAGTTCGACTTCGCAACGTACAAAGCGTTCCTGCAAGACATCGGCTATTTGTTGCCAGAAGGTGAAGCCTTCGCGGTTACGACGCAAAATGTCGACCCTGAAATTACCGAAATGGCAGGCGCTCAGTTGGTTGTGCCGGTGATGAATGCGCGTTTCGCCCTGAATGCCGCCAATGCCCGCTGGGGTAGCTTGTATGACGCGCTGTACGGCACGGATGCATTACCTTCCACCGATGGCGCAGAAGCCGGTACGGTTTACAACCCGGTGCGTGGCGCGAAAGTTATCGAATTTGCCCGCAACTTCCTCGACGAAGCCGCACCACTGGCGCACGGCTCACACAAAACCGCTAGCCGTTACTGGGTAGAAAACGGTGAACTGCGCATTGACCTCGTGGGCGGTTCCGTCATTGGCCTGCGTAATGGCAACCAATTTGCCGGTTACAACGGGGATGCAGAAGCACCTTCCGCCATCTTGCTGCGTAACAACGGCCTGCACTTTGAACTCCAGATCAACCGCAACGGTGCTATCGGCAAAAGCGACACCGCTGGCGTCAATGACATCCTGATGGAAGCGGCACTGACTACCATCATGGACTGCGAAGACTCAGTAGCTGCCGTCGATGCAGTCGACAAAACCTTGATTTACACCAACTGGCTCGGCCTGATGAAAGGCGACCTGACCGAATCTGTCAGCAAAGGCGGCAAAACGTTCACCCGCGCCATGAACCCTGACCGCACTTACACCGCTGCGGATGGTTCCACACTCGTACTGCCGGGACGCAGCTTGCTGTTCGTGCGTAATGTCGGTCACTTGATGACCAACCCCGCGATCATCGACAAAGACGGTAACGAAATCCCCGAAGGCATCATGGACGGTTACATGAGCGCCATGATCGCCATCCACAACCTCAATGGCAGCGCGAAATTCGCCAACTCCCGCACTGGCTCGGTTTACATCGTGAAACCGAAAATGCACGGGCCGGAAGAAGTCGCCTTCACCAACGAACTGTTCGGGCGCATCGAAGACGCACTGGGCTTGCCGCGCAACACCCTGAAAGTCGGCATCATGGATGAAGAACGCCGCACCACCGTCAACCTGAAAGAATGCATCCGCGCCGCCAAAGAGCGCGTGGTATTCATCAACACCGGCTTCCTTGACCGTACCGGCGACGAAATGCACACCTCAATGGAAGCAGGCCCGATGATCCGCAAAGGCGACATGAAAACTGCTGCTTGGATCAAGGCTTACGAAGACTGGAACGTCGACATCGGCCTAGAATGCGGCCTGCCGGGTCATGCACAGATCGGTAAAGGCATGTGGGCAATCCCCGACCAAATGGCAAACATGTTGGCAACCAAAATCGGGCATCCGCTCGCTGGGGCAAATACCGCGTGGGTTCCATCGCCAACCGCAGCCGCCTTACACGCGCTGCACTACCACAAGGTCAACGTGTTCGCCCGTCAGCAAGAGTTGAAAAGCCGTCCACGTGCCAACATCGACGACATCCTCACCATTCCGGTCGCAGCTAACCCCAACTGGAGTGCAGAAGAAATCCAGCAGGAACTGGACAACAACGCACAGGGCATCCTAGGCTACGTAGTACGCTGGGTAAACCAAGGTGTCGGCTGTTCCAAAGTGCCTGACATCAACGACGTGGGTTTGATGGAAGACCGCGCCACGCTGCGCATTTCCAGCCAACACATGGCAAACTGGTTACACCACGGCATTTGCACGCCAGAGCAAGTCATGGAAGCGTTCAAGCGCATGGCGGGCAAGGTTGATGCGCAAAACGCAGGCGACCCGACTTACACCAAAATGGGCGGCAATGCTGACAAGAGCGTGGCATTCAAAGCCGCTTGCGATCTGGTGTTTAAAGGGCGTGAGCAACCGAATGGCTATACCGAGCCGCTGCTGCACAAGTACCGGGCAGAGGCAAAGGTAGCGCTGTTCTTTTAAGGAAAAAAGATGAGCTACATCATGGTGGACATCGAGGCCGACGGCCCGATTCCCGGCGATTATTCAATGGTCAGTTTCGGCGCGGTCATCGTCGAACCGGCCTTGAGCCGCACCTTCTACGGGCAACTCAAGCCGATTTCGGAACGTTGGATTCCGCAAGCGCTTGCCGTCAGTGGGCATAGCCGGGAAGAAACCTTGGCTTTCGATGATCCTGCCGTGGTGATGCGCCGATTTGCCGATTGGTTAAAGCGCGAAGCAACAGACCGCCCGCACTTCATTTCGGACAATAACGGTTTCGATTGGCAGTTCATCAACTGGTATTTTCATCACTTTCTGGGTGAAAACCCGTTCGGTTTCAGCTCCACCAATATGGGGTCGCTGTACAAGGGGCTGGTGGGGGATATGTTCCAGAACTTTAAACACCTGCGCAAAACCCAACATGACCACCACCCGGTCAACGACGCCAAAGGCAATGCCGAAGCATTGCTGGCGATGAAGACGCAATTTGCGCTGAAAATCCGCTTTTAAGCCCTCAATTGGCGGTTGGGCAAGGGAACTTGCTCAGCTCCTCTTCACAGGCGCTGTGCCGATTGTCCGGCAACGGTATTGCAGCATTCTTAATCTCACACGCGGCTTTCCATGCGCCTTGGACTTGGTATTGGGTTTCCAGTAAGTAAAGTTGCTTGACCGCCTTATTGGTATTGCAGTCCAGTTTGCGGTCGATGCTCAAAGCCGTTTGGTAAGCGCTGGAAGCTTGCGGGTAGCCGCCTTCATCGAAATAGCGGTCAGCAATGGATAAGTAAAACTGCTTGTCCAGCACCACCCGGTTGGCGGGGTTGATCATGCGGGCATCCGCGCAGGCTTTGTCTTCCAAACGCTTTTCCATCAGCGCCATTGGGTCGCGGTAAGCGCGGGCAATACACAGGCTGTTTTGTATCCAGTCGATGCGGTTATTGACGCTGGTTGCCGCTTCCAACGCCAAAACGGCGGTATCCGCATTCTTTTGCTGGGTAAGTAAAACCCCCATATTCGCCCACGCAAAAGCGTTCTTGCAGTTCTTTTGCAAGGCTTCGATGTATTTCGCCACCGCTTGAGGATAAAGCTTGTTGTTGAATAGCAGCGTGGCGTCACTTTCGGTCTGGTTGGAAGCCAGCATATCCAGCGAAGCAGCGGGCGGGGTATCAGGTGCTTGGCATTTATCCCATAGCGCTTGCAAGGTCGCCAAATCAGCCAGCGGCGGCGAAGCTTGCAACACTTGCTGCAAGTATTTCTGCACGTCTTCAGGCTGCTCCGGGATAGGGACGCCACCACCAGTAACCAATGCAGCCACTGATGTTTCCGGCTGGAAGTCGTATGCATCAGGAAGCCGAGGGTGAGCCGCAATCGGGGCAAGTGGCGGCGACGGCAGGACTGGCGCAACAACTGGCGCGGCGCTAGCAGCAACAGCGGCGACACACACTTTCGTTTGCTCGTAATCTGGGCACAGCAGCTTGGTCTTTTCCACCGCATTGGCGAGCGTATTGTCGAGCACATGCTTCAACATATCATCGCCATCGACGGCTTGCTTGTGCTCTTCTTGTTGCAGGGTTTTCAGTAACTCGCCCAGACTTTCCGGGGTCAACTGGCTGCTGCGGAGGTTGGCGCAATACCCAAACCATTGCCCTAACGCACCCTCTTGCGCCCCTGCACCGACAAAATTGGTTTTACCTGCGCAGTAATAATACAGGTTGTGTTTGGGCGCGGCGGCACTGAGCAAGTCGATGCGGCTTTCATTCAACATTTCCTTGATCAGGTCGAAATTCAGTGCATTGGGCGGACGGCTCCCCAAATCACGGGAATAAGTGAAAACATTTTCGCCCAACTCGACCTGCATAAACAGCTTGCCCTGATCTTGGTAGACCGAGCCGACGATATTGCGCCGCCCGAAGATGCTGGAAATGAAATCAACCACATCGCTGATGGCAATGCCCGTTTCTGGCAGCTTGATGTTACTACCCAACTGCGTACTGGCTGAGGTGCTGATGATTTGCACTGGCTCACCGCGATCATCCATGTTTTGCCCCGCCTGCCGCGTGCCTTGGCCTTTCAGGGTATTGTCGATGGCGGTTTCAGCCTCCTGCAATTCCCGGCTGAGTTGGCTGGCAATGACCCGCCCGCTGTCAGGGTTAAGGTCAACGATACTTTTGGCAACGGTGAAGGGTTTAACCAGCACCGATTTGGCGCTGCTGATCGCTTGGTAAACCACCAACCCGGCAATCAAAGCCAAACCTACGGCAGCAAACAGCCGCAATGCCCCCATCAGCCGGTCGGTCAGCACTTTCATGGTATCTGTTGAAAGGATGATGGCATTCCGCAGGTAGCCGCCCCAGCGTTTCAAGCGTGACAGTTGCGCTAGTGAAGGGGCGTCGGCTGGTGTAACTGGAGTATCGGTGGTCATTTTCGTTAACTCTTTGTCGCAAGTTTGCCTTTGAGTATAGGTAAGGCGTCATGAAATGATGGCATCGTTTCCCCCTGCCTGCGCTAATCTGTGTCAAAATGCCGATATACAGGACAAGGGAGTACCCGTATGAATATCAAAATCGACGTAGACATGACCCCGGAAGACATGCGCCGCCTGATGGGCTTACCGGATGTACAAGAATTTAACCGTGAAGTCATGGCACAAATGCTGAAAAAAATGCAGGAAGGCGTAGAAGGTTACGATCCTCTCAGTTTCTTTAAAACTGGCGTGGTAGGTGGCTCTGAAGCCTTCAAACCGTGGATGGATTTCTTCACCGGCGCGGGCAAAAAAAGCACGTAAACAAGGAGGCAACTATGTTTGGATACACCAAACCCGCCACCTTGCCAACCCCAGATCAGGCTTTGCCGGGACGCCCTGAAGCTATCCCGGTCAGCAACCGCCATTTCGTCAACGGCAACCCGATCCAAGCGCCATTTCCAGCAGGTCTGGAACAGGTGGCCTTTGGGCTGGGCTGTTTTTGGGGTGCGGAGAAACTATTTTGGCAACTGCCGGGGGTTTATTCCACTGCCGTGGGCTATGCGGGTGGCTATACGCCTAACCCAACCTACCACGAAGTCTGTTCGGGCATGACCGGGCATAACGAAGTGGTACTGGTGGTGCTCGACCCGGCACAGATCACTTTCGCCACCTTACTGAAAGTTTTCTGGGAAGCGCACAACCCCACGCAAGGGATGCGCCAAGGCAATGACAGGGGCACGCAATACCGCTCCGGCATTTACCCCACTTCCTCCGCACAAAGGCTGGAAGCCGAAGCCAGTCTGGATGCTTACCAGTCAGCACTGGAAGATGTTGGCTATGGCGCAATTACCACCGAAATCGTAGAAGCGCCCACCTTTTACTACGCAGAGGACTATCATCAGCAATATCTCGCCAAAAATCCGAGTGGCTATTGCGGCTTGGGTGGAACGGGTGTGAGGTTAACGGATAGCAGCATCTAAAAGGAAATAGCATGGAATGGTTAAACGAACCCTGTCGAGTTTTGGACAATGCAGCCGCAGCGGAAGCCCGCGAACGGCAAGCGCAATTGACCAAACCCGCCGGGGCGCTGGGTGATTTGGAAGACATCGCGATCCGCCTCGCGGGTATGCAACAGCGCGGACACCCGGCAGTCGACAAGGTACACATCAGCGTATTCGCCGCTGACCACGGGGTTGCCGAGGAAGGGGTATCCGCTTTCCCGCAAGCCGTAACCACGCAGATGGTACACAACTTCCTCAATGGCGGCGCTGCCATCAGCGTACTGGCAAAGGAGCTGGGCGCGACGCTGGAAGTGATTGATGTCGGTCTCAAAAACCCAGTTTCCCACCTCGGACTGATTAGCCAACGTGTCGCCGATGGTGCAGACAATAGCACCCAACAAGCGGCGATGACCGAATGGCAACTGGGTTTGGCCTTGCAAGCAGGGTTTGACGCCGTGGAACGCGCCCACGCCAACGGTGCAGAACTGTTCATCGGCGGGGAAATGGGCATTGGCAACACCACCGCTGCCACCGCTTTGTATTGCGCCCTTTTGGACTTACCCCCGCTGGAAGTGGTTGGCCCCGGCACAGGCTTGGATCAGGCAGGCATGTTACACAAGGTCAAAGTCGTGCAACGCATCCTCAACCTGCACCGCCATTACTGCCACAAACCGCTGGAAGCCTTGCGCCGCATGGGTGGGTTTGAAATTGCCGCGCTCACGGGCGCTTACGTCCGCGCTGCCCAATGGGGCATCCCGGTGTTGGTGGATGGTTTCATCAGCACCGCAGCGGCACTGATTGCTACCGCGCTGCAACCTGCCGTCAGTGATTGGCTGTTCCTCTCGCACACCTCGGGCGAACCGGGGCATGTGTTCGCCGTCGCGGAACTGAAACAACGCCCGCTGTTGGAATTGGGGATGCGTTTGGGGGAAGGCAGTGGTGCAGCCGTCGCTGTTCCGCTATTACGCATGGCCTGTGCATTGCACAACCGCATGGCAACGTTTGCCGAAGCATCTGTTACCGGGAAGCTGTAACGCCGCATGGATAACGCCAGCGCCCCGGAAGTTGCGCCAGAACTGCCGCCCACCGTACCGACTACGCCGACCACGGTGGATTTGTTGCGCCACGGGCAAGTGGCAACCCCCAACCTGTTTTGCGCCCCGCGCCATGAACCGCTGGGCATTTCCGGCTGGAAACAACTGACGCTTGCCACCCAAACCGGGCGCTGGGATGCGGTGATTGCCTCACCCAGCCGCCGTTGCCACGATTTTGCCCGTTTGCTTGCCCAGCGTTTGAATTGCCCGTTTGAGGTGGATGCGCGTTTCGGGGAAATGGATTTCGGCCTGTGGATTGGCAAAACCCAAGACGAAATCTGGGCGCAAGATGCCGAGTTGATGCAGCAATTGTGGTATCAGCCACGGCGTTTCATTGCCCCCGGCGGCGAAGCGATGGAAAGTTTCATCGACCGCATCCATGAAGCGTGGAATGACTTGCAAGCCCGTTACGCCGGGCAGCATGTGTTGGTGCTGACCCATGCGGGGGTCATCCGCGTGGTGCTGGCACAGGTGCTCGACATCCTGTACCAGAAAAGTTTGCGCTTTGAAGTCGGCTACGCGCAGATCACCCGTGTGCGCACTTACCCGGACGGGGCAAGCTCCATTGTCGGGCATGGGCTGCCGCAGGCTTGAAGCACTCGCGGCAACCCTCCTACCGTTTTACCGCCAAGTGGTGTAACCGATAGAAAGCCGTTTGGGGGAACCTGCCGAAATCGCATTCATCCTGAATTGGCTAATCCGCCCTTCGTTAGTCTTGACGCAGACATACGAACCGACGGGCACATCCAACAAGGAAGCACGGTCAGGCGTGAAACGGGCAGCGGAACAACCCGCGAAACCCCGGTTTGAGCGGTTGCCGACCGCCATCAATGCGCCATTGCGCGGGACGAGGTAAAGCAAATCGGCTGTTTCCGCTTGGAACCACAAATCAGCCCCAGCCGGTTGGACACGCCCCGTGTCGAGGTCAAAGGTGTAAGTTTGCGGCACATCCAAACTGCCCGTCGAGAACGTGACTGGCGCAGGCACATTGGTCACGCAGCGGAAGCCACCCGCAACAGCGGTACAGGTGTTGTTATCCGGGGCATTGCGCTGCACGGAGCCGGACGAACCGTAAATGCACATCAGCGCGGGTCTGCCAGCAATCGGCTGCACCTTGGTTTCGGTCAAATGGTTAACGATTGGGGTTGTCCACCAACCCGCAGGCAGTGGGTCAGTAATGGTGCGGCGGGCATCACTCAACGGACAGTTAATATTGACATCCGCCAACACAGGTTGCGCCAGCGACAGCAAGAATGGGCTGGCAATAAGGCTGTATTTCAATAGCTTATTCATGATGCACTTCCCTCATTGTGATGAATTAATTGTTAGAATGGGTTCACTATAAGTTTAGTCCATGCGCCGCCGTTTGGGTTCCCGCCCGCCGCTCATCCGCCTAACGGTAGCGGTCGTTATTCATCTAATACATCCGGTTTCTGCAACGCTTTCTTTTCCTCTGAAGCCAAACGGCGTTCCACTTTCTTCACATCTTCCGCAGGCTGCAAGTTTTCTGGGCGAATGCCACGTTCCAACAATGTCCGGCGCACCGCAGCATTATTGGTGATGTGTTCGTTGGAAATGGCGGCTTCCGTCTTCATTTTGTGTTCACGGGCGTTGAAGATGGTGATTTCCGTGGCGAAATCTTTGGCTTTGAGGATGATGGTCGGGGCGAAATCAGCCAGCGGGCGATTGTCAGGCACATTCCACTGGGCTTTCATGGATTGCGTTGGTTTGCCGAACAGGGCGGTATCGCCTGCCTCGAAGCAACGTGGCTGTGAGGCAAAAGTGTGAACCAATTCCTTTTTCATTGCTTGTCTCCGCATAATCGCTAGCGTTTAAACTATCATCATATTGATGATCTATAGTAGTCTAGTTTATTGAATTTTAGAATAAGGAAGATCATAATCTAATCCATGAAACAGCCCGATATGTTTGAAACCACCGCCGATACCTTGGCATCCCTGAGCCTGCCGCAGCGCGAACGCTTGGCCTTCCTTGAGTTCCGTCTGTTCTTTCTGGGGGATGTGCGCCGTCAGGATTTGATGGATCGCTTTGGCATTGCTCCCGCTGCCGCGACCCGCGATTTTGCGCAATACCGCGAGCTTTGCCCCGACAACCTCAGTCTGGATGGCAGCAGCAAGGCGTATGTGCTGGGCGGTGGCTTTCGGCCTGCGTTTGCGCACAATGTCGAGCGGGTGTTGATGATGCTGTCGCAAGGGTTTGGCGATGGGGTCAGCCAGATGCAGGATGCGTTGTTGCCGTGCGAATTGCCGCCGATGTTGATCCGCCCTTCGGTGGAAATCCTTGCGCCTGTGACGCGGGCAATTTATCAGCGTAAAGCGGTGAGGATGCGTTATTTCTCGCATTCCAGCGGGGTGTCGGAGCGGGAGATTGTGCCGTTCGCGCTGGCAAATGACGGGCTGCGCTGGCACGTCCGCGCTTTTGACCGCAAATCCGGGGAATTCCGCGACTTTGTGTTTACGCGCATGGAATCCACCGAACTGCTGGATAGCAACCCCGCCAAACACGAACTCCCCGCGCAAGACATCCAATGGAACCGCATTGTCGAACTCGACATCGTGCCGCACCCTGACCGTGAGCGTCCCGAAATCACCGAACGCGACTACGGCATGGTCGATGGCGTGCTGCATTTGAAACTGCGGGCGGCGATGGCGGGGTATGTGCTGCGGCAATGGCAGGTGGATTGCTCGGCGGATCATAGTGTTAAAGAGCAAGGGTGTCGGTTGTGGCTGCGGGATGTGTTAGCGTTGTATGGGGTAAAAAATGCGATGCTGGCATTGGGGTATTCAAAAACTTAGTTTGTCGAGGATATTTTGAGCAGGCAAGGTACAAAATCCGGTCAGGGCGATGACTATCAAATAGCAGTGGCTATCCACTGGGTAATTCGTCTGCTATCCGATGACAACATTGATTACATTCAAGCTGAGTCGAATGGGATTCGTGAATTTTCAGAAAGAGTGACCGTCGATGATATTGTGATTGTCTATAAGAATAATCATCGACATTATATACAGGCCAAGAAAAATCAGTCACAAAATCGCGCTTGGTCATTCGCCGATTTAGGTGATGAACTTGTAAAAAGCAAAGAGCAACTCTGTGCTGACAGCACTGCTTTGGTATATTTCTATTCGTCCACACCATTCGGGGAATTCAAATCATTAGCAGACGCTTGCCGTGAGTATCCCGATTTCCCAGCATTTCAGCGTGAAGCAGGAAACAGGCAGAATGACTCCTTAGTTAACTTAGCAGAACGATGGCAAGAGTCGGCAGAAAATAGTTTTAAGTTAGCTCAACGAATAGAATTTGGTTCTCACCTTAATTTTGAGGAATGGAAAAGACAAAATCTACAAGAATTAGAAAGGCTAGTTACAAAGCCGGATACGACCCTTGCTATTCTTGAAAGTTTTGTAAATGCTCATCAATCAAAACAAGTAGGCACAAGTTTTGAAATTCGTAGCGAACAAGTTTTCACTGAATTACGTAAGCATGGAGTAATTTCAGCACCAACCTATGTGACTCAGGAAATACTGGATAAATTCGCCGATATTTCACGCATTGGACGTGATTGGAATCGGTCTGTTGGTGGCAGACAAATTGCCCGACCAGAACTTGGAGAAGTTCTCCATAGCATTAGGGAACAAAAAGAGACAATTCTCATTGTTGACCGTCCAGGAAGCGGAAAAACATGTTTACTCTTAGATATTATTGAACAATTGGAACGCGATGAAAACACAGCGTCACTATTCCTGAAGGGTGATCGTTTTATTACTAAAGAAACAAGATGCGATCTGCCAAATGACTTAGTAGAAATGTGTGCTCGCCTTGTGGAATCAAAACCACTTGTCGTCATTATTGACTCTCTGGATGTTTTATCTTTAAACAGGGATTCGGGTAGTCTTAATTACTTTTTAAGCTTGATTGATCGGTTGCAAGGCATATCAAATATAACATTGATTGCAGCCTGCCGAACCTTTGATTTACAATACGATGCAAAACTCCGAGACCGGACATGGGCTAAAAAAGTCGAGCTGGCGGATTTTGATTTTGATGGTGTTGTAGCTCCTTTACTTTCGGGGTGGGGCGTTAAGGCAGAGGCTTTAAACACCGAACTAAAGCAATTGCTCTGTTTACCTCAGAATTTACGTCTATTTGAATCCATTGCTAGCTTGGACAGAGGGCTAGAAATCCGCAACCCCTATGAATTACAGGCAGTGTTTCTGGATGAGTGTGTAAGAAAGCATCCTGATTTAGGTACAACAGGGCTGCAAAGCCTGCAAAAACTCGCACACCTGTTACTTAGTTCAAGATTACATCAACTCTCGATCACCCAATTTCCCGGAGATGAATCTATACGTCGAAATCTGATTAGCCAAAATGTGTTGTTCGAAGATTCCGGCAAGATTGCTTTCAGTCATCAGACACTTTTTGATACCTTGGTTGTCCAACATGCTCTTGCCAATGACAAGGATTTTCTGTCATTTATCCTAGAATACCCGCCATTCCCTTTTTTGAGAGCATCAGTTCAAACTTTTGTATTTCATCTACGAATATACAGCCCAGAACTATTTTCACGTCAGATTACAAAAGCACTCGATCATGACAAAGTTGCTTACCACCTTAAACGACTCATTGTTGAGACTATTGCAACTCTGAATGTTAGCCCGAATGAAGACTGGCCTTTGATTCGGCGCATCTTTCAACAACACCCTATTCTATTCGAGCGGATGTTCTGGAAAACCACAGGAAATGGTTGGTTTAGATTACTGTTAGATTATTGGTTGCCGTTATTGAGAAATACTGATCAGCATTGGAGGGATAACTTTTTACGACGACTAGAGCTATGGGCAAATAACTTTCCTGCTGAAGTCGTTGGACTATGGTTACGGGCTATTAATGAAGATTGGAATGCAAGCAACGCGCATGACGTAATTATCTGGCAGATAAATAACTTTACCGAGTGGCATACAGAAGGGATAAATACCTTACTTGAGTCGATTTCTAAAAAGACCATCCGCGAATATGGGTTTTTCCTAGATGTTTTAGGTCGCTATGCTACCTCAATGAACGAAGGTAATACCTTGTTATGGCGCTTCATGACTAGAAAGGTAACTAATAGAGGCATTTCTCACTTTGAACTTGGCAGACAATTGGATTGCAAATTTCGAGACAAAAATTTCTTGGAAAAACACTTAGAAAAGTCTAGCCATTTTCTTGATCTGGTACTCTCTAGCTTAGAATTATGGGCATACAGTGAAGAACCAAGAAATCGAGAGTTAAACTCAGCATTTATTGATAGTTGCCCATCTTATGATCGGAGACATAGCCGCCAAGATTTGTATCACTCAGATGATTTGGCTGTTCTACTACAAGCATTAGAAAATGCGATTCATACTCATGCAAGTGAGAACACAGCATGGTGGAAAACAAATAAATCAAGACTGAGAGATTCAAGCCTACTGATTTTTCTGTATTTCCTGATCAAACCTTATTCTGATTCACCTGAAAGCCATGCTGATGGAATAAGCGCACTATTAACTAATGCAGAATTTTTCCGCTATGGTCGTTTAGATTATGAAATCGGGCAATTGATGCAGACCAGTTACTTCCTCTTGCCGGAGATAGCTCAACTCGAAAATCAGCGCATTATTCTAGGCTTATATAATGGCGATGATTGGGTTGGATACCAAGAAAATAATGAACCACCTCAATGGGTATACAGAAAAAGGTATAACTACTTGTTGTGGATACCTGTTATATATCGCACTGAGGAAAGCCAAAGTTTCATTAACCAATTCGAGAATAGCTTTGGTCGGTTTTTGCCGGAACCCGATATTAGAAGCAGAGGAGGTACTGTTAGTTATCCGTTGACCTTGGAGCAAATGTTAAGTTTCACTGATATTGCCTTGATCTCTTACTGTAAGCATTATGAAGGTTATGACGATGGATTTGGACATCACCCTGGAGACCATCTGCGTGGCGACCAAGGAATGGTACAACGCAGGCTTAGCGAAGCTGCCGCCTATGACCCTCCTCGATATTTAAAATTAATACCCATATTTTTTTCGAGCGAACTAGATGCAGGTTATGCACAAAATATTGTTCATGGAGTTGCTGATCATCTACGGTATAGATATGGGAATCTTACCCCTGCTGGTGGTGAGTTCAAAAGAGTTCAGCCGGAAGTAAATGGAGAGCCATTGGCAGAAAAATTACTACTTCTAATGGAAAAGAATTGGCTATGGACGGATACAAATCAATTTAATCTTTTTATGATTCCTGAAGCCTGCTGTGAAGTATTGCGTCAACAGGAACAAACAGAAAAACTTGTATTTATTTTATTTCAGTTTCTTTTTGATTTGCGACATCAGAAGATCAGAAAGAATTTTGAAGAACCGTTGACTGAAAAATCTGAACGTGATGTACGGTTTCGTGCCATCAACAGTGACTGGGGACATATTGGAAGTGGTGTTGCAAAACTTTGCAGTCGCTTATTAGAGGAAGAGCAAAATATTCCAGAATTGCTATTTCCATTATTACGACATTTAGTCAAAGCTTCGGAACAAGCAGCCATAACAATTATTGATCAAATCCCCTATATAACATACAAAAATCCAGAATGGGGGTTTCAATTATTTAGTGACATCTATGATGGTAACTCGCCACCATATCTTTGGGGAGTAGCACAACAACATTTATATTATCAGTATCATAGTAATTTTGAGTATGTACAGCCTTATCTGGAACGTATGTTACGATCAGGTGACCCCGAAGCATTGCAGGGCTGGGGACTCTTATCGACTATGAGTCATCTATCTAGACATATTAGTCAGGATCAACTTTTTGAAAAACTAGCCAATGTAAACAAAGAAGAAGTGTGGATAGCTGCAACCCAAGTATTTGCAGCCAACTTAGATAAACACATTCGAGATGGGCTGTGTATCAGTGGACTGACTCGTATTCTGGAACTTGAATTAGGTCTACCAAAAGTTATTGGTGAAATTGAGGATGCTTTCGATCCTAAAGAGCATGGTAGCTGTTTAGGACTCGATTTTGCCCGATTATATATCGAGAAAGCCAGTTTCAACGAAGATCGGTGGAGCATCAAACATCTACTGGATTGGATTGCTGATTTATCAAACCGTGACCCTTTAGCAACATTAGAGTTGATGGAAAAATTAGCGGACAGACTGTCCACCGAATCTGCCAGACGGCTTTATGACGGAAAATCATTAATTCAAGCTCTAAATACACTTTTGCGAGAAGCCGATGAGACAGATGATAAAATATTAATTACTCGTGTTATTAACTTGCAAGACAGATTACTACAGTTAGATTTGTACGGTATCGAGGACTTTTTTAAAGCCGCAGAAAAGAACTGATGACGATACTTTGAATACTGAGGATACATTAGTGAATATTACAGACGAACAAAATACATCGTTCCTCCTCTACCAAACCCCCGACGGACAAACCCGCCTCGAAGTCCGCCTGCAAGACGAAACCGTGTGGCTTTCCCTCACCGACATGAGCGACCTGTTCCAGCGCGACAAGTCGGTGATTTCCCGCCACATCCGCAACATTTTTGCAGAAGGCGAACTGGTGCGGGATTCAGTTATTGCAAATTTTGCAACAACTGCCGCCGACGGCAAAACTTATCAGGTGGAACACTTCAACCTAGACGTGATCATTTCCGTCGGCTATCGGGTAAAATCCCACCGGGGAACCCAGTTCCGCATCTGGGCAACCCAACGCCTGCGCGAATATCTGGTCAAGGGTTTCACACTGGACGACGAACGCCTCAAACGCGGCGGCGGTGGCAACTATTTCGACGAATTGCTTGCCCGCATCCGCGACATCCGTTCCGCCGAGCGCGTGTTCTGGCGCAAGGTGCTGGACATTTACGCCACCAGCATTGATTACGACCCGAAAACCGAGGTTTCCCAACAGTTTTTCGCCAGCGTACAAAACAAGATGCACTGGGCAGCGCACGGACACACCGCCGCCGAAATCATCCACACCCGCGCCGACGCCAACCAGCCCAACATGGGCATGACCCACTGGATCGGCACAAAACCCGGCAAAGCCGAAATCACCATTGCCAAAAACTACCTGACCCCGGACGAACTCAACGTCCTCAACCGCATCGTCACCGCCTATCTGGAACTCGCCGAATTGCAGGCACTCAACCGCACCCCCATGTACATGCAAGATTGGGCAACGCGGCTGGATGATTTTCTGCGCATGACCGGACGCGAACTGCTGGACAACGCCGGAACAATTTCCCACCAACAAGCATTGCAAAAGGCCGAACAGGAGTACGCAAAGTACCGCCAAGCCTTGCTATCAGAGCCGCAACCGATTGACCGCGACTTTGAACAGGCTATCGAAAAGTTGCCGAAACCACGGAAGTAATGATCATTATGCGAATATTGCTGGTAATGAGTGGTGCGCTCACCAAGTAATTTCAAACCCTGACTTTGAATGTATCTGAACTGGAATTCAGACAAATAGATATGTCGCCGAAACCCGACTTTCCCTTGACTTCCCCACCCGTTTAGCCAAAAGTAGCCAATAACAGACTTTCTCGCTTTTACCATCTTGGGAGGTAGTAATGTCGGACATCAGCGACATCACCAGCAAACGCCGCCGTCACGCCACTACGGGCAATAATCCCATGCTGCTAACTTTGGGCGAACAAATACGCACCACCCGCCTTGCCAACGCCATGACCCAAGAAGAACTTGCACTCGTTTCCGGTGTAGGGCGCGAACTCGTCATCCAGCTTGAAAACGGCAAAGCAGGCGTAACGCTGGGCAAGGCTTGCCAAGTGTTAGCCGCGTTAGGGCTGCAACTGACCGCACAGGGGCGCTGACCATGTTACAAGTGTTGTATGGCAACGAAATTGTCGGGCAGTTGTGGAGTGAATCGCGCGTTTTATGCTTCCAATACGCCGCAAGCTGGGTGCAATCCCGCACTGCATTTCCCCTGACACCGCATCTGCCGTTGGGTCTGCAACAATGGCGGGGCGATAACGTCCTGTTTTTCTTTAGCAACCTGCTGCCGGAAGGCGCAGTGTTAAATACCATCCTGAAACTTAAACGCCTCCCACGTGGCGATGTCTACGCACAACTCGCCGCCTTTGGGGAAGATGCCGCTGGTGCATTCGCACTCGTGCCGGAAGGCGCAACCCAATCCCGCCAAGCCGCGTACCAGCCTTACCCCACGGAGCAGATTCGTGCTGATTTAGTGCGCTTGGCAGATCATTTGCCACTCTTGTTCCAACACGGGGAATTACGCCTGTCGTTGGCAGGAGCGCAAGATAAAATTCCTGTGCGTTATACCGACGGCGCGTTTTGGTTGCCGATAGGTGGGGCGGCTTCCAGCCATATCCTCAAACCTGCGATCCAGCCGGAAAAGCAGTTTCCAGAGGCGGTATTCAATGAAGCCTTTTGCCTGCGGCTGGCTCGGTATTGCGGGTTGGATGCGGTCAATGCTGACATCGTGCGCTTGCCCGAACCCGTCTTGCTGGTGGAACGCTACGACCGCGTGGAGCGTGATGGGCAATGGCAGCGTTTGCACCAACTGGATTTTTGCCAACTGGCAGGGGCATTGCCAGACCAGAAATACACCAAGGATGGTGGGGCGGATTTCGCAGATATTTTCCGCCTGATCGACCAATACGCTGCCGTGCCGGGGCGCGAGCGTTTGAAAGTGCTAGATTGGGTGATTTTCAATTACCTGATTGGCAATGCCGATGCCCATGCGAAAAATCTGGCGATGATAATAACGGCTAGCAATCGTCTATACCTTGCGCCGTTGTATGACCTATTGTGTACCAGCGTTTACCCAGCACTAGATACCCGTATGGCAATGCCTATCGGCGGCGAATACCGTCCCGAATGGGTGCAACACCGCCACTGGCAACGTTTTGCTAATGAAGTCGGCATTAACCCCATTCTGCTGCAAAAACGCAGTATTGCACTCAGTAAACGGGTACTGGCAGGCATTCAGCCCGTCATGCTGGCATTAGGGCTAGAAAATAGCGCATTACTGAACGCGATTGCTGCCATCGTGCAGAAACGTGCCGGATGGTTGGCATCGCGCCAAACCGGGATTACACAATGATGCCCCGCCACTTCCTCCTCGCCCTCTCCTTCCTCACCCGCATTCCCGTACCTGACTTGGGCAAGCTGGAAGCGCCCGATTTCGCCCGCGCCGCGCTGTTTTACCCGCTGGTCGGTTTGCTGATCGGCGTGTTGTTGTGCTTACCGCTGCTGCTGTTTCCCCATGCGCAAGCGTTGTTGCTGGCGGCAATGCTGGTGGTGTTGTGGGCAATGCTCACGGGCGGACTACACCTTGATGGGCTGGCGGACAGTGCGGATGCATGGCTGGGTGGTTTTGGCGATGTGGAAAAAACCCACCGCATCCTCAAAGACCCATTGGTGGGTGCGGCAGGGGTGGTTGCGCTGATCGGCGTGTTGCTGCTGAAATTCGCGGCACTGGCGGTGATTTTGGAAAACGGGCATTGGTGGGCAGTCTTGCTGGCCCCGGCAGTGGGACGCGCCTTGATTTTGCTGTTGTTCCTGACCACGCCGTATGTGCGGGCGGGGGGTTTGGCAAGTGCCGTGACGGAACATTTGCCGCGAGAACCTGCCCTGTGGGTAACAGTGATCACCTTCGCGGTGGCGATGTTGTTTTCCCTGCAAGGTTTGTTCACCGCCGTGCTTGGCTTTTGGTTGTTGCGGCGCATGATGGTGCAACGCATTCAGGGGTGTACCGGCGATACCGCAGGGGCAAGCGTGGAAATCGGCGAAATGCTGTGGTTGGTCGGGGTGGCGCTGTCGGTCGGCTAATCTCGCCTATACTTGGGAAAGTTCGCCGTTATTTAAGGATGAAAACCATGAGCTTTGCCTTCCGCGCCACGTTGTTGCCCGCTTTGTGTGCCACCAGTTTGCTGTTGGGTGCTAACAGCGGCTTTGCCCAACAAACCATTTCCGCACCGTTAGCGACCGGGCTGGTGTTGGCAGACATACATGAAAAAGCCTCGCCCGCCTTGCGTGACGCGGTGTTGGCTTATGCTCCCGAATGGGCGGGATGCCAGTTATTGCAATTACAAGTGGATATGGATGGCGACCCCGCCACCAACGAATGGGTTGTTACCCCGGATAAGCGCTGCAAACCGTCACCTTCCCGCCTGCAAATCGCGTGGTTGTTGCGCGAAGATAGCCACGGCGCGGCGCAAGTGCTCATCGCTGACCGGGCGGAATTCATCACCATTACCCCTGCCGGTTTCGCTAACGGCGGTGCAGGTTTTGGGACGGTGCTGTTCCAGTGGACAAAGGATGTGCCCGCTGCGTTGGCAAGCCGCATCCCGGTGCAACACGACCAACTGCGTTGCGGCAGCGTTTGGGATTACGCCGACAAGCAATACCGCCACGTCGGGATGGCAGAACCCAGCATCATGGTCAAAGACCCGGTGGCGGGCGGTTGGGTTGAGATGGAACTTAAGCATTACGTCCCCGATTACCCACGTGACCTCTGCCAACCGGATTAAGCCTTTAGACCAAAAACGCCAGTTTGCTGCGCCGCAGTTTAAGTTGCGCCAAGGCTTCCGGGCTGGTGGCTAAGGCGTTGGGGTCAAATACCGCCAGTTTGCCGAAACGGATCGCTAGCCGTTTCATGCTGAAAATCTTGACTGGCAACAGCTTTAAGTCGGGGACGCGCACATCAAATAAGCTCGGGTCGTGCAGTTTCGCCAATGCATCCTGCAATTGCGGCATCACCACCAAACGCAATTCGGATTTTGGGTCGAGGATTTTGTATTCGGCGATACGGGCAGTCAGCCAACCTTCCATGCGCTTGAGGTCGTCGGGGTATTTGCTGCGGTATTGCCCATAAGTCAGGCTGTTGTATTCGCGCAAGTAGCCGTAGTAATCGAACTGTTCCAGCCCAATACTGAAGGCGGCGTAATGGCGTGAAATCTTACCCCGGTGGTCAATATTGCCACCCGAATCCAACGGGTATAAGCCTTCTTCCGGTTTCCCCTTGTTGAACACCAAATCAGTATCCAGCGGCGCGTATTGGAAACCCGTGGAAGCGCTGAAAGACAACAGCCACACCAGCCCTTCTTCCGCCAAACTGCCACCGATGCGGGTCGAATACAGTTGCACCCGTGCGGGCGATGTTCCCGCTGCGACCAATTTGTTACCGCGCATGACGCCGCTGAGCAAGCCATTCAAAGTAATGAAATGCGCGGCCTGCGTCTTGATGGTGTTATTGAGGATGCGGATATTCCGAAACAGCCCATCGCTGGCGAAAATGCCTTGGAACGCGGCTTTTTCAGCGGTGATTTGGCAGTTGTCGATGTAAATGTTTTCCAGCATTGCCCCTGCCATTTGCTCTTCCATGCGGCATGGCGAACCGTCGGCAGCTTTATTCACTGGGTCAGTTTTGGCGGGCGGAATCAGTTGGATCGCATCTTTATGCCCCACGTCATTGCCATAAACACGCTGGTCGGTGATGTTCACTTTGCTGATACGGATATTGCTTTCCCACACCCGCAAACCGTCACCACCCGCCGTGGGCGGCAAGGTAATGGTTTTATTCTGGAAACACACACACTGCGGAACCACGGGCTGTTGCACCTGCTGGATCGCCTTTTGCTGCATGGCATTATTGGCAGGCGGAGCTTGGTAATAGCAGGGGTAAAGCGGGCTTTTGCTATAGGTGCGAAAAGCATTACAGCCTGCGGTATCGACGATGTACAGCGACTCTTTGGCAATCATCGGGGTGCATTGGAACACTTCGTTGGCATTTTCCAGCTTGAGCATTTCCGCTTTGGCATTGCTTTCAGCGGCAATGGCATCGGCGAGTTTCTGTGCGTAACCCGCTTTGGCGTAGTCGGCTTTGAACTTATCGGCATTGGCTTGCAGGTTTTGCAGCAACACGGGGTTCGGCTTGGGTTTGGCTTTTTCCGCTGCAATGGAAGCTTCAATCGCCTGTATTTTTGCCGGGTAACTGTCGGGCCCTTCGACGTATTTCCGGTAGGCGGTGGCGTTAGCTTGAGCAATTGCTACGCTGCGGGCATAACCCGCGTATTGGGTGAATGCGCTCTGATCGTTTGCCATAACTAGTCTCCTATTGCGCTAATTATAGCCGTTTGTCGCTAGATATATACCGCTTATCCTACAGATCAATGCCTTTTTGCGCTTGGATGCCAGCGCGGTAAGCGTGTTTCACATCGGCAATTTCCGCTACTGTGTCCGCCAATTCGCACAAGGCTGCGCTGGCTGCCCTGCCCGTGACGACCACGTGCTGCATCGGCGGGCGGGCAGCGATGGCATCCAATACTTGATCAGCGTCCAGATAACCGTAGTTCAACAGGTAAGTGAGTTCATCCAACACCACCAGCGCATAACTGTCATCCGCCAACATCCGTTGTGCGACTGTCCAGCCACGTTGTGAGGTGGCAATATCCTGCTCGCGGTTTTGGGTTTCCCAGGTAAAACCATCGCCGAGTACGTGCCATTCACAATTTGCGTGTTGGCGAAAGAACGCTTCTTCGCCGGTATCGGTACGGCTTTTGAGGAATTGGCAGACCCCGACTTTCATGCCATGCCCCAAGGAACGCGCCACCATGCCGAAAGCGGAACTGGATTTGCCTTTGCCATTGCCGGTCAACACCAGCAGCAAACCTTTGCTTTGGTCAGCGCGGGCAATGCTGGCGTCAATGAGGGCTTTTTTCCGCGCCATGCGGGCTTGATGGCGTTGGTTTTGGGCGGAATCCGTCATGCATTTTTCCCGATATGCGCCCTGATCTCGGAGGGCAGTTTCATGCTTTTTATCTGCTGGAAGGTGCTTTCCGCTTCGGGATATTGGCGGTACAAATAGGTGAACCACTGTTTGATGTAACCGGAAGCGCGGACTGGAGCGCGTTCTTCAAAACTGTGCGCGTATTCCAGCACAATCGGCAGGATTTCATCCCACGTCATCGGCGTGTAAGTTTCGCCGTGGTGCTGGGCTTTAATCACGCGGGCAAGGTCGGGAAAACTCAAAGCGCTACGCCCCAACATCAGGTCTTGGCAACCGCTGTCGGCTTGCGCTTGCAGGGCATTTTCCGCTGACCAGATTTCACCGTTGGCAATCACCGGAATGCGCAGTTTGGGTTTGACCTTACCGATTTCTGACCAATAGGCGGGTGGCTTGTAACCGTGCTGTTTGGTGCGGGCATGGATGCACAGTTCCGTTGCACCTGCGGCTTCCACGCCCAACACGATGTCTTCAAACAGGCTGCCGTCGTCGAAGCCGAGGCGGATTTTGGCAGTCACGGGGATGTGCGTGCTGACCGCTGTCCGTACCGCTTTCACGATGTCATGCACCCGTTGCGGCTCACGCAGCAGGATCGAGCCGCCGTCGCTGTTGTTGACAACTTTGGAGGGGCAACCGAAATTCAGGTCGATGCCCTGGGGCTTGAGGTTTTCCAACACTTGCGCATTACGTGCCATGCAGTCGGGGATGCCACCGAGCAATTGCACGTAAACTGGCGTCCCGGCGGGGGTTTTTCCGCCATGACGCAGTTCCGGGCAGGCACGGTAAAACACACGCGGCGGCAATTTCTCGCGGGAAACGCGCACGAATTCAGTCACGCAGCGGTCATAACCACCGATGCGTGTCAGCAGGTCGCGCATGATGTGATCCATCACGCCTTCCATCGGGGCGAGGATCAGGCGCATGGGCAACCTGATTTACGCCGCAACACGCTTCCCGGCATTCGCTTGCACGACCGCAACATGCACCAGCGCCACGATTCCCACGTAGAACAGCGTGGTTTGCAGGTAAGGTGGCAGGTATTTCGCTACTGCTGTTGCATAATCCATCGCACTCATTTGGGCGAAATAGTCCGCAAAGGCATAAAAACCAACATTGGCAACGAGGAAACAAGCCAACGTCCCGACCATTAGCGCACCTGCCAGTTTGAACAGGCCACTCCAGTCTTGGCGGTAATTCCCCGCAAACCAACGCCCAGCACCCCACAATGTGGCATACGCCGGAAAGGTGAAGCCATACGCAGGCGTAAAGCAATAGCTGGAAACTGTGCCATCACGGGTCACGGTGTAATCCACCGCAAACGCCGCCAGCCAAAACACGGGTAACGCAAGGTAAGTGCGCACATAAAAACCCAGCAGGAAAAACACCGCCCACGACGCATCTTGGATGTGGTCAACCAGCGGGCTGCGGGTAGCAAGCATCACCAGCAGCAAGATGCCGCCAACAAGCCACTGATTTTTATTTGAAAGTGTAAACATAAATATCTCCTTAAAACTATTTCGGCGCGTACTTGAGGGTCACGAGGCCGTTGATTCCGTCCTGATTATACCCTTTATTGGTTTCGTACTGCTTGTCCAGCACGTTGCCGATTTTCGCCCCCACTGTCCAATCTTTCGACAGCTTGTAATCGGCACGGAGGTCAAGGGTGGCATAGCCGGGAAGCTGCCTGCGTACTATCGTAGGCCATGCACTGGCATCGTCCCAGTCCCGCTTACTCTCGGCATGAACTGTTGCCCCAATATTCACCCGTCCCAACGCCCGGTCTGCATCAACATTAAGGATTTGAGTGGGGCGGTACGTCAGCGGCTGATTGCTGGATTTGTCCTGCGTGCGTTGAAGGGTCAGGTTACTAGCAATGTTCCATGCGGCTAGCTGAGTGGCTGCGACTATCTCAACACCCTGAATATCCGCTTTATTGGTATTGAACGGCGAAGATTTGAAACCACCGATGTCTTTCCATGTGATTAAGTTATCCACTTGATTGTGGAAAGCATTAATCTCCCATTTTCCCTTGGGTAAAGTACCTTGCAAACCAAGCTCTGTATTATGGCTTGTTTCCGGTGCAAGCTTGGGGTTGCCAACACCAGTGCCATCATCAGGATAATAGAGGTCATTCATGGTCGGGGCTTTAAAGGCCGTGTTATAACTGGCTTTTAAACGCAGATTGTTAGGCAGGTCATGCCCTACAGCGACGCCCCCCGTATTTTGCCTACCAAATTGCTCGTTATCATCTTGGCGAGCAGAGAATTCCATTTGAGTTTTACCAAGATCATGCTGGTAACTGGCAAACATACCCGTATTTTTGCGTGAAGTACGGTCATAGCGTGTGCTTGTATCAATCTTATCGTTTTGTTGGTCAATACCGATAGTTAACCCGCCAGCTTGCCCAAGCTGCATATCTGCCTGAACATTACTGGTCGCTCGCTGGGTGTTAAAGCGGCTTTTAAATACACCATCTTTGAAATTATTTGTTTTGTCTTGTGCTTGACCAATTTGCGCAGTGATAACCACCCTCTCCCCAACCTTGTGCTTAAACCTCCCACTCGAGGCCTGCTGAGTAAAATCAGTATGATTTTGAAAGCCGCCGTCATACTGCGTATCACCTTGCGATTGCAGGGCGGTCACTTCGATTTCAGTGCCATCGGCAAGACGATGACCAGCACGAAGGGAAGCAGATTCACGGCGATAGCCATCGTTATCTGGCTGCAAGGGGGAAGCGAAACATGCATTGGAGTTGTTACAGGCATCAATACCATCTGTTTTTTCTGTACCTGCGTTGAGGTTATACCAAGTCGTGTTGTTGCCGCCCGCTAGGTTCACGTTAGCTTTCCGGGTGTTGTTACTGCCAACACCCACCGTGATTTCTGGTTGGAAACCTTTCCCACCTTTGCGCGTAAAAATTTGAATCACACCACCAATCGCTTCCGAACCATAAAGGCTGGAACGTGAACCGCGCACCACTTCGATACGGTCGATTTGATCCAGCGGCAGGTGCTCAAAAGCTGTTGTCCCCAAAGTAGCAGACCCAACCTTTACGCCATCAATCAACACCAACACATGGCTGGCATTCGTGCCACGCAAATAGACAGAAGTGGGTTGCCCAACGCCACCAGAGTTAATCGCATTCACACTCGGCACACGCCGCAGCACGTCCACCAGTTCGGTAGCTTGATACTTCTCAATATCCTTGCGGGTAATAATCGTGACGGGGGTCAGGGTTTCGTCGACCGTCCGTGCTTTACGGTCAGCGGTGACGACGATGGCATCGAGAGAATCGGCGTCTTCTGCCAACACCAGCGGGGAAACAGACAGGCAAATAAAAGTAGTGCCACACACAGCGGCAAAAGGGAATAATTTCATGGTATGGATTTCCGTACTGTGCGCCCATCGCGCACGTTTACTGGCAACGGAGGAGGCTTGGGGTCTTCCACCGCACGTTGTCAGGCTGGTATCGGGCTTGCGTTGGCACGCTCACCGTTGCGAGGGCAGCACTGGTTTTGCACCAGTTTCCCATTTATCTTGTTCCCATCAGTTGATGAACAAGCACCTGAACAGCGCGGCACGGTACGGGATTACATCGGGAGAGTCAAATACTGCACTTGCGTTGTCACACTGCCATCAGGATGCAGGCTAATTTCGCGCCATGCGGGGCGGGTATGGTCAAACGCAAACACCGGGTTGGTGGGTTTGAGTTGCACACTGGTGGCTGGCGTCCCAAAAACCGGCACGCTTACCCCGCTGGCAAAGGTGTGTTCCCCGCTGAATTCTTGATGGATATGCCCGTTGAACACTGCCCGTACTTGCGGGAAACGTTCCAGCAGCACCCAAAAACGTTCGCGTTGTTGCAGCCCCATCACATCCATCCACGCACTGTCGATGAAAACCGCATGGTGGTGCATGAACAGCGCAATGAAATGCTCCGGTGGAATACTTTCCAGCAAACTTTCCAGCCGCTGGAATTGTTCGTCACCCAAATGCCCGTCCGGTTTGCCCGGTGCGCTGGTATCCAGCAGCAAGCAATGCCACACGCCGAACGTCACCTTTTCCGGCAGGGACACCTTGCCGTTTAAGTGCGCGTGCATCAGCGCCGGGATGTCGTGGTTGCCGGGCATCGCATACACTGGCAGCGGAAAATCTGCCAACATAGCGTTCATGTGCTGATAGGTTGCGGCCGTTTCCTCTTGCGCCAAATCGCCGCTCAAGAACAGCGCGGAACACCCCGCAGCCCGCCCCACCAAATACGCCAGCACCGCTTGCAGTGAACGGTTGGGGTAAATTTCCGCATCCGTCCACTCCAGCCGCGTATCGTCATCGGCATAACAATGGCTGTCAGAAATCTGCAAAAGCTGCACAACGGGCAGGGTGTTAGCTTGCATACTCATAAGCCGGAAAGGTCTTTGCCTTGTGGATAACTGACCGCGTAGCCGTATTTGAGGATAAGTTTTTCCCCGTCGCCGACTTCACGTTCCCACGCCACCACACCTTTTTTGCCGTCGATGTCGTTTTGCTGCGGCTTTTCCCCGCTGACGGTGATCTTGATGTCCTCATGCGCTGACACTGGCAAGGTATCGTACAACACCACGCTGCGGTCGTTGTCGTGATGGTTTTCCACCGTGACTTCGTACTGGCGTTCGCGGTTTTCGCGGGTGGTGAGCAAACCTTTCTCGGTGGTTTTTTCGGGTAAGGCGTTGAATTTTATTTTCACCCGGTCATCTTCACCGAAGGAAAGTTTCATCTCTTCACCCTTTTGTAACGGCGGCAAATCACTGCTGCCGACGAAGCTACCATCGCGGTACAGGGAAACCGCCCCCGGAATCAACGGTGCTTCACCCGTGTAAACCGCTTTGCTGGTCAACACCGCACGTGGATCAAGACGCGGCACGCTGCTCAGCGCAAGTTTGCTTTCCAATTGGCGGGATTCGAGGGTCACGCGGCGGCTGTCATTGCCGGATGCCAACGTCAGCGCACCCGGCACTTTATATTCGGCGTTGTAATCGCCCGTGGTCAAAGCGCTTTCCATCACTGCCATCGGTTTGGGGGCAGGCGGTGGCGCAGGAGCCGCAGCGGGCGCAGCAGCCATTTCCGCCATCTGCTCAGGCGCTTCTACCATTGATTTCACCACGCCTTCATCCTCAACACTGGCGGCGCGATAAATCCGCTCCTTTTCAAAGTCGATGACCCAGCTATCCAACTCCGGCAGTGCAGCATTGCTGGTCGGGCGCAAGGTAGAAAGGGTAACTGCGACATTCGACCAGTCTTCCCCGGTAGTTTGGCGGATTTCAGCTTGGGTTTTCAGGTTGAGCTTGCCATCTTCGCTATTAAGTTCCGCATCGTAAACCGGCTTCCAACCCGCTTGCGGAATCTGATAAAGCAAGGTCAGGTTGAGTTCGGTGGGTTTGTCGCTTTTGACGTGTAAGGTGGCTGTGCGTGAAGTGGTGTTACCCGTCGCGACTTGCGCGAGCTGGGCTTCCAATTGGGCAATGCCTTTGTCGAATTCGGCAATGGTTTTGTCAGCATCGCGGACTTTGGTTTGCGCCGTAGCCGTGGCGGCTTCAAGGGTTTGCCATGCCGCCTGCCACTGATCCATTGGCAACGGTTTGGCAGCAGGCGCGGCAGGTGCGGGTGCACCGTCTTCGGCAGGGGCAGCAGCAACACCTAAGCCACCGGCAGCGCGGATGAATTCAATTTGCTGTTCGGCGCGGGTTTTGGCATCAAGCACTTCTTGGCGTTTGCGCTTCCAGTCGTCGATTTCGTCGTGTAACTGCTTTTCACGCGCCTGCACCGCATCGGCGGAAACTGCTTGTTCCAGTTGCACACTGCCCAAGGCCACCGATTCGGCACTTTCCCCCGAAACCCTCAGGGAAGCTTCATCCAAACTCAGCGGCAAATTAGGCAGCAGGACTTGGTTCTCACCGGCAGGCAGGGCAATTTTGGCGATGCGCGTAACGCGGGCACTGTCTGGGTAAACGGTAACGGTGCTGATGCTGGAATCAGCCTGAATGGCGGCAAACGCAGCCAGTGGCGAGAAGAGTAAGGTAAGTGCGAGTAAGCCGACTGTTTTCATTATGATAAGCTCCTGAGGGTGGATGCCAATGAGATTATGGCACTGCAAAAAGGTTTGCAAGCCAATTGTTTACTCCAGCCGCTAGCGGTTGTTAGCAAGAGATTGTGGCGGGATGGTCTGCAACAGCCAGCCTCCCATTTCCGCATACAACGGCATCGCTGTCCCCAGTACATTCGTGTGCCCACCACCATCTACCGTAAGCCAGCGTTTGTGCGGGCTGGCGAGCGCATCGTACAACTTACGCCCTTGCACCAAGGGGATGAAAGCATCACGGGTTCCATGCACGACCAGCGCTGGGGTATGTACGCCTTGCGCCCATTCCTGCGGGTTGAGATGGCTGACCGCAGGTTGTCCACGCAATTGCTGGGCAGCATCCAGCGCCGGGAACAGCTTGCTTACCAGCGTTTTCCAGCGGCGTGGAACCTGCACATCCATCACCTGTTCCAACGTACCGAAACTGCTGACCACGATCAGCGCATCCCACGTTTGCGGCGATTCGTTAGCGGCACTCACGGCAAATGCGCCCCCCATCGACATGCCCCATAAGGCTGCGGGTTCGGCAGGCAAGGCGAAATGTTGCCGCGCATCCGCCAATATTTTACGTGGCAAGCTGCGTTCAAACGCACTCCCACCAAACGCCACCGTCAACAGCGGGCTATCGCCATGTGCAGGTAGGTCGGGAATCAGGCAGCGGAAACCAGCAGCAACGAAGCGCTCTGCCACGGGCAGCAGGTCTTCCTTACGCATGTTCCGACCGTGCAGCAGTACCATCGTGCCACGCACTTGCCCGTAAGCAGGCGGGGTAATGCCTTTGTCGGCAAGTTGCTGACGGAGTTTTCGTCCACGTTCTCCCGCTCCAGCTTGCGCATCCGGCTCCACCAGCAGGCACGGTACTTTACCTGCCAAACAAGCGTAACTGCGGATTTTCAAGCCAAACGCGGCTGGGTGCTGGAGGCGTTCCAGATGGTAGCTCTGCAAAGCGCGGCGTGGCGGCGAAAAGATTTCCCCGTCGATCCAGCTTGCCCCAGCCAATACAACCGTGGCTAGCAGCAAGAAAAGCAGCAACACTTGACGGAATACGCGCCGCAAAATCGCATGAAACATGGCAGTACCTTTATGCTTCGAGGAAATGATACCGCGCCAGTGTAGGTAAAGCGTTTGCAGGAAACGTGCAGGGGACTCAGAAAAATAGTGGAGGGGATATAGCGCTTTATCTTTCCAGCCACATACCGGAAAGATAAAGCCAACGGTTAAGGCGGGAATAGCGCGTTAAGCGGCATCGACTTCCGCTGCGTCTTTTTCGCCTTTGCTATCAGTCCAAGACAGTTTGATCTTGTCCCCGGCCTTACCTTTGTAGCTGAACGCAAGGTATGGGTTCTTGGATACGGATGCGCCCCAGTTGGCGGTCATCACGGTTTTGTCGCCTGCGGTGACGATGATTTCCTTGATCCAATGCGCGGGAACCAGTTCGCCGGTCTTTTTGTCCTTGCGTTGCCCGGTTTCCATTGGGTGGGTCATCAGTGCTTTGACTTCGACGGTATCGCCTTCAACTTTGGCTTTCAGTTTGATGCTTGACATGATTGATTGCTCCCGTAATTAGCCGCCGCAGCCGCCGATGGTGACTTTGACTTCTTGTTTGGCTGAATAGGCTTTGTCGCCTGCCTTGACCAGCGCTACCACGTTGGACGTTTTGCCCATTTTGATACGGGTAGATGCGCCAGCGGTAGCACCTTCGCCAAGGATGAAGGTGGCTGCCAATGGGGTCGGGTTGTTTTCAACCAAGATGCTGATCTCTTTGGCGTCTGCGATGGTGGTGGTGATTTCAACCGGGACTACCGCGCCGTTTTCAGCAATTTCAGGGGCTTTGATGGTGATGTCTTTGGATTCTTCCGGGGTCAGCGCCATGGCTTTCAGCGCGTCGTCCAAGGTTTTCGCGTCAAATGCGCCGCCGCCTTCCGCCATGACCATACGCGGGGTCAGCAAGCCTGCACTGACTGCCAAGCCAGCCACTCCCGCTGCCAATGTGCCTTGCAAAAATGTTCTACGTTTCATAATTCCTCTCTCAATAAAAACTTCAACATCGCAGAAAAGCCCGACATGAGCCGGGCTTTTCTGCGATTGTCAGATCGAACGTCGGTTGTTACTTACGTGAACCGGGGCCATTCCATTCTTGGCCGTTGGACATATAAGTCAGGAAATATTCCAATGCCTTATATTCGTCGCCTTGCGCCTTGAACTTGTTGGCACGCACCATGGTGTTGCAACCCATAAAACGGTTGTGCAAGGTGGTGATTTCACCATCCGCAGAACGGTAAGTAGGCCAGTGGGTAACGTGACCGATTGCAGGGCTGAGCAAGTCAGCACGGATCTTTTTACCCGCGTTGTAAGTATGGCAGTCCGCGCAAGACATATTCAACTGACCACGTTTAGCGTAGTAGAAGTTTTTGCCTTTGTCATACCATGCTACAGCTTTGCCTTCTGGCGTGGGGATGTCAATTTTGCCACCACGACCTTCCATCGCAATGTAAGCAGCCAATTGGGCAATCTTGCCCTTGTTCAGCAGCGGCTTGCCCTCTTTATCCATGAAACCTTCACCATCACCCGCAGTTTTGCAGGCGTTTAATGCGCCCTCCAGTGTGGCAATGGTGTCTTTTTCTGCGTCATAGTGCGGAAACTTACCACGGACGGCTTTCACATCACCCATGCAATCTGCGTAAGTTTTGCCATCCTTGAAAGGGGTTTCCCACATTTTCTTACCTGCATCCACGTCAGGTTCGTAAGGGGGAAACTCCTCCATGGTTTGCCATTGTTCCTTCAATGCCGCATCCAGTGCATACGCACCATCTTTAAAGTCAGCGGCGGGAACATTCGGAAACAGCTTGGCGTAATAACCTTGGAATGCTGCCAAGTCTTCCGCAGGGCCTGCTTGGGCTGTGCTAAATGAGGAAGCTGCCAAAGCCACGACAATTGCTACGGCTGTAAATGCTTTTTTCATGAGAACCTCCTCGTAATTAAGCGGCATCTGCTTCCGCAGAATCTTTTTCGCCTTTGCTATCAGTCCAAGACAGTTTGATCTTGTCCCCGGCCTTACCTTTGTAGTTGAATGCAAGGTATGGGTTCTTGGATACGGATGCGCCCCAGTTGGCGGTCATCACGGTTTTGTCGCCTGCGCTGACGATGATTTCCTTGATCCAATGTGCGGGAACCAGTTCGCCGGTTTTTTTGTCCTTGCGTTGCCCGGTTTCCATTGGGTGGGTTATCAGTGCTTTGACTTCGACGGTATCGCCTTCAACTTTGGCTTTCAGTTTGATGCTTGACATGATTGATTGCTCCCGTAATTAGCCGCCGCAGCCGCCGATGGTGACTTTGACTTCTTGTTTGGCTGAATAGGCTTTGTCGCCTGCCTTGACCACCGCTACCACGTTGGACGTTTTGCCCATTTTGATACGGGTAGATGCACCAGCAGTGGCGCCTTCGCCGAGGATGAAGGTGGCTGCCAGTGGGGTCGGGTTGTTTTCAACCAAAATGCTGATCTCTTTGGCATCTGCGATGGTGGTGGTAATTTCAACCGGGACTACCGCACCGTTTTCAGCAATTTCAGGGGCTTTGATGGTGATGTCTTTGGATTCTTCCGGGGTCAGCGCCATGGCTTTCAGCGCGTCATCCAAGGTTTTTGCGTCAAATGCGCCGCCGCCTTCCGCCATGACCATACGCGGGGTCAGCAAGCCTGCACTGACTGCCAAGCCAGCCGCTCCCGCTGCCAATGTGCCTTGCAAAAATGTTCTACGTTTCATAATTCCTCTCTCCAGAAACTTGGCAACTATTACAGTGTTGATATGAATTCCACGACTTTGTCGATCTCTTCGTCGTTCATGACACCCATAGGACCGAACGGGATCATGATGGTGTCGGGATTGGCAACACGTGCATCGTAGACTTGAGCACGCAGCTTGGCTTTGTCAGGGATACGTTGGGAAACGCCCGCCAGTGGTGGGCCGATATTACCCGGCAAATCCCCGCCAGCGATGATATGGCAAGCAAGGCAGTTACCTTTAGCGCGGTCGAAAGCCAGGTCTTTACCCGTTACTTCCTTTTTCTCCTCTGTCTTAGCAGCATCGGCGGGTTTAGCTGCCGCATCCGCTGGTTTAGCTGCGTCTGCGGGCTTAGCTGCCACATCCGCTGCTTTGGCTTCATCGGCTTTTTTAGCATCATCTGCTGCATAAGCAGACGGAACACTGGTACTTAATGCCAATACAGAAACAACTGCCGACATCGCCAGATTGCGAAAAAGTTTTCGCATGTTTACCTCCTCTCTAAACAGAATCCTATTCATTGACCATTAACGGCCTTACTCACAGACGTGGGGCAACCGTTTTAGCCGCTTCTGCCTGTTTCATGCCTGCCTCAGCAGCTTTTGAAATGGTTTTTGCCAGTTTCAATGCATCTTCAGTTTTGTCTTCGTTAGCTAATTTAATGGCGTCTTGCAGCAAATCCGACATGGATTTTTCCTTCATGAACCACTCGAAACCGGCTTTTACGACGGCTTGGTTTGCAGTTCCTGCGGCTTCAAGCGCAGCTTTAACCTCAGGTGCTGCATCGGCTTTTAACTCAACCTTCTCAACTTTTTTAGCTGCTGCGGCAGGAGCAGCATCGGCTTTCGCTGGCTCAGCCGCAAAGCTGGGCGATGCGCTAACAACCAATGCCACACTTATGAATAATGCTTTCAACAACATCGTCTTCCTCCTCTCCTCAAAAAAACTTAATCAACCCGTTCCAGTTTGCGCAAACTTTCGGGCAACAGTTTCAGGTCAACCAACCCAGTAACTAAAGCACTGCCGAAACTGGCTTCATCTTCGTAAATCATTTTGTACAGTTGCACTTTCATGGTGAGGGCGCTGCCGAGGATAATTCCCCCCAACGCGATGAAAGAGCCAAGTGCGAGGGTGGAAACCCCCGTAATACCCTGCCCGATGGTGCAACCCATCGCCAAAATACCGCCGAAGCCCATCAACGTTGCACCAATCACATGATTGACAAAATCGCTGACGGAGGCGAACCACTCAATACGGAAAGCACGGCTGAGCAATGCCCAAACAAAAGAACCTGCAATTATCCCAAACACCGCCATGATGCCAAAGGTCAGGACAGTGCTGCTGAAACCGCTGCTAGCATAACCTACAGCTTGCCCCATGGGGTTAACGAACGTGAATGACTGCGGGCTAAGGGTTGCGCCCTGTGCGGGTTTGCCGTCTTCGGATTCCGCCAACATATCCCATTCGCCGTAGTATTGGCTGAGCGGGTAACTTTCCCCATCCACATTCACTGCGATATTGCTGGTGACATACCATGCGGCGAGCACACATAAACCGACAATGATGCCGCCCAGAGCGAAGTCAATATTGCTACGGAAGTCACTGGACTTGAACGCCAACCAGATCAGCCATAGGGAAAAAATGCCGCCCAGTGCAAAACGTACCCACGCCGCCTTTTCAGCACCTGCCAGCAACGTCCCTAAATCCTGCGCGGCCCCAACATTCACCGCCAGATGGTTTGTCCACGGGTAAAATAAGAGGGAGTACAAGGTTTTGTCCGTGCCGGGGAATGGTGTCACCATGAAATAAGCAATCACGCCCACCATCAACAAAACAAAGATGGATTTGAGGTTGCCCCCGCCAATCCGTACCAGACACTTGTTGCCGCAACCGCCTGCCAAGGTCATGCCAACCCCGAACAGCAAGCCACCCAACAAGTTTTCAATCCACGCCAACGAGCCGCCCCGGTAAGGGGGGAATGAAGCATCGGCTTTCACCCAACCGATCAGTTCCAATACAACGACGCCCAAAGTGGCGACCGCAATTGCCAAGCCCCAAGCCCGCAAGCGTCCCGTGTGGCTCATGTTCACCCAGTCTGAAACCGCGCCCATGGTGCAAAAATGGGTTTTTTGTGCGGCGGCGCCCATGATAAAAGCGATGGCAAAACCAGCCATCAAAAGTGCTAACTGTGCGGATGCAAATGTCTCAAATGTCATCATTTTTCGCTGTCCTTATTACTCTCAATACCCGTCAATTAGAAATCATGATGGAAGAGGCCAGCCAAATATTCCGTTTTTCTTGCCCTTGGGGCATAAAAAAACCCGACAGTGCCGGGTTTCGTACATAGAACGCCCCCTTGCGCATTGAGATATATCAACATCTCAGTGCGCAGCTTAACTGATTACCTTCCTGCACGCAAAAAAACATAACTAAATCATCAATATATAAGTATATGATGAAAAACTTATTTTCTTATTGGCAAGGGATTCCCTGTCAAGCTTGGGAGGTATTTCGCTATGGATTGCCTATTCTATAGCCATTCCTAACTTCGCGGGTGGCATCCAGTATCAAGCCGTAACTGACCTTATCGGTCACTTTATAAATGACTAAATTGGCAGCTTTTTCGGGTGGAAGCTGGGTTTCGACGGGCAACCCTGTACCGTAACGGGTTTGCTGGCGCAGGTAAGGGTCGGTAACAGTCTTGCCCTCAGCGTAAATGCCCAGTGTATGCCCGACTTGTATGTGGTCACGCTGCCCCTTGTTGATGGTGGCAATCATGTAATTGCCGCTGATCGCTTCAGCATCGTAGAGGGAAATGATGTCAGCACGGACTTTGAAATCCGGCGCGTGGATCGGGGCATTCAAACCACTGGTTTCATCCACCGGCAAGAACAGGCGGTCGCCAACACGGATTTCGCGTTTGGCATCCAGTATGGTAGCGGTTGATGGATTACCAACACGTTCCACCCGGCTGTAACCACCGTAAGTGACCTCATAGCCCAAAGTTGCTCCGGTTTGTGGGTCTTTCAGCGCTTTATTGGGGTGGAAGATCGCACAGCGCGTACCTTCTGCGGCATTGCGCAGGTTCCTGACATAAATGGTTTCACCCTCACTGATCAGGTGATGGTCATCCTGCGACGCCAAAATATAGGGGGCATTCTTGATGGTTGCTTCATCCAATACACGAGGCCAAGCCATGAACGGGATCAGGCTGGAAATCGGCTCCCCAGAACCACGCCGGTCAACACGGATGCGCGGAAGCAACTGGTTGCCACCACCTTGCACGTAATCCAAACTCAGCACATCGCCGGGGTAAATCAAGTGCGGGTTCTGAATGCTTTGGTTCTTGTCCCAAACTTCCGGCCAGTACCACGGGGTATTGAGAAATTTACGCGCAATGCCCCACAAGGTATCGCCCTTTTGCACGGTATAGGTACGCGGCGCAGCAGGATTGACGGTAATATCCGCAGTTTGGCTAACATCCCTTGATGGCGCATCAGGCTGACCGTAGTAACTGTCATAGGAATCATGGGTCGGGGCAGCACCTGCCGAGCCGTTAAGCGCCACGGAAGCCGTGCCAATCAGCAAAGCTCGCCAGAAAAAAGATGAAGAATGCCGCATGGTGGTATCCTTGTGGTTATTATGTGTTGGACGTTGCGGTTTATAATAAACTACGGTCACGAAGAACGTTCAGAACTTTTAGATTTTCGGTATTTACAATGGCATTGTTAAACATTTTACACCATCCAGACCCACGTTTACGCAAGAAAGCCGCCCCGGTAGCCACCGTGGATGCCGCTATCCGTCAGCTTATTGATGACATGTTTGAAACCATGTATGCCAATCAAGGCATCGGCTTGGCAGCAACCCAAGTTAATATCCATCAGCGCATCATCACCATCGACATTTCTGAAAAGAAAGATGGGCAACTCTGCCTGATCAACCCTGAAATCATCAGCAAAGAGGGCAGCGTTGAGCATGAGGAAGGCTGCCTGTCAGTTCCCGACTATTACGACAATGTGACCCGCGCTGAACGCATCCGGGTACGCGCTTTAGACCGCGATGGCAAAGTGTTTGAAATGGATGCCGATGACCTGATGGCGATCTGCATCCAGCATGAAATGGATCACCTGCAAGGCAAACTGTTTGTTGATTACCTTTCCACCCTCAAGCAACAACGGGTACGCAAAAAGATGGAAAAGTGGGAAAAGGAACGCGCCAAACCGCCCAGCAAACAAACTGACAAGGTGGCGGCAGGATGAGCCAAGCGTTGCGGATCGTCTACGCAGGTACACCGGATTTTGCCGTACCCGCCCTGCAAGCCCTGCTGGGGTCGCGCCATGAAGTGGTGGCAGTGTATTGCCAACCTGACCGCCCTGCTGGTCGTGGGCGCAAGCTAACCTTTGGCCCGGTCAAACAAGTCGCAGTAAACGCAGGCATTCCGGTAGAACAGCCACTTTCTTTGAGAGCGCCCGAAGAGCAGGACAAGCTACGGGCTTATGCGCCGGATGTGATGATTGTGGCGGCATATGGGCTAATCCTGCCGCAAGTGGTGCTGGACATTCCGCGTTACGGCTGCCTGAATATCCACGGTTCGTTATTACCGCGTTGGCGTGGGGCTGCGCCCATCCAACGGGCGATCCAAACAGGCGATGCGGAAACGGGCGTAACCATCATGCAGATGGCCTTGGGCTTGGATACAGGCGACATGCTGTACAAAGTGGTTTGCCCAATTACCCCGCAAGACGGAGGGCAAAGCATCCACGACAAGCTGGCGACGGAAGGTGCTACCGCGCTGCTGCACACATTAGATTTACTCTGCGAAGGCAAGCTACAACCACAAGTGCAGGATGAAACGCTGAGCAATTACGCCCACAAGCTGAGCAAGGCCGAGGCAGTAATCGACTGGACGAAGCCAGCGGTGGAAATCGACCGCATGATCCGCGCGTTTGATGCTTACCCAACGGCTTACACGCTGTATCACGGACAACCGTTGCGATTCTTTGCCTCCCGCATTGTTGCTGGTAATGGCAATCCCGGTGAAGTGCTGGCAGAAAGCCGCGAAGGTATCGACATTGCTACGGGCGATGGCCTGGTGCGCATTTTGACCCTGCAATTGCCGGGGGGAAAGCGCTTGTCAGCCGCCGAATTCCTCAATGGGCGTTCCCTGTTAGGGGAACAGTTTTGAGCACCCGCGCTGCGGCTGCCCGCATTGTGCAGCAAGTCATTTACGGCGGGGATTCCCTGACCGAAGTCTTGCAGCAACCTGTCGCCCAAGCGTTGCCCGCCACCGAACAGCCATTACTGCGTGACCTGTGTTTTGGCAGTTTGCGTTGGCACGAACGTTTGAGTGCCGTATTGGCGCAATTGCTGGGTAAGCCGCTCAAAGCCGCCGACAAAGATGTTGAATGCCTGCTGCGGGTCGGCTTGTACCAACTGATTTACCAACGCACTCCCGACCACGCCGCCGTCAATGAAACGGTCAAATCGGTGAAAAAGCTGCGCAAAGCGTGGGCGGAAAAGCTGGTCAATGGCGTGTTACGCCGCTTCCTACGTGAACGTGATGCTTTACTGGCGCAAGCTGACCAACAGGACAGTGCGCGTTACGCCTTCCCCAACTGGTTACTAGCGCGTATCCGCACCGCATGGCCTGATGATTGGGAAGCCATCCTGCAAGCCAGCAATACCCACGCTGCCATGACGTTGCGGGTCAACCAACGCCAGTACACCACTGCCGCTTACTTAGCATTACTGGAAAATAGCGGCTTGGCGGCTGAAACCGTGCCTCACGTTGCCAGCGCCTTGAACTTGCATAAAGCAGCGGGCGTCGAACAGTTACCGGGCTTTGCGGCTGGGGCGGTTTCCGTACAGGATTCAGCGGCGCAACTGGCAGCTTTCCTGCTGGATTGCCAACCGGGAATGCGGGTATTGGATGCTTGCGCCGCACCGGGTGGAAAAACCAGTCATTTGCTGGAAAAGACGCTAGATTTACAGGTAATCGCGTTGGATAGCAGCGCTAGCCGTTTGCAGCGGGTAACGGAAAACCTCCAGCGTTTGCAGTTACAAGCGCAAGTGGTCGCTGCCGATGCCGGGAATATTGCCGCGTGGTGGGATGGGCAATTGTTTGACCGTATCCTGCTGGATGCACCTTGTTCCGCGACCGGGGTTATCCGCCGCCATCCCGACATCAAGGTATTGCGCCGTGATAGCGACATTCCAGCCTTACAACAGGAACAGGCGCGGTTATTGCGGGCGCTTTGGCAAACCTTGAAACCGGGCGGCAAATTGCTATACGCCACCTGTTCGATTTTACCGGATGAAAACAGCCAGCAAATCGCGGCATTTGTGGCGGAACAACACGATGCGGTGCATCAAACCATCGGGGACGGATGGGGACGTGCATTGCCAATGGGACGACAAATCCTGCCGGGGAATACGGGCATGGATGGGTTTTATTATGCATTGCTGGAAAAGCGGTGTGGGAAACAATGAATGTGGCAGCTATGACATTTCGTGGATTGCGCCAATTACTGCTCGGGCTATTACTGGCGCTGTTGCTGGGGCAAGCGGTAGCTGAGGAAGCCAGCATCCACTTCCGTGAGTTTTCGGTTTATCCCGGCGAACAGCCCAAGTCCTTGCTCAGCAACGTGAAGCTGGATTACCAATTAAGCGATTACCTGCGTGAAGGCTTGCTCAACGGTATGACGTTGCAAAATGAAATCCGCTTCAATCTGGAGTGGCACAATACGTGGTGGTGGAATACCCAACGCCGCCTGCAAACCATCAAGGCGGAACTGAATTACCACCCCTTGAGCCAGCAATACCAATTGGTGCGGCTGGATACGGGTGAGAATTGGAGCTTCCCGACGCTGATTGCAGCACTGGAGAAAATGGGAACACTGGAAGATTCCCCCTTGCCTGCCTTGCCTCAAAACGCCTATAACAATGATGCGTCGATCTTCGTAACGGCAAAACTCAGCCCCAAAAGCTTGAACTTGCCGTTGAAAGTCCAAGCGCTGTTTTCCGACCGCTATTCACTGGAAAGTGAAGGAGTGATGTGGCCGATACCCTGAAAAAAACAATCTGGCAATGGTTGCCGGTAGCGATGATTTCTGCGCTGCTGGTGGTATCGCTGTCGCTGCTGAACATGGCGACCATTAGCCCGGAAAAAGCCGCGCGTTACGGCGATTGGCATCTTTACCTGAGTGCTGCGATCCTGCTGCTGTTGAGTTTGGTCATTCTGATCAACTTGGTCAGGGTTTTTCACCAGTGGCGCACCGGGCAAGCGGGGTCGCGTTTCACCTTGCGGCTGATGACGGGATTTTTGGTCTTGAGCTTATTGCCGGTACTGATCGTTTCTGTGTTTTCCATCAACCTGATCGGGGAACGTATTGACCGTTGGTTTTCCGTACCCGTGGAACACGCGCTGGATGACTCCCTCGATTTGAGCGAAATTGCCCTAGCCACCCGCAACCGCCAACATCTGGCGGAGCTGGAACGGCTCAAAAATGCCATCGCGGGCTTGGGGCGCAGTGAAATAGCCACCTTATTGGATCAGTTTTTACAGATGGGGGCGCGGGAAGTGTTCCTGCTGGACAACTCCCATAATATGGTGGCGGTGGGCGTGGCAGACGCAGGGACATTGATCCCTCGGATGCCTGACCGCAGCCTGTTCCAAGCCCTGCAAGTCCGCGATTATTATTACAAGCTGGAGCCGGTGGGGACTAAAAACCTATTTTCGCGGGTTGCCATGCGCGTGCAATACGGGATTGATAACCAGCAAGAAGGCATCCTTACCGCGCTGTTCCCAATTTCCGAACGCGAGCAAAGCCTGTCAGACAGCGTGAGTGCCGCCCGTAACGAATACAAGCTGCTTAATTTCCAGCGTAATGCCATCAAAGATGCGTTTCGCCTGATGATTCTCGTGATCATGGTGTTGACCGTCATGTTTGCGCTGTGGGCCGCCTTTATTTTTTCCCGCCGCCTCACCAGCCCGGTGCGCACATTGGTGGAAGGCACATTGGCGGTTGCTGCGGGTGATTTGCAAAAGAAATTGCCCGTCGAGGAAAAGGATGATTTCAGCTTATTGGCACGTTCTTTCAACACCATGACCAAGCGCCTGTCAGATGCCCAACAGGAACGCGAACAAGCCCGCCGCCAACTCCAACAAGAACACGATTACCTGCACGTGGTGTTGGAACACTTATCCTCCGGCGTTATTACTTTGGACGAAAGCGGCATTATCCGCCGCGTCAACAGCGCCGCCACCAATATCCTGCGCCAACCGTTACTGGATCACGTTGGGCAAGCGATGAAAGAAATCAGCAGTTCCGTGCCTGACCTGCTACCGTTCTGCGAAGTGGTGCAGCCCCATTTGCAGAATCTGGCGACCGAAAGCGAATGGCAATCTGAAATCAACCTGACACGCGAAAGCGGACGCCAATTGCTGGTTTGCCGGGGTGCGTCGCTGCCTGCGGATGCTTCGGGGCAACGCGGCTCGGTACTGGTATTCGATGATGTCACCGACCTGATCCAAGCCGAACACGATGCTGCATGGGGCGAAGTGGCGCGGCGCTTGGCGCATGAAATCAAAAATCCGCTGACGCCGATCCAGCTTTCTGCCGAACGTTTGACCCGTAAACTGTCAGGCGAGTTGAGTGAAGATTCTGCCAGCTTCCTTAAACGCATGACTAATACTATCATTCAACAAGTTGATAACCTCAAGTTGATGGTGAATGCTTTCAGTGAATACGCCCGCGCCCCCAGCTTGCATTTGCAACGGGTTGAACTGAATGCACTGGTGCAGGAAGTGGCAGAGTTGTACCGCCAGAACGAAGCCCGTATCAGCATCAAACTGCAACTGGGCGAGGGTATCCCGCCACTGCGTTTGGATGTAAACCGCATCCGCCAGCTACTGGTCAACCTGATCAAGAATGGTTTGGAAGCGCTTGAGGAAAGCCAAACGGCGGCAGGTGTCATTACCATCACCACCACGTACTGGGCAGATGCCAACCAAGTTTCCCTGTGCATGCAAGACAACGGTGCTGGCATCCCGGCGGAATTACTGCCACGCTTGTTTGAGCCGTATGTCACCAGCAAGCACAAAGGCACAGGATTAGGTTTGGCAATTGTGAAAAAAATCGTGGAAGAGCACGCCGGGCATCTGACAGCGCGGAATCACGAGGCCGGAGGCGCTATGCTTAGCATACGTTTTCCGCTGAATTAAGGACAAGGAGCAGGGAATATGACAGCACAATACATCATGGTCGTGGACGACGAGCCAGATATTCGCCAACTGGTCAGCGAAATCCTCGAAGACGAAGGCTATCGGGTTGTTACCGCCGAAAATGCCGCGAAAGCACGCGAACTGCACCGCAGCCGCAAACCTGACCTGATCCTGCTCGACATTTGGATGCCGGGGCAAGATGGCATTTCCCTGCTCAAAGAATGGCGTGAAAGCGATAGCCTGTGCTGCCCGGTAATCATGATGTCCGGTCACGGCACGATTGAAACGGCGGTGGAAGCCACCAAACTCGGCGCTTACGATTTCATCGAAAAGCCCTTGTCGATGGCAAAAATGCTGCTGACCATCAACAACGGCCTGCGTGCCAGCCAACTGGAGCAGGAAAACCGGGGATTGCGCAAACAGGTGGCAAGTTCACCAGACCCGGTAGGTTCCAGCCAAGCCATGCAGCGCTTACGCGAACAGGCCAAGCGCATTGCCCAGCACGATACCCGCGTATTGCTCTACGGCGAACCGGGGGTTGGTAAGGAATCGTTTGCGCGTTACATCCACTCGCGCAGCGCCCGCAAAGATCGCCCGTTTGTACGTGCAGCACTGTCTGCTGGGAACAATTCGGGCAGCATCGTCGGCAAACTGCTGTTCGGCGCGGAAGAAAACGGCAAAATCCAATACGGCCTGCTCGACGAAGCCAATGGCGGCGTGCTGTATTTGGCAGAAATTTACGAACTGGAAAGCGACGCGCAAATCCGCCTGTTGAATGCGCTCAAAGAAAACCGCTTCATGCGCACTGGCGGGCACGAATGGGTTGACCTCGACGTGACCCTGATGGCCTCTTCCACCCACGACCTGCAAGACGATGTGGTCGGCGGGAAATTCAACGAGGAACTGTATTACCTGCTGAACGTGGTTCCGCTGATGCTCCCACCCTTGCGCGAACACCCGGAAGATGTGCCGGAATTACTCAACCATTACGTGGATGCCCTTACCGCGCAGGACGGCCTGCCTTACCGCCACATTTCCCTGTCGGCGCAAAATTTCCTGCGTAACCATACTTGGCCCGGCAATATCCGCGAACTGCGCAACCTAGTTCAACGCTTGCTGATTTTGGGTACAGAAACCGAAGTGTCGCTGGACGAAGTGGAAGATTCCATCGGTACGCGCATCCCGGTATTTAGCGAAGGGCTGGGGCATATTCCCGAAAGCCTGTTCGAGTTGCCACTGCGCCAAGCCCGCGAACAGTTTGAGCACGATTACCTGATTTACCAACTCAAGCAAGCCGATGGCAACGTCAGCAAACTGGCCGATCAGGTCAAAATGGAGCGTACCCACCTGTACCGCAAAATGCGTTCCCTCAATGTTGATCCGAAAAAATACGGACGTTAGAAACCAGCATGAAAATCCTGATTCTGGGTGCGGGGCAAGTGGGGCGTTCAGTCGCTGGGGCGCTGGCACACGAAGACAACGATATTACCATCGTCGATACCAATGCCGCTGCCCTGCGGGAGTTGCGTGAAAAGCAGGATGTACGGGTGGAAGTGGGGCAAGCCTCCTACCCACGGGTGCTGGAACGCGCCGGGATCGAAGACGCCGACATGCTGATTGCGGTGACGAACAGCGATGAAATCAATATGGTTGCCTGCCAAATTGCCCACACCCTGTACCGCACCCCCACCAAAATTGCCCGTATCCGCTCCTCCCATTACCTTGACCGCAAGGAACTGTTCACCCCCGAAGCCGTACCGATTGATGTGCTGATTAACCCCGAACAACTGGTGACGGAGTACATTTTCCGCCTGCTGGCTCATCCGGGAGCCTTACAGGTGCTGGATTTTGCCGGGGGTAAGATACAGATGGTGGCGATCAAGGCATTGCACGGTGGCCCACTCGTGGGGCATCACCTGAGCGAAATGCGTGAACACATGCCCGGCCTCAAAGCTCGGGTTGCCGCTATTTTCCGCCGAGGTAAGGCCATCACCCCCACCGAAGCAACCATTGTCGAGGTGGATGATGAGCTATTTTTCATCGCCAGCCCCAAACACATCCGCGCCATCATCAGTGAATTGCGTAAGCTCGATAAGCCTTACAAACGCATCATTTTGGCGGGTGGTGGCAACATCGGCAACCGCCTTGCCCGCTTGCTGGAAGATTCGCGTTATCAGGTCAAAATCATTGAGAAAGACAATGACCGCGCCGCCAAACTTGCCGAACGCTTAGACAAAGCCATCGTGCTGGAAGGCGACGCTGCCGATGAAGACTTGCTGTTGGAAGAAAATATCGAGAATACCGATGTTTTCATTGCCACCACCAACGACGATGAAGCCAATATCCTTTCCTCCATGCTGGCAAAACGGCTGGGGGCGAAACGGGTCATCAGCCTGATCAACCGCCCCAGTTATGTCGATCTGGTGGAAAATACCATCGACCTTGCCATTTCCCCGCAACAAGTGACCATTGGGGCGCTGCTGACCCACATCCGGCGCGGCGACATCGTGGCTGTCCATGCCTTACGCCGTGGCTCTGCGGAAGCCATTGAAATCATTGCCCACGGCGACCGCAAAACCTCCCGCGTGGTCGGCAGGCGTTTGGAAGAAATCAAGCTGCCACCCGGCACAAGCATTTGCGCACTGGTACGCAAGGAGGAAGTCCTGATGGCGATGGAAAATATCCTGATCGAAGCCAATGATCACGTCATCATGTTCGTTACCGACAAACGCTACGTACCTGTGGTTGAAAAACTGTTCCAGGTCGGCATCAACTACTTCTGACCTATGCAACTCAGTGTCATCCAGCGTATTTTGGGTCTGTTGCTGATGGTTTTCAGCCTGACCATGTTACCCCCGATTCTGGTCGGTTGGTTGATGAATGACCCCGAAGTATCACCTTTTGCGGAAGCCGGAGGCATACTGTTTGTTGCAGGTGCGGCATTGTGGTTGCCCGTCAGGCGGGTCAGGGCAAACTTACGCACCCGTGACGGCTTCCTGATTGTCACCCTGTTTTGGGTGGTACTGAGTCTGGCAGGCGCATTGCCTTTCGTTTTTTCAGATTCGATAAACTCAAGTTTTGCCAATGCGGTGTTTGAAACAACATCCGGTTTGACCACCACCGGAGCCACGGTTTTTATCGGGCTGGATGGGTTCCCACGTTCCATTTTATTTTGGCGCACGGAACTGCATTGGCTGGGGGGCATGGGGATCATTGTGCTTGCGGTTGCGATCCTGCCAATGTTGGGCGTCGGGGGGATGCAAATCTACAAAGCTGAATCGCCCGGCCCGGTCAAAGATTCCAAACTCGAACCCCGCATTGCAACCACGGCGAAACTGCTGTGGTACACCTACCTTTCCTTGACGATTGCCTGCGTGCTGGCTTTCCGCCTTGCCGGAATGTCTTGGTTTGATGCGGTTGGGCACAGTTTCTCGGTGATGGGGACGGGCGGATTTTCCAACTACGATTCCAGCCTTGCCTTTTTTAATAACCCCGTCATTGATTATATCGCCGTGCTATTCATGTTTTTGGCGGGTGCAAATTTCGGCCTGCATTTCATGGCTTGGCGTGCAACTAGCCTGAGCGTTTATTTGGAAGACTCGGAATTCCGTTTTTACATCTTGGTCATGTTGTCTGCGATTGGGTTGACCGCTGCCATCCTGTATTTTGACGGAAAATATCCTGATGCATTTGAAGCATTGCGCTACGCTTCCGTGCATGTAGTGTCGGTAATGACGTGTACTGGGATATTTCTGGGCGACCATTCCACATGGCCTTATTTCTTGCCACTCATGATCACCATGTTGAGCATTATCGGGGGTTGCGCAGGTTCAACGGGAGGTGGGATGAAAGACATCCGCGTGTTACTGCTCATTAAGCAAGCTATCCGCGAGATCAACTTACTGGTGCATCCTCGTGCGCAAATCCCCATCAAAGTCAACGGACAGGTAGTTGAAGAAAGTGTGGTGAAGGGCGTTTGGGGATTCTTCTTCATTTACGTCTTCGTCTTCATGGTTTTCATGCTGGGGCTGATGGCGGATGGCGAAGATCAAGTCACGGCATTTTCAGCAGTAGCCGCGACCATCAACAACATGGGCTTGGGCTTGGGGAAAGTTTCAACCAATTTCGCCCCGCTGAGTGACTTTTCCAAATGGTGGCTGAGCCTGTGCATGATCATGGGGCGGCTGGAACTGATGACAGTGTTGGTACTTTTAACCCCGGCTTTTTGGCGTAAATAGCGGGCGGTCTGGCTTGGTAAGCCGTCTGTCTTTTAGCGCCCGCCGATACACGGTGATGTTTGTATACTGATGCCTCAAGGAAGTACGTGCTTGGCATGGACGCCTTCACTTTCTAAGAATCCTAAAAATAACATACCTGAAATGGAAAGCATCATGAACAATAAACAGCAAGGTATGACGCTCATTGAGCTAATGGTAACGCTATCAGTTGTCGCCATCGTGGCATCAGTCGCCGCCCCCTCATTGAGCAGCATGATGGAAAACAACCGCCTAACCGCCCTCAACAACCAGCTCGTTTCAGCCATCAATTACACCCGTGGCGAAGCCGTCAAACGCAACTATAACGCTGCCATGTGTGTGCGTAACAGTGGCGGGTCAGGCTGCGCAAGCTCCGGTGGTTTTGATAGTGGCTGGATCGTCTTCGTCGATTGCGATGCCGATGGTGCAGTCGATACTGGCAATACCTGCGATACCGATGGTAACGGCACTGCGGATACACCAGACACCATTTTGCAAGATACCGTACCTAGCGCCACCAACGTTACGATCACCAGCAATAGCTCAACCCCACGGCTGATCAACTACCAACCAAGCGGGAAAGTATCCAATGGCGGTACGTTGAGCGTGATAACGAGTTCCAGCACCCGTTACAAGGTCACGATGGCAACCACAACGGGGCGGATCAGCTCCTGTAAGGTGGGGAACCCGCATTGCACTGCGCCTGAAGATGATTAATCTGCGCGTAACTCTTTAGGCAACACAAAGGAAACGTTTTCGGTAATGCCAGAATCCTGTACCTTGACGTTTGCCCCTTGCGCTTGCAGGTAGGCAATCACGCCTTCCACCAGCACTTCCGGGGCAGATGCGCCAGCGGTGACACCGATGCTGCTTTTGCCCAGCAACCATTCAGCACGGATGTCTTCTGCGCCGTCGATCAGGTGGGCGGGTGTACCGCGCTTTTCGGCAATTTCGCGCAAACGGTTGGAATTGGAACTGTTGGGCGAACCGACCACGAGAATCAAATCGCTTTCATCTGCCAAACGTTTCAGCGCATCTTGGCGGTTTTGGGTGGCGTAACAGATGTCGTCTTTTTTCGGCCCGATAATAGCGGGGAAGCGGCTGCGCAAGGCATCAATCACGATGGAAGCATCGTCCACCGACAGCGTGGTTTGGGTGACGAAAGCGAGTTTTTCTGGATTCTTGACCTGTAGTTCCGCTACTTCTTGCGGGGAATCGACCCGGTAAACTGCGCCGCCATGGGAAGTGTCGTATTGCCCCATCGTGCCTTCCACTTCTGGGTGGTTTTTGTGCCCGATGAGGATGGTTTCGCGCCCTTCACGGCTGTAACGTGCCACTTCGATATGCACCTTTGTCACCAGCGGACAGGTGGCATCGAATACTTTCAAACCGCGCCGTTTAGCCTCTTCCTGCACTGCCCGCGAAACCCCGTGGGCGCTGAAAATGACGGTGGCATCATCGGGGATTTCATCCAATTCCTGCACAAAAATCGCGCCTTTATCACGCAAGTTATTCACCACAAAACGGTTATGCACCACTTCATGGCGCACGTACACGGGAGCGCCAAGCACTTCCAGCGCCCGGTCAACAATTTCAATGGCGCGGTCAACACCGGCACAAAAGCCGCGAGGGTTGGCGAGGATGGCTTGCATGGTTGGTTTTCCTACTATCTCAACGATTTCCAGATCAAGGCGGATATTATGCCCTGCTAGCGGGTGATTGAAATCGACCTGCACACCCGCATCCCCAATGCCCAATATTTTCCCCGGAATCTCTTGCCCAGAAGGGAGTGCGAAACTGATGATTTGCCCTTGCTGCAAACCCAGTTCTGGTGGGAAATCGTCACGCGGCACGGTTTGGATCGCGTCGGGGTCGGGTGTGCCAAAAGCTTCCGATGCCATCATGATCAGACGGGTATTTTCTCCCTCTGGCAAGCCCAGCAATGCCGCTTCAATGTTGGGGTGCATGTCACCCTGCCCCAATTGCAGGATGTCACCTTGCGGGTCTGTGCTTGCTTCGACCAAATAGCCGTCAGCGAGGAACAGTTGGTAGCGCCAGCGGATTTGGCTGTCAGCCTGTATCATTTTGCTCATTGCTTATCATGTGTGTGTAACTAAGGCTGACAGCATAACAAAGCTTTTACGAAACCGGCACAAGCTGGTTGATGTTGATATAGCAACTGGGCCGATGCCCGAGGCGCGGGTAAATGTGCAACCAGTAATCGTTGCCATTTTTGATGACACCCTCCTGCATGGATACCAAATCCGCCAGTTGTCCATTACTGAGCGTGCTGACAAGGGGTGAGGCCGCATCCGGCGCACGGTAGCACGCGGTATTACCCGTGTCTGAATGCACAGCATAAACCGTCGCCACCACCCGTGCAGGCGGAAGCTCCGCCACTTGCGGGGGAGAGGTCTCATTTTTGCACCCGCCTAACAAGGCGGCTACCAGTAAAATTCCACAATAGTACATTTCTAACTCCCGGACGAATCCATTTCCGGCTTGAACACATCCTGACATTTAACGCATGAGCTATTGAAACAGCTACCTAATCCCGCTTTAATGGTGCGTTTTTCAGGATTTAGGGAGCAAACATGAAAGTTCTGGTAGTCGGTGGCGGTGGGCGCGAACATGCGCTGGCGTGGAAAATTGCCCAATCCGGGCGCGTAAGCGAAGTGCTGGTAGCCCCCGGCAATGCAGGCACTGCGCTGGAACCGAACATGCGCAACCTGCCAATTGCAGCGGAAGACGTGGATGCGCTGGTGCAATACGCGCAAGCAAACAGTATCGGTTTGACCGTGGTCGGCCCCGAAGCCCCGCTTTCCAAAGGTATCGTGGATAAATTCCGTGCGGCGGGTTTGCGTTGTTTCGGCCCTACCCAACAAGCGGCGCAACTGGAATCTTCCAAAGCGTTTGCCAAAGACTTCCTCGCACGACATCAGATTTCTACCGCTGATTATGCCAATTTCACCGAGATCGAACCCGCCGTAGCGTATATCCGCAAGATGGGTGCACCGATTGTGGTGAAAGCTGATGGTTTGGCGGCGGGCAAAGGCGTGATTCTGGCGCAAACGGAAGATGAAGCCATTGCAGCGGTCAATGACATGCTGGCAGGCAATGCTTTCGGTGCTGCGGGTAGCCGCGTGGTGATTGAGGAATTCCTGCTCGGCGAGGAAGCCAGTTTCATCGTGATGGTGGATGGCGAACACGTACTGGCGATGGCAAGTTCCCAAGACCACAAAGCCCGCGACAACGGCGACAAAGGGCCAAATACCGGCGGCATGGGTGCGTATTCCCCCGCGCCAGTGGTCACACCCGCGATGCACGAGCGCATCATGCAGGAAGTGATTTACCCCACCGTGCGCGGCATGGCAGCAGATGGCATCCCCTACACGGGCTTTTTGTACGCAGGCGTGATGATCAACCCGCAAGGCGTGCCGAAAGTGCTGGAATTCAATTGCCGTTTCGGCGACCCAGAAACCCAACCGATCATGGTGCGTTTGCAATCCGATTTCGTCGATTTATTGGAAGCGGCACTGGATGAACGGCTGGATCAGGTCACGACACAATGGGACAGCCGCGCTTCTTTAGGCGTGGTATTGGCAGCAGGTGGTTACCCAGACACTTACCGTAAAGGCGACGTGATCAACGGGTTAGATGCAGCGGCGAAGCTCGACGGCAAAGTATTCCATGCAGGAACGTCAGAGCAGGATGGGCAAGTCGTCACCAACGGTGGGCGCGTGCTGTGCGCCGTCGGTTTGGGCAACACCGTTACCGAAGCGCAAGCTAACGCCTATGCACTGGTGCATGAAATCCAGTGGGATGGCGTTTACTACCGCACCGACATCGGGCATCGGGCGATAGCGCGGGAACAGGCTTAACGCCGCATCTTGGCGAAATCCAACATCCGCTGTGTAGAGCGTAAGGCTTTCACGCGGATGTCTTCATCTACGAAAATCTCGTTTTCACCCGTTTCCAACACTTTCAGCAAGTTGTGCAAACCGTTCATTGCCATCCATGGGCAGTGCGCACAACTGCGGCAGGTAGCACCCTCGCCCATGGTCGGCGCGGCGATAAATTCCTTGTCCGGTGCGGCTTGCTGCATTTTGTAGAAAATGCCGCTGTCGGTCGCCACGATGAAACGCTTATTGGGCAAGGTTTGCGCTGCTTTGATGATTTGGGTGGTGGAACCGACTGCATCTGCCAGCTTGATGATTTCTTCCGGCGATTCGGGGTGAACCAGCACGCCTGCGTCGGGGTATTCCTCAATCAACTTACCCAAAGCGCGGGATTTGAATTCGTCATGCACCACGCAAGCGGCTTGCCAGCGCAACATATCCGCCCCGGTAAGGCGCTGGATGTAGTTGCCCAAATGTTTGTCAGGCGCCCAGAGGATTTTCTTGCCCTGTTCATCCAGCCATGTCACCAACTCCACCGCAATGCTGGAGGTCACGACGTAATCGGCACGCGCCTTCACTTCCGCACTGGTATTGGAATACACCACGACGGTGCGGTCAGGATTTTCGTCGCAAAACGGGATGAATTGGTCGGCGGGGCATTCCAAATCGAGCGAACATTCGGCTTCCAGCGTTGGCATCAATACGCGCTTTTCGGGGTTCAAAATCTTCGCGGTTTCGCCCATGAAACGCACCCCCGCAACAATCAACGTAGTCGCAGGGTGTTCGTTGCCGAATTTCGCCATATCCAGCGAGTCGGAAACGTAACCGCCAGTTTCTTCCGCCAACTCCTGCAAATCGCGTTCGACGTAGTAATGCGCCACCAGCACTGCATCTTGCTCTTTGAGCAGGCGTTTGATTTTGTCCTTCACCACCACTTTTTGTTCGGGCGTGTAATGCGGGTTCAGCGACTCAATCAGCGCGGTGGGCGGGACTTTGATGATGGGGATGTTGATGGGTTTAGACATGATTAACGCTTCTTCCCTTTTTTGGTTGCTGCCGCTTTTTTGGCAAGTTTTTTCTTTTTGCTGCCCGCCGCTTTACCGGAGGCTTTGAGTTTTTTGGGGCCGGTATACTGGCCTTCCAAGCCTTCAATAGTACGATGTTTGAAATTTTGACGCAAAAACCGCTCGATACCGACCATCAAATTCCATTCGGTGCTCTTGACCAAGGCAATGGTCAAACCCGGTGTATCGCCGCGCCCAGTACGTCCGATGCGGTGGATGTAATGGATGCCCGTGCGGGGCACGTCAAAATTGACCACCAATTCCACACCGGGGATGTCCAAGCCGCGTGCGGCAAGATCAGTCGCAAGTAAAGTGCTGATCACGCCGTCGCGGAACAGTGCCATGATGCGGTTACGGTTTTTTTGATCCATATCGCCGTGCAGCACCCCGCAACGCACGCCTTGTGCTTGCAATGTACCGCTTAGACTATCCGCTTGCGCCCGGCTATTGGTGAACACCAAGGCTTTGGTGAAATTTTCATTCAGCAGCAACCATGCCAGCAAACGTTGCTTGTGCGCGGTGTCATCGGCGAGGACGACTTGCTGCTCAATGTTTTTATGTTGGTCGCGCAGGGTGTTCAGCCCCACCATTTCAGGCGCGTTTAACACCCTTTCGGCGATTTTAATGATGCCTTCGTGGTTTAAGGTGGCGGAAAACAACAGGGTTTGGCGTTGTTTATTGCACTGCGCGGCAATGGCTTGCAGCTCTTTACTGAACCCCATTTCCAGCATCCGGTCAGCCTCATCCAAAACCAGCACTTCCAGATGGGAAAAATCGGGGGTTTGTTCTGCCATCAATTCCAGTAAGCGACCGGGGGTGGCGATCACGATTTCGGTATTTTTACGCAACATATTCTGCTGTTGGCGGAAATCTGCACCACCCGTAATAACCCCCACCTGCAAATTGCAGAACTCCAACAACTGCTGGCATTGCTGGAAAATTTGCTTCGCTAACTCGCGGGTCGGAACCAGCACCAAAGCACGAGTACCGTATTCGTCGGAAGGCTGGCTGAGCAGATGATGCAGGGTGGGCAGCAAAAACGCGGCAGTTTTACCGCTGCCCGTTTCAGCACTGACCAGCAAGTCACGGCGCATCAGGGCGCGGGGGATTGCCTCGCGTTGCACGCTGGTAGGCTGGGTAAACCCCATTTTTTGTACCGCCTGTAACAGCGGTTCAGCGAGGGCAAAATCGGCAAAAGATGGGGTGGTCTGCATGAATACTTCGTCGTTGTACGTATTAAAGGAGACAGCATAACGGATTATGCACGTTCCGCGTAGGGGCGCTTGCTGTGTAAACTGTCCGAAGGATTACTACACTTAAGCCACGGTCGAACGTCAAGCCCCCAACGTTGCCAGAACGGGCGACCGTGCCGGACACCCAACAACACCAGCTAGCCGCGCTGCAAGGCTTCGATAGCCCAGCGGTAACCGCATGAGCACCCAAGTATTGCACGCGGCTGAGCAATCGCTGGGTAACGCCCCTGACCGCGCTTTACTGGCAGCGTTGTTTGCGATGCTCGGTTAACGCCTAAGCGTAGCCCCCCAACAAATCCGCGCCAATCGTCCCTTCCAAACTGCGCAAGTATTCCGGGGTACAGATATGCGCCAGCTTGGCCTGTGCGTGCTGCAAACGTCCGGCAATGTCCATCTTTTCCGCCACATCCTGATGGGTTTCCTTGCCAAGAAACGCTTGCAGGTCGTGGCAATGGCGTTCCCACAAAGCAATATCGCGCTGCTGTTTGGTCAGCAAACGTTGCTGATACCAGCGGGAATTCAGCATGACATCGCGGGTAAACAGGGCGCGGATGTCGGGATGGTGCGCATTTTTCCCCTGATAACTGCCAGTTGCCATGATGTGCAACAAAGCTTGCAGCGGCGGGCAAGCGTCTTCGATGCTGCCGTCATCCAGATAGGCTTGCGCGACGTGTTGCTGCGCTTCGACGATATTGTTGATGCCATCCACGAACACATCCATGCCCTGCGTTTCTGGCTTGAGGGTGTTTTCGCCGAATACCACCGCCGGATTGTCGAAGATTTTACCCATAAACGTGGCAACAAAACGGTCGGTAATGCGGTAGCCCAAACGGCTTGCCAGCACGGGTTGGCCTTGGTACTCGAAATCTTCCAGCTTTTCCAAATAGCCATGTTCAATCAGGTAACGCGGATCACGCTCGTGTTCACGCAGCCGCGCCCAGATTTCCGGGATCAGCAAACTGATGTCGTGGTCAACGCGCAGGTTTGCACCGATATACCCAGCCGCACTGGAAAAACCCGCGTAACCGCTGATGATGAACGACACCAGCGCATTGTTCAGGTCAGCGGTGGTGCGCAAAGCGTTGAAAGGCCCTTTGGTCAATGCGCCTTCGCTGCCCGCACCCGTGGTGGAGGGCGATTTGCCGGTCACGCTGCAAATGAAATCCATGAACAGTTCCGGCAATTCCTGATAATGGATCGGGTTAAACACCGCCAGAGGACGGATGCCCTTTTCCGGCGGGTTGTTACGCCGCCCGGTCAGCACCGCATCAACCGGCGTCATCAGCGGTTGGTTCAGCGGCACACGCCGCAGGAAACGCGCCCCCATTTCCGCGACATACTTACGTAGGGGCTGTTGCAGGTCAGGGCGGATTTGCAGGTAACGCGGATTCTGGCTGGGTTTGCCATTCACCAAACGCGGGTTGGCGGAAGACACCACGTATTCGCCGGACTCATTCGCCGTTTGCAGCAAGTTACGCATCGGGTCGGTGTATTGCTGGAATTCGACCACATCCTCAACGATTTCAGTGAGTGAGTCGCCTTTCAACGGCTCAAAGTTGGCAATGAAATTGTCCGGTTGCGCCATATCGTGTTCGGTTTGCTTGTCGAAACCGCGATGGATGGCTTCATCCGGGCGCTGGAACAGGCGGTATTCGCAGTTTTTCACCAGTTTGACGCTGGAATTGGATGATTTCGGTGAACGGTTGGGCAATACGTCGCCACTCACCACCACCGACGCGCTGATGTCGTCTTCCATCTGCACTTTTTCGGTGGCGATGAAATCTTGGCGGACTTTGTAGGTGTGCCAGTTACCCGCCTTATCCAAGCCGACACGCAGGTAAGAGGCGACCAGTTCGCGCCCGTTGTGTTTCAGCGCATTGCCCGGCATTCCGTTAATCACATCCACCGAGAAATGCTTGCGCCAGTTGCTGCCCGACCCCGGTTTATACATGCGCTTGATGATGAAGGCTTGCGAAAGGATGCGTGGAGGGATGCTCGCCAGCCACGAGTTGTATTCGTCGGTATTGCTGGGCGAAGGGGTAAGCAGCTTGATCACCGAACCGAGGCTGCGTTCCGGGCTAAGCGGCTGGCGGGTTGGGTCGCTGTCTTCGTCGGCGAATTCCGGCTTGAGGCGCTGGGTGTAATCGTGGTTGAAAATGATTTCGACCTGATCCATGTCATCCTCGAAATCCTGCACGAATACTGGGCCGTAGATTACTGCGTCATTCAGCGACTTGGAAATTTCCGATTTGCCGCCGCCGGAAACGGTGCACGGCTTGTGGCAGAACGTGCCTTCCGCATCCGTGCCGATAATGCGCCAGCTAGGGGCAGAAGGGTGTTTCTGCATCTCGGTTTTGTAACCGTTGGGCTGCATGTAAACCTTGCCGGGGCGCAGCTTGATGCAGTGTTCGCCCGTGGCATTTTTCCAGCGGATGGTTTGGGTGCGCAAATCCATGCGGATGTCGAGCGGCAGATAAATCAGGTCGGGGTGCGCTTTGTCGATGGCGTAACCTTCCGGCTGCACATCCATGCGTGCACCGTATTCCGCCACCATGCGCTCAAAATTGTAAATTTCCGGGCGTTTGCGGGTACGGCTATCCGCGCCGTATTCCTCACCGTGGTTGCGGCGTTGGAAAGCCAGTGCGCCCCCCGCATGTTCTTCCTCCGCCAGCCCGAACAGGTTGGCTGCGTAACTGATCTGGGTTTTGACTTCTTTCTTGCAGTAGCCGTAATAGTTGTCGGCGAGGATGGTGACAATCACCCCGCGTGTGTCGCGGGCAGTGACTTTGAAAGAACTGCCGTCGTTGTAAAGCTCGCCCGCCTCCTGCCAGCACATGCCATCTTTGCGTTGGCGTTCCGTGGCTTGGTCGTAGTGCGGCAAACCCAGCTCTTTTTTGGTCAAGCGCGTGAGGTGCGGGGCAAGGATGACGCAGCCGGTATGCCCCGTCCAATGATCCACATCCAGCGCGGCATCTTGTGCAGGCAGGTAAGGGTTGCCCGCATTGCCGAAAATGCTTTCGACGAAATCGAGGTTACTGACCAGATTGCCGGGGGCAAAAAAGCGGATTTCCATGCTTTTTTCCGCTTCCACACCGGGGATTTCCGGGCAGACCACCGGGCGTAGCAGCAAGGAAACGAACAGCTTGGCCTGTTGCGCTTCGTTGGCAGTGAATGGCAGTTGCAACAAGGTATCCGGCGGGTTCATGGCGTGCGCCAACATCCGCGCAAACGCCAGTTTCGGCACGGCTTTTTTGTCGCCGGGAACCGGCAAACCGCCTTCGGCAATGTGGAACGAGCCTTTGGTGGTGCGGCGGTCATTCGCCGGATTGTGCAAAATGCCCTGTTTTACGCGGTAGCTGGAAATGATGTCGGACTTGAATTCGTCGCTGTCAGACGGCAAAGAAAGTTCCCGCGCCACGCCGTAGCGGTCAAGCACGACGCTATTGCCGGGCAGGCGTACCTTGCCTTCCGCCCCACAATCTTCCAAATAGCTGTCGAGGAAACTTTGGATACGCTGGTCAGCCGGGCATAAGTAGCCAGTCAGCAGGCGATTTTTCTCACGGTAACTTTGCAGCAAATCGTGGGCAATCGAGAGAAATTCGTTATCGCCAGCATTCGCGGGTGGCTGCCCGGTCGAGGAAAGTTTGAGGTTGATGTAAAGCTGTAGGCGACGGCGTTCCGCCGCTGGGTCATGGTGCTTTTTGCCCAGACCTAGCGATTGTTCCATATTCATGTGGTGCAAGCTCTTTGTGATGGACTAACTGTGTGTTGGGCGGAGTTTCGCATTGTTGCTATAATGGCGCAATGAAATACCCATTCCTGCTCCTCATCCGCTTCTACCAGTTTTTCATCAGCCCGATGCTGGGCAGTAACTGCCGTTTTTACCCCACCTGTTCGCACTACGCGAAAGAAGCCATCGAAAAACACGGTGCGTTGAAAGGCTCATGGCTGGCGATCCGCCGTATTGGGCGCTGCAACCCGTGGCACGAAGGTGGGGTGGATTTAGTGCCGGAACCGGGCAAACCCTCCTGCCAATGCGGTTCCGACCAATGTGATAAACGTTAAACGTTTCAGCGCGGCATCAGTAAATACACCTTTTCATCCAAGCACGTCAGCCCCCGTTGGCGGAAGCTGGGGCTTTCATCCAGTACACTGGTTTCAAACAACTTTTCGACGCGGAAAGCTGCCTCATAAGCGTTGCGCACCTCTGCCTCATGCACGGCAAACGGTGGGCCTTTCATTTCGGTTTGCGCGTACTCCAACGTGACCAGCAAGGTTTGTACATGGGGTGGCAAAATCGCGCTGAAATGTTGTGCATAACGCGCCCGCATTTCCGGTGGTAACGCGATCAGTGAGGCACGGTCGAAGACTCCGGCACAATCCGCCACATCCGCCGCTGTCAGGTTGAAAAAATCACCCAAGAGGATGACCAAACCGTCCGCTTCCCAGCGTTCCAATTTGCCCTGTTGCGTCACCTGCGCTTCCAGCCGGTTTTCAGCAAAGAAATCCTGTACCGCAATCGGGCTAAGTTCCACCCCTGTTACTTGAAAACCTTGCGCTCGCAGCCACAACATATCGCGGCTTTTGCCACACAGCGGCACGAAAATTTGACCGCCCGCAGGCACATTCAGCTTGTGCCAGAAAGCCTGTAAGTGGTTGTTAAAGTCATCCTGATGGAAACCGATTTGGTTCTGTTCCCAACGTTCTAGCCAAAAATCTGCTTGCATATTGTCCTCCAAGGAAAACCCGACGGGCGGTACAGTAATTCTGCTTATGGGGGTTAAAAAACTTTGTCTTATATTTACCACAACAACCTGTGTAGACTGACAGTCGTTCAATATCATCAATCGTTTGATAATTGGGGGTAAATCTATGGGTGGCGCAAACCTTTCCCATTTTCCTGAGAATGTACGGGTGGCAAGTGTGCAGTATAGGCAACAACCACTCAGCACGTTTGAGGATTTCAGCAACCAGCTTGGGCACTGGGTTGTTACCGCAGCGGAACAACAGGCTGATTTCATCGTACTGCCGGAATTATTCACCTTGCAGCTCCTCACCCTGCAACACCGCAAGCTCACTGTCGGTGAAGCGCTCGCCATCTTGCACCATTATACCTTCAAGATCGAAAAAAGCCTGCGCAGGCTAGCGACCCAACACCGTGTCAATATTATCGGCGGCACACATCTGATCAGCCGCCCCAATGGGCAAGTGGAAAACGTCTGCCTCGTGGCGCTGCGTGACGGCAGCTTGCACCGCCAATCCAAAATCCAGATTCCGCAACACGAAAGCCAAGCGTGGAGCACCTGTTCCGGCAACTTTGCCCACGCTATTGAAACCGATTGCGGCACGGTCGGCATCCTTATCGGGCAAGACGTTGAAAGCCCAGAACTGGCGCGGCGGTTGGCAAACCAAGGGGCAAGGGTATTTTTCACCCCATTCAGCACGGCATTACGCACCCAATATTTGCGTATCCGCCAAGCGGCACAAGCACGGGCGATGGAAAATGAAGTGTATGTTGCGCTATGTGGCAATGTGGGGCATTTGCAAGGTGTGGCGGGCATGGGCAGCCAGTACGCACAAAATGCCATCTTGAGTGCGTGCGATTTCACCTATTCCCACGAAGGCATCCTCAGCGAAGGTACTGCCAATAGCGAAATGCTAGTGGTCGCTGACCTGCAACCGGACAAGCTGCGGGAAAGGCAAACACCCGACGTGCGCCCTGCGTGGTCGCTGGATTTCGCCACTTCCGCGCCAGCCAGTATTTTTACTGCAAGGTCACAGCATAGGCGGACAAATTCGTCTCACCCGCACGCGCCACCTGCACCTGCACCTGCTGCCCCGGCTTATATTGCGCCAGTGTCAGCATCAGGTCGGTCATGCTAGTAATGGCGATGCCATCTAGGCTTGCCAATCGGTCGCCGGTTTGCAGCCCGGCTTTCTGAGCCGCGCTGCCTGCCGCCATTTCACCAATCTGCACGGTTTTACCGATGGTATTTAGCCATACCCCCAACTTGCCGGTCGGCGGCAAGGAATAGGGGCGCGTCAGGATAAAATAATCCGCCATGTCCGGTTGGATGTCGCGCATATCACTGCTGACCACGGTTGCCAGCTTGATGTCCGGCATTTGTTGCGCCACGTCTTGGGGGATGCCTGCGCCGTGGCTGATATGCCCGGAACCGGAAAACACCACCATCTGCCACGCCGGATTGGGTTGCAGGAAACGGCTGATGTTTTGTGCCATGGTTTCATCCCAAATCCGCTGCACCTGCACGAAATTCTCCAGTTGCTGCTTACCGGAATGTTCCGCAAAAATTTTTGCCAACCGTGAGCGGTAAGCCTCATCGGGTGGGCTGATGCTGGCGGGTAACTGCGCCCGTTCCGCCGGACTCAGGGCTTGCAAACCGCCGTGGGAAACCTTGCGGGTCAACTCCGCCGGGGCATTCAACGCAATCACCGGCAAATGGTTGGCCTTGGCGTATTCCATGATCGGGCGCAACATGCGGTAGTCGTAACGCCAGCGGTCAAAGTAAGCCGTGCGGCGCAGCAATTCATTTTCGTCGATTTTGCCCGCGAGAAAATCATCGACCACTGGCTGGAAAGGCTGCTGGAACCACTCCACCCCAATGGCAAGTCGCGGGTTTCTCTGGTGCAATGCTTGTAGAATGGCAAGCTGGTTGAGGTGATGGTCGTAACGGTCGTGGGTTTCACCGACAAAAACCACGCGGTTATGACCCAATGCATCCATCAGGGCAGGAAAAGGTAAACGCTTATCCGCACTGACGACTTCCGGCTGGTAGTTCCCCAACCACGCGAGGACTTCCGGCTGGCTACGGTGTTCCAACATCGCCGCTTGCCCGCTGGCAGCAAACAGGGTAAAGCCAAGGCAACAGGCCACCAATAACTTATGGTTCATCATTTTGGTCAACAATCTATGTGGATTCTGAAACATCTTTTTATCCTGATGATTTTATCCCTGCCGGTTCCGGTAGCAGCGGATAACTTGCCGGTGTTGCATCATGTCTTACGTGTCATGCCTGATGTCAAAACGGGTTCCTTACAGGTGGAAGACACGCTGACAGTACCAGACACCCTGCGCCACGACGGGCAATTTGCCTTTACGCTAGGGTCAGCATTCAGCTTGAACAGCCCCCGCACCCAAACGCTTGCCCCTAACCGCTATAGTATTACACTTCCGCCCGAACAGCAGGCTATTACCCTCACGTACAGCGGTAAGTTGGCCTCAACACCGGATTGCGCATGGCTGACCCAAACGTGCGTGCTACTCAACGAACGCGGCGTGTATCTTGATGGCAATAGCCAATGGTATCCACAAGTTACCGACGCGCTGCATACTTTCGACTTACAAATGCGCTTACCGGAAGGTTGGGTCAGCCTCAGCCAAGGCGAACAAACCGCACAAGGCTGGCGTGAAACCCACCCGCAGGACAGCATCCACTTGATTGCAGGCAAGTTTCACGTTTACCAACAATCCGGCAAGCACGCCACGGCAATGGTGTATTTACAAACAGCGGATGAAACCTTAGCCAAACGTTACCTGCAAACCAGCCAAAAATACATCGACAGTTATTCGGCATTACTGGGGGATTACCCTTATGCAAAGTTCGCTACGGTAGAAAGTTTTTGGGAAACGGGCTGGGGTATGCCATCGTTTACCTTACTTGGGTCGCGTGTGATGCGTTTACCGTTCATTTTGGACAGTGCATTTCCGCACGAAATTTTGCACAACTGGTGGGGCAATGGGGTCTACGTTGATGCCAGCCACGGCAATTGGTCGGAAGGCTTAACCGCCTATCTGGCTGACCAGCGCATCAAGGAGCAACAGGGCGAAGGTATTGAATACCGCCGCGCTGCCTTGCAAAAGTACGCCACGTTCGTTGGGGAACAAGCCGATTTCCCACTTGCCAGCTTCCGCAGCCGCCATGATGCCACCACCCAAGCCATCGGTTACGACAAGTCGCTGATGTTGTTCCACATGCTACGCCGCCAGTTGGGTGATGAAAAGTTATTCACTGGATTGAAGGGGTTTTACCGCGACTTCCGTTTCCGCCCCGCCACGTTCGGTGATTTGCTCGCGGCCTTGCAGGTGGATGCCAGTTTCCAGCATGAATGGCTCGAAACCACAGGTGCACCGCAACTGAAAATCGCCAGCCATACGCTCAAACCCGCCGCTTCCGACTACCAGCTTGAACTGACGTTGGAACAAACGCAGGCGGGCAAAGCCTTTCCGCTGGATATTCCCGCCCGCCTGCAATTTACCGACAGCAAGCAGCCCGAACAGCGTGAAACCTTGCACATGACCCAAGCCAAGCAGACGTTTACCCTGAAACTGCCTGCAAAACCCAAGCGTTTGGCACTTGACCCGGATTTCGACCTGTTCCGCCTGCCTGATCCGGCGGAATTGCCAGCCTCCATCGGCGTGCTGTATGGCAAGGAAACCAAGACTTACGTGCTGTCACGCAAAACCGATGCCGCGATGCAAGTCGCGTGGGAAAGCTGGTTGGACGCGCTGAAAGCCCACGATAAAACCTTACGGGTGCAGTATGACGACCAGCCTTTGCCCGATACTGGCACGGTTATCTTGCTCGGCGGTGACAATCTTGCCTTGCAAGGCTTGCTGGAGCGGGCAAAGGAACCCTTCCGCCTGACGGATGCGGCCTACACCCTCAACAGTGTCAATTACACCTGCGGCTTGCACACGCTGGCACTGGCATTGCGGGCAGGGCAACAAAATATGGTGCTGCTGGATGCTTCCACCCCTGACGGATTGGATAGGATGCTTGCCAAACTACCGCATTACGGCAAGTACAGTTACCTACTGTTCAACAGCGGCACGGGGGAAAATGTGGCGAAGGGGCAATGGGAGGTGCAAGATTCACCGTTGGTCGTGACGTTTTAATGGCAACAAGGGCATTCGCCTAGCGCACCGCTTGGGAATATAATCCCGGCCTTAACGTAACGGATTGGATTTCGCCCCATGAAACGCCCTGAACTGCTCGCCCCCGCCGGGACATTAAAAGCCATGCGCCACGCCTTCGCCTACGGTGCGGATGCGGTCTATGCAGGCCAGCCACGCTATTCCCTGCGGGTACGCAATAACGACTTCAAAAACGAAGTGTTGGCGTTAGGGATTGCGGAAGCGCATTCGCAGGGCAAGCAGTTTTTCGTCGCCGCGAACATTTCCCCGCACAACAGCAAGATTGGCACATTCCTCGCCGACATTGCCCCAGTGATTGCAATGCAACCGGATGCGCTGATCATGGCTGACCCCGGCCTGATCATGTTGGTGCGCGAAAAATGGCCTGAAATGCCGGTACACCTTTCCGTGCAAGCCAATACGGTCAACTACGCCACCGTGAAATTTTGGCAGAGCATTGGCCTGACCCGCGTGATCCTTTCCCGCGAATTGTCGCTGGACGAAATCGCCGAAATCCGCCAGCAATGCCCTGACATGGAATTGGAAGTGTTCGTGCATGGCGCGTTGTGCATTGCCTATTCCGGGCGTTGCCTGCTGTCGGGGTATTTCAACCACCGCGACCCCAACCAAGGCACTTGCACCAATGCTTGCCGCTGGGAATACAAAACCACCGAAGCGGTGGAAGCAGCGGAAGGTAAATTTGTACCGAAGGAAGCCATCCTGCCAATGGATGCCCTGCGTGCGGGGGAAGGGCTGGGGATGGGGGGGCAAGAACGCCACCCGCTCGCCGACAAGGTGTATTTCCTCGAAGAAACCAACCGCCCCGGCGAACTGATGCCCGTGATGGAAGACGAACACGGCACGTACATCATGAATTCCAAAGACTTACGTGCCATCGAACACGTCCAGAAACTCACGGAAATCGGCGTGGATTGCCTTAAAATCGAAGGCCGCACCAAGTCGCACTACTACGTTGCCCGCACCGCGCAAACCTATAAACAAGCGATTGACGATGCGCTAGCGGGACGCAGTTTCGACCCCAAACTGCTGGGCGTGCTGGAAAACTTGGCGAACAGGGGTTACACCGACGGCTTTTACGAACGCCACCATACCCACGAATACCAAAACTACATGCAAGGCGCATCCCTCGGGCATCAGCAGCAATTCGTTGCCGAAGCAATCAGCGTGGATAAGGAACAGGGTTGGATTGAACTGGATGTGAAAAACCGTTTCAGCGTCGGCGACCGCTTGGAACTGGTACTGCCGGAAGGCAACCGTGAAACTACCTTGGAAAGCATGGAAAACCTTGATGGCATTCCGATGGAAACCGCCCCCGGCAGCGGGCATAAAGTGCGCATCCCGCTACCGCAAGGGGTGGAAAGCGACATGATCTTAGTCAGCCGCTTCCTGTAAGTGAGGCTTATTCCAGCACTTCAATTTTGACTTTGGCAGTACCGGTATTGACCATGCCAATTTCCCGCGCTGCCGCTTTGGAAAGGTCGAGCACGCGCCCGTGTTTGGCGAAACCGCCCCGGTCATTCACTTTTACTTGGACTGACTTGTTGTTGCGCAAGTTAGTGACACGGATTTTGCAACCAAACGGCAAGCTGCCGTGGGCGCAAGTTAACTTGTCTTGGTCGAAACGTTCGCCGCTAGCGGTACGCCCACCATCAAAGGCATCGCCGTAATAGGAAGCAGTACCGACCTGAAGCAAGCGCCCCTGTGCTTGGGTATCTGCTTCTTCAGCAGTGCCTTCTGGAACGAAAGTGATGTTGTACTGGTTTGTCGGCGGGGTGCGGACAAGCTTGTGCTTGGTAGCCGTGCTTTTACGGGAAGTTTTGGTCTTGTGCGTTGCTTTTACTTCAGCAACTTTTGATGATTTTTTGTATTTCTTGGCAAGTTTGGCGTGCCTGCTGGTTTTGTCTTTTTTCGCTGTCTTGTTGTCTTCCTCGGCTTTGTCGGCCTTGTGTTTGGCAGATTTACTCGCCAACTTTGCTTTGCCCTTGCTTGATGGCTTATCCGCTGCGTCAGCCTTATCGGTCTTGTGTTTGCTAGACTTGCTAGCCAACTTCACTTTGCCCTTGCTTGATGACTTCTCGGCCTTTTTATCCTCAGACTTTTTGACGGTGTGTTTGGTTTTCTTGCTAGTCTGTGTTTTTTCCGTGACCTTCCCCTTGGCTACCGCGTCGGTAGGAAAGTTACTTGCACAGATTGATAGCCCCAATAATATGCCCAGCCCCAAACGTTTTATCGGGTTCATGAGCTCAGTCGTGGATGGTTTCATCCTCATACTCCAAACGGATAACGTTAATTTTTCGCAAGAATAGCACGCCCGATTTGTTTGTCTACTGTCTCAGAACGTTGTTTATTCACAACGTTTGTCGCTTTGAGGGAACATTTTTATAGAATTTAAGCAACCCGCTGACGAGCGGAGAGGATAATTTTTCGCGCGGAAGCCATATAGGCTTGAGTTTTAGCGCGTCTGCTTCTACGCTAGGCTATGGTTTTTTGACAGGATTAAGCAGGGGGAGATTTATGCTGAATTGGCGTATCGCGGCGATGACCGTTTTATCCATTTCTGTTATAGCGTGCAGTTCACAACCGACGCCACAGGATTCTGGCGCTTCGGCTGACTCGTCATACATCAATGACGTAGCTCCCTACCGACCACAGGGTCGGCCTCACAACCAAAGTTACGCCTCTCACGCACCGCGTGGCGATGCATCACCGACTAACCTGCCCTCTGCGGGCGGGGACAAAGCTTATCGTGGGCCGGGCAAGCTTAACCAGTTACCGGATAGCATTGCCAGCAGCTTGCGCTTGCGTGGTTTGGCTGAGCAGAACATGGGGGCTTATGTCCGCCCGGTAAATGGCGGGCAACCGATCCTGACTGCGTATGCTGACACCCCACGTAACCCCGCTTCCACCATGAAACTGGTGACAACGTATACGGCCTTGGGCGTATTGGGCGCTGACTACCGTTGGCCGACTGAAATCTATACCACCGGGAATCTGGCGGGCGATACCCTGCAAGGTGATGTCATCATCAAAGGTTACGGCGACCCCGATTTCCGTGAAGCTGGCTTCCGTCAATTGCTGCAAGCACTGCGGGCGCGGGGTGTACGCAATATCGCGGGTAATTTCGTCATCGACAAAACCTATTTCAATGTGCAAAACCAAGGTACGATTGATGGTGCGGAAGGTGCAGCCTATAACGCTGAACCCGAAGCTTTGCTGTACGGTGAGTGGGGCAGTTGCTACAACATGCCGGGTAAGGCTGGGCAAGTCCAGCGCATTTGCCGCCTCGCACCGCGCAATACACGCGATTTGAATGCCAACCTGTTCGCTGACTTCTGGCGTATCTGGAATGCTGAAATGGGCGGCAACTTAGGCGGTGGCCTGCAAATCGGCACAACGCCGTCCGGGGCGCAATTGGTGCAAACCCACCTGTCCGCGCCTTTGCGTGAAATCATCATGGAAATCAACAAAGACAGTAACAACGTCATGGCTCGCCAGTTGCTCCTGTCGGTTGGCGCAAAACAGCTTGGCGCACCGGGAACCACCCAAAAAGGTGCTGCGGCTGTCGGTCAATGGTTGGAAAGCCGTGGTTTGCGCTTCTCGAACTTACGGATTGAAAACGGCTCTGGCCTTAGCCGTGTGGAACGCATTTCCGCCCGTGAAATGGGTGAAATGCTGATCGACATTTATAACAGCCCTTTCCGTAGCGATATGCTGAATTCAATGGCAACCATCGGCATGGAAGGCACGGTCAAGAAACGCATGACCAACTTGGCAGGCCGTGGCAAGTTCAAAACAGGCACATTGAAAAATGTGAAGGCGCTGGCAGGCTTTATCACCGCCGCCAATGGCTTGCCGTATGTAGTGAGCATTTTGCACAATGACCCCGGTGCGCCCGGTGCACGGGACATACACGATGACTTGGTGGAATGGGTTTACTTCGGCAGCAGCAATAATTTTGCTTCGCGCTAAGTGTTGATTGCCCACTCCCGCATTTGAAGTAGAACTTCGTTTTTACATACGAGCCGCCCTTTTCATTGATTAGGGCGGCGCTTATGTGGTCTTACTGTAGTTTCAGAACCTAGCAACATACGTTGATTTCTCATGCTTAGTTTGATTTAATCAAATCAAGTAAACATTTTCAACGGTTATGTCATGCGAAATGCCGAGTTACAGCTTAAGTCTTTTGGCAACATTCCTGTTATGCATCAAACGTTGTTGTCAGTACTCAACGGCTACAAAACCCCCAATAACAAGATTTCCCGCTGGCTGGAGGAAGGCGTCCTACTACCCGTGAAACGCGGTATGTATGTGGTTTCACCTGAATTGACGGGGAAACCAATTGTGCGCCTGCTGGTCGCCAACCTGCTGTATGGGCCTTCCTGTGTATCACTGGACTACGCCTTATGGCATCACGGACTAATCCCCGAAAAGGTGCTGGAAGTCACCTCAGTGACAACGCGGCGAAGCCAAACGCTCGAAACGGATGTGGGGCGCTTTTCCTACCAACACCTGCCAGACGGGCTGTACCCTATCGGCCTAGAATCAGTGGCGGTGGAAGGCGGTGGTTATTGCTTACTTGCCGCACCTGCCAAGGCTTTGTGTGACAGACTGGTACTGAGCCGCAACTTACGGGTGCATTCTGTCAAATCCATGCAATATTTCTTGCTGGATGACCTGCGCTTTGATGCTGATGAATCAGGCATGATTAACTTGGAAATCATCGCAGCCTATCGGCAATCAGGGCATAAAACCGCATTGCTGGGCAATTTGTACGAGGCTATCAAACAATGGCAGTGAATTTGCTGGAACAGATGTTGAACCGCTATCCATTGGTCAATGTCGAGCAACACGATCAAGCACTTCGCGAAGTCATGCAGGAAGTAGCATTGGCAGGTCTCAACCGCGCAGGCTTTTTTGAGCAAGCCGCTTTTTACGGTGGCACTTGCCTGCGGATTTTTCATGGTTTGCCACGCTTCTCTGAAGACTTGGATTTTTCACTGTTGCAACCGGATGCTGAATTTTCTTTGCAACCGTACTTCAAAGCGGTGATCGCTGAATTTAAGGCATTGGGTTTGGATGTAGAGATTACGACCAAACAAAAGACCACGGACAGCCAGATAGAATCAGCCTTTTTGAAGAACAACACCCAAGTGTTCAGCCTGAACATTAGCAGCGCCCGCAAGGTCAAAATCAAGTTTGAGGTGGATACCTTGCCACCGCTGGGTTTCGCTACGGAAGAAAAGCTGCTACTCCAACCGTTTTCTTTTTACGTCAAGTGCTTTTCCCTGCCCGATCTTTTTGCCGGAAAGTTACACGCACTGCTATTCCGTCAATGGAAAAATCGGGTGAAGGGGCGTGATTGGTTCGATTTTGAGTGGTATATACGCCATAACGTCTCACCCAATCTGGCGCATTTCGCCAGACGAGCTTATGAAAGCGGTGCTATTCGCCAAGAAGTTGTGTCAGAAACTGAACTACAAGTACGGTTACACCAGCGCATCATGGCAGTAGATTTTGACAGCGCCAAGCAGGATGTTGTGAAATTCATACCTGATGCCAAAGTACTCAACATCTGGTCAACAGACTACTTTCTGCAACTGGCTAATCGGCTTGCTGCTTTAAACGCAGGTGGCGCATGAGGCAATTGGGATTAGCCGTGCTTGTATTGAATGATGCTTGATGTCACGTCTATTTCCAGCCCGACACCATCCAACACGTCTTGGTGAATGGATGAGGGGAAATTGTCGTCCAGCAAGATCATCGCCGCTCGTTCCAGCAGGTCGGAATGGGATGAGAGCAAGGCAAACGCTTCTTGGCTAAAACCACCTTGTATCTTGTGATCGCGGAGGTATTTTCTGTCTGCATCGCCAGATGATGTTGTAGGGATGGTGTGGCTTTGTGGGACTTCCCAAATTTTTTCTGAGCGTAAGTGCCAAAATGGGTATTCTGGATGAGGTTGGCGACTGGGGGAAAAGTCCTCAATGACCTGTTCGAGTTTCTCCTCAATTTCATCAAAGGCAATCATACGGGGCTTTCCAGCTTGAACCCGTGCTAGAGCCAGCAACAACAGCAATGGTTTCTGGGGTCTACGTCGCCCATCGGAATACCATACGTTCAAGTCGAAAAAATGCTGAAGAAGTCTTTGAGGAATCATGAGCTTCGCCTTATCACCTTTATTTACTGTCAAAAAATCAGCTAATTTGAATGTTACTCTCATCCGTGTAATGTTACACTTAACATGTTATGTAACATAGTGCCAATGGAGCAAAATGGTATGGCAAGAGGCGTGAGTGGCAGGATTGTCATTGAAATAAACCCCGAAACAAAACAAGAACTATATGAACAGCTTATGATGAATAATGTCAGTTTGAAAAGCTGGTTTTTGGAGAATGTTGAATCTTTCCTCAAAGGCAAACAACAACTTTCACTATCCCTTGCCACATCGGTGCATCACGAAGAAAACACAACTAAGAAGCGAGTGATTGCATGAAATTCAATCCTAAAAGAATGTCTTTTGGTAGGCATGAAACATTTCCCTTGCGTTACAGTTGGCTAACCAAAGCCTACCAAGAGGTTGTGGTTGACCCGTCAGTATTTGATGCAGATGACGCGACTGTTAGACTTGGCGTTGGCAAAAATATGGTCAATGCTATTCGTTATTGGGTGCAAGCTACCCAAATCATCGAAAAAACAGAAACAGGCTACCAACCGACAAAACTAGGTGATTTCATCTTTGACGAAAACGAAGGTGTCGATCCTTATCTTGAGGATGAAGCTACAATTTGGTTATTACATTGGCACATGGCAAGCAATCCTGAGCAGGCAACTTGTGCCTATTGGATGTACAACCGTTATCACAAACCAGAATTCACATCGGAACAAGCCATTGATTCTTTGATAGATTTTGTAAGACAGAACAGTCATACAAAACCATCTAAAAATACGCTTAAAAATGATGTCGCTGTGGCTTTGCGTATGTATTCGGATGCTCGCCCGAAAGCCAAACAGTTTTCAGACGAGTTTTTAGATACACCGTTTGCGTCCATCAAACTCTTATCATTATTGCCTGACAACAAAACATACAAGGTACAGGTGGGCGATCATGGTCACTTGCCTATCGAGGTCCTTGCTTATGCAGTTGCATCGCTGTTCAATGCAACAGGAGAAAAGGCGTTGGCTATCGAAGATTTGATGTATGGCAAAAATGACTATCCAGCACCGGGAGCAGTTTTCTGTCTGACTGAAAGTGCTTTTCTCTACAAGTTAGAAAAACTAGAGCAGAGAAAAGATACCCCATTCAGGTTTCAGGAAACAGCAGGAGTCAGGGTGCTTTTCAGAACAAGCGATGTCCAACTTGAGCCTATGAGCTACTTACGCAGTTACTACGAACAATCGAATTTTCTTGAGGCAGCAGCATGAGCTTGGCCGGACAAATACAAGTCAATACAAACTACACCCGTTCAATTAATCTTGAGCGCGATGCCGACTCACTAGCTGTTGTTAATGCCTATATTCCAACCACTCGTGCATTGGATACGTTGGCGCGTGTTGGCGAAACCATTACAGCAGTCAGAAGTATGCCCCGCGCATGGACACTAATGGGGCCATATGGTTCGGGAAAATCATCTTTTGCCGTATTTCTTTCCCACTTATTAGGCGCAGCAGATGATGTAGCCACAGATGCGGCTCAAGCAGTCCTAGCACGTTGCAATGAGATGGTTATTGACCAATTTTGGGATGAAAACGGGAAATCATTAGAGCATTGCAGGGTTTTCTTGACCGGCAGCCCTGAGCCACTAAGTAAACGACTTGCTAAATCATTACATGAGGGAGCTACGGCTTTCTTCTCTCGTGAAGAACGGCAGTATCCGCTAGTACTTGAACAATTAGCTCAATTATCTGCACAAGATCACATCACTGTTACGGAAACGATTGATACGATCAACCAGTTACAAGAAGCAGTAGCTAGTGCAGGAGGCTACGGTGTTTTGATTGTGATTGATGAGCTAGGTAAGTTCCTAGAGTATGAAGCTCGCCATCCTGAAGCGAACGACATTTACCTGTTACAAGCATTAGCAGAGCAGGCATACACAGGCTGTGAGGATGAGCGCGGTGCAATTCTGTCAGTGTTCGTGTTGCTGCATCAATCGTTTGAACAATATGCGCGTGGATTAGGTCGGGTTCAACGTAATGAATGGGCAAAAGTTCAAGGACGTTTTGAAGTTATCCCTTTCCTAGAATCTGCTGAGCAAACTTTACGGATTGTCAGTAAAGCAGTTGAACAACCTAAAAAACTGCCAAAAACAATTACAAAAGAAACAGAACAATTGTCTGCTTTATTAAGCAAGTGGCTGGCTTTACCAAATACACTAGATAAGCATTCTGCGAGTCAATTGTTCCAACAATGCTATCCGTTACACCCTATCAGCGCATTGTTGTTACCACTACTTTGCCAAAAAGTGGCTCAAAATGAACGCACCTTATTTAACTATTTGGGAAGCACGGAAGCGTTTGGGTTTCAGGATAGTCTCAAGCGTTTAGAACATCTTGGTGATTGGATTTACCCTTGGGAAATTTACGATTACTTTATCAGCAACCAACCTGCGGCTGTTGTTGACCATCTTACACATCGCCGTTGGACAGAAGTTGTCACTGCATTAGAGCGTTTGGGTGATGACAATCCTGATGCTGTAAAAGTTCTGAAAACCGTAGGTTTGTTGAATCTCATCGGAGCACAAGCAGGTTTAAAAGCATCTAAGGAAATCCTAAATTATTGTTTGCATGACCCTGATGCTATCACAAGTGCATTGGAAGTTTTGCAGAAGCGTGCGGTTCTACAATTGCGCAAGTACAACAACGAGTATCGTGTATGGCAAGGTAGTGACTTTGACTTGGAACTTCGTTTGCAGGAAGAACGCGGCAAATTAGGTGTATTCAGCCTTGCAGAACGTCTCAGTAAGCAACATGGTGGAATGCCGATTGTTGCACGTAAATTCTCCATTCAAAAAGGAGCAATGCACTATTTCACGACGGCTTTTATTGATGCTAGTTCAGTAAGTCAACTTGGCGAAAGTGCAGGTGTTCCACGTATTGTTTTCTATCTCGCTGAAGATCAGCAGGACGATGAAACCTTCATCAAGCAAGTGGTTTCTAATGCATCTCCGCTTGATGTATTAGTGAAATATCCTCATGCAGCAACGCTACGTGATGTAGTTGCAGATGTATTGGCATTAGAAGCCGTGCAAAACAAATCCCAAGAACTGCATTCTGATCCGGTCGCACAGCGGGAGTTCCGAGATTACTACCAATCGGCACTACAGGCGGAAGAAACTCAAGTTCACCTGCTGTTAGAGCAGCCTCAACGTAGCCAATGGTATTGGCAAGGTAAACCTGTTCAGATTGATGGTAAACGGGCGTTTCAAAACAAACTATCTGACATATTAGGTAGCTTATATTGCAGAATCCCAACGATCAAAAATGAACTGATCAACCGCGACAAACCATCTAGCCAAGCAGCCGCAGGGCGTAACAAACTGCTTGAAATGATGCTTTTGCATCCAGATGAAGAAGCTTTAGGAATTGAAAAATTTCCGCCTGAGAAAGCTATGTATCTTGCGTTATTGCGTGAGTCCAGCATTCATCGGCAGGATGACACAGGTAAATGGGGATTTTTTGCACCTACCAGCGGTCATTCTATACAAGCAACTTGGGCAGAGATTGAGGAATTTCTGAATTCAACTGAGCAGAAAGCTCGACCTTTCAGTGATCTGGATGGCATCTTAACTTCGACACCGTTTGGTCTAAAAAATGGTGTGTTGCCTGTATTGTATTTGGCGGCTTACTTTGTACATCAAGATGAATTAGCTTTATACGAAGATGGTCAGTACCTCCCGACACTCAGTAAAGATGTCTTAGAGCGTTTTGTGAAAACACCGGAACTGTTCAAGGTACAACTGTTTAGAATTGAAGGTATCCGCGCCACCATCTTCAAAGAATACATGACCGCATTATTCACCGATGGTAAGACTCGGACGGTAGTTCAAGCTATCAAACCACTAGCTACATTTGTGGGAGGTTTAAATGAATACACACAAAAGACTAGTGACTTACCTGAACACGCCAAAGCATTCCGCAATGCATTCCACTTATCTAAATCACCCGAACAATTACTGTTTGAGGGAATACCCCAAGCACTAGGTTTCGATATAAGAGCAACCGAACAAACCAAATTCGATGGTTATGTTGAAAGGCTCAAGGACACACTAAGTGCATTGAAACATGCTTACTCTAAGATGTTAGATGATCAACAAAAGCTCTTAGCACAAGCTTTACGCCTGAAAGCTAATGCTACGATTCCTGAGATGCGACGCATTACAGGGCGTTATGTGGGACTTGATACATATACGGTAGATACCGACGGATTGAAAGCATTCATCAACCGACTGACCAATTCGGATAAAGTTGATCACGATTGGTTTATCAGCATCCTTATGTTTCTTGGCAAGAAATCACCGGAAAAATGGCTTGATGGCGATAAAGCACAAGCAGATATGCGATTGAGTGAATATTCTCGACGTATGCTTGATCTTGAGGCTTTACGCATTCATGATCAAAAAAGGCAAAATACCCAAGATGAATTTGATGTCATCTTATTGAAATCAATAAAAAAAGGTGAAAAAGAGCGTCAACAGCCTGTTGCGATAAGTAAAATGCAGCGAGAAGCCGCAGATGAGCTAAAAAGTCGATTAAATGATCAATTATCTGGGGCGGATAAAGAATTGCAACTTGCAGTACTAGCTGAATTAGTGGATGATTTCTTGCGTGATTATCAGACAACTCAACACCCCAAAGTAGTTGCATCCAAGCAATTGAGTAAGATTAAACATGACTAAGCATTTGACGCTACAAGAAGCTTCAGAACTTGAAGATTCACGCCATGTCCTCGGATTATCCGGCGGTAAGGATAGTGCTGCTCTCGCCATATATCTCCGAGATCACTACCCAGATATTCATAACCGGGTTGAATATTTCTTTACTGACACGGGTGCTGAACTTCAGGAAGTTTATGATTTTCTCGACAAATTAGAAGCTTACTTAGGCAAAGAAATTAAAAAACTGAGTCCTGAGCGAGATTTTGAACATTGGTTAAAAATACACAACAACTATCTGCCATCGCCTCGACAGCGTTGGTGTACATCAATGATGAAGATCAAACCCTTTGAGAAGTTCGTTGGTAATGATCCGGTTGTTACCTATATCGGTATTCGTGCAGATGAAAATAGAGAAGGTTATATTAGCCAGAAAGAAAATATTCAAGCAGTTTTTCCTTTTATGGAAGATGGATTGATTCGATCAGATATTTTCCGAATTTTGGAAAATACTGTTGGTATTCCAGAATATTATCGGTGGCGTAGTCGTTCAGGTTGCTACTTCTGCTTCTTTCAACGTCAAGATGAATGGTTAGGGTTAAAGCGCGAACATCCTGACTTATTTGCCGAGGCTGTTCGCATCGAAAAGGAATCAGGACAAGGTTATACATGGGTACAAGGTAAGACGCTTGAAGAAGTAGTTGCCCATGCTGAAAAAACAGAAGGAGCACGCACTTCAAATCGTAATGCTAAGAGTGTTCACACAATAAAATGGCAAGATGCTTTGAGAGATCAAGAAGATGATGATCCCGAAGATCAGGCTTGTATGATTTGTAGTTTATAATTTCACAGGAATAGTAATAGTGGATATTAAAGATGTATTCAGTGCTCAACCAAAGAGCGTATGGGAATATTTATGCGAGCCTGGATTAGGACTGTATATTCCCGCATATCAAAGACATTATTCTTGGGATAAAAACAAAATATCTCGATTGATGGAAGATGCTTGTCATGGCTTTTCTATGTTAGTTGAGCGTGCTGATGCAATAACATTTATTGGAACAATAATTGCTATTCATGATACAGGTCTATCAACTGTTGAGCCAGCAGTTAAAGGTGAAGTTCCCGCAAAAGTTATGACTATAATTGATGGTCAACAACGTTTGTCGACTATTTTGCTTATTAACACTGTGTTGCATGAAGAAATAAAACTAGCCGCTAATAAACTAAATAAAGAAGATGATGCTCAGTATTGGCTTTATGAGGAATGTATAAAAGTTGTTACTCGATTAGGGAAAACTTTCGAGGAAGACACAAATCTTGGAGATGATTTATTTAAATTTTACCCTAGAATGATCCGAGCTTATGTTGATTCTTGGTCAAGAAGACAAAAAACAGCTTCTTATATTTCTCCAGTTGGCTATTATCTTCATGAATATGGCAATTATTCCCGCAACAATAACAACAACAGATTCAAGTATTTAGCACCGATTGCAAGTGCTGAACAAGTTAAGTATGATTTGTTAAAAAATGCTCGATTATCTATTCAGAAAATTATTAAGATAATAGCAAAAAATACCAAAAGTGATGAAAAACTAGAAATTCCAAAATTTGAATCTATTATAAAGTCAACTAACTTTCAAAATACTCTTCTTAATGCGGAAATCCCAGAAGCCGCTCAGAAAATATTAGAGTCTGAAAGTGATAAATCATATGAAGAGCTTTTAAGAATAGTATTTTTTGCTAATTTTGTGTTAGATAGAATTGCTATTACCATAGTAACAGCAAAAAATGAAGATTACGCATTTGATATGTTTGAATCTTTAAATACAACGGGTGAGCCACTCACGGCATTTGAAACTTTTAAACCAAGAGTTGTATATTCTGAAAAATTATCAGAATATAAAAACACTCCATCATATAATTATATAGAACAAATTGAAAATTACCTTGAAAGCTTCTCTGAATCAAAAGATAAGCAAGATGCAACAAGTCGCCTCATAATTTCTTTTGAGCTGGCAGAAAGAGGCAAAGGGCTATCAAAAAGACTAAGTGAGCAACGTCGATTTCTAAAAGACTCTTATGAAGAAATCGACTGTATTGATAGCAACGAGAGAAGAAACTTTCTTCGGCATTTATCTCATAGTGCTATTTTTATGAAAAAAGTTTGGACTGGTGATAAAAAAGAAAAACCTGATCTTTCTCCGATTAGCGATGACAAAACATCTCTTTGTGTAGACTTTCTTAAAAAATTAAACCACACTATTACCATAGGAATATTGGCCAGGTATTATTCTGAAGTTTTAAGTTCAACTTCAGAATGCAGAAATGAGGCCATTAGTGAATTTATTTCTGTAACAAAAGCCGTAACAGCATTTTCTATTTTATGGCGTTCCTCCAGAAAAACCACGGAAGGAATCGATTCAATTTATCGAGAGTTAATGTATTCTGGATATGAAAATACCAATAATGGAGTGATACTAAAACCACTTGCAAGATGTAGAAATAGTTGTGATTTACCTAAATCTCATTTGCTAAAAAAAGCTTTAGTTGATAAATTGAAAGAAAATGGTGGAATAATTTGCAAAGAAGAATGGATAAAGAAAATATTACGGATTCCCATTTATTCTACAAAAGGAATAGTTGCAAGATTTTTATTATTGGCATCAGCACATGATAATGTAGTGGACAAGGAAAATCCAGGATTAACTATAATAGGAAAACAAGGTGTTCTTCCATTGTTTAATTTAAGAACATGGGATGACGAATCTTCGCAAACAGTTGAGCATATTGCTCCACAAACAAAAAATGAGGGTTGGTTAGATAGTATTTATGAAGACCCTGATACTATAAATAAACTAGGTAATTTAACCTTGCTCCCACCTTCAGAAAACTCATCTTTAGGAAATGGTTCTTGGCAGAAAAAGAAATTATTCTATAAGGTATTGTCTGCGGATACGTTAGATGATCTAAATCAATTGCTTGCTAAAGCCAAGTTAGATGGAGTTAACATTTCAGGATTAACAGAAAAACTACTAGAAAACTCAAGTCATTTGCCGATGGTGAAATCAGTTGCTAATGTTGATGGTGATTGGACAAAAGAAATCATCGAAAGTAGAACAGTTAGAATTGCTGATTTAGCATGGCAACGCATTGCTCCTTGGTTAGATATTGAAGTTTGATTTGCAATGAATATTTTTGATCTGAATGCTTTAAGATCAATCCAAGGAAAACGAGTTAATAATGAGGTTTATTTCCATATAAATCTCATTAACTTCTCGTCTTTAAAAGATAAAATAAAGTTTTTTTCTTTTGTTGCAAATATAAAGGGAGTGAACCCTAATGTCATTAAAGTCAGCTTGATTGATGAATATTTTTCTTTGCTAGAATATGATGATTTTGAAAAGAACCATTTTCCAGAACTTAAAAAATCTATCAAGTTAAACTTGAATAATTTCAATAACTCTTTGTGCAATTATAATAACAACCCCCCCATCCTCCACCGCAAAGAACTCCTTCTCCCCCCCGATCACCCCGACATTCCCAAATTCGCCGCGCTTACCAAGCAACTCGAAGATGCCGGACTTTTTAAAGACTCCCGCAAAATCGGCTATAAAAAACAATGGGAAGAACGCCTCCGCAATGCAGGCTACAAAGTCGTTGATCACCAGCTAGTTAGGCTTGATGGAAGTGAAATAGCGCCGCCCGAAGTCATAGAAAAAACTTCCAAAACCGTCGAACGCCACCGCACCGCGCTAACCCGCTACGCCCTCTCCAAACCCATGCAACTCCTCGCCAAGCATGACTTTCTGGAAGGCCAACACACGATTTTCGACTACGGCTGTGGCAAAGGTAGCGACGTAGACATCCTGCGGCAAAACAACCTCATCGCCAACGGTTGGGATCCGCATTTCTGCCCCGACAACCCCAAACACACCGCTGATATTGTCAACCTCGGTTTCGTCATCAACGTGATCGAAGACAAAACCGAACGCATGGAAGCCGTGTTAGGCGCATACCAACTTTGCACCCAATTCCTGTGCGCTGCGGTCATGTTGGGCGAACAATCCACTGAACGCGGGCGTTTGTTCCGCGATGGCGTACTCACCAGCCGTAACACCTTCCAGCGCTATTACTCACAGGAAGAATTCCGCGAATACCTGCGCCGCGTCCTCGACGAAGACCCGGTAGCCGTCGGCCCCGGCGTGTTTTTCGTGTTCAAAGACAAAGACGCAGAACAGGCATTTCTGGAACGCCGTTACCGCAACCGCAGTACGGCTAATCGCCTGATCAGCCAAATTCCAAAAGCCCCCAAAGCGCCGAAAGCGGCACGCCCGACCAAAACAGAAAAAGAACAGGCGTTTTACCAGCAACACGCCGACTTGCTAGATGCCTTATGGTTGTGTTGGCTTGAACTCGGTCGCCCACCTCAAGAAGATGAGTTTTCACAAATTGCCGCTGTAAAAGAGCTATTCGGCACATGGCAACGCGGCTTGAACTTCTTGCAACGTTTCCACGGCAATGACACCCTGAAACTTGCCTTCGATAGCCGCCGCGAAGACCTGACCGTTTATTTTGCCATGCGCCGTTTCGATCAGCAGCGCGTTTACCGTCATTTACCCGAAAGCCTCAAACGGGACGTGAAAGCCTTTTTCAATAGCTACCCGCTTGCCCAAACCGAAGGCGAACGTTTGCTATTTTCCGCAGGCAACCCAACGCTAATTCGCCAGATGTGCCAACAAGCTGCGAACCAAGGTTACGGTTATTTAGATGCTGAAGGTTCACTGACCTTCCACACCTCACAGGTAGTGTTGTTGCCGCCGATCCTGCGCGTTTACATCAGTTGCGCCACTTTTGTCTTTGGTGACGTGACTTCTGCTGATTTACTGAAAATCCATGCTGAATCCGGCAAGCTGTCGCTGATGAAATACGACGACTTTGAAGGGCTAGCTTTACCGCGCTTGTTGGAGCGTATCAAAATCAGCCTCGTCAACCAGCGTTTTGAGTATTACAAATACGGGGAAACCTACGCGCCGACCTATCTCTACCTGAAAGCGCGTTTCCTCACGTCGGATTATCCACATTACGCTGAACAAGTCGCTTTTGACCAAGCTTTATCAGCACACCCTGAGTTTGATTTAGAAGGTTATGGAATGCCTCCCGAACAGTTTGATGCGACCTTGCAACGCTTGCGCTTAGAAGTGGTGGGATTTGAGCTGCAAACCTCACACCACACACCAACGTTGGATGCCCCTTGCGGTCAATATCACACCTTCCGTGACTTCATCGAATGCGGTGAAACCCAAGCCAAAACAGGCTTACCTAACCTGCCGAAGCAAACCGAAACCTATAACGCTTTAGCCGCACTTGCCCTGCAAGTCGTTGACCCGGTAATGGATTACTTCGGTGGTATCGAACTTACTTACGGCTTTTGTTCACCTGAATTAGCCAAACACATAAACGGCAGAATTGACCCCAAACGCGACCAACACGCTGCCCACGAACTCAATTCCCGTGGCAACCTGATTTGTGAACGCAAAGGTGCAGCTTGTGACTTTATTGTGCCGGATGAGAACATGCTGGAAGTGGCGCAATGGATTGTGCAAAACACCCCGTTCGACCGCCTGTATTTCTACGGCAACGACAAACCGCTACACGTCAGCTACGGCGAAGAACACAGCGGGGCAATTGTCTTGATGTTGCCGGGAAAAAGTGGGCGGTTAGTGCCGAAGGTAATCCCAATAAGTACATTCCTATTAATACCATCGCGCTAAAACGGCTTATGCGGTTGCGCCGGTGACACTACTGTATTTTCACGACCTCAACCCGCTCCCCATCCGCTATCAGCACCCACGCACTGAGCTTGGGCAGTACGGCAATTTCCGGTAGCTGCAAATAGCCTTGCACCTGCCCGATGCCTTCTTGCCGTTTGGCTTCCCAAGCCTTTTCCCCCTCGCCTTTCTTGGCGTATTTCAGTTCGATCAGGTGTTGGTGTTTGACCGCATAGGGGCTGCGCTCCATCAGCAGAATGTCGGGGTATTTATGGTGCATTTCCCGCTCGCTTTGGATGAAGTACACCGGGGATTGGTACAGCAGCGTCAACACCAAGGTTTTGATGTGCTTTTCGTCCATCTTCATGAAATCGCGGTTCGACAGCAATGGCAGCACCCGTTGCATTTCGGTTGCCAAGGGCTGGATGTCATCATGCAGAGCCAAGGCTTCCACCGCTTGCAACAAGGCACGGTCGGGGATGCTGACCTCGTTGCGGCGCTCCAACTCGACCTTAAAATACTGGAAGTACAGTTCTTGGATGGCGTGGTTGGGGATGCCGAACACTTCGCCGGACAAGGTATCGCCCTGCAATGAGACAAAGCCCATGTAGGCTAACAGACTGATAAAGTCGTCACGGTCAAAACCTTTGTCGAAGTCGAATTTGCGGCGTTGCGTGGCGGTCACTTCGCCGGTGTTGATGATTTCATCCAAGACCGCAAAATTGTTGTCACGGTCGCCGATGCCGAACAGCCCCATGATCTTGCCGTAATCCGAGGCGATATTTTCATCCAGCATCCGCTTGGGGTAACTGCAATCCCCTATACGGAAATTCTTCAGGAAATACAGCACCATATTGGGGTTGTACATGGTTTCTGCCGCCCGTGCGTTGAAACGGTAGCCGTTGTACCAGCGCCGCACATCCGCCATCAGAACATCGCCATCAAGCTGGCAAGACTTCACCAGCGGTTGTAACAACATTTCCACCTCGCTTGGGGTGAAACCCATCACGCTGTTGAAATCTTCGTGCAGGGAAATGTTTTCGCTGATGTTGAAGCCGCTGGTCATGCTGTCGAGCATTAGCGGCGTGACCCCGGTGATGAAGAAACGGTCTACCGTACCCGTCAGGGTCGCAGTCTTAATGGTTTCATAGAAGCTGCGTACAAAGCCACCTTTGCCGACCACACTTTGGAACAGCTTGAGGTCGTGCGGGAGGATGGCATTAGCGAAGTGGTCGTATTCGTCGATCAGCAGCAGGATTTTTTGCCCGTCCACAATGTTAAAGAATGTTTCCATTTTCTCATGAGGGGCGGACACTTGGCTGATGCTGGTGATGGCTGCGGGTGGGTAGGCATATTTTTCCAAGGTGCGCTGCAAGGCCAGCCCGACCTTGTGGCTGAACGAATGGTAAATACTTTCAGGGGAATCGGTGGCAATCCCGCTGAATTCCATGAACAGCACGGGGTAGCTGTTTTTGAGCGGGGTCGGGTGCTGCCCAATGTGCAAGTTGCCAAACAGCGCATCAAAGTCATCACGGTGCTGCACGTCGTAATAGTGCCACAGCGTCGATAGGAACAGGCTTTTCCCGAAACGGCGCGGGCGCAGCAACATCTGGTAGCTGCCTGCTGCTTCCAGCTTGGCGATGTAATCCGTCTTGTCGATGTAGGTGTAACCTTGGGTTATCACCTTTTTGAAATTGCTTTCACCGTAGGGGAGTTTCATGGCTGTTCCTAAATGCTCGCGGTATAGGAATCATAGCACAAGGAAAATCCTCTTCCGCCAATGCCGTTTGCCCGCTGACGCAAGCCATGTCATCTAATGGTTACACTACCTCGCCCCACAAATCATGCTCATCCGCGTGGGTAATGCGCACCTTGGCAAATTCGCCAACTGGCAGTTCCGTGCCTTCAATGATGACCTGCCCGTCGATTTCGGGCGCATCGCGGTAGCTGCGGGCAATGCTTTGGCCTTCGTCGGCTTCATCCACCAGCACGGTTAGGGTTTTGCCAATCATGTGGCTGAGTTTAGCGGCACTGATTTCGGCTTGCACTTCCATGAAACGTTCCAGCCGCTCTTCCTTTTCGTCTTCGGGCACTGCACCGGGCAAGGCATTGGCTTCCGCGCCATTGACGGCGGAGTAAGTGAATGCGCCCACGCGGTCGAGTTCGGCTTCTTGCAGGAAATCCAGCAGGGTTTCAAAGTCCTCTTCGGTTTCACCGGGGAAGCCGACGATGAAGGTACTGCGCACAGCAATATCCGGGCAGGTTTCCCGCCAACTTTGCAGACGTTCCAGCACTTTTTCGGCATGTGCGGGGCGGCGCATGTCCTTTAATACGGAAGGGCTGGCGTGTTGGAAAGGTATGTCCAAATACGGCAGGATTTTGCCTTCCGCCATCAGTGGAATCAGGTTGTCCACGTGCGGGTAGGGGTAAACGTAATGCAGGCGCGTCCACACGCCCATTTCGCCCAAGGCTTCCGCCAACTGCTGGGAATGGGTTTTCACCGGACGCCCCTTCCAGAAACCCGTGCGGTATTTCACATCAATACCGTAAGCGCTGGTGTCTTGCGAAATCACCAACAATTCGCGCACCCCGGCATTCACCAGATTTTCGGCTTCCTGCAATACATCGCCAATCGGGCGCGACACCAGATCACCGCGCAGTGAAGGGATGATGCAGAACGAGCAGCGGTGGTTACAGCCTTCCGAAATCTTCAGGTAAGCGTAATGGCGCGGGGTCAGGCGTACCCCTTGCGGCGGGATCAGGTCGCTGTACGGGTCATGCAGCGGCGGTAAATGCGCATGGACAGATTGCATCACCGCCTCATAAGCATGAGGGCCGGTGACAGCCAAGACATTGGGATAAGCGTCCAGTACCGTGGCAGCGTTTGCGCCCAGACAACCCGTGACAATCACTTTGCCGTTTTCATCCAGCGCTTCGCCGATGGCTTCCAGCGATTCTTCTACCGCCGAATCAATAAAACCGCAGGTGTTGACCACCACCAAATCGGCTTCGTCGTAACTGCTGCTGATGGCATAACCTTCGGCACGCAGTTGGGTAAGGATGCGCTCGGAATCAACCAGTGCCTTAGGGCAACCGAGACTGACAAAACCGACACGGGGCTGGACTTGTTTCATACAGGAAAGGGTACATAAGCTACAAAGGGGGTTAATCATAGCTTATCCACAAGAAATATGCCCATAGTGTGAAATACCCCCAACCACACTACATCTTGTGTCAAGCATTTGCTGACGGCTAGGAATGTTATGCACATGCCCCTAGATGTAGGAACGCAGTTGCGTCAAGGAATAGCCTGACCCTGAAAAAAACTGCTTGAGTTTTGTAACTGCATGATTGGCAATGGATAATTAATGAGATTAATATTTGCACAATCTGGGCTAAGCCCTTGTTTGTGGGGTACTGTGCAGCACCTTCCACACAGTTGCGCACACTTTTATCCACAGAGTTTGTGCATAAGTCAGTAACTGCATGATTACAAAATAGTTACAGGATCATCAGCCAAGATTATCTGTCAGCGGGGTTTACGGGGCTGGGGGAAAAGCGGGAATGATCGGCAGCTTTACGATAAATGTGTTCTATCCAACAAAAATCTACGGGTAGTAGGGCAAGTATCAGACACCGACACAACATCTAGATGGGGAAAGGCATTTTCCACACCACTTATCCACAATTTGTGTTTTATTACCAGATGCTACGCAGCACCGCAACCACACTGCCAAAAAGCACCAAAATTAAGATAACCTATTGATTCAATTGAAAAACAATATTGTTTGTTTATTGTGCACTTAGGATAAGCCTTTGTAAAACAAGCCTTGTTACCGTTTCTTCCGCAAACAATCCACACAGTTATCCACAGAAACTGGGGATAAAATCCATAAATAGTGGATTACAACAGAAATTCTGACCCACCTTGCCCGCCGCTAGCCCCTATCAAAAGGCATATACAGACCGTAAGTTGCATTCGTTAGAATGTTGTTGGATTGCGCATTCACATTCTGATTCTAAGAGGAGAGGATCCCATGTCAAAGAAACACCCAGTTATTGCTGTCACAGGTTCATCCGGGGCGGGCACGACGTTCGTAAAGCGTGCGTTTGAACACATTTTCTACCGCGAAAACATCACTGCAACGGTCGTCGAAGGCGACAGTTTCCACGGCGTTACCCGCAGCGAATTCAAGCAACGCTCTGCCGTAGAGCCGAACTTCAGCCACTTTGGCCCAGAAGCCAACGATTTCCACGCACTTGAAGCCCTGTTTAAGAGCTACGGTGAATCCGGGGTCGGCAAGAAGCGCTATTACCTGCACAATGATAGTGAAGCGGTTTTCCACCAAAAGCGTTTGGCAGATGCGGGCGTAACTTGTGCAGCAGGTTCGGGTGAATTCACCCCTTGGGAAGATACTGAAAGCAATTCCGACATCCTGTTCTACGAAGGTCTGCACGGTCTGGTGCAAGACATCACCGCAGACAAGCGCTACGGTGGCTATGACGTGGCACAGTACGTCGACCTAGGGATCGGGGTTGTACCCAGCGTTAACTTGGAATGGATCCAGAAAATCGCCCGTGACCACTCCGAGCGCGGCTATTCACCGGAAGCAACCGTTGACACCATCATGCGCCGGATGCCGGATTACATTAACCATATCACCCCGCAGTTCTCACGCACGCACATCAACTTCCAGCGTGTACCGACCGTGGATACGTCCAATCCCTTCATCGCACGCGACATCCCTTCACCGGATGAAAGTTTCGTGATCATCCGTTTCGCTGACCCGAAAGCCTTCAATGTGGATTTCCCTTACCTGCTGGCGATGATCCACGATTCCTTCATGTCACGCCGTAACAGCATTGTGGTTCCGGGCGGCAAGATGGTGTTGGCAATGGAACTGATCCTCAACCCGATCATCCATGACATGATCGAGGCGAAAAACAAGCTGTAATTACGGCGCGTAACGCCAAATGTGTTCTGCCAGCCGCTGCGCTAATGCGGGGCTGGCTGTTCCCAGCATTTCCAGAATCATCCATGCCTGTGTACGGTAGGCTTGCGTTTTCGCTCCCGACCAGTGGGGTGGGACGTATTGCAAGTTACTGGTGCGGTCAGCCAATTTCACCAGCCACACTTCACGCGGTTGCTGGCAAATGCGCATCAGGCTATCCGCCATCTGCTCCCCTTTTGGTAAGGTGCTATCCTTACTCAACGCACTGACACCTTCCGCCACCGCCTGCCCGAAAGTTTCCACCAATTCCGCGAAAGTGACGGGCGTGTCTTCCAGCGTGTCGTGCAACAAAGCGCACTGGATGGCGAGATCACCGTCATATTCGGGGTGATGCTGCAAAGCGTGGATCACTTCTATCGCCACCGCAGCGGGGTGGTTGCTGTATTCGTAAACGATACCGGGTTGCGGGCCTTTATAAGTCTGCCCGCGATGGGCGAGGCACGCAAAGTCCCACGCCTGTATGTACGCATCCTGCGACCAATTGGTTTTCTGCATATTTTCCATCCTTCATCGGTGTAATACCTGACACATTGTTTGAAGGCGTTGTGCGGCAACGGCGGGTTCATACGCTTGAGGTACGAACTTTCCCCACACCGGGGCAGGCCATGCCGCATCCGTTTGGAAACGGGCGATATGATGCAAGTGCAACTGCGGAACCATGTTTCCTAGCGACGCGATATTGAGTTTGTCAGGCTCATACAAGTGTAATAACGCCCGACTGATTTGGTCTGATTCCACCCACAATTGATTGCGCTCATCTTGACTTAACTCATGAATCTCGCGGATTTCCCCCCGGCGTGGAACCAGTATAAACCACGGGTAACGCGCCTCATCCATCAGCAATACCCTGCACAGCGGCAAATCACTGACGAAATGTGTGTCTTTCGCCAGTTGCGGGTGTAACACGAAACCCGTGCCGCTCATGACTGGTTTTCCTGCATGACTTTGAGCGTGTCGGGGCTGTATTCAAACGAATCGAAAAACAATTGTGCTTCCGGCAAACCTTGTGCCAAAAACGCGGCTTTGGCGGCTTGCACCATTGGCGGCGGGCCACTCAAGTAAACGTCATAGCCAGACATATCCGGGAAATCGGCAGCAGCAGCGGCATGTACCCAACCCGTGCGCCCTTCCCACTGGTCGTCGGCGTGTGGCGCGGACAACACTGGCACGTAAGTCAGTTGCGGATGCTTGGCAACCCAGCTACGCACCACACTATCCATATACAAGTCCTCTTTTGCCCGCACGCCCCAATACAGGTGTACCGGCTTATCCAGCCCTTGCGCCATCAGTTGTTCCAGCATCCCTTTCAATGGGGCAAAGCCCGTACCGCCGCCGATCAAAATCAGCGGGCGCTTGGAATCATGGATGTAGAAACTGCCCAACGGGCCTTCGATGCGCAGGATGGCCTTTTCCTGCATTTCGTTGAACACGTAGCCAGTAAATTGCCCACCCGGTACGTGACGGACATGCAATTCGAGATACTGGTCATCACTGGGCGCATTCGCCAGCGAGAAACCACGCCGTTTGCCGTCTTTCAGCAGGATGTCGATGTATTGTCCCGCAAGGAAGCGCAGGCGTTCGGATTCCGGCATTTTCAGGGTCAGTTCCATCACGTCATCCGCCAGCTTGCGCATCTTTTCCACCCGTGTTGGCAAAACTTTAACTTCGATGTCGGGCGCAGCAGCACTGAGTTGCGGCATATCCAGCGTCACATCGCCGTCAGCACACGCCATGCACAGGAAGGTTTTACCGTTTTCCTGATCGGCGGCGGCTAAACCTTTAGGTGCGCCATTGGGGTAATACACACCCCCACTAAGCACGGTGGCAGCGCACGAACCGCAGAATCCGCCCCGGCAACCGTAGGTTAACGCCACGCCTTGGCGCAGCCCTGCTTCCAGAATGAGTTCGTTTTCTTCTGCCTGAAATGTGTGCCCAGAGGGTTGTACTATTACCGTGTAAGCCATGCCTGTCGTCCTTCCAAATAGGGTAAATAATTGTGTGGCTGGATTTTAACGCGCCGGGGCGGCTTGTGCTATTCTCCAGAATTTTCCCGTACCTGTTGCCCCGGAGGACTCAAATGCGCATCGGAACCCCGCTTTCCCCATCCGCCACCCGTGTGATGCTGCTCGGCAGCGGTGAACTCGGCAAGGAAGTCATCATCGCCCTGCAACGCCTCGGCGTGGAAGTCATCGCGGTTGACCGTTACCCGAACGCGCCGGGGCATCAGGTTGCGCACCGTTTCCACAGCATCAACATGGCAGACCCGGCAGCGTTACGCGCCTTGGTGGAAGCCGAAAAACCGCAGTTGATCGTGCCGGAAATCGAAGCGATTGCCACCGACGAACTCGCCGCGATTGAAGCCGCCGGACTTGCCGAAGTGATCCCCACTGCCCGCGCTGCGCAATTGACCATGAACCGCGAAGGCATCCGCCGTTTGGCTGCGGAAGAATTGGGTTTACCGACTTCGCGTTACCATTTCGCTTCCAGCTTGGCTGAAATGCAAGCGGCGGCAGACGACGTGGGCTACCCGTGTTTCGTCAAACCCGTGATGTCCTCCTCCGGCAAAGGCCAATCCATGCTCAAAAGCGCGGATGAGGTAGAAGCCGCTTGGGAATACGCGCTGTCCGCAGGCCGCGTCAATCACGGGCGCGTGATCGTGGAAGAGTGCATCCACTTCGACTACGAAATCACCTTGTTGACGGTACGCGCTCGCGGCGCAAACGGCGAAATCGAAACCCACTACTGCGCCCCCATCGGGCATCGGCAGGTCAAAGGCGATTATGTCGAAAGCTGGCAGTCACAACCGATGACCGACAGCGCATTGGCAAAAGCGCAGGACATCGCCGAAAAAATCACGGCTAACCTCGGCGGACGCGGTTTGTTCGGGGTGGAATTGTTCGTCAAGGGCGATGACGTGTGGTTCTCAGAAGTCAGCCCACGCCCGCACGACACCGGCATGGTCACGATGGCAACCCAGTTCCAAAACGAATTCGAGTTACACGCCCGTGCCATTTTGGGCTTGCCGGTCAATACCGCGCTGCATTCCACGGGTGCAAGTGCGGTAATTTACGGCGGGGCGGATGCGCTGGGCATTGCCTTTGACGGCGTGGCAGAAGCCTTACAAGTGCCGGAAACAGACATCCGTTTATTCGGCAAGCCAGAATCCTTCACCCGCAGGCGCATGGGCGTAGCATTGGCTCGCGGCAAAGATACCGACGAAGCACGGGCGCGGGCGGCGGAAGCAGCAAGCCGCGTGAAACCCGTTACCCTCTGACTTTATCGCGGTAGAACAAATTCCACGTATCAAACGGGTATATTTTCCCGTTTGGTTCGACGAAATGCGTGCAAGAACGTTTCACCGAACCCAGATCAAAGTCGTATTTGTCCATAAACGCCATGATCACGATGCGGAACACGTTGTCGTAAGTCAGCCCTTCGCTTTGGATGCGCGGCAGGCAACACAGCATGGTTTGCAGGTTTTCCGTAGTCTGTTCGCTACACGCATCCAGTGAAAACAGTTTCAGAAAAGCGTCTTTCAGACCCGCACTTTTTTCAAAGGTAATGGTGTTATCCACGCCTTTGAGCAGCTCTTCACGCGGTAACAAGCCTGTCACGGGCACAATTTCCCCACCCAGCTTGATACCGTAACCGATGGAAATGTTTTCCGGGTGACAGGGCAGCGGGATCATGTCTTCATCGCCAAACGGGTTATCCGCTTCGACAATACGGGTGCGGATTTCGCTCAAGGTAATCCGATTCACTGGCTCGTCGCCGTCGTTGCGCCCAGCGTCTTGCACTGGCTGGAAGGTAATGCCGCGCACACATTTCCATTGCTGGGCAAACTGGATAATTTCGCCGATTTCATCGTCATTCACACCCTTGCGGATCACGCACACTAGTGTGGTGGAAATATTGTGCTGCTCCAGTTTTTCCAAGGCTTGCTGACGAATCTTGCGCATATCCTGCCCGCGCAAGTTTTGCAGAGCTTCTACCTTGAGTGAGTCGAATTGCAGGTAAACCTCGAAACCCGGTTTGAGGGTCGCGAGTTCTTCCACCAAATGCGGGTCGCGGGCAATGCGGATGCCGTTGGTATTGAGCATCAAGTGGCGGATCGGGCTGGCTTTGAGACGGCGCAGGATGTCCATCAATTGCGGGTGCAAGGTCGGTTCGCCACCGGAAACTTGCACCAGATCGGGTTGCTGTTCGCTCGCCAACAGGGTTTGCAGCATAGTTTCGATCTCTTCCATGCTGCGCGGATTGCCCATGCCGGGTGCGGAGTTTGCGAAACACACTGGGCAGTGCATATTGCATTCGTCGATGATTTCAAACAGCGCCAGACAGGAATGCTGTTCGTGGTCGGGGCATAAGCCGCAATCGTGCGGGCAACCTTGCTTGATTTCGGTCTGGAAGGCTTGCGGCATGTCGCCGGGTTTCAGGTATTCCTTGCAGCGCTTGTAATACGCAATGTCGGTGGAAATCAGCATCTTTTGCACGCCGTGTTCCGCGCAACGTTTCTGGTAATACACATTGCCGTGCTGGAACAGGATTTTGGCAGGCACAACCGCGAGGCATTCCTCACACAGCGATTGGGTCTGACCGTAGAAGATGTAGGGGCGGGCTTTGTTACCCATGATTCTGACTCCGGTTGAGCATGAACAGCGCGTAAACGATCAGCGCCAGACTGATCCACTGGAACAGGTTCAGACCTGCCAGCACGGGTGGATAGGGCTTGATGAATTCCCACGCGAAACGTTGCCCTGCATACACCAGCACGAACACGTAAAACCCTTGCCGTTGCCAGAAAGCAGGCTGACGGGGGTAACTGACCAGCAACACGGCAAGGAGGGCGAACATGGTAAAGGTTTCATACAATTGCACCGGATGGCGTCGAATGCCATCGCCGAAATCCACACCCCACGGCAGGCTGGTTTCCGTGCCGTAAGTAAAATCGGGCAATCCGGCGAGGAAGCAACCAATACGCCCGACCGCAATTAGCATGATCAGGCCGGGGACAAAATACAGCCCGGTCGACTGGCGGATTCCGGCAAAATGCTTGAAGGTTTCCGCCGCTACGATTGCACCGAATACGCCGCCCAACATGCTTTTGGCAACCCCGCTTTGCCCCGCCAGATGCAGGTTCAGCGTGCCAAACAGCGTGCTACCCGCCACCAGCCCGAACAGCAAAGCCAGCAGGTAGTAATGGTGTTGCGATGGCTGCGTGATCCCCGCCGGACGTGCCAGCCCGACCTTACGCCGAAACCAGAAACTCACCAGCACACTGCTTGCCAGCGCCAGCAAATCAAACACAAAGTGGATAATCACACTGGTTTACCCCGCAATGCGCATACTACCACCCATATTATCGAGCATGATGCAGCCACCCGTTGCCAGCAGCGGAATGCCAATGGCGGCGACCGCAACCAACAACAGCAGTTCGGAGGCCGGTTTATCCTTGCGTGCAAAATGCCGCGCGGTTTTGAATAGCAGAAAACCTTCCGCCAGCACCACCAAGCCATTCCAGCCAACAGCCAGCGGCGCATCCATTGCCGTTAGCAGCAGAAAACCGCCGAACAGCAGCAAAACCAGCACGCCAACCGACCACAACAGCCAGAACACGATGCTCCAACCCAAGGAATAAGTATTTTCAGGCATATCAACGGCTCACGGGTTATGTTAGCCCAAATCAAGGCTTGGCTGCTGGGCAAGGGGCAAACTCGCAATGTGGGCCAGTACGACCTACCGCACTGCCATCGGGGCACATTTTGGCTTCTTGGGTGCAAGCAATCCCACCACCGGGAGGCAGAGGGTTACTTGCGTAACAACCTACCAATGTTGAAAAAAGCAGCGCCAACAGGCCAGAAAAGAGATATTTCATGTTCACATTCCTTCTCGGTTAAACATTGTTATCAATACAGATTGAACCAGATCATCGGCGATAATGGCATACTTGAACCGTAAAAGTTATGGGTAGTTGGGCAGGCACACCCGCTAATCGCCTTGCATATCCAGCCAATACACCACTCCACATCCCGCCGCATACACCAGCACATCGTGGAAACTGAAGCTCGTCCCCACCACCACCCGCGCCCAGCCCGTCAGTTGCAGCACATCCGCCAGCCGGAACAACTGCGTGGGCGGAAGGCCGAGTTTTTACGCTGCTTCACAGACCGTAGTGGGCTTATTCGTGTACCTTGAACGGAATTTTGGCTTTTTTCGCGAGGTTGATGACTAGGGTCATGGATTAATTTCCTGCACTGGTTTTATGCACATCGCGGCATAACAGCATATCAGTTAACCGCTCGCTTTTTTCGGAATCGAACCCCAAATCCAGTCGCCGTTCCTCTGGATTGCACGATGTCCCGAACAACCCATCCCATACTGGCAAGCCGTAGTTTTGCGCATGATGCCCGCGTTCGTGATGGACTGTGTGCATTTCCGGGCGTTGGATGAAATAGCCCAACCATCGTGGAGTACACATGTCACTATGCAAAAACAAATCAAATGTCCCAGTAATCAATAGCGCGATTGCCGCCGCCAGCGGGCTTGCCCCCAACACAACATAGCTGGAAAACGCACTGATCAGCACTGCCGCTGCGGTATCGAGTGGGTGCGCATAGAATGCGGTTAACGCTTCCACCCGTCTGGCACTGTGATGCAATTGGTGAAACACCCGCCACAGCAGATCAGAGTAATGGGTTGCCCGATGCCACCAGTAGAATACAAAACTGGTCAGCAAAAAACTTAAAATACCAACCATTACATCGGGTAATACCTCGCTAGCGTTGAAGAGCGCATTTTCCCGAATCACATCTGCCATCACATACCCGATGAACAGAGTGATAACAACCGTAGCAACACCCAGTGAGCTTGCCATAATTAACCAACGGCGGTCACAGTGGTTGCGTGACGCGGGCGCGATGACTTCGCGGGTGAATATCCCGATAAATAACAAAGCGATGATGGGATAGACGTATATTTCCATAGTGAACTCTATTTCACTGGTACATTTCGGGGTGGCGCATCGGGTCAACCGATTCCATCAGTTTCATCTCTTCCAGCGGGCGATTGGTGCATTCGCCAGCCGTTTCCGCACCTTGCAGCAGGGCAATGATTTTGGGGTTGCCGACCTCCTTGGCCACATCCACTGGATTTTCATTGCCGCAGCCGTCGGGTGTCTGGAAATCCTTGCTGGGGCGATTGGTTGTTGCGCCGTATTTGAGCAACAACGCCACCATGTCGGGGTTGTTGGCGGTAATGGCGATACGCAGCGGGCTTTCTCCCATGTGGTCGTAAGCATTGGGGCTGATGCCGGATTTCAGCAGGCACTCGGCATCCGCCAACTTGCCGGAACGGATAGCGTAACCCAACGGCGGGCCGAGGAATTGCTCGTCTTCCTTACTGTAGGTTTGCAAGATGGGACAGGGGGCACGATTAGCGGCAGAATTAATGTCTGGCTTTGTCGGTGTACTGTTGCAAGCGGGAAGCAGGCTGGCAGCAATGAGCAGGATTGCGAGGGTGATGCTGCGTATCGGTTGCATATTGTTATCTATCCTTGTTGAATTAAGCTCATATTATAGGTTTGATTATTCATGGCATCGCACCTTATCGTGCCGTTTTTTTACGAAGCTCGCCATGAGTTCTAACCTTTCCTTTCATCACATAGCCGTGGGTTGCGCCACTAACCGCAGTTGCTTGAGTTTCCTCGTCCAACTCTGGTTCTGGTATCACGTGGCAGGTGTAAGTTGCACCTTGTTTTTTCGGCAGTGTTGCGTCAGCAAGGTTTTTTTGATCATGATCTCCTTCCCGTATAGTTGACATAAAAATACTTGGCGAATATTCCAATAGGCAGTAATAGCAATGACCATAACAGGGTAAAAACTAGCGTTAGCGGTGCGATAGAAAGCACACCAACCTCAAGTTCAAGGTTTAACACCATTGCTGTCAAAATGGATAGGGTAACGCATAGTACTACCATCCGGTAAGGCGGCAGCGCGTAAGCCTTGGGCAGCAGTTTCCACGCTAACCACCAAAACAGCAGGCAAGGGATGCTACCAACTGCTATCAAAACAACCATAAAGAGCAAAACCAGCAGGATTTCCATTCATCAGCCTCTTATCGCCCATAATCCTGAAACGGTGATGGTACACGCCAGCCAATCGCTTTCACCGGAATTTCCTCCCCATTCACCACAAGGTTATCCTCGTGCCAAGCCAAAGAGACAAACCGTTCATACAGCATGACCACGAATATCACCATGCCTGCAATAACACAGGTACACCCGCCAGCATTGCAGGCAAACAGTGCAGTAACACAGTTTCATCTACAGCCACCTCCGGCATGTGTTTCCGCAAACGCGCCCACGTTTCCAGCCCAATGATGCCAACCGCAGGCGGGAACAGGTATTGCGCAAGCGTGCTATCCCATGCGTAGCCAGTTAGCCATAACAGCCATTGGAACAACCCCAGTAGCAGTGTGAAATACAACAGCCAGTGCTCACGGGTTTGTTTTACGTCAGCAATCACGTTCTTATCGGTCACATTTATCACCGACCTCTCTCCCGCGACTATCCACCCAATACACCACTCCACATCCCGCCGCATACATCAGCACATCGTGGAAACTGAAGCTCGTCCCCACCACTACCCGCGCCCAGCCCGTCAGTTGCAGCACATCGGCAATGCGAAAATATTGCGCCACTTCCACAACCACCGAGAACGCAAAGATACCGATTGCCAACCGTTTCGGGTCGAAGTCGTAAACCGCTTTCAACAGGCAATACAGCAGGATTACCACCAGAAAATCACCGAAATAGGCGCGGATGAAATGGTAGTTGTTGAGTTTGGTGGCAATGATAACTTCCACGATGAATAGCGCGATGGCTACCAAGGCATATTTAACGTTCATCATGCGGGCTCTGTACACGACAAAAACCATAACCAATTGATTTTATAAGCCTGACCTTGAAAGGTTGAAAGCCCGCCGAGGATCTGCTCCACTCTCAGCGACCAAGCAGGAGAGTGTCATGGATTTGAACGAC
>NZ_JAQTLS010000001.1 GCF_028714775.1 Thiothrix sp. | reverse complement strand
GCAAAAGTGGTCGGTTATCCACCACTGGAAGCCTGCTTTGCAGACCTTTTTACTCATGTTCGGCGAAGAGCGCGTCCCGCTCTCCGCCCTATGAAAATTTGTTACACAGTTTATTTGACAGACTCAATTATCCCTATAGACAACTCCATTAACCTCCAACCATATTCTATAAATACGTTCAATCAATTTATTGATAGGTTTTTCTCTTTTGCTCTCGAAAGCAAGTAGTTGTTCTTCTGTGAATTTTTCAGCAAAGAAATTTGTTAATTTGTTAAACATTTGAGCAGTCACAGGGTTCCACTCCTGTTCAACAAAGCATGACAAGAAAAACATTGCGAGTTCGTCACCCCATGTTCTGTCACATACTTTTTCAATAACAGAGTGAAACATGTGATGAGCTAGTAAGTTTGGAAGACAGCTTTTTAGATATTGTATCTGGTTGGAGATTAGATCATTTTCTAGTAAGTAAGCTAAAACATAAAGTTTAACAGAGCTGTCTTTTATTTTTCTCACATAGCTTTCAATTATTAGTATATCTAATTTGCTTAGAATTGCTTTTTTAATAACTCTGCATTTATCATTGGAGGTATTTGTATCTAATAAAAGAAATTTTAAAGATGTATCATTTGGCAGTAATAATTCATTTGCAATATTGCTATCTAAAAAGAAAAAAATTATTTGACTATTGCTAAATGATATATACTCATTACGACTAAGCTTGTCAGGTTCTATTTTTAAGAGAATCTCCGATATTGATTGTTTGATTATCTCATAAGCTCTATCTTTTCTACCTTGATTTAAGTAGTGCTTTACATAGTAAATTTTAGTGCCATAGCTTGAGTCTTCTAATTCACAGTAATATTGATCTATGGCTCTTGAAAATTCAGGAGATATATTTTTTGCGTCCATATGTGATAAATAATTTATGGCGCGATGTATGTTGTCTGGATTTTTATTTTTAAATACTGATTCTGCAATAGGAATGAACTTGCTTAGCTTCATTTTAGAAGCTAAAGACCATAGTAAGCCATAGTAATAAAAGTCTTGGCTGAAATTCAAACTGTTGTATGTACTAACTAAGACATTAGTTTGATCTTCAGTTAATTCAAAATTACATAAAAAATCAACAAGTTTATCTAAAAATATAATTGTGTTTTGATTTGCTATTTCTGCTTCATTCTTTTTGCTTTGCTCAATTAGAAATGTAAATTCATCATGAATATCGGATTTTATCCCAAGCTGTAATAGAATTTTTTTGGCTTCATATGAAAAGCGATGATCATTTTTAGTAATTTCTTTTAAGTCAGTAATAAGGGATTTACTATCAATGATAAATATTGCTTTAGCTGCGTGGTGAAATTCTTTTTCATTTTCTGTTTCATTGATGACCGTTAGTAATATCTTAATATCATAACTATCCCCATAAAGCTCTATAATCTCTAAACACATGCACAAAGGTAAATTTTTATCTGTTAACCAATCATTTAATCGAGATCGGGCAATATTGGTTAATACTATTGGGGGAGCGCTAAACCATATGTCATAGTTACCACCAGATGCTTTAAAAGGCATTTGTGCCTCCATTTCCTTTTCTTTGAGCACCTTTCTCAATATATCTTGATCACCATAGGCAGCTAATGAACGAAGCCTTAGCCAAAGATGGTGCTCATCTAAAAGGTTGGTATCAGATCTAAGTCTATTCAAACTAGCATCAGTACCTAATATTCCTAAAGCAGAAATGGCTTGTCCTCTAGTGATTATTTTCTCACTTTGCTCATTTAGTAATAGCTCATTTTCAGCAATACTAATGCATTCTCCACCAAGTTTCCTACTAACTTGAGCACCTAGAATTAAATCGAATGACAAAATAGATTGCATAAAATCTACATGATCTTTTTTATTTATGTGGTTGCTCGAAAAATACCAGACATCTTGAAGTGAGTTAATTAAATGCTTCTCAGAGTGCTTGCGCCAATTTTCGGCAAATAGTTTTGAAATTAAATAGTCGGAAATTATAGGATGCGGCGTTGAATAAAAGTTATCCTCGCCTAATTTTAAGAGTTCATAATGAAGGATTATATCAGTAAACTCGGAAAAATCTAAATATCTGGAAATGTATGATTTTGATGATTTTAATTCGTCATAAACATCCATTAGAATTTCATCATAGCTATTTTTGGGAATGAAAGATAAGTTATTATCAATTCGACTTTTATAAAGCAGTAGGGCGAATGCTTCTCGGATGAATTTTGTGGGAATTTTATTAACCTTGTTGTTAGTGTTATTGACCTTTTTTGCATCATGGCTTATTTTAGAGTTTACCCAATGGTCTAGCAATTCTTCAATATTATCTGGAAGTCTCTTGTTTTCCTTGTAGTATTGTACTGTTAAATTTAAAGCGAACGGAGATGATAGTGAGTTATAACCTATGGAGTTAAGCCTTTCTCTGTATGCGCTATAAAAGCCTTCCAATATATTATCATCCAGTGCGTGTTTAGCTATTTCAAAGGCACTGCGATAGGAAAGGGGTAAAATTGAAATGCAAAAACTTATTGAGGTTAATGATGTTTCTATGTTTAGTCCAGTATTTCTAAGAGTTATTACAAAACTGTATCCTTTTGTCACTTCCTCAAGTTCATCGATGAATGCTTGCGTATCATGTTGAAGCATCTCATCTAAAGCATCGAATAAAAAAATAAACTTAAATGGTAAGCTTTTCCAAGAACCATAGCTGATGCCAAGTCTTTTTTTTATGGTCTTGTCTAGTGTATTTCTTGAATAACTTCTCAAACTTACTTTAACTGGTATAAATTTAATATCATTGGTTTGTTCTATTAGCTCATTTTCAATAATGGCAAGTGAGCAAGATTTACCGCTTCCTCCGCTCGATGAAATAATTATTTTTTTTCCATGTTGTAAGTGGCTTATCAGGGTGGTATTTGAAAAAACAACTCCTGTATGCTTTTCAAGCTCTCCAAGGTAACTTAATTTTTCTGGTAGATTACTTTGTTGATATTGTAGTGGAACAAGGTGTGAGCTATTTTTATCTATTGAATGAATATAGTCTGAAAGGTTGAAGTCTGGCCGAGGATGTTCTTTAAAGGCAAGTTCTAGGGCAAAATGTTTTTCTAAAATGCTGGTTAATTTGCTCCAAATTACACTCATTTCATTTTCAAAGTCCACACCTGACCATACGAAAAAACTATCTAGTGAATCAAGGTATTGAACTATAGTTTCAAATGGTGAGATCGACCTATCTTGAACTTTTCTAATTAAATTTGCAAAATCAGGACTATCTAATAGCTCTTCACATTTTTCTTTTAGGTCTTTGTAGTGAGGCTGCCTAAGCTGTCTTCGTAGTTTTCCAGCAACTTCTCCACATGTAATTATGTAATGTTGTTTTGGTGTTGATGTGTTCAGAACTCCATCCAAAGCAACCTTGATAATTTCTTTTGCAACAGTATCTGTGTATAAGGTGTCAGTATAACGTTTGCACTGTATGCAAACTAAAGAGCCTGATTGCGTTTTGGCTGTACAATCGAAACCCTGATCACCTGAGGGTTGGCGTCCTGATTGCACTTGAAATCCTTTCTGCTCGCCAAGTATTACGAGCGTTTGATAAACAAAATCCTCAAATGAATCTTCGGTAAGGCTAGTTAGCGGGATAGGATGGCCTCTATATAATGGAGGCTTGTAGTTGTTATTCGTCGTATCACTCATAACATATTTCACTCATTATCAATAACATATGCTCAGCAATGATGCAGCTAGATACGGGATGCTTGACGTTGCCTCCCGTATTCTAGCGACTATTTATTTGCCAAGCTAATTATCAATATTCACCCCTTCACACACAACACTTGTTTCAGCGTATGCACAATCTCCACCAAATCGCTCTGCGCCGCCATCACCTTGTCAATCGGCTTGTAAGCGGACGGCGTTTCGTCAATCACCGCCTCATCCACCCGGCATTCCACCCCGGCGACGGCGAGCTTATGTTCGTCGAGCGACACGCGGCGTTTGGCTTCGGTGCGTGACATCACGCGCCCTGCGCCGTGGCTGCAACTGCAAAAACTTTCGGCGTTACCCAGCCCGCGCACGATGAAGGATTTCGCCCCCATGCTGCCGGGGATGATGCCCATTTCGCCCGCCCGCGCACTCACCGCGCCTTTGCGTGTTACCCACACATCTTGCCCGTAGTGGTGTTCGCGGCGGATGTAGTTGTGGTGGCAATTCACCGCTTCGACATCGGCGGAAAACGGCATCGGCAACACCTCGCGGATCGCTTGCAGGGTACGCGCCATCATCACTTCGCGGTTGGCTTGCGCGAAATCTTGCGCCCAACCGACCGCCTCGACGTAATCGCGGAAATGCTCGCTGCCTTCCGGGATGTAGGCCAAATCCTTATCCGGCAGGTTAATGAACCAGCGCTCCATGTCCTTTTTCGCCTGTTCGATGAAATGCGAACCGATGGCATTCCCGACCCCGCGTGAACCGCTGTGCAACATCACCCACACCGTTTGGGTTTCGTCCAAACACACTTCGATGAAATGGTTGCCGGTTCCCAACGTTCCCAAGTGGTTCAGGTTATTGGTGTTTTTCAGGAAAGGATGCTTTTCGCACAAGCGTTGGAAGCCTTCGCTCAACGCTAGCCATTTTGCCAGCACATCTTCCGGCGGTTGTCCCCAGCTACCCGGATCACGGCGGTTACGCAGCGTTTCATTGCTACCGCGCCCGTGTGGAACCGCCCGCTCAATCTTGCTGCGTAACGCCTCCAACGAATCGGGCAAGTCGCTGGCTTTCAAAGTGGTTTTCGCCGCCATCATTCCGCAACCCAAGTCCACCCCGACCGCAGCCGGAATCACCGCGCCAATGGTCGGAATCACGCTGCCGATGGTCGCACCTTTACCCAAATGCACGTCCGGCATCACCGCAATCCATTTGTGGATGAAGGGCATCTGCGCCATGTTCAGCAACTGTTGTTTGGAGTTGTCGTCGAAAGCGACCCCGCGTGTCCACGATTTAACCGGAACGTGACCCGTTTCGTGCAGGACTTCGTAATTGGCGGTGATGGTCATGGTATTTTCCTTGTTGCCTTGTGAGTTACGTTGAAAGTATTGCAAAGGCTGTGCCAGCTTTATGGTATGGCTTTTATCTGCATGAAATACAAGGTGTAAAATTATATTCTGGGCGGTTTGGCTAAAGTTGGATTCTCTGCTAACCTATCTGGATTGATAGTGCCCTATCTTAAACATGCGAGGCTCCCGTGAAACATCAACTCCTTCCACTTTTTTTCCTAGCTGTTCCGTTGTACGCGCACGCCGATCAAGCCGCCGCCCCGCAATGGGATGTGGGTTTGGCAGTAACTGCCAACCAATCGCCGTTTGTGGGTGGTGATACGAAAGTTAGCGCCCTGCCAGTGACGCACGACACCAGTGGGTTTGATATTGCGGGTTTGGCGTGGTCTTTCAACAGAACCCCGGAACGCGAGTTTTATGTCGGCGCGGGCTTGGATGAATGGGATCACGAACGTGGCGACAGCACTACCCTCAGTGACATGCACAAACTCAAGCGGGCGGTTAACGTGCGCGTAGGCGGCGCGTGGAAACTGGCTTCCGGCGTGACTTCCGTTGATTTGGCGCAAGATGTGGCAGGGGCGCACAAAGGGGCGCAAGCGAAAGTGCGTTATACCTATAACCCTGCGCCGCACCAAGCGACATTGCGCCCTTATGCCGAAGCGCAATGGCTTTCCGCCAAGCTGACCGATTATTACGTGGGGGTGAATGCGACTGATGTGAAAGCAGGCCGTGCGGCTTATCAGGCGGGTGATGCGCTGGCGCTGAAAACGGGCGTGACGTTTGAGCGCCCGTTGAGCAACAAGCTGACCTTGCTCAGCGGGGTTGATGTCACCCACTACGGTAAGGCGATTAGCGATAGCCCAATCGTGGGGCGCAGTACGGTTTGGGGTGGCTACGCGGGCGTGACTTACCGTTGGTAATGGTATTCCCATGAGCAATACCGTTATCGGCATCCTCGGCTCGCGTCTTGACCACCAAGGTTTGGGCAACCGCCGCCATTCGCGCTGGCGGCCTTCGGTCGGCATCCTCATGCAGCCGCAATTTCCGGTGGATGAGTTTGTGCTGATCCATCACAAGGATGAAACCGAACTTGCCGCTTTGACCGTGCGCGATATGCAAGCACTTGCCCCGCAAGCCCGCATTACGCCTTACGTGGTGGACTACGCCGACCCGTGGGATTTCGGGCAGGTGTACAGCCAGTTGCACGAATTCACCCGCAGCCAGCGTTTCGACCCGGAACAGCACAACTACTACGTGCACATCACCACGGGGACGCACGTCGCGCAAATCTGCCTGTTCCTGCTGACTGAGGCGAATTACATCCCCGGTAAATTGCTGCAAACCTCGCCGAGTAAGGATGGCATACAAGGTGAGATGCAGGTCATCGACCTCGACCTGTCGCGTTACGACCAAATTGCCAGCCGTTTTGAACGCGAAGCGCAAGAGGGCATGGCGTATTTGAAAGGTGGCATCGAAACCCGCAACGCCGCTTTCAACGCCCTGATTGCGCAACTCGAACAGGTGTCGATCCGTTCCGCCGCACCGATTTTATTGACGGGGCCAACCGGGGCGGGCAAGTCACGTTTGGCTAAGCGCATTTTCGAGCTGAAAAAACAGCGCGGGCAAGTCAGCGGCAAGCTGGTGGAAGTCAACTGCGCCACCTTGCGCGGCGACAATGCCATGTCCGCCTTGTTTGGGCATGTGAAGGGTGCATTCACGGGCGCACTCACCGCCCGCACGGGCTTGCTGCGTGAAGCTGATAAAGGTTTGCTGTTTCTGGATGAAATCGGCGAATTGGGGCTGGACGAACAGGCGATGCTGTTACGCGCCATCGAGGATAAAGTGTTTACCCCCTTCGGCAGCGACAAGGAAACCAGCAGCGATTTCCAACTGATTGCCGGAACCAACCGCGACCTGTTCCAGCGCGTGCGCGACGGCAAATTCCGTGAAGACCTGCTGGCTCGTATCAACTTGTGGACGTATGAACTCCCCGGTTTGCGCCACCGCCTCGAAGATTTGGAAGCCAATATCGAATATGAATTGCAGCAATTCACCCGCAAAGTTGGGCATAAAGTCAGCTTCAACAAAGCGGCGCGGGAACAATACCTCGCGTTTGCGCATTCACCGCGAGCCACATGGCGGGCGAATTTCCGCGACCTCAATTCCAGTATCACGCGCATGGCAACGCTGGCGAGTGGCGGGCGCATTACCGAAGAAATCTTGAATGGGGAAATCCAGCGCCTGCGCTACGATTGGGGCAGTTTCCAGCCACCTGCTGCGACGGATGCTGCCAGCCTGTTACGTGAAGTATTGGGTGCGGAAGTGTTGGCGGGTATTGACCAGTTCGACCAAGCGCAATTGGCGGAGGTGGTGCGCGTATGCCGTGCCAGCAAGAGTTTGGCGGAAGCGGGGCGAACGCTGTTCAATGTGAGCCGTACCCAGCGGGCTAGCAGTAATGATTCGCACCGGCTGCGGGTTTACCTGCAAAAATACGGGCTGGTTTTCGCTGAATTGGCAAACTCAGAATGACAGCGGCAAATTGATTTGCTGCCCGCCACGGGTAACGCTCAAGCTAATTTGCGAGGCCGTCGAAGCCGATTGCAAGGCTTGCATACCGGCAGCGGGGCTATCCAGCGTTGTGCCATTGATGGCAGTCACAATATCACCGGGCTGAAGCCCTGCCTTATTGAACAGCCCCGGATTGCTGCCCGGCATGAGGCGGAAGCCGAGAAACTTACCGTTGGCCTCGTAAGGCTGCGGGCTAACAGCTTCCAGTAATTTGGCGTTATTGTTTAAAGCGGCGTCACGGAAGCTCGATAAATTAGCGCCAGCATCCGGTTGCGCGGGGGCTTCGGCAGGTACTACGCCCATGTCAGGCGGTGGCATATCGGGTGGCGGCATGTCGGGAACGCCCATGTCGGGCGGGGGAATAACGCCGCCCATATTGGCTGCATCATCCATGATGGGCATTGATTGGTCGTCCGGCATGTCTTGCATGGGAGCGCCACCCCTGCCCGACAGTTTTGCTTCCGGCAATTGCAGTTTTTCCAGATTGCCATTGCGCTTGAGCACCACGTGATCCATGTGGATTTCTTCCAGTACTGAGCCGGAATTGCCGATGTTTTCCCCGATGGCATACACGTGCTGCTGCCCGCCTTCCTCAATCACGGCTTGCCCTTGTTTACCCGGTCGGGCATAGACACCCTGAAGTTTCAGTGCCAGTTGGGTGTCTTGGAGCTTTTTGCTGTCCACGGGCGCGGTGGGCTTATTGGGTGAGTACTGCCCAAACAGGTGGAAATTGGCAATTTTCTCACCCATGTTTTGGGTTGCAGCAGGGGAGGACATGCCATCCATTGCGGGAATATCTCCCACGGGTACGGTCGGATTGGCGGGGAATAATGCCCACACCAACCGAGCCAGCAGGAAGCCACAGGTTATGACCAGTGCGAAACTGGCGTAATCCGGCGACCGCTCCAGCAGGCGGTCAAGCCAGCGAGATGAATGAATATCTTGCATAACCTAGCCTCAATGGTAATTTTATACCCCGTAGTATTCCCGATACCACGCCACGAAGCGGCGAGTTCCTTCATCGACGGACATGCTGGGGCGATAACCGACATCTTGCACCAAGGCATCGACATCTGCGTAAGTATCTGGCACATCACCGGGTTGCAGTGGCAATAAATTCAACTCGGCTTTCATGCCTAAGGCATCTTCAATGGCGCGGATGTAATCCATCAACTCCACCGGATTTTGGTTGCCGATATTGTAAACGCGCCACGGGGCTTTGCTTGTACCGGGGTCGGGTTTCATCCCACTCCAGACCGTGTTCGGGCTGGCAGTATGGTCGAGGGTGCGGATTACGCCTTCCACAATGTCGTCGATGTAGGTGAAATCACGGCGGTGTTTGCCGTAGTTGAACACATCAATTGGCTGCCCCGCCAAAATTGCCTTGGTAAACTTGAACATCGCCATATCCGGGCGGCTCCACGGGCCATACACCGTGAAAAAGCGCAGCCCTGTGGTCGGTAAGCCGTACAAGTGCGAATAGGTATGCGCCATCAGCTCATTGGCTTTCTTGGAAGCCGCATACAGCGATAGCGGGTGGTCTACGTTGTCATGCACGGAAAACGGCATGGATTCATTTGCGCCGTACACCGAGCTGGACGACGCATACACCAGATGTTTCACCCCATTATTGCGGCAACCTTCCAGAATGTGCGCAAAACCCACCAAGTTGCTGTCCACGTAAGCTAGCGGGTTTTCGATGGAATAGCGCACCCCGGCTTGTGCCGCAAGGTTTACCACTGCATCCAAGCCTTCCTCGGCAAACAGTTTAGCCATGCCTTCACGGTCAGCCATGTCCATGCGGATGAATTTGAATTTATTGGTAGTAGCTGTGTCAATCACGCGCTGCAAACGGCGCTCTTTCAGCGTGACATCGTAATAGTCGTTGAAATTGTCGATCCCGACCACTTCATCGCCACGTTCCAGTAGTTGCAGTGCGAGGTGCATCCCGATGAAGCCAGCAACCCCTGTAATCAATACGCGCATGGTTTAGCCCTGTTATTTAGTTAGTAAGTCAGCAACTTCGCGGTATTTTGCCGCTGTTTTTTCAGTAATTTCCACAGGTAACACCGGCCCCGGTGCAACTTTGCCCCAATCCAGTGTTTCCAGATAATCCCGCACGAACTGCTTGTCGAATGACGGTGGGCTAATGCCCGGTTTGTATTGGTCGGCAGGCCAGAAACGTGAGGAATCAGGGGTGAGGATTTCGTCGATTAGCACCAGTTTATTGTCAGCATCTAGCCCGAACTCGAATTTGGTGTCGGCAATGATAATGCCACGCTTGAGCGCGTATTCGGCGGCGCGGTTATACAGTTCCAAGCTGACGCTGCGCACTTGTTCCGCCAGCTCTGCGCCGATTTGGGTTTGCATCTCGGCGAAGCTGATGTTGATGTCATGTGCGCCGACTTCCGCTTTGCTGGAAGGGGTGAAAATCGGTTCGGGTAAACGGTCAGCCATTTGCAAACCGCTGGGCAGGGTAATGCCGCACACCGCGCCAGTTTGTTGGTAATCTTTCCAGCCGGAACCAATCAGGTAGCCACGCACAATCGCTTCCACAGGTAAGGGGCGCAGGCGTTTGACGATGATGCTACGGCCTTGCAAAGTGGCTTTCTCTTCGGCAGTTAACGGCAAATCGTCGAGTGTCATATTGCTCAAATGGTTAGGGATGACATCGTGCAGCAACCCGAACCAGAAGTTGGCAACCTGCGTGAGGATTACCCCTTTCTGCGGGATCGGCGTGGGCATGATCACATCGAAGGCGGACAGGCGGTCGCTGGTGACAATCAGCATGTGCTGGTCATCAACTGCGTAAATGTCCCGAACTTTGCCGCGAGCGATCAGGGGAAGGGAGGTAATAGCCGTTTCAAAGACGGTTGCTGGAGTATTTGTTGTATCCATTGTATGGGTATTGCCGTAATCAAATAGTGCGAAAGGGTACATCACGGTATAATATCAGATTTTGCAGGAAATAAGGGTAGCATCATGACCCAACCCCGTTCAGCCGTAGTCGTTGGCGTTGTCATGGGAAGCAACAGCGACTGGAGCGTCATGTCCAAAGCCGTCGAACAACTGGAAGCGTTTGGTATTGCGCACGAATACCGTGTCGTTTCCGCCCACCGTACCCCCGATTTGCTGTTTGAATACGCCGAAACTGCGCGTGAACGCGGCTTAAAGTGCATCATTGCGGGCGCTGGCGGTGCGGCACATTTGCCGGGAATGCTGGCGGCAAAAACGACTGTGCCGATTTTAGGCGTACCCGTCACCAGTCGCGCCTTGAATGGGATTGATTCGCTCTATTCAATTGTGCAGATGCCGAAAGGTATTCCTGTTGCCACGTTTGCGATTGGCGAAGCCGGTGCTGCGAATGCGGCGCTGTTTGCGGTAGCGATGCTAGCCAATAACGACCCGGTTTTGGCAGAAAAGCTGGCGCAATTCCGTGAAGAACAACGTCAACACGCGATGAATATGCTATTGCCCCCGGAATAACCGTAGTTAGACTGCGGTGCAAACCAGCCTGATCCAACTTGTTTTTCTGTGTTGCTTGTGGCTGATGGCAAGTGGGGTTGGTGCTGCACCGCTAACCACCCTGACGGATAAGCAGCCGAGTGTCTCGCTCGACACCCATCTTGATTTTTTGCGTGACCCTAATGGGGAGCTGACTATTGCTGAGGTGGCTTCCCCTATTTATGCCAATCAATTCAGTAACACCGGGGAAGCTGGATTCAGGCCAGGGCTTACTGAGGATGTTTTTTGGTTGCGGGTACACGTTGATAACCAATCCAGCCTATGGCAGCACTGGTATTTGCAAGTCTTCAACATGATGGAAGCCCCGGTGGAGGCTTACTGGCAAACCGACGCCACACCACAGGTTGTACCAGCTCAACTGCAAACTGAACCCTATTTCCTGTATTACACCTACCCATTGCCGCTGACAACGCCGGGAAAACACATCCTGTATGTGCGTGTTCAGAATAAAGGTGACGCACTGAGCTGCGTATTGCGTTTCAGTCAAGCAGAACACCGTTCAAATATTCGCTTGGTCGTTTTTTTTGCCCTCATGAGCGGTGGCTTATTGGCCTTGGGTATTTATAACCTGTTGCTGTTTGCCAGTCTGCGGGAGAGTAGTTACGGTTGGTTGAGTGTGGCGATTTTGGGGTCAACACTAGAACTGAACCGCAATACGGGCGGGCTGTTGCACGAATACTTGGGTGTCTTCCCTGATTATCAACGCCTGTATGCCAGTTTTGGTTATGTCGCAGCACTGGGGGCGGTGAAATTCATTCGCCACCTATTAGGTACATCGCGCCACACACCGCTGATTGATCTGGGGTTGCGGGGAATGTTATGGGTATCAGTCGCTTGTCTGCTCAATATCCTTTGGTTGCCTTATGCCTCACTTTGGTTCAACGCAATATTCATTGTCATTGGCTTACTGATCCTGTTGGCAGCGTTACGCTTGAGGTATTTGCAGGTATACGTGAATCCCAAGCTGTATTGGGCACTGTGGATTCTGGTGTTGGGTGTTATGCCCTCTATTTTGAGTTCATTTGGTATACCGCCGCTGATAACAGAACGATTTTCACCAACAGAGCTGAATGATGCACTATTTTCGCTAACGATACTCAGTATGGCACTATTTGCCTTGATGTTGTCATTGGCACAAGCTGATCATGTACGCCGTTTGCGCGAAGAGGCGGCAAGTGCGAATGCGGCGAACAAGGCGAAGGGCGATTTCCTCACCACCATGAGCCACGAGTTGCGTACCCCGATGAATGCGGTGGTGGGAACAGGCATATTGCTGCGTGATACTGGGCTAACACCGCAGCAACAAAGCTATGTGGAAAAACTGGAAATTGCTACCGGGCACATGCTGACCCTGATTGGCAATATTTTGGATATTTCCCGAATTGAGCAACAGGCATTGCGTTTGGAGCAGATACCCTTTGACCTCCAAGCTGTCATCACAGCGTTGGACAACTTGTTCGCGGGGCAGGCTGGTGACAAAGGGTTGGCGTTAACTATCGAGTCGCCTGCCCACCCGCTCTGGTTGCAAGGCGACCCGACGCGCTTGAAACAAATCCTGATCAACTTATTGGGCAACGCCATCAAGTTTACCGAACAGGGCAATGTCACCCTGAGCGTCTTAACGGAAAACAACGCTACTGACCTTATCACCCTAGCGTTCGCGGTCACGGACACCGGCATTGGTATGACCACGGAACAGCAACACAACCTGTTCCAACCCTTTTCCCAAGCGGATAGCAGCACTGCACGGCGTTATGGCGGCAGTGGTTTAGGGTTAACCATTAGCCAGCGGCTGGTGAAACAAATGGGTGGGGAACTGGTGTTGGAAAGTTCGCCGGGTCGCGGCAGTTGTTTCAGCTTTATCCTCTCCTTCCCGCGCTCAGAACCTTCATCTGACGAGAAACCAGTCATGCTGTCACTGCGTCCTGCCCATATCCTGCTGGTGGACGATGATGCTTTGAATCAATTTTTCTCGTCCAGTTTGCTCGAAATGTTGGGCATGACAGTGACGGTTGCGGGTGGCGGCAAACAGGCGATTGAACAGGTGCAACAACAAACTTTCGATCTGGTGTTGATGGATGTGAGTATGCCGGAAATGGATGGCTATGAAACGACTCGCCGTATCCGCCAGTTTAAGCTGCCCAGTGCCTTACCCATTATTGCCCTGACTGCCCACGCGATTGAGGGTGAACGCGAACGCTGTCTCGCGGCAGGCATGGATGATTTCCTCACTAAACCGTTTGCGATGAAAGATTTGCAGGATATGCTCCAGTGTTGGCTGCGTTGATGCTTCATGATCTGCTTTGCTGTATCCTTCGCGTTTGTTTTACCGTACTAACCCACTAATCTCCATGACACTACTTCCCGGATCAACCATCGGAATGCTCGGCGGCGGGCAACTCGGGCGCATGTTTACCGTTGCAGCCCGCACGCTCGGCTACCGCGTGATTGTGTTGGAACCTGACCAGCACAGCCCTGCCGCACAGCTTGCCGACGAACACATTATTGCTGCGTATGACGACGAGCCTGCCCTAACGCTGTTTGGCAAACAATGCGATGTTGTCACCACCGAATTCGAGAATATCCCGGCAAAAACGCTGGAGTTCCTCGCCCAATTCTGCCCGGTACGCCCCTCAGCGCGTGCGGTGGAAATGGCGCAAGACCGCATCGTGGAGAAGGAATTCGTGCTCAGTTGCGGTTTGCTGCCCGTGCCGTTTGCTGCCATCCGCACGGCGGTTGATATTGGCGCAGCGGCGAAAGAACTCGTCACTTTTCCCGCGATTCTCAAAACCGCCCGTTTCGGTTACGACGGCAAAGGGCAAGCCACCGTACATTCCGTTGCCGAGTCGGAAGCGGCGTTTGCACAAATGGGTGGCGTAGCTTGCGTGCTGGAACAGCGGGTGGAGTTGGAACGCGAGATTTCCGTGATCCTCGCCCGCAGTATTGGCGGCGAAGTGCGTTGTTTCCCGGTAGCGGAAAACGAGCACCGCAATGGCATTTTGCACCAGACCATCGTTCCGGCGCGGATTGACCCGAAGTTGGCACAATCTGCCCAAGCTGCCGCGACCCGCATTGCCACCAAGCTGGAATTCGTTGGGGTCATGGCGGTGGAGTTTTTCGTCACCAAAAAGGGCGAACTGCTGGTCAATGAAATGGCGCCGCGCACCCACAACAGTGGGCATTACACGCTGGATGCTTGCGTTACCTCGCAATTTGAGCAGCAGGTGCGCATGATATGCGGCTTGCCGTTCGGCGATACCCGCCTGCTTTCCCCGGTGGTGATGGTCAATTTGCTGGGTGATGTGTGGCACGGAACGCAACCAGACTGGTTAAGTCTGTTGCAGAGCTCCAATACCAAGCTGCATTTATACGGCAAACGTGAAGCCCGCCCCGGTCGTAAGATGGGGCATTACTGCACGCTCGCGGAGCGGGTTGAGGAGGCTGCTACGCAAGCGGAGCAAATTTTTCAGGCACTGCAATAATAACTTTAGGAGGAACACCACATGGACATTAATACCTTTTTACTCAAGGTTCACGTCATCATCGCGTTGCTGTCGCTGGCGATTTACGTGATCCGGGGCTTTTGGATGCTGACTGGCAATCCGGCAGTAAGCGGTAAATCTGCTCTGGCAAGCGCTTCATTGGCGATGCTGATCCTGCTGGGAACGGGTCTGTGGATGGCACTGAGTGGTTCGCATGGGTTTGACCGTTTCGTCACCATCAAGGCGGTGGGTTTGGCAGTTTACGTGGTGCTGGGCGTGATTGCCCTGAAACCGGGCTTAGGCAAACCAGCAGCCATCGTGCTGTGGTTGGCGGGCTTGGGCGCGTTTGCATACACTTTCTTGATGGCAAAATCTTTGATATAGGCGCTGTACGAATGGCTGATATTCCCTACACAAAAAGTTTGCGCGACGACATCCGCTTTGACGTGGAGTTGTGTGGGCAGCCTTTCACCTTCCTCTCGACGTGGGGCATTTTTTCCCCGCGTGAAATTGATGACGGCACGGATTTGCTGTTGAAATATTTGGAAATCAATCCGGCGGATGATTGCTTCGACCTCGGTTGCGGTTACGGTCCGGTCGGATTGGCGATGGCGAAACTTGCCCCCCAAGGCCAAACGCTGATGGTGGACAAGGATTTCATGGCGGTGGAATACGCCAACCGCAATGCAGCGTTGAACCGCTTGCCGAATGCCAAAGCCATGCTCAGCAATGGCTTCCAGCATATTGACAAGGATTTACGCTTCGACGTGATTGCTTCCAATATCCCTGCCAAAGTTGGCAAGGAAATGATGAGCATCCTGCTGCACGACATGAAACACCACCTCAAGCCGGGTGGGCGGATTTACCTCGTCACCATCAACGGCCTGCGCGAATACATGAAACGCAACCTGAAAGAGACTTTCGGTAATTTCGACAAGCTCAAGCAGGGGCAGGCGTATACGGTGTCTTACGCGGAAAAGCTTAAATAGCCGCCAGCACTTCCTGATGTGTATCTTTGCTCAGGCGTGCGCCAAAGATGGACACGATGCGTGAAGCCGCCATGCTTGCCAGTTTGCCCGCTTGCGCATTATCCATGCCTTGGGTGATGCCGTAGAGGAACGCGCCTGCAAACATATCGCCCGCACCATTGGTGTCGATGGCTTCAGCCGGGTAGGCGGCAATTTCTGTGCGTCCACTGTCATCAACCACCAGCGCACCTTTGCTGCCCAGCGTCACCACCACTTTGTTGGCGAAAGGGCGGATCGCTGCCAGTGCTTCTTCCATATCTTCTTTGCCGGTAAATACGGACATTTCTTCGTGGTTGCAGAACAGCATATCCACGCCTGAGCCGAGCATTTCGTCGATGCCATTGCGGAAAAACCGTACCATTGCCGGGTCAGAAAAGGTCATGGCAGTTTTGACGCCGTGTGTTGCTGCTACTTCACGGGCTTTCAGCGCCGCCGCGCGGGAAATGTCGGATGTAACCAGATAGCCTTCGATATACAGGTATTGTGCCTGTTTCAACTCATCCAAATGCAGTTCGGCTTCGGAAAAGTCTGCGGTAATGCCCAAGAATGTATTCATGGTGCGCTCGGCGTCGGGTGTGACCATGACCATGCATTTGCCAGTAACGCCGTCGGCATTGGAGCGTACCTGATCCAGCCCGGTTTTCACCCCAGCGGCATGGAGGTCGTGCATGTAAAATTCGCCCGATTCGTCATTCGCCACTTTGCAGGCATAGAAGGTTTTGCCGCCGAATTGGCTGACTGCCACGATACTGTTGGCAGCCGAACCGCCGCTGGCACGTTTTTTCAGGCCGAAAGTTTCAATCAGCCCTGACAACAAACGCTGTTGGGTTGGCTCGTCAATCAGGGTCATCATGCCTTTCTGGATGCCGTGTGCTGCTAGGAATTCTTCGGTTACTTCAAATTCCTTATCGACCAGCGCGTTGCCGATGCCGTAAACGTCGTATTTCATCTAGTCCTCGTTTGTCTTGAATGCGGAAAGATATTCACAATTATCCACGATGTTATCCACAGGATGTGCAAGGGTGGTGGGTAATCGTATCGGTGGGCAGATTGCCAACAAATGCCGGAAATTTCTATAGATTATTCAAAAATGCAGCGCTCATCCGCAAAATCAAGCCGATTATCGGGTAATTCTGTCTATTAGCAGAAAGCGGGGGATGCCACTAATAGAATTTATCGGAAAAATCCCCCCGCTTGCCGGATAAGGCTTGCCAGTTATCCACATGCCTTGGTGAAAAACTGCAATCAGAACGCGATGTCAGGTTCTTGGCGTCCGTCCGGCTTTTGTTGGGTAAGGGTAATGGGGTCATTCGCCGCAGTGCGGATGGTGTCTGGCGTGTCGCTTGGTGCGTAACTGTCAGTTTCTCGCCGCAGGGTGCGTTGCTGGCTGAAAGCCCGCCATAACAATGCCAAGATAAATAGCAGTGAAATCAGGGCAATGATAAGCGACAGGCGTGAGGGTGTGTTGCCCTTGGTGCTGGCTTGCCCCTTGTCAGGTACTCCTGTTTGGGCAACTGGCTGCTGGGTGGGGGCTGCTTGTGGTTCTTCAACAACGGGGGCTTGCTGCTGTTGTTGCGCCAGCAGGCTTTTCAGCGGGACGGCATTGGGGGAACTGCCCAATTGGTCGGTGAATACGGGCGGTTTACCGTCAGTGGCAGTTGCTGGCGTTTGGTTGCCAACGCCGGAGAGGGTTAGTTGCGGTTTTTCCCCTGCTTTGCTGGGTGCTGGCGGTGTTAGGCCGGGAATCGCAGCTTTGAGTTTTTCTTGCAATACCTGATTGTCAGCGTACTGGCGTTTGATTGCGTCACTGGCTTCTTTCAGTGAGGCTTGCAGGTTTTGGATGTGGTTATTTTTTTCTTCCAGCACCGCTTTCAGGTCGGTCACTTCCAAGCGCAGCTTGTCTAGGTCGGCGCTGGAACCCGCTGGGTTTTTGCCGGATGCTTGCAGTGCCTTGATTTGGGCGGTCAGTTTTGCACTGCGGCTCTGTTCGCTTTTGAGTTGGATGCGCAGGCTGCTGATTTCATGCTTGAGGTATTTCTGGGTTTTACGGGCATTGGCAAGCGTGGCTTTGCGTGGCTGGGCGGCAACGCGGGCTGGGGTCGCCTTATTGTTGGGTTTGCTGGCAACGGGTTTGGTGCTTGCTGACCAGTTGCTGTTATGTTGCCGTGCGGTGTGCAGTGCTTGGGTGCGGTTAAGTTGCTCGATTTCTGCTAAGGATGGCAGTTTGAGCACAGAACCCTTTTTCAGGGCATTGATGTTGGAGGCGGTAAACGATTGCGGATTCTTCGCCCGGATAGCGAGCATGACCTGTTGGGTACTGACCGTATAGGTTGGGCGTAAGCGGCTGGAGATGCTCCATAGTGTTTCTTGCGCGGCTGTTGGCCCGTAAGTACCCGCAGCAATGACGGGTTGACTGCCCACCACGACCGATAACAATAGCCCTGCCACGCTGGCGACGAATTTATTTTTCATGACGTTTCCGCAAAAGACACTCGTAAATGTACCTCTCTATATAGACGATCTGGCTGTAAATTGCAGCCAGATCAGGGACAAAGGGTCATGATACACCCACGGGCGTCAATGCGGAAAAGCCTTTACGCCATATGGGCGGTGACAGGTATCTCCGGTGGTGGTCGGTTTGCCCAGCGGTTTGCCAGCCGGTATTTGGGTTTACCGATGCCCTGCTCGTGGTTAAGTTCCAGCACGGCTTCGTGTTCCAGCTTTTCCAGAATCTTTTCCGCGATTTTCTGGCGTTCCGGTTTGCCAATCAACGAAGGCTGTAAACCCAGTGCTTGGGTATGGTGGCGGATTACATCCGTCACCGCTTCCGTTACCGGGCGCACGGTGGGTTTTAGGCCGCTGTTGATGATGCGCGAGCGGACTTCGGTGTAAATCAGGCGGAAAAAGCGCTCACGGGTCATGTCCTTGACGTTAGCGGGTGCTGGCTCTGCCCGTTCGATTTCCACTGCTGGGGTAACAGGTGTTTCGGCTACCGTTTGCACCCGCGTATTGCTGGTGTCTACTGTATCGGTACGCTCCGGCGTTACCCAGTTTAAATACTCATTGCGTGCACCATTGCCGTAATCTTTAGGGATACCAGCCAAAGCAGTTTCCGCAGTTTCACCTGCCGGATGGATCAAATCACCTTGGGTATCACGCCCCAGCAGCCGCAATGCCTGTTTGTGGTCAGCAACGTAAGCCCCGACAAAGTGGAAAGCGTATTCAAACGTACCGATGATGATCACCGAAAACATGAATGATGCCCAGATGCCCGCGACCCCGAACAAGCCTTTGATCAGGCGGATCATGGCGTAATGCTTATCCTCGTCGTATTCCAACGCCTTGGCTTGGGCAATCGCGCCACTCAGCAGGGCGTTCCGGTTTTCCCCTTGAAAACTGGTTTGTTGGGAGAGTGAGGCAACTTGTTGCTGGTAGCGGGTAATATTCCGCTCGATGGCGCTGCTGGAATATTTACTGCGCCCGCCTCTTAAGCCTTGCCAGTGCTGCAATTGGGCGTTGGCATCTGCCAGTGCCTTTTGCTCGGGGGAAATGCTGGTGGCAGTGCTGGTGATTGCACCAATACTACCCAGCGCAGCTTGGAATACGGGTGAGTTTTCCGAACGGTGGCGTACTGTGGCATCCTCCCGCTCCATGGATTGGGAAACTTCCGAAAACATGCCGAAAAACACCACAATGATCGTGGCAGCCACTGCTGCGGGGCCTTTGTAACCGCTGGCATAAAGGAATGCCTGCGCTGCCGTGATGACTGCCGTAATCCCCAAACCCATCAGCCCATTTGCCCATTGTTCCCCCGTCCAGCCAGCGGGGTTCATGTCGCCGCCGACAAAGTATTTCACCACGAAAAATGCCGAGGCAAGGAAGGCCGCTAAGGCCGCCAGCAATAGCCATGCTTCGGCTTTGCGTAAGTCTGCGAGTAAGTCACGCAGGGATTTGGTGGCGACCAAGTGCGTTGGTCGGTCAAATTTGGTGTTTGTATCAGAATCAGTCATAATGAAACCCTCCTGTGATTTGTATCCTATGAATGCGGGAATCAGGCGTGTTGAAAGTTGCCGCTTTCTTCACGCCGTTTTTTTAAATCCAACCTGCCAACATCAAAAGCACGCCAAGAAACCACAGCAAATGCCCATCGGCTTTCAGACTGTGCGCTGCCACCACCGCTCCCACTAACGCCAAACCAATCAGCATGTAAGGTAGATGCAACGTTGCGCTCGCCATATTGCTGATTTGCCCCACGCCGGGCAGCAGGATCAGTAATGCCCACACGGCGACTGCCCACACGACCAGTAAGGCACGGGTGACTTTCCAGACTTGTTCCCATTCGGGTTTGTCTTGCAAGGCTTGTAAATCTGCCAATTCGTTGGTGCTATTGCCCAAGGGGATTGGCGGCTGTGTTTGTCTATCAATATTCATCGTAATGTCTCCAAAAAATGGGCAGCGCCGGATTGCAACTGCCCCAAAGGGCCGCCCGTCGGGCAACGGGCTGTTTGAACGTGTGAAAACTTTAATAACTGCGGAATAAGCCAACCATTTTTCCCTGTACCTGTACGCTTTCTGCTGGGTACACCATCGCTTGCATCGTGCGGTTTTCTGGGCGCAGTTCGACTTGTCCATCCGGCAGGTAATAGATGCGCTTGAGGGTGGCTTCCTCGCGGGCAACCAGTGCCACCACGATTTCGCCATTACGCACGTTTTCCTGCTGTTGGATGACCACGAAATCGCCGTCCATAATGCCGATGTCGATCATGGATTCGCCGCGTACTTCCAGCACGTAACGTCCTTGTCCGGTAAAAATGTCGGTAGGATTGATCTCATCGCGTCCGCTGATGGCTTCAATCGGTTTACCGGCGGCGATCCGTCCCATCAGGGGTAAGCTGAGGGGCATTTGCGGGTGACGCGCCACTGCCGCTTCGGGCATCCGGTAGGCACGCTTGCCCGCAGCTTCTTGCAAGCGGCCTTCCCGGATCAGCGCTTGCACATGTTGGTGAACGGTACTGCGGGTATTGATCCCGCTGGCGATGGCGATTTCATCCAAGGTCGGGGGATACCCGTTACGGGCATACAGGGACTGGATAATCTCCATCACTTGTTGTTGTCTTCGTGTTAGCATTTTCATTTCCTTCCTGGCAAACCGAACAAAACACGAACCAACTATAGGCAATCTCGGGGCAGGAAGGCAAATCAAAAATTCCGTCTGTATCTTCGCTTTTTGTTCGTTTTTACCGATGGGCGGTTGGTTGTGTCGTCGATCGGGCAAAAGTTCATTGCACCTTCATGTGGTTTCGCGGAAAATCCCCCTAACATAAGAAAGGCAATGTGCGCTATATCAATGCAGCGCTGTTATCTTCCGGCATAGTATTTGCATATATCCAACAATCATCGTGCCGGTAACGAAAATGAGGAGAGATCATGCCCATAGCCCACGCTAATCTGGACGCGCACTACCAAGCGATCAAAAACACCCACCTGCGTGATTTGTTTGCGCAAGACCCTGAGCGTTTTCAGCATTTCTCCTTGCAAGTGGGCGAAATCTTGCTGGATTACTCCAAAAACCGCGTGACTGCCGAGACCCTGCAACTGCTGATGCAGGTGGCGGAAACCGCCGATGTGGCGGGCTGGCGTGAGCGCATGTTTGGTGGTGAAAAGATCAACAATACCGAAGGGCGTGCGGTGCTGCACACGGCGTTGCGTAACCGCAGCAATACCCCGGTGATGGTGGATGGCGAAGACGTGATGCCCGGCGTGAATGCGGTGCTGGATAGCATGGGCGCTTTCAGTGAGCGGGTGCGTAGCGGCGCATGGCTGGGTTACACCGGCAAAGCCATTACGGATGTGGTCAATATCGGCATTGGTGGTTCCGACCTCGGCCCGCAAATGGTCTGCCAAGCGTTGAAAGCGTGCAGCCACCCCAATTTACGCCTGCATTTCATGTCCAATGTGGACGGTGCGCACGTGGTGGAGATTCTGGAAAACCTCAATCCTGAAACCACGCTGTTCATCGTGGCCTCCAAAACCTTTACTACCCAAGAAACCATGACCAATGCGCACTATGCGCGTGCGTGGTTCCTGCAACACGCGGCGGATGCGGCGCACATTGCCAAGCATTTCGTGGCGGTTTCCACCAACCGTGTTGCGGTGATGGAATTCGGCATTGACCCGGAAAATATGTTCGGTTTCTGGGATTGGGTCGGCGGGCGTTACTCGCTGTGGTCAGCAATTGGTTTGCCGATTGTGCTGGCGGTGGGGATGGAAAATTTCATTGCCTTGCTGTCTGGCGCACATGCGATGGATCAGCACTTCCGTACAGCACCGTTGGAACGCAATATGCCGGTCATCCTCGCGATGCTGGGGGTGTGGTACAACAACTATTTCGGCGCGGAATCGCAAGTGATCCTGCCGTATGACCATTACCTGCGCAGCCTGCCGATGTACCTGCAACAGGCTGACATGGAAAGCAACGGTAAGTCGGTCGACCGTAATGGCAACCCGGTGACAGAATCCACCGGCCCGATCATTTGGGGCGCTACTGGCATCAATGGGCAGCACGCCTTCTACCAGCTTATCCATCAAGGAACCAAGCTGATCCCGGCAGATTTCATCATTTCCGCCACGCCTCCCACCGCATTGCGCGAACACCATGACATCCTGATGGCAAACTTCCTTGCCCAGACCGAAGCGCTGATGTGCGGACGTACTTTGGAAGAAACCATCGCCAGTGGTGCAACCGAGCCACTGGCTCCCAAAGTGTTTGCAGGCAACCATCCAAGCAATGCCCTGATGTTGGATGCGCTAACCCCGCACAGCTTGGGCATGTTGATTGCCCTGTATGAGCATAAAATCTTCGTGCAAGGAATTGTCTGGAACCTAAACTCCTACGACCAATGGGGTGTGGAGTTGGGCAAACAACTGGCGAAACGCATTTTGCCAGAGCTTCATACAGCGGAGGCGGTGCAAACGCATGATGCGTCCACCAATGGACTGATTAACCACTATCGGCAATACGCAGATTAAGCTGTGTAAGGGCTAATACCTTGATCTGCCGCAGGGTAATGGCAACAGTAAACTGGTAGCATCAAACTATAGCCAGTACAAATAGACTAGATATAAACCACAAGGTAGTGCATGGATATAATCGCGGGCGATATTGGCGGAACCAAGAGTTGGTTGGCGTGGGCAGGCGTGGATGCGGCTGGAAGCGCGGCAGTGCGTTTTGAGCGGGTGTACGCCAGTGCCGACTTTGCCAGTGCTGAGGCTTTGTTGCACCAATTCTATACCGATGCCGGACAGGCAGCTAAGCCAGCGGCAGTTTGCCTTGCCTTGCCGGGGCCGGTGCAAGACGGCAAGCCAATTCGCCTGACCAACTTAGACTGGACGTTGGAAAAAGCCACCTTGCAGGCGCAGCTAGCAACACCGCGACTTTTGTTCATCAATGATTTTCAAGCCGCCGCCGAGGGTGTTGCAACACTGACAGCGGCGGATTACAGCGTATTGAATGCGGCTTCACCGGGCGAGGGTGCGGTTCGTGTCATTACTGGTGCGGGCACAGGCTTGGGGTTGGCTTGGATGCAGGTCGATGCTACAGGCCGTTACCATACGTTTGCTACCGAAGGTGGGCATACCGATTTTGCCCCCGCCAATGCGCAACAAGAACGCTTGCTGGCTTTCATGCGGCAATCATTGAGTCATGTTTCATGGGAACGGGTGCTGTCTGGCCCCGGCGTTAACTACGTTTACCAATTCTGTTTACAGGATATGACGGGGGAAATCCCACCTGCTTTAGCTGGGCGTAATGGGGCGTTGGTGAATGCCGATGCGCTGGAAGGCGATCCGGTGGCGGTCGCTGCGATGGAATTGTTTACTGACTTGTATGCCAACTGGGTTGGCAACATCGCCTTGCTATACCAGCCGCGCGGCGGGCTGTATCTTGGCGGTGGCGTTTCTGCCCGCATCCAGCCGTGGTTACAGACACAACGTTTTCTGGATGCCTGTTTTGACAAGGGCAGGATGTCGGCTTTGGTGCAGCAAATGCCCATTTACCTGATTACTAACACGCGGCTGGGCTTGCAAGGGGCATTGGCGGCGGCAATGAACACCACACATAACTGATATGCGAATGAGGAAGGAATAATATGACCTTGGATAAGAATCAGCAGGCCAAGCTGTACCGCTATTACACTGAGCCGAAAATGGTGACGGAACTGACCCGCAGGACACTGGCGCTGGTGCTGGCGGGTGGTGAAGGTTCACGTCTGAAAGACTTGACCATGTGGCGTGCGAAACCCGCTGTGCCATTTGGGGGCAAGTACCGCATTATCGACTTTGCCCTGTCCAACTGTGTGAATTCGGGCATCCGCCGCATTGGGGTGTTGACGCAATACAAATCGCACTCGCTGATCCGCCATTTGCAACGTGCGTGGGGTTTCATGCGGGCTGAAATCGGTGAGTTTGTGGAAATCCTGCCAGCCCAGCAACGTACCGCGAAAAAAGAATGGTATCAGGGGACGGCAGATGCGCTGTTCCAAAATATCGACATCGTGCAACGTCATGACCCGGAATACATTCTGGTGCTGGGCGGCGACCACATATACACGATGGACTATTCCAAGATGCTGATCCATCACCATGAAACGGGTGCGGATTTCACCGTGGGCTGTATCGAAGTGCCGGTGGAAGAAGCCAAAGGCTTCGGTGTCATGTCGATAGACGAGGACACGCGCATTACCAAGTTTGTGGAAAAGCCCGCCCACCCAGAAGAAGTTCCTGGCAAACCCGGTGTGGCACTGGCGTCGATGGGCATTTACATCTTCTCGCGGGATTTCCTCTACCGCGTGCTGCATGAAGATGCGTCTAAAATGCATTCTTCGCGCGACTTTGGTAAGGACATTATCCCTTCCAACATTCACCGTGCCAAAGCGATGGCTTACCCCTTCCGTAAGGAGACCGGGGAACCGGGGTATTGGCGTGATGTGGGTACGGTGCATTCCTACTGGCAGTCGAACATGGAACTGTGCGCGGTCGATCCCGAGTTGAACCTGTATGACCGTGACTGGCCGGTGTGGACATACCAAGCGCAATACCCACCCGCTAAATTCATTTTCGACGATGAAGGTTGCCGTGGGGAGGCGATTGATTCGCTGATTTCGGCAGGCTGCATCTTGTCGGGGGCGCGGGTGAAACGTTCTATGGTGTTTTTCGCTTCTACGATTGAAAAATACAGCATCGTCAAGGATAGCGTGATCCTGCCTAAAGTCAGTATCGGTGAGCGCTGCCGGATTAGCCGGGCGATCATTGATAAGGGAACGGTGATTCCAGACGGGACTATCATCGGTGAAGATTTAGAGCTTGACCGCAAGCGTTTCCATGTGACGGATGAAGGTATTGTGCTGGTGACGGCAGAGATGATGGGACAAAATTTGCGTAATCGTGACAAGGATACATTATGGCGTATGGCCAGTTGAACGTCGTTTTATGCTGGCACATGCACCAGCCGTGGTATCGGGATGGCTTAGATGGCGATTATCGCCTGCCGTGGGTATACCTGCATGGGATGAAGGATTACAGCGATATGGCATTCCATTTGGAACGCCATCCGCGTATGCAAGCTGTAGTAAATTTTGCCCCGGTACTGTTGGAGCAGTTGGATGATTATGCCCGTCAGTTGAAAGCTTTCTTGCAATCAGGTACGCCGATGCAAGATAAGTTGCTGAACCTTTTGGCGGGGGTGGAACCGATTCCCAGCAGCAAGGAAGCACGCACCGAGCTGATTGCCGAATGCCAACGTTGCCACGCGCCACGTATGATCCACCCGCACCTGCCGTTCCAGCGCTTGTTCAAAATGATTGGCGCGACGGATGAAACGGGGGTTGGAAGCCAACGTTTCCGTTGCCCGTTGAGTTACCTGAGTGAGCAGTACTTCTTGGACTTGCTGACGTGGTATCACTTGGCGTGGTTAGGGCAGTCTTTGCAAGATTTGCCTGTCGTGCAGCGCTTAATGAAACAAGGTGCGGAATACACCTTGGCTGACCGGCGTGAGTTGCTGGGCGTAATCAGTGATTGTTTGGCAGGGCTGATTCCGCGCTACCGTGTCTTGGCGGAACGTGGGCAAGTCGAATTGTCGATGACGCCTTACATGCACCCGATTGTGCCGCTGCTGAATGATTTCCAGAACATGCGTTGTTCCCTGCCGGATGCCCCGATGCCACACGCCGAGAACTATCCCGGTGGGCAAGAGCGTTCCCGTTGGCATTTGCAGCGCGGCATTGATGTGTTCGAGCATTATTTCGGCATGAAACCGCAAGGCGTGTGGCTGTCAGAAGGTGGCGTCAGCGATGATGCGGTGAGCTTGCTGGATGAATTCGGCATCCGCTGGACGGCTTCTGGGGAAGGGGTGTGGCGTAACAGTTGCCGCCTGTCCGGTTACGACGGCGAAGACGAACACAGCAAACGCAGCCTGTTTGTGCCTTACCAGCAACCGGACAGTGATGTACGCTTGTTTTTCCGCGATGATGGTTTGTCTGACCTGATTGGTTTTAAGTACAGCGATTGGCACGCCCGCGATGCGGTGGGTGATTTCGTCCAGCATTTGGAAAATATCGCGGTATTCCTCAACCATCACGCATCAGAAAAAGTGGTTTCGATCATTTTGGATGGCGAGAATGCGTGGGAATATTACCCCAATAACGGCTCGTATTTCCTTGATGCGCTGTATACCGCGCTGATCCATTCTGACCAGATTAACGTGACCACATTTGCACAGGCGAGCGAGTTGCCTACCCGCCCGATGCCTGCTTTGTGTGCGGGAAGTTGGGTGTATGGTTCATTCTCGACGTGGATTGGTTCCTCCGACAAAAACCGGGGTTGGGATTATTTGGTCGAGGCGAAAAGCAGCTTTGATGAAGTGATGGCAGCCGGGACACTGGATGCTAAACAACAGGAACTTGCCAGCCGTCAATTGGGTGTATGCGAAGGTTCCGACTGGTTCTGGTGGTTTGGGGATTACAATCCATCGGACAGCGTGCGTGATTTCGAGCGCCTGTACCGGCGGCAGTTACGCAAGCTTTACACCTTGCTGGGTCTGGAAGCGCCTGCGTATCTGGATAAGCCGGTTTCGCAAGGCGGTGGCAGTGCTGAAAATGCAGGTACGATGCGCAGGAACGTGGCATGAGTACCTTGCAACAGCTTGGGTGTGCAGTGGGTGTGTTGTTGCACCCGACTTCCTTGCCTTCCGGGAAATTGGATGCGGATGCTTACCGCTGGGTTGATTGGCTAGCGCAAGCGGGAGTAAGTGTCTGGCAGATGTTGCCGCTGGGCGTGCCGTTGACCGGGCTTTCGCCGTACCAATGCGCATCGGCATTTGCGGTAAATCCGAATTTGTTTGAAGAACTCGCTCCCGTCTCCTCCCCTGATAAGGGGAGGTTGGGAGGGGTTTCTTTCGAGGATTGGTACGAAGCCCAAAAGCATTGGGTGGAAGATTACGCGCTATTCATGGTGCTGAAACAGCAGTTCCGAGGGCAAGAATGGAGCGCTTGGCCTGCCGCCTTCCGTAGCCGCGATCAGCAAGCCCTGTTTCAAGCACGCGGCGATTATGCGGAAGCACTTGCCGCCATCATTGACGAGCAATACCAGTGTTATTGCCAATGGCAAGCATTACGCCAGTACGCCACGGCGAAGGGCGTGTACCTGTTCGGTGATATGCCGATTTTCGTGGCTTACGACAGTGCGGATGTATGGGCAAGCCCACAACGTTTCTTGCTGGATGAAACCGGCACACCAACCTTCGTCACGGGCGTACCGCCGGATTACTTTTCCGAAACGGGGCAGCGCTGGGGCAATCCGCACTATAACTGGGAACAAATGCAGGCGGAAAACTTTCTGTGGTGGAAACAACGCTTGCAATACCACTTTGAGTTCTTCGATTTGGTGCGCATTGACCACTTCCGGGGCTTGGCAGCCAGTTGGATGATTCCTGCGACGGAAGAAACCGCCATTAATGGCTATTGGCAAGCGGTGGCGGGTGACGCCATGTTAGCCAGTATCCAAGCCGAGTGGGGAAATATCCCGCTGGTGGCTGAAGACCTTGGGGTGATTACGTCGGATGTCACCGCCTTGCGCGACAAGTATGGCTTGCCGGGCATGAGCGTGCTGCAATTTGGCTTCGACCACTTCGAGGACAACCCCCACAAACCACAGAATGTGCGTGAAAACACCGTGTATTACACTGGCACGCACGACAATGACACCCTGCTGGGCTGGTTCACCAGTTTGGATGCGGCAATGCAACAGCACGTTATGCAAGTGCTCAACATTACCGATCCGGCAGGGCTAACAAATGCGATGCTCGACATCATCTTGGCAAGCAAGGCACTACTGGCAGTTATCCCTTTACAGGATTTGCTGCATCTGGGCAGCGAAGCCCGCATGAATGTGCCGGGAACGGTGGATGGTAATTGGCTCTGGCAATTTGCATGGGCAGATATTCCAGAGGCTCTGGCATCAGAATTGCATAATAAATTACAGGGACACCAGAGACATGAGCGAAAATTTGCGTCGGATACAACAAGGTACACACCACGACCCGTTTGATTGGCTAGGGTGGCATCCGTTGCCAGAAGGTTCTTGGGTGTTGCGTACCTTTATGCCAGCAGCAGAAGCCGTTGAGGCCGAAGGGCTGGGGGTAATGTCGCGCATCGAAGGTTCCGATTGCTTTGAAGCGCAGTTGCCGTCGCCTGCCAAACCTGCCGATCACCCTGCCTTACGTTGGCAGGATAAAGAAGCGGGTAACTGGCACGATGCGGTTTGCCCGTACACCTTTGCCCCGCAAATTGGCGACCTTGACCTGCATTTATTGCGGGAAGGGCGTCATCATCATGCGTGGAAAGTGCTGGGTTCGCACCAAACCGAAGTGGATGGCATAGACGGTTGCTTATTCGCGGTATGGGCTCCGGCAGTGCAACGGGTCAGCGTCATTGGTGATTTCAATGCGTGGGACGGGCGTCGCCACCCTATGCGTATCCGGGGCGATTCGGGCATTTGGGAATTGTTTATCCCCGGCTTGCAAGCGGGGGTCTCTTACAAATACGAAATCCTTAACCGTCATGATGTGATTGTTAAAAAGACTGACCCGTATGCGCAGCAGATGTTTATGCGCCCGGAAACGACTTCCTGTGTCCCCACGACTGACGCTTATGCATGGCAGGACGGTACATGGATTGCGGCACGCGAACAGTTTGATTGGCAACATCAGCCAGTCAGCATTTATGAATTACACCCCGGTTCGTGGCGTAAGCACCCGGATGGGCGTTTCTATACTTGGGAAGAGCTGGCAGCTAGCTTGGTTCCCTATATCACCGAGCTGAATTACACCCATATTGAGCTGATGCCTGTGGCGGAACACCCGCTGGATGAATCATGGGGTTATCAGGTTTCTGGCTATTACGCACCGACCGCGCGTTACGGCACGCCGGATGGTTTCCGTGCCTTCGTGGATGCTTGCCACATGGCGGGAGTTGGGGTGCTGTTGGATTGGGTTCCGGCGCATTTCCCCAAAGATGATTTTGCACTGGCAAGGTTTACGGGCGAGCCGCTGTACGAACACGCTGACCCACGACGCGGCGAACATCAGGATTGGGGCACGCTGATTTTCGATTTTGGGCGCAACGAGGTGAAAAACTTCCTGCTGTCCAACGCGCTGTTCTGGATTGAGGAATTCCACATCGACGGGCTGCGCGTGGATGCGGTTGCCTCGATGCTGTACTTGGATTACTCCCGGAAGGCGGGGGAATGGCTGCCCAACCAATACGGCGGACGTGAAAATATCGAAGCCATTGCCTTCCTGCGTGAAATGAACGCGGTAGTGCATGGCTATTTCCCCGGCATCCTCACGATTGCAGAAGAGTCTACTGCGTGGCCTGCGGTATCGCGTCCGGTGGAAATCGGCGGCTTGGGTTTTAGCATGAAATGGAACATGGGTTGGATGAACGACAACCTCAAGTACATTGAGCAAAACCCGGTACACCGCAAATACCACCACAATCTGCTGACCTTCAGCCAGATGTATTCCTATTCGGAAAACTTCGTGCTGCCGCTGTCACACGACGAAGTGGTGCATCTGAAACACAGTATGCTGGACAAAATGCCCGGTGATTACTGGCAGGCATTTGCTAACCTGCGCTTGTTCTATGCGTGGCATTACGCGCATCCCGGCAAGAAACTGTTGTTCATGGGCAGTGAGTTCGGGCAGTGGGCAGAGTGGAATGTGAAACGTGAACTGGATTGGGCATTATGCAATTTCCCGGCGCACGCCAGCATCCGTCAGTTGGTGGCGGATTTGAACCGTTTGTACCGGGAACAGCCCGCGTTGCACCAGTTTGATTTCGATGGGCGTGGTTTCCAATGGGTGGATTGCCACGACTCCGACCAGTCGGTGTTGAGCCTGATCCGTCACGGTGAAAGGCCAGAAGATAAGTTAATTGTATTGTTAAACTTTACACCCGTACCCCGTTACCAATATCGTATCGGTGTACCCGCTGCCAGCAGTTACCGTGAAGTGCTGAATACCGATTCGGAATACTACGGGGGCAGTAACTGTGGCAATGCGGGCATTATTCCGGTGCAATCCCATCCGTGGATGGGCTTTGAGCATTCGGTGGAAGTAACCCTGCCGCCGCTGGCGGCCTTGTTCCTGCAAAGTAGCTGATGAAATTATTGTTTGTTGCCAGTGAAGCCTTCCCGTTGGTAAAAACGGGTGGGCTGGGGGATGTTGCCTACAGTTTGCCCTGCGCTTTGCAGGCAGAAGGGGTCGACGTGCGTTTGTTGCTGCCTGCTTACCGTGACTTGTTACGCAAGCTAGCGAGCGTGCGTATCTTGGGATGGCTGGAGGTGCAAGGGGCAAACCGTGTCCACAGCGTGCGCATCCTGCAAGCAGAACACCCAGATTACCCCTTCCCCTTATGGCTGGTGGATTGCCAAGCCTTGTTTGACCGCCCCGGCAACCCGTACCTGCAAGCCAATGGCTATGATTGGGCGGATAATGCCGAGCGTTTCACCGTGTTTGCCCGTGTTGCCGCCGAATTGGCGCGTGATGCGTTAGGTTTGGGGTGGACGCCGGAGGTGGTACATGCGCACGACTGGCAAACTGGGCTGGTTCCAGCATTTTTGGAAATGTTGCCGCAGCGCCCACAACGGGTATTCACCATCCACAATCTGGCTTACGGCGGGCATTTTTCGCAAGCTGATTTTACCGCACTGCAATTGCCTAGCCATTGGTGGTCAGCGGAAGGGGTGGAATTTTACGGCGGCTTTTCCATGCTCAAAGCGGGCATTGTCTATTCAGACGCAGTAACAACGGTCAGCCCGACCTATGCCAAGGAAATTTGTACTCCGGCATTCGGTTACGGTTTGGATGGCTTGCTGCAATCACGCGCTTACAAATTGCACGGCATCCTCAATGGCATCGACATGGATGTGTGGAACCCGGCAACTGACCCGGCCTTAGCGGGCTGGTATTTCACCAAGCAGGCGGAGCCGGGCAAAAGCGTGAACAAGCGCGAGTTGCTGAAACGTTTCGGCGTGAGCAATCCGGGTTCGCACTTGCAATACCCGTTGCTGGGTATGGTCAGCCGTTTGGTGGAACAAAAAGGTGTTGATCTGGTGATCAATGCCATTCCCGGCCTGTTGGCAGATACCGAGGCGCGTTTCGTGCTGATCGGTGCAGGCCACGGTTATTTCGAGCAGCGCTTGCATGAACTGGCGGCGGAATACCCAGAGCGGGTATTTGTGTTCATCGGTTACGACGAGCAGCTTGCCCATTTGCTGGAAGCGGGGGCGGATATGTTCCTGATGCCTTCGCGCTTTGAGCCATGCGGTTTGAACCAGATGTACAGCTTACGCTACGGAACACCGCCGATTGTGTTCCATACCGGCGGTTTGGCAGATACCGTGACGGATGCTAGCCCGCAAAATGTACAAAGTGGTAAGGCCAACGGTTTTGTCTTCCACGAGCCGAGTTCCCGCGACTTTAGCCGCACCGTGCGCCGGGCGTTGGATTGTTTTGCCCAGCCTGCGGTTTGGGATGCACTGCAAGCGACCGGAATGCAGCAGGATTTTGGTTGGTCGAACAGCGCTGCGCAATACTTGGACATTTACCGCAGCCACGGCTAGCCACAACGATAATCAGGAGATTCTATGACCTCGCACCTTTCTACGCATATTCCGTATGTGCCAGTCCCGCTTGACCCGTTACCGAATGATGCGGAGTCGCTGGGCAGTGATTTCCAGCGTTACCTGTCCTACCATTTGGGGCGCTTTCAGGGCTGCCCGCCAGTTTATTTGTATCAGGCGTTGGCTTATACCTTGCGTGACCGTTTGACAGTTGACTGGCGCGGTACGTGGGGCGAGTACCTGCAACCGGGCAAGCGCCGTGCTTATTACATGTCGCTGGAATTCCTGATTGGGCGTTCCTTGGGCAACAACCTGCTGAACATGGGGATTGGTAATGCCACCGAACAGGCATTGCTGAATTACTGCACGGATATGGAAGAAGTTTCGTCCCAAGAGCCGGATGCGGGTTTGGGTAATGGCGGTTTAGGGCGGCTGGCAGCGTGTTTCATGGACAGTTGCGCCACTTTGCGTCTGCCGGTGGTGGGTTATGGTATCCGTTACGAATACGGCATGTTCCGCCAGCGCATTGAACACGGCTATCAGGTCGAAGACCCTGACCATTGGTTGCGTGATGGGCATCCGTGGGAAGTGGAACGTGCCGAATACCGCCAGCGTGTCCAGTTCGGTGGTCATACCGAGCATTACGTGGATGAGCATGGCACACGTCGGGTACGTTGGATCAGTGGCGATGACGTATTGGCGATCCCGTTTGACATGCCGATTGCAGGCTACCAAAACCAGACGGTCAACACCCTACGCTTGTGGAAGGCTACGGCGACTGACGAATTCAACCTCGACGAATTCAATGCGGGCAGTTACACCGAAGCGGTGGAAGCGAAAAACCACGCCGAACACATTTCGATGGTGCTGTACCCCAACGACAGCAGCGAAAATGGCAAGGAACTGCGCCTGCGCCAGCAATATTTCCTCGCTTCCGCCAGCCTCAAAGATGCGGTACGCATGTGGGAACGCCAAGGCAACACCGATTACAACAAGTTTGCCGCTGAAAACGTGTTCCAGATGAACGACACCCACCCAACGGTGGCGGTCGCCGAACTGATGCGCATTCTGGTGGATAAGAAAGGGCTGACGTGGGAGGCAGCGTGGAACATTACCACCCATTGCATGGCTTACACCAACCACACCTTACTGCCGGAAGCGCTGGAACGTTGGCCTGTCCATCTGTTTGAAAAACTGTTGCCGCGCATTCTCGAAATCATTTACGAAATCAATGCCCGCTTCCTGCGCGAAGTGTCGATGAAATGGCCCGGCGATACCGAACGCCAACGCCGCATGTCGATCATCGAAGAAGGCCCGGTACGCCAAGTGCGTATGGCATGGCTGGCGATCGTGGGCAGTTTCTCCATCAATGGTGTGGCGGCATTGCACTCGCAATTGTTGATTGATGGCCTGTTCCGTGATTTCTGCGAATTGTGGCCGGAAAAGTTCAATAACAAAACCAACGGTGTTACCCCGCGCCGCTGGGTGGCACACGCTAACCCCGGCATGACCGAGCTGATCAGCAGTAAAATCGGCACAGGCTGGATTGCTGACCTCAGCCAATTGGAAAAACTTAAACCGCTGGCTAGCGAAGAACACGCCGATTTCCACGCCCAATGGTTGGAGGTTAAACACGCCAACAAGCAACGGCTGGCTGATCTGGTGAGAAAGGAATGCGGGGTCGATTTCAACCCGTCTGCGTTATTCGATGTGCAGGTTAAACGTATTCATGAATACAAACGCCAGTTGCTCAATATCCTGCACGTTATCCACCTCTACCGCCGCGTTAAGTTGGGCAAGCTGGAAAACTGGGCTGACCGTTGCGTGCTGATTGGTGGTAAAGCTGCACCCGGTTACGTGATGGCGAAACGCATCATCAAGCTGGTCAATGCCGTGGCGGAAGTCGTTAACACCGACCCGGAAGTGGATGGCAGGCTGAAAGTCGCTTTCATCCCCAACTACCGCGTTTCCAGCATGGAAATCATTGCTCCGGCAGCGAACCTCTCCGAGCAGATTTCCACTGCTGGTAAAGAAGCGTCCGGCACGGGTAACATGAAATTCATGATGAACGGCGCACTCACCATCGGTACGTATGACGGCGCGAATATCGAAATCCTCGAAGCGACAGGGGAAGAAAACTTCTTCCTGTTTGGCTTGCGTGCCAACGAAGTGGATGACTTGCGCCGTGATTACCGTCCGTGGACGTATGTAGAACGCGACGATGACCTGCGTGGGGTTATCGAATGGTTGCGCAGTGGACATTTCAACCCGTGTGAACCGGGCATTTTCGACATGGTGCTGGACGCGATCCTCAGTCCTAACGACCCGTGGATGACGCTGGCAGACTTCCGCAGCTACGTGGATATGCAGGATCAGGTATCACGGGCGTGGCAAGACCAAGCCCACTGGACACGCATGAGTATCCTCAATACCGCATCCAGTGGCTTCTTCTCCACTGACCGCACCATGTTGGAATATAACCGCGACATCTGGAAGCTGACGCCGGGTGGTCACGGTGGCAATAACGGCGGTTAACTGCCCCGTTTAGTGCCCGTAGTAGTCCGGCTCGTTTCCGGCTTTCCACTTGATGTTGCAGCCCAAGGATGGGGTCTGCGCATCGGGTGGGGATGCGCCATCCAGCATCTGCTCAAGCGCTTGGCGCAGGTCACTACCTGTTGCTGGCACAGCGTTGCCGGGGCGGGCAGCATCGAATTGCCCCCGGTAATACAGCTTGTGCTGGGCGTCAAATAAGTACAAGTCAGGCGTACACGCGGCTTGGTAGGCTTTTGCCACCGCCTGTGTTTCATCGTACAAATAGGGGAAAGTGTAAGCGTGGTTTTGCACTTCCTCTACCATCTTTGCCGGGCTATCGTCCGGGTAATTGGCAACATCATTGGCATTGATAGCAACCACTGCCACGCCGCGTTGCTGATAATCTTTCGCCAGTTGCGCAAACACTTCACGGATCAGGATCACATAAGGGCAATGGTTGCAGATGAAAGCCACCAGCAAGGGCTTGCCGTTAAAGTCTTGCTTGGCTACCACCCGCCCGGTGGCAGGCTCAGGTAAGGCAAAATCGGGGGCATCAGTGCCGAGTTCCAGCATGGTGGAAGGTGTGCGTGCCATAGGTTCCTCCTGAAAGGCTTTAAGTATTAACTGTGGGTTGCCCAATTATACGCAAAACGCTTGTGGGGAAGACAAATTCCCCGCATTTCGGGCTATACTGCTGCATCGCAACACATTACGGGAGCAAGCAGATGGCAGCACGTTATCAAGACCTTGGCGACGGCATTTACTGCATAGACACTGACCTTTACCGTCCGCAGATGGCGGCTTGTTATTTGGTCAGGGAAGGTGATGCCGCTGCTTTTATTGATACCGGCACTTACCATACGATCCCGTCCTTGCTGGAAGTTTTGGCGGAACTGGGGCTTGCTGCTGAAAATGTCCGTTACGTCATTCCCACCCATGTGCATCTTGACCATGCCGGGGGCGCGGGGGAATTGATGGCGCGTTGCCCGAATGCGACCTTGATTGTGCACCCCAAAGGTGCGCGGCACATGATTGATCCTTCCAAGCTACAGGCGGGGGCGACAGTGGTGTACGGCGAGGAAGGTTTTGCTAAAGATTACGGCAAATTGGTGGCGATTGCCGAAGAGCGTGTCATTAATGCTACTGATGGCTACCAGATTGACCTCAACGGTCGTACCTTGGTTTTTTACGATACGCCGGGGCACGCTAACCATCATGGCTGTATCTTTGATCAGCGCAGTGCCGCTTGCTTTACGGGCGATACTTTCGGCATCTCTTACCGTGAGTTTGACACTGAAAAAGGCGCATGGATATTTGCCCCGACTACCCCTGTAGCTTTTTCCCCCAGCGAGTGGCATGACAGCCTCGATAAGCTGGAAGCTTTGCACCCTTCTGCCATGTTATTAACCCATTACGGGCGTGTTACCGAAGTATCTCGTTTGCTGCATGACATGCGCATTAGTATTAACAAGCTCAGTGGCTTAGCACATGCCGAACTGGATGCGCCAGCAGGCAGGGTAGGACGCTTGCGAGAACAAATTTTAAGCATGTGGCTTGAAGAGATATTTAAGGCCGGAACTGACCTGTCCGAAGGGGATATAAGGAGCCTATTAGCCGTTGATGCCGAACTGAACGCCCAAGGTTTGGATGTCTGGCTGCAACGGCTGGTTAAGGCAAAAACATCATTGTAATTCATGCAATTACAATAACATAGTAAAAAAGTCTGCTAATAATCTGTGCAATTATTAGCGTGTTAGGATGTGGTGAATTTCTATTTAATTAATGCCATATAAAGCCAGTTTATAAGTTTTACTTATGCACCAACAAGAACAAACTCATAGGATTGCGCACTAAAAGTGTATAAAGTGTGCATGTTCAAAATTCTTGGTACGTGACTAATGAAAATTTTCTATGGCTGATAGATTATTTTTCTGGTCATGCGCTGGTGGAAACTTATTAATCAGGAATATGCATACCCATGCCTAAGTTAGTAGCACCACATGGTTCCGACGAACTGAATCCACTGTACGTATCAGATGCCGCTGAGCGAACAGCGTTGCAACAAGAAGCTGAAGGATTGCCATCCATTGTCGTTAGCTCTGCCACTGCTGCGAATGCTGTCATGCTCGCTGGTGGCTACTTCAATCCGCTTACTGGCTACATGAATAAAGCTGATGCATTGTCGGTCGCTAATAATATGCATACCACGTCGGGTCTGTTCTGGCCGACACCCGTTCTCAATCTGGTTGAAGATGCTGGTAGTATCAAAGCAGGCGATCGTATCGCGCTGAGAGACCCCAATGTTAGCGGTAATCCGGTTTTGGCTGTGATGGATGTGGAAGCTGTTGAAGCATTCACCGACGAAGAAATGGCTACCATGACCCAGCAGATTTATCGTCCTGCTGAAGGTGAAGCGCATATCGGCGCGGATACGTTCAATTCCCAAGGCAAGGTTTGCCTGTCAGGGCCGATCAAGGTACTGAACTTCTCCTACTTCCAGAGCGAGTTCCCGGATACTTTCCGTACTGCTGTTGAAATCCGCAACGAAATTGCCGAACGTGGCTGGAAGAAGGTCGTTGCCTTCCAGACCCGTAATCCGATGCACCTAGCGCACGAAGAACTGTGCCACATGGCGATGGATCGTCTCGGCTGTGATGGCTTGGTCATCCACATGCTGTTGGGCAAGCTGAAGAAAGGCGACATTCCTGCCCCGGTACGTGATGCCGCAATCCGCAAGATGGTTGAGCTGTATTTCCCGCCGAACAGCGCGATGGTAACGGGTTACGGTTTCGACATGTTGTATGCGGGTCCAAAAGAAGCTGTATTACATGCCGTATTCCGCCAAAACATGGGGGCGACACATTTCATTATTGGTCGTGACCATGCGGGTGTTGGTGATCATTACGGTGCATTTGATGCTCAGGAAATTTTCGATAAGGAAGTCCCTAAGGATGCCCTTAAGATCGAAATCTTCCGCGCAGACCACACGGCTTACTCCAAAAAGTTGGATAAGGTTGTGATGATGTGTGAAGCACCGGATCATAAGAAGGAAGATTTTGTACTTCTTTCTGGTACTAAAGTTCGTGAAATGCTTGGTCAGGGCATTGCACCACCCAAGGAATTTTCTCGTCCTGAAGTGGCTCAGATCCTGATCGATTATTATCAAAGTGAAAACGGCTAAGATCAAAGTCGAAATTAAAATGTCTGGGCACTCTGCAAAGTAAGTTCCCGACAAGTAGTATCGCTGGTGGTAGCCAGCAGGCTTTTGCTTAAAAGGCTGTCGGCTACCGCCGGTTGAGTTTTAGTAACCGAGTGTAGCAATACAATATTTTTTCAAGGAGTTACGCAATGCCTACGTTTGTACGTACTGACAAATGCGATGGCTGCAAAGGCGGCGACCGCACCGCTTGCATGTACATCTGCCCACACAACCTGATGAAGCTGGACGTTGACGGCTCTTCTACTGGTCACGCGATGAAAGCGTTCAACCAAGAGCCAGACCAGTGCTGGGAATGCTATTCCTGCGTCAAAATCTGCCCTCAGAACGCTATCGAAGCACGTCACTATGCTGACGTTGTTCCACTCGGCGGTTCTGTACAGCCTTTGCGCGGTCAAGATTCCATCATGTGGTCTATCAAATTCCGTAACGGCGTTCAAAAGCGTTTCAAGTTCCCGATCCGCACTACCCCAGAAGGTTCCATTGATTGCTACGGCGGCAAGCCTAAAGCTGATCTGGCTAACTTGGGTAAAGCACTGTTGACCCGCGATGTCATGGGCGGCTACCGCGCTGGCAACCCGGCTGAACTGATCTGCAAGTAATTGACGCTTCGTTATTAACTTTTAAGTATTGAGGAAACACAAATGGCAGGTACATTTGGTAATCCAGAGGTTGTCCAAGAAGAAGTCGACATCCTCATCATCGGTGGCGGTATGGCTGCGTGCGGCGCGGCTTATGAAATCATGCCGTGGATCGGCGCTGCGAAAGACGCTGGCGTTGACATCACTGTTAAGCTGGTTGACAAAGCGGCAATGGACCGTTCCGGTGCAGTTGCACAAGGTCTGTCTGCGATCAACACTTACATCGGTCCAAACCAAGACCCAGCGGACTACGCCCGTATGGTCTCCAACGACCTGATGGGTATCACCCGTGACGACTTGGCTTACGACTTAGGCCGTAACGTTGACGATTCCGTCCACCTGTTTGAAGAATGGGGTCTCCCAATCTGGAAAACAGTCAACGGCGAACGTTTTGACGGTGCTCAGTGGCCGAAAGAAGGCGGCAAGCTGTTGAAAGACGGCGGCGATCCAGTCCGTTCCGGTAAATGGCAGATCATGATCAACGGCGAATCCTACAAATGGATCGTTGCTGAAGCTGCTAAGAAAGCACTGGGTTCTGACAACATTCAAGAACGTGTATTCATCGTTAAGCTCGTCAACGACGCTAACGACAAAAACCGCGTTGCTGGTGCTGTTGGCTTCTCTACCCGTGAAGACAAAGTATTCGTTTACAAATTCAAGGCTTGCCTGCTGGTAGCCGGTGGTTGCGTAAACATCTTCCGTCCACGTTCCGTTGGTGAAGGCCAAGGCCGTGCATGGTATCCAGTATGGAACGCAGGTTCCACCTACACCATGGCTGCTGAAGCCGGTGCAGAACTGACCATGATGGAAAACCGTTTCGTTCCAGCACGTTTCAAAGACGGCTATGGTCCGGTTGGCGCATGGTTCCTGCTGTTCAAAGCTCAAGCGACTAACGCCTACGGCGAAGTCTACATGACCAAGAACAAAGAATTGCTGAACGACTATCCTCCGTATGGTCAAGCAGCAGTTCCAGCATCTTGCTTGCGTAACCACTTGATGCTCAAGGAAATGAAAGAAGGTCGCGGCCCAATCTATATGGACACCGTTACCGCTCTTGCTAAACTGCGTGAAACCCTGACTCCTCGTGAAGTAAAGCACTTGGAAGCAGAAGCGTGGGAAGACTTCCTTGACATGTGTATCGGTCAGTGCGGTATCTGGGTTGGTGAAAACATCGAACCAGAAAAGAAAAACTCTGAACTGATGCCTACCGAACCGTACCTGCTGGGTTCACACTCAGGCTGCTGCGGTATTTGGGCTTCTGGTCCAGATGACGTTGGCGCACCAACGACTGAAGAACATCCAGATAAACACCTGATCCCTGCTCATCTGCCAGAAGGCTGGAACTGGGGCTACCGCTCCATGACTACGGTACGTGGTCTGTTCACAGCGGGTGACGGCGTTGGCGCATCTGGTCACAAGTTCTCTTCCGGTTCACACACTGAAGGCCGTATGTGTGCACAGTCTATGGTTAAGTTCGTTATGGACAACAAAGACTGGGTTCCTACACTGGACACTTCCGTTGAAGACTTGGTTAACGAAATCTATCAACCAGTACGTACTTTCCTTGAGCACAAGGATTACACCACTGCGATTGATGTGAACCCACACTACATCACTCCACGTATGTTGCAGTTCCGTCTGCAAAAAATCATGGACGAATATGTAGCAGGCGTTGCGACTTACTACACCACCAACGGTCACATGTTGGCAGTGGCAGAAGAGAAGCTGGGTATGCTGAAAGAAGACGCGAAGAAGATGCGTGCAAAAGACCTGCACGAACTGCTCCGCGCATGGGAAAACTACCACCGTATCCTGACGGCGGAAGCTCACATGAAGCACATCCAGTTCCGTAAAGAAAGCCGTTACCCTGGTTTCTACTACCGTATGGACTACAACCTAGTAGACGAAGAAAACTGGCATTGCTTCGTAAACTCTGTTTACGACAAAAACACCAAGACTTGGAACGTGTTCAAACGCGCTCACAAAGACCTGGTAGACAAGTCTAAGCTGTTCAAGCCAGCCGCCCACTAATTAAGGGCTTGCTTAGAAATAGCACTAAACCTTAATATCGGGTTTAGGCCAAATCAGGGCATCTCATGATGCCCTGATTTATATCCACAGTAGCAAAGTTTTGGAGAGGAGTTTGCGTATGAAAGTAATCCTATTAGGAGGCCCCGGCGCGGGCAAAGGAACCCAAGCTGGGTTCATCAAAGAAAAATACAACATCCCTCAGATTTCCACAGGCGACATGTTACGTGCCGCCGTTAAAGCGGGCACTGCGATGGGCATTGCCGCGAAAAAAGTGATGGACGCAGGCGGCTTGGTTTCTGATGAAATCATCCTTGGTCTGGTCAAAGAGCGTACTGCGGAAGCAGACTGCGCCAACGGTTTCCTGTTTGACGGTTTCCCACGCACTTTGGCGCAAGCTGAATCGCTGAAAACCCAAGGCGTGGACATCGACGCGGTAGTAGAAATTGCCGTTGATGACGCTGAAATTGTGCGCCGCATGAGCGGTCGCCGTGTGCATGTGGCCTCAGGCCGTACTTACCACGTCGTTTTCAACCCACCGAAAGTTGAAGGCAAAGACGACGAAACTGGTGAAGACCTGATCCAACGTGCGGACGATGCGGAAGAAACCGTATTGAAACGTTTGGAAGTCTATCATGCGCAAACTGCGCCGCTGATCGGCTATTACTCTGCGTGGGCAGCGTCTGGCGAAGCCAAAGCACCGCGTTACATCCGTATTGAAGGTATTGGTTCAGTTGACTCCATCCGCGACAATATTTTCGCGGCATTGGGTTAACCGTTCAGGTTGTCGGGCATTAGTCCGACAACCGCCACCCCAACCATTAGGAACGACAATGACTGCATCTCCCGAAAAAGTGGCTGCTGGTAAAGTAGTCCAGTTCACTTACCGCATTGCTGACCGTCATGGCGACATCATGGAGCAAGTGGATTTGCCCTTGAGCATGGTGTTCATGCGTCATAACCGCTTGTATGACGTGGTAGAAAAAGCCTTGGTCGGTTGCCGCGTGGGCGATGAAGTATCGGTTGACGTTCCGGCTGTCGATGGCGCATGGGGCGAAGCCGATGCTGACCTGATTTTGGTGCAAGACATTGAGCATGTACCGCCACCCTACCGTCGGGTTGGGGCAGAAGCGCAGTTTCAAAGTGAAACTGGCGAAATCAAAACATTCAAAGTGACTAGCGTTACCGATGAAAGCGTAACGCTGGACGCTAACCACCCATTTGCTGGGCAAACCATGACTTTCCACGTCAAGGTTATTGCTATCCGTGATGCGAGCAAAGATGAGTTATTGCATGGCATCGCTTCCGGTGCGCCCGACGTTGGTGGTGCAACCATCCATTAACCGTAAGGCAAGGTAGCAGGCAGCATGGCAATCCCGGATTTTTCTGCATACGAGAAAACAATCATCCAGCAGACTGTTGATGAGCGTTGGGGCAAAGGCAAGGTTACGGTCGAAGAGGTGGAAGTCGAGCTTCGCCTGTACAAAGACGACCGCGACGTAACCCTGTGCCCGGCGATTTATTGGCTGCACGAAGATTGTAACTTCGTCATCGCCAAGGTATTCGAGCGCCAAAGCACCGATGAGCGCCGCTACCGTTCGCAGTTTTTCTATTCCGCCAAAGACCAGTATGGCACTGGTATTGAAGAATATACCGATTTGGGCGACTGCGTGCTTTATCTGCTGCGTTTGCAGGCAGACCACGAAAGTGAGCGCAAACAACATTTTCCCACAAGTTAGTTTGAGTTTTTGAATATAGGAGTTCTGTTATGACCGTCAAGAATGCCTTTTACGCACAGTCGGGTGGTGTTACCGCCGTGATCAATGCTTCGGCCTGCGGTGTGATTGAAACCGCCCGCCAACACAGCGACAAAATCGGCACAGTATATGCCGGGCAAAACGGTATCATCGGTGCGCTGCTGGAAAACCTGATCGACACCAGTAAGGTTTCCGCCGAAGACGTAGCTGCGCTGCGCCATACCCCGTCCGGCGCGTTCGGTTCTTGCCGTTACAAAATGAAAAGCTTGGAAAAGAACAAGCGCGAATATGACCGCCTGATCGAAGTGTTCAAAGCGCACAATATCGGCTATTTCTTCTACAACGGCGGCGGTGACTCCGCAGATACTTGCCTGAAAGTTTCTCAGCTTGCTGATGCAATGGGCTTTCCGATCCAAGCAATCCACGTACCGAAAACTGTGGATAACGACCTGCCAGTGACTGACAACTGCCCTGGTTTCGGTTCCGTTGCCAAGTACATCGCGGTTTCCACCCGTGAAGCCAGCTACGACGTAGCTTCCATGTGTGCGACTTCGACCAAGATTTTCGTTATCGAAGTTATGGGCCGTCACGCAGGTTGGATTGCCGCAGCGGGCGGTTTGGCAGCAGATGCCAACAACGATATTCCGATTGTTATCCTGTTCCCGGAAGTCGAATTCAACCAAGAAAAATTCCTCGCGACGGTTGATGCCAAAGTTAAAAAGCACGGCTACTGCACCATCGTGGTTTCTGAAGGTTGCCATTACCCAGACGGGACATTCTTGGCGGAACAAGGCACTCGTGACTCCTTCGGTCATGCGCAATTGGGTGGTGCGGCTCCGGTTGTTGCCAACATGATCAAAGATGCGCTGGGCTATAAATTCCACTGGGCGGTTGCCGACTACCTGCAACGTGCTGCGCGTCATTTGGCTTCCAAGTCTGACGTTGAACAGGCGTATGCGCTGGGCAAAGCAGCGGTCGAGCTGGCGCTGGAAGGCAAAAACTCCGTCATGCCTGCGGTTATCCGTGATTCCAACAACCCGTACACGTGGCACATTGGCTCTGGTGAGTTGAAAGACATCGCCAACGTCGAAAAAATGATGCCGATGGATTACATCACCGAAGATGGCTACGGTATTACTGACGCTTGCCGTGAATACCTGCAACCACTGATCGAAGGTGAAGATTATCCACCTTACGAAAATGGTATGCCGAAGTATGTCACGCTGAAGCACGAGCTGCTGCCGAAGAAATTGCCTGCATTCGAGCTGTAAGATAGCCCGCTGCCCCTACGAAAGCTGCCTCTGTTTGCGAACAGGGGCAGTTCTTTTTATACTTCCCGTTTTACACAGTACACACCCCGGTAACGATTATCATGGCTGAAAAACTCGACATTCCAGAGGAATTCCAAAGCTCCCTCATTCCTGAACTGCTGACGGATGACACCACCATCCAGTTTAACTGCCACCCCGGTGTTTCCTGTTTCAATATTTGTTGTAAAGCGGCGGATGTAACCCTTGCGCCGTATGACATCCTGCGTTTGAAAAAGCGTTTGGGGATGACTTCCAGCGAGTTTCTCGACAAGCATACCGTGCCGTTTGAAGCGGATGGGCAAGGCACACCCGGCATCAAGCTGCGTACTGACGACAACAAAACTTGCCTGTTTGTGCGCGAAGAAGGGTGCAGCGTGTATGAAGACCGTCCGGCGGCTTGCCGTTATTACGGGCTGGGGCTGCTTTCGCACCGGGCGGAAGGTTCATCCGATGATGTGCAATATTACTTCCGTAACAAGGAAGCCCATTGCCAAGGCTGGAACAGCGAACAGGCAATCACTGTCCGTGATTACCGCCAGCAACAAGGCGTTCCCGAATACGACGAAATCAACCGCGAATGGATGCAGTTGATGCTGAAAAAGAAATCAGCAGGCCCTGCGATTGGTAAGCCAGACCCGCTCAGCTTCCAGTTGTATTTCATGGCGAGTTTCGACATTGACCGTTTCCGCCGCTTTGTGGAAAGTCCGGCGTTTGCCAAAGTCTACATCGTGGGTGACGAAATCAACGCGGCGTTGCAAGATGACGTTGCTTTGCAAAAATTTGCCTTCCGTTTGCTACGCCAAGTGCTGTTTGATGAGCAAACCATCCCGACCCATGCGAATGTGTTGGAAAAACGTTGGGAAGAACGTAAAGACATCATTGAGTTACGTCACAACGCTGCGGTTGAGCTGCATCTGAAAAAGGCTGAGGAAGAACGCCAAGCAGCGTTGGAAAGCGGTGCTGACAAGGGCAATGACCTGTGCGGTTCGGATAACTGCTCAATATAATTGTGTTTATTCTGGGTTGTGGGGTTCCCACCGCCCAGAATACCTGTATACTGGTTCTTTTCATCTATCGTTTCTAACGAGCCTGAAGGCATCCTGCCTGCATCCTCTTAAACGGTTCTCTAAAACCCTTAGGAGGTCATATGAGTACAAAACTTTACGTCGGCAATTTACCGTATTCCATCACTAAACAAGCGCTGCAAGATGCGTTTGGTCAGTGCGGCACTATTGATTCCGTCAACCTAATTACTGACCGTGACACAGGACAAAGCAAAGGTTTTGCTTTCGTCGAAATGTCCAGCAACAGCGAAGCACAAAAAGCTATCCAAGAACTCAATGGGTTCAATATGGATGGTCGTGCGATCAAAGTTAATGAAGCTAAACCACAAGCTCCGCGTGAAAACCGTGGCTTTGGCGGCGGCGGTGGCGGTAGCCGCTGGTAATACCAGCCCTCCTGCTTCGGCATGAATACAAAACCCCGGCCTTGTGTCGGGGTTTTGCTTTTAATTCCCTGAAACTTGCGCATCATCTGACATCACGCGACAATCGCGCCCAAATATAAGCTTTTAGGGTAAACCAATGAACGTTTCTGTTGCCATTATTTCCGATACGCATGGGCATATTGACCCGCGCATTATCGACATTATCCGCGAGTGCGATTACGCCATCCATGCGGGTGATATTTGCGGGGAAGATGTATTAGCTGCCATGCAGCCCAAGAGTTCCATCGTGATTGCGGTGGCGGGGAATAACGAACCACGCTGCATGGTGGATTTCCCCCTGCCGATGGTCAGCGAGTTGGCATTACCGGGCGGTAAAATCTGCATCGAACACGGGCATGAACACGGGCATCACACCCCTTGCCACGATTCGCTGCGCCAGCAACATCCCGATGCGCGGGTCATTGTCTATGGGCATACCCACAAGATGGTGCAAGACCGCAATGGGACGCCGTGGGTGGTGAACCCCGGTGCGGCAGGGCAGACCCGCAACCACGGCGGGCCTTCCTGTTTGGTGCTGAGTGCCAATGATCAGGAATGGAATATTAAGGAAATCCGCTTCGCTGATTAAGGTCGGGCGGGGGCGTTACTTGCCCAACGCCTGCGCGTGCCACGCGATGTGCTCACCAATGAATGTCGCAATGAAGTGGTAACTGTGGTCGTAACCTTCCTGCATCCGTAGTGACAACGGCTGCTTGAGTTGCAAACAAGCGGTTTGGAACACTTCCGGTAGCAATTGTCCCTCAGCGAGGAATTCATCTGCTGTGCCTTGGTCAATCAATATTTCCGGCACATGCGCACCCGCTTGCACCAAGCACGTCGCGTCATACGCTTCCCACAAGTAAGTGTTGTCACCCAGATACGCAGAGAAACAACCCTTTCCCCATGCACCGTTTACCGGATTGCAAATCGGCGCGAAGGCAGAAACCGAGCGGTAAGCGCCCGGATTCTTCAGTGCGCAAATCAATGCGCCATGCCCGCCCATCGAATGCCCACTGATGGATTTCACGCCGGGAGTCAGCGGCAAGTGATTTTCCACCAGTGCAGGCAACTCTTCCGCCACGTAATCGTACATGCGGTAATTTTTCACCCACGGTGATTGAATGGCATTGACATAAAAGCCCGCACCTTGCCCCAGATCGTAGCGGTCTGATACATCCGGCACGGAGTCACCGCGCGGGCTGGTATCGGGGATAATCAGGGCAATGCCGTGTTCGGCGGCGTAACGTTGCGCCCCTGCTTTCACGCGGAAATTGTCATCGGTGCAGGTCAAGCCAGACAACCAATACAAAGCTGGCACATTGCCGTGCGCGGCTTGCGGCGGTAAGTACACCGAAAAGGTCATGGGGCAAGCACACGCTAGTGAATCATGTGTGTAACGGTTGAGGTAGCCGCCAAATTCCTTGATGCTTTCAATCAACTTCATGCCAATACCTGTTAGAAAATAATCACGGAACGGATGCTTTCGCCGCTGTGCATCAAATCAAATGCGCGGTTAATGTCGTCCAGCGGCATGGTGTGTGTAACCATGCTATCCAGCACGATTTCACCGCTCATGTAACGCTCCACGTAACCCGGCAATTCCGTGCGGCCTTTCACACCACCGAAGGCTGAACCTTTCCAAGTACGCCCCACCACGAGGTTGAATGGGCGGGTGGAAATTTCTTGCCCCGCGCCTGCCACCCCAATTACGGTGGAAACGCCCCAACCCATGTGCGTGCATTCCAGTGCATCACGCATGACGTGGACATTACCGATGCACTCGAAGGAGTAATCCACGCCGCCGTTGGTGATTTCCTTGATGTATTCGCTGATGGAGCCGTTCACGTCTTTGGGGTTAACGAAATCGGTAGCGCCCAGTGCTTGCGCCATTGCCCACTTGCCGGGGTTAATGTCGATGGCAATGATGCGTCCAGCTTTTGCCATGACCGCGCCTTGAATGCACGACAGGCCGATGCCGCCCAGCCCGAATACGGCAACGGTGGAACCCGGCTCGACCTTGGCGGTATTCAGCACTGCACCAATCCCCGTGGTGACACCACAACCAAGCAAGCAAACTTTATCCAAGGGTGCGGCAGGGTTGATTTTCGCCAACGCAATTTCCGGCACAACGGTGTATTCCGAGAACGTGGAACAGCCCATGTAGTGGTAAATCGGTTGCCCTTTGCAGGTGAAGCGGCGCGTATGGTCTGGCATGTAACCTGTCCATACGGTCGAGGCGATGGATTGGCACAGGTTGGATTTGGTGGAGTGGCAATATTCGCATTCGCCGCATTCGGGGATGTACAGCGGAATTACGTGGTCGCCGGGTTTGAGGTTTTTCACGCCGGGGCCGCATTCTTCGACAACACAACCACCTTCGTGACCGAGGATGCAGGGAAATGCGCCTTCTGGGTCATCGCCTGAGAGGGTGAAAGCATCAGTGTGGCACACGCCGGAGGCTACTACGCGCAACAGCACTTCGCCTTCGCGGGGTTTTTCGACTTCGATTTCTTCAATCACCAGTGGTTTTTTTGGCTCCCACGCCACGGCTGCACGGCATTTCATACGGCTCTACTCCTGATTTATTTTCCCTTGCTCCCCTCGCCCTTTGAGGGACGCCCCTGCAAGGGGCTGGGGGTGAGGGGTTACTAGACATCAAAAGTAGAATGAATGTTCATTTCTGTCAATTGCTATTTCCTAAGGTATTGGCTAGGCTTGCGTTTATGCCATACCTGAAAAAGTGCCCACCTGTCCCTGAACCGATTGATTGCCGTATCCTCACCGCAGCGTTGGATTTGTTTGTGGAAAACGGCTACCACAATGTTTCCATCCATGAAGTGCAAAAGCGGGCGCAGGTCAGCATCGGCTCGATTTACAACCATTTCGGCGGCAAGGAAGGCGTGGCTCAGGCGCTTTACAAGCACATCCTCAATGAAATGGATGAGTTGGTGGATGCGGTCATCGCGGCACACGCTTCCCCGTGGCAACAGTGCGCCGCCATCATCAGCGAATTGTTTGCCCACACCGAAACCCACCGCAATATCATCGCGTTTGTGTTCCACGCCAAGCACACCGAGTTTATTTCGCAGGAACCGCTGGCGTGCAATTCCGCCCCTTTCACCAAAATGCGTCATATTGTGCTGCAAGGCATTGAATGCGGGGATTTCGTCGCCCTTGACCCGTGGGTGGTGACTTCCAGCGTGTTTGGCGGCGCGATCCGCATGATCCAACTGCGCTTGGATGGTATGATTGAGCGCCCCTTGCCGGAGTATGAGGCGATGTTGCTGCAAACTATCCGTGCAGGTGTAATCCGTACTGCGTGACTTCCGCGATCGAAGGAGCTTAACCATGTGCCTTGGCATTCCCGGCCAAATTACCGAAATTATCGACGCTGACAACCTGATCGCTAAGGTCGATGTCGGCGGGGTGAAACGCGAAGTCAACATTGCCTGCATCGTCGATGATACACACACGGTGGCAGATTGCGTGGGCGATTGGGTGCTGGTACACGTCGGTTTCGCCATGAGCCGCTTGGATGAGGAAGAAGCCGCCCGCACGCTAGCCTTACTGGCAGAACTCGGCGACATGCAAGCCGAACTCGACATGATGCGCCAAATGGAAAGCGGTACGGAGAGCGCCGTATGAAATACATCGACGAATTCCGCGACCCCGCCACTGCCCGCAAGTTAGTCGAGGAAATCAAACGCCTTGCCCCCGTCGCTCGTGGGCAACGCGAGATGCCGCTGCAAATCATGGAATTCTGCGGTGGTCATACCCACACCTTGTTCAAATATGGCATCGAATCCATGCTGCCTGCCGACATCGAAATGGTGCATGGTCCCGGCTGCCCGGTGTGCGTATTGCCGATGGCGCGGGTGGATGATTGCGTAGCGATTGCGGAACAACCCGGCGTGATCTTCACCACCTTTGGCGATGCAATGCGTGTCCCCGGTACGCGCAAAAGCCTGCTGCAAGCCAAGGCTGATGGCTGCGACGTGCGCATGGTGTATTCGCCGATGGATGCGCTGGCACTTGCCCGCAAAAATCCCGACCGCGAAGTGGTATTTTTCGCACTGGGATTTGAAACCACCATGCCCAGCACCGCGCTCACCCTATTGCAGGCGTACCGCGAAGGGCTGCAAAACTTTTCGCTGTTCTGCAATCACATCACCACACCTGCGACCATGCGGGCAATCCTCACTGACCCAGATTTGCGGCTGGATGGTTTCCTCGCACCCGGACACGTCAGCATGGTGATTGGCGCACAGCCGTATGATTTCGTGACCCGCGATTACCACAAGCCGTTGGTGATTACTGGCTTTGAACCACTCGATATTTTGCACGCCATGTGGATGTTGATGAAGCAGCTTGCGGAAGGCCGTTGTGAAGTTGAAAACCAGTATGCGCGGATAGTGCCGCAAGCGGGCAATGTCGCGGGTCTGAAAGCCATCAACGAAGTCTACGAAACGCGGGAACACAGCGAGTTTCGCGGCTTGGGGAATATTGGCGATGCGGGGATACAGATTCGGGAAACGTATGCGGCTTACGATGCGGAGAAGAAGTTTAAGCTGCAAGCTGCCGTCAGTACCCACGACCCGGAACACCTCAAATGTGCGGATGTGTTGCGTGGGGTGATGAAACCGTGGGAATGTCCGGCGTTTGCTAAGACCTGTAACCCGCAGACGCCGCTGGGGGCGCTGATGGTGTCGCCGGAAGGTTCGTGTGCAGCGTATTATGCGTATGGCAAACTGGCAAAACGTTCTTGAACTAGGATTTTTGGGATGGACAGGATTGGGGAATGCAGATGGGCAGGGCATCTGTTTCCTGACGATCCTTTAATCTTGTAAATCCCAGTTCAGACAAAAAACGGATTAGACAAGCAGCATAAAAACCCCTATAAAAACAGAATCCATTGCTCTAACGATTGCGAGCCAAAATCATGCCGAAAACCATCCTGTTTCTCGCCGCCAGCCCGACTGATCAGGCCAAGCTGCGGTTAGATGTGGAAGAGCGGGAAATTGGCGAAGGTTTACAGCGTTCCCGACTTCGCGATGAATTCATTCTCGTTAATAAACCTGCTACCCGCCCCAAAGATATGCTCCGCGCCCTGATGGAACACAAGCCGTGGATCGCTCACTTCAGCGGTCATGGTGGCGGTGATGAAGGTTTGGTCTTGGAAAATGACGACGGTCATTCCAGTAAAGTCCGGGGTGATTCCGAAGCTGCCCGCAGTCTGGGCATTGATACCTCCGCCCCGTTCGCCAGTCATAGCAAGCAATCCGCGCTGGACGAGATTTTCAGCCTGCTGGGCGGCAAAGTGGAATGCGTGTTGCTGAATGCCTGCTATTCTGAAGTGCAGGCGCGGGTCATCGCACAACACATTCCCTGTGTGATTGGGATGAAACAGGCTGTGGCGGATACGGCAGCGATCACTTTTTCAGCGGCGTTTTACGATGCGCTGGGCAGCGGTGAAAACCTAGAACAGGCGTTTTACTGGGCGAAAGCAGCGGTGCACATGGAACACGGTTCCGGGGCAGACATTCCGGTGATGTTTCTGCGTGGACAGATGGTGACGCAAGAGCCTGCTTCTGCCGAGTTACTGCCTGCCGATGCGACTACGCGGAGTGGTGGGGCGAAACAGCCTGCACCCGATTTCCAGTACGATGTTTTCATCAGCTACCGTTTCACTCAGCGCGATTGGGCGGAGGCGCTGGCGCACAATCTGGTGGCGCAAGGCTATAAGGTGTTTATTGATGCGTGGGAGTTATACGGCGGGCAGCATTTCACCCAAGTGATCGAACAGGCGTTGAAGGCTTCGCGCTGCGCCATCCTGATTGCCACGCCGGAAGCGGCGGATTCGGGTTGGGTGCAGCATGAATACGAAATGATGTTTAGCCTTGAGAAAAAGGCGACGGGTTTTTTCTTTATCCCGGTGGTGTGGGGCGAGTTCCCGGATTTTCCGTTTCTGGAAACGCTCCATGCGGTGGATTTTGGCGACAGTAATGAGGCCAAATACCGTGAGGCTTTCCAGCGGTTGCTGTCGGCTTTGCAGAAACAGGCTCCCGGCTCTGCACCGTATTTTGACGGCTTGCTGAAATTGCCAGTAGCGGCAGCGATTCCCGCAGCACCCGTGAAGCTGGCGCAGAAACAGCGTTCGTTTGTGGATGACATTTTCACCTACGTCGATGGCGGGATGCCGGTGATGGTGCTGGCGCAGGAGGGTTTCAATACCCAGCATTACGCGCAGGCGCTGAAGGAAAAGGCCGAGGCGCGTTACGGGGAAAACAATGTGCTGCACCTGTTCCCGCCTGCCAGCCTCAAGGCCAGCAGTGACCAGTATTTTGCACGGTTGGGCAAACAGTGCGGGTTTGAGTCCAACATCACCAGTAGTTGGGAATGGGCAGAGGCGCTGGAACAGCGTCTGCTGGATGGTGACGAGCTGTTCTTGCTAGTGACGGGGTTCGAGAATGGTGCGGAAGATGCGCGGCGCGATTTGGCGGGGGAATTGCGTGGCTTGATCGAAGCGCACCCGCTGGAGTTCCGGCTGGTGATGATCGGCGGTGAGCGCCTAGCGGCGATGAAATACGAGCAGGGCGCGATGTCATTTCTCAACAAGCTGGAGGAAGTGCCGTTGCCGTCGGTGTGCATGGAAGATGTGCGGGCGTTGTATCTGGCACGGCAGGGCGAATTGCCGGTCAGTGATGCGGTATTGGCGGAAGTGTTGGCGTTCAGCGGGCAACACCCGCGCTTGGTCGAAGCCTGTTTGCGGGCATTAGAACGCGGGCAAGACGATTGGCAAGCGGCAGTGATGGCAAGCAGCCTGCCAACCCAACTGTTTGCCCGCTTCCGTGAGGCGGCGGAACAGGGGGCAATGTGCGCCAACCTCCAACGCGAAGAACTGGGCTGGTATTCCACTTGGCCGCAGGATGCGCTGATACGGCGGCTGTATTGGCAAAACCTGCTGCGCGGCAATGACAAGGGGCGGTTGGTGTGGCGTTGTACGTTGATTACCCGGATTGGCAAGGAGTTGCTGGGATGTTGAAAAAAATCCTGCTGGTATTATTACTTAACCTGTTGTTCCCACTTACCTACGCTAGCCTCATCGATGACAATACTAGCCCTAGTCGCCCCGAAGAAAACCCTAAACCTATCCTTGATGCTCCGTCACTGCGCATCCCCGCCGCACCCGCCTATCACACCACCCTCAAGGAACTCGGCTACAAGGATGTGGACGACCTGCTCAAACAGACCCTGCAAGCGCAAAGCCGCGTGAATTCAGTGGCGTTTGACGGGGGGGGGCAACTGGCGTCCGGCTCCTCTGACGGCACGGTGAAGCTGTGGGATGTGAAAAACGGCGAACTCAAACAGACCCTGCAAGCGCAAAGCCGCGTGAATTCAGTGGCGTTTGACGGGGGGGGGCAACTGGCCTCCGGTTCGTATGACGGCACGGTGAAGCTGTGGGATGTGAAAAGCGGCGCACTCAAACAGACCCTGCAAGCGCAAAGTGGCGTGAGTTCAGTGGCGTTTGACGGGAGGGGGCAACTGGCCTCCGGTTCGTATGACGGCACGGTGAAGCTGTGGGATGTGAAAAGCGGCGCACTCAAACAGACCCTGCAAGCAGGCGGTTCAGGATATAGTCCTGTTGTTGTGGCGTTTGACGGGGGGGGACAACTGGCCTCCTACTCCTCTGACGGCAGGGTCAAGCTGTGGGATGTGAAAAGCGGCGAACTCAAACAGACCCTGCAAGCGCAAAGCGGCGTCTTGTCAGTGGCGTTTGACGGGGGGGGGCAACTGGCCTCCGGCTCCTCTGACGGCACGGTCGAGTTGTGGGATGTGAAAAGCGGCGAACTCAAACAGACCCTGCAAGCGCAAAGTCGAGTAAATTCGGTGGCTTTTGACGGTGGGGGGCAACTGGTCACAGGTTCCTCTGACGGCACGGTGAAGCTCTGGGATGTGAAAAGCGGCGCACTCAAACAGACCCTGCAAGCGCACACCGATTGGGTAAGGTCAGTGGCGTTTGACGGGGGGGGGCAACTGGCCTCCGGCTCGGATGACGGCACGGTCAAGCTGTGGGATGTGAAAAGCGGCGCACTCAAACAGACCCTGCAAACAGGCAGTCTAGTCTGGTCAGTGGCGTTTGATAGGAAGGGGCTACTCGCTTCGGGGTTAGATGACGGTTTAGTCAAGTTGTGGGATGTAGAAACGGGTGAATTGAAGAAAACTCTAGAGGCAAAGAGCCGAGTCCTCTCAGTTGCATTTGATGGGACAGGGATATTAGCTTCGGGTACAGATGATGCTACAGGAGTAGTTGAAGTATGGGACGTAGAAAGTGGTAGGCGAAAATATCTATTAGAAGATGGTGGCTTAGTAGGTGGCTTAGTATTTGATGGGAAAGGATCATTAGCTAACAGTTCGACGGATGGTAGGATTAGACTATGGGATGTGAAAACTGGATTACTCAAGCATGTGTTGCCAGTGTATGAAGGTGACATTGCTCGTCTAGGCGGCAGTGTGCCTATAGTATTTGATAATATGGGACAACTAATTTCCGGTTCGGATGGTAGTGCAATCAATCTGTGGGATGTAAATACAGGAAGTCTGAAAAAGTCTTTTCAGACACATCATGAGAGGGTAGTGTCATTAGGTTTTGATGGAAATGGGCATCTTGCTTCGAGTGGATTTGATGGCATAGTTGGGATATGGAATATACAAAATAGTGAATTACTTAATGTGCTAATTACGAATATTCGAGGTGATAATTGGGTAACAATTTCAAATGATGGTTCGCTCTTACGAGCTGATACTGACAGCCTGTATCTCCCTGTTCCCGATAGCAGTTCAGTCACTTGGAGTCTACAACTGGATTCCGGCAGTGTTGATTTACAGGCAGGCAAGGATGGTGAAGCCGCCACTTTCACCCTGAGTCTAACCAACACTGGTAGCCAACCCGTTCACCGCCCGCATATCCTGCCGATGGCTGATGCCGATGGAGTTTTGCAGGTGATCCCAGCCAATCCAGAGCCCACCTACCCGCAAACTGAAGCCATCTACTCCAGCACCTCCCTAATCCCACCCGGACAAACTATCAAACTGGCGGCAAGAATTATCCCGGCTACAGATAATCCTGCCAAATCCGGTCAATACACCTTGCCTATCAAGGTTGCAGTATCCGGCGGCGCAAGCAAGCAAGCCGATCTAGTGGTCAACCTTAAAACCCCGGATGTAGCTGTCACTGGCAGCGATTTCAGCAGCGACACCAACACCCTGAGCATCCAGCTCAAAAATCAAGGCACGGCTGACCTGCCCAAAACCGATTTTTACCTGACCGACCCACAAGGCGAACTTGACCTGCCGCGCCAGTCGCTGGAAACCATCCGCGCCCAGACCGATGCGCCGCCCTTGGCATTCACCCTGCCCAAAGACATCAGCCGCGAGCAGCGGGACCGTTTGCAACTGGAAATCCGCCCGATGCGCCCGCCGCTTTACACCCAATGGCGCGTACCGCTGGAAATCAACGCCATGCCCGCCCACCTGCAAATCCTGCTGGTGCTGGTAAGTCTTGGCCTGCTGGGTTTCACGGCCTTCTACTTCCGCCGCTATCGCCATCCGCTAGTGTTGGAACTGGGCGCACAACCACAAGCCCTGTACCGCCTGTCGCTGGAACAACTCCCCGAAGCCCACCAACGCCTGCAACAAACCGGGCGGCTTAACAGCGTCCTCGACACTGCCGAAGTCAGCCACGACAGCTTCAAACATGCGCTGGATTTCCAGCAGGCGAGTGCGGAACAAAAAGCCCAATGGCTCGCCATGCGGCTGGGTGGGCAGTTGACGAATGGTGGAAACGGAATCGCCAGCGAGGCTGGCTCCTACGAAGCCCCTCTTACTCCCCCCTTTGCCAAAGGGGGGCTGGGGGGGATTTTCTCCCTAAAACTCCCCCCCACCTTCCCCCTAAACGTAGACCGCCTCCTCCTCTACTTCCCCGCAGTTGATGCGCAGGATGTTTTCACCCACCTGCAAGCGATCCCCCAAGCCGAAGGCCGTATCACCCTGATCATCGGCGCGGATAGCGCCTACCAGCGCAAACTGCTGACCACAACAATGGACTTGAGCAACAAATACGTTGCCCCGCAGAGCAAACAAATCACCGAGCTACTGCTCAGTCCCCATGCAGAAACTGCGCTGGCAAAAATCATGTCCGAACAGCTTTCCCTTAAGCAAATTTCCCCTTACCAGATTGGCGGGGGCGTGAACAAAGAAGCCCTATTCTTCGGGCGGCGCGAACTGATTTCCCAGATCGTCAACCGCGACCCCGCCAATTACCTGCTGGTCGGTGGGCGTCAAATGGGCAAATCCACCCTGCTCAAGGCACTGGAACGCCGTTACGCTGACAACCCGCAGGTGCAATGCCACTACCACACGCTGTCCAACGAAGTCATGGTTCCACGCCTCGCCCGCGCCTTACAGTTACCCGATACCGACAGTGCCGAAACCTTCGCCGCCGTGCTGGAGCAACGCATCCGCGACACCGGCCAGCGCTACATCTTCCTGATCGACGAAGCCGACCGTTTCATCGAACACGAACAGGCACAAGGCTACCCCATTCTCAACGTGTTCCGCCGCCTCAGCGAACAGGGCAATTGCAGCTTCATCCTCGCCGGTTTCTGGCAGCTTTACCAACACGCGGTACTCGACTACCAGTCACCGCTACGCAACTTCGGCGAAGTGCTGGAAGTCGGCGCACTCGAACGCGATGCCTGTATCCAGCTTGCCATCCTGCCGATGCAAACCATGAGCCTCGGCTACGCCAGCGACGCCATTGTGCAAAACATGGTGCAAGCCTGCGGACAACGCGCCAACCTGATTGCTTACGTCTGCCACCAGTTGATCCAGAACCTGCCCGCCCAGCAACGCACTATTACTGCCGGGGACATCCATCAAGTACTAAGCAGCCGCGACATGGGCAAACGCTTTGAAGGCTGGTCAGTCGGCAACAATGAACAAGAACAGCGTTACGACCGGCTGGTGGTCTACTCCACCATCGGCAAGGAGGGTTTCAGCACTGGCGAATTGATCAAACAGCTTGAGGAACAAAATCTGGTGTTTGATGCCGCCGAACTGGAACGCACCCTGTCACGGCTGGAACTCGCCTTCATCCTCACCCGCGAAAGCAACCGTTGGCGTTACCGTATACCCTTGTTTGTGGAATACATGCAGGCGGATGACCCGGACGTGAAACTGGCGACACTGTTGAAACAGTGGTGAAATAGCCGAAAGCAATACAAACACACCAAAGGACTTTCATGAACCTTACCGGCACAATCACCCTCGCCCACGGCAGCGGCGGACGCGCCATGCACCAACTGGTCGACGACCTGATCCGCAGCACCTTCAGCAATCCTTTGCTGGAAGAGGGCGAAGACCAAGCCCGCATTCCTTTGGCGGAATTGGTGGCGCAAGGCGACCGTCTGGCCTTCACCACCGATTCCTACGTCGTCACCCCGCTGGAATTCCCCGGTGGCAATATCGGCACACTTGCCATCAATGGCACGGTCAACGACCTCGCCGTTGGGGGCGCAAAACCGCTATACCTGAGTTGCGGTTTCATTATCGAAGAAGGCTTGCCGCTAGAAACCTTCGCCCGCATTCTGCAAGCGATGCGCTTGGCGGCGGATGAGGCAGGTGTGCAAATCGTTACGGGCGATACCAAGGTGGTGCAACGCGGTGGCGCGGATAAGCTGTTCATCAATACCGCTGGCGTAGGCGTAATCCCGGCAGGTTTTAACCCTTCAGCAGGGCGGGCGCAAGTGGGCGATGCCATCATCGTCAACGGCTGGTTGGGCGATCACGGTGCGGCGATCCTCAATGCACGCGGCGATCTGGCGCTGGATGCCGATATTGAAACCGATTGCGCCCCACTCAACCGCTTGGTGGAGGCGATGTTTGCCGCTTGCCCCGACATCCACTGCCTGCGCGATGCCACCCGTGGTGGGCTGGCGACGGTGCTCAACGAATTCGCGGAACGTTCCGACGTCGATATGATGCTCAAGGAAGAAAGCCTGCCGATCCGCACCCCGGTGCGTGGCATGTGCGAAATCCTCGGCCTCGACCCGCTCTACCTTGCCAACGAAGGCAAATTGGTCGCAGTCGTCCCAGCGGATGCGGCGCAAGTCGTGTTGGAAGCGATGAAACGCATCCCCGAAGGTTATCATGCCTGCATCATCGGTACGGTAGCCGCTGGTGATGGGCATGTAATCCTGCAAACAGGTTTCGGCGGTGAGCGGATTGTTGATATGCTGCCGGGCGAACAGTTACCCCGCATCTGCTGAACGCACCCGGAGCAATGGATGAAAACCAAGAAACCCGCCTACGGCAAACCCCAGCGCCTGAAGTTTCCTGCCGATGAGGCCGCAAACCAGTGGCTGGGTTACGCCTTCGACGCTTATTACCGCGCTGACGTGGGTGTCGCCAAAGGTATACAGCAGGAAGAGCGTCAGGGCAGGAAACTCGCTTGCGCCAAAGGCTGTTCCAGTTGCTGCAAGAGCCACACCACCATTCCCATTTTTCCGTTGGAATTGCTGGGGCTGTATTGGTACGTCACCAAAATCATGCCCGCCGACCTGCGTTCCCGCCTCAAACCGCAACTTGCCAACCACGTTGCGGGAACGCAGTGCCCATTCCTGCTGGATGGTGCGTGCGCTGTCCACCCCATGCGCCCGCTGGCTTGCCGCCATTTCAACGTGTTTGATCAAGTCTGTGCGGAGGGTGAGGATGCTTTCTTTTCGCGCCGTGAAGACGTGCTGACCCCGTTGAAGTTCCATCAGGATGCCGCTTACGAAGCCATGTTACCGTTTCATGGTTTTGTGACGCCGGAACAGAAAAAGGCTGCGATGCAGCAGTCTTATGTGCAAAATCAAGCGCGGGTATTACAGGACGTTGACTGGGCGCATTTGGCGGCACGCATTGAATAGTAGGCTATTCTCAGAATGCCTGCTCCCCGGAGCAGTAATGCTTCCGGGGTAGGTGTAATGCTGCTTACTGCTTCACCCAGTTAATCATGCCAATATCGTAGGTGGAGGTGCGGTAGATGCTGCTGATGGTGTTCTTATCTGAGTTGTCCATTTGCCCAGAAATTGTGTAAACCGCGTAGTCAATGTAGCTGGTTTTAGCCGTTGTGAGAGTACCACTCACGGCACAAGTTGTGTTTACCGACAACTTGCCTGTTAATTTGGTGCTGAAGGTGCCAAGTCCTGTGCTAGTGGGGACAACAAAGCCGATACTTGACTTTGTAGCGTCAACAACCCCTGTTGAAGAAATGACTACAGTGCCTTTGGCAACGCCTTGAAAGTTATTATTAGTGCCGCCCAAGATAATCCATGTGCCAGCAAGGTTAGATGCGGCGCAAGCAGCAAAGACAGGTTGGGTAGACACTAATCCCAGCGCTAAACCGAGGATGAGTTTTTTCATGGTGTTCCTTTATTGTTGGATTGATTTAGGGGCTATGGACTCCATTTAAAGGCACTTGTTCAGGTGGCAGCAAGCGCTAGCCGACAAGTGGTGTAATGTGAGGCAAACGCAAGATTGATCTGATTATCCTGTTCGCACAGTATGGTTATTCACCTGCTAACCCTGATAGGGTCTATAAGGAAATCTTTGAATAGGCGAGCAATTTCAAGAAATTTCGCTCTATTTAAATGTACAATTAGCTATCCCAACCGCGAGGAAACCATTCAATGAAAACACTAATTACCACCTTAACCCTGACCGCCGCGCTCGGCTTTGCCCTGCCTGCCGTTGCTGCACCTGCCAAAATTGACAGCATTTACACCAGCCTGAAAACCACAGACTGCAAAACCCTCGAATTCAACGAAAACGAGGGTGGCTCGTACAAAGGCCGTTGCCCCGGCACGGCAGGCTATCAACTGTTGTCGATGGAAGGCGATTTGCGCCAATCCCTGACGGTGATTGACCCTAAGGGCAAAGAATTTCCGCTCGACCTGTGGACAAACGTGTCCGGCGGTTTTTCTGCCTTGGGTGAAAAAGCCGAATGGCGCGTGAAAAAAGAAGGCAGCAAAACCAAGCCTATCGCGCTGATCGTTCGTTTCAACGTCAGCGAAGACCCGGAAAAGCCGGAAAAAACCACGTCTTATCTGGTGGTCAGCAAAATTACCCCGACCGAAATTTGCGTAACAGATGTGGTTAAACCCAGCAGTAGCGCCAACGAGCAGGCACGTACCCTCGCAGACCGTGCAGCCAGCAAGGCATGTAAAACCCCGCCGCAATGAGTGCTTGCCGCATCCGCATAACCGGGCTGGTGCAAGGCGTTGGGTTTCGCCCCAACGTCTGGCGCTTGGCACAGGTGTGCGGGATCGTGGGGACGGTACGCAATGACAGCGCGGGCGTGCTGATTGAGGCGTGGGGGGAAAACTCCGCGTTGGCTGATTTCCAACAGCAATTACACTCCGATATTCCGCCGCTGGCACGGATCGACAGTATCCAAACCACCTCATTGGAAGCGTCTTGCCCACACGATGATTTCCGCATCGTCGCCAGTGTCGGGGGGGAAATCCATACGGGCATCGTGCCCGATGCGGCGATGTGTCCCGCTTGCCGCGCTGACATTTTTGACCCACAAAACCGCCGTTACCGTTACCCATTTACCAACTGTACCCATTGCGGGCCGCGTTTGAGCATTGTGCGTGGGATCCCCTACGACCGTGCTAACACCAGCATGGCAGCTTTCGCATTCTGTCCCGACTGCCAGCAGGAATACACCAACCCGGCAGATCGCCGTTTTCATGCACAACCCAATGCTTGCCCAGTTTGTGGCCCGCACGTGTGGTTGGAAGATATGCGTGGGCAAGGCATCGAACCCGCCGCAACCGAGCGTGATTGCATTGATACCGCCAGCCATTTACTACGTGAAGGCAAAATTCTGGCACTGATGGGATTAGGTGGTGTGCATCTGGTCTGTGACGCAACGAACGAAGCAACGGTAGCGGAACTGCGCCGCCGCAAACGCCGCCACCAAAAACCGCTGGCACTGATGGCTCGCGATGTGGATGTGATCTGCCAATATTGCCACGTGAGAGATGCGGAAGTGACGTTACTGCAAAGCAAGTACTCGCCGATTGTATTGTTAGAAGAAACCCCTCCTAACCTCCCCTTATCAGGGGAGGAACAAGACAGCAGCACCTTCTTGCTCCCTCCCTTGATAAGGGGAGGGTTGGGGAGGGGTTTCGGCTTCATGCTCCCCTACACCCCCCTGCACGCGCTGTTGCTCGAAACGTGGGATACGCCACTGATCATGACCAGCGCCAACCTCAGCGAAGAGCCGCAATGCATCACCGTGGAAGAAACCCGCCAACGGATGCAAGGCATCGCCGATTACCTGCTGCTGCACAACCGCCCCATCATCAACCGCGTCGATGATTCTGTCGCTCGCGTGCTGGTAGGCAAGCCCCGCGTCTTACGTCGCGCCCGAAGCTATGCCCCGGAGCCATTGCAATTACCACCTGAGTTCGCAAATGCGCCACCGCTGCTGGCGATGGGCGGCGAACTGAAAAACACCTTTGGTCTGTTACGTGATGGTCAAGTGGTGTTGTCGCAGCATCTCGGCGATCTGGAAGATGCGCGTACTTGGAAAGAGTATGAGCATACCTTGCGTCTGTATCAGCAATTGTTCGAGCACCAGCCAACCGCCATCGTCGTGGATAAACACCCCGGCTACCGCTCGACGCAGTTGGGGCAGCAATGGGCGCGGGAACAAGGCTTATCCTTGATCGAAGTGCAACACCACCACGCCCACGTCGCCGCTTGCCTCGCAGAAAACGGCTGGCCTCTGGATGGTGGCAAAGTACTGGGTATCGTGCTGGACGGTCTAGGCTACGGCGAGGACGGCCCAATCTGGGGCGGCGAGTTCCTGCTGGCGGATTATCGCGGGTATGAACGGGTAGGGCATTTCAAACCCACCCCCATGCCCGGCGGCACGCAAGCCATCCTGCAACCGTGGCGCAATACGTGGGCGCATTTGCACGCATTAGGCTGGGCAGATGTGGCAACACAGTTTGCCGAATTGGAACTGATCCAATTCCTCCAACAGCAACCGCTGGCAACCTTGGAAACCATGTTGGCTCGCGGCTTGAATTCCCCGCTGACCAGTTCCTGCGGGCGCTTGTTCGATGCCGTTGCTGCCGCGCTGGGATGCAGCCGCACTAAGATTAGCTACGAAGGCCAAGCTGCGATTGAACTGGAAGCCCTTACCCCGCCGGTACTGCTGGCGTATGTCGCAGGCTATCCGTTTGGTTTGGAGCGAAATGCGCAGGGTTTGTGGGAAATCGACCCCGCACCGTTGTGGTACACCCTGCTGCATGACTTGCAAACGGGCTACGACCGGGGCAGTGTGGCGGCGCAATTCCATCGCGGTTTGATGGATGTGTTGGTGGAAACTGCGCAGCGGCTGCGCAACGATTACCCCGATATTCAGGCGATTGCCCTATCCGGCGGGGTATTTCAGAATGCTTTGTTGTTCACGGGTTTGCTGGAAAAGTTGCAAGCCGTGGGGCTACCGATATTGACGCACTCCAACGTGCCGACCAATGACGGTGGCCTTGCCTTGGGGCAAGCTGCCATTGGTGCGGCACGTTATCTGTGATTTTTACTGCGACAGGTCAACCAGTACGCGACCCTGAATGCGTCCTGCCACGATGTCTTGCGCGGCTTGCGGCACAGCTTCCAGTGCAATGGTTTGACCGATGTCGTGGTAAGCACTTTCCGGCAATTCGGCAGCAAGGCATTCCCACGCACGGGTACGGCGCTCCAGCGGGCAACTGACGGAATCAACCCCGCGCAGGCTGACATTGCGCAAAATGAATGGCATGACCGTGGTATTCAGCTTGAAACTGTTCGCCAAACCACACGCAGCCACCGCCCCGCCGTAATTCATTTCGGCAATCACCCGCGCCAAAATATCGCCACCTACCACGTCGACTGCCCCCGCCCAACGTTGGGTTTCGAGTGGGCGGGCAGGCTGGCTCATGGTTTCGCGGCTGATGAATTCTTTTGCGCCTAAATTGGTGAGGAAAGCGTGTGATTCCGGGCGACCCGTTACCGCTACGACGTGGTAGCCACGTTGCGCCAACAGCAATACTGCCACACTACCCACGCCGCCCGCCGCGCCCGTCACCAGCACTTTGCCGGATTCGGGTTTTACCCCGGCTTCTTCCAACGCCATCACGCACAGCATCGCGGTGAAACCTGCCGTGCCAATGATCATGGCTTTACGCGCATCCAAGCCCGCAGGCATGGCAACCAGCCAATCCGCCTTGACCCGCGCTTGCTGTGCATAACCGCCCCAGTGCTGCTCACCCACACCCCAGCCTGTAAGGATCACGTGATCGCCGGGTTGGAATCGTTCGGAAGCAGATTCAGCCACCGTCCCCGCAAAATCAATGCCGGGAACCATTGGGAAGCTACGGATGATTTTGCCCGTGCCTGTAACTGCCAACCCGTCTTTGTAGTTGAGCGAGGAATAGGCAATATTGACCAGCACCTCACCTGCGGGTAAGTCGCTGGTTTCAAGCTGGCGGATGTCGGCGGTGGTGTTGCCGTCAGCTTGGTTGAGGACTAGGGCTTTGAACATGAGTTTCTCCTGATCGTGGTGATTTATGAGCCGCCACGCAGCTTTTGTTCGATGGCACGGAGGGTGTTTTGGAGTTCCCGTTCTTTTAGTTCGGGGTCAATGTCTTGGATGTGTTCGATCAATTACTCCGCAACATTAATCTACGTCCGGGCAGTGTAGCATAGCCTTTTTTATATGCCGAAAACGGATTTTACAAGCGCACAGATTATCTTGTACACTTAAATCATATCATGTACATAAAGAGGTGCAACATGAGTGATTGGACGATAGCGAGCGCCCGCCAAAACTTTTCCAGTTTGTTGGACGCCTGCCGGGAGGGCATACAACCGATTTACCGTCGCCACCAATTGATCGCGGCGGTAGTGGATGTCGCCACCTACGAACGCTTGCAAGCGCAGGCCAACAAACGCCCAACCTTGGCGGATTCCTTCCGTGAGTTGCGGCAAATTCTGGCGCAAGAACCCACGGATACCGCAGAGCTGGCGACCATGCCACGCCTCGACCGCCATAATGCTTTCCTCGATGTGTTGGGGGATTGATGCTCTGCGATACCAATATCATCAGTGAACTGGCACGTTTGCAGCCCAATCCCGGCGTGTTGGCGTGGTCAAGCAGCGTCACTGATATTCATTTGAGCGTCATTACGCTGGATGAAATCCATTTTGGTCTGGCATGGAAAGATAACCCGCGTATCCGCCAATGGTTCGAGCAGTTTTTACAGCAGCACTGCACCGTGCTGCCCGTGACAGCACCGATTGCCCGACTGGCTGGGGAATTGCGCGGAAACTTGCAAGCACAAGGCCAGATACGTACCCAAGCCGATATGCTGATTGCAGCTACCGCCGCTATTCACGGATTACCGCTGGTCACGCGCAACAGCAAGGATTTTGGTGGTTGTGGTATCAGCTTGATCAATCCGTTTAACTGATGCTGTTTACACGGCGGGCTTACGTACCAATAGCCACGCGACCAACGCCCCGGCTACCCCGCCGAATAAATGCCCATCCCACGACACGCCTTGCTGCCACGGCGATATGCCCGCCAGCAAAGTTGTGCCGTAAGTAAAGGCGACGAAAATGCTGACCAGCAGCGGCACGGTGCGCTTTTCCAAGATACCAGAAACGATCAGGAAGGTTGCCAGCCCGAACACCAACCCGCTTGCACCGATATGCAGCGAATTTCCGCGCCCGAACAGCCACAGCAATAGCCCTCCGAGTATTGCAACTAACATCACTGTTACCCGCGAATCCGCCCGTGATCCCGCCAGTAAGGTCAACAGCACGATCAATGGTACGGTGTTGTTCATCAAGTGATTGAGGTTGGCGTGCAGGAACGGCATGGTGGCGATCCCGATTAGCCCGCCCAAGTCACGCGGAACCAACCCCAAACGTTCCAACGGCAAGATGAGGTCGAGCAGGAATACGCCCCAAATCGCGGCGATGAACAGGAGAACTGCCGGTAATTCTTCGCGGATGCGGTGGGTATGGTTTTGCATTAGCTGTTATCCGTGCCTTGTTGCAAACAAGCGTCCAGCACCTTGCGGTGATGTTCCGCCCCCAGCGCGTTCATGGTCTGGATATTGCGCTCAGGGATGCCATCCGCATCCGGGTAAGTGGCAATCGCCTGTTCCAGATTTTCCTCGCGGATCAGGTGTAGCATCGGCCACGGCGAACGGTTGGTGTAATTCTCCGCGTCTTCCGGGCGCGTGCCTTCAAACTGGTAATCGGGGTGGAAACTGGCAACCTGAAATTCGCCCTCATACCCGCATTCGCTCAGCAGCATGTCCACAAGGTCGAAAAAGTCGTTGTATTCCAAGAAATCTTCCAACACACCGGGGTGGATCAGCAGGGTAGTTTCGAGTTCATCCGCCGGGGTAGCCCGCAAGTGATCCAGTTCCTGCTGCAAATCTTCCAGCAAAAATTCTGGGCGGGCGGAATCGGTCACGATGTAGCGGATTTGCCCGCCGTGGAAAGGCTTGTGCGCAAATGGGCACAGGTTATGTTTGATGACGACATTTTCCAGCCAGCAACGGGTCTGGGCAATATAAGTTTCATTGTTGTGTTTCATGCGGGCAAATACCTTGCGTGGTAGACTGCCCTGAATCTTATCACATTGGGAGCAAGGCAATGCGTTTGGGGATAATAACGTTAGTGTTGGCGGGCTTACTGGGTGGGGCATTACCCGCACAGGCGGCAGGCAATATTCAGGGAATGCGTTTCGGTGATTGGGGCGGTAATTGCGACGGGCAAGTGTGTTTCGTGCAGCAAGTGCTCAGCCAAGATGACAAACCGCTGATGGTGACAGTGATTGGTTATGCGCCGGGGAAACCTGTGCCGACCATCATTTTCGAGTTGCCAGCAGGGAGTTATATCAAAGCGGGTGTGCAGTTGCAGGTCGATAATAACCCGTCGGTCAAGTTCACGGGCAGTTGCGACAAAGACTATTGCCGTGCTGGTTTCGCATTGGATGAACCCATGCTTCAACAATTCCGCAAGGGTAGCAAAGCCAGCGTAACGTTTACGCCCGCGCCAAAGAAAAAGCCCCTTGCATTGCCTTTGTCGCTGAATGGGATAGGTAAAGCTTTAGATTCGTTGAGGTAAGGGATGCAGTTATCGGCTTACCGTTTGCTGCTTTACCCTTTGCAGGAAACTGGCGTGTCCGTTACGCCGGTATTGCAAACCTTGGGTGTGTTAGGTGCGCCGCTGGCAGCAGGGGTGTTCGCCACGGGTGAACATTTCCTCGACCACCTCTGCTTCCTCGGCTGTTCGCCCGATATTGAACTGGAACCGCAGGACAACAAACCGTTTTGCTACATCCGCGTGCCGATGGATGGGGAAATAACAATATTCCAGCCCATCCGTAAACCCGTGTTGCATTTGCAGCAATGGGTGGTGGTCGGCAATATCCATGAGGCGGAAGCCGTGCCGGATGCCGCCCTGCTGACTGCGCTGGAAACGGCATCCGGTTGTCGCTGGAAGTTTGCTTACTTGAAACCCTAAGCGGGGATTACTTTGCTGCGTCCGGCATGACGTAGTATTCCTGTTCGCTTGCCGCTGCCTTGCCTTTTTTGCCTTCGACAGGCGCTGGGGCGGAAGCTGGTTTGGCTTTGGATTTGACCGCAGGTACTTCCACTTTGGTATCGTCGGCAGCTTCAGGCGCGGGTGTATCTTGCGCCATCGCCACTTGCTTGGGTGCTTCGGTCATGAAAGCGCTGATGCTTGCTACATCCTTATCGTTCAATGTGCCTGCTGCTTGACGCAAGGTCAGGGTGCTTTGCAGGTAAGTGTAACGGGCGCTGGCATAGTCGCGGCGGGCTTTGAACACGTTACGCAGGGAATTGAGCACGTCAACGGCGGTACGGGTTCCCACTTCAAATCCGGCTTGGGTCGCTTCCGCAGCGGTTTCTGCTGCTGCCAGTGCTTGTTTGTTGGCTTCAACTTGGCTGATGCTGGATTGGACGGTCAGGAATGCCGAACGGGTTTGCTGCTCGGTTTGGCTGCCTTGCAGGTCGTATTCCTGTTGCGCTTGCTGGAACTTGTCCTGTGCTTCGCGGATTTTGGAAGACGTTGCGCCACCTGTGTACAGTGGGACGCTGACACTGAGGCCGATAGCCGAATCATTCGTCCGTCTGTTTTTGTAAACGTCGTTGTCCAGATAAGACCCAGTGTGGTTGGCATACAGGTCAAGTGTTGGGTAACGTCCCGCCCGCTGTGCTTCCACCTCTTTTTGTGCTGCCGTAATGCCGTATTTGCTGGCGCGGAGCAAATGGTTATTCTGTTTGGCAGTGTTTACCCATGCCTCAATGCTGTTGGGGGTAGGAACGCTCAGCGGCATATTATTGCGTGGTGCAAGCAGGTTGGGGTAAAAACCGCCAGTCTGCACCCGCAACAGTTCGCGGGCGATGTCCAATTGCTGGGTAGCATTGATTTCTTGTGCTACTGATGCGGCGTAACTGGCTTCAGCTTCTTTGACATCAGTAATGGCAGAACGTCCTGCGTCGAAATAGGCTTGAGTTTGTTCCAGTTGATGGCTGATGGCGTCTTTTTCCGCCCCGGCAAAGATCACATTCTCTTGTGCTAGGAGCGCTTTGAAGTAAGCGTCCGCTACTCGCATGATCAAATCTTGCCGATAAGATTCCAGCGCGGCGGTAGATTGCCCTATCACCGCATCGGTTTTGCCGATGTTGGCGCTGATACCCTTGTTGAAGAGGGACTTACCCATTTGCAAGGTATAGTTCGCCGCATCGCCGTTCACGGTAGCATTGTTGGTGAGGGTGTCGCGCGATTCGTTGTAAGCCGCCTTACCCGAGAGGCTGACTTGTGGCTTGAGTGCCGCCAATGCCTGTTGCCGCTTTTCTAAGATGGCTAAATGGCTGCTTTCTTGCGCTTTGAACTGTGCGTCGTGGCCTTTGGCTTGCTGGTAAACTTGTAACAGGTTTTCTGCCGAGGCCGTGTGCGCCAGTGTTGCCAATGAAGACGCGATCAGAAGTGCCAGTATACGTGTTTTCATGATACGTTCCGAAAAAGTCAGTAAAGTGGCATGTCGAGGTCAATTTCTTTTGCCCACCGCGCAATGCCGCCTGTTAGGTTGATCGTTTGAAAGCCGTTACGTTCCAGAAAATAACAAGCGTGTGCGCTACGGATGCCATGATGGCAGACCACTAGCAAGTCTTGTGATGGATTTAACTTGTCCATTTCCTGTACCAGCTTACCCAAAGGGATCAGGGTTGATCCCTCAATATGGGCAATATCGTATTCCCAAGGCTCGCGCACATCCAGTATTTGTAATGGCTGTTGGGTATTTGAGAAATATTCGTCCAGCTCTTGGGGTGTCCAGTGACGCATGTTAGAAGGTAAAGCTGCTTCCGCTAGCTGCCCCAACCAAAGGCTTCAGGCCGGTTTCAAACAGCATGGTACGGCTGAAATCACCCTCTGGCTGGCGCGTTACCAACATTGCCTGCATCGAAGCAGCCGTGCCGACCACGATGAACAGCCGTCCACCGGGAGCCAGTTGCTCTTCAAAACGCGGCAAGTAAGCAGGGACAGAACCCGTGACCACGATGACATTGTACAGTTGGGTGGAAACCCAGCCGCGTAGCGCATCACCCGTGTGCAGGCTGTAATTGGTCAGTTCCCGGCTCAGCAGGCGCTCTTCCGCCTGTCGGGTAAAGTCCTCATAAATATCGACGCTATCCACATGTTTGCTAAGATGCGCAAGACAAGCAGTGACAAACCCGCTGCCTGTGCCAATTTCCAGACAACGGTCGTCGGGGGAAATGGTCAGAGCCTGTAACATCCGCGCTTCTACTCTGGGATGCATCATGAATTCGCCGTTGCCTAACGGGATTTCGATGTCGGCAAATGCAAGGTTTTTCCACTGGGGCGGCACAAATGCTTCGCGGGGGATAAAACCAAATGTTGCTAGGACTGTCTCATCCAGTACATCCCAAGGACGTATCTGTTGTTCGATCATGTTAAAGCGGGCTTGTTCCAAGTTCATGTGCAGGCTCCAGACAAAAGGATGCGGTAAGGGTACGGATTACTGCGGTTTGCCGCAAGCTATTGAGTGTTATCAAAAACAAATCCATCTGCGAGGTCGTTATGAAAAAGTCAGGAATGCTGCTGGCGGGGAGCATGTTACTGGCAATCTTGTTGTCAGGTTGCAGCCGCTCAGACGCGCAGGAAACTACTGTCCCCAACGCGAATAGGGCGCTGAATGCCTTTACGGAATGCCGCGAACCACGCCCAGAAATCTGCTACGAAATCTACGCGCCAGTGTGTGCGTCGCGGGATACCGGCATCCGTTGCATTACCGCGCCCTGTCCGTCGGAAGAGCAAGTGATGTTCTCGAATGACTGCACAGCCTGCGCTGATCCGCGTGTGCGTGGGTATGCGCCGGGGCAATGCGGCTAAAAATAAGGGCGAACCTAAGGTTCGCCCAAACTGCTGGCAATGTACCCAGCAGGAGTTAGGAAACGCCGTTACGCCAGACCTTCGTTGCCATCCACGTTTTTCAATTTCGGGGTGTTCAGCTCCACTTTGCCGATGGTCTTTTTGCTGCGCAGGTAATCCGCGACCACTTCCCAGATTTGCTTATTCTTCGGCACTTCTTCCTGCACGCTCGCCCAACCCGCGACCGGATAGGTTTTCTTCGGGTCAAGCGGTTTGCCATCCAGTTCCATGTCGGATACACGGCTGCCCATCTTCGCGGTGGGGTCGAAACTGAATTTCAGGCCACCGACGCACACCATGTCGCCGCCCTGTTGGTAGTACGGGTCAGGGTTGAAGAGGTTATCCGCCACGTCTTCAAGGATGTTTTTGACTTGCTCGCCCGACATTTCATTGCGCGTAACCGTGCCGTAGGTGATCGCGGTTTGGTCAGCCACATGCTCAAAGGTAATCGGTTGCCCCGGCAATACGCTCGTGCCCCAACGGAAGCCGGGTGAAAATGCCATCGGCGCATCCAAGCCTTCCATCAGCGCGTTACAGATCAATTGGTCGAATGTGCCGTTGAAATTGCCCCGGCGGTACAAAGTGTCGTCACACACGGCGAGTTCTTCCGCCAATTCTTTCTTGTACGGTTCGCGGATTTTGTCGATCAGCGCTTGCATGTCCTTGTGTGGTTCGAGCAGGTTGGAGAAGACTGGCAGTAATTTGTAACGGTAATCCGCCACTTTGCCATCTTTCACATCAAGGTCGAGCACGCCGAGGAATTTGCCGTTGGAACCGGCATTCGTAACCAGTGTTTTGCCGCCCTTGTTTTCTACCACCACGGGTTGGAATACGCCGTCATGGGTGTGACCGCCCATGATCGCGTCAATGCCGCTGACTTTGCTGGCCATTTTTAGGTCAACATCCATGCCGTTGTGGGACAGCACGATAACCACTTTCGCGCCTTTACCACGGGCTTCGTCGACCACTTTCTGCATATCATCGTCGCGGATGCCGAAGCTCCAGTCAGGCACTAAATGCTTGGGGTTGGCAACGGGTACATATGGGAAGGCTTGCCCAATAATGGCTACCGGAACCTTGTTTATTTCCTTGATGACAAACGGTTCAAACACGCGCTCGTCAAAGTCGTTGCTGAACACGTTTTGCGCCACGAAGTCGATCTTGCCCGCGAAATCTTTCTCGACGATTTCCTTCACGCGGTCAGCACCGAAAGTCATTTCCCAGTGAGGGGTCATGACGTTTACACCCAAGGCAAGTTGTGCGTCCACCATGTCTTGCGCATTGGTTTTCAGCGCTGTCCATGAGCCTTGCCACGTATCGCCGCCATCTAACAGTAAACTGCCGGGGCGTTGCGCTCGGATTTGGTCAACCAGTGTTTTTAAGTGGGCAAAGCCGCCGACCTTGCCGTATTTTTTCGCCGCTTCCGCAAAGTCCAGATAGGTGAAAGCGTGGGCATCCATCGAACCCGGCGCAATGCCGTACTTTTTCAGGAAGTGCTCGCCGACCAAGTGCGGGGCTACGCCTTTCATGCTGCCAAGGCCAAGGTTGACGTTAGGTTCGCGGAAATAAATCGGTAGCAATTGTGCGTGGCAGTCGGTGTAATGCATCACTGACACATTACCGAATGCGGGCAATTCATACGGGTTGGTGGGGGCCTTGGTGTCGGTTTTGCTACCTTCTTGTTTGGCATCATCCGCAAAAGCAGTGTTCAGCCCGAAACCAACGGCACTGGCGGCTGCCAATATTTGCAGGAACTCACGGCGGGTCAAACTCATTTCTTTTCTTCCTCAAACGGTTCGTTATGATGTGCGCTATGGGTGCATGACGGGGTAGCCAACGAAATATTCCGTATTTATGGAATATTTTTTTACTTTCTGCATCCTATAAGCAATGAAATACCGGGGACACGCATGTTCAGCCACTATTTCCGTTTTAACCGCTTCGGCAATAAATTGGGGGAACACCGCCCCAGATTGCATCGCATGGCCTTGGCATGGTGCAGCGATCCCGCATTAGCTGATGATTTGGTGCAGGACACGCTCGCCAAAGCCTTGGAAAAGCAAGATCAGCTCAAAGATGAGGAGCGTTTGGGGGCGTGGTTATACAAGATCATGCACAATTGTTGGATGGAATACTTGCGCACCCGTAAGCCGGAAGTGGACATCGACGACATTGAGCTGACGTGTACCGATTGCCCGGAACGGCGTTTTTCTGAGCACCAAATCATTGAGCAAGTGCAAGTGGCGATTGAGTCTTTGCCCTTGACGCAACGCCAAGTCATTACGCTGGTTGATCTGGAAGGGTGCAGTTACGAACAAGTGGCGCTGATTTTGGACATTCCACAAGGAACGGTCATGAGCCGCCTCAGCCGTGCGCGGGAAACGATGAAAAAACGCCTGCAAAATACGCGCAATCAGGACAATGTTCACTATCTAAGGAGAGTGAAGTGAAACAAGAACAATATTCTGCCAATGAAATGCTGCACGCTTTTGCCGATGGGCAATTGGATGCCGCGCAAAGCCGCGACGTGCTGGCGTTGCTGGAAACCGACTTGGGTTTGCAAAAGGAGCTGTGTGAAATCCAGCGCCTCAAACATTTGGTGCAATCAGCTTACCCGCTGCCCTCGGCGAGTAATGTTGCTGTTGCCCGCTACCGTCCACAGGTTTGGCAACGGGCGGCGGTGTATGTGTTGGCGTTTGCCCTGACTTTCCTTGCAGGCGCTGGTAGCCAATACTTGCCACGCTGGTGGGAACCGGAAGGCGTCGCCTTGGCAGGAGCATCTGCGGCACACGATAACCGTTTCATTGTGTTCTTGGATTCACACGAACCCGTCAAGCTGGAAAAAGCCTTAAGTAAGGCCGAAAACCTCGCTGCGCAAGTGGCGGATAAGGATGGCAGTGTTTATGTTGTGACCAGTGCGGATGGCATTGATTTACTGCGTTTGGGCACGTCCGAGCACGAAGGCCGCATCCTGCACATGAGCCACGCCTATCCGCATCTGCGCTTCGTGGCGTGCAGCAATACCCTGTATTCCTTTAAGCAGCGCGGTGAATTGGTGGCCTTGGTGGATGAGGCCGAAGTTGTTCCGTCTGCGGTCGAATTTGTGGTGCAACACATGCGTGATGGCTGGCGCTATATTTCGATTTAATCCTGTACTCCGGTCACACCCATTGATGTGACCGGATGTTGGGTCAGGCTGCCGTTATTCGGCTTCTGGTTCCGGTTTCAGGTCGACGCCTTCCAGATTTTGCTCAACCGTATCGGCTTTGCAGTCCACGGTTGCCAGCAATTCGCCATTTTTTTCCACATGCACGCCTGCTTCAACAGCGTGCTCATCGGTCATGCGGTCAACGCCCCAGAATACCCGGTACAGGTGATCACCGTTAGGGATGTTGACGGTGTAGGACATATAGCGTCCAACCCCATTCCACTGCCACGTTGTTACGTCATCACGTGGGACAGAAAGTGCCAGTTCCGCTTTTTTACCCGGTTTGCCGAAAGAGTAATCAATGGTTTTGCCTGCGTCGCAAACTTCAATTTGCTTGCCATTTTTCTGTGCGATGCAGTGGAACAGGGTTTTGCTGCCGCCAGTACAAGCCGCGTAAGCACTGTTGCTTAGGATTGCGCCTACGAGCAGGGCAGCAAAGGTTGATTTCGTGTAAGTCATCGGTATTCCTCGCAGTTAAAATCGGTCGATCAGTTCCAGCACATCAGGGAAGCGGGTGAAGCCGTGATCCCCGCCCTGAAACACCAATTGATGTGCATCACGGTAGTAGCTGGCGGCATCACGCCAATCCAGTGTGGTGTCACCTGTTTCCAACATGACCAGCAAATTCGCAGGGTGGGCAGGCGCGGATTGGTCGAGTGCAGCCAATTCATCCAGATGTGCTTGGGTAAAGCGGTAAGTGCTATCGCCGTGCCAGTTCTTTTGTTCAGTTCCCAAGGCCGGGCGGAAGAGAAGTGCGGGATGCACCGCCGGATTAACCAATACGGCTTTCAGGCCAAACGCACCCGCCAAATGGGTCGCGTAAAAACCGCCGAGTGAACTTCCTACCAGTTTGGGCGTGATCTCAGCGGAACGGATGATGTCAGCCAGTATGGCAATGGCTTGCGCCGGACGGTGCGGCAAGTCGGGGCAAACCCATTCGTGCCCGCGCCCGCGTGCCGTTAGCCAACGTTTGGTTTCCTGCGCTTTGCCGGAAAGCGAGGATGAATTAAAGCCGTGGATGTACAGTATCATGCAGGCAGTATAACAAGGTTGCTGGAAACCGGGAGTAGCCTCCTGCCGGAAAAATGGCAAAAAAAAGCCCGACTCTACGTCGGGCTTACCGCCATATACCACGACAAGCCTAGCTTTCTTATCGTGGAGACTACCCTCTCTAGCGGTTGGAAGCGGTGATCAATGTTTTGTGGAAATTGATAATTGTCAATGTGCAGAATTGCCGGGCGAATGTCAACAAGTAGTTGATATTTAAAATATTATGATTTTCTAACGTTGCGCTGCACAAAAGCCGTATGATGTTGATGGGTTTTCGCTAGCTAAAAATGTATTCATGCGCGTTTTCCCGTAGAATCCAGCTTGCCACTTTTAAACAGAAACCGCCTACGATGTTTGACTATATCGACAATGCCGCTAAGCTCACTGATTTGCTGACCCGTCTGGATAAGGCCGAATGGGTCACGCTCGACACCGAGTTTATCCGCGAAAAGACTTATTACCCGCGCTTGTGCCTGATCCAGATTGCCAGCGCGGATACCCTTGCCTGTATCGACCCGCTGGCAATCTCCGACCTGCAACCGTTTTTGGATTGGCTACAAGACCCCAAGCGTTTGAAAGTGCTGCACGCCGCGTGGCAGGACATGGAAATTTTCCACTATTTGGGGAATGGCAAAGTGCCTGCGCCGATTTTCGATACCCAAGTGGCAGCAGCGGTGTTGGGCATGGGCGACCAGTTGGGTTATGCGCGTTTGGTGGAAGCGACATTGGGGCTGACGTTGGATAAATCTCAGTCGCGCACTGACTGGTCGCGCCGTCCGCTGACCAAGGCGCAATTGGAATACGCCATCGACGATGTGCGCCATTTGCGCGAGGTGTACCTGATGTTGCGCGAGCAACTGGAAACCTTGGGGCGCATGAAATGGCTGGAAAAACCGTTCCAGAAATTGGCAGATCCGACAACGTACACCGTTGACCCGCAGACGACGTGGGAGCGCGTTAAGGGGCTGCAAATCCTCAAGTCGCACCACCTTGCTATCTTGCGCGAACTGGCAGCATGGCGCGAGCAGCGTGCCTTACGCAAAGACATTCCGCGCCGCTGGATACTTTCCGACGAAATCCTACTCGATATGGCTCGGATGCAACCCGAAAGCGCCGCCGACTTGCGTCAGATTCGCGGCTTGAGCGACGAACAGATCGAGCGCGGTTCCGGCGAATGGCTGGCTTGCATTGCACGCGGTAAAGCCATCCCGAAAAGCGAATGGCCACAACTCCCCCGCCGCCGTAAGCTTGACGCCAACATGAGCGTGGTTGCCGACCTGCTGATGACTTTGCTCAACCAAATCGCCAACGAAAACGGCATTTCCGCACAGATGATCGCCACCCGCCAGCAGGTTGAAAAGATGCTGGAAGAGGGGCGCACTACGCTTTCCGACGATTGGCGCGGTGCATTGGTCAACGATATGTTCGGGGAGGTGCTGTCTGGCAAAGCTGCTATCCGCGTGCGTAATCAGCAGGTAGTGGTGGAAAGCTAAGTATATGACAATAATTGGCGTAATATCCTATACTCAATGTATCAATATTACGTTGAAATTAGTTATATGCATAACCGGATCATCAGCCAATACCTGCAACAGAAAGCCAATTCCCGTTTCGGGCGTATCACGGTACTGACGGGCGCACGCCAGACTGGCAAGACCACGCTGGTGCGCCAACTGTTTCCCGATTACACCTACATCACCTTGGATGACCCGGTAACGCGCCCCGATTATGCCCGCATTGCCGCCGCGCAATGGCAGGAACGTTACCCGCTGGCGATTCTGGATGAGGTGCAAAAACTGCCTGCCCTGATTGATTCCATCAAGGCCACTTACGATGTGTATCCACACACCCGCTACATCCTGCTGGGTTCAAGCCAGATTCTGTTGTTGGAAAAAGTGCGGGAAACCTTGGCAGGACGCGCGGCCTTGGTGGAGTTGTACCCGCTGACCTTGCCCGAGCGCCAAACCATGGATTGGAGTGACGCCATCCCACCGTCACGCTTGGTGCATTTGTTACAGGGGGAGCCTGCCGGTATTTTGCAGGGCATTCCGCGCACCGATACGGCCTATGCTAAGGCGGAAAGCGCGTGGTCGGATTATCTGGAATACGGCGCAATGCCTGCGATTGTGGATGCCAACCTTACCGTCACCGACAAACGCGAATGGTTACACGACTACATCCGTACTTACCTGCAACGCGATGTGCGTGATCTGGGCAATTTGCGCGAACTTGAACCGTTTGTCCGCGCCCAGAAATCGCTGGCGGCATTGAGCGGGCAGTTGCTCAACATCAGCGAACTGGCAAAACAGGCGGGGATTGCCACCGCGACTGCCAAACGGTTCATTACTTACTTGGAAGTCAGTTATCAGGTCATCACGCTTGCACCGTGGTTCCGCAACCTCAATAAGCGCTTAGCGAAATCGCCCAAAGTGCATTTTCTCGACCCCGGCATCCAGCGCGTGTTGCTCAACCGCACGGGTACGTTGACGGGCAATGAATTGGAAAGTGCGGTGGTTGCCGAGGTTTATAAGCAAATTAAAACCCATGCTTTGCCCGTGGATTGTTATCACTTGCGCACGGTGGATGGGCGTGAGGTGGATTTGCTGCTGGAACTGGAAAACGGTTACGTTGCGCTGGAAATCAAGGCAAGCCAGCATGTGAGCCACAGTGATGCGCGGCATTTACACGACTTGGACAGTTTGCTGGATAAGCCCTTGCTCCATGCTTTGGTCGTCTCGAATGATCCGCAAATCCACCAGTGGGGGGCGGTAACGGCAGTGCCATTTGCGTGGTTGTTGGGATAGATCATCGCGCCCACTGTGTTAGAATCCAAGCAAACTCACTGTTACAGGTTTAGCTATGACCGAACGTACTGCCAGCGTGGAACGCAACACGCTCGAAACCAAAATCCGTGTCACCATCAATCTCGATGGCACGGGTAAAGCCCGCTTTGACACCGGCATTCCCTTCCTCGAACACATGCTGGATCAGGTCGCCCGCCACGGCATGATCGACCTCGACATCGAATGCAAGGGCGACAAGCACATTGACGACCACCACAGTGTGGAAGACATTGGCATTACCTTGGGTCAAGCCTTCACCAAAGCCCTCGGCGACAAGAAAGGCATCCGCCGTTACGGGCACGCCTATGTGCCATTGGACGAGGCACTTTCCCGCGTGGTCATCGACTTTTCCGGCAGACCGGGGTTGGAACATCACGCTGACTACCTGCGTTCGCACATCGGTGCATTTGACACCGACCTGTTTTACGAATTTTTCCAAGGTTTCGTCAACCACGCGCTGGTGTCGTTGCACGTCGATAATATCCGTGGGCGTAACGCGCACCACATTGCCGAAACCATTTTCAAAGCCTTCGGGCGGGCGTTACGCATGGCGCAGGAACTCGACCCGCGCATGGCGGGCATCATGCCATCCACCAAAGGGAGCTTGTAATGCAAACCATCGCCATCATTGATTACAACATGGGCAACTTGCACTCCGTGGAACGCGCCGTCGCGCACGTTGCCGGTGCGAATGCCAAAGTTGCGATCACCGCCGACCCGGATTTCATCCTTAAAGCCGACCGCGTGGTATTTCCGGGGCAGGGTGCTGCGCGTGACTGTATGCGCGAACTCGAAACCCGTGGCATGGCGGAAGTAGTGCGCGAAGTCATCCGCACCAAACCTTTCCTCGGTATTTGCATGGGGATGCAGGTGTTGATGCAACACTCAGAAGAAAATGGCGGCATCGAATGCCTCGGCCTGTACGAAGGCAACGTGCGCTATTTCGGCAACGTCCATCAGGAAATCGGCGTGCGTTTGAAGATTCCGCAAATGGGTTGGAACCAAGTTTGGCAGCAAATGGAACATCCGCTTTGGAAAGGCATTGCTGACGGGGCACGGTTCTATTTCGTCCACAGTTATTACGTTGAACCTGTCACGCCCGACTTGATTGCAGGTTCCACCGAATACGGTATCAGTTACGCCTCTGCGATTGCTAAAGACAATGTGTTTGCGATCCAAGCGCATCCAGAAAAATCCGCCGATGATGGTTTAAAGCTGCTGGAAAACTTCGTGAACTGGCAGGTGTAGGCTTAGCGGGGTGTGAGCAAACATCCCGCTTTTCTGCTGGTGTAATCCTCTTATCTGCTTTGTCTTGACGATGGCTGCGGCGAGCCTAAGAATCGAGCACGCCATACGTCTAGGCATCAAAAATTAAGGAGGAATCCATGGAAAACGAACACCCTTCCAATGCGGTAGAAACGCACGATACACCAGAAGTTAACGATACCCTGCCAGCAGAAAACAATGTGGTGGAAGCGCCAACTGACGTTCCATCCACTGAGACTGTCGTGGAAGAATCAACGGACGTTCCATCCACTGAGACTGTTGTGGAAGAAGAGTCAGCCGATGTTCCACCCACCGAGACTGTCGTGGAAGAAGCATCAACCGACGTTCCACCCACTGAAAATGTTGTTGAAGAAGCATCAACTGACGCTCCACCCGCTGAAACTGATGTGGTAGAGGAAACAGTGGTTGAGCCTGAGCAGCCCGCCGCAGAACCAACTGTTGCCGCCGCAGAGCCAGAACCAGAAGCCGTTCCCGAGCCATCGCTGTTGTCACGGGTTGAGGCGGCTTATCACACATTGCAAGGCAAGCTTACTGGCAACCAGCAAGTCATTCAGGAAAACCGCACCAAAATCGCTGCCTTACGCAGCCGGATGCGGGAGCTAGCTGCTGATAGCCAAGCTGACTCACACGATGGCGAAGACGAGTTGCATAACGGCAAGTTGCTGGTTCAGCATGACAGTTGCGGTACGTTGATCAGTCAGGCTGAGCAAATCCGCGAACACATTTACAACAACAGTGGTCATGCCGAATCATTGTTGGCTCCGCTCAAAGCCAGCGTCGAGCTGTTGGACTTGCGCCTGCAACACGTCCGGGGCATTGAGCAATTACTGGAAAATGTAAAAACGGGTATGGCATTGCAAGACCGTTTGCTGGACATTGACCTGATCGTTGAATCACTCGCTAACAAGCTTGAAGTAGCATAACGCATCGACCTAGCCGCTGGTGGTTGCCCAAGCCACCAGCGTTTGCCGGTTTTCCCCGCCAACAACGCCTTTCGGTTAATGCCTAAGCTGCCATTAGAGCGCCTTCCTTGTTGATAAGTAAAATCTATAAAAGGCAATAAATCTTTTTATTGATTACTTGACCTACATCAAGCACTATCGGGTTATACTGTATTTCAGTAATTCCTTATTTAGTTACGTACTGATATGACCACACAAGCAAACCAGTCGACAGAAATCAAAAGCACCACATGCTATATGTGCGCGTGCCGTTGCGGCATCAATGTCCACCTCAAAAATGGCGAGGTGAAATACATTGAAGGCAACCCCGACCACCCGTTGAACCGGGGCGTTATCTGCGCCAAGGGTTCTTCCGGCATCATGAAGCAATATTCCCCCGCCCGCCTGACCACGCCGTTGCGCCGCAAAGCCAATGCAACCCGTGGTGAAGGCCAGTTTGAGGCGATTACGTGGGAAGAGGCTTTCGATACGCTGGAAACCCGGTTGCGCCACATCCGCGCGACTGATCCGAAGCGCTTCGGCCTGTTCACCGGGCGTGACCAGATGCAGGCGCTGACGGGCTTGTTCGCCAAGCAGTTTGGTACGCCGAACTACGCGGCACACGGTGGTTTCTGCTCGGTGAACATGGCGGCGGGGATGATCTATACCATCGGCGGTTCCTTCTGGGAATTCGGCGGCCCCGATCTGGAACATGCCAAGCTGTTTGTGATGATCGGTACGGCGGAAGACCACCATTCCAACCCGATGAAAATCGAGTTGGGGCATTTCAAACGCCACGGCGGGCGCATGATTGCGATCAATCCGGTGCGTACTGGCTATGCGGCGGTGGCGGATGAGTGGATTCCGATCCGTCCGGGGACGGATGGCGCATTGTTGCTGGCGATTATCCGCGAAATCATTGCGCAGGGTCTGTATGACCGCGACTTCGTGGTGAATTACACCAATGGCCCTGAACTGGTCAATATGGATCCGAAAAACAGCGAATACGGCATGTTCCTGCGCTTTGAAGTGCCGTTGGAAGAGGGCTGTTTCGACCCGCAAAACAAGCTGTGGTGGGATAGGGAGCTGAACAAGCCGATTTCTACTCATACCCCCGGCGCTGACCCGTTCCTGACCGGCGAATTCAAATTGAAAGACGGCACGCCCGTGAAGCCCTCTTTCCAATTGCTGCGTGAACGGGTAGAAGAATATACCCCGGAATGGGCGGAAGACATTACCGGCATCCCGGCTGCGACCATCCGCCGTTTGGCACATGAGATGGGTATCACCGCACGTGACCAGAAAATCGAATTGCCGATTGCGTGGACAGATACGTGGGGCAATGAACACGATCATGTGACCGGCAACCCTGTGGCGTTCCATGCCATGCGGGGTTTGGCGGCGCATTCCAACGGCTTCCAAAGCATCCGTGCGTTGAGTATTTTGATGTCACTGCTGGGGACGATTGACCGTCCGGGTGGTTTCCGCCACAAAGCGCCGTACCCGCGCCCGATTCCGCCTTGCCCTAAAACCCCGACTTCGCCAGAAGATGTAAGACCAAACACGCCGCTGGAAGGGATGCCGTTGGGCTGGCCTGCTGACCCGGATGATCTGTTCGTCGATGATGCGGGTGAACCCGTGCGCATCGACAAGGGCTTTTCGTGGGAATACCCGCTGTCGGTACACGGCTTGATGCATAACGTCATCACCAATGCGTGGCGCGGCGACCCGTACAAACTCGATACCTTGCTGATTTTCATGGCAAACATGGCGTGGAACTCGTCCATGAACACCACCGAAGTCCGCGACATGCTCAAGGATAAGGACGAAAACGGCGAGTACAAAATCCCGTTCCTCGTGGTCTGCGATGCCTTCCATTCGGAAATGACTTCCTTCGCTGACCTGATTTTGCCGGATACCACCTATCTGGAACGGTACGATGTTATGTCGATGCTCGACCGTCCGATTTCCGAATTCGACGGCCCGGTGGATTCCGTGCGTATCCCGATTTTGCCACCGACTGGGCAGTGCAAGCCGTTCCAAGAAGTGCTGATCGAATTGGGTTCACGCCTTGGTTTCCCCGCGTTTGTGGATAAGGAAGGCAAGCGTAAATTCCGCGACTACCCGGATTTCATCGTCAATTTTGAAACCGCACCGGGTTCCGGTATCGGCTTCTTGAGTGGCTGGCGCGGGCAGAGCGGTGAAAAGACCATGCGCGGCGCACCCAACCCCAACCAGTGGGAACAGTACGCCAAGAACAATTGTATGCACCACCACGTGATGCCGCGTTCTTACCAATACATGCGCAACTGGAACATGGGGTATTTGCAGTGGGCAAAATCTAATGGACTGACCCGTCATGCTGAGCCGATCAATATCCACCTGTATTCCGAGGTGTTGCACAAGTTCCGCCGCGCCGCACAGGGCGTTTCGCACGGCAAACAGCCGCCGGATCGCTTGCGTAAACGGGTGGAACGTTTCTTCGATGCGCTGCCGTTTTACCATGAGCCGCTCGAAAACGAGATGATCAACAAGCGTGATTATCCGCTGAGCGCGTTGACCCAGCGCCCGATGGCGATGTACCACTCGTGGGATTCGCAGAATGCGTGGTTGCGCCAAATCCATGCGCACAACTACTTGCACATGCACCCCAGTGTGGGCGAGAAAAACGGCTTTGAAGACGGCGATTGGGTGTGGGTGGAATCTGTCCACGGGCGCGTGCGCTGCCAAGCGCGTTACTCGCAATCGGTCGAACCTAACACGGTGTGGACGTGGAATGCCATCGGTAAAGCCTCCGGCGCGTGGGGTCTGGAAAAGGACGCCAACGAATGCACCCGTGGCTTCCTGCTCAATCACATCATCGGTGAAGAGCTGCCCAACCAAGCGGAAGGTGAACACCTTTCCAACTCCGACCCGATTACCGGGCAGGCGGCGTGGTTTGACGTGCGCGTGAAAGTGTACAAAGCCAGCAAAGCGGAACAGGGTTCCACCTTCCCGCAGTTCCCGACCCAACCGCGTTACCCCGGCATGGCGAAACCTGTGGGTAAGTGGCTGACTTTCATCGGTGGGAGCGGCAAATTCAAGAATATGTTCAAGGGGGGGCGTTAATCATGACCCAGTTGGCATTGGTTATTGACCTGAATGTGTGCGTGGGCTGTAGCGCCTGCGTGACCAGTTGCAAGGAATGGAATACCTCCGGCGAAAGTGGCGGCGGGATGTCTGACAAGAACCCGTATGGCAAAGACCCGACCGGGACATTCTTCAACCGCGTGCAGACCTTTGAAGTGGGCGAATACCCCAAAACCGAGACGGTGCATTTCCCCAAAAGCTGCCTGCATTGCGAAGACCCGCCGTGTGTGCCGGTGTGCCCCACAGGGGCAAGCTACAAGCGCAAGGAAGACGGCATCGTGCTGGTCGATTACGACAAGTGCATCGGCTGTAAGTACTGCTCGTGGGCTTGCCCTTACGGTGCGCGTGAAATCGACGAAAAGCAGAAGGTGATGAAAAAATGCACCCTTTGCGTTGACCGCATTTACGACATGAGTTTGCCGGAATCGCGGCGCAAACCGGCGTGCGTGCTGGCTTGCCCGACCAGTGCGCGGCTGTTTGGCGATGTGCATGACCCGGATTCTGCGGTGTCGGTGGCGATCAATGAACGCGGCGGCTACCAGTTGCAACCGGAATGGGGTACGCGCCCTGCCAACCATTACTTGCCACGGCGCAAGACCAAGGCGAACGTGAGCGACGAAGCGCTGCACCGCGTAGACAACCCATTGAAGAAAGAAGAACAGCGTGCCCCGGTCAGTTCCGACCTGCCGACGCTCGACGACTTCCTGTTCTAAGGAGATTTGGTTTTATGCATCCTGCATTTTCGGTAATTTTTCTGACCACGCTGATTGGCGCGGGTCAGGGCTTGTTTCTGGCGCTGTACACGGGTCAGGTTTACGCGACATTCGGCGTATTGGGCGGGGAAATGCCGCCGGTAGCGCTGTACGTGACGGGTTCGTTGCTGGTGGCTTTGTTGATGGGCTTGGGGTTGTTTGCATCCTTTTTCCATCTGGGGCGACCGGAACGCGCATGGCGTGCGGCGACTAAATGGCGCACGTCGTGGCTGGCGCGTGAGGTGATCGTGTTGCCTGCGTTTAGCGGCATAGCGGTTATCTGGGGCGCACTGTATTACTTCGGTATTGACCCGGTGGTGTTGGTGGCGGGGGCGGTTTCCATCCATTTGTCTTTGGTGGTGGGGGCGTTGGCGACGGCGCTGGCGTTTTTGTTGTACCTGTGCACGGGGATGATTTACGCCGCAATCCGTTTCATTCAGGAATGGGCAACGCCGTTGACGGTGGTGAATTACCTGCTGCTGGGCGGCGCGTCTGGCTTTACGCTGTCGGCGGCGTTGGCAGGCTCACAAGACAGCGGGTTGGTGACATTTTATGCAATGTGGGCGGTGATCATTACCCTGATCGGTTTTGTTACCCGCATGTATTCCTTGCGCCGGAATGCCAAGCTGAAAATGAAAAGCAGCGCTTGCACCGCAATTGGTGTGCGCCACCCGAAAATCAAACAGATTTCGCAGGGGGCAATGGGTGGCTCGTTCAATACCCGCGAATTTTTCCACCATCAAACGCCGCAATTCATGCGCATGATCAAGACGCTGTTCCCGATTGCGGTATTTGTGTTGCCAGTGGCCTTGCTGGTGATCGGTTGGGGCAATGGCAGCGTGCTGCTGCTGGCACTGGCGTTTGTGGTGCAATACTTGGGGCTGTTGGCGGAACGCTGGTTCTTCTTCGCACAGGCTAACCATCCGCAGAATATTTATTATCAGGCAACGTAAGCCGCGTGCTTGCTTGGTCAGGATAGGACGCCCGCGATTGCGGGCGTTTTTGTGTATGACGAATTTTGGGTAGGCTCCGTCCAAAAGCATTAGACCATTACACGGTGATGGTGGCTTATTCATTCGTGTTAGTATCCGGGCATTTCTTCTCAACAGCACAGCAAACAGGGGTAACCGTGGCAATCAAACCAACCATCTATAAAGCCAGAATTGCGTTATCGGATATGGAACGGGATTACTATGACTCCCTGAATCTGACCATTGCCCAGCATCCATCCGAAACCATTGAACGCATGATGGTGCGTATTCTGGCCTATTGCCTCAATGCACAGGAAGGGATTGAGCTGACCAAAGGGCTGGAAGATGCCGAAGAACCAGCAGTCTGGGTACGCACGATGGATGAGCAAACCGCGCTGTGGATTGACTTGGGCGAGCCGACCCCAGAACGGGTAAAAAAGGCGACTAACCGGGCGAGAAAAGTAAGCGTCTACAGCTTTAACAGCAAGTCGGATGTCTGGTGGTCACAAAATGTGAAAAAGTTTAGCCAGTTGAACGCCTCTTTTTACCGCTTCCGGTGGGAGGAAATCGAAGCATTGGCTGCCTTAGTGAGCCGCACCATGGATTTGTCGATCACGATTACTGGCGATTCCGCTTATATCGCGGGTGATAAGGGCGAGGTGGAGGTTCACTGGGAAGTGTTGCAGGCACGGTAGAGTTTTCTTCTTGATCAAGAAAGCAACTATAGGCGACACTCGCAAAACCTATCTAACAATTGTGATGCCACAGGAATAGTTGATGCCACTCCAGCCTCTCCGTTCTGGCTTATATGACCTCATCCTAACGGATGTACTTAAGCAGAAAATACAAGCGGTTACATCTCAACAAGCCAGCTTGGAAAATCTGGATACTGCTAATAGTCATGAACGACTCGCTGAAGCTGTTGGACGGCAGTTGGCGTTAATTCTGGAAGACATTTCAGGACAAGATGATCAGAAGCTACTGAACCAACTCGCACTCGTCAATGACCTGTTGCTTGATTTACGCCAGCGATTATCCGGTTCTGCTGAAGTAGTTGAGTTGTTGGCAAGCCCCGTACAGCGCTTAACATCCATACATTCGCAGCACCAAACACCACAAGCACCTGAAACCGGGTTATCTACCCCATGGTTATTCACAGCAGGAAAAGATACACCGTCATTGCTCCATGAGCTTAGGCGGGAACTCGCCAATTGTGATCAAGTTGATATTTTGGTCAGTTTTATAACTGTTTCCGGTGTTCGACGCTTATACGATGTCTTACAAGCGATTACGGCTGTTGATGCGAGAGGAACAAGTCGCACCCAGATCCGCATTCTCACCACAACGTATACCGGGGCAACAGATCAGCAAGCACTCAATGACTTGGCACGTTTAGCGGGTTGCGAAGTGAAAGTTTCCTTGGATGGACGCCGCACTCGACTTCATGCCAAAGCCTGGATTTTTAAACGTAATACTGGCTTTGGGTCTGCCTACGTTGGAAGTGCGAACCTTTCCGGCGCAGCCTTGCTGGGAGGCTTGGAATGGACGACGAAATTTACCGAGCATGGTCAAGCCGACTTGTTTATTCGTGCCCAAGCCCATTTTGAAACGCTGTGGGAAGATGGCGAGTTTCAAACATATGACCCAGAAAACCCCGTTCACCAACAAGCCTTGAAAGTGGCTTTGGCACGTGAAGCAGGTACCAGTCTATTAGCAACGCCCACTTTTTTTGATCTACAGCCAAAACCCTATCAAGAAGAGATGTTGGAGCAATTGCAATACGAGCGCGAACATGGCCGGATGAAGAATCTGGTGGTTGCCGCGACTGGCTCCGGCAAAACGGTGGTAGCAGCCTTTGACTACCACGCTACCTGTCGGAAACACGGTGGGCGTCCGCGCCTGTTGTTTGTAGCGCATCGGGAGGAAATCCTACGGCAGTCATTGCGGACTTACCGAGAAGTTTTACGTGATCAGAGTTTCGGCGAGCTATTAGGTGGTGGGCAAGAAGCTGATCAATACGATCATCTTTTCACCACGATAGATAGCCTAACCAGTCGCCGCTTGGTCGAGCGCTACGGCGCAGATTATTGGCATACCGTCGTGGTGGATGAATGTCATCGTTTGGCGGCAGATCGGTTTGATGCTTTCGTGCGTGCTATACATCCGTCGATACTGCTTGGTTTGACCGCTACTCCCGAACGTAGTGACGGGAAGCCGATTTTGCCTTATTTCGACTGTCGCCCCGATGGGAGTCCTGCCGTCGAATTACGTTTGTGGCACGCTTTGGATTTACAACTGCTTGCCCCGTTTGAGTATTACGCTTGCGACGATGAGACTGATTTTAGCCAGATACCTTGGCAGCAAAGTGGGGAAGCCAGTGCATTGGATAAGTTGCTAACAGGTGATCATGTCCGTGCCCGCTTGGTTATCAACGAATGGCGTCGTTTAACCGCTAATCCTCGCGAATGCAAAGCCTTGGTGTTCTGCGTATCGGTTGCTCATGCCCAATTCATGACAAGTTTCTTGAATGCAGCCGGTTTCCCTGCTGCTTGCGTGGTGGGCGAAACACCCACTGAGGAACGGCGCTTAGCCCCTCAGCGTTTAAATCGTGGCGAATTGTGCGCTTTGGTGACGGTTGACCTTTATAACGAAGGTGTTGATTTACCCATGGTGGATACGTTGCTGTTGTTGCGTCCGACACAAAGTCCGGTATTGTTTCAGCAGCAAATTGGCCGGGGTTTACGCCTCTCGCCCGGCAAAGAAAGCTGCTTGATATTGGATTTTGTGGGGCAACATCGTGTGGAGTTTCGGTTTGACAAATTGCTGGGTAGCCTAACAGGGCAATCACGTCGCCAGTTGATGGATTCTGTGGAAAATGGCTTCGGTTCATTACCTGTCGGATGCCATATCCATTTACAGAAACGCGCTCGCGATCAAGTTCTGCATAGCTTGCGCTTATTGACACAGCAAGGGTGGCGTAACTTACGCCGTGAATTACAGGCTTACATTGCTTTGCACAGTAATCGCCACGTTTTATTGAAAGATTTTCTGCGTGAACAGCTTATTGATTTATCAGATATTTATCGCTCAACAAAACCCAGTGGCTGGACTAGCTTGAAGCGTGGTGCGGGCTTACTTCAACAACCTCAAGGTGGTGAGGAAAGCTATTTTAGTGAGCGTTTTGCTGATCTACTGCATATTGATGACCCGATACAGCTAGATTTGCTGCAACGCATTGCTGAAAGCAGTGGGTGCTACACGGTACAAAATGAGCAGGAAGAACGCCGTTTACAAATGTTGGCTTACCAAGTTGATGGACAACAGACGCGGGTTGGACACTACCGTGATTTCCTACAACGTTTAGCATCACACCCTGTCCTTTGCGAAGATTTACAGGAGCTATCAGAAGTCCTGCAAGCACGTAGTCATTTACCTAATCGACCCATCGCAGGTTTGGAAGATACACCACTTTGCTTACACGCTGCGTATGGTGTGCGTGAAATTCTGACGGCTGTAGGCTGGTTGACGGCGGAACGTCGTTCCCCGTTTCAGTCTGGTGTTCTACCTCTGAAAACACGTAAAACTGAGCTTCTGTTTGTGACGATTGATAAAAGTAGCGGCTATCATGCCAGCATTGCGTATCATGATTACGCTATTAGTAGTGAGTTGTTTCATTGGCAGACTCAAAATACGGCGGGGGCAGATACTAAAACAGGGCGGCGTTACCTAGAAAGCCCTGATAATGGCTGGCAGTTCCAACTCTTTGTGCGCAAGGACAAAACCAGCCCCTATCGGGCTTGCGGTGCTGTCACGTTGGTGGATGTGAAAGGTGATCGACCAATGAGTATTCGCTGGAAATTACAGACACCACTCCCGGTGCGGTTATTTAGAGAGTTCAGCGTGTTACGTGATGGCTGATTTTGGCATAAGAGTGCTGTACTCAATATACATCCAGTGCAGCATTCAACACATCCCAATTGATGCCAATTTCCGCATTATGAGTTCGATCAATGAGCGCGAACAGCTTTCTAGCTCTGTCGCTGCTAATTTCTTCCTCGGTTAAGTCTTCAAAGTCACCATGAGACCAAACGCTGGCAATCATTGGGTAATCGGCTCCACGATTGATCGTATATCGTGCAAGTTTGGCAAGGTAGTAGGCCGCATTGCTCGGTCGTTCTGATTCGGGTACGGATAGTAATAGGGTAAGTAATCTATCCAATTGATTCATAAGCTCAGTCGTGTTTTGGCTATTGGTGTGGTTGTCCATATTTTTCCGCTAACTCGTGGAATCTAGTCAAGGAAGTGGCTGACGCTAGCTTTGATAATAGATCGAAAACGCGCGTTGGTTAGCGACAAATTTCTAGCAGCATGTCGCCGCACACAAAAGCCTGACGCTTGCCCCGTTTTGCGGTAGCATTCAGCCTTCACAACCAAGGATTGAACGATGCTGCTGATCCCCGCTATTGATTTGAAAGACGGCCAATGTGTGCGTTTGCGCCAAGGCCGGATGGAAGACACCACCGTATTCGCCAGCAACCCCGTCGATATGGCGCAACGCTGGGTCGATTTAGGCGCTCGCCGCCTGCATCTGGTTGATTTGAACGGTGCATTTGAAGGAAAACCAGTCAACGGTGATGTGGTTCGTGCCGTGGCTGCGCGTTTCCCCAATGTTCCCGTGCAAATCGGCGGTGGCATCCGTGATGCAGCAACCGTGGCGGCGTATCTGGATGCGGGCGTGCAATACTGCATCATCGGTACGAAAGCAGTGCAAGAGCCGCAATTCGTCATTGACCTGTGCAAGCAATTCCCCGGTCACATCATCGTCGGTATTGATGCGAAAAACGGCATGGTCGCAACCGATGGTTGGGCGGAAGTGTCTAGCGTTTCTGCAATAGAACTCGCCAAGCAGTTTGAGCAAGCAGGCGTCAGTGCCATTGTTTACACCGACATTTCCCGCGATGGCATGATGAAGGGCGTGAATGTGGAAGAAACCGCAAAACTGGCCTCCAGCATCAGCATTCCCGTGGTGGCATCCGGTGGTGTGACCAATATGGATGACATTACTGCGCTGTGTGCGGTGGAAAGTACGGGCATTATGGGCACAATCCTCGGCAGGTCGATCTACGAAGGCACGATTGATCTGGCGGCAGCGCAACAATACGTTGATTCGGTGAAATGATATGGGCTTAGCCAAACGCATCATCCCCTGCCTTGACGTGGACAACGGTCGTGTCGTCAAAGGCGTGAACTTCGTCGACATCCGTGACGCAGGCGACCCGGTGGAAATCGCCGCCCGCTACAACCGCGAAGGTGCAGACGAAATCACCTTCCTCGACATCACCGCCAGTTCCGACAACCGCGACACCATTATCCATGTGGTAGAAGCGGTGGCTTCGCAAGTTTTCATTCCACTGACTGTCGGTGGCGGCATCCGCAAGCCCGAAGACGTGCGCCGGATGCTTAACGCGGGGGCGGATAAGGTCGGCATCAATACTGCTGCTGTGTTTAATCCCGAATTGGTTAGAGAATGTACGGATTATTTTGGCTCGCAATGCATCGTAGTAGCTATAGATGCCAAACGTGTCAACGAACCGGGCGAACCTGACCGTTGGGAAGTATTCACCCACGGCGGACGCAAACGTACTGGCATTGATGCGGTCGAATGGGCAGAAAAAATGGCGCAATACGGCGCGGGCGAATTGCTCGTGACTAGCATGGATCGTGATGGGACAAAGGTCGGATTTGACCTTGGCCTTACCCGTGCTATTACTGACCGCGTGGGTATCCCGCTGATTGCCTCCGGCGGGGTGGGTAATTTGCAGCATTTGGCGGATGGCGTGCTGAAAGGCGGTGCGGATGCCGTGCTGGCGGCGAGCATTTTCCATTTCGGCGAATATACCGTTGGGGAAGCTAAACGCTACATGGCGGCACAAGGGATTGAAATGAGGTTATAATGCCGCATGATGAATGATACCGTACTCACCCAACTCGCCGCCGTACTGGAAAGCCGTAAACAGGCGGAACCGGATAGCTCTTACGTCGCCAAGCTCTACGCCAAGGGGCTGGATGCGATCCTGAAAAAGATCGGCGAAGAAGCCACCGAAACCGTGATGGCGGCGAAAGACGGCGAAAAAGACAAGATTGTGTATGAAGTCGCGGATTTGTGGTTTCATACGCTGGTATTACTGGCACAGCAGAACCTACACCCCGACGATGTGCTGAATGAACTCGCACGCCGTTTCGGCATGTCAGGTCTGGTGGAAAAAGCCAACCGACCCTCGTAACAAAAAGGACAGAAAGACTATGCACGCTCCCGGTATTTTCCCACTGCTCGTGGTGTTGATCATTGTTATCCTGCTGTTTGGCACTAAAAAGCTGCGCAACATGGGCGGTGACTTGGGCGAAGCCTTCAAAAATTTCAGGAAAGCCATCAAGGATGGGGATGATGCTGAAACGTCCAAGGTTGACCAGCAAGTTTCCCAACAAACCCCGCAAGGCCGGGTAATTGATTCGGAAGCTAAAGAAAAGGATAAGGTCTAAAGACCCCCCATGTTTGAAAGCAGCTTTCTCGAAATGGTCATGATCGGCGTGGTTGCCTTGCTGGTAATCGGGCCGGAACGCTTGCCAACCGTAGCACGGACGATTGGCAAATGGATTGGCAAAGTTCGCCGTTTCGTGGCAACCACCCGCGCAGATATTGAGCGTGAGCTGCACACGGAAGAATTGCGCACCATGCTCTACAAACAAGAAGAAGAATTGCGCAATCTGCGCGGCATGATGGAAGAGAAGAGCGACGCGGTGCGTAAGGCATTGGAGCAGCATGACAAACCCCAGTGATAATGCTCAAGAGGTCGGTTTTAAGGCGTTTCTGGAACACCTGATTGAGCTGCGTGACCGCCTGCTGCGTATTGTTATCGTGTTGGGCGTGGTTTTTATCGCATTAAGCCCTTTTGCCCAAGACTTATACAACTGGTTATCTGATCCACTCGTCCGCCAGTTGCCGCATGGCGAAAAGCTCATCGCTATCGGGATTGCGTCCCCGTTCCTGATCCCTTTCAAACTGGCGCTGATGGTCGCGTTTTTGCTGACCTTACCTTATACCTTCTACCAAATATGGGGGTTTATTGCTCCCGGCCTGTATCAGCATGAGAAGCGGTTGATAACGCCATTGCTGGTTTCCAGTGTGGGGCTGTTTTATATTGGCATGGCGTTTGCCTACTTCGTTGTTATTCCAATGATTTCCAAGGCAGCGGTGGCGTTTGCACCGAGTAATGTCAACCCTACACCGGATATTGCCACCTACCTAGATTTTACTGTGGCGATGTTTTTGGCCTTTGGTCTTAGTTTTGAAACGCCCGTGGCAACCATCCTGCTGATCGGTATGGGTGTGGTAAGTGCCGAAACACTTATCAAAGCACGCCCCTATATTATCGTGGGGGCATTCGCGGTCTCTATGTTCCTGACGCCGCCGGATGTGGTGTCACAAACGCTGATGGCAGTGCCAGTTTGGTTGTTGTTTGAGTTGGGCTTGTTCCTGAGCCGCGTATTTGCCAAGCATTTGGAACGCTTCCATGTGGAAAAGGAAGCGCATGAAGCGCAACAAAACAGTGGTAGCAACTTGCCGGTAGTTGCCGCAGGTGCAGCCGCCGCAGCGACGACAGGCACTGCGTGGGAAGATGATAAGCACGTTTTTGAAGAAACGGTTGATGTGCAATCCACCGATGACGAGGAATTCCGCCCCTTGACCGAAGCGGAAATGGAGGCGGAATTGGAGCGTATGGATGCCGAATTCAAACGCATGGAAGAAAACTTCCGCAAAGAAGCTGAAGATAAAAAAGACCCGTAGCGTGCCTTAAGCGGAAGAACGGGCGCGGGGCATTTTCCGTGTATTATTCGGTGGTTCATCCTCAGGGGGTTCCACCGGATCGAACGTGTCGCGGAAGCTTGCGTAATTAGCGCTCGCTAATACCGGGATCAACACCAAATACCCCAGCCCGAAAGCAAACGACGCTATGAATCCCAATATCAGCACCATCACGCCAAACAGGGTCAGTGGGATAATGTTTTTCAGGCAAGCCAGCAAGCTGTTGGTGACGGCATCCAGTGGTGCTTGGTCTTCAAACAATACGAGCGGGGTGGCGTAAAAGAAAGCCATCAGCACCAGCGCAATTACCCCCATTTGTAACAACAGGCTGACCGGCGATGATTGTTCCATTGCCACTAATGTTGCCGCGAGGTGGGTGTCGCTTTGCGTGGTGTAAGTGGCTTTGAGTGCCTCTAGGCTCAGCGGGTATAAGGCGATAAAAATCAACAGTGTGCCCAGCGCCATAAAGCTCCCGAGTTGCAATAGTGGGCGGCGCAAGCGGTCATCGTTGAAGCCCATCAGCATGTCTTCAACACGTGCGAGCGAGCCAACCAGCGAACGGTGCGCAGACACCAGCAATCCGGTTAACAAGAAGGGCATGAACAATGCCACGAACAGAATTCCCACGAAAGGCAGAATGCCCAGCAGCATTAACGTGATTAAAAATAAGATCGACAGCACCAGCCACGCGCCCAGATTGGATTTGAACGCAAACCAGCCCGCCCCAAGCCAGACGAAGCATTGCCTGAAAGCAACCAATTGTATTTTCATGATGTAGCCCTTTACCGTTAAGATTGCTTGTAATAGTTGTATGGATAATAAATTTTAAGGTAATAGTTCTTATGCCGTCCTTGGTAACGTAAAAAAACCTGAAAGTCAATTGTGCTGCGAAAATTAAGCAACGTTCTGTTACAATGCGCCGCTTCATGAAGGTTTGTAGAAATAACGAGGCCAATCAATGAGACACTCAACCGTTCCCCGCCGTCGGACGATCTTAGTCATTCTCGACGGTTTCGGGGTGAATCCCAGCAAAAAATTCAACGCCGTTTATGAGGCCAACACGCCCCGGCTGGATGAATATTTCGGTAAGCACCCACACACAACCTTGCAAGCATCAGGGCGTTCGGTCGGCTTGCCGGACGGGCAAATGGGCAATTCCGAAGTGGGTCACATGACCATCGGTTGCGGCATGATCCTCAAGCAGGATTTGGTGCGCATTGACGATGCCATTGACGATGGCAGTTTCTACAAAAACCATTCGCTCTTGCATGTATTGGCTGAGGCGAAACGCGAAAACCGTCCCCTACACCTGATTGGGCTGGTATCTGATGGTGGTGTCCACAGCCACATTAATCACCTTGCCGCACTGTTGAAAGCCTGCATGGAACACGGCGTCAAGCCGGTATTGCACGCGATTACCGACGGACGTGATACCTCCCCGAAGGTTGCCCGCCAGTTCATCAAGCAAATCACGGATTTGATGGAAAGGACAGGCGGTGAAATTGCCACCATCAGCGGACGCTTTTACGCAATGGATCGGGATAACCGTTGGGATCGAATCAAAATCGCGTGGGATGCAATGGTGCGTGGTATTGGCGTGCCAGCCGCTAGCCCCTTACAGGCGATTGAAGATGCTTACGCTGCGGGTGAAGCTGATGAATTCATCAAGCCGCGTATCCTGCCGAATGCCGAATTGATCCAGAGCAGCGATCCGGTGCTGTTTTTCAACTTCCGTAATGACCGCCCGCGCGAATTGGCTAAAGCCTTGGCGATGGAAGAGTTCGATGAATTCGACCGGGGTGATTTCGAGACAGTCGCGCTTACCACCATGACCGAATACGACAAGCGTTTGCTGGTGCGGGTCATGTTCCCACCCGAGCGCCCTGCGACCAATTTGGCGCAGACCATCAGTCTGGTGGGGTTGAAACAGTTACATTGCGCGGAAACCGAGAAATACGCCCACGTCACCTTCTTCTTCAACGGCGGGCGTGAGCGTACCTATGCGGGTGAAGACCGCATCGTGATCGAATCCCCCAAGGTGGAAACTTACGACTTGCAACCGGAAATGAGTGCCAAAGAAGTCGCGGATACCGTGATTACGGCGATGGGGCAACAGCAGCATTGTTTCATCGTGGTGAATTTTGCCAACGGTGACATGGTGGGGCACACGGCGGTTCCGGCCGCTGTGATTAAGGCAGTGGAAGCGCTTGACCATGAAGTCGGGCGGGTGCTGGATGCGGCAATGGCGAATGAGTATTCCGTGATCCTGACCGCTGACCACGGCAACTGCGACGAATACGTTGATCCGTTGACCGGGGAGCCGAATACCCAACACACGGTTTACCCTGTGCCTTGCTTGATCATCGACAAGTCCAATTGGCGGCTTTCCACGGATGGCGGTTTGAGCAACCTTGCGCCGACCGTGCTGCAATTGATGGGTATTTCTAAGCCAGAAAGTATGAAAGGCAAAACCTTGTTGCTGGAAGAATTGGCTCCCGGACAAGGTGCTGGCGTGTACTAAGGCGGAAAAATAAAAGCCCCGCAGGGGGATGCGGGGCGTGAGGGAGACTGAGAGAGATACGCTTTTATTAATTCGCCAGTGCCAAAATACTTTTTGTGCTCATGAATGTCCGCTTCCTTACGCTTAGGGGTATTGTTCCATTGTCGTTGACATTCTTCTCATTTTGCACTGGTGTCTTCGGTATAGAGTGTAGGTAATGCTTGGCTGCTTGTCGGGGGAAGAATGAGCAGGCGGTAGGGTTTTGCCCTATAAACGGTTGCCGCTTATCGGTTGATGCCTGCGTTACCCCCTTCCTTTGCTAAACTGGACAAAGCCCGATTAACCATTGATAACAATAATGCCATGAATACCGGACTCATCATTTTCTTTTCCCTGTTGGGTGGCCTGCTGCTGTGGGGCATCTTGTTGTACAACCAACTTGTGGTGCTGAAAAACAATACCCAGAAGGCGTGGAGCAATACCGACATCCTGCTCAAGCAGCGCAATGAGGAACTGCCCAAACTGGTAGCTGTGTGTAAAGAACACATGCAATACGAACAGGAAACCCTGCAAAAAGTCATGGAAGCCCGCAACTTGGTTGCCAGTGCCCTCCAGTCCGGCAATATGAATGCGTTGGGTGCGGCGGAAGACCAGTTGCGTATCGGTTTAGGTAATTTGTTTGCGGTGGCGGAAGCCTACCCAGAATTAAAGGCCAGCGAGTCCTTCCAACACTTGCGCGAGCGTGTCACTGGCTTGGAAGACAGCATTGCTGACCGGCGCGAGTTCTACAATGATTTCGCCAACAACAATAATACCCGTATTGAACAGTTTCCCGATGTCATCATCGCCAAGGCATTTAGCTTCAAGCATTTCCGCCTGATGAGCTTTAGTGTTGAGGAAACCCGCGATGTGGATGTCGCCGCGCATTTCAGCTCCTAACTAGGCGCGACCGTGTTACCACAAGCGGCTAGTAATTTCGACTGGTTCCAAATCGCGGATCACCAGCGTTACGCGGTCTTACGTCGCGGTGGCTTGATGAACCTTGCGGCCTTACCCAGTTTTGCCTTGGTTTGGGGGGCGGTTTGCCTGCTGGTCTACACCAAACTTGAACATGCATGGCTGTTACTGCCCGCCACGATCAGTTTGTGGTTTGCCTTAGGCTTGTTTCGTCGTTACCGCCTGATTGTGGATACCCCAACTTCCAGCCTAAGCAGCAGTGCGCAAGGTTACGTGGAATTGGCGGGGACTGTGCATTTGCCGGAAGGGGAAAGCTACCGGGGTTTGCCGAATTTGCCTGCGACGGTGTGGCTGCCCGGTTATGTGGAAAACGAACCCTTCGTGCTGGATGATGGTTACGGGCGTTGCCTGCTGTTCCCACAAAAAGCTGAAATCATTACCCGCCCCGGCAATACGCATTTCTCTTGGCTGCACGCCATTTACCCCGGTCAAACCTTGTATGCCTTAGGCGAATTACGCACCCACGGTGGCGACAATATCCGCGTTAACCGCAGCGCCCGCTTGGTGGAGGTGCTGGCGGAATGGAAAGCCAAACCCCAACTGTTACTGCAATCTTTTGACGCCAACAGCAATGGGCAGATTGATCCTGAGGAATGGCAAAGCGTGCGCACGGCTGCTGAGCGTTGGGTAGAGGAAGATATTCACGAACAAAAGCTCGCGCCGGGGATGCACATCATGGATGGGGCAAACGCGGGGCAACTGTTCCTGATTACCAACATCTTGCCGGAAGTATTGGCAGCGCGGTATCGCTGGGCGTCATTGCTGCATACGCTGGCGTGGTTGGGCTTGATGCTTATAGTGCAAATCGGCTTTTAAAGCCAAAAAGAAGCCGGGCGAACCCGGCTAATCCATCTACAAAGAGAGTCGAGAAATTCTGTACGCCTCAGTTTCACTGGGCAGTGGGGCGATCCTGATATTGGTTGGTGTCGTAGGAAGCACGGACTGCCATTACTGGGTAGCTTGCTGGCGCTGGTGCGTAGTTGTCACGATACTGCGCCGCTGCTTGGTATTGGGGTTCCTGATAAACGGGTTCCATCGGTTCGTTGTAACTCCGATAATCGGCAGATTGGCCTTGGTAATTTTGTACGGCATCCATCCAGTAACCACGATAATCGGCAGATGCGCTGTTAGAAATCATTTGAAAAAGCACCAGTGCAACCCCGGCAGCTTTTGCTAACAATTTGGTTTTGTTGTTGTTTTTCATGGTTTCGTCCTCGTCTTTGTTTTTGTTACTTGATGAGTCTTATATTCCCATAAGCCGGTTCGATAAGAACGACCGACGGAGATAACTGGGAAAATAGAGGCGATAACCGGAACAAGTGGTGGTTTGGCGGGGATAAGCGGTGCAAAAAAGGCCGAAAATTGCGGATGGACGGTCAAGCACGGTGTAAAACACTGGCCTGACCGGATAAGCGGTGCTAATTGGTGCGGGGTATCAGGCGGCGGCTTGCTGCATATTGGCTTGCAGGGTGGCGCGGCCTTGCTTGAGCATACTGTCGATTTCGATGTAGATGAAACGCTTCTGAATCGCGGGCTTTAGCCCTGATGCACGGGTGATGGCTTCTTGCTGGGTGAGGATGAAACTTTCCACAATCAGGCTACAGACGGTCGCCTGTACTTTCTGCAAGATTTGGATGGCTGCCAAGGCTTCTGCTGCGGGCAACTCCTCCAGCAAACGGGTTTGCAGGAAGTTGATGATCCAGCCCCACATGCTCAGCATCGCGGAGTTGGGGATATTGTGTTTGACATGGACAATGCCGACCAGTGCCTGCCACGTCCAGTAATGGTTATCGAAATGCCCGCTGGTGGTGATTTTATACCACTCGCGCAAGGTGTTTTCCCGCGCCGGACGTTCCGCTGGGTTCAGGTGTCCTTTGGTGCTGGCATCACTGAAAGCAACATCATAGAAGCCTTTTACCACAGCCTCTTCGTGCTGCTTGAAAAACTTTTGGTAACGGCGGATCAGGTCGCCATCCGCTGCTGTTGGGATCATCGCCTGAGGAATCTTACTCAGAATCTCAGCGGTCATTGTGGATAAATCCATAGGGAATTCCTCTGTGCGGTGCTATCAGTGGGTGATGCGCAGTTGGTGTTCGTTGGCGTCGATGAAATCGCATACCGCTTGCAAGGCTTGTGGCGTGTTCATCTGTACTGGTACATGAAAACCCATGACGCAATCATCGTTGACCCGTGCAATCGCGTAGTAGTGCTCGCCCATGCAAATGATCATGCCTTGGGGGATGTTGGCATCCAAATGGCTGGCAAGGTTACGCGCCGCGCTATACAGCATCGCGGTCAAGGCGGAAACGGTATCTTCATTGCGCACGGGGGTATCGGCGTGCAAGGTCAGCCCGTCTACGGTCATGATTTGCATGTTTTCCACGAACGGCGCGTGCTGTTGCAGGTTGCGTGCAAATTGGTTAACAGTTTGTTGTGTCAGCATGGCGTATTTCCCCTTATCGGTTTGTAAAAGTAGCGTGTTATTGACGCTGGGTGACGTTGTGTTCTGATGGGGGGCGCATGATAGCGGGTTGCGGGAGGGATAGAAGTAAAATCACGGCGTTACCCGTAACGCGCTGATTGTTACAATCAGTTACTTAATTTGCATTGTGGCTGTTACCTTGTGCGTATTATATTTGCGCCCACGGGTAAGCTTAGTGTCACAAAATCGTCATAATGCCTTTTCAGGCGAAGCAGGATAGATGGTTAACAAGGATAGTGTTCGTCAGGAACTCGAAAAGTTACTGGCAAGCCGCGTATTCGAGGCGAAAAAACAAGCGTGTAATTTTCTGGAGTATGTCGTTGCCGAAAAATTGGCAGGACGTGGCAGCAAAATCACCCAATACGGTATCGCCGTTGAGGCTTTGGGCAAGCCAACGGATTACTGCCCCACGGAAAACCCGGCGGTGCGTGTCGAAGCGGGGCGTGTACGCAAGTTGCTGGAAGAATATTACCTTGCTGACGGCGAAGGCAGCCTGTTACGCATCCAGTTACCTGTGGGCAGTTATGAGCCGGTATTCCTTCAAGTGGGAGCACCACGCATTGCGCAGCAGCCGGGTTGGGAAGAAAAAAGTATCCAGTCAGTCGGCCCGCGCGTTTACATCAGTTGCCAAAATCCGGCGTCGATCCGCGATGATACGGCGCGTAATCTGGTTTACAGCCTGTACTCTGGCCTACCCGTGATTTTAGGGCGCTTCCGCGAAGTACGGATTGCGCTGGCGGATCATGCGCACACTTCCCGTCATGCTGAAGATGAGCTGGAATACGCTTGGCAGCACCATCGGGCAGAGTTCATCCTCAAGTGTGACTTACAGATTGAGCCGGATGGGTTCCTTGCCAGCCAAGTGTTGCTGCATACCCTGACCCACGAAGTGGTGTGGTCGGGCAGTTTTTCTATCCCGCGTCTGTATGATCCCAAATTGCTGGAAACTATCTCCGCGCAAATGGTGATGGAAGCCTTCAGCCTCAACCGGGGCGCGGCGTTGGCGTATTGGAGCCGTTACTGGCGTAGCCAAGACACCATGCCTGCGCATTATCAGGTGTTGGTCGAACACATCCATTTCTTGCAGGAAGACGTATCCGAGCGCAGCTTCCGGGCGTTTTTGCAAGCTTGCCGCGAACGTACCCGCCAGTACCACGACGATGCCTTGGCGCACCTGCATTTCGCGGTACTGTGCTTGTATGCGCGGCTATTGGCGTTTGAAGGCTGCACCTTACTGACCGACCAATGGCGGCAATTGACCCTGAAAGCCCTCGCGTTAAACCCAGGTAACGCCCTTGCCCACGGTGTTTTTGCGCTGGAGTGTTACCAACGCGGTGATTTGGAGTTGTGTCAGGTAGAAATGAATACTGCCCGCCAAACTAACCCGTTTGATACGGCTTGTGGGCATTTGTTGGCAGTTGGTTTGTGTGCGCTGCGGGGTTGGGAGCGATCTTTCATGATGCTCGGTGATGTATTGGGTACGGAATCACGCCACCCCGAGCCTTTCCGCAGCATTCCTTGTTTGTATTATTTCCGGCAGGGCAATTTCATCAGCGCGTCTGAAGATGCGGAAAGTTTTCGTCAGTTAGGTGGGTGGGAAACCTTTGGTAAATTGACCGGGCATTGCCGCGCGGAAGATTGTCAGGGTTGCATCCGCACGCTGGGGCAAGCGGTTGACCGGGTTGCCACGCAAATGGAAAGCCGCCATGCCCCTGCCAGCCAATTGTGGGAGCGCATCCAGCACAGTTTGGTAGCATCCGCTGAGCAACAGTCAACTTCCGGGGCTTGGTAAGCAATAAGCGCTGGATGCACCTGTAACCACTTCGTATACTTGACGCTCTTGTTCCCGGTAGATTGAGAAGCGATGAAAGATGTGATCATTGTCGGCGGCGGCATTATTGGTATGCTGACCACCCGTTTCCTGCATGATGCGGGGCTAGATGTCATGTTGGTTGAGCAAGGTGAGCTTGGCCACGAATCCACATGGGCGGGCGGCGGCATTTTGTCCCCCTTGTACCCGTGGCGTTACAGCCCCGCGATTTCAACCTTATCGCGCTACGGTCAGCAGCGTTACCCCGCGTTGTGTAAGGCGGTGCAAGCGGAAACGGACATTGACCCGCAGTGGATACGTTCCGGCCTCGTTTTCACCGATGACCGTGAATTGCCAGCCGCGCAAGCATGGGCGCAAACCTTCGGTTACGACCTGCAACACTTAGCTACTAGCGCTGCCTTGCACGAATGCGAGCCGCAACTGGCGGATATTTTCCAAAGTGGCATGTTCTTGCCGGAAGTGGCGCAAATGCGTAACCCACGTATTGCCCACGCGATGCGCACCAGCTTGCGCATGTTACCCATTACCTTGGCGGAATTTACCCGTGTTACCGGCTTGGAAAGCAGTGACGGGCGGATTGTGGGGGTGCGTGTCGGCGATGAGGTATTCAAAGCCCGCAAAGTGGTGGTGACGAGCGGGGCGTGGACGGGGCTGTTCCCGGAAATGCAGGCGGTAAACATCAATGTCCGCCCGGTATTGGGGCAAATGATCCTGTTCCGAGGGCCAAAAGGTCTGCTGAAACGTATCGTGCTGCACGAGGGGCGCTACCTGATCCCGCGTAAGGACGGGCGCATCCTGTGCGGTTCCACGCTGGAAATGAACAGTTTCGACAAGCACACTACCGACGAGGCACGCGAAACCTTACGGGAAATTGCCTGTAATGTGATGCCCGCCTTGCGTGATTTGCCAATCCAAAACCATTGGAGCGGTTTGCGCCCCGGCTCCCCGGATGGCGTGCCGTATGTGGGCGAACACCCGGATATTGCTGGCTTGTATGTGAATGCGGGGCATTACCGTTACGGTGTTACGATGGGGCTGGCGTCCGTGCAGATGCTGACCGATATGATGTTGGGGAAAGCGCCTGAGATTGACCCGACGCCCTACCGTTTGGATGCCGTGCGCACCCCAACGGTAGAGTGGGTGTAAGGTACTTTATTGGATGCCGAGTAACTCGACATCAAATACCAGCGTGGCGTTTGGTGGAATCACGCCACCCGCGCCGCGAGCGCCGTAACCCATTTCTGGCGGGATAACCAATGTGCGTTGACCGCCGATTTTCATGCCTTGCACGCCTTGATCCCAACCTTGGATGACGCGACCGCCGCCTAATGGGAATTGGAACGGTTCGCCACGGTCACGGGAACTGTCAAATTTCATGCCGTGCTTGTCGGCAGCTTTTTCGTCATACAGCCAGCCGGTGTAATGCACAGCGACCATTTTACCAGCGACTGCTTCTGCGCCATCGCCTACTTTTACATCGGTTTTAACCAATTCTGCCATTTTACTTGCCTCAGTTGTTGCGGGTTTTGCTTCTGCTTCGGGGCTTTTCGCTTTGTCGGAACAGCCTGCCATGAAAACGCTGGTGGATAATGCCAAAGCCAGCGGAAGGATGAATGCTTTCACGTGGATTATTTCCTGCTATTTTTTAACCAAAGAAAAAGGGGCATTATGCCCCTTTCTCCCTAAACGTGCGATAAATGCTTATTTACCGCTTATTTGTCAGCAATCCCGCGCAATTCCTTGGATTGGATGATGTTGCCATCCAGCGCGGAATCGGTTGCAGAGCGACCAAATGCTACGTCCATCAACTGGCTGTAGTACATGACCGGCATACTGAAGTTAGTGTTGAAACGGGCGTTGATGTCATCTTGGTAGATTTCAACGTTCGCTTGGCACAGTGGGCATGGGGTAACGATCATGTTCGCGCCGTGGTCGTAGGCGGATTCGATGATGTCTTTCACCAGTGCTTGGCCTTTTGCCGGTTCGGAGAACATCAGCGCACCGCTACAGCAGGCAACTTTCTTCTCGTACTTGGTCAGGGGTTCTGCACCGAGGGTTTCCACCATTTTGTCCAGATACATCGGGTTCTCGAACGATTCACCGTTGATACCGAATGGACGGTTGGTTTGGCAACCGACATACCCAGCAATTTTTAGACCTTCCAGTGGTTTCTTGACCTTGCCAGCCAGTACGTCGTAACCGATGTCTTCGATCAGCACTTCGACCATGTGGCGGACTTTCTTGTTGCCGCTGTATTCCAGCTTGACCGACTGCAAAGCAATGTTGGTTTCTGCTTTCAGTGCTGGGTTGTGGTTGAGGCGTTCCTGCACTTCGCGGGTGTTGAGCCAGCACGCTGCACAGCTTGCCACCACGTCTTGGTCAGGGTGGTGCTTTTCGGACAAGGCCAAGTTACGGGCAGAAAGGGTCATGCGCGGCAGTTCACCACCGCCTGCATAGCCGATGGATGCGCCGCAGCAGTTCCAGTCTGGAATTTCATTCAACTGGATGTCCAATTCCTGACACAGGGTTTGCACCGAACGGTCAAGGTTGGAAGAGGACGCGCCCTTCTGTGAAGAACAGCCGGGGTAATAGGAATATTGACGTTTTGCCATTTGAATCTCGCTCCTTACTTCGCGTCTGCGTTAGCGCCGACACGCGCTGCTTCCAGTTCTTCGGCCTTTTTCAGCATTGCATGGAAACCTGACGCATCGCTGACGCCATGCCCGCCGAGGATTTCCATCGCGGACATGCGCTTGGCTTTCATCATGTTCATGCCGAGCTTTTGGTTTGCCATGGCAACTTTCACGCCTTCAGCGAAACCGTCTTTGAAGTACAGCCCCAGACCCAGCTTGAGTTCGTTGACCCGGCCTTTCTTGACCAAGTTGTTCCAGAACATCTGACCGAAACGTTCAGTTGGCTGGTTTTGTGCCTTCAAGCCCAGACGCTTGGAGTAGTGCGCCAAGCCGTGCATGATGTGGGTAATCGGCAAGCCGCGTGGGCAGCGGGCGATACAGTTGTAGCACGAGGTGCACATCCACATGGAGGTGGAAGACAGCACTTCTTCACGCTTGTTTGCGCGGATCATCATGAAAATTTCTTGTGGCGGATGATCCCAGTGCGGCCCCAGAGGGCAGGAGCCTGAACAGACCCCGCACTGCATACACATCTTGACCCAAGAGCCTTCTTCGACGTTATCCGTCACTTCTTTCAGGAAGTTGCCTTTGTATTTGGCAACCATCGCTTGATTGGTATCCGTCATAACCTCATCCTCCTTAGAACTTGAACGGGCTCATACCGACACGTTGAATGGTTTCAGCCATTTCTTCGATCAAACGCGGGGCGCGTTCAATGTCGGTAATCGCCACTTCATGCACGGCTACGCGCTCGGACTCAAGCCCCATAGTTGACAAGGTGTCCCCAATCTTTGACATGCGAACATGCGCCATTTCTGAGCCTTTGACAAAATGGCACTGATATTCTACGCCTTTTTTGCAACCCATCATGACCACGCCGTCATAACCACAGCCCAAGGCATCCTTGATCCAGATGGTATTGACCGAGCCTAAGCAACGCACAGGGATAACGCGGCTAAAGACGTTGCTTTCCGTGCGGTTCATCGCTGCCATGTCGAGTGCCGGGTAGGCATCGTTTTCGCACGCGAGTACCAGAATACGTGGCTTTTCGGAGAATTCATCCGGGATTTCAACCGCTTTAAGCTGTGCGCCAACGGTTTCAATGGAATAGTTCTTGAAGGAAATGACCTGTACTGGGCAAGCACCCATACACGTACCACAACGGCGGCAGCGGGCTTCGTTGTACTGCGGGTAGCCTTTCTCGTCTTCGTTGATTGCGCCGAATGGGCATTCTACCGTACAGCGTTTGCACTGGGTGCAACCTTCCTTACGGAAAGACGGGAAGCTCAAGTCACCGGAACGTGGGTGGGCTGCACGGCCTACTGCTGCGTTTTCGATGGCTTGGATGGCTTTCATCCCCGCACCCATCGCATCCGTTTGCGCTTGGTTGCCATCCATTGGACGGCGTACCGGGCCTGCGGTGTAGATACCAGTACGGCGGGTTTCATACGGGAAGCAAATGAAGTGCGAATCGGTAAAGCCGCTCACCAGTTGTGGTACATCCGGCCCCTGACGGTATTGCAGGTTGAGGATGGATTCGACTGGGATTTTGACTTCGCCGTTTTCGTCCTTGTCAGCCATGGTTTCGATGTTGACGCCGGAGTTAGGAACCATGCCGGTTGCCAATACCACGAGGTCAGCGCCGAGGTTAGCGTCTTCGTCAAGGATCAGGTCTTTGAAGTTGACCTTCAGTTCGCTGCCGTTAGCATCAACGGTGGAAACCTTACCCTTGCGGAATGTAACCATCTTGTCTTGGGCGCTACGGTAGAAGTTTTCACCGCCAGCACCGGGGGTACGCAGGTCATCGAACAGGATGGTGGTTTCAACGTCAGGGTTACTGTCTTTGAAGTACATCGCCTGCTTGATGCTGGTGGAGCAGCAGTGGCCTGAGCAATAAGACAGTTGGCCTTCCTTGTCGCTACGTTGGCCTGCACATTGTACAAACACCACGTTTTCGACCACTTTGCCGTCGGCACGTTTGATCGGGCCGTCGCCTGCGGCTTTGGCTAGTGCTTCCAGCTCAAGCTGGGTCACAACATTGGCAGATTTGCCGTAGCCGAGTTCAGGCAGGTTGTTGGCGTCGTAAGGGGTGAAGCCGGAGGCTTGCACAATCGCACCGAATTCAGCTTGTGTGCCTGCGCCAACGGTGGAAGCGATAACCACATTGAAACGCCCCGGTGCGCCGCTGGTGCTAGCAACTTTGGCGTTCAGGTGAACCGTGATTTTGTCGTTTGCTTCAATCGCCGCAATCAGTGCTGCCACGCCGGTGTCTTGCGGGTCTTTGAAAGGGCTGTGTTCTGGATGGCGTTGTTTGAGTTGCCCCATTACGCCGCCCAAGCTGTCACTTTTTTCCACGATGGTGGCAAAGTAACCGGCTTTAGCCGCTTCCAGTGCTGCGGTCATGCCAGTGATGCCGCCGCCAACCACCATGATGTGTTTGTTGAGCTGCTGTTCACCGCTGGCTTCAGCTTGGTTCATGGCCTTGATTTCGGCACAACCCATGCGCACGTAGTCTGCTGCCATTTCTTGGGTCATTTCGTCATCAGAGCCTTCAGGGCGAACCCAGACCACGCCTTCGCGTAAGTTGACGCGGGACAGCGGGGTAGCGCCGAAGTTGAAACTTTCTGTCTTGGCACGGCGGGAACAAGCGATAACCACTACGCGGTCAACTTTGTCGTCGCCTGCGGCAGCTAAGTCCGCATTGATCATTTCCACGCCTGCGCTACCGCACAGGAAGTCGTGGGTTTTGCAGAAGGCGATACGGCCTTCGCGCACCGCTACGGTTTCAAGGGCTTTGACATTCAAACGGTCGCCGATGCCGCAACCTGTACACAGATAACCACCTACTTTCATCTTATGCTCCTGCTACCTGGTTGACGACCTGCACCGCACGCAAGGCGCTGGCAGTGGCGTGTTGCACTGAGCGGTTTACGTCATAGGCATCCGCTGCGCATCCGGCTGCGAAAATGCCGCCGTTGCTTTCGTCGTGTTCAATGAAGCCTTCCGCGTTGACCAAGAGTTTGATCGGGAAGGTGGAAACGTCCACGCTCGGCTGCATACCGACTGCCAATACCACCAGATCGTGCTGGTTGGCATAACGGTGGTAGCCTTCCGTATTGACGCCGTGCAGTACTGGGTTGCCAGTAGCGCGGTCTTCTTCAATCTTCGCCACTTTGGACTTGATGAAGCTGACATTCGGATTGGCTTGTACGGCTTTGTAGAAGTCTTCAAAGCGGTCAATCGCACGGATGTCGATGTAGTAAACGGTGGACTTGCCTTCGTCACCGAATTTCTCGGTCACGTAGTTGGTTTGCTTGAGGGAAGCCATGCAGCAAATGCGTGAGCAATGTGCCAGATGGTTTTTATCCCGCGAACCGGCGCACTGGATGAAAGCGATGTTTTTCGCTTCTTTGCCATCGGAAGGGCGCAGCAGTTTGCCACCTGTTGGGCCGCGTGGATCCATTAGGCGCTCAAATTCAACGTTAGTAATGACGTTGGCGTAACGGTCATAGCCGTAAGCTTGAATCTTGTTCGCGTCGTATGGCTGCCAGCCGGTTGCCCAGATGATTGCGCCTGCTTTCAGCTCCAGCTTCTCTTCCTGCATGTCGAGGTCGATAGCGCCGTATTTGCAAGCGGCTTTGGCTTTCTGGCCTTCGTCAGTGCCAGCAATGCGCGAGTCAATCACGTACCATTGTGGGAACGCCATTTCGTTAGGGATGTATGCACCCTTACGCTTGCCCAGCCCGTAGTTGTATTCGTCGTCGAATTCAGTGCTGACCGCTTTGTTACAGTCGCCACACGCCGTACAGTTGTTGTTCACGTAACGTGGAGTCAGGGTAACAGTCAGGCTGTAATCGCCTTTGTCACCGCTGATGTTGGAAACTTCAGCCTGCGTCAGTACGGTCAGGTTCTTGTTGAACTTGATGCGGCGCTGGTTGATTTCTTGCCCACAGGTCGGGTGGCACATCTTAGGGAAGTACTTGTAAAGCTGGGAAACACGACCGCCCAAGTAAGGGCGTTTTTCCAGCAGGATGACCTGCTTACCTGTTTCAGCAGCTTCGAGCGCAGCGGTCATCCCGCTGATACCGCCACCGACGACGATAATGGTCTGGTTTGTTGCAACGACATCCGTCATTGAGGCTCCTCCGTCAAACGACAGGTTATTCTCGGATTCTTTCATTCAGTATCCGCCAGCCCCAGCGTGTACGTAGAGGCAGCAAGTACAGAAAATACTGGGCAGTGAGGATACTATATTTTTTGCCCCGGATACCACCGCCTACCACCTTGTGGATATGTGTAATTTTTAATTTTCAAATAAATTTATTTTATAGATGCAACAAAACTTGATTAATGTCATATACCCTTCGGTGCGGCCTTAATTTGTCTGGTGTTTTGCCCTGAAATGTAAGAAAAAATATGTCTTGACGCCAAATGCTGGCCTATGATTGTCTAGGAGCTAGCCTGTTGCGTTCAGTCATCACAGTAGGCGCATCAGGTCTCTTATAATTATTACCATAGTTTATGGAGGTGTACTGATGTCGACAGGATTGGCAGTTGCTATTTTATGTGCGCTCGCAGCGCTGGTTTACGGTGTATTCACGATCCGATGGGTGCTGGCAAAACCCGATGGTAGCGAGAAAATGCGCAGCATTGCGCAGGCAATTCAGGAGGGGGCGCAAGCCTACCTGAACCGGCAATACACCACCATCGGCGTGGTTGGTATCTTACTTTTCGCAGTTATCTTTATCACCTTGGGTTGGAAAACGGCTGTTGGCTTTGCCATCGGTGCGCTCCTGTCCGGTGCGACGGGTTACATCGGCATGAACGTTTCAGTCCGCGCCAATGTGCGCACGGCGGAAGCGGCGAAAGATGGCCTGAATGCGGCACTGGATGTGGCCTTTAAAGGTGGTGCGATTACCGGCATGTTGGTCGTTGGTTTGGCGCTGCTCGGTGTGGCTGGGTATTACGCTGCCCTGATCATGATCGGCACACCTGCTGACGAAGCAACCCATGCGCTGGTTGGTCTGGCGTTCGGCGGTTCCCTCATCTCCATCTTTGCCCGTTTGGGTGGCGGTATCTTTACTAAGGGTGCTGACGTGGGTGCTGACCTTGTGGGTAAAGTGGAAGCTGGTATCCCGGAAGATGACCCGCGCAACCCGGCAGTTATTGCCGACAACGTGGGTGATAACGTCGGTGACTGCGCAGGTATGGCGGCTGACTTGTTTGAGACTTACGCTGTTACCATCATTGCCACCATGTTGCTAGGTGGCTTGATGCTGGGTAGCTCAAATGCCATCGTTTACCCACTGGTGCTGGGCGGCTTTTCCATTTTGGCTTCCATCTTAGGGGCAATGTTCGTCAAGGCACGTGATGGCGGCAAAATCATGAATGCGCTGTACCGGGGCTTGGCAGTGGCGGCTGGCGCTTCACTGATACTGTTCTACCCGATTACCTACATCATGATGGGCGGAAACCCTGATCCTCTTTATTCTGTCAATGCCCTGTACGGTTCTGCCGTCATTGGTTTGGTGCTGACCGCCGCAATGGTGTGGATTACTGAATATTACACGGCTACGGAATATTCCCCGGTACGCCACATTGCGCAAGCTTCCACCACGGGGCATGGCACAAACGTCATCGCCGGTTTGGGTGTTTCCATGAAAGCGACCGCAGCGCCAGTATTAGCGGTGTGTTTGGCAATATGGGGCGCGTATTCCTTGTCAGGTCTGTACGGGATCGCGGTTGCTGCAACTTCCATGCTGTCAATGGCAGGGATTATCGTGGCGCTCGACGCTTACGGCCCGATTACTGACAACGCGGGCGGGATTGCGGAAATGGCGGGCTTGCCGGAAGAAATCCGTAACATCACTGACCCACTGGATGCAGTCGGTAATACTACCAAAGCGGTTACGAAAGGTTACGCTATCGGTTCGGCAGGTTTGGCGGCACTGGTGCTGTTTGCGGATTACACCCATGCGCTTTCCACCAACCACCCCGGCTTGACCTTTGACCTGTCTAACCACATGGTCATTATCGGCTTGTTCATCGGCGGCATGGTTCCTTACCTGTTCGCGGCAATGGGCATGGAAGCAGTTGGGCGTGCCGCTGGTTCCGTGGTGGTGGAAGTTCGTCGTCAGTTCAAAGAGATTCCCGGCATTATGGAAGGTACGGGCAAGCCGGAATACGGTACTTGCGTTGATATGCTGACCAAAGCGGCGATCAAGGAAATGATCATTCCGTCCTTGCTGCCTGTCGCGGTTCCGGTGCTGGTGGGCTATTTCCTCGGGGCGCAAGCATTGGGTGGCGTACTGGTCGGTACAATCGTAACCGGCATCTTCGTTGCCATTTCCATGACCACAGGCGGTGGCGCATGGGATAACGCCAAAAAGTACATCGAAGAAGGTAACTTCGGTGGCAAAGGTTCCGAAGCGCACAAAGCTGCCGTGACGGGCGATACCGTTGGTGACCCGTACAAAGATACCGCAGGTCCTGCGGTTAACCCGCTGATCAAAATCATCAACATTGTTGCCTTGCTGATTGTGCCATTGCTGGCGTAATCTTCCACAATACCGTTCTCCCTATTTCCCCTCTTACTCCCTTCCCCCCTTTGCGGGGGAAGGGCTGGGGATGGGGGAAGCCTCCTTCCACCCAACTAAATAAGATTCCATGAAAACAGCACCTCGCGAAATCGCCACACCTTGCCCACAAATGAGCCTGAATGTTCCGCAAGGGATGACGCAGGTGGAATTCTTCAACAGCCCTGCCAACCTGAAAAATCTGGCGGAGGAAAATGGCCTGTTCCGCACCCCCGAAGACTTGCTGATGTACCGCAAGCTGGTTGGGCATAGCGTGGAATTTGACACGTCCATCATTCTTGACACCTCGCGCCGCATCCTTGACCCCTTGGGTCGCCCGGTACGCCGCGACCAAATGAAGCGCCAAGAAAAGAAAGTCTGGTCGAAGATGACGCAAATCATCTGCGATTACATGTTTGAGAAATACCCCGATCCGGCGGAACACCTGATCCTCTGCGGGGAGGCTAGCCTTGATTCCACTTGGCCTTTGAACAAGCCGGGTGTGCCCAGCATCCGCATGATCCACAACCACTTTATGGCATTCCCCATGGAGCAGTTGCGCAATGCGAAAGAAGCTGACCCCAGCAACCCCAACCTGACCGACAGCGGGCATAACACCCTGTTCTTGCGCCAGTTGAGTGAGGTCTACCGCAAGTTTTTGGAAGTGTTGGATTTGCAAATCCTCAGCCTGTTACCGGCGGAAGATGCCGCGCTTAACCTGACAGGCTACCCACAAGGTTTGCCGTGCTGGGAGGTCAAAGGTGGTAACGATAAGCTCAAAGACCAGTATTTCTGGTATGAATACGAGCAAGTGTTACGCGGTTTCCTCGATTTCTACCGCACTTTCTTCTCACTGGTGGCGACCGGGGAAGAGCGTGTGCCTGAAAATTCCAATTTCCCCAACCAGATTGATGATGTGCTGTTGGGCAACTCGCGCTTCCTGCGGGTAGCACGGGATTTACGCGAGCGCGTGATCCAAGACCCGCAGTTTGCCAATGAAATCCGCTGGCGGCCTGCTTACAAACAAATCCTGTTCCGCGACGATAATGGACGCTTGATCGTGACCATTTCGCAGAACTCGGTAGGTAATGCCATCACCGAATTGCTGGGGATCGTGGTGAAACGCCAAGTGGATTCGGATGCCTATGCTGCCGTTGAGGAAGGTTTGGTCAGTCGTTTGCTGGAAGTGCGTGAACGTTTGCTGGCAGCCAATCTGGGTGAGGCGATTTCCGCACCGTGCTGGCCTAACGGTAAGTATCAAGCTTGCCGTTAAGGGCGATGGCGTGAACGTTCCCTTGTGTGCGGAGTCCAACCTTGTAGGACATCAACACAAGGAGTGAATCATGCAAATCCGTATACTTACAGTGGTGCTGGGTTTAGCACTTAGTGCCAGCGCATTTAATGCTTATGCCACCGCCGATGGCCCTGATTTCTACGCCGTCACACGGGTGATGGGGACTGACAGTTTGGCATTGCGCAGCTCACCTGCCAGCAGTGGACGGGTACTGACGTACATCCCGTTCAATGCCGTGAAGGTGCAAAACAAGGTGGAACGCAGTAATGGTTGGTGCAAAGTCGCTTATGCCGGTAAAACGGGCTGGGCAGCGTGCAAATATTTGGCGGAATCGGATGGCAACCGCTATTACGCGACCCACGGTTACACCGACCGGCTCAATATCCGTAAAACCCCCAGTACCAGCGCCGCTGTGGTGGGCACAATCCCGCCTGAAGAAACTGGCTTGCAAGGCACGGGGGAATGTTCCGCCACGTGGTGTCCGATTAACTACCAAGGTAAGCGCGGCTGGGTCGGGCGGCGTTATCTGGGGAGTTGGAGTTTTTAGGGCTGCTCGCTTGCTGGTGGTTCCCCTGTTACCACAATGACGCTGGCGAGCACTTTGTCGATGCGTGTGCCATCCATGTCCACAACTTCCAGCCGCCAGCCTTCCCATTCGCAGTGGTCGGCGGTTTGGGGTAAACGCCCCAGCAGCAGCATCAACATGCCGCTTAAGGTGTGGTAGCGGCCTTTGTCTTCTTCGGGGACGCTGCGCAAGCCGAGGCGGTCTTTGAGTTCCGGCACGGGAATCAGGCCATCCAGCAACCAGCTTCCGTCTTCACGCTGCACCGCCCATGCATCTTCCAAGTGTTGCGGTTTGAATTCGCCGGTAATCGCTTCCATCATGTCGTGCAGGGTGACGATGCCTTGTACTTCGCCGTATTCGTCGATGATGAACACCAGTTGCCCGCCAGAATCCTTGAAATTTTCCAGCAATTCCATGCCCGTGAGCGATTCGGGGACGAATACCGCCGGTTTGAGGTTTTCGGTAAGGCTGGGCTGTTCGCCGCGCAGCATCTGGTTAAGTAATTGGCTGGTGCTGACAATGCCCAAGACTTCTTCCCAATTGCCGCGTACTACCGGGAAGCGCGAATAACGGCTTGCTTCCACATGGCTGAGGTTGTCTTCCAGCGACTTTTCCACGTCCAGATACACCACATCGTTGCGCGGAACCATGAATGAGGCGATTTGGCGATCGTCTAGGCGGAATACGTTACGCACCATTTGGTGTTCTTGTGCTTCGATCACGCCAGCGTCGGAGCCTTCACTTAGCAGTAAATGGATGTCTTCTTCAGTCACGCTGGCACTGCCATCATCTTTCACGCCTAGCAGGCTCAACAGTAAGTGGGTGGAACCTGATAGCAACATGACAAACGGTTTGGCAATGATCGCCAGCCACAACATTGGGCGGGCAACGAAACGGGCGATGGCTTCCGGGCTGATTTGCCCAATGCGTTTGGGGACAAGTTCACCCAGCACGATGGAAAAATAGGTGATGCTGACGACCACTAGCCCGATGGCGAGCGGATTGGCAATGTCGGCAGCCATGCCCCAGCTTTGCAGCCAAGTGCTGAACGGCGGGCTGAGTGCGGCCTCACCCACGATACCATTCAGTACCCCAATGGAGGTGATGCCGATTTGCACTGCCGACATGAAATACGTGGGGTTAGACCCCAAGCGCAGCGCGGTGGCAGCCGCTTTGTCACCTTGTCCGGCAAGGTTTTGCAGGCGTGTTTTGCGGGCTGCGACGAGCGCAATTTCCGACATGGCGAAAAAGCCATTGAGCAAGATCAGGCCAAACAAAATGGCAATATCCACAGTTTAAGAATCCTATTATTGAAAGTGATGGCAAGATTGTACTATCGGTTGATACTATTTTGATGATTTTCCACAATATTCCAATAGAGAAAAGTATGAAACTTGGAACGTGCCTGTACAAAAATCAAATTTTCGTCTGTATCGCCCAAACGGATGGGGTGCTGATCCCTGCACTTGACCCCACTTTCGACCACGCAGCATGGCGCGATATGTTGGTGCTGATCGGCAGCAATACGGATTTACACGCTCTGCTTGACCACGCTAGTGCCGCGATGCACGTAGCAGCGACGGATATTACCTTGCTTGCGCCGATTCCACGCCCACGCAAAAACGTGATGTGCCTCGGTCTGAACTATCTGGAACACGCCGAAGAAACTGCCAGCCAAATCGGGCGCACGGGCAAAGCGCCGCAATACCCCATCGTGTTTACCAAATGTCCTACCAGCGTGACTGGGCATGAAGCAGACATTCCTTTCGACCCCGATACCTGTTCCCAACTCGATTGGGAGGCGGAATTGGGCGTGGTATTGGGCAAAGGTGGCAAAAAGATTACCCGCGAAAATGCGTTGGCACACGTTTTCGGTTACACCGTGATCAATGACTTGAGTGCGCGGGACATCCAGTTGAACCACAAGCAGTATTTCCTTGGTAAAAGCCTTGATGGTGGTTGCCCGATGGGGCCGTGGATTGTGACGGCAGATGAAATTGCCGACCCGCAGGATTTGGACATTACCTGCCGCGTGAATGGCGTCACCAAGCAAGCGTCCAACACCCGCAATATGATTTTCGACGTTGCCAGCATTATCGAATGGCTGTCGCGGGGCATGACGCTGGAAGCAGGGGATGTGATTGCCACGGGAACGCCGAGTGGGGTGGGTTTCGTGCGTGAACCGCCAGAATACTTGCTTCCCGGCGATGTGGTCGAGTGCGAAGTGGCAGGTGTCGGCGTATTGAGGAACCACATTGCGCAAAGCTGAACTCATTGCCGCGTATGCTGCCACCCATTACCACATTCACTGGGTGGAAGGCGCATTCATGCTGCGGGTGGGCGAATACTGCCCGTCGCTAGCGGCGTTGTATGCGCGGCGTGGTTACAACAGCGCGGCTTTCCTGACAGCTTGGAATCCGTACAGCCAACTTGCTAGCCCCGCCGAAAACCACGCCGCACAACAAGCCCTGTTGGCAGACTTAGAACGCCACGATTGCTGGATCATTCCCGGTATTGGCCTTGATCCGGCGGGGCTATGGATGGGTGAGGAAAGTTTCCTTGCTATTGGCTTAGGGTTGGCGGATGCACAACGCTTGGGTAGGCAGTATCGGCAAAACGCTATCTTGTGGATGGGGGAAGATGCCGTGCCTCGGTTGGAGTGGTTAGCTACAGCGAGCCTTACATCGCCGCTAACCGATCCAGCGCCCGATAACTGAGTGCTTCGGTCAAGTGCGCGGTACGGATGTCACCGCTTTCCGCCAAATCCGCCACTGTCCGCGCTACTTTGAGGATGCGGTGGTAAGCGCGTGCTGACAGTTTGAAACGTTCCATTGCGTGGTTCAGCAGCTTTTGGTCTTTTTCTGCGAGAACGCAATGGTGGTCGACTTCACGTCCGCTCAGCGAATTATTAATCTTGCCTTGGCGGGCGTGCTGGCGTTTGCGGGCAGCTTCCACCCGTTGGCGCACGTCCGCACTGCTTTCGCCGTGTTTGAGCGATTGCAGGTCTTCTTGTTTCACCCGAGGCACTTCGATTTGCAGGTCGATGCGGTCGAGGAATGGTGCGGAAATGCGGCTGCGGTGCTTGCGTTGTTGTTCCGGCGAACATTCGCAGTTATCGCGTAAATCACAGGCGCGGCCTTGCGGGCAAGGGTTCATTGCCGCCACCAACTGGAATTTGGCGGGGTATGTTGCTTGGCGGGCAGCACGGGATAGCGTGATCTTGCCGGTTTCCAGCGGTTCGCGCAGCACGTCGAGTACGCTGCGGTCGAATTCGGTCAGTTCGTCGAGGAACAAAATGCCGTGGTGGGCAAGTGAAATTTCCCCCGGTTTGACTTGCGAGCCACCGCCAACCAAAGCCACGCCGGAGGAGGTGTGGTGCGGCTCGCGTACCGGGCGTTGCCCCCAGCGGCTGGCGTCGAAACCGTGGTGGCTGATGGAAGCAATCGCGGCGGATTCCAGCGCTTCAGTTTCGTCCAGTGGCGGCAAAATGGTGGCAAGGCGGTTAGCGAGCATGGTTTTGCCGGTTCCCGGTGGGCCGACCATCAGCAGGTTGTGGCCTCCGGCAGCGGCGATTTCCAGCGCCCGGCGAGCCATGAATTGCCCTTTCACATCGCTGAGGTCAAAGGGGTAATGGGTTTCTGCCGTTTTGATGTCCTGTTCCCAACGCACCAGCGGTTCGCTGCCGTGCAGGTGTTCCACCACGTCGCTGATGGTGTTGGCAGCGTAGACTTTCAAGCCACGGATCAGGCTGGCTTCGGCGGCATTTTCCTGCGGCACGATCAAAGCGCGTCCGGCTTGCAGGGCGGCAAACGCAGTGGGTAACACCCCACGCACGGGGCGCAATTGCCCACCTAACGATAACTCGCCGATGAATTCGTAGTTTTGCAGGGCTTCATCGGGAATTTGGTCGCTCGCTGCCAGCATTCCGATAGCAACGGGCAAGTCGAAACGCCCGCCATCTTTGGGAATGTCCGCCGGGGCAAGGTTGACGGTAATTCGTTTGAGCGGAAAATTGAAGCCGGAATTGACCAGCGCGGCCCGCACCCGGTCGCGGCTTTCTTTTACTGCGGTTTCCGGCAAGCCGACGATGGAAAACTGGGGCATCCCGTTAGCGAGGTGGACTTCCACGCTGACCAAAGGTGCATCTAATCCGCTGTTGGTACGGCTGTAAACGATTGCAAGGCTCATGGCTGGCTCATTGTTATAGTTTGGTTGCGTACCGATTGTGCCGTCAGCGCCGCGCCTGCTCAAGGATATGTCGACAAAAGGAGGCGGCTACTCAGTCGGAGCTGGCTGCGACAGTATGCTTGGGGTGTTCCTCTGCATCAAAACGGCAATCGGCGCGGGGGCGTTCAGTAGGATTGTTCAGGAACTGGATAAACAAGGCATTGGCGCATTCCTTGCTGTCCATAACGCTGTGGGCAACCCCGGCGAAGCGGAACAAATGGGTGGTATTTTCGGAAAATTGCTGTGCGGCGGCTTTGACTGCCCACGCAGTTGGCGTGATCGGGTCATCTTCACCCGAAAAGATCAGGCTTGGCGTCTGGCGCGGCGCTTGGGGAGCTTGCAAGCCCTGCTCTTGGGGGGCTGCGTTCCACACATCGCAAACATCGTAATCGTGCGGCAGGTAATAGCGCAATTCAGGGTAGGCGTTGATTTTGGCATCCCTATTTTCACGCGGAACTGCCGGGTTATCGCGGCATTCGACCGACCAGAATACTGGCTCGCGGAAGGCGTCATCAAACTGGTGGTGCAAATAGTTTTCGATAGGCTCTTGGGCAAGTTCCGGGTGGCCTTCCTGCAAGTGACGGATCATGTCCGGCAAGCTCGCCAACGCATGACTGGTGTATTGCGCATCGAACAGGATTGCCAACAGGATTTCATCATTCAAACGTAAGGTTTGCAGGTTCCCAGGGTATTTGTCGGTGACAGGAATCAGCAGTGGTTCGGCACGTAATTTTGCCATGAGGCTTGCATAGCGTTGGCGGATGTCGCCATTTTCCAGTTGGCAACGTTCATGCTGGTCGCAATATTGGAAAATGCGTTGGATGCTTTTATCCAGTAACTCAGGCCAATCGCGGAACAGGTGTTCGCCGGGTGGGTAAAGCGAATCCAGTGACAGGCTGCGTATTCGTTGCGGGAATTGGCGTTGGACTTCCAGCGCTAAACGGGTTCCGTAAGATATGCCGAGTAAATTGCCTTGTGGGTAATCAAGCAGTTCCAGCAGGTCGTTGACATCTTGGGCGCTATAGCCCGTTCCGAGTGCTGCCAAGGGCAGGTTGGCTTGCGTCAGGCGGTCGTGGCATTGTTGGCTGACGGTGCGGTAACGGCTGGCGTTTTCTTCCGGTGTACCGGGGTTGGATAAGATGCTGGCGCTTAATGCGCGGTATTCGTCGCAATTCAGAGCGGGTTTGCTCAAGCCAGTGCCGCGTTGGTCAAACAGGATCAGGTCGCGTTTCATGTCCGCTTTTTGTTTAAACCAGTCTAGCCAATAGCTTTCGATACCTTGCTTGTCCAAACCGGCAGCAGCGCCCGGTCCACCCGCCAGATAAACCAAGGGATCAGGCTGATGCTCCATGCCAGTGTGGCGCATGATAACGACGGGTAGTTGGAAAGCGGAGGGGTGTTTGCTATCAGCAGGGGCAGTGTGCAGCCAGCCGCATTGGATAGCGGTATTGTCGCCCGTGTCGAACCAGCAAGTTTCCGGTACGAAACGTGCGCCATTAGCGAGTGTTTTGCCAGTAATGGTGTCAAGTGGTGCTCGGTGCACGGATGCAATCCCCAAGCCTGCGACGATAACCATAACGACGCATCCCAGCAGTAACCAGATTATTTTCCGCATTTGGATGAAGTTAGTTTGCCCAGTTATTCCCAGCGGTCATTCTGGGATTGTGAAGCAATACCTAAGCTGAATTTATTTTCTAATTTGTTACCGAATGGTGATAGGGGCTAAAAAGAAAAGAGGCGGGTTGTTACCCGCCTCAAGTCGACTCGGAGGAGAAGTCAGTTGCAGCACGCCAATCGAATGGCGTGCCACCACACTGCCCTTATAGGGAGTAAGCGCGTTCGCCGTGGGACACAGTGTCCAGACCTTCGCGTTCTTCGTCTTGCGTAACACGCAGACCCATCGTGTATTTAATCAGGGTAAACAGTACGAAGCTGACCAGACCAGACCAGATCACGACAGTGCCAACGCCTTGCATTTGCACCCAAACTTGGTGCGCCATGTCAAACTCAGTAGCTACTGCACCCGTGGCATAGTCAAAAATACCAGTACCGCCCAGTGCCGGGTTAACCACAATGCCTGTACCGATTGCACCGATCATGCCGCCGATACCGTGGACGCCGAATACGTCGAGGGAGTCGTCATAACCCAGCATGTGTTTCAGGCCAGTAACACCCCACAAGCAAGCAACACCTGTGATCATGCCCAGTACGATAGCGCCCATCGGGCCTGAGAAACCTGCCGCTGGTGTGATGGCAACCAAACCAGCAACTGCACCGGAAGTGACGCCCAGCAGTGAAGGTTTGCCGCGCAGCAACCATTCTGCGAACATCCATGACAAGCCAGCCGCAGCGGTTGCCAGAATGGTGTTAACCATTGCCAGTACTGCCGTGCCAGTTGCTTCCAAGTTGGAGCCAGCGTTGAAACCGAACCAGCCAACCCACAGTAAGGATGCACCGACCATGGTCATTACCAGTGAGTGCGGGGTCATAGGGTCACGACCGTAACCAACACGTTTGCCAACCACGATGGAGCCAACCAGTGCTGCCATTGCCGCATTGATGTGGACGACCGTGCCGCCAGCGAAGTCCAACGCACCTTTAGCAAACAGGAAGCCAGCCGGAGCGTCATACGCCGATGGACCGCCCCAGAACCAAACCATGTGTGCCATAGGCAGGTAAGACAGGGTGAACCACAATACAGAGAACACCAACAGTGCAGAGAACTTGATACGTTCCGCAAAACCACCCACGATCAGCGCGGTAGTGATGGCAGCAAAGGTCAACTGGAACACCATGAACAGCATTTCATGGATAACCACGCCCTTGCTGAAAGTTTCTACTGTGATGGCGGTATCGACGCTTTTCAGGAACAGCTTGCTGAAGCCGCCGATAAAGCTGTTCATGCCGCCGCCATCAGTAAAGGCCAGCGAGTAACCGTACACCACCCACAGAATGGCGATGACGCAGAAAATGGTGAACACTTGTGCCAATACGGACAGCATGTTTTTAGCGCGTACCAAACCGCCGTAGAACAGTGCCAAGCCCGGAATGGTCATCATAATAACCAGCAAGGTGGAAACCAGCATCCACGTGGTGTCGCCTTTGTCAGGCACAGGAACCGCAGCAGCGGCAGCATCAGCAGCCGGATCAGCCATTGCGATGCCGGACAAGCCCAGCAAGGCGACCAGCATCATCAAACCTAGACGAAAATTCATAGTAACCCCCTTACAGCGCTTCAACGCCGCTTTCACCAGTACGGATACGGACTACTTGCTCGATTGAACTGACGAAAATTTTTCCATCCCCAATCTTGCCCGTGTTAGCAGATTTGCTGATGGCCTCAATGACCGAATCAACCTGACCGTCATCAACGGCAGCTTCGATTTTGATCTTGGGCAGGAAATCCACGACATATTCAGCGCCGCGATAGAGTTCGGTATGGCCTTTTTGGCGTCCGAAACCTTTCACTTCTGTCACTGTAATGCCTTTAATGCCGACTTCGCCCAACGCATCACGCACATCGTCGAGCTTGAAAGGCTTGATAATGGCTGTCACCATTTTCATAAAAATTTACTCCTTGCTTTAAATGCCCCGCCCTTAGCAGGCAGGGCGACAGGATGGGCTTAGAAATCGAAAGATTTTTTCCAGCTCAGACTGACTTTGGCATCGTTGGCCTTGGTGTCATTTAACGCTATAGCGTCTTGACCGCTAGTTTTGTCTACCGCTAATGTGAAATCTCCGGCTTTGCCAACAGTTTTAGTCAGTGACAGTTGCGTATTGCCATAATCATCCCCGGTTGGGTCATCAAAATTGTATTTGCCCGTTTTGATCGCGTATGACCAATCATTTGCCAGCTTGCCGTTGTAGCCGATCCCGTAGTAAACATCTTTCTTTTTGTAATCGACAGGATCAGTCGTTAAACTTTTTTTGCTGATTGTGTAGTCAACTTCAGCACCTACACCCTTATAAGCCACTTTGCCATAGGCTTCCGCAAACTCCCGAGAGACAGCCTTTGGGTGATACCCGTAATTGACGACGCCCACGTCGTAGCTCAATCCTGATTCCAATTCTTTTGCATAACCTGCGTACAAGTCCAATTCTGTGCCTGCCACGCCAGCAAATTTGGCATTGGATGTCCATGTGCCTACGTAGAAGCCATTGTCAGCTTTATAATCGAGACCAGCTTGCACTGCACCGCCATCTTGTGTCTGGGTGATGCCACGCCACAGATAGTTGCTGGTTGCACCGATGTTTGCACTAGCACCAGCCAGCGCTTGCGTGCTGACAAACAAAGAGCCCAGTACAGTTGCAGTCAACAAAACGCGAATTTTCATCTCAATATCTCCTGTTAAGAAAACTTTGTGTTTAACAGTGACTATCTAGCAATTGCCGTGCCAACCATCGAAATGGCTGATGACAGCGTGATGAATACATACACTGTGGTGAAAAAGCTGCATTTGTTTGTTTTTTGTGCCGTATCTTGCTTGTGTGGCGCACGATAAAAGTGCATTAGTTATCGCTGATGCACTAAATCAAAGATCAGCCATCGCAGGCTTGCTGTAGTGCTACAATCTGGGGCACATAAACCACCGATACGAGGAATCTCCCATGCAAAACTTTGGCAATCTGGATGATCTGGCGAAGAAGCTTTCCGCACTTCTCCCCGAACCTGTACGTCACATGCAGGAAGATATGGAGAAGAACATGCGCGGTCTGCTGGAAGGGGGTTTGCAGAAGATGAATCTGGTGACGCGGGAAGAGTTCGACATCCAGTCGGCAGTGCTGTTGCGCACCCGCGAGAAGCTGGAAGCGTTGGAACAGCGGCTAGCGGTACTCGAATCGCAACAGTCCAGCGGTCACACGCCCTCTATCCAGTAAAGAATTCCGCTCGTCCTGCTGCACACCACATCTTCAAGCCCCCTCAACTACACCTTTAAGCAGGTCGAGGGGGAAATCTCACAGACGCAAGCCACAGAATCCTCCTTACTCATAAATGTAATCAAATATGTAATGAGGAGTTTTCACTTATGAAAAGCACTACACAGAAGAAAATTTATTTTTCCGTTGCTAGCGGCCTTGGTCTGCTTGGTTCTTTTTCTGCATATGCCGATACAACAACTAATGATAACGATAGCATTATTCTAAATGTTAATCAGGATAGTGGCTTTATTGGTAGCGTAATTGTCAATGATAGTGGGGCGGCAGGGGCTGACCCTGGACAATGGGTTTTCGATGCTGAGAATGGTTTTTCTAGTAGACCTAGCTCTGTTGCAGGCACATCCACATTAACCCATACCTCGACTGGAGGAGTGAATGTTACGGGGACAGGAGCTGCTGCCGATATTAAATCAGTTTCAGGAGCGAACCATACAACCATCAATCATGCTAAAGCTAGCGGGAGCCATACGGTTGGTCCAAAATCAAATACGTGGTTTTTTGATGAGACAGGCTCAAGTGTAAACGTTGCCGATGGTGCGAACACCACGGTTAGTAACCAAACGGGTACTGCGCAATATAACGAAGCGGCTGGTGGCGGAAGCGTTGCTTCTCGTAATCAAACCCGTTTTGGTCAAACCGATAGCGTGGTCGTGGGGGCAAGTTCCAATACAATGGCACGACTGATAGGCAGCACAACTAATACGGTAGATGACGGTGGTGGGAACGCAACACGTGTTACCCAAGATACCCTTGATGTTGTGACAGCTACGGATGGTGGTGTAGGTGCGAGCGGGGCGGAAATTGCGGTTAGGCGTTCCGGCGGTGCTGGCAATACGCAAGCGACAGTACTTGTCAGAAACGCCGCTGGCAACACGCATGGCCTGACCGTCGGCGAAAGTAGCACTACCCTCAGTGGCGGCACTAACTCAACAACGCTTACCTTGGATGATAACGGCGCGAAATTTAACGGTGTAGGCGGTGCGCCCGCACGTGTCACTGGCGTTGCTGATGGTGCAGCCGATTTCGATGCCGTCAATTTCCGCCAGTTGAATAATCTGGATAAGAATTTAACCAAGAAAATTAATGAAACGGGAGCAATCAGTGCCGCCTTTGCCCAGTTAGGGCAGGCGCAAACGCCCGGAAAATCTACCTTCGGTATTGCTGCTGGTGGTCAAGGCGGTAAATCGGGCTTGGCGATTGGCTTTAGCCACCGTCCTGTCACCATGAAACCTGTCGTCATTAAGGCCAGCCTCGGTGCATCCGGCAGCACGACATCCGGCGGTGTTGGCGCAACGTGGGAGTTCTAATTCTCCTATCAAACCAGCAGGCACGTGCACTGCGTACCTGCTGGCTTTGCCTTATTTAATGGTGCTGCTCAATCGTAGTCCCTTCATCCCCATCCAGTTGCACCTGCTCAAGCACCCGTCCGCGCAAGATTGCTCGCCCGCTGCGCCGTTCCACGCCTTGTACACTGTATTCAAACCCGTAAGTCCGTCGCCACACCAGATGCCCTTGGCGGTTTCGTGCTGGTTTGAGGCTTTCCAGTACCACCGTTTGGTCTAGCAGTTGCACATTAACTTCGCTGCAAGCTCGTGCTGCGGCGGCGATAGCCCGTTCCCGCGCATTCATGGAGTCAATCCAGAACCACACGCCTGCGCCGATAATGGCTAATAAAAGCAAATTTTCCATTGTTGCCCTTGGAGGTTGTAAAATAGTGCCCATTATTACGGAAACTCAACGGTAGGCACAAAACGAATATGGAAACTCCTAAATTGGTGCAAAAGCCAACCACCATCACTTTCATCGGCGCAGGCAATATGGCACGCAGCCTGATCGTCGGTTTATTGCAGGATCAGGCTAACGTCGCCTTGCGCGTTGCTGACCCTGATCCGCTGCAATTGGATGCCATCCGCAAGCATTGGCCGGAGGTTTATACTTCCACCGACAATCTTGAAGCCATGCAGGGCGCGGATGTGGTCGTGCTGGCGGTCAAGCCGCAAGTCATGCGCGAAGTGACACAATCGCTGGCGGAACAGGCGCAACGCAACCGTCCGCTGTTCATTTCCATCGCAGCCGGTATCCGCGAACAAGCCCTTAGCCACTGGTTGGGTGGTAATATGCCGATTGTGCGCTGTATGCCGAATACCCCCGCACTGGTGCAAGCAGGCGCAACGGGTCTATACGCTAACCCGCATGTAGCCGAAGCCCAGCGCAGTTCAGCCGAAAGTATCCTGCGGGCGGTGGGCATTACCCGCTGGTTTGATGATGAAAGTAAACTCGATGCGGTGACTGCTGTTTCTGGCAGTGGCCCCGCCTACTTCTTCCTCGTGATGGAAGCGATGCAAGCAGCGGCGGAAAAGTTAGGCATTCCGGCGGAAGATGCCCACTTGCTGGTGGTGCAAACCGCCCTCGGCGCGGCGCGTTTGGCACTGGAAAGCAATGACCCGCCCGCCGAATTACGCCGCAAAGTTACTTCCAAAGGTGGTACGACCGAGGCGGCGCTGAAAGTGCTGAATGACGGTGGCCTTCCTGCATTGTTTGACGAGGCGTTGCACGCTGCTGAAAACCGCTCGCGTGAACTCGCCGCTGCCAATAGCTAAACCCTTAAGGATTGCCCATGACTGCTTTACAAAATGTCGGTATTTTTTTGGTGGGAACCCTGTTCTCGCTTTACATCGGGGCGGTTGTCATCCGCTTTTTGCTGGCTTGGTCGCGGGCAAACTTTTATAACCCGCTGTCGCAATTTCTGGTCAAAATCACCAACCCCTTGCTGGTTCCGTTGCGGCGCATGATTCCGCCTGCTGGAAAAGTGGATACGGCGGCGATTGTGCTGGCGCTGGGTTTGACCGTTATCCAAGTGCTGTTGTTGGTTGGCCTGATGGGGAAGCCTGTCAGCCTTATCGGCATTGTGTTGTATGCGGTATTTGAATTGCTGCGCACTGTTATCCATATCTACATTTTTGCCCTGATCGTGCAAGCGGTGATGAGTTGGGTGGGGAACAGTTATGGCAACCCCTTGGCAGATGTGCTGAATAGCCTGACCGAACCGTTGTTGCGTCCGATCCGCCGGGTGGTTCCAGTGATTGGCATGGTTGACCTAGCGCCGATGGCGGCATTATTGCTGCTGTACATCGTCTTGATTGTGCTTCAGTCCTACGGGCTGTAACGGGTGGCGGGGTTTTACCGTTGGGAAGGGAATGTGTTGCACCTGTTCGTGCGGGTGCAGCCGAAAGCGAGCAAGGATGAATTTGCTGAAGTGCAGGAAGATCGTATACGAATAAGGATTACTGCTCCGCCAGTGGATGGCAAAGCCAATGAGTATCTGATTAAGTTTGTGGCGAAAGCTTGTGGCATTGCCAAATCAAACGTACAGATCAAGAACGGTGAAACTGGGCGGAATAAACACTTATGTATTATTGCCCCGCTTAACCTACCAGCAGGAGTGTTAAAAGCAGGCTGACAGGAAACCCTGTCAGCCTAGGCGAATTAGAATTCGCGCTTGCGGAAACCGCCGCCGTCACGGCTACCGCCGCCAAAGCCGCCACGGTCGCCACCACGGCTACCACCGCCGTCACGGCTGCCGCCACCAAAACCGCCACGGTCGCCGCCGCTGCTACGACCGCCGCCGAAGCCGCCGCCGTCACGGCTGCCGCCGCCGAAGCCGCCGCCACCGCTACGACCACCGCCGCCGGTACGTGGACGGTCTTCGCGTGGTTTTGCTTCGTTAACTTTGATGTTGCGGCCTTGAACCGGCTTTTCATTCAACCCCTGGATAGCAGCACTGGCTTCAGCAGCGTCAGGCATTTCGACAAAGCCAAAGCCTTTGGATTGCCCTGTCATTTTGTCTTTAACCATGCTAACGCTTGATACTTCGCCATAAGCTGCGAACAGTTCGCGCATGTCAGTATCGGTGATTTTGTAGGGCAGATTACCAACGTAGATATTCACTGTTTATCGTCTCGTAAAATCATGTGCTGTTTGAAAAATACGTCAGAAGGCAACCAGTCACACGAATTACCTGATAACGATCGGCCAGTGTTGACCCGATAGGTTATGCGCTCTTGAGACTTGGAGTGAAACGTGGCAGCGAAAACATCACATCAGCGCACGAAAACTTTCAAGTATCAGGCAAGTTATTAGCAGTGTACCCCAGTTTTCTGTCGCTGGTAACAAAAATCGGATGATTGTACGGTTAATTTTTTGTGTCATTTGAAGTGCCTGCAAAGTAAGCCTCTAAAAAGGCATCCAGTGGCATTTGTTTTTCACTCTCCAGCGCTTGCTGTTGTGCTAATGACTCGTCTGCCATGCGCCTAAATTCTTGTGCGATCTCTGCGGAAAGCGGGCGATTGAGGAAATAGTCACGGTGTTCCAGTGACTTGCGTTGGGCAAAATCGAAGAAACTTTCATCGTTGCTGCGCATTTCTTCCAGCATCCGTGCGGAAGGGGTGATGTCTGGGTTCCACACCAGTTGGGCTTGGCTGTCGAGGCAGTCGGTGTAACAGTCTTCGTTGTGGACGGCGTTGAGCAGTTCGGCGACCGGGCGCATGGCTTGCAGCAATTCTTTGGCTTTATCGCGCAATAACACGCTGTTGCCGTGGCATTCCAAGCGCACTTCGGGGTCACGCCCACGGTGGGCAGTGAGCATTTGGTTTTGGTTGATGGCGCGGTATTCATCCGCCGTGACCAAGGGGCTTTCTTGTAATAGGCAAAAATGCATAAAGGTTTCGAGGAAGAACAGTTGTTTGCGGGTCAGTCCGGCGGGGTGGAAGGCGTTTACGTCAATCGAGCGCAATTCCACATAGGCAATGCCGCGCTGCTCGAGGGCGTCGGTGGGTTTCTCGAAACGGTTCAGTGGCTGCTTGGGGCGCACGGTACTGTAGTATTCGTTTTCGATTTGCAGGATATTGGCGTTCAGTTGGCGGTATTCGCCATCGACGTTGATGCCGATTTTGGCGTATTCCGGGCAAGGTGTGGAAATGGCGCGGCGCAGGCTGTTGACGTAGGTTTCCAACGTGTTGTAACAGACCTTGACGCCGGTTTTGCTTTCCTTGCTGTTGGTGTAGCCGATGTTGCCCATGCGCAGCGATGTGCCGTAAGGCTCGTATAAGCTGTAGCGGTTGAATTCTTCCATGCCTGCGGGGGGCTGTCTGCCGTTGAGGAAGCTTTTGCAGATGGCGGGCGATGTGCCGAACAGGTAAATGATCAGCCAGCCGTAGCGTTGCAAGTTGCGCACCATTGCCATGTAACCAGCATCACGGAAGCGGCGCAGTTCGCCCGTATCACCTTGCAGCGCTTGCCACGGTTGCCAGAAGGCTTCGTCGATGGAGTAGTTGAAATGGATGCCCGCAATCACCTGCATGGCTTTGCCGTAGCGCCACGCCAGCCCTTGGCGATAAATGTGTTTCATGCGTCCGGCGTTGGATGTGCCGTATTCAGCAATGCGGATGTCGTCTTCTCCGGCAAGGGCGCAGGGCATACTGGTTGTCCACAACAGTTCGTCGCCGAGTTGCTGGTAGACGAAGGTTTCGACATTGAGCAAGAAATCCAGTGCTTGTGCTGCGCGTTCTTGCGGTGGGGTGATCAGTTCCAACAGCGATTCGGCGTAATCGGTGGTAATCCACGGGTGGGTAAGCGCGGAACCGAGTATCTTGGGGTGATCTTGTTGCGAAAGCCGCCCGGCAGTGTTGACGCGCAGGCTTTCTTTTTCCAGCCCGGTGCGGGCGTTGCGCAGGAATGGCTGGAGTTGGTGGGTATCAATCTCGCGCAGGCGTTGTTCCAGCAGGTGGTACACTGATAGCTTCCTGTTAGGGTGAAACGGGGATTAGAGCATAGAACCGCTGCCGTGCAAATTTCCTTGGATGTCTGGATGCATAATATTCACATATTGTGAATTATTGGGGGTGTTGCTATAGTTCACATATAGTGAAGTAGGAGCGTCATTTTGCACGTTATATCCAGAAAACCGTTTAACGAGGCGAGCCGGAAATTTCCCAATGATGCCCTTGCGATAGAGTCGGCTTACAAGACACTGCGTAACGGTAATTTTGCAACACCTTTGGCCTTGAAAGCAGTCTTTCCGAGCTTGGATAATTTTCGCTACAAGGATAAATGGTGGGTTATCGACATCGGTGGTAATAATTTACGCTTGCTGGCATTTATCGAGTTTCGGGATAGCCGCATGTATGTGAAACACATCGTTACCCACGCCGAATACGATAAGCTTTGTAAAAAATATGCACAGGAGGCGGATTGATGAACTTTGCTGCCGTCAAAACTAAAGCAAAAGACCTTTTCGCTGAAGCCAGCTTCATCAGCCAGATCAGGGGCGAAGCGGATTACGAAAATGCATTGGCCTTAATGGATGAATTGATTGAGGATTATGATGAACATCGTGTGCTCATCAGCGTCCTTGCCAATGCCATTGAGGAATGGGAGGACAATGCCCCGGAATTCGCCGCATTCAATCAGCGGGTTGCGCAATTGGATGATGGGGTAGCTGTCCTTCGGACGCTGATGGATCAGTACCAACTGAAAGCCGAAGACCTGAAAAATGAAATCGGTAGCAAGAGTCTGGTTTCCATGATCCTGAATGGCTCACGCAATTTGACCCGTGAGCACATTCAGGCGCTGTCTTCGCGCTTTAGGTTGAACCCTGCCATCTTTTTCCACATGCCAGCGGTTTCCTTTACTTAAACACCACCGTCTTGTTGCCGTCGACAAACACGCGGTGCTCGGTGTGCAGCTTGACGGCTTTGGCTAAGGCGCTGTTTTCCAAGTCACGCCCAAGGGCGGCGAGGTTTTCCGGGTGGTAAGTGTGGTCAACGCGCTCGACGGATTGCTCAATGATCGGGCCTTCGTCGAGGTCTGAGGTGACGTAATGCGCGGTTGCGCCAATCAGTTTCACCCCACGGTCAAAGGCTTGGTGGTAAGGGCGAGCGCCTTTGAAGCCGGGCAGGAACGAGTGGTGGATATTGATGCACATGCCTTGTAGCTTGCGGCAGGTGTCGTCCGAAAGGATTTGCATGTAACGCGCCAGCACCACCAGTTCGGTTTGGGTATCTTTCACCAGTTCCAGCATCCGCGCTTCTTGTGCCTGCTTGTTGGTTTTATCCACGGGCAGGCAGATGAAACGGATGCCTTCACGTTCCACAATTGAGCGCAAATCCGTATGGTTGGAAATGACGCAGGTAATGTCCATGTTCAGGTCGCCTTTATTGCGGCGATAGAGCAGGTCAACTAAGCAGTGATCAGCTTTAGAAACCATCAGTGCGACCCGCATCGGGCGGCTGGCATTGGTCATGCGCCAGTGCATGGTGAAATGGCTGGCAACTGCCTCCTCAAACTGGCTGCGGATGCTGCCAATGTCGGGTGATAGCACCGTGTCGGGGCGGAACATGATGCGGCAGAAAAACTTCTGGGTCATTTCATCGTCGTATTGCGCCATTTCCGTGATGTAACAGTGTTGTTCTGCCAGAAAGCCGGTGATGGCGGCGACAATGCCCGTTTTCGCCGGGCAGGTGACGGTGAGGATGTAAGTTTTTTGTTCTGTCATGATGGTTGTCTTTGGTACAGTAAATCCCACACCCCATGTCCTAAATTTAACCCCCGGTTCTCGAATTTAGTCAGGGGGCGTGTGTCAGGACGCGGGGAATAGGGCGGATTTTCCGCTAAATTCTGGAAACTGGGGCTGGTTTGCATCACGGCAGCCATGTGTTCGGCGTAATTTTCCCAGTCGGTTGCCATGTGGAATACCCCGCCGTCACGCAGACGCGAGGCGATCAGCGCGGCGAATTCCGGCTGCACGATGCGGCGTTTGTGATGGCGCGTCTTGTGCCACGGGTCGGGGAAAAACAGTTGCACCCGATCCAGCGCATTGGGTGGAATGCGCTTTTGCAGGATGTCGATGGCATCGGTATTCATCACCCGCACGTTCTGCAAACCCTTTTCGCCGATCAGCTTGAGCAAATGTCCAACACCGGGGGTGTGGACTTCAATGCCCAAGAAATCGCGTTCCGGGGCTTCTTGCGCCATTTGTGCCAGCGAGTCACCGTTACCGAAGCCGATTTCCACAGTAACGGGGGCGTCGCGCCCGAACAGGGTGGGCAAGTCCAGCGGGGTATCGCCTTTTTCAATGCCGAACACAGGCCACAGTGCCGCGAGCGCTTCGCCTTGGCCTTTGGTGACGCGGCTTTGGCGCAGCACGAAGCTCTTGATGGTGCGGGGATGTTGTACGTTGCGCATGGGCTTAGAAAAATGTCCCGTCCAATGGTGAGGACGCGGAAGCGTAACGTTTGCGCGGCATCCGTCCGGCAAGGAAGGCTTCACGCCCGGCTTCAATAGCTTTTTTCATCGCAGAAGCCATCAGCACCGGATTTTTCGCGCCTGCAATCGCGGTATTCATCAGCACGCCGTCACAGCCCATTTCCATTGCAATCGCGGCATCGGAAGCCGTACCTACGCCCGCATCGACAATGATTGGCACTTTAGCGTTTTCAATGATTTCGAGGATGTTGTACGGGTTGCGGATACCCAAGCCGGAACCAATCGGTGCAGCCAAGGGCATGACCGCCACACAGCCGATTTCTTCCAATTGGCGGGCAATCAGTGGGTCATCGCTGGTGTAAACCATGACTTTGAAGCCGTCTTTTACCAAGATTTCAGCCGCTTTGAGGGTTTGGATGGTGTCGGGGTAAAGGGTTTTTACATCGCCCAAGACTTCCAGCTTGACCAGATCGTGACCGTCGAGCAATTCGCGGGCAAGGCGGCAAGTGCGCACAGCATCTTCCACGTTGTAACAGCCTGCGGTATTGGGCAACAGGGTGTATTTGTCGAGCGGGATCACATCCAGCAGGTTGGGTTCGTCCTTGTTTTGCCCGATGTTGGTGCGGCGGATTGCCACGGTAATGATTTGCGCTCCGCTGGCTTCGGTGGCAGCTTTGGTTTCCGCGAGGTCTTTGTATTTGCCAGTGCCGACCAACAGGCGTGAGGAATATTCTTTGCCTGCAATAGTGAGGGTGTCGCTAGGAAGGGTGGGGTTTTGCATTGCTAGTTCCTTGTTTTAGCCGCCGCCGATGGCGTGGACGATTTCAACCGTATCGTTGGGTTTGAGCAGAGTAGTTTCAAACTGGCTGCGCGGCACGAGTTCTTGGTTCACTTCCAATGCCAAACGCTTGCCGTGTATCTCAAGGATGGCAAGCAATTGGGCAGCAGTCGTGTTTTCAGGGACGATATGGGGTGTGCCGTTGACGAGTATTTCCATTACGCTATCCGGTTGCTGATGAAAGGTGCATTACACCATAAGCGGGCGGGGCTGTCAGTATTAGGCCGCGCTCATGGACGTTGCTGTTGCAGCCAGTTAAGCCAGCCTTCCATGCCCTCACCACTGGTCGCCGAGACGTGCAGAATTTGGATGTTGGGGTTTACGCGACGGGCGTATTCCTCACATTTCGCTACGTCAAAGCGCAAATAGGGCAGCAAGTCGATTTTGTTGAGGATCATGAGGTTGGCAGCGTGGAACATGTCGGGGTATTTGATCGGTTTGTCTTCGCCTTCGGTGACGGAAAGGATTACGACCTTATGTGCTTCGCCCAGATCAAAAGCGGCGGGGCAAACCAGATTGCCCACGTTTTCGATGAATAAAATGCCGCCGTTGTCGATGGGTAAGGATTCGAGTGCGTGCCCGACCATGTGCGCATCCAGATGGCAGCCTTTACCGGTATTGATTTGCAACGCGGGAACACCCGTGGCGCGGATGCGGTCGGCGTCATTGCTGGTTTGCTGGTCGCCTTCCACCACTGCCATTGGTACGTTGCCTTGCAAACGGGTCAAGGTTTCAGTCAGCAAGGTGGTTTTACCGGAACCGGGGCTGGAAACCAGATTGAGTGCGAGGATGGCGCGGTCGGCAAACCATTGGCGGTTTCGTGCCGCGTATTGGTTGTTCTTGCCGAGGATGTCCTGCTCAATTTGCACCATGCGGGCTTGGGTCATGCCGGGTGCGTGGGAATGGGTATGTGCATGGTGGTGATGCCCACCTGCGCCGCGAATAAACGCATGGGGCGGGAGTTGATGAATGCTTTGGCCTTCCAGTTTAGTGTCACCTTCGCCACAGCCGCAGACAGTACACATTATTCTACCTCCAATTCTTTGATGCGCATTTCATCCCCACGTATAACCTGTAACTGGTAGCTGCCGCACACCGGGCAAGCGTCGAAACGCTGCTTGACGGCGACGCTTTGGGCGCAGTTCAAACACCACGCTTCGGCGGGGATTTCAATAATTTCCAGTTTAGCGCCATCTGCCAATGAGTTGCCAACAACCGCATCAAAACAGAAACGCATGGCTTCGATTTCCACCCCTGACATCGTGCCGATTTCCAGCCACACGCTTTTGACCTTGGTAAAGTTTTGGCGTTTGGCTTCGTCTTCCAGCACTTGCAATACGCCTTCGCACAAGGACATTTCATGCATCGGGGGTAATCTCCAGTTGATAGGCCACGCACGGGTCAAGGGCGGTAATCAGCGCTTGGGCTTGGCGGCGCAATTCCGCTTCATTTGCCGCTTGCAGGCCGGATAGCATTTGGTAAAGCGAGCCTTGTGGGTGGAAATTCCACTCGGTGGGGGCAACGATTTGGTAGTGCTGGATCAGGCCATTGTGTTGTACCACGCGGTGGGTTAGGAGGCCACGGGCGGTTTGTAGCGTAGAAATCCCTTCGGGAAGAAACCCCTCCCGGCCTCCCCTTATCAGGGGAGGAGAAAACGGTGCTGCCAAACTTTGCCAGCATTCCAGCATATCCAGTACCCGTGCTATTAGGCGCGTCATCAGGCCGCTGCCGTACTTTTTTCGCCAGACTTGTAAAGCGGGGTTGTCCCATTGGCGGGTCAGGCTGGAAGTTTCGCAGGCTTGTCCGTCGAGCGTGGGGGTTGCGCTGAATTGGGCAGCATCGCTGGCATCCAAACGTTCCAACCACCATGCGGGGGGCAGTTCGGGCAAGGGGTGAAGTTCGCCATTACCCAAGGGTTCCCAATCGTAACGGCATAAGCTGGTCATCAAATTGCCAATTTTGCCGCGAATGGAAAGCTTCTTGGTATCGCCGCGAGCGCAATAATCTAGCCAGCGTTCCAGTGACAGCCCTAAGAGGCGGGTTTCAAACCACTGCTGGATGTCATCCATCACCGCTGGGTTGGGGGCTTGTACTAGTTCGCGTTTGAGTTTGAACAGTGCTTGTAATTCTTGGGCGGGCGGTGGCTCGTTGGCGAGTGCCGCAGGCCAGTCTTGTGACAGGCGCAACAGGTGTTCAAACAGGGTTTCGATATTGATCTGGGTATCGCGCTGGTGTTCGGTGGCAGCATCCGCCGCTTCGCCACAGGCACGGGCGGAAGCGACCGTTTGCGCCGTACCGCACAGGCTAAACAGCATCCCCACCAGCTTGGGGGCAAGTGCGACGGGCTTACCCTCAAAAAAACGCGAACTTAAGCGCAGGCGGTTGGAGCTAATGTCCACGTGCTCGACACGACAAATACCCGCCTCATTGCTGTAGCGCAGGGAAAGTTGCAATTGACCAGCAAAATTGTCGAGAGGCTGCATAGGGCGAATACTTGGCTTTTAGTAGGAACATCGTCCTAAATAGTAAAGCAAATGCCGTGCCATGCAAGCACGATATGAATTAACGTGTTTTCATGACTTAAGACGGTGCAGCCACGGCTATTTTGGCTTATAAAATAACTTTGGCGAGTGTGTGTATTAATACGGGGCTGATGCTGATGTCTGCTAAATCCTACCTCAATTTTGATTTGTTGCTGAACGAGGCAGGCGACAACTATCAGGTACATGTGATTGATTCTCCTGCTGGTCAGGCCAGCCGCACGTTTACCCTGCCTTTCTCGGCAGTGGAACTGGAAAACTTCATCCTCAAAATCGGGCAAAACCGGGGCAGTGTGCGTAGCCTGTATATTGAGCGGATTGATGTCCCATCCATCCAAAAACTGGGTGGGGCGTTGTATGAGGCGCTTTTTGGTGGGGCAATAGCGGAACGTTTCCGCTCCAGTCTGGCAATTGCGCGGCGTGAAGGCTGCGGGTTGCGCATCCGTTTGCGTTTGTCGGGTGCGCCGAAGCTGATCGACATCCCGTGGGAATTGCTGTTTGACGCCGATAACAACAACTACATCGGCCTATCGGTCAACACCCCCATTATCCGCAAGCTCGACCTAGCGACATTGCCGGAGATACGGCAGGCGCAGGGCGTGTTGCAGGTGCTGGTGATGATTTCCAGCCCCTCCAATTACCAGCAACTGGATGTGGAACGCGAATGGGATCGCATCAATAGCGCCACCCTAAGTTTGCAGAAAGAAGGCAGGATGGTCTTGACGCGGGTGGAACCATCGCTGGTGGCTTTGCAGCGGCAGTTGCGGCGCGGCGAATACCATGTGTTCCACTACATCGGGCATGGCGGGTTTGACCGCACCAACAATGACGGCGTGTTGGTGCTGGAAGACCAACAGAAAAAAGGCCATCTGGTCAGCGGGCAATACCTTGGTACGATCCTGTATGACGAAACTACCCTTCAGTTAGTGCTGTTGAACTCTTGCAGCGGCGGCAGGACATCCGTCACCGACCCGTTTGCTGGGGTGGGGCAAAGCCTGCTGCAAAAGGGCATCCCGGCAGTCATCGCCATGCAGTTCGAGATCACCGACGATGCCGCCATCACTTTCTCACATGAATTCTACGCAGCACTGGTTGATGGCTACTCGATAGATGCCTCCGTCGCCGAAGCCCGTAAGATGATCTACGCCGAAGCCAACCAATTGGAATGGGCAACACCCGTCCTCTACACCAGCATCGACAGCGGTAGTCTGCTGCGCGAACCCACTCCCGAAGAACTCCATGGCATGGAAGAACAACGGCGTCAGCGAGAAGAAGCCAAACACCAAGCGGAATTGAAGCATCAGCAAGAGGAAGAAGCTCGCCAACTCGAATTGAAACGCCAGCAGGAAGAGGAGGCCAAACGTCAATCCGAACTCAAGCGTCAGCAGGAAGAAGCTAAGCGCCAAGCTGAAGTGAAGCACCAGCAGGAAGAGGACGCTAAACGTCAAGCTGAGCTGAGGCGTCAGCAGGAAGAAGCTAAGCGCCAAGCTGAAGTGAAGCACCAGCAGGAAGAGGACGCTAAACGTCAAGCTGAGCTGAGGCGTCAGCAGGAGGAAGAAGTCAAGCGCCAAGCAGAACTCAAGCGCCAGCAGGAAGAGAAATCCAAACGCCAAGCTGAACTGAAGCGGCAAGAAGAGGAAGCAGCCAAACACCAAGCCGAACTGAAGCGGCAAGAAGAGGATGCAGCCAAACGCCAAGCCAAGCTCCAAGCCGAACTCAAGCGCCAACAGGAGGAAGAAGCCAAACACCAAGCCGAGTTAAAGCACCAGCAAGAAGAAATCGAACATCAGGAAGAATTGAAACACCAACAAGAAGTTAGTTATCAAGTAAAGCCGGTGGAGGATGGAATGCAGCAGCAGCCGATAGCAAGTACAAGAAAGTACTTATATATCGGAGCTGCTGTAGGTTTAGTATACGCGATACTCACGTTTGTATTATCGCTTGTTGATGGATTTATGTTCATGCCTAATGGAAATGAGTGGTTGATAGCTGGGGCTGTTGGCGTGGCAAATATTTTGGCAGGCGCAGTTGTTGCAGTAATTAGCAAAGGAAGTTTTAAATTATTTATTGGGGCAATTATAGGGATAGCTATTTTCATGATTATGTATCATATCGCAAATAATATTAACTACGTATCCAAGTTTTTCGTTGGTCTATTTGTTGTTACTCCTCTAGGTGCAGTTATTGGGGTTTTTATCAGTAAGTGGATGCTGTCGCGAAGCGGTTGATGTCGTAAATAAGTCTGTGCGAGGGGTTCATCCATCTTTATCTACGGTTTCCACCTTGCTGGAGGTCGGCATGGGAGTCTGTCAAATAAACTGTGTAACAAATTTTCATAGGGCGGAGAGCGGGACGCGCTCTTCGCCGAACATGAGTAAAAAGGTCTGCAAAGCAGGTTTCCAGTGGTGGATAACCGACCACTTTTGCGAGGCTTCGCGAACCGCCAGATACAGGCTTTTGAGGGCTGAACTGTCACTGGGGAAGATGCGCCGGTTGCGGGTGAACTTGCGCAAACTCATGTTCAGGGACTCAATCGCATTGGTGGTGTAAATCACTTTGCGGATTTCGGGCTGGAACTGGAAGAAGGGGATGACATTCGCCCAGTTGCCGCGCCATAGGCGCACCACCGCTTTGTATTTGCCGCCCCATTCAGTCTCCAGTGCCTCCAGTTCGCGTTCCGCTTCTTCAGCGGTGCTGGATTGGTAAATACGTTTGAGGGCTGCCACCACGCCTTTGGTGTCTTTGGCGGTGACGTAGCGCAAGCTGGCTCGAACCATGTGCACCATGCACAACTGGGTGAGTGTCTTGGGGAAAACAGCATTGACCGCTTCCGGCAAACCGTTTAACCCATCCATGCAAGCCACATAGATGTCCTGTACGCCCCGGTTGCGCAATTCAGTCAGCACTGACAGCCAGAACTTTGCACCTTCATTTTCTGCCAACCAGATGCCCAACACGTCCTTTTCTCCGCGTAGGTTGACCGCCAACACCACATGCGCAGCTTTGTTGATGACCTGTTTATCTTGTTGAACCTTAACGATAATCCCATCGAGCCAAACAATCGGGTAGATGTTGTCTAATGCCCGTGACTGCCAAGCTTTGGCTTCGCCTTGAACGGCTTCGGTCACTTCGCTAATCAGCGTGTGCGAGATGTCGACCCCGTAGAGACGTTTAACCGTGTCTTCAATATCGCGCGTGGTCATGCCTTTGGCATACAGGGTCAGGATGTGCTCTTCCATCCCTGCCAGCCGTATTTGGCGTTTTTGTACCAGCTTTGGCTCAAAGCTGCCGTCACGGTCACGTGGTGTTTCCACCTGCAACTCGCCAAATTCGCCTTTGATAGTCTTGTTGCCTTTACCGTTGCGGGTATTGCTGCGCCGTTGCCCTGCGTCGCTGCGTTCACCCTTGTCGTATTTCAGGTGCGCATCCAGTTCGGCTTCAAGGCTGCGGTTGATCATCCGTTGCAGGAGCTGGCTGTAAAGGTTCTTTACATCAGCGGGCGTTTTGCAATCGGTTAAAAGCTCATCCATCAGGATGGGATCAAGGGTTTCCATGTGACTGCTCCTTGCGGGGGTTCCGCAGTTATATAGCAGTTACACAGTTCAGTTTACAGTCTCCGGCATGGAGGTAGAGGTAGTTCTTATGGGGCTGTTTGGATGCGTATTTTTTGCACTGATTAATCGGAGTTTCCGCTAATGCCTGTCAAATCTTATTTCAATTTTGACTTGCTGTTAAACGAAGCAGGCGACAGCTATGAGGCACGGGTTGTTGACTCGCCTGCTGGTCAAGCTGTCCATCGTTTTTCACTGCCATTTTCTGCGCTGGAACTAGAGGTATTTATCCTCAAAATCGGGCAGAACCGAGGCGGTGTTCGTAGTCTTCATCTTGAGGGCGTGGATGTTCATTCGGTTAAAAAGTTAGGCAGCGCATTGTATGACTGCCTGTTTTCCGGTGATGTAGAAGAGCGTTTCCGTACCAGTCTGGCGATTGCAGAACGGGCGGGTATGGGGTTACGTATCCGCTTGCGTCTGTCGGGTGCGCCATCGCTGATCAATATTCCATGGGAACTGTTGTTTGACGCAGCGAACAACGATTATATCGGCTTGTCGGTCAATACACCTGTCATCCGCAAGTTGGATTTGGCGCAACAGCCCTCCATCCGTCAGGCCGTTGGGGTGTTGCGGGTGCTGGTGATGATTTCCAGCCCGACAGGCTACTACCCGCTGGACGTGAAACGTGAATGGGAACGGATCAATACCGCTACCCAAGGTTTGCAATCAGACGGCAAGCTCATGCTGGAGCAGGTGGAGCCATCCTTGGCAGCCCTGCAACGCGCATTGCGGCGCGGCGAATACCACGTTTTCCACTATATCGGTCACGGTGGTTTTGACAGCCAGAATAACGACGGCCTGCTGGTGCTGGAGGACAAGGACAAAAAAGGTCATCTGGTCAGCGGGCAATATTTGGGGGCGCTCCTGCATGATGAAACCACGCTCCAATTGGTGCTGCTGAACTCTTGTAGTGGCGGCAGGACATCCGCCACCGACCCGTTCGCCGGGGTGGGGCAAAGCTTGCTACAAAAAAGTATCCCGGCTGTCATTGCCATGCAGTTCGAGATTACCGATGACGCCGCCATCACCTTTTCGCATGAGTTTTATGCCGCATTAGCGGATGGCTATCCGATTGATGCAGCCGTCGCTGAAGCCCGCAAGATGATCTATGCTGAAGACAATCAGCTTGAATGGGCAACGCCTGTTCTCTATACCAGCATTGATGGTGGTGGCTTGCTGCGCGAACCGACTCCCGAAGAACTCCTGTACATAGAAAAGCAACAGCGTCAGCGAGAAGAAATCAAACGCCAAGTCGGGTTGCAACCGCAGGCAGAGGAGCGCAAACCTCAAGAAGAACTCATGCATCAAACAGAGTCACACTCTGTAGGTTTACCGCTGCCAACTATAAAAACGATTTCCGAACCATTACTTGTCGCTCCCCAAGTTTTTGCTTGGAAAACTATAGCCATCATAGGTGTGATGTTGATGCTGGGTATCGGCGGATTTGTGTGGAAACGATATTTTGATGTACAGCCGATTGAATCCGAAATGGTCTCCATTCCCGCAGGTACATTCACCATGGGTTGCGTAAAAGGCCGCGATGATGCCAACAATGATTGTGAAAATGACGAAAAACCTGCACACAAGGTTACTCTCAGTGCCTTCCAGATCGGTAAATATGAAGTGACTTTTGATGAGTGGGACGCTTGTGAAAAAGCTAAAGCTTGTCCCCATGCGGAAGATCAGGGGTGGGGGCGAGGAAAACTCCCGGTTATTACAGTTAGTTGGAATGACATTACTCAGAAATATATTCCGTGGTTAAACCAGAAAACAGGTAAGAATTACCGTTTGCCAACAGAAGCCGAATGGGAATATGCGGCGCGAGGAGGTACTGATAAGGCTTACCCATGGGGTAATAATATTGGCAAAAATAATGCAAGTTGCGATGGATGCGGGAGTCAGTGGGATAACAAGCAGACTGCCCCAGTCGGTAGTTTCTCCACCAATGGTTATGGCCTGTATGATACGTCAGGAAATGTTTGGGAATGGGTGGCAGATTGTTACTCGTACAGTTATCAGGGTGCAGCGCCAGATGGCACTGTGAGAAATAATTGCGGAACAAGCATTGATCGCATATTGCGTAGCGGTTCGTGGAATTTCCTCGGTAATAGTTGTCGCTCGGCTAACCGGAACGCTGAGCATCCTGACCTTCGCGACAAATATTCCGGTTTTCGCCTTGCTCTAAGCCGTTAAGCCCAAGTTAGCGAGTAGGATGCTGAAGTCGTAGTCGGCAGGGGGCGTAAATCACGCCCTGCGGTGCAGGGGCAGAGCGCCCCTGCTGCTTGTTCTTTACCTCACCTGAACCTTGATCAGCTCATCCCCATCCGGGTCGGTCACATGCACAGCACACGCAATGCACGGGTCGAAACTGTGGATGGTGCGCAGGATTTCCACTGGCTGTTTCGGGTCGTGCAAGACATGGCCTTTCAGCGACGCTTCATACGCCCCTGCTTGGTTCTGCGCGTCACGCGGCCCGGCATTCCACGTGCTGGGAACGACAGCTTGGTAATTGGCGATCTTTTGGTCTTTGATCACGATCCAGTGCGCCAGTGCACCACGCGGTGCTTCCATGTAACCCACACCTTTGGCGCTGGAAGGCCAACTGGAAGGTTCCCACAACGCATCGTTGAAGGTTTTGGTGTCGCCCGCCTTGATGTTGGCGACGAGGAGGTCGAACCATGTCTGCATTTTGTCGGCGATGATCTTGGTTTCCAGCGTGCGGGCGGCGGTGCGCCCCAAGGTGGAATACAGCGCTTCGATGGGCGCATCCAAGTATTTCAGGGTGTAATCGACCAGCGATTTGGTGTGTTCGTGCCCTGTGGCGTACAGCATCAGCACCCGTGCCAGTGGCCCGACTTCGACTGCTTGGCCTTTCCAACGTGGTGATTTCATCCACGAATAGGATTGGTCTACGTCCAGTTGCTTGTACGGCGGTTTTGGGCCACTGTAATTCAGCTCGGTTTCGCCCACGTAAGGGTGCAAGCCTTTGTTTTTGTCATCGCTGTAGTCGTACCACGAGTGCGCGACGAATTCTTGGATTTGGTCTTCGGCATTCAGGTCAACCGGGTGGATTTTCGACAAATCGCGGTTGAGGATCACGCCGGATGGGATCAGGAACGACGCAGGGTCATCCATGCCTTTTTCCGGGAAATCGCCGTAGGTCATGAAATTGCCCAAGCCTTCACCCTGTTTGAACCAGTCTTTGTAGAAACTGGCAATGGCGAGCGTATCCGGCACGTAAACCTGATCGACGAATACCTGCATTTTCTTGATGATGTCCTGCACTTGCGACAGGCGTTTCATATTGAGTGCGGAATCGGAATTCAGGTCAATCGGGCAAGGCACACCGCCGACGAGGAAGTTGGGGTGCGGGTTTTTACCGCCGAAAATGGCGTGCAGTTTCACCACATCGCGTTGCCATGCCAGTGCTTCGAGGTAGTGCGAAACCGCCATCAGATTAGCTTCCGGCGGCAGTTTGTAGGCCGGATGCCCCCAGTAAGCTTTGGCGAAAATACCCAATTGCCCCGCTTCGACAAACTTTTTCAGCTTGGCTTGCTGGTCAGAAAAATAACCGGGTGTGGAATTAGGCCAATGCGGGGAAATTTTCTGTGCCAACTCAGACGTGGCTTTGGGGTCGGCGCTGAGTGCGGATACCACATCCACCCAGTCAAGCGCGTGCAGATGGTAGAAGTGCATTACGTGGTCATGCACGTATTGCGCCGCAATCATCAGGTTGCGGATCAGTTGCGCATTCGGCGGGATAGTGTATTTCAACGCATCTTCCACCGAGCGGATGGAAGCCATGCCATGCACCAGCGTACATACGCCGCAGATACGTTGCGCGTATGCCCATGCATCACGCGGGTCACGTCCGCGCAGGATGATTTCGATCCCACGTACCATCGTCCCGGCGGAATACGCTTGTTCGATGGTGTTACCGTTCATCTGCGCTTCGATGCGTAAGTGGCCTTCGATGCGGGTGATGGGGTCTACAACGACACGTTCAGTCATGTTGTTATCCTCAAATGTCGTTTAGAAATTGCTCAAGGAGGCGGTATTGGGCTTCGCTTTCCTCGTGCATGGATTCGTCGGCGGCGTCAATGTGCCCACAGGTACGTGCCATCCGCGCACTGGCGGCGGCTTCCCACGCGGGGTTTTTGGCCTGCTTATCGGGTGCAACCAGTGCGGAAGCGGCGCGGGCGACGAAATAGCCAGCCTGTGCTTGCCAATCACTGTCAGAGCCGCAACGGGTATGGCTTTCCAGTGCCGCAGCTTTGGCCTGTTTGAAGGCGATTGCCAGTTCTTCGGCGGAAACGTCTTCGTCAGCGGCAGTTTCCACCACTTTACTCAGCGACAGGTTAAGCGCCAACACATTGCGCACAAATGCTGCCCCGACGCGCCGTTGTTGCGGCAATTCGAGCTTTTCCAGCGTTTGCTTGAAATCGGTGTCGTTGCTGATCATGCTGCACCTCCTTTACGTTCCACCAGATGCTCGGCAATCATTTCGGTCAAACCGACCACAGGGATGTCCATTTGATTGACTTCCAACCCTTCTTCCAACTGGATGCGGCAGTTGGCGCAAGCTGTTACCAGCGTGTCGACGCCGAGTTCATCCAATTGCTTTTTCTTGCGCAGGAAGGCTTTCATCTTCACTTCTTCGGCGTCTTCGTTGGCGCTTACGCCGCCGCCTGCGCCGCAGCACCAGTTAAGTGTGCCGCAGTCGGACATTTCCACAAAGTTTTTCGCCACCATGTTGAGCAAGTTACGTGGCTGTTGCACCACGCCGCCACGCCGTACCAATTGGCAAGGGTCGTGGAAAGTAAGTTTGGCCTCTTCCATGCCTTCGGTTTGCAGCAAGCCTTGTTCGCGCAACTCGTCCAGCACTTCGACAATGTGTTTGGCGGCGAAGGTGTAAGGGCGACCAATCAGGTTGGGGCCTTCCCAACGCAGTGCGGTGTAAGCGTGCCCGCATTCGGGGCTGATCACGGTTTTGACTTTGAGTTTTTCGGCGGCATTCACCACCCGGCTGACTAACTCCCTCGCAATGTCGGACGAGCCAATTTGGATGCCGGAGTTGGTGGCCTCGAAACACTCAGAGCTGAGCGTCCATGTTTTGCCTGCGTTGGTGAGGATTTTCGCTACCGCTTCCAAGTATTCGGGGTAGTTCATGATCTCCATCGACGACAGCATCAGCAGGTATTCCGCGCCTACCTTATCGAAAGGCACTTCCATGCCTGTGGATTTTTCAACATGGCGGACTTGCGCTTGCAGGGCGGGAAGTTTAACCCCCATTGGGCTACCGATTTGTACCGCACGGGTGGAAGCACCAATCAAACCTTCGGGGGCGTGACCGGAAGCCACCATGCCTTCGCGCATCTTACGGATCATGTAAGTAAGGTCGTTACCTACCGGGCAAATCAGGGTGCAGCGTCCGCACAAGGAGCAGTTGTTGTAAACCAGTTCCTGCCATTCGGCGAGTTCTGCGTCGGTAACAGGTTTGCTTAAACCCAGCTTGGCTTTGAGCTTACCGATCAGGGTGTATTCCTGTTCCCACACGCGCCGTAACGGTTCGAGCTTGTAGATCGGTGCGAAACGTGGCTCAGGGTTTTCGGTGTAAAACAAACAGGCTTCCGCACACATCCCGCAAGAGACGCAGGAGCTGAAAAAGCTTGCCATTGGCGCGTCGATTTGCGCCTTGAAAGCGTTAATGCCGCGTTCGAGTGTTAATGAGCTCATGATTTAACCCCCCGAATACCCATAGAAACACCGTTGTACCAGCGTGCCAAGAACAGTGTGAAAGCGTGGGTCAGTTTGGTGAACGGGAAAATAACCAGCAGGAATTCCACACTCAAGATGTGCAAGCCCAACATCAATGACGGCGCGAGCAACAAATGGTGGTAAGCCATGTAACCTGTCAGCACTGGCACGAACGTCGATGCCCACACCACATAATCCGACGGGGTGGAAAGGAATCGTTTTACCGGATGCTGTAAACGGTGCGCCAGCACTGCGATCAGCGTCAGCATGGTGATAACCGCAAACGCATCCACCACGGGCGTTGGCAGGTTAGGCCAGCCAAACCCGATGATGCTTTTGAGCAGGGCAATGTGTGCCGCCAGCAAAAAGACCACCACAAACAGGCCGATATGGAACACATACCCGCCGATAACGGTCAGCAAGGAACGTTGGAAAGTGGCCTTATCCGTGCCGAAACGCCGCAAAATTTCACGCAACCCGCCTTGAACGGGGTCGCTTTTCGGTACAGCGTAATTGACCTTTTTACCCAGCGAGAGGATTTCAAAGAAGCGTAACACCATACCAGCAATGAAAATGACCATTGCGGCGCTGAAAGCAGGCCCTTTGACCCACAGCAGGAAATCAACGTCGTTCATGATTGTGACTCCTGATTCAATTCCTCGACCGTCACGGTTTGGTGCAAACCAGCCGCATCCGCCTTGGATTTTTTGTTCATTGCACCGATAGCAACCCCAGCAGCGATACCGACCGCAGCGGCATACACGGCATTTTTACCCGATGCGCCCGGTGGGATGGAAAGTGCTTGGTAGAAGCCGCCGAAATCCCAGAAATCGGGTTCGGAACAACCGATGCAGCCATGCCCGGATTCAATCGGGAAGCTCGTGCCGTCATTCCATTTGGTGGTGGCGCAAGCGTTATACGTAACTGGCCCTTTGCAGCCCAGTTTGTACAAACACCAGCCTGCTTTTGCGCCTTCATCATCGAAGGTTTCCGCAAACAGGCCGCGCTCGTAAAACGGACGGCGGTAGCAACGGTCATGGATGCTTTGCCCGTAAAAAGCCTTCGGACGACCCAAACTATCCAGTTCGGGAAGCCCGAAGGTTAGGAAATGGGCAATGACGCCGGTAATCACCACCGGGATAGGTGGGCAACCGGGCACATTGATAATGGGTTTGTCCTTGATAATATCGGCAACTGAAACCGCACCCGTCGGGTTCGGGTCAGCTTTCGGCAAGCCACCGTAAGCAGCACACGTACCGACAGCAACAATCGCTGCTGCTCCCGCTGCCGCTTCTTTCAGCATATCCAGGTTACTGATACCCGCGATGGTGGAATAGCCGGGGTTGTCCAGTGGGATGGAACCATCCACCACCAGCACATACTTGCCGTAGTTTTCCTTCATCGCCTCAGCACGCGCTTCTTCCGCACCGTAGCCGGAAGCGGCTTGTAAAGTGTGGTGGTAATCCAGCGAAATCGCGTCGAAGATCAGCCCTTCAATGCTGGGGCTGTGCGAGCGGGTAATGGATTCGGTACAGCCTGTGCATTCTTGGAAAGAAAGCCAGATCACCGATGGGCGTTTGGCATTTTCTAATGCTTCTGCGATTTTTGGGATCAACGCTGGGGAAATCGCCATCGTCGAGGCCAGCAAGCCACAGAATTTCAGGAAATCACGGCGCGAGACGCCGCGTTCATGCAGGTATGCGCCCAAAGCGGAGGTGGGTGCACCTTCGATAGGGACTTCATCCTTTACAATGATTGGGATTTCACCAAGCCTCATAAGACAACCTCCAAACTGTGTTTTTGCCACGGTGGATGTTTTTCGACTTCCCACTTTTGCAGCAGGGTGGCAGCCACGCGGGCAGCAAGCGGGATATTGCGTTTCACGGCGGGGGTTAACTCTTCGCCCCAGCCAAACGTTTCATACTGGATACCGATCAGGGCGCGGTGCTTGGGCAGATGCCCAGAGAGGCGGGCAATGTCCATCAAATCCAGCAAGCCAACCTCGTGGGCACTGCGCTTGGTTGTACCGAGGAAATGATCCATTGCCTCATCTTCGTAACAACAAAGCGTGCCTGCACGGGCGTGCAGCTCCACTGCATCCAGCACCAACAGATGGTCATGTTCTTCGATCTCGCCTGCAAGGGTGAAACTGAGCGTACCACCATCCAAGTAGCTCACATCTGGAAAAATCGGGAAGTGTTTCTGCATGAATTTCAGCAGATGCACTCCGATGCCCTCGTCTTGCAGCAGGATATTACCAATACCTAGCACCAACATGGCTTCTCACTTATCGGTTTAGTTATTCTAGCCCTATTGTGGGCACTTCCTGTCGCCTGCGTTTGACATTGGTCAACACACAGGGGTGTCAAGTGCGTAACATGCAGAAATATTGATATTGATTAGGAAAAGACATGTGTTTGGCGATCCCGATGCAGATCATTTCACTGGATGACAGCGGTTTAAGCGCCCGGTGTGAAGCACGCGGCATTGAACGCGAGGTCAGTCTACTGATGATGCTGGGCGAAGAACTCGCGGTGGGTGATTACGTCATGATCAGTCTGGGGCAGGTCATGCAAAAAGTATCCGCCGAAGATGCGCAGGTAACATGGGCGCATTACGACGAAATTTTCGCAAGTCTTCCGCCGCAGTAAGGGTGCACGACGACACCCTTACTGGTTTTGGCAGCTTATATTTTTTCCAGATTGGCGTAGCCTAACACTAGCCATTTGCTGCCGACTGCTTTGAAATTCACCTGTACCCGTGAGTGTGCGCCGGAACCTTCCGATGCAGTAATTATCCCATCACCGAATTTAGCGTGGCGCACGCGCTGCCCGATACGGTAGCCGGTTTCGGCTTCGGCGTATTTGTTGGGGACGCGAACGGGTGGTGGTTCGGCGGGGCGGAACTTGTTGCCTTGATAACCTGTGGGGTAGGTTTTCACTTTCGGGCGCACTTCTTCCACCAATTCTTCCGGCAATTCGCGCAGGAAACGTGAAGGTGGGTTGAATTGCGTCCGTCCGTGCAACATGCGTTGTTCCGCGTAGCTCATCACCAATTCGCGTTCGGCACGGGTAATACCGACGTAACACAGGCGACGTTCTTCTTCCAACCGTGCGGGGTCATCGGCGGACATTTGGTGCGGGAACAAGCCTTCTTCCAAGCCCGCCAAGAACACCAGTGGGAATTCCAAGCCTTTCGCCGAATGCAGGGTCATCATTTGCACGCAGTCTTCGCCCGCTTCGCCTTGGCCTTCGCCAGCTTCCAATGCGGCGTGGGAAAGGAAGGCGGAAAGTGCGTCCATTTCCGGCATATCGTCGGTTTGCACATAGGTGTAACCGTGCGCGGCTGTAACCAATTCGTTCAAGTTGTCGACCCGCGCTTGGCCTGCTTCGCCTTTTTCTTTGGCGAGGAAATGCTCTTTCAATCCGGCAAGGTCGATCACTACCTGCACTTGTTCCGCTAGTGGTAAGCCTTGGGTTTCGGTCGCCATGCGGTTGATGAGGTGGATGAAAGCCAGTGCGGCGTGGGCAGCGCGTGGGGTCAATTCACCGCAGGTTGATGCGGCACTGGTGGTTTCCCACAGCGATTTATTGTCAGCGCGGGCTTGGGTGCGCAGGATGTCCACGGTGCGTTCGCCGATGCCGCGTGGCGGATGGTTGATCACGCGCTCGAAAGAGGCATCATCAACGCGGTTACTGGTCAGGCGCAGATACGCCAGTGCGTCTTTGATTTCCGCCCGCTCGAAGAAGCGCAACCCGCCATACACGCGGTAAGGGATGCGGTTTTCGTTGAAGGTGCTTTCAAATACCCGCGATTGCGCGTTGGAACGGTACAGTACTGCGACTTGGCTGCGTAGCCCGCCTTGTGCTTGCCATTTCTGGATGCGGGCAGCGACGAAACGCGCTTCGTCCAACTCATTGAAGGCGGCGTACAAGTGCAGGCGTTCGCCATCCTTGCCGTCTGTCCACAGCTTTTTGCCCAAACGCCCTTTGTTATTGTCGATCAGCGCATTGGCGGCATTCAGGATGTTGGCGGTGGAACGGTAGTTTTGTTCCAGCCGGATGGTTTCGCATTCCGGGAAATGCTTGGTGAAATTGCGGATGTTTTCGATTTTTGCCCCACGCCAGCCGTAGATCGACTGGTCGTCATCACCGACCGCGAATACCGGGTTTTGGTCGCCCGCCAACAAGCGCAACCAAGCGTATTGCAGTGAATTGGTATCCTGAAATTCGTCCACCAGAATGTGGCGGAAACGGTTGCGGTAATGCTGTTGCAGTTCCGGGTTGTCACGCAGCAGTTCCAGCGAGCGCAGCAGCAGTTCGGCGAAATCCACCACGCCGTTGCGCTGGCAGGTTTGTTCGTACACCGTGTAAATCTGCACCATCTGGCGTTGGTTGAAATCACCCCGGTCTTCGATGTGCTGCGGGCGCGAGCCTTCGTCCTTGCGCGAGTTGATGAAACTGGCGACTTGGCGCGGCGGGAAGCGGGTTTCATCCAATTCCAACGATTTCAAAATCCGCTTGATCATGCGTATCTGGTCTTCGGAATCGAGGATTTGGAAGGTCTGCGGCAATTTCGCCAGTTGCCAGTGCAGGCGCAGCAAACGGTGCGCCAAGCCGTGGAACGTGCCGACCCACATGCCACCGCTGGGTACTTGCAGCAGCTCTTGGATGCGCCCGCGCATTTCCGCCGCCGCTTTATTGGTAAAGGTCACGGCAAGGATGCTGAACGGCGAAGCATTTTCAACTTCAATCAGCCACGCAATGCGGTGCACCAGCACGCGGGTTTTGCCGCTGCCAGCACCTGCGAGCACGAGGATCGGCTTGGGTGGGGCGGAAACGGCCAGCCGTTGCTGGGGATTTAGGGGTTCTAGTATTGGTGATATATCCATAGACGGATTGTAACGGAAAAGCACATGACATTCAGAACAACAATTATTCTGCAACACCATACAATTCGGCTTCACCCATCCAATAGCACAGCAACGGTGCGGGCAAGCGCATGATGTTAATGCCTTCCGGTGTTCCTGCTAGCAACCCAAAGTCATCCAGTGACTTGGTAACGACGTAGCCGCGACCGATAGCTTTTTGCTGGCACAATTCCATCAACCCCTTGAGTTCACGCACGCCGGTGTGCTGGGCGCGGTATTTGACCTCGAACGGGACAATTTGCCCGCCAACCTCAGCTACCAGATCAACTTCACGTTCTTGCTTTCCGCGCCAGTAAGTAAAGCGCACTTGCTGGGCGTAATAGCGGGCGAACAAATGGCGGAAAACAGCCGTTTCGGTGGCAACACCCAGAGCGGTGGGGTCATCCAGAATATTCTTACCTTTCAGCAATACAGCGGATGAAATTGCCGCATCTGCTAGATAAATTTTGTAACGCGCCCGCAACACGTCTTTGCCGTAGCCAAACGGAGGCAGGCGATAGATCAGGTGGGTGGCTTCCAGCAATTCGATAAAATGTTGCGCTGTCGGACGTTTGACTTGCAGGTTGCTGCACAAATCCGTCATGTCCAGCAGCCCGCCGTCGTGCATACACAAGTACAGGAAGGTATGTTCCAAATCCAGCACCCGCCGCACCCCAAACAAGGCGGTCATGTCCCGTTTTAGCACTTTGTCGATAATGTCTTCCCGCAACAAACGCTGGGCTTGTACCACGCTATCAATCTGCGCGGTTTGGGGGAAACCGCCGCGTACCAAATATTCATGGAAATGCCCGGTATACGGCACTGCCAATTCTGTTACGCGGTAAAAGTCTTGCGCCGTCCAATCGAATAGGTAGCGCAAGGAACGTAGCGGCGGTAAGGCAGGTAAGTCGAGCTGCTTGATTTGCAGGTACTCGTAGAATGATAGCGTAGTCATGCGGATGGCGTGCCAACGCCCAACGCCAGATTCTTGTTCGGCTTCCAGTAATGGTGTGGCTGAACCCGTAAACACAATGCGCCGATCTTTGATGAAATCCGTTTGGTGCTTGACCCACGTCCCCCAGTCGCGGATGAATTGGGCTTCATCCAAAAACAGGTACTCAATGCCATCAGCACGCGGTTCACGCTCACGCCATGCAGCTAACACCGCATCAATACCACCCAGCTTGAGCATGGGATGGTCAAAAGTGACGTAAAGGATATTAGCGGCGGGTACGCCTTGTTGCAGCAGGTCTTCAATGCACTGTAGCAGCAAGGTGGTTTTGCCCACCTGACGTGCGCCTGACAGCAAGACCGCACGGTGAACCGGGGGCTGTGTTACCCATTCGTTGAGTTCATGCCATGCGGCACGTTTCCATGTAGGTAAGCTGGGTATGCGTCCGCCACGCCACCACGGGTTAAACTGCGCAAGGACACTGATAAGTTCTGATGGTGATATTTTCATGGGAATGACACTAAAATTCTTAATTAGTTAAAGTATAGTTTACCTAATTTAGTATTTTTAGTCATTTCTCGCCTTTTTTGCACGCTTTTCAGCAAGCGTTTTGCAGCCGCGCCCAGCGCTCAATGGTGCTATGCAGGTCGGATAGCACATACGGTTTGGTGAGGTAATCATTCATCCCTGCCGCTAAGCAGCGTTCGCGTCCCCCGGCGATGGCATGGGCGGTGAGGGCAATAATCGGCAGGGTGGCAAAGCGCACGTCGGCGCGAATCCGCCGGGTGGTTTCGTAGCCATCCATCTCCGGCATACTTACGTCCATGAATACGATGTCGATGGCTTGCTGTTGCAGTTGTTGGATGGCTTCTGCGCCGCTGGCGGCGGTGGTGACTTGTACGCCGAGGGTTTGCAGCAATTCGCGCCCGAAAAACAGGTTCATGGGGTCATCATCGACCAGCAGGATGTGTGTGTTTGTACCCGACAAATTCCCTTTCAACCCATTATCCGGTGTTTCTGCGGCACGGCGAGGAATATGCAAAGGAAAGGCGAGGGCAAAGTAAAAACGGCAACCTTCGCCGGGCGTACTCTCCACGGTCAGTGTACCGCCCATGCGTTCCACCAGTTTGCGGCTGATGGTAAGGCCAAGGCCAGTGCCGCCGTAGCGTCGGGCAATGCTGGCGTTGGCTTGGGCAAAGGGTTCAAACAGGCTTTCCTGCTGTTGTAGTGAAATGCCCATGCCGGTATCAACGACTTCAAACTGAAGCAAGGCTTTGCCGGTTGCTGGTTGCATGACTTCCCGGATAAACAGGTCAACCCGCCCGTATTCGGTAAATTTGATGGCATTGCCCAGCAAGTTCAGCAGGATTTGGCTCAGGCGCGTTGCATCACCTCTGAGAGGGGTATTCTCAGGAAACCACGTCTGCAAATTCAAATGTAAACTTTTCTGGCGGGCTTGGTCGCCCAACAGCTTATCCAGATTTGCCAGTAATTCGCTGAGGGTAAAGGCGTGGTTTGCCAGCTCCAGCCGATGGTTTTCGGTGCGGGACAAGTCCAGAATGTCATTAATCAGGTTCAGCATGTGGTTGGACGCCGTTCCCAGCCTATCCACATAATCTTGTTGCTGCGGGTTGAGTGGTGTTTTTTGCAGCAGCGTACCCGTACTGATGACAGCATTCATCGGGGTGCGCAATTCATGGCTCATGGTGGTGAGAAATTCGCCTTTGGCGTGGCTGAGGGCTTGGGTGTGCTGCATCTGTTCGCGCAATAGGCGTACTCGCTCGGCTTGCACGATGGATAGCAGCAGGATGAAAATCACATGCCCCACAGGTATTCCGACGACATAAAAGGCGTGGATATTCCAGCTATCCTCCCCCAACACCAGTACCAGCAGCGCGGGTGCGATGAACAGGGTAATCAGCAAATAGATGCTGGCGAAATATTTCGCAATCCGGTCGCCCCGCCTTGTTGTCACCAGACTGGTAATAAACACGCTCACCAGCATGACCAGCGCCAGTGCATGTGCTAGTGCCGTGCCCCTGTGAATCCAGCCAGTCACTGCGGTCAGCACTACCGCTAAACTTTCGAGGCTTTTCAGGGTGCGGTCAAACGTGGGCAAACGTGTTTTGGTTTCCAATACCACGCGGGTAAACAGGCTTAATGAAATCATCGCGATATAAACAGGTGCAGTGAAAAAATGCGAACCTGTATTGTTCACAAAACTGAGGAAGCTAAAGGTAGGTGCAAGGACATGGATGGCGGCCATCATCGCCAAAATATGCACGACGAGGATCAAATAACGGGATTCCCGCAGGGAAAAAAACAGCAGCATGTTGTAAGCCGCCAGTGCCAACAACGCCCCGTAGACACTGCTGTACAAGCGATAATTATCTTTGGTGCGTTCCAACATGGTATCTGCCGTCAGCAGTTCCACTGGCATGTTCAGTATCGAATCGCCATTGGTGGCGCGGATGTAAGCTTGCAAGGGCTGACCCTGAGGCAGCGTCAGTGACCAAGCTGGGCGACGGTAATCCTCCATTTTATGCGCATACTTCGCGGTCACTTCTTGGCTGCCTGAAAGCAAGTGCAAATCATACTGGTCGCCCAGTACCGCATCCGACAACAGAAACCACTTCAAGTCCGATTGGTTGAGTAAGTTAAAGCGTACCCAGTAAGCTGAATGGGTTCTGCCGAACTGGGGCATATCTTGGGTGTTGGCAACAAACCGCGCATTGAATTCCTGCCTTGTTACCTCTGTTAACCCCAATTGCCGGGTTGGGTCTTCGAGGATTTCCATAAAGGGGGCGGCGGATAGGGTGGTCGCATCATTTTTCAGCACAAGTGCAGGCAGAAGTGCATCGGCACTGGCAGCAGGGATGATTCCGACTTGCCAAAACAGCACTAACAGCAAGAAAACGGGTGGAAAAGCGCGGAACAGGTGCATGGGCTTCTTCGGATAAGTCATGTGCCTGTATTAAAGACGGAATGAAAGAAAAAAACCAGCCTCCACCCGTTGAGGGAGTAGGCAGGGCTGGTCACAGAGGAAGCGTAAAAAGACAACCTGACTGTTTATTGAAATGGCGCATTCAGTCAGGTTGTGTAAAATCGTATCAGTCTTTTTTATCAAACTCTTCTTGCCATAAAACGTTGGCGAGGCTTTCCAGTTTGACGAAATCGTCCGATTCGCGGAGGTGCTTGTACAGGCTGCTGTGTAGCATTGCCGCCGCTTCAATATAAGGGGTAACGGGGTTTGTGGATTCCCCCGTCCCCTCTGTTATGGTGTCCCCAAATTTTTTGTGTTCTGCATCTGCCCACTTGGACTCCGCCAAGCTTGCTTGTGTTGTCAGTAAAACCGTAAGACATACACTGTACGGCAGCAGTTTTTTTATCAGTATCATTATCCTACTCCTTATCGCAAACCGTGAGCGTCCTGCCCACGCAGTAACTAACTGAATAGGAGCTTAATAGCGGAAGTGGGGAATTGTCACGCAAAAAACTGTCACAAATTGTAACAATTTGCCGTTACTGGTGAGCCGCAGTATTTCTATCTAATTGATAAGTAATTAATTATTTCTTCTTCAGTTGTCGACAATTGCTGTTTGAGGCTGTCGGTGAAGTGTGGCGTGTGGATATGTTCTATGTCCTTGCGGATGATCTTGTCCAGATGTTCAAGCAAATCGGGGGAGCCATACAAATTCACGGTTCCCTTGATGCTGTGTGCTTGGGCAGCGGCTTGTTGCCAATCTTGTACTGACAAGCAGGCGAGCAAGGCGCTGTTGCGTTGCTGGATGTGTGGGAGGGAAAATTCCAGAAAGCGTTTCGCCCCTTCCTCCCCTAATGAGTCGGTCAGTATTTTCATGCTGTTTGCCGTATTTCACAGGATAAAACGGTAGCCTTTGCGCCAAACGGTTTGCAAATGCTTGGATACATCAATGGTGTTCCCGATCCTTTTTTTCAGCCGATTGATCTGCATGTCTATCTTTCTGTCCAGTGGGTTGTGTTCATTGCCGTGTAAGGCGTGAGAAATGGCATCCCGCGTCAGGATTTGCCCCGCATTTTGACAGAAAAACAGTAGCAATTGGGTGTCAGCCGGTGTCAATTTAGTGGGAACCGTTTCCCAACGGATTAACAATTCACGCTCAGGGTCAAACAGGCAGGAACCAATCATGAAAGTCTTTTTGCCATTGTTTAAGTAAAGACGCAAGATGTTGCGCACCCGTATGAGCAATTCTCTGGGGTGGAATGGTTTAGTCAAGTAATCTTCCGCCCCCAGTTCCAGCCCTTGAATCCGCTCTTGGTCACTGGATTGCGAAGACAGGATCAGCACCGGCATGTGGGGGCAGTTTTCCTTAATCCATTGCAGCCAATACAAGCCATTTTTGCCCGGCATAATGATGTCGAGAATGATTAAAGCAGGGGTATGTTGGGGGAGGATTCTGCTTGCCTCTTCTCCATTTTTAGCGTGGGTTACTTGAAAACCTTGCTGATGCAGAAATTGCCCAAGCAGCTCTTGAAGGACTAAATCATCATCCACAATTAGGATGCTGTGACCCTCGCATGTTGTTAAGCCATTGTTGCTCATACTTCTTCTTTATGTCGGTGATTAGCCCTAAGCCAGCGTCTAGATATTACAGGTAGTTTAGCTGCTGGAACGGAAAATACTAAATTAAAATATCCCAAATGGCTATTTTCTCTGCTATTGAGTGATTATTATTCGCTGCGTAGTGCATCGACGGGCGGCAAAGCAGATGCCCGCTGTGCTGGGGCAAAGCCTGCCAGCAAGCCCGTGACTATCGCCACGCTTTCCGCCAATAGCACGTATAGCCAGTCGATTTTCACCGGCATTGAGGGCATAGCCGCGTGTAATAGCCACGCAATACTGATTCCGACCACCATTCCCGCAATCCCCCCTAGACCTGCCAATGCCGCTGCTTCCAGCAAGAACAGGCGTGTCACTTGCTGGCGTGATGCGCCTAAGGCGCGTAATAGCCCAATTTCTCCGGTACGTTCGTTGACTGCAATACTCATGATCGTGAGGATGCCCACGCCGCCGACCAACAGCGAAATGCTCCCAATCCCCGCCACCACGGCTTTGAGGATGGTGAGGATAGAACCCAGTGTTTTGAGCATATCGCTTTGGCTGGTTATGGTTATGTCTTCAGCACCGTGGCGTTGGTTCAAGATTATTTTTATTTGTTTGATTATATTCGTTTCATCCGCACCCGGCTGGTAGAGCACGTCGACTTCCATCAGCCCTTCGCGGTTGAATAGCGCAAGGGCGCGGGCAGTCGGGATGTAGACCGCATCATCCATGTCGAACCCCAAGATTTGCCCTTTCGATTCCATCACCCCGATGACGCGGAAACGTTCTTGCCCGATGCGGATGTGTTGCCCCAAAGGATTGCTGTTGGGGAACAATTCGGAGCGTATTTTCGCCCCAATCACCGCAAGGTTACGTGCTTGGCGGGCGGCATCGTCGGGCAGGAATTGCCCGCTGGCAACGGGGAGCTGCCACGTTTGCGGGGTTTCGTGGTTGACGCCGAGCACGGTTGTCCAGCGGGTACGTTCGCCTGCCTCCACCGGGGAGTTGCCTTGCACCACTGGCACGGAAGTTTGGACGCCTTGGATGCGCCGTAAGCTATCCGCATCTTCAATCGACAGCGGGCGGACGCTGCTGATCATTGCGCCCGAAACCCCCAATGTTGAACTTTTGCCAGGGTTGATGGCAATGATGTGTGCGCCGAATTGGGTAAATTGGTTAAGGATGTACTGTTGCACCCCGCTGCCCAAGGCGGTCAGCAACACCACGGCGGTAATCCCGACCGCGATCCCCAAAGCGGTGAGGAAACTGCGCATCCGGCTGAAACGGATGCTTGTGGTGGCAAGGTGCAGGTAGTCGGCGAGCAGCATGGCTACCTCCCCGACAGCGCCGCGACTGGATCAAGCCGCGCTGCCTGTTTCGCCGGAATGCTGCCAAATACCAAGCCAGTAATGAAAGTAATCAGCACCGAGGCAATCAGCGCCCACAGCGGTGGTTGCGCGGTGAAATCCGGCACGGCTTGGTTAAGCACGAATACCCCGCCCAAGCCCAGCAGCAAACCAATCATGCCGCCCGCACTTGCCAGTAAGGTTGCTTCGGTGAGGAACAGGCGTAAAACTTGCGAAGTCGGTGCGCCCAAAGCTTTGAGCAGGCCGATTTCCGCCTTGCGTTGGCTGACCGCGACCAGCATCACGTTCATGATCAGGATGCCCGCGACAATCAGGCTGACCGCCGCAATGCCGCCGAGTGCCCACGTCAGCGCGGTGAGGATATTGTCGAAAGTGCCGATCAGCGAATCTTGGGTAATGATGGTGATGTCATTGTCCCCGTCGTGGCGTTGGCTGATGGTGTGTTCGATGTCTTGTTTGGCTTGTTCCAGTTGCCCTTTGCTTTCGGCGGTGACGATGATGCGGAACAGCGAGGGGGCGTTGAATAAGTTCCGGGCACTGGCAACCGGGATCACCACCATGTCGCTCATGTCACTGCCCATGGATTGCCCCTTGCCCGCGAGTATCCCGATCACGCGGAAACGGGTTTGTCCGATGCGTACCCATTCACCCAAGGCATTGCGGTTGGCGAACAGTTCTTTCCACACCGTTTCCCCCAGCAAGCACACGGCAGTGGCGACACGCGGGTTGCCGTCAGGCAGCGATTGCCCAATGGCAAGCTCCAGTTGGCGGGCGCTGAGCAAAGCGGGGGTGGAACCCATGATGGTTACTTCGCGTTCACGGGCATCAAACGAAACAGGTGCTGCGCCGAGGATAATGGGGGCAACGTCTTTGATGGCGGTGCTGCGTTGCAGGGCAAGTGCATCGTCCAGCGTCAGGTCACGTGGGGTCGTGCCTACGAGCGGCGGCGCACCGCCGGTGGTTTCCGAACGCCCCGGCAATACGATCAGCAGGTTAGACCCCAAACCTTGGAACTGCCCGATCACGTACAGGCGAGCGCCTTCCCCCAATGAAGTGAGCAAGATGATGGCAGCGACACCGATACACATTGCCAGCAGGATCAGTGCAGTACGCCCCGGATAGGCACGTAAAGCGCGGTAGCTGAAATGGAGGGTGTCTTGCGGTTTCATGCTTTAAGTATAGCGGGGTATAGGCTAGGCTGTTACTTGTCAGTGTATTGGGTCAGCAGGGTATGTAATGCCTCAAGCCCAAACGGTTTGCCCAGATAACCATCCATTCCTGAGGCTTGGCAGCGTTCGGGTTCCCCTTCGATCACATGGGCAGTCACGGCAATGATGGGCAACGCGGTGAATCCGGCAGCGCGGATGTGGCGGGTGGTGGTGTAGCCATCCATGTCCGGCATACTGACATCCATCATCACCAAGTCGAAGGTTTGGTGTTGCAATTGCTGGAGTGCGGCTTGCCCGCTTTCTACCACCGTCGCTTTGACCCCGAGCTTATCCAGCATCTGTTCGCCGAGATAGCGGTTGAGTATGTCGTCATCCACCAGCAGCACGTGCAAACCTTTCCCCGCCAAACTGTTCAGTGCACTTGGGGTGTTTGCCATTGGATTGGGCTGTTCTTGTATGAGCGGGAATGTGAGGGTGAAAAAGAAACGGCTGCCTTTGTTTGGTTCGCTCTCTAATTCCAACTCACCGCCCATTAGCTTTACCAACTTGCGGCTGATTACCAAACCCAAGCCGGAACCACCGTAGCGGCGTGCGGTAGAACTGTCCGCTTGGGAAAACGCTTGGAACAAGTACTGCTGCTGGTTGCTGCTGATGCCAATGCCAGTATCGTTCACTTCAAAATAGAGGTGGATATGCCCGCCCGCATCGCCTGTCATTTGCCGCACTGTCAAAGTAATGCTGCCTTGCTCGGTAAATTTCAGGGCATTTCCCAGCAAATTGACCAGCACTTGTTTCAGGCGTACCAAATCGCCCAGCAACTGCAAACCGGGAGGCATGGCTTTCGTGACGGATAACACCAAGCTCTTTTGTTGGGCAGCGAGGCTGAACATCTGGTGCAGCTTGTCCAGTTCTTCGTCTAACCGGAAAGCGGTGGTTTCCAGTTCCAGCTTTCCAGCACCGATCCGCGACAGGTCAAGGACATCATCCACCAGCCCCTGTAAATGGTGTGATGAGGACAGCAGTTTTTCCAGATACACCGCTTGCGCTTCTGGGCAGGGCGTTTTGCGCAGCAGATCAGCCAACCCAATGATTGCGTGGATGGGCGTGCGTAACTCATGGCTCATGGTGGTGAGGAAGGTGTCTTTGGCCTTGTCAGTGGCTTCCGCCCGTTCCTTTGCCTCGCGCAACCAACGGGTCTGTTCCGCCTGAACAAAGGACAGTAACAAAGCCGTTAGCAAAAATCCGCTTGCAGCAAGGTAGACAAAGGGTTTGTCATGCGTGAACCAGCCAGCTTGCATGGCGGAATAAGGTGCGGTAGCAATAATCAGGGTAATTAAAGCCCCGTATGCAACGCGGCTGGGACGATGCCCTTGCCACACAATTAAACTGGTAAGGACGAAAATAACAGGCATTAAGGACAAGCCAATGCCAAAAATGACTTGTTCCCCCCGGTATGCTAGTCCCATAAAAGGGATTGCCATCACTGATAGGCGTGGTATCCAGCGACACAAATGCCCCATGATCTTGCTTGCCCCTTGATTGACATAGCCCCAATACTGGAAGCCCGTAATAAACATCAATAGCAAAGGTGTGGTGTAAAAATACTGTGTTGGGTTATTCAGCCATGCCAAGGTAGGAAATAGGTTGGTTTCACGCAAAATGAACAGGTCGCTGGCAAACAACAGTAGGGTCAAACTCAGGTAGCTGTATTCCCGTAAACTGGAAAATAGCAATAAGTTATACACTGCTAGGATTGCCATTCCCGCAAACAGGGCGGTGAACAAAATCTCTTCCCTGCTGTTGGTTTTTAGCAAGGTTTCTGCACCCAGCAATTTGAGGGGTAAAGTCAATAATGCCTGCCCATTGTTTGCCCGAAGGTATACCGTGACAGAATCCCCTGCCGCCATAGTCAAATGCCACACGGGCAAACGGAAGTCGTCCAAACGGTGCAAATGGCTTTGCGTTCCCGGCGCTAAGAAGGCTTCCGTGATTCCGCCGATGGGGCGGTCAAGCAGCAAATACCATTCCTGTGTGTGTTCAGAATGCAGTTGGAAACGTACCCACCATACCGAACGGCTACGCCCGAAATCAGGCACAGCAGCGGTATTCGGTACAAAACGATGGGAATACGCTGCGGAACTGACTTGGGTAATGCCCAGTTGCTGGGTCGGGTCTTCCAGCAGTTCGAGATAGGGGGAAAGGCTGACGCTTTGCGTGATTTGTTCGTTAGGGACAAGCAAGGTTGGGGTGGCCTGCGAGGCGCTAGAAATGACCATCCCCAGCAAGATCATGATTATTTGCTGTATGAAGGAAAAACGTGCCGCCATTTAGCCGATGCGCCAATCGGGGGAGAGTTTTTGCCAGTGCATCCGCAAGTTAGCTTGATGCGCTTCCAGCATGGGGAGTTCCCGCAAGGCTTTAGGCCATTGGTCACGGGCGCGTTGCAGGGTGTCTTGTAATGCTGTTTCAATGACAGGCCAGGCTACGCCAATTTTATTTGCCCAGCGTTGGAAATGTTGCCAGCCCAGTGTGTGCCAAGCTTTTTCGTCACCCATGTTGAGGGCGATTTGTGTTTCATTGGCGATGTAGGCTTGGGTGTGGAGGATGTCATAAGCGGGGGCAAGTTGTGGGGTGATACCGTTGGGATAGTGTACCGTCCAGTTTTTCAAATGGGCATCGCCATTACCGAGCAGGATGTTGACCAGCAGGCGGCGTGCCAGTTGTTGCAGGTCGCTGATGTTGTCATGGCTGTATTGGTGGAGGATGCGCCCCAGCATTTCATAGTTGCTGTCGCGGTATTTTTCATGCGGGTATTTTTGCAGGATTTGGGCGAAATCTTCGCTGTGGATGCGTCCCCCCGCCTCATCACGGTCAAAGCGGCGGATAGCGTAGGCATGGGTTTCGGCTGGCAAGGCAATATTCGGCAAGCCGTTTAGTGATGCCATTGGCAGCAAACGGATTTCGGGGATTTCGACCCCCGCCAGTTTTGCCAGTTGCATACTGCTGTATTCATTGAGTGGTACGCCGGGGTACAGGGTCGAGGGTGTTTTGATAATCCAATCTCCCAATTCTCCGGCTTGGGTAACGTGGTAACGCCCGTCTTGGTGTTTGCCAGAAAATTTCATTTGCACGCCAGCGAGTGAAAAGCGTTGCCCGTAATGGCTAACGGGGATGAGTACGGGTGTGCTTTGGGCGCGTCTTGCCAATGCCCACGTGGGGACATGCGCAGGCTCTACCGGGCTGGCAATCAGTGCGCCGGGCAAATCATTGCCGAGCCACGCCAGCAGCGGGAATTCATTATCTGGATGAATTTTCAATTGATGCGCTGCCCATGCACGCAACGCTCCTTCCGGCAATAAGTTGGAAAGCACGGGGTGTAAGCGCTGGCGGGTATGCCACGGTTTTTCCAGCAGTTGGGGCTTGCCCAATTGGGTCAGGGTAAGTGTTGGGCGTTCACTGGCGTGTAGGTAATCGGGTGTGAAGGTTACAATGTTCTGCCCATTGGCAAAGCCGACCACATAGGCGATGTGCGTACCGTACAGGTGTAGGGCTAGGGTGCTTGCTTGTTCGGGGGGTGTCATTGCTTTGCCCCTTCGTATAAATCACCCAATAGGTCTTGCCACGGGTTTTCCGCATCTGTTTCTACGCCGTTTAGCATTTCCAGCACAGCTTGGACTTGGTTACGCGGGATCAGCAGCAAGTCAGCATTTAACCCATCAGCGATCAATTTGAGGGTATCGAGATTGGCATTGCCGCCCGCTTCAATGCGTTGGTATTGCTGTTGCCCCATGCCGATGCGGGTTTTCATGTCAGATTGGGTCAAACCCAAGGCGCGGCGGCGGGCGCGGATTTGTTCGTGGAGATTCATGGTTAACTCCCACTGGATAATTACAGTATTATAGTTGTAATTATGCCATTAAAACAGTAATTATGATGTTTTATGGGGCTTCAGCCTGCCTTGGTTTTCCTTGACGCCTTGCGCCGCCGGAACTGTACATACCCCAAGTACAGCAATGTTATCAGTGACACCACCGCATACGGCAGCTTGTCTTTGTGCTGCATAACCAGCGCGTAAAGCCGGTCTACCCAGTCTTGGGCTTCGGCAGTTTTTCCAAGGGGTGTACTGGGGCTGTCGGCGTTGTCGCCTAGCTTGCGGTAGTGAGTGACGTAAGGGTTGTCGTTGCCCTGCAATTGCGTGATCAGGCGGTTGCGTTGCTGTTCCCACTGATCTACCGGGTCGAGGTTATTCCACGCGCGGAACAGTTTTTCCTGCGCGTCGCCCAGCTTGAGGCCGTAGCGGTCACGCATGTAAAGGCTGGCACGCGCCGCATCGCCCCACACGTTATCGGGCGGTTCGGCAGTGCGTTGCGGGAAGTCGATTTCCATATTGACCTTGTTGCCATACATACGCGCTTCGCCGGGGATCATTTGGTAGCGGAAATTGCTGCGGTCGCCGTTGATCTCACCAATCGCAGGTACAAGGTTGTGCAGGTCAGCTTCCATCTGGCGGAAGGCTTTGCTGGTGTCGCGGCAATGCGCCCGCCCGCCGTTTTGCCAGCATTGCAATTGATGCCCGAAAACCCATGCAGGGACAATGTGTTCCCATTCGATACGATTGGCGCGGACGGCACTCTTGCGCGGCGTGTAACCGCATGAAGACAGCAGCGGAACCAGCAGTTTTTGTTGCTGCTTAAACTGGCAACCGCCGTAAAACTCGGTCTTGTAATCTTTGTACACCTGCGTTGCCAACAGGTATTTGGAACGGCTGAAGGAATAATCCCCACTGCGCACGCTTTGCGCCTGTTGCGGTTCGACGATGGCGACATCTTCATCCACGAGATCGCCATCTTGCACCATGTAAACGCTGTAATAATCCACCACGGGCATCAGAACAAGCCTTTTAACTTGCCCTTCAAGTCATCTTCCAGTTTTTTCTTAAGTTGGTCTTGCACGCTGCCATCTGCCGGATTGCCTGAACCGCCCAATTGCTTCTGCACTTGGTCTTGCAGGCGTTGTTGCAACTTATCCTTTTCAGTTTGCAATTGCTGTTGCAGGCGGGCTTTTTCTTCATCGGCCTTTTGTTTGAGGGCATCCAACTGCTTTTGCTTTTCGGCGTCGAGCTTTTCTTTCAGGTCGGCTTTTTGCTTGTCGATTTCCTGTTTCGCCAACTCCTTGAGCAATACATCGAGTTCCAATTCGTAACTCAGGTTTTTCCACGGGCCTTGGATGTGCAGCGGGGCAAACAGACCTTCGGGTTTGTCAGGTTTGGGCTTTTCGCCAATACGCAGTTTGAAATCCAGTGATTCGTTGACGGTGTTCACATCGCCGCTGCCTTTGACTTGGAAGTAGGGCGCAAGCAACACGTTTTCATCGGTATGGAATGTGCCTTGATGCACCTGCCACTGCCCGCCTAAGCTGGTAAAAGCCACTTCCTTTTCGCCCATCGCATTGGTGCTTTCTTTCTCAAATAGCTTCACTACCTGCTTGGTTTTTTGCGCAAAACTGGAATCGCGGATCGTGCCGTCTTTCAGCGCAACATCAACCGTGCCATTGAGGTGTTGTTTGAAAGCCGCCGCGTCGCCCGCCACCGAAGTCAGGTTGGCAGTCAGGTTGAGTGCGCCGGTAATGGTTTTGTCTTGGGTGAGGGCGAAAAACAGGTCTTCGGTGCGCAACGCGCTGGTTTTGTGGGTCATTTGCAGCGTGGGCGGTGACTGCTTGGTATTGATCTGGATATTGCCCTGATAACCGCCTTTGAACAGTGTGCCTTGCGGGGCAAGCGTGAGGATGCCATCCGCCATTTGCACTCCCAGTGTGGCTTTTTGTAATTGGAAGGGCGGGTAATTGAGCGCGTCGGCCTTGAATTCGCCACTCATACTCAGCGCCGCTATTGGGTCGCGGATTTGCAGCTTGCCGTTGAGTTGCTGCCCCATGAGTTTCAGGCTGGTTTGGAACAGGTCGATTACGCCTTTGCCGCTACCCCAATTGAGGTCAAGTTCGCCTTTGCCTTGCTGTTGTAAGCTGCCGCCGGGGAGTTTGTCGCCTTGCAAATTGGTGGTGAGTTGCAGACCGCCGATAGTGAGTTGCTGTTGCGCTAGCTGCACGCGGGTGCTGCCGCTGGCTTGCACATCTGCCGTTTGCATGGGCAGGTTGCCGCCTTGGGTTTTGGCTTGCAGTTGCATCCCGTCGATTTTCAGGAGCTGTTCTGCCATGCCCAGATGCATGTTACCGCTGAGGTTGGCATCAACCTTTCCAGCTTTCGGATTATTCAACTGCGCCTGCACGCGCAAACCGCCGATGCTGACTTCCTCGCGGGCAAGGTTGGCTTGCATCCGCCCGCTCAATTGCGCATTACCCACCTGCGGCAGTTGCACCTGTGCTTGCAAGTCGGGCATGAAATACTGCTGGGCATCGGTTTCGCCGCGCAACGTGCCTTTCACATCGGCGTGGATATTGCCCTGTGCTTTGCTGGCAATGTCGATCGCTGCCACCAAACCGCTGAATGCCAGCACTTTGGTTTGCAAGTTGCCATCCACCCCCGCGCTCAAGTTGGCATTCAAGCTATCACCTGCACTGGGCTTATTGGGCATTTGCACCTTGAGCTTGAGGTCAGAAAGTTTGAAATCCTGCTGGTTTTCCGCTAACCGCGCAGTTGCAGAACCATCCAGCGTGACATCCAGCGCCGGGGAGTTCTGCTGCAAATGGGTGGCAAGGTTAATGTCCACGGGCTTGCCGGGGCGCAATACGCCAGTTTTCAGGTTGAGCGGGGAAATATTCAGGTTTTGCCCGCTTTGCGCATCCTGCCAATGGATTTGCGAGTCCTGCACGCTGATCCCGGCAACCATGAAATTACCCAGCAAACGGGCGATGACTTGCCCGACCTGATCATCTTTCTGGCTGGAATTCGCTGGCAGTAAGTCCGCCCAGTTGGTGACACCGCTTTTATTGCGTTGTAAGTTCAGGCTCATGCCTTGCAGGGTCACGTCGTTGACACGCAATTGCTGTTGCAGCAAGGGCATGAGTTGCACAGAAACCCGCGCATGGTCGGCGCTGGCAAAGGTTTCCCCGCTAAATCCGGCGGCATTGCCGAGTTTCACCTGTTCCAGTTTCAGCGCAATGTCGGGGTATACCGATAGGCCGATTTCACCGCCGATTGCGAGGTCACGTCCGGTTTGCTGCTTGACCAAGGCCACAAGGTCAGGCTTGTAGCGGTTCGCGTCGAAGGTCAGGATGAAAATGGATGCTGCTGCCACAACCACCAGCAGTGCAGCAAACAACCAAGCGAAGGGGCGCAACATAAACATAAGACTTTCCTTTCGAGCCTACGTATCTTGCCCCCAACTATAGACTACTGTGCAGGCGGCAGGTAATAAGCTTGCGGGTAGTAGTACTGTGGGTAATAGCTTTGCATATACGGCTGCTGCGTGTACGGCGCGTAATAATTGTAATAGGCGTAAGGGTAAGCGTAGCTGTAATTGTACGGCGCGGCGTTCACGGCACTGTTGGCGTTGTTATAGCCTGTCCCGTAAGCATTGAGCTGGCTGGCCTGATATTGGGCAACGTCGCCCCGGCTTTGTACTTGGTTTTGCGTGCGGCCTTGCCCCTTGCTGGCAGCATCCGCCAAGCCGGAAGCTTTGGCACGGAAATTCAGGTCGAAATCCATATTGATGTCGGCTTCGCCGCGCCCGCGTGAATGCCCGTTGCCTTTGCCCGCGCCGTTTTGGCTGGCTTGCCCCGTACCTGCCGCTTGGTGGTTCTGGTCATTACGGTTGTTGCCGAAGAAATCGCCCATGTCGAAGAAATCGAAGAAGTCAGCCGATGCACTGCCCGCAAACAGCGCCAAAGCGAAAAAAATGGTGATACGTGATGTCATGATGTGTTCCCCTAGTGGTCTTACGTGACGTTTTACACCCATTCATAAGCATTTGCTAATTTTACTGATGGGGCGTGGTTTTAAGAAGGCTTTAATTATCCGCTCCCTAAAATGACCGCAATGTACCGCAGGGGTGTTGCTCTCTTGCGTTGTACCGGATGATAAGCTAGCTTAGCCGACCGGCTTCACCCCGAAGTTGGCATAACTCATGATGGATATTATGGTTTCTTCAAGATATTACTTGTTTCAAGTCCCGCTGCTGGCGGTTGTTTGTGTTGCCTTGTTAAGCGCTTGCCAGAAGGAAGACACCCATCCGGGGCAACCTGTCACCAAGCGTGAGCGCATTTTCAAAGAAAATATCCGCACCTTTGAAGCAATGGGGCTGATGATACGCGACAAAGAGCCTTACTCCGCCAAAGAGTTTCTCGGTTATGCGCAACAACTCAAAGCCTTAAGCACCCAGCCGTGGGCTTACTTCCCGCCCGGTAGCGATTATGCGCCTAGCCGCGCCCTGCCTGCGGTCTGGCAACAGCCGGAAGCGTTCAAACAGGCTCAAGAAAAATTCACTGTTGCCGCCGCGCAATTGGCTGATGTCGCCCAAACTGGGAAGCTCGACCAAATCAAGCCCATCTACAATCAAGTGAAAGAGAGTTGCGCCTCCTGCCATCACGATTTCCGCGCCGCGTATAGCCTCTTGTAGGAAGCTGTCACCAGTTCTGTTTGAACTGCTCGATCATCCGCCGCTCGCGCTTGTCCGGCTTATGCACTTTGATGTTCACGCCATGCAAGCGGCGTTCTTCGATCACGGCTTCGCGCTGCTCGCGGTGGTGTTCGGATTCCTCGTAGAGCAAGCGTGCCTCGGGGGCAGGGCGGCGCTGTTCGTTGATGCCCTTGACCGTGATTACCCACGTTTCAAAGCCCTTGGTAATGCGGACTTTATCGCCGGGGCGCACATTCCGCGCTGGTTTCACGCGCTCATCATTGACGTGGACGTGCCCGCCATTGATGGCATCGACTGCCAATGGGCGGGTCTTGAAGAACCGCGCTGCCCACAGCCAACGGTCGAGGCGTTGGCTTACATTTTCCGCTTCAACGGCCATGTGACGACCCGTTCCTCCCAGTCTTCTTCGTTAACATCTGCGGCGTAAGTGAAACGCCCGACCACCGATTGTTTCATGCGGTGGATGCTTTCTTTGTCGCCGGACAGCAAATGATGCCATGACGGCAGGTTTTTGCCTTCATACAACAAGCGGTAGGCGCAACTCGGCGGCATCCAGTAAAGCTGTTCGAGGTTATCCGGCGTCAGGCGCAGGCAATCAGGAACCAGCGTTTCGCGGTTGGGATAATCCTTGCACTGGCAAGTCTTGCCATCCAACAGGTCGCAGGCAATGTCGGTGTAATACACCGTGCCATCTTCTTCATCTTCCAGCTTGATCAGGCAGCATTTGGCGCAGTGGTCGCACAAGCTTTCCCACTCTTCCATCGACATTTCAGTGAGGGGCTTTTGTTTCCACCACGGCGGGGTACGGGCATCACTCATCTTTCGGTTTTGCCTCCAACAACTCTTGTTTCAATGCGGCAAAGTTTTGCGGCGGTGTGTAGTAAAGGATTTCACCACCGTCATTACTCAGCACAATCGCCAAGCCTTTGTTCGGATAGAACCAGTATTCAATCCCTGCTTTCGCCGATGGCAAGCGCTCATCAGGTGCACCAAAACGGGCAGTGACAATATCTGGCTCGTAATTGATGGCAGGCATGTAAACCAGTTTCTTCACCAATAAGGCATTGACGCTGGGCATATCCTTTTCCGCCACGGGGAATTTCCACTGCCCACTCGCCATGCCTTCACGCTTGCCACCATCGTTTTGGAGCTTGTCAAAGGTCGTTGCATCGGCTTGTAATTCCGCAATGATTTTGGCATCAAACAAGCCCATGCGTTGCGTGCCGAAATACGCCTCCAGCTTGCGCTTACCGCTTTCGTGCGAAAATACAGCCAGTTCCGGGAAACTGTGCAGGCGCTCAATCACATCTTTGAGGGTGGCTTTGCCCATTTCCAAACGGAACACCTGTGGGTTGCCCGCTGGGGTGGTGGTAATTTGCCACGGTAAATCATCCGGTGTCACCGCAGTTTGGTCGCAGCCCGCCATGCCAAGGGTCAGGGCAAGCAAGCTGCCGATTAATGCCTGTTTCATGTCAACGCCTTTTAAGGGAATATCACGCGCATGATAACGCAGTCAGGGGAGGCAGGTTCCACGTTATTTGCACAATCTAGGCATATTTGTTGCTGAATTGGCGCGTATTGTTACTCCTACCGAAAGGGCAAATATCTGAAACAAATTGAAGGAGCGATACCGTGAAAAAGACAACATTGATTTCAACCGCACTGGTTGCTGGCGTACTGTTTGCGTCCTCTGCTGCAATGGCAGCCCCATTCCATGGTGGCTACACTGGCGTCAACGTCGGTAAATTGGAACAGCGCATTGATATGGGTGTACGTAGCGGCGACCTGACCCGTGGCGAAGAAAGCCAACTGCGCGGTGAATTGCGCCGTTTAGTTGAAGCCGTCCGCCAAGCCAAGCGTGATCATCGGGTAACAGCAGGTGAACGCAACCGTCTGGATCGTCAAGAAGCTAGCTTGAACCGCCACATCTTCAAACTCAGCAATAACCGTGATGTTGCCCGCCGTCATGATCGCCGTGACGACCGCAACAATAACTGGTCACAACCGAATGGCCCGCAACCCGGTCATTTTGGCAACCTGCAACCGAACAACTCGCAGCCTGTGCTGGTAGCACCATTACAGCCACTGCCACAACCGCACAACAACCACCGTTAATGCGGGCGCATAGATAAAAAGGGCTAAAGGGGCTAATCAAGGCCAACCTGTTTCGGCGGGTTGGCCTTTTTACTGTCAGTTATTGGCGTACTAAACGCACGTAATTGTAAATGCGGATCGCATCCCCCTGTGGCCCGTGCCCAGTTGGGTAGCTGCTGGGGCTGCCCGATTTAGGATCGCTGCGTTGCGCTCCTGCCCCGTGCACATCCAGCCAGATGCCATTCATGTAACCCATTGCCCGCCCGAATGCGACATAAGCCGCATACACCCCGCTGGTTTTGCTTGCATGGGTCGTGCTGCTCCAATAAGTGGGTGCATCCGTTTGCCCCGCCTCATTGATAATGCCAGTAACGCTGAACACGGGGTTGATCGCCGCCGAACCTGTGGTATTGGGAGAGCGGGTGTAATCGACGATACTTTGCAATTCCTTCGTATTGGGCAAGCGCCAATCGCTGTAACCCAAGTATTTTGCGGTGTTCATTTGTGCAACCCAAGCCAATGCATCTTTCCAATTCATGCCCTTGGCGCTGTCGGCTTGCGCCCACATTAGCCCGGTTGCTGCGTCTGTAACTGTGCCATTACGGTTATTGGTGAAACTGTTTGCCCCGTAAGCGGTGTTTCCCCGCACGCAGCGGACATATTGGGCGGGTGCTCCAAACGGTGACTTGTCGCGGGGGTAGCCTTTGATACGCCCATCCGCAAAGTTAACACCAAACACGGTTGCATCCCCGACCATCGTGGTGCTGACATATTGCGTATTTGACCAGTATTGGGCATCAATGATACGTTCCCCCGCGCTGGTGTCACCGTAACCAAACTTGAAATAGCTGGTATTAATGAAAGGGGTCTGCCCAGCAGAACTGTTGCCTGCACCGCTAGGGTCAGTTCCCCGGAAGTCAATCAGGGAGTACAGCGTCTTGATGTCCGGCAAGCGCCAGTCGCTGTAACCGCCTAGCACCAAGTCTTGGCAATAGGTTTGCGCACGGCTGAAAGCCAATTTATCACTTGCTTTGATTTGCCCGTCGTTGGTGGTGTCAGGGCTTTGCTGCCACATCAGTCCCGTTACTTTGTCCGTGACCGTGCCATTAGCGTTGTTAGTGTAGCTGGGGGCATTGCGGATAGTTTGGGCATCCTGACCGTAAAACGTTTTGCTTTTCAGTGGGCAAGTGGTTGCAGCCGTATCGCTGTAGCAGCTTGCCTGTCCCGTATCCACTACAGGATAGCTGACGGCTGCTCCTGCCGATTGGCTTAAGAAGACGCCGACTAAAGTGGTGGCGCTGATGGAAAGGGTAACTGGCTTTTTCATGGTATGTCCTCCGTTGCAGGTTGTTAACAAGAAGGTTAATGGCCTAATTGGGAGGAATAATGGAGCAACTGTGTAGATTGCTTTTTGCGCTACAGTTCCAGTTTGTAACCGATACCGTAGATGGATTTGATTAGTTCACGCTCAGGCATGGCATCGTGAATTTTACGCCGCAGGTTCTTGATGTGGCTATCCACCGCCCGGTCGGTAACGATGCGGTGGTCATCGTAGATGCAATCCAGTAATTGCGCCCGTGAGAACACTTGGGCAGGGCGGGAAAACAATTGGTTAAACAAACGGAATTCAACCGGGGTCAAATCCAGTTTACGGTGGTTAAGGCAGACTTCCATACAAGCCACATCAACCTCAATGCCACTGCCAGACACCTGTTCCGCCAACGGCAATGACACACGCCTCAGAATATTTTTTACCCGTGCCACCACTTCGCGCGGGCTATATGGCTTGCAGACGTAATCATCCGCACCTAATTCCAGCCCCAGCAAACGGTCGATTTCATCCACTTTTGCGGTTGCCATAATGACAGGAAGTGTGGAAAAAGTGCGCAGTTCGCGGAAGATGTCGATACCGTCACGTCCGGGTAACATCAAATCCAAGATCAGCAAATCTGGGGTGTTTTCCCGTATCCATGGGATTACCTTCAAGCCGTGGTCGATCCAATGCGACAGGAAGCCCGCTTGTTGCAGGTATTCGCCCAGCACTTCCGCCAGCTTTGGCTCGTCTTCCACGATCAATATGCATTTCTGCCTAGCGTTCATCGCATTCCCACTCCCCGCATCACGTCAGGCAGAGGGTAGCGGAAATTCCATACGGATGGATAGCCCTCCCAAGGCAGAATGTCCGGCTGTTATCGTGCCGTGATGCGCTTCGACGATGTTCTTGCAAATCGACAGACCCAGCCCAGAACCGCCAAGAGCACGGCTACGGGATTTGTCCACCCGAAACAGGCGCTCGAACAGATGTGGTAAAGCCTCATCCGGTACGCCCGGCGCAGTATCCTGAACTTCCACAACCACCTTGTCGCCCTGTTGCTGCGCAAAAACTTCGACCCGTCCACCTTCATCCGTGTAACGCTGGCTGTTTGCCAATAAATTCGAGAAAAGCTGGTGCAAACGTTTGGCATCGCCCCGCACTGCCAGTGTTACGGTGTCATCTATGCGCCTGAACAAACCGATATGCTTTTCCTGCAAGTTTGCTTCTGCGGCGCTCATGGTGTCATCCAGAATTGCGGCTAAGTCAACGGTTTCATCTGGCAATTCCATATCCCCGGCATCCGATAGCGATAATTGGTAAAGGTCATCCACCAACTTACCCAGCGATAACACATCAACATGCAGGGAACGGATGCGCTCCACCGTTGGTTGCCGGATGCCATCCAGCAACGCCTCAATTTCACTGCGAAGAATGGCTATCGGGGTACGCAATTCATGGGAAATATCTGCCAACCACTGCCGCCGAATTTCCTCGTTACGCTGCAAAGCCGTCGCCAGCAAGTTAAAGTCATTTGCCAGCACGCCCAACTCATCCTGCGTTGCCACTTCAATGCGTGTATCAAAACGTCCTGCCGTCAGTAGCTTTGCCCCCGCTGTCAGCGAACGTACCGGGCGGATCAAATGCCGCACTAATAACAGTGCCAGCAACAGCGATAATGCGGCAGCGAACAACGCAATCAGGTAGGAATTACGCAATTGTTGATCCAGAAAGGCTTTCGCCAGCACATCGGTCGCCAATTTACCTTGCCGTACTGCTAACCAGCCGACCACTTGTCCTTGTGACTTGATTTCTAGCCGGGTCAAAATGCTGCCTTGATGGGGGTGCAAGTTTTCCGGTGGGCCAATTACTGCTTGCTGGTTAGCGTCCAGCAAATTCAGCCGCCCACCCAAGGGTTGCGGTGATCTTTCCTGCCTTCTAGGGGATATTGGTGCTTGCGGCCCCGGCAACGGCGGATTTTCCCCAATCTGTACCAAAGCACGGTTCCAGTTGTGTGGCTCATAACGGATAAAGTCCCAACTGCCCTGTTGCCCGAAACCTTCGCCTAACACTCCTGCCAACTGCCGCGCCTTATCCAATTCCCCGCCATGTTGGTAGGCTTCAAAGCCAGTGCGGAAACTCCAGTTCATGAAAACCGCCATGACCGCTACCACCAACACCATTCCCGCCAACATCGCCAAAAACAACTTGGAAAAAATGTTTAACTGCATAACCATGCCTCCTGCCGTTAGCATACAGGTAAAATCGGCAGAAATTATGGAGAGCCGCCACAAAACGGTTAGCTAATAGCCATCATCCAAATACGCCCAATCAAGGAGAACCCCATGCCCCAACCCCACAAACTCGAACTGGTCAGTTTCAAAATCTGCCCCTTCGTGCAACGTTCCGTGATCGCGCTCAATTACAAAGGAGTGGCATACACCCTGACCCACCTCAACCCCAGCGAGCAACCCGACTGGTTCAAGGCCATTTCCCCGCTGGGCAAAGTGCCAGTATTGCTGGTGGATGGCACGCCGTTGTTTGAATCTGCGGTGATCCTCGAATACCTCGATGAAGTTTACCCGCCGCAGCTCCACCCCGCTGATCCGCTGGAAAAAGCCCAACAGCGGGCGTGGATCGAATTCGGTTCCGAACTGAACATGCGCCAATACCGTATGCTCACCGCGAAAGATGAAACGGCTTTCACCGAAGCCCGTGACTCACTTAAGCAGGGTGTACAACGGTTGGATGGGATTTTGGCGGCGGAAACACCGTTTTTTACCGGCAAGGATTTCAAACTGGTGGATACCGTCTATGCGCCACTGTTCATGCGCTTAGCATTACTGAAAAAGAACTTTGGCCTTGATTTGGAACTGAGCACTCGGATGCAGGCGTGGAGTGATGCGTTGCTTGCATTGGATGCAGTGAAAACGTCGGTGGTGGAAGATTTTGAAGCGGTGTTTATGAATTTCCTGAAAATGCAGGGCGGTTATCTGCTGACGCTGGCTTAACCCGCGCCTGCAATCCGCCGCAACAGATGGCTGGTATGCGCATGACACAGCGCCACTGCCAGCGCATCGGCACTGTCCGCTTGCAAACGCCCGTGCAGCCCTAGCATGAATTTCACCATGTGCTGCACTTGCGCCTTATCCGCGCCGCCTTTACCGACGGTGGCTTGCTTGATTTCCTTGGGGCTGTATTCCGCGATGGGCAAACCGGAGACGACGCCCGCGCAAATTGCCGCACCCCGCGCTTGCCCCAATTTCAACGCCGATGCGGCATTGTTGGAAACGAACACGTTTTCAATCGCCATTTCAACGGGTTGGTATTCGCGGATAATCGCGGTGATTTCGGTGAAAATTTTGCCTAAGCGTTCGGGAAATGCCGCATCCCCCAAACGTAAGCAAGTGCTGAAAATATGGCGGGTGTGTTGCCCATCGGTTTCAATCACCCCGATACCCGTCTGGCGGGAACCGGGGTCGACACCGAGGATGCGGCGCAGTGTCACTTAACCGTGTGCCGCCAAATCATCATCGTTGAAGTCAGCGTTGGTGAAAACTTCTTGCACGTCGTCAAGGTCTTCCAACATATCAATCATTTTCAGCAGCTTGAGGGCAACGTCGCCTTCTACCAGCGTGTTGTTTTCTGCCCGCATGGTGACTTCATCGTGGTCGGGGGTAAAACCAGCGGCGATTAAGGCCATTTTCACAGCAGCGAAATCTTCCGGGGAAGTAACGATTTCAGCGGAGCCGTCGTCGTCCATTTGGATGTCTTCCGCCCCGGCTTCGAGGGCAGCTTCCATCAGCTTGTCTTCGTCAATGCCGGGGGCGAAGTTCATTACGCCGATTTTTTTGAATTGGAACGCGACAGAGCCGTTTGTGCCGAGGTTGCCGCCGTGTTTGGTGAGGGCATGGCGCACTTCGCCGACTGTGCGGTTGACGTTATCGGTCATGGTTTCCACGATCACGGCGATACCGCCGGGGCCGTAACCTTCGTAACGCACTTCGGCGTAATTATCCATGCTCGTTTCACCCGCGCCGCGCTTGCACGCTTTCTCGATGGTGTCTTTTGTCATGTTCGCGCCGAGTGCCTTATCCACTGCCAGCCGTAAACGCGGGTGCGTGTTCGGGTCAGAGGTTTTGCCTTCCCGTGCTGCCACGGTGATTTCACGGATTATTTTTGTCCAAATCTTGCCGCGCTTCTTATCGACTGCGGCTTTTTGGTGCTTGATATTCGCCCATTTGCTATGACCAGCCATGTCAAACTCTCGTCGTTAGGTCTTGAAAAATGGGGCGTAGTTTAGCATAGCTGACCGGCATCAGTAACGCTCACCCTATCGCTAGATGCAGATTGTTTGTTAGCTAAAACTCAAATCCACCGTCAGCGGATCGGGCATGGCTTCAAAGGCGTCTTGCACAACGTCTGCGCTCACACCTTCCGGCAAGCCCAGTTTGAGGTGGGCGTAGAACAGCAACTCGCTGGACATTGGCGCGGCACGTTGTTCCGTTTCCAGCTCTTCAATATTGACATTCAGCGCCGCTAATTGGCGGGTAATGTCATGGATGATGCCGGGGCGGTCGTGGCCTAGTAGTTCCAGCGTCAGTGGCGTAATAGTGCGCGGGCTAGCGGCGTCGCTGTGTTGCACAAGGATTTGCAGGCCATTGGCTTGCAAGGTTTGCAGTGCTTGCCGCAGGGATGCGACCTGATCTTGCGGCAGGGTGACGTGGGCAAGTCCGGCAAATTGTCCGGCGAGGTGCACCATGCGGCTTTCCTGCCAGTTGCCGTGGTGGGCTTTGACGGCTTCGGCGATGGATTTGACCAGCCCTGCACGGTCAGGGCCAAGAACAGTCAGTACCAGTGAGGATTGCATGGGGACTCCTTGTTTGCTGTTTTGATGGGCTGGATTGTAGCAGTAACACACCTTTACGGCTGCACCATCAGCAAAATCTGAGCCGCACCCCTGTTATCGTCGACTTCCAGCTTCAATTCAAACTTGTACGGTTCACTTACCGGCGTTTGCGTCTGGATGGGGGCAAGCCATTCCCCAATCCCCGAACCTTGGTGGAAAACCGCCCCAGAAACGGGTGTTCCGGTTTCACTGCGCGAGTCGTACACCCACAACTGGTAAAACGTGCCGTTGGCAGGTTCCGGTAGATTGAGGAAACGCATCACCCCTTGCTGTTTGGCGGCATTCCACACCAAATCGCCTTGCACGTCTTGTACGCTTGGGTTGAGGGTGCGCAACCAATTACCGCGCACGCTGTTAGGCTCTGCCAATAAGCTTGACCGTAATTGGGGTAAGTCGCCCATAGCGCTGTCAGTTTGCGCATGGGCAAAATAGCGGGGCACGAAACCGACTGCCAGTAATAGCACCAGTAACAGCACGACGGCAAGACCAGCAGGCCAGTACTGCCAATGACCAACACTCCGTAACTTCAAGCTTCCCTCGCTATTTATTGTTATGGGGTTAAACAACGGTTCCGACATAAATATTCCCGATTATAACGGATATACAGGCGTATGCTTGTGCACTGCGCTAAAATAATTCATCTTTTCGACGTATAGCCACCTTACGAGTTCCCTAATGCAAGTACAACAAACCTTTATTCCCGGCAAAGATGCAGCGCTGGAAACCTCCATTGATACCCTGCAAGCCAAGCTGCAAGCCATCGGATTCCACATTGAAGAAGCCTCATGGTTGAATCCGATTGCCAATGTCTGGTCGGTGCACATCCATGACCGCGATTGCCCGATGCTGTTTACCAATGGCAAAGGTTCGTCACGCAAAGCGGCCTTGGCAAGTGCGCTGGGGGAATATTTCGAACGCCTCAGCACCAATTATTTCTGGGCGGATTTTTATTTGGGCAAAACTATCGCCAACAGTAATTTTGTCCATTACCCACAAGAAAAGTGGTTTGCACTGGACGAAAGCGGCAGCTTACCCGACGGTTTGCTGGATGCTGACACTATCGCTTTTTACGACCCCGAAACCGCGTTGGATGCTACCCGTTTGGTTGACCTGAATTCCGGCAATGAGGAACGCGGCATCTGCGCCCTGCCTTATGTGCGCCAACGTGATGGCGAAACTGTGTGGTTTCCGGTCAATGTCATCGGCAACCTTTACGTCAGCAACGGCATGTCGGCAGGCAACACCAAAACCGAAGCCCGCACCCAAGCCTTGTCGGAAATTTTCGAGCGCCACATCAAGTTCCGCATCATTGCCGAGGGGATTTGCTTGCCCGATGTGCCGGAAGCGGTGATTGCCCGTTACCCCAGCATTCAAGCCGGGATTGCGGAATTACGTGAAGCCGGATTCGGCATTTTGGTGAAAGATGCTTCACTCGGCGGCGAATACCCGGTCATGTGTGTGACTCTGCTGAACCCGGATGATCAAGGCTGTTATGCCAGTTTCGGTGCACACCCGCGCTTTGAAGTGGCGTTGGAACGCGCCCTCACTGAATTGCTGCAAGGCCGCGCTTTGGATCGGCTTGCGGGTTTTTCCGAACCCAGTTTCGACCAAGAAGAAGTCGCTTCCCCGCAAAATCTGGAAACCCATTTCATCGACTCCAGTGGCCCGATCCACTGGGATTTTCTGTGGAACACGCCAGACCATGAGTTTGTGGCATGGAATTTCGAGGGCACGACCGAAGAAGAGTGCCAGTACCTGATGGATCGCGTCCACGCTGCCGATTTCGACGTTTATATCATGGATTATGATCATCTGGGCGTGTATGCCTGCCGTATCATCGTGCCGGAAATGTCAGAAATCTATCAGGCCGAAGATTTGGAGTGGGACAATAACAGCACTGGCAACGCAGTCCGCGAAGCCATCCTGCACTTGCCGGAACTGGAAGATGACGAATGCGCCGATCTGTTCGATACTATCGAAGAACTGGGTTTGGATGAACACCAACCCGTTGCCGCGCTGATTGGGCTTGCCCCCGATGCCGGTTCCTTGTGGGCAGATTTGCGCGTGGGCGAACTCAAAACCTTGCTGGCATTGGCGATGGATGACGAAGAGGCGATCCGCGAAGGTTGCCAATGGATTCGCCATTTCGAGCAAATTAACGACGACCGCCGCCGCGTGTACCGCTGCATCGAAGCGCTGCTGGAAATGGATGATCCTAACGATTACGCGCCTAACCTTGCCTTGCTGTACGGTGAAACAGCGCTACAACAGGCGCAGGGCTTGCTGGACGGAAGCTTACGCTTCTGGGGAATCACTGCGCCGACACTGGAATTGCACGGGTGCGATATGCACCAGCGCTTACTGGATGCGTATCGGAAAGTGCACCCGAGCTTACTCAGCGCGTAAAGCGTTGCGGGAAATGGTTTGTAATTCAATCTAAATTGAAACCCTGTAAGTCAAATTGGTGAATGGGGTTTCAATTTCTGGTATTTGTGCTAGGCTGTCAGTACTTTTGTATTAAAGTGGGCATTTGCTAATGAGTGCGTCAAGACAAGATATTGAAGATTTTAATGATGTTTTTAGTGAAATGGTGAGGTTGCAAAATCTATTAAATGAATCTCCTCAAGCCTATACAAGTGACTTTGCTAGACCCATAGATATGCTTGGGGCAACCTTAAACGCACCAAAGGATATTTTTGAAAAAGACAAAGACTCTAGGAGGTTTCAACTTCATTTGTCATTAAAAGCCCAGAATAAAATTAGAGATATTGCAGTAAGGCATATTGATGCTAACAAATTAAGAGGTTTTGTGTCGCTAGGTGAATTCTATGGTGACGTGAGAGATGCTATATATATTCATATTAGACGTGGAAAATCTTTTGATGACAAGGGGTGTTCGCAGATAGTTGCACTTGCTATTAAGCGTTCTAAGTTTAAAATGAAGAAAAAAAGGTATTTCTTTCCGTTTAATATTCCCGGCATGGAGGGTAGATGTGCCTTCGATATTGGAAGTGTTAGTATTTATGAGAAGGATGCCATTCTGTCAAAGGTTAGAAAAGAAAATAAAGAAGTTATCTTGGGAGGGGATGTTAATTTTTATAATGCTTTTGTATCTTTTGAAATTTCCGATTGTTCGGATAAAATTAGCTATGAGCGTGCATTGAATATCTCAAGCTTTATTTTTGGTTTGATTCAAGTTTTTACATATGCATATAAGTTGCCAAGTCCTCATATTACGCTTGGGTGTAATCCAAGAAGTAATACGACTAAACACTATGTGTGGTTCACTGAAAAATCCGGTTATTACTTGTCAAGTTCATGGAAATTGCCGATTGAGTTTGATGTGTTTTGGAATAATCTTGTGGAAGACTTGGATTCTGAATGTGGTCTGGTTATAAAGAAGCTTGTAGATTATGCTATCTCGCCAATAAATTCTGAATGTTTGGCTGATAGGCTAATTGATTCTATTACTTGGTTTGGTGATGCGACGCGAGATGATAATCATCATGCACAAGTAGTTAAGTTGGTGACATCTATGGAAAGGTTGGTTACATTTTCGGATGAAAAAAAGGATGCTCATATAACAAAGAAGTTTTGTGATAGAGTGTCGTCTTTAATTGCTATTTATTATGGGGATGTGAATGGGTGGATGGAGAATGCAAGGCAAATTTATAAATTAAGGTCAGAGCTTGTTCATGGCTCAATGGCAATTCATAAGTCATATCGGTCGTCATTAAACTTTAATTCTTTTGAAATGGTGTCGCATGTTATTTTCTCTGCATGTATTGGCTTCTCTAAAATTGGATTGCAAACAACAAAGTATGAGAAACAATTGGAGGAAATGTATAAGGCGATAAAGGAATGCTGTTTGGAAAAAGAGAATTTGGTTTAAAATTGCGACTTATCTATATATCAAATGATAAGTCGCAATTTATGTAAATTACAACACTGACAAATCAGCCACGCGCAGGAACAACCCGCGCAGGTGGTTCAACAGTGCCAGACGGTTATTTTTCAATGCAACATCCTCTGCCATGACCATGACATCGGTGAAGAACTGATCGACAGGTTCGCGTAAGGAAGCGAGAGACAGCAACGCTGCTTCGTAGTCACCGACCGCAAACAAGGGCAACACCTTATTTTCTTGGGTAAACACCGCGTCTGCCAGCGCTTTTTCCGCCGGTTCCTGCAACAAGCCCAATTCCACGCGGGTGGGCAGTTCGCCTTCGACTTTCTTGAGGATATTGCTGATACGTTTGTTGGCAGCGGCAAGGCTTTCAGAAGCAGTCAACTGGCGGAACGCGGCAACGGCTTTCACGCGGCGGTCAAAGTCCAGCGGTTGGCTGGGTTTGAGCGCGGCAACGGCTTCGACCACATCCGCACCGATACCTTGTTCTTGGTAGTAACCGCGCAGGCGGTCGAGGATATAATCCAGCGTTTCGCCCGTGGCTGGTTTGCTGCCGAGTTGGGTGGTAAGGTTGATGGCTGCTTGGTCGAGCAAATCAGCCAAATCCAGTGCCAAACCGTTTTCGATCAGCAGGCGCAGCGCACCCAAGGCGGCACGGCGTAAGCCAAACGGGTCTTTCGCGCCAGTAGGTTTTTGCCCGATGCCGAAAATGCCCGCGAGGGTGTCGAGGCGTTCTGCCAGCGCGAGGATTTGCCCGGTTTTGCTTTGCGGCAATTCATCGCCTGCGAAACGTGGCATGTATTGCTCATCGAGTGCGGCGGCGACTTCGGCGGCTTCGCCATCGTGGGCAGCGTAGTAACGCCCCATGATGCCCTGCAATTCGGTGAACTCGAACACCATATTGGTGATCAGGTCACACTTGCCCAGTTCGGCAGCGCGGACAGCCAGTGTTGCATCAGCATCCAGTTGTTGCGCGATGTAACCGGCGAGTTTGGCAACACGCGCGGATTTGTCGTACAGCGACCCCAGCTTTTGCTGGAATACCATCGTTTTCAGCCCTTCGCGGCGGCTTTCCAATGTCTGCTTTTTGTCTTGCGTCCAAAAGAATTCGGCATCGCTGAAACGCGGACGGATCACGCGCTCATTACCGGAAGAAATTTGTGTGACATCGCGGCTTTCGATATTGGCAATGGTGACGAAATTCGGCATCAGTTTGCCGCTAGCATCGACCAGCGCGAAGTATTTCTGGTTATCCTGCATGGTGGAAATCAGCGCTTCTTGCGGTACGTCGAGGAAGCGTTCCTCAAAACGTCCGGCAACCGGCACAGGCCATTCGACCAGCGCGGTGACTTCATCCAGCAAGCCCTCGGGCATGATGGCTTTACCGCCGAGTTCGGCAGCCAAGGCTTCCACTTTGCTGCGGATCATGTCGCGGCGGGCTTCAAAACGGGCAATAACAAATGCTTCGCTCAATTGCACTGCGTAATCAGCCGGTGTGTTGATGCTGATGGCATCTGGCGCGTGGAAACGGTGTCCGCGTGATTCGCGCCCGGTTTTGATGCCGAGGATTTCCGCATCAATTACCTCGCTACCGTTGAGCATCACGATCCAATGTACCGGACGCACGAATTCTGCCGTGCCGCTACCCCAACGCATCCGTTTGGGGATGGGTAAGGCCGCGAGGGATTTTTCCACGATAGCAGGCAATAGTGCCGCAGTGGCTTGTCCGGCTTGTTGTTGGCGGAATACCAGCCATGCACCTTTGTCGGTTTCCATGCGACCCAAATCCGCGACTTCCATGCCACAGGAGTTGGCGAAAGCAAGGGCGGCTTTGGTCGGGTTGCCATCAGCGTCAAATGCGCCTTTGATGGCGGGGCCACGCTTTTCAATGATCTGGTCTGCTTGTTGCGCATCCACGCCTTTGACCCACACGGCAAGGCGGCGTGGTGCTGCGTAAGGCAAAATCGCTTCTGGAGTCAGACCTGCATCTGCCAAACCTTTGGCAATGCCATCGGTGAAGGCGGCGGACAAGGTGGGCAGGGCTTTCGGTGGCAGTTCTTCTGTGCCGATTTCTACGAGTAAGTCGATCATGTTCAGGCCACCTTGTCTTCTTGTTGCAGCATCGGGAAGCCCAGTGCTTCACGGGCGTTGTAATAAGCTTCGGCAACGGCGCGTGCCAGTGTGCGTACCCGCAGGATAAAACGTTGGCGTTCCGTCACGGAAATGGCGCGGCGGGCATCCAGCAGGTTAAAGGTGTGCGAAGCTTTGAGCATCTGTTCGTAAGCAGGCAAGGGCAAACCGGCTTCGATCATGCGCTGGCTTTCGCTTTCGCACACGTCGAATTGGTGGAACAGCGCGTCAACATTGGCGTGTTCAAAGTTATAAGTGGATTGTTCCACTTCATTTTGGTGATAAACGTCACCGTAAGTCACCACGCCTTGCGGGCCTTTCGTCCACACCAGATCGTACACGCTTTGCACGTTTTGCATGTACATGGCGAGGCGTTCCAGACCGTAGGTGATTTCACCGCTGACTGGGCGGCAATCCAACCCGCCGACTTGTTGGAAATAGGTGAACTGGGTCACTTCCATGCCGTTGAGCCACACTTCCCAACCCAAGCCCCATGCACCCAAGGTGGGGGATTCCCAGTTGTCTTCGACGAAGCGGATGTCATGCACCAGCGGGTCAAAGCCCAACAGCTTGAGTGAGCCGAGGTACAGCTCTTGGATGTTGTTTGGTGACGGCTTCAGCAACACTTGGAATTGGTAATAGTGCTGCAAACGGTTCGGGTTTTCGCCATAACGCCCGTCAGTGGGGCGGCGCGAAGGCTGCACGTAAGCGGCACGCCACGGCTCAGGGCCAATGGAACGCAAGAAGGTCGCTGGGTGGAACGTTCCCGCGCCCATTTCCATGTCATACGGTTGCAGGATGACGCAACCCTGTTGCGCCCAGTAGTCTTGCAGGGCGAGGATCAGCCCCTGAAATGTGGATAAGTCGTAGTTAGCCATTGTTCGTTTTGCGTGCTTCCAGAAAGGGCTGAGTATACTGCAAGCTGTGGGCGCATTCAGCATTTGTAGGCGTTCTGGCGGATGTGCGTCGCCAACGGGATGACGTTCGTGATTACTTGCCAGCGATTGCACATAAATTTGACTTAAATTAAGAAAAATCGAAACGTTGCCAACATCCGTTTCTATACTTTCCTCTTAAGGATGAAATGCTAGACATCGGAGTGTCGCTGAGCGTGAGCAAATACAAGGTTATTTTTGCTGGGCCCGTGGGGGCTGGTAAAACGGCTGCCGTGAGGGCAGTTACAGATTCTAAACACCTGTCAACTGATGCGGTTGTCAGCGACATCACTAGCCTGCGCAAGACAACCACCACCGTCGCGATGGATTACGGCGTCGTTTCCCTCTCGGAACATGAGCAAGCGCACATCTACGGCACGCCGGGGCAAGAACGCTTTGATTTCATGTGGGACATCCTGCTCAAAGGCGGTGATGCGCTGGTTATCTTGCTGGATAACAGCCGCAATAACCCTTACCGCGATTTGAAACACTATGCGGAAGCCTTTGCAGGGTTCATCCGCCCCGGTAATACCGTGATTGGTGTTACCCATTGTGACAAGCCGGGGCCTGTTTCCCTCGAAGCCTATCGCCAATGGGCAAGTGATTTAGGGGTGACGGACGATGTGTTTCAAGTTGATGCCCGCAAAAAAGACGATATTTTGTTTTTGATCACCAAAGCACTACAACCACTGAGGAGTCAATCTATGCCAACTCCTGACCAGCCTATTACCACAGTCCCCGAATTACCTGCCACCACTATCGAAGAAACCGCTCCCCCTGCCAACTACGAAGCCGAAGAACGCCAGACACTAAACGAATCGGTTATCGGGGATGTCAATGCCCTGCAAGGTGTTGCTGGTGTGAGCCTGACCAATGCGATGGGGGAATTGCTGCATTCCAATATCCATGATGAAGCCTTAAATGAATTCATCGCGTTTTTATCGGGGCTTACCCCCAGTATTGAAGAAGAGGCGGGGATGGGGCGTATCCGGCGCATTACACTTAAAAGCCCGCAAGCGGAGAATCTAACGGTGTTTGTGGAAAATGGGCAGTCATTGGGGATTTTATCCATGCCCAAGGCGTCAATCCCTGCGCTTAGCCAACAGGTAGAAGACATCCTGCAATGGGTTTAATGCTAACTATACAACAATAGGTGAGAATGACATGGAAGGTATTCTACGGAAAATTCAATCCCTTAACGGCGTGCATGAGGTGTGCATTTACCGCGATGGCGAATCGGTGGCTTCCACCTTGCCGGAACACCAAGTGGGTGCTGTGGGCGGGGTTTTTCATTTGGTTGAACAGATATTTGCGGCCTTGGAGAGCATTGGCAAAGACCATAATGAGCTGTATTTTTCGTTTGCCGATAAGTTGATTGCGGTTTATGCGCTCAGTGATTGCGGCATCGTAATGCTCGTGACTGATAAGAAAATAAACCTTCCGCTGATCCACATGGGGGTTAAGGCCGCAGCCAGTAAAATCCGTACTGTATTGTCAGTGCCATCCGTGAGTTCCCCAGCTTCTGCGCCTGCAATTCAGGTAGAGCCAGTATTAACTGCCCCAACCATTTCCGCGCCACCACCTGCGCCCGTGCTATCAACGCAGCCAGCAGAGCCACCACGGATTGATAATGTCACCCAAATCATGCTGGGACAGTTGGAAACCTTATTGACCAGCTATTTTGGCCCTGCCGCCCATTTTATTTTTAGTGAGGCACAGGAAGAATGGATGCAAAAGCATTCGCCCAACCGCTACAACACCAATTACTTGGTTAATGCCTTACTGGTTGAGTTTGATTCAGAAGCCGAACGGGTAGCATTTCAACAGCGGGCGAAAAACATTATTAGCCCCTGATGGGCAGGAGCCAATAAAAAATAATTGAAAGGAATCAACATCACAGCAGGAGAGCTACCCATGTTGAAGAACGTTATCCACAATAAACTATTGCCCGTGTTATTGCTGTTCGCAGTCTTGCCAGTATTGCTGTTGGGCGGGTATGGCTATTTCTCCCTATCCAGCACCTTACGTGAGCACAATGTTGCCCAGCAGGAAAACCGGGTTACGTTGACGGGGGAACGCATGGATGTCTTTTTGCAAGGCGTGCATAGCGACTTGTTTTACCTGCGGGACTCCAGTGCCATGAGCCTGTACCTGTCGGCGCTCAAATTGGGTGATGAAAACTCCCAAGCCTTGATGCTGAAAAATTTGCAAACTAGCTTGCTGGATTTTTCTGATAAAAAGGGTATTTACCACCAAATCCGATTTATTGATAAGGCGGGAAAGGAACTGGTCAGTATCGAACGTTCAACCGATGCCAGTAGGATTGTTGAGGACGGCAAGCTACAAAACCGTAAAGGCAGTTTCTATTTTGATGATGCGATTGGCCTAGCCAAAGATGGCCTGTTTGTCTCTTCCTTGGATTTGAACCAAGAAAAAGGGAAGGTTGAATTGCCGATACGCCCTGCGATCCGCTATGCCACCCCGGTTTTTGCCGAAAATAATGAGTTGAAAGGTTTGGTTATCCTCAATGTGTCGGCAGCTAACTTACTCAAGCTGATTTCTGGGCAGGATAATGCCAATGAAAGCATGATGTTCATTGATAAAGGCGGATTTTATTATTACCACCCCGATGAAAATAAAGCATGGGGTGGGAAAAATGATCTGAATAGCGGTAGCAACTTCTACAAGGATTACCCCGAGCTGATTAATGGGATTGAAAATAACATCAGCCTTGCTTCCTTTGAGGCAGGTGGGCACTTCATCAGCGTGCAGCCGGTGATGGTGGGTAATGGGCATCAAAAACTCGGCACGTTAGTCAGCATGAGTAATGCCCGTAGCGTTTATGCCAAGTCCAACTATTTTGCATTGGTGGCGTTGGGCTTGTTGGCGCTGACAATCGTGCTGGCGGTGGTGTTTGCCAAGCGTTTAAGCAATACGGTTTCCAGCGTTTCCAGTAAAGAATGAGATAACATGGCGAGGATATTTTATGGATATGAAAAAAAGTATACGGACACTCTTTAATGTCGTGTTGATTGCACTGTATGTGGTTTCCCTGCTGATTACCGTGCCATCGGTGTATTTCTTTACCCGGCAGGAAGTTTACGATAATGCCAGCCAGAAATTGACACTGCTGGTGGATATGGTGACATCCTTGCGTAAATACGTTTCTGATGATGTGCGTCCCGAATTGCTGGAAAAGAATGTGCTGTTTCCACCCGCGATTTCTTCGACCGTAGCGACGGGGCATGTCGCGGCTTATTTTAAGAAACTGCAACCCGATTATTACATCCGTGTGGTTTCCGATAATCCGCTGAATGCCGCAAACCGCCCCGAAGCGGTGGAACAGGAGTTCCTGACCTTTTTCCGCGATAACCGTAATGAAAAAGAGTTGATCAGTACGGGTGTGGTGCGTAACCAGCAATATTTGTTTTCTTCACGCCCGTCCATCAGTAAGGCGGATTGTATGATTTGCCACAGCACCCCAGAAGCCGCGCCGGAAATCATCAGGAAAGAATATGGCACGCAAAGTGGTTTTGGTTACAAGCTGGATTCCGTGGTGGGAGCCAGCGTGGTGGGCGTGCCTCTATCCGACGTGCAAAGTTTGGTGATGAAACGCAGCCTGATTGCCATTGGGATATTGACCGTGCTGTTTGCGCTGATTTTTGTGGTGATCAATTTGGTGGTGAAACGCCGCATCCTTAATCCGTTGGAAACCATTGCGGCAACCGCAGACATTATCAGCAAAGGCAATCTCGATACCCCACTGACGTTTGAGCGCGATGATGAAATCGGCAAGTTGGCGCATTCCATTGAATTGATGCGCCGCAGCCTTGCCAAAATCATGGAGCGCATGAGCCGTAAATAGGAGCAACACCATGAAAATTGGACTCCGTGTGTGTGTAGTACTGCTGTTGTTAGGGCAGGGTGCTGTTCACGCTGAAAACAAGGACGCTGGGATTGATGATATTCGTCAAGCCGCCGAAGCCTTGATGACGGGGAAGCCCGCCAGCAAGCCTGAAGCACCGCCCGAAACTAGCAAAGCACCAGCGGATACACCTGCTGCTGCTACCACGGCTGCGAAACCTGCTGAACCGTCGCAGCCCAAGCCTGAAAGTAAAGTAACGGTGGAAAAAGACAAGGATGGTAACACGGTTACATCCGTCACCATTGCGGAAGGCGATTCGCTTAGCGCCATTGCTGCTCGTTTGTATGGCAATGCGGATAACTACGTGCTGATTTACGAAGCAAACCGGGAGCGCTTGCATCTGGAATCGCCCGATCAGGTCAAGGCAGGCATGGTGTTGCAGGTTCCGCCTTTGCCCCCTGAACCTGTGCCAGCCGAGCCGCCCGCAACTACGGGTGCGCAATAACTGGCCTGATCGTTCCCTGCGTCTTTTTGATTTGTTTGGGTCAGGGTTTTCGTGCAGGATACAGGTCTTGTGTGTAAGAGACTTTTTCTGACAATGCAAACCAAACAGGATCGGGTGTTCGACGGGCTTGCGCAGCGTTTCCAGCAACAAATTTACGATGACCCTCGCGGCGCAATCCGCTTGGCGATTTTGCAGGATGACCTTGCCGCCCTCGTAACCACAACGGAAGCGCAAGGATCGCGCCCCTTACAAATACTGGATGCAGGTGGCGGGCTGGGGCAAATGGCCATTTGGCTCGCGCAGCAAGGCCATCATGTGGTGCTGGCGGAGCCTTCCGCTGAAATGCTGCAACGTGCCGCAACCGGCATCCAACAAGCCGGGTTGGAAGATTCCATCCATCTGGTGCAAGCCAGCGTGCAGGAGTTGGCGAGCAAAGGCTGCGGCTCGTTTGACCTGATTACCTTCCACGCGGTGCTGGAATGGCTAGCGGAACCCCGTGCGGTCTTGGAACAATTGCTAAGCTGCCTGAAACCGGGCGGCTGGCTGTCACTGATGTTCTTCAATTACCACTCCACCGTGATGCGCCGCTTGATTGCTGGTGATCTGGGAACTGTGCGCCGGGGCGAAATCGCCAGTGACGGGCGCAAAGGGCTTGCCCCGATTTCCCCGCTGAAACCAGAAGAAGTGCAAAGCTGGCTGCAACCCTTGGGGCTGGAATTGGAAACTTGGTCGGGCATCCGCTGTTTCTACGACTATATGTACCGCGACGTGCGCAAACTCGCCAAGCTGGAAGAAGTGATCCCGCTGGAGCGGGCGTATTCGCGGGTCGAGCCGTGGCGTTCACTGGCACGTTACCAGCATATGTTGTGCCGGAAAGTGTGATTCACCCGCTGTTGTCTGCATTTCGTCCGTCCGATTAGGTGCATCTATGCGCAGGTATGCCTATACTTGGGCATCATTTACTGACGATAAAGACTTTATGTTCAATTACCTATGCAAGTATCCGGCTTATCTGCCGCTGTTGTTGGCGCTGTTCCTTACGGTCGGTTGCGCCGAGAATGTGGCTTACCGTACCCATGAGGTAAGCACGGATTGCCCCGCCAGTGGTTGCCCCAACAGCGTGTTGGAAAAGCATTCGGATTATGACATTGGCTTTGTCGAGTTTACCGACCGTGGCAATGTGTTTGACCGCGAGCGCATGAACGCTGTCTTGCGGCACGTTGCAGCCCAAGCGGCTTCCCCCAAGGGGGCTGCGGTGGTGGTGTTTATCCACGGCTGGAAACACAATGCTGCCCCTGCTGACCGTAACCTGCAAAGTTTCCGTAAAATGCTGGAAGATGCCGCACGTATTAAAGTGAATGGCGAGCGGCGGCTCATTGGCATTTACGTGGGCTGGCGTGGTCAGACTTTCAAGATGCCGGTGGCGGAAAACTTGACGTATTGGGCACGCAAAAATACCGCCCATGATGTGGGTAAGGGCGGTGTTACGGAGCTTTTATTGCGTTTGGAACGTGAGTTGTCTACGCAGAATACGGCTACTGAGCCGAACCATAATGTGTTTGTGACGCTCGGTCATAGTTTTGGTGGTTCGGTGCTGCTTTCAGCGATGAACGATGTATTGCTTGACCGCGCAATCCGTACTCATGCCGTCGGCTTACAGTTTTGTCGCAGTGGTTGCCAACGTTGTGTACAAACAGAACCGTTTGGGCATGGCATCATTCTGTTGAATCCTGCGGTGGAAGCCAACGAAATCTTGCAACTGAAAGAAGTGGTCGCAGAGGAACAGTGTTACGCCAAAACCCAGCCCAAACTGTTGCATGTGCTCAGCTCCCAAGCAGATATTGCCACCAGCATTGCTTTCCGGGCGGGGCAGTACCTTGGGGTCAGCATCGGCAGCAGTGAAATGCCGCTAGAACGTGTGTACAAGGGCAAGAAAGTCACCTTACATGAGCATGAGTTGGATACCAATACGATTGGTAATTACTTGCCGTTCCGTAGCGGGCTTAGCGTTAAGCAGAACAGTAATAACAGTGAAGCGTGCAAAAACCGCAATAAGGAGCGCCGCGAGTGTTACATCAGTTACGAGGGTGACAAGGAAAAGTTATTGCCGGAACAGCTTCAGAAGCATCATATTCCAGCAAATTCTGATGAACCGTTACATTTTTTGTATACCGATGCGGATTTTGTTAAAGACCATAATGATGTGTTTAATGCCCGTGTGGCGGCTTATATCGTGGCGGTGGTGAAGGAGGCTGGTTTTCAGCGGATGAGCAATATCAGTGGCGGGTTAAATGCGGTTAATTTAGCGGATATTGATACTAACTGTGCGGGTAAAACGGGTGGTGGGTTTAGTTTTTCTAACTGTTTTGACCACTACACCCGTGAGTTTGAAGCACAGAAGAAATAACCGTTGGGCGCAGGGTATCACCCAAAAAATCAGGGCCGGAAAATCCGGCCCCTGCTTTATCCACCAGCTTGCGTAGCTGGCGTTTGTCTTCCTGCCGTTTGGCAGAATTGCTTTTTTCATGAACACCTCCCCGATGAATAAACAGGTGGTGCGCGACGGGATTGCGGCTACGCCGCTGCTTGTTTTTTGCCATGAGATTTCTCCTGTGTTGGCAGTTTGAACCATTGCGCCTTACCGTGCCGTTGCAGGTAATGCAGATACCGGACAGGTTTCAAAAAGTCCGGTGCTTCGCTGGTTTTGGCGAAGCAAAATTTTTTCGGCAGTTCCGTGTATAGGTAACGCGGTGGCTTGCCGTAGTGGTAATAACGCTCGATACCTTTGAGGCGGTTGCCGGTATCGAAGCTGTGATAGAACACGTCACGGATGCCGAGTTCCCGACGGATGAAACACAGTGCAGCGGTCAAGATAGCCTCATCCCATACCCGTGCGTAAGGGCGTAACACCTGGCGGTACTGCTGCATATTCTCCGCGCCGTAATCCCAGTTTTTATCCTGATCTGCCGCACCTTTCACCCAGTCGGACTGGATTTCTTCGATCAATGCCTGATTGCTGGCGAAATCGAGGTCGATCCGCGCCCACGCCAGCGTTTCCAGCCCGCCATCTTTGCGTACCGGGTGTCCGTGGTAGGAAAACGGTGCGACTTCATCGGTCTTGATCAGCGTCTTGAAGTGCTGCTGGTGGTCGCTGGCGAAGTTGAGTTGCAGCACTAGGTCGTAACCGGTGCGGCAAATCTGCTTCCAGTGGCGGTCACCCTTGTCCTCCGTGCCCCACTCATCCAGCGTGAGGATGAAATTGAGCGGCTTGTGGTCGCGGTATTGCGCCAGCACTGCCTCCAGATGCCACGGTTCCAGCACACCCGCGCTCGCCAGCGCCAGTGCTTCCATCACAATCGGCTTAGTCAGCAAGCGGGCGTAAGGGGAACGGCGCAAAGCCGCCACCCCCATACCGTTGCCGATGTAGTCCTTGAGCAGTTGCAGGGCATAGCTGTCAGGCGCGTAACGGAACACCGTGCGGCTACCGCTCAGGCACTCGCGGATCAGTTCAACTTGTGTTTTTTCCATGTTTCACCTCCGTTTAACCTTTCACGCAAATCACTTGGCGCAATGTATGTACGACCTCAACCAGATCACTCTGGTTCTGCATTACCACGTCGATGTCCTTGTACGCGCCGGGAATTTCATCGACCACACCTTTATCCTTGCGGCATTCGATGCCTTTGGTTTGGGCTTCCAAATCCAAGGTATTGAAACGCCGTTTAGCCTCAGAGCGGCTCATGCGCCGCCCCGCCCCGTGCGAACATGAGCAGAATGATTGCGCATTACCCAAGCCACGCACGATGTACGATTTCGCACCCATGCTACCGGGAATAATCCCTAACTGGCCTTGCTGCGCACTGATCGCACCCTTGCGGGTCAAATAAACTTCCGCGCCAAAGTGCGTTTCCTTTTGCACGTAATTGTGGTGGCAGTTGATCGCTTCGCGGGTGGTGGTGAAAGCAGGCAAGGCTTTGCTGGCTTGCAAGGCATCCAACACCAAGCGCATCATTTCGCGGCGGTTGATCATGGCGTAATCCTGCGCCCAACCGACCGCTTCCACATAGTCGTCGAAATGTTTTGTGCCTTCGGTGAAATAGGCCAAGTCCTTGTCAGGGAGTTGACCCAGTTCCCGACCCACATCCTTTTTGGCCTTTTCGATGAAATAACGCCCGATGGCATTGCCGACACCCCGGCTACCGGAATGCAGCATCACCCACACGTCATCACTTTCGTCGATACACAGTTCGATGAAATGGTTGCCGCCGCCGAGTGTGCCGAGTTGCTTTCCCCATTGATGGTGAAAGTTTTTCAGCATTTTCACCAAGCCGGGATGCTTGTCGGTAATCACATCCAGATGCGTTTCCATGTTTTTCAAGGTAGCGCCTTGGATGCTGGGGCGGAGGTGTTCATCGAAACCCGTCGGCACACGTTTTTCAATTGCACTGCGGATGTTGTACAGGTTATCCGGCAAATCGCTGGCCTTGAGGGACAAGCGCACCGCATTCATCCCGCAACCGATATCCACACCCACCGCCGCCGGGATAATCGCCCCGCGTGTTGGAATGACTGAACCCACAGTTGCGCCAATGCCATGATGAACATCCGGCATCGCTGCAATGTGGGAATGGATAAAGGGCAGTTGCGACAGGTTTCCTAATTGCGTGAGGGAAGCACTGTCCACATCGTCGGTAAAAATCTTGACCGGCACTTTGCCCTTATTGAGCATAAAACTGATAGGCATAAAAAAACCCCGTTGGTTTTTTAGGCCATCCGGGGTTTTCGACATGCTGCAAACGAAGCGCCGCATTCCTCCACCGGATGACTGAAAATCAGTCTCCCGGCACAGTGCGGGAGACACTAGTTAATTGAATTGCTCCGTCTATGTTTATTCAGCATGGTCAGTGTCTCCGTAAAATAAGGTTGATGATGGTGGAAAAGTGTAGCGTAAAAACAACAGTTGTCAACAGCTTTTTGCGTATCCGGTTTACCCTTCATCCAGCCCGTATTTTTGGATCCGGTAACGCAATTGCCGGAACGTCATGCCGAGCAATTCCGCCGCTTTCGTCCGGTTCCAGCGGGTTTGTTCCAGCGCCCGCACGATCAGGTTGCGTTCTTCGTCTTCGTTAATTGGGTTCCACGCGGGCAATTTGTCGGTAACGGTGGGAATTTTGTCCACTTCGGGGGCTTCACCCGCCCATTGGGGAATACTTAGCGGGGGCGGAACCGGAGCCGTTTGCGACGTTGCCGATAGCTGTAAGTCGTCAGGTTGGATGGTGTTGTTGTCGCAAAGTGTACTTGCCCGTTCCAGCACATTTTCCAGTTCGCGCACATTGCCGGGGAAGCTGTATGCCTGTAATTCCCCGCGAGCTGCAACGGATAGGCGGATCGGCGGCATTTGCCAGCGCTCGGCAATCTTTTGCAGGAAAAAGTCAGCGAGCAACAAGATGTCGTCTTGGCGTTCGCGCAAGGGGGGCACTTTCAACTTGATAACGTTCAAGCGGTAATACAAGTCTTGGCGGAAATGCCCGGCAGCGACTTCGTGTTCGAGGCTTTTGTGGGTGGCGCTGAGGATGCGCACATCCACCGGGATTTCTTCCAAGCCACCGACGGGTTTGACTGCGCCTTCTTGGATGGCACGCAGTAATTTCACCTGCATGGTCAGCGGCAGGTCGGCGACTTCATCCAGAAACAGCGTGCCCCGGTGGGCAGCTTGGAACAGCCCTTGTTTGTCGACGACCGCGCCGGTAAAGCTGCCTTTCTTGTGCCCAAAGAATTCGCTTTCCATCAGGGTTTCAGGAATTGCGCCGCAGTTGACTGGGATGAACGGGCCTTTAGAGCGGGAACCTTGCAGGTGGATTTGGTGTGCCACCAGTTCCTTACCGCTGCCAGATTCACCGTGGATGTAAACCGGCGCTTGGCTGCGGGCGAGTTTGCTGATGGTTCCTTTGAGTTGCTGCATCGCGGGCGAATGTCCGAGGATGCTGTTGCCGTGGGGATCATCGCTATTGTCGCTGGAGGCGTGTTTGTTGCCCCGGCTGGCGGAAAGTTTCAGTGCCGTTTGGATGAGTTCGCGCAGTTTGGGCAGGTCAACGGGTTTGGAAACAAAATCATACGCCCCAGCTTTGAGCGCTTCCACGGCGGTATCCATGCTGCCGAACGCGGTGATTACAGCGACAGGAATATGCGGGTATTTTTTTTGCAGGTAACGCACGATGTCAATGCCGTTGCCGTCCGGTAGCTTCATGTCGGTCAGGCACAGGTTCGGCTGGTATTCTTCGATTTTGCTCAGCGCATCCTGTACGTTGCCTGCGGTGACGGTATCCAGCCCCATGCGCAACAGGGTAATTTCCAGCAGTTCGCGGATGTCTGGTTCGTCGTCGATGATCAGTACAGTTTGTTCGGTCATGTTGTTACTTTTTGTTATCCATTAGCGGTTGCGCGAGAAAACGATGCGGAAGCAGCTTCCCCCGCTCGGCAGGGCAACGTATTCGAGGCTTGCGCCATTGCTTAGGCACAATTCCCGCGACATGAACAAACCCAGCCCTGTGCCTTGGGTACTGGTGGTGAAAAATGGCTCAAATAGGCGCTGGCGTTGTGCTTCTGTCATACCTCGCCCATTGTCGATGATGTTGAGCATGATGTCACGGGTATGGGTGGGGTTGCCGCCTTGAATGTCCAATTGCAGCTTGCGCGGGTCATCGTGGGCATACTTGAGCGCATTGCGGCACAGGTTCCAGATAATTTGGTGCAAGTGTGCGGGGTCAAATTCAATCACGGTGTCGGCAGGTTCGATGAATAGGCTAACTTGCTCTTCGCGCAATTTGTTTTGCAGGATGAAGTCTTTGCGGAATTCATGCAGCCATAGCTTGAGTGCCAAGCGTTCGCGGTTGGGTGTTTTCTTGCGGGAAAGGTTGAGCACGCTTTCGATGGTCAAATTCATGCGCCGCGCATTGGACTGGATGATCTGTAACAGGCGCGTGTCGGCCTTGTCCATATTTTGCGATTCCGTGAGCAATTGGGCAGCATGGCTGATGGCCCCCAATGGATTACGGATTTCGTGGGCAATGCTGGCGGTCAATTGGCCTAGGGATGCCAGTTTTACGCTTTGTAATTTTTCGCGCTGCTCGGTGGTGTCTTCCAGATTGATCATGGTGGCGCGGCGGGCTTGCGTGCCCAATTGTGAGAAACGCGCCCGCACTTCGGTAGTCCCTTGGTGGCGGATGTCGAAACTGGCGAGGCGTGGGCTGACTTTATGTAACCAATGCTGCAAGTGCTGGTCGAGTTCCGGGGCGAATTGCTGCAAGGGTTTGCTGCGCCAGTTGCCGGGTTGGCCGAGCATATCCCACGCAGCTTGGTTCATGTGGCGGATTGCGCCGGAACCTTCCACCACCAGAATGCCGGATTCCAGCCGGTCAAGGATCGACTGGTTGAGTTGCGACATATTGGCAAGGTCGATGCCGCGCCGTTGGGCAAGGGAGGCCATCGCGCTGGCTTTGCGTATCCAACGGTTGCTCGCCCAACTGACCAGCATGATGAACAAGGCAATCAGCCCGCCGTGCATGACACTGACTTGCTCCGCCACGCCTTTGGACTGCAACCAGATTTGCATGGCAACCAGCGTCATGCCCGTTAAGGCCGCCAGCATCAGTGAAACGTGACCGGGGTTGCCAAGGTAGGGGATCAGGATCGGGATCAGCAGCAAGATGCCGAAGCCGCCTTCAATCCCACCGCTGGAATAGATCAGCCCGAGCAGGATGGCGATGTCCAGCAGCACGAAAAAGACCGTTTGCACCGACAAATCCGGCCATTGGAAATAAGACGACAGGTTGCTGAGAACGGCAATGAACAGGTAAGTGCCCGTTAACCACTGGAACATTTCCGGTTGGTATTCCCCCAGCCGTACTTGCCCATGTTCCATCACCAGCGCCACCAGCAATGCCCCGGCAAGGGTCAGGCGGTAGACGTGATAGAGGCGCAGTAGGTTCCACGGGTCTTCGTGCAGGAATACAGGGACTAGCTTTTGGTCAAATGTTGTTTCGCGTGTTCCAGGCTGCAAAAGTGTTTTCCCCCCTGGGAAATGGCTTCGTCTTCCGGTACATGTAAGCCGCAGTGCTGGCAACGTAGCACGCGGGTATTTTTTAGGATTCGACCGGACGAAGATTTCTGTTGTTTATGTTGTTGTTGCAAATGTTTCTTGCGCTGATGCGATTTTAGCAGAAGAAACCCGACTAGCAGCAAAACAAGGATAAAAAGAATACGGGACATGATGTATTGCACCCTTTTCAGGTATAGTCTTTGGCTGGTAACAATACAGTTTTATGACACCGTGCAAAAGAAAAATCAGACATTACGCATCGCATTGGCGCAGTTGAACGTGTGTGTTGGGGATGTGCAGGCGAATCTCCGCCACGTCAAAGACGCCATCACCCAAGCCAAACAGCAACAGGCTGATTTGATTGTGTTCCCCGAACTGGTGCTGGCAGGCTATCCGCCGGAAGATTTGGTGTTCCGCCCCGATTTCCTCAAGCAGATGGAAGCGGGTGTGGCTGACATCGCGGCAGCAACCCACGGCATCACCGTTGTCCTCGGCGCACCCTTGCGACGAGCGGGAAAGCTGCAAAACATGGCTTGTGTCCTGCGTGACGGGCAAGTGCTGGCAGAATACGCTAAGCAATGTTTGCCCAATTACCGGGTGTTCGACGAAAAGCGCTATTTCACACCGGGCAGCGAATCCTTAGTGGTTGAGGTGGCAGGCGTGCGTGTCGGTATCCTGATCTGCGAAGACATTTGGGAAGATGCCCCAGCGAAAGCCGCCGTCGCCGCTGGTGCGCAAGCCTTGTGCGTGTTGAATGCTTCCCCGTTTAGCTATGATAAGCAAGAGCAACGTACCGCATTGCTACAACGGCAAGCCGCCAGTAACCAGTGCCCCTTGGCGTATGTCAATCTGGTCGGTGGGCAAGATGAACTGGTGTTCGATGGCGATTCGATGCTGGTGGATGCGGCGGGCAATATCGTGTTCCGGGCGCAAGCGTTTACCGAAGGGGTGTTTGTACAGGATTGGGAAATGGATTGTTGTAGGGGGAGCGTATTGCATACGCCCGCTGACCTTACCGCGTTAATCTACCAAGCCCTCGTCACCGGCGTGCGTGATTACGTCCACAAGAACGGTTTTTCCGGCATATTGCTGGGGCTTTCCGGCGGCATTGATTCGGCGCTGACATTGGCGATTGCAGTCGATGCTTTGGGTGCGGAAAATGTCGAAGCGGTGATGATGCCGTTCCATTACACCTCCGGCATGAGTTTGGAGGATGCACACCAGCAAGCCGCATGGCTGGGGGTGAATTACCGTAACTTGCCGATTGCTTCCATTTACGACAGTTTCATGCAAACTTTGACGCCCGAATTTGAAGACCGTGCGGTGGACGTGACTGAGCAGAATTTGCAGGCGCGTATCCGGGGCGTGTTGCTGATGTCGCTGTCCAATAAACTCGGTAAGTTGTTGCTTTCCACCAGCAATAAGAGCGAAAGCGCGGTGGGTTATGCGACACTTTACGGCGACATGGCGGGGGCGTTTTCTCCCTTGAAAGATGTGTACAAAACGTGGGTGTACAAGTTGGCGGAATACCGTAACACCTTGGGGTTGGCGATTCCGCAGCGGGTGATTGAGCGTCCGCCATCGGCAGAGTTAGCGCCGGGGCAGGTGGATCAGGATTCCTTGCCGCCTTATGATGTGCTGGATGCGATTTTGCAGTGTTTCATTGAAGGCGATGAGGCATTGGATGCTATCGTTGCCAACGGTTTTGAGGTTGCCACAGTCCAACGTGTGGTGAATCTGGTATTATTGAGCGAATACAAACGGCGGCAGGCTGCCCCCGGCGTGCGCATCAGCGGACGTGGGTTTGGCAAGGACTGGCGTTACCCAATCACGTCGGCATGGCGTAAAAATTTACCTTTTCACAATCCAAAGGAGCAAGCATGAAGCTGATTCAGGCCATCATCAAACCTTTCAAGCTGGATGACGTGCGCGAAGCACTGATGGAAATCGGCATCACCGGGATGACGGTGGTGGAAGTACGCGGTTTCGGGCGTACCAAAGGCCACACCGAACTGTACCGGGGTGCGGAATACGTGGTCGATTTCCTGCCAAAAGTGAAGCTGGAAATCGTGGTTAAGGAAGAGCAACTGGACATCGCACTGGAAACCATCCAGAAGACGGCCTATACCGGCAAAATCGGCGACGGTAAGATTTTCGTCATTCCGGTGGAACAAGCGATCCGTATCCGTACCGGCGAAGAAGGACGGGATGCGGTATAAGCAACCTGCCGCGTAAACTGGAGGTCATTGCCGGTTCGCAGGCGGAATGTTTGCAGCGGGTGCAATGCCTGCTGCCTGCGGGTTCGGACACTTTCTGGATTACCACGGCGGAGGTGGCGGGGGCGTTACCTGCCAAAAAAACACATACCTTGCTGGGGCAAGAATGCGCTGCGCTCGTGTTCGATGCCCACAGCGGTTTTGATGTGAATGCCTTCGCGGCGGTCAGCGGGACTTTGCGTGGGGGCGGGACGTTGTTCCTGCTTACTCCGCCGTTGGACGACTGGGCAGGGTTCGCTGACCCGGATTACCGGCGGTTTTTACCGTATCCATATACGGCGGCGGATGTGCGGGGAAGGTTTTTGGGGCGGTTTGTGCGGATGTTGAAAACCCTCACCCCCCGTCCCCCTCTCCCGCTAAGCGGGCGAGGGGGGGGGAGTCAAGCCAGTGCTGTCCAAAGCATTCTGCAATCTGAAGTTCCAGTGGTTTTAACGGCTGATCGGGGGCGTGGCAAGTCTGCGGCTCTCGGTATGGCGGCGAGCCAATTGATTGATGCAGGAAAGCGGGTGCTGCTGACCGCGCCTTCCCGCGCTACTGTCGAAACGGTTTTTAAGCACGCGGCAACAAACCCGCCGCAATTTTTTGCTCCCGATGATTTGCTGCAAACCTTGCCGGAAGGTGATGTGTTACTGGTGGATGAAGCGGCGGCGATTCCTGTGCCACTGCTGTTGCAAATGCTGGAACATTACCCCCGCTGTGTATTTTCGACGACTTTGCATGGCTATGAGGGGAGCGGGCGCGGCTTTGCGTTGCGTTTCCAGAAAGCATTGGATGAGCGGGTTCCGGGCTGGCAATCCTTGCGTTTGCACCAACCGATCCGTTGGGCGGAACATGATCCGTTGGAACAGTTCATAAACCAAACACTGTTACTCGATGCCGATCTTGCCCCCTTCCCCCCTAGCGGGGGAAGGGTTGGGGATGGGGGGGGATGTGCGGAGTACCACCATTTAAACCGCGATGAATTGGTAGAAAATGAACCCCTCCTACGCCAACTCTTTGGCCTACTGATCACTGCCCATTACCAAACTCGCCCCTCCGACCTGCGCCAGATGCTTGATGCCCCCGACATTTCCATCCACGTCCTTGAACAGCAAAGCACGATTGTTGCCGTCGCCCTGTTGTCCCGCGAAGGGGGACTTGACCCGGAACTAACTGCCGCAATCCATGCCGGAAAACGCCGTCCACACGGGCATCCCGTGCCGCAGACGCTGACATTTCACGCCAAAATTCCCGGCGCGGCAGAACTGCTGTGTGAACGGGTAATGCGCATCGCTGTCCACCCAAACTTACAAAACAGGGGATTGGGCGGGCAATTATTGGAACATCTGGTAGAATTCGCTGCCCAAGGTGGTGCGGATTATATTGGGGTCAGTTATGCCATGACCCCTGAGCTGCTGCGCTTTTGGGAACGTGCCGGTTTTGTGCTGGCGCGGGTGGGGTTCCGCAAGGATACGGCGAGTGGTAGCCGTTCCGTGGTGCAGGTCAAGGCGTTGAGCGCCAAAGGTAAGGCATTGTTCTAAAGGGTTATGTGTGTGGAAAAGGTTTCGGTAAGCGGGCAGCGTTTCTTGGCGTTGGATGCCCTGCGGGGTTTGGCGGCTTTATGGGTGGTGTATTTCCACGTCTACGGCGGTTTGGGCTATTTGGCGGTGGATTTCTTTTTGGTGCTGAGCGGTTTTATCTTGTCGCACCGCTACCTGTATGGTGGCAGGCAAGCGTCCCCGCTGGAATTTATTAATCACCGTATTGCCCGCTTGTATCCCTTGCACCTCTATACCTTGCTGATGTTTATGTTGGTGCATTGGCTGATCTACTGGACGATGCCCACGTTCCCGGATGGGGCGTTGTTCACCTTCATCCAGAACCTGACCATGACGCACAATATTGGCCTCAACCCACAGGGGCTGACGTGGAATTACCCCAGTTGGTCGGTAGCGGTGGAATTTTGGGTCAATGTCCTGTTCATTTTTCTGATTACCCGTGCTACCCGTAGCGGCATCCTGTTCCTGCTGGGGACATTGGGCGTGATGGTGCTATTTGTGCAGCACGGGCAGTTGAATACGCAGGCGGAAAACTATTTCGGTTTCCTCAATTCTGGGTTGTTGCGCGGGATGTCATCGTTCCTGTTGGGGATTGTGTCGTACCGGCTGTACTTGTTTTACCGGGGCGATTGGCGTGTGGAACGTTATGCCAAGTGGCTGGAAGTGCTCTGTGCATTGGCGGTACTGGGGATTATCTGGAGCCGCACTGGCTCGTCGATGGGTATGGATGTATTCGTGCCCTACCTTTCGCTGCTGATGGTCGCTATTTTTGCCTTTGAGCAAGGCTGGCTGTCTCGCGTGGTGCGTAAGCTGGCGTATCTGGGGGAAATTTCCTATTCGGTATACCTCAACCATTTGGTGGTGCTGATGGTGGTGCGTTACTTCGCCAAGCCGCAGGGTTGGGATAAGCCGGTGGTATTGGGGCTGACTTTAGTCACGGTGCTGATTTATTCGCACTTTACCCACCGTTATTTGGAAATCCCGCTGGGCAAGAAGATGCGCAGGGGGCTGGAATGGTTGACCTCCAAACCCCCATTGCCGTTATCAATCCACCCAGTTGACCAGCCCGCTGTAAGCCGTGATCAGTACGATTACCCCAAACGCAATCCGATACCACGCGAACACCGTGAAGTCGTGATGGCTGACGTAGCGGATTAATGCCCGCACCGCGACCATCGCACTGAGGAAGGAAACCACGAACCCGACCGCCCACGTGCCGAGGTCGCCGCCGCTGAACAGGTCACGCGCCTTGTACATCTCGTAAGCAGAAGCCAAGCCCAGTGTTGGTACGGCGAGGAAAAACGAAAATTCCGCTGCTGCTTGGCGCGACAGGCCAAAGAACAGCCCACCGATGATGGTTGCCCCGGAACGCGATGTGCCGGGAATCAATGCTGCTGCTTGCGCCAGCCCCAGTTTCAACGCATCCATTGGGCGGATGTCATCGACCGTGGGAATGGTGACGGTGTGCTGTCGCTTTTCCGCCCATAAAATCACGAATGCCCCAACGATGAACGCAATCGCTACTGGCACAGGCGCGAATAGGTGTGCCTTGATGATTTTGCCAAAGGCCAAACCGAGAATCGCTAGCGGCAGGAAGGCAATCGCCAAATTGATGATCAGGCGGTTAGCAATCGGGTCACGCCCAATGCCTGCGAAAGTGCTGACGAAACGGGCACGGTATTCCCACACCACCGCGAGGATTGCCCCCAACTGGATGGCAATTTCAAACACGCTACGGCGGTCGTGATCCATAAAATTGAGCAAATCGCCCGCCAGAATCAGATGCCCAGTGCTGGAAACTGGCAAAAATTCGGTAGCGCCCTCCACCAGACCCATGATGGCGGCTTTGAGAAGCAGGATAATATCCATGAGTGTCCTTTAAGCTGTGATTTTGTGGGAAGATTATAGGCGATGTCGCTGGTCGGCAAACCGAAATCCGACCAACTCCGCTGAAAATCCTTTGCTCAGGGCAATCACCTTGAAACGTTCGCCCATTTCCGACGGTAGGCTCAAAGTGCGCACTTGCTGCGCCAGTTTGTACTGGTTTGCCGGGTTGTCCTGTAAGGCTTGCACGAACAAGTCCTCCAGCCCGCTGCTGGCAAGGAACGCCGCTTGGGTGGTGTAACCGCCCAATTCTAGCCCCGCATCCACGCCCGCTTCAGCCACGGCAGTGAAATCCACGCTGGCAGTGATGTCCTGCAAACCGGGGTAAAGCAGCGGTTGGTTATGCACGCGGTGTTGGTAATGGCAAATCAGCGTGCCTTGGCTGCGGTCGGGGTGGTAATAATCGTCGTGCTCGTAACCGTAATCAATCAGTAGCAGCACACCCGCTTCCAACACTTCCGCCATGCTGCGCATCCAGCCGGGCAGGGCGGGGTTGAATTCGGAAGTGTATTCGCCACCAACCTCCACCAAACCGAAGCCATCACCTTGCATTGCGACCTGTCGGATGACCTTTTCCCCACCCACGAGGGAAAATAGCTCCACCGGCATCGCGTCTAGCACCTCATTCCCCACAATCACTCCGCGCATCGGCGTTTCAGGTAGGCGATCCAGCCATTCCACCCTTTCCAGCAAATGCGGAACCCTCGCTTGTAAGGTCTGGCGTTGCCGATCACGCAATTCCGGGCTAAGGTCAAGGATGCGGTAACGCTGCGGTAAGCAATTGAGCATTTCCAAGCGTTGCAATATATCCGCTGCCATCACGCCGCTGCCAGCACCCAGTTCCAGAATGTCACCGCCGCCGAGTTCCATCAGTACTTGCGCACACTGGTTGGCAAGGCAATGCGAAAACAGTGGGGAAATTTCCGGCGCGGTAATGAAGTCGCCTTCCTTGCCGATCTTGCGCGAGCCTGCCACGTAGTAGCCTAAGCCGGGTTCGTACAAGGCCATCTGCATGAATTCGCGGAACGGGATGCGGCCGCCATTGGCGGTGATTGCAGTGCGGATGCGGGTGGCAAGTTGTTCGCTGTGTGCCAAAGCCTCGGCGGGCGGTGTGGGTAATGTGTCGGTAAAGCGCATGTCGGGTTATGATGGGGTGCAAAAGGTGCAGCTTATAACGTAAAGGTAGGGTATGGCGACATTAGAAGGCAAAGTAGTGTTACTGACGGGTGCGGCGCGGCGTATCGGCGCAGTGATTGCCCGCACTTTACACTCGGCAGGGGCAACGGTGGTGATCCATTACCGCAGTTCTGTGGCGGCGGCGGAAAGTTTACAGGCGGAACTGAATGCGCAACGTGCGGGTTCCTGTTTCCTGCTGCAAGGCGATTTGCTGGACATTGCCAGTTTGTCACACCTGATTGCGCAAACCGTCACGCAAGCCGGAAAGTTGGATGTGTTGGTAAACAACGCTTCTTCCTTTTATCCCACGCCGATTGGCACGCTGACCGAACAGCAGTTTGACGACCTGATCGGAACTAACCTGAAAGCACCGTTGTTTCTGGCGCAAGCCGCTGCGCCGCAGTTACGCGCTAACCACGGCTGTATCATCAACATCGTGGACATCCACGGTTTCCGTCCCCTGAAAAATTACCCGGCGTATTGCGCGGCGAAAGCGGGCTTGCTGATGCTGACCCAATCACTGGCGCGGGAGTTGGGGCCGGAAGTGCGGGTGAACGGTGTTGCCCCCGGCGCAATCCTGTGGCCTGAAATGGCGGAAAACCACGCCATGCACCAAGATTTACTGGCCCGGACTGCCCTCAAACGTGAAGGCAGCCCGGAAGATATTGCGAAAACGGTATTATTTTTGGTGCGCGACGCCGATTACATCACCGGGCAAGTGATTCCGGTGGATGGCGGGCGGATGCTCAACCATTAAGCCGCTGCATACAAGTGGGCGGGCGAGATTACCATTTTGCTGGGGCGTTGCGTTTGCAAAATTTTCAACAGGATAAAAGCGCGATTTTCACCATCGTACTGTTGGAACACAGCTTCCAATCCTTTGAAAGGGCCTTCGGTGATGATGACCTTTTCACCCGTGTGGAAGCGGTCAAGGTCAATCGCTTTTTCCCCTAGCATGTCTTCTTGAGCTTTCAGGGTCAGGATCAAGGATTCAGGTACAGGGGTAGGCAAATTTGCCCTGCCGAAGCGCACCAAGGTATTGACCCCTAAGGTCGAACGGATCGGTGCCCAGTTGTCGTGAATGCCACCATCTAAATGGATAAACATGTAACGGGGAAACAGGGACTCAACGCGCGTCACCATTTTTCCCCGGCTTTTGTGCAGGCGTTTGGCAAGCGGACGGTAAACTTCATACCCCTGCCTGTCCAAATTTTCCTCTGCCACTTCATCTTTATGGGGTCTGCTAGTGAGCAGATACCATTCCCTTTGTAGTAACTTGATCATTTGTTGTCCGTTCTCCAGCATTTTGTCAGTACTAACCCACTCCGTCACGCCCTAACCTTTGCACCTATCGGTTGTTGCTGGCGGATACTATTCCCTGTCTTTACTGACTCCCTCTGTATAAGCCTAATGCGTTCGGCACGCCGCCGTCAATCCAGCTTGGCGGATTGTTCACATTTGGGACAGCAGTCCTTATACTCGCAGCAGGCAAAATCAAACGTCATAAGCCATTACACAGGCATGGGAAGCATGATAAATAATCAGCAAGAACTATTGGTGGTAGCATCGGGGCTGTCACGTTACTACAGTGACCACTGCGCTGTCGACAATCTGGAGGTACAACTGCGCAAGGGCGAAGTGTTAGGGTTGCTCGGCCCCAATGGTGCAGGCAAATCTACCACCATGCAGATGTTGACCGGCAACCTTGCCCCCACGATGGGCGAAATCCTTATCAATGGCATCGACCTGCTGGACGAACCGCGCAAAGCCAAACAGCAAATCGGCTACTTGCCGGAACAGCCGCCCGTTTACCGCGACCTGACCGTGGGTGAATACCTGCACTACTGCGCCCGTTTGCGTAACGTTCCTGTCAAGGAGCGCAAGGCGGCGGTGGATCGCGCCACGGAGCGTTGTGGGCTGGAAAGCGTCGGCAAGCGCCTGATCGGCAATCTCTCTAAGGGCTTCCGCCAGCGCGTCGGGATTGCCCAAGCGATCTTGCATAACCCCGCTGTGGTCATCCTCGACGAACCTACGGTTGGCCTCGACCCGATCCAAATCCGCGAAATCCGCCGTCTGATCCGTGAGTTGGGGCAAGAGCACGGCATTATCCTTTCCACCCACATCTTGCCAGAAGTGCAAGCGGTGTGTGATCGGGTGCAAATTCTCAATCGGGGCAAAACGGTGTTCAATGATACCCTCGAAGGCGTGGAGTCGCTGGAACAGGTATTTTTCGACCTGATTTTCCGTGAAGCCGATGCCAATGAAGCGCACGCTGAGGAGGTTGCTGCATGAATGCGATTTTTGCCATTGGCCTGACCGAATTCCGCCGCATGTTCGTTTCACCGTTGGCGTGGAGCATTTTGGCGGTGGTGCAGTTTATCCTTGCGTGGATATTTTTGTTGGGGTTGAACGAATACCTGACGCAAATCCAACCGCAAGTGGCAGGTATGGAAGACCCGCCGGGGATCAGCGATTTGGTGGTTTCTGCACTGTACCTGTGGGCGGGGATCATCATGCTGGTGGTGATGCCGCTGATTACCATGCGCCAGTTTGCGGAAGAACGCATGAACCAGACCTTGGCATTGCTGACCGCTTCGCCGATTTCCAATACCCAAATTGTGCTGGGGAAATACCTCGGGGTGCTGCTGTTTGTGTTGCTGATGGTGGCACTGCTGAGTTTGATGCCGTTGTCGTTGAGCTTTGGCACGGGCTTGGATTGGGGTAAGTTTGCGGCCGCGGCCTTGGGGTTGGTGTTGTTGCTGGCTTCCTTTGCGGCAGCGGGTTTGTTCCTGTCGTCATTGACCCGGCAGCCTGTGATTGCGGCGGTGATGACCTTTGGTCTGTTGCTGTTTTTGGTGGTGCTGTACATCTCCGGTAGTTCGCAGGGAACCGGCAGCGAAGTGTTCGTCTACCTGTCGCATTTCGGGCATTTCCTGTCATTTCTGGAAGGCATGTTCGACAGCAGCGACTTGGTGTATTACCTGCTGTTCATCGTCGGCTTCCTGACGTTGACCATACGTAAACTCGATAATGACCGGCTGCAAGGGTAATAAAACATGAAAATGAGTAAAAATGCCCACCGCTGGATTGGCTTGCAAAACGGGATTTTCTACCTGCTGTTTTTGGTGGTGATTGGCTTGCTGGGTTTCTTGGGGCGCGAATTCAAATTTGAGGCGGATTGGACGTATGGTAGCCGTAATAGCCTGTCGCAGCCTACCCAATCTTTGCTGAAAACGCTGGATAAGCCGCTGAAATTCATTGCCTATGTGCCGGATGATCCCGCTTTGCAAGCGCAGGTCAACAAGCTGGTGGATAAGTACAAGCGGGTAAAGCCAGACACCAGCATTGAATTCGTCAACCCCGATCTTGATCCGGTGCGGGCAAAACAGGACAACATCCAATACAGCGGGCAGCTTGCCATCCATCTCGGTGAGCGCAGCGAAGTGGTGGAATCGACTGGCGAGCAGGTCATGCTCAATGCTATCCAACGCATGAGCAGGGGTGGGGAACGCTTGGTGGTGTTCATCGAAGGCCACAATGAGCGCAACCCGCTGGCAACCGAATCCACCGGCATGTCAAAGCTGGTGGAAAACCTGCAACGCAACGGTTTCAAGGTGCAACCACACAATCTGGTACGCACCCAATCCATCCCGGAAAATGCCAGTTTTGCGGTGATCGCTTCCCCGCAACAGGATTTATTACCCGGTGAAGTGGCGGTGCTGAAAAAGTATGCGGAGCAAGGTGGTAACTTGCTGTGGCTGCAAGACCCTGGCGGTTTGCACGGTTTGCAACCCTTGGAAGAATTATTGGGCTTGCAAATCCAAGATGGTACGGTGATTGACGCCAACCAAGCCTTACAAGAATTATTGGGTATCAAGCACCCGGCAGTGATTCCGGTGGTGGATTACGGCAAGTCTGAAATCGTGCGGAAGCTGGGCAATGTGCAAACCCTGTTCCCATTTGCCACGATGGTTGCCCGCGATCCGCAAGCCAACGAAAAGACTGGGGCGTTGGCGTGGCAAGTGGATGAATTCCTTAATACTTTGCCGACCAGTTGGCTGGAAACCAGTGGCGTGCTGACAGGTGCTGTGGCATTCGACGAAGGCAGCAATGACCTACCGGGGCCGTTGCCGATTGGGGTAAGTCTGACGCGCACCTTGGACGCCAAAGATAAAGCCAATGCCAAAGGCCGCCAGCAGCGCGTGGTGGTGGTCGGCGACAGCGATTTCATGCTCAATAATTTCGTCGGGCATGGGGCAAACCTCGATCTTGCCAGCAACATCTTCAATTGGCTCAGTGCTGACGACAAGCTGTTGGCAGTGCCGACGATCCGCGCCCCGGATACGCAACTGGCATGGGGCGAAACCAGCGGTTACGTCTTGGCAATCTTTTTCCTGTTCGTGCTGCCGATAGGCTTGGTGTTGACCGGAACGCTCATTTGGTGGCGGCGGAGGAAACGCTAATGGATCATACCCAATCACGCCGTTTATTACTCAACTTTGCGCTGCTGCTACTGGTGGTGGGGTTGGGGGCATTCGTCTGGTGGCAGTCCAATGCGCAGCATAAAGCGCCAGAAACTTTGTTGGGTTTGGGCAAGGCGGACGTTACCCGCGTTACCATTGCGCACCATCCGGGGACGGCAAAGCCGGAGTTTATGCTGTTGGAAAAACAGGCTGGCAAGTGGAAAATGCTTGTGCCCGAGAAATTCGATGTGGATTCAAATAAGTTGGCGCAACTGCTTACGCTTTTGGATGAAACCGTGGAGGCCAGCTACGACGCTACTGGCAAAGACCTTAAACAGTACGGGCTTGCCCCCGCTAATGTCGCACTGAGCTTTAACAACGAAACCTTGCTGTTGGGGGCGGAAAACCCGGTTTCCCATACACGCTATTTCTTGCATGGCGGCAAGATTAAGCTGGCGTCGGAGGCGGTTTATGGTTTGCTGACAGGCGGGGTAGAGGAGTGGCGGCAAGCGCCGCAGTGAGTATCTTAAGCCCGGCCTAAAGTGTGCTATAGGCCGGGCGTCTTATAACGGGCTTCTTAGATTTCCTTAATATTCGCGATCAATTCACTCGCTACTGCTTGCCCGTCGCCGTACAGCATCCGGCAGTTGTCCGCGAAGAACAGGTGGTTTTCAACGCCGGAGAAGCCAGCGCCTTGACCACGCTTGACCACGATCACGTTTTTGGCGTGATCGGCATTCAAGATCGGCATCCCGTAAATTGGGCTGTTCGGGTCAGTGCGTGCTACCGGGTTCACCACGTCGTTTGCACCGATTACCAGTGCTACATCGGCGGTGTTGAACTCTTCGTTGATTTCGTCGAGGTCATAGATGATGTCATACGGAACGCCCGCTTCCGCCAGCAGCACGTTCATGTGCCCCGGCATCCGTCCAGCGACAGGGTGGATGGCGAATTTGACGGTAACGCCGCGATCTTGCAGAAGTTTCACCAGTTCCCAGACCTTGTGCTGCGCTTGTGCGACTGCCATGCCGTAACCGGGGATGATGATGACCTTTTCCGCGAATGCCATCATGATGGCTGCGTCAGGGGCTTCCACTGCTTTCATCGCGCCAGTGACTTCCTGCGCTTCACCCGTGGTTTCGCCGAAGTTGCTGAACAAGACGTTGGTAATGGGGCGGTTCATGGCTTTGGCCATCAACTGCGTGAGCAACGTACCCGCAGAACCGACCACGATCCCGGCAATCATCATCGCAGGGTTTTCCAGCACGAAGCCTTCAAAACCGACTGCAAGGCCAGTGAAAGCGTTGTACAGTGAAATCACCACGGGCATATCCGCGCCACCAATCGGCAGCGTCATCATCACGCCGAACGCCAGCGCCAGTGCGAAGAACAGGAACAGCGTAAACATGCCGTAATCCGTGCCGCTGGTAGCGATGCCCAAGGCCATCCACGCAGTGACAACAAACAGCCCGGCATTGATGCGTTGCTGGTTTTTGAAACGGATTGCGCCGCGTAATTGCTTGATGCCTTGCAATTTGGCGAAAGCAATCAGCGAGCCGGAGAAGGCAATTGAGCCAATCAATGCACCGAAAATGGCAAGCATTTGCACGCTATCGGACATCGGTTCCTGCTTGATCAGTTCCACCGCAGCAATCGCCGCTGCTGCGCCGCCGCCCATGCCGTTGTAGAGCGCAATCATTTGCGGCATATCAGTCATGGCAACTTCTTTGCCCGTTTTCCATGCAATGCCTCCACCGATACCAATAGCCAGTAACATCAGGAGGTAGTTGCCGTGAACTTGTGGGTGGACAAACGTAATGACAGTTGCCAGCACCATGCCCACGCCAGCCCACACGATGCCGCGCCGCGCTGTAACGGGGGAGGCCATCTGTTTCAAGCCAAGGATGAACAGTACCGCTGCTGCGAAGTAAGAAATTTCAACAAGACTCATGGCTTACTTCCCTCCCTTGCTGCTTTTAAACATTTCTAGCATCCGTTCAGTGACGACGTAGCCGCCGACCGCATTCCCGGCTCCCAGTACCACGGCGATGAAACCGACTAACTGTTCCATAAAGCCTTGCGCTTGCCCTAGTGCCACCATTGCCCCAACCAGCACGATGCCGTGGACGAAGTTGGAGCCGGACATCAACGGCGTGTGCAAGATGACAGGAACTTTGGAAATGACTTCATAGCCGGTGAAAGCCGCCAGCATGAAGATGTAAACTGCGATAAAGCCGTCCATTGTTAAGCTCCTTCAACCAATTGGCGGATGGATTCGTTCATGATCTTACCTTCGTGCGTAAGCAATGCCCCTGCAATTACCTCATCATTGAAGTCGGGGGCGTAAGCGCCGTCTTTCAGCATTGGGGTGAGGAAATTCAGCAGGTTTTTGGCGTACATTTCCGAAGCATGTACCGGCACTTGGCTCGGCACGTTCAGCGGTGCGTGGATGACCACGCCGTTATGCACGATGGTTTTACCCGGTTGGGTCAGCGTGCAGTTGCCGCCGCCTTCTGCTGCAAGGTCAATGATGACCGCGCCCGATTTCATACCATCCACGGTGGATTCGGGGATGATTTTAGGGGAAGGGCGACCGGGAACCGCTGCGGTGGTGATCAATACATCTGCTGTGGCAATGTGTTTCGCCAATTCTTCCTGTTGTTTTTGCTTTTCTTCGGCAGTCAATTCGCGGGCGTAACCACCGGCGCCTTCGGCGGTGATGCCCAATTCGATGAATTTTGCACCTAAGGATTGTACCTGCTCTTTGGTGGCGGAGCGCACGTCATACGCTTCCACGACTGCCCCCAAACGCCGGGCTGTAGCGATGGCCTGTAAGCCAGCGACACCCACGCCAATGATGATGACTTTGGAAGGGCGGATAGTTCCCGCCGCCGTGGTCAGCATCGGGAAGAAGCGGCAAGCAAGGTCAGCGCCCATGATGGCAGCTTTGTAACCAGCAACCGCAGCCTGCGAGGACAGTACGTCCATTGCTTGAGCGCGGGAAATGCGTGGGATCAGTTCCATCGCATATGCGGTAATGTTTTTTGCCTTGAGTGCGGCGATCCGTTCCGGGTGTTTGTAAGGCTGTAATGTGCCAATCAACACGCAGCCGTCTTTCAGCAAAGCGATTTCGGCTTCATCAGGGGGTTGGACTTTCAGCACGATGTCCGCTTGCTGATACAATTCTGCCGCCGATGGGATGATGGTTGCGCCCGTAAAGGCAGAATCAGGGATGTGTGCAGCGCTGCCTGCGCCAGTTTCGACTAGGACTTCTGCACCCAGTTTGGCGAGTTTGGCGATGACGCTGGACTCGATAGCGACCCGGCGTTCACCTTCAGCCGTTTCCTTGGGTACTGCCACTTTGATTGACATATTGTTCTGTCTCCAGAAAAAGCACGATCCGACCAAAAATAAAAGCCAGCTATGATAGCTGAAGATAGCATGGGGGTGAAATATTCATTCTGGGCAGAAAAAAGAAAAGCCGGGATATACCCGGCTTTTCTCGCGAAAGCACTGTTGAATTACTTCACAGTGTTAGCTGTAACTTCTACACGACGGTTAGCAGCGCGGCCTGCTTTAGTACCGTTGTCAGCAACTGGCTGAGATTCGCCTTTGCCAGACGCTTGGATAGCAGCAGCAGGAACGCCTTTGCTAGACAGGTAGCCAGCAACGGAAGATGCACGACGTTCGGACAAGCCTTGGTTGTAAGCATCAGTACCTACGCTGTCAGTGTGACCAACAACAGTGATAGCAGAAACTTTAGCGCCGCCCATACCAGCCATGAACTGATCCAAGTTGGCTTTGCCAGCAGGTTTCAGGGTAGCTTTGTCAAAGTCAAAGTTCGCATCAGCGTTCAAAACCAACTTTTGAGGTGGTTGTGGTTTTGGTGGCTGTGGTTTTGGTGGTTCTGGTTTTGGCGGAGCAGCTTCGCAGCCTTCTGGCATACTGCCGAATTGGGCTTGGACGCAAGTGCCTTCATTGCTGTTTTTCACAGCTTCGCCAGCGCTGTTCTGGACGTATTTGCCGTTTTCTGCTGCTTGAGCAGTGGTGGCCATCATAACTGCCATCAGGGCAGCTATGCTGATGCCTGCAACTTTCTTCAGAGTCATTGTGATCTCCTTAAGCCTGGTTTTGAGTTCAAATTGTTGAGGTAATTAGTCAGTTGTGCTCGTCTGCTTTAACAGACTTCCGCACACGGATGTTTTGGTCAGCAATGTGCTAAATATACAACATTCGGGGAGATTATAGGTGAAACCACCCTGAACTGCCATATACATAGCACACTTTCTCCTACAAATGTAGCATTATTACCACATTGTGTATACTGCACGACAAGCCCACGATACGCCACAGGAAAATACGATGCAAGGCAAAACAGGATCAGCCCGTACTCCAGTCGATGAACTGTTGATGATTATGGCGCGATTGCGTGATCCCCAGCAGGGTTGCCCGTGGGACATCAAGCAGACTTGGCAAACGATCTTGCCGCATACGCTGGAAGAGGTTTACGAGGTAGCGGATGCGGTTGACCGCCAAGATGCGCCTGCCTTGTGTGATGAATTGGGTGATTTGCTGTTCCAGATCGTGTTTATGGCACAAATCGCGCAGGAACAAGGTTTGTTTGGCTTCAACGATGTGGTGGCGGGCATTTCCGCCAAGATGATCCGGCGGCATCCGCACGTGTTTGGGGATACGGTATTTTCTGACGAACGGTCGCAAAAACAGGCATGGGAAAGCATCAAGCAGGATGAGCGCAGCGCAAAATCCGAACCTGATAATTTCTTTGCAGGCATACCCACAGCAATGCCAGCCTTACGCCGTAGCCAAAAGGTGCAGCAGCGGGCAGCGCGGGTCGGTTTCGATTGGGACAATTGGGAACAAGTCATCCCTAAAATCCACGAAGAGTTGGATGAGGTAAGGGATGCGGTTGCCCAAGGTGAATCGTCTGCGCGGATTGAAGAAGAAGTCGGTGATGTGCTGATGGGGGCGACCAATATGGCGCGGTTGTTGGGGGTGAATGCGGAAAATGCTTTGCGCCTATCGAACCACAAATTCGAGCGGCGGTTTTTGCGGGTGGAAGCATTGTTGCAAGCGCAAGGGATTTCGCTGGAGGATGCCAATCTGGAACAGATGGAAAATGCTTGGAATCTTGCTAAACAGGAGGAGAGGCAGGTTGCAGCACCTGAATGAGTAATTGTTTTAGCACTTTGGGGTTAATGGGTTTGTAGCTGATGCGAACATCAACTTTTTTCAGTGCCTCGGATACGTGTGGTGAGGTGTTGCCAGTGATCAGGATAGCGGGAATGCAAGCCCCCGCCTGCTCACGCAATTGCTGGATAGCCTCAATGCCGGATTGCCCTTCCTCTAACTGATAATCGCTGATGATGCACTGAATATGCTGGCAATCTGCCAATACTGCTGGTGTAACGGTAGGTGTGGTGATTGCTTCATAACCCCAGATTTCGAGCAACATCTTGAGTGAGTCGGCAACGTTTTCATCATCCTCAATGACAAGCACCCGTCCTGATTTTTCGGGTTTGTCGTGGAAATAATGTTGGAAATCTGCTGTGTGTAATAGGGGAGTAGGTTTTGCTAACGGCACTGTGACCGAAAATATGGTGGCTTTGCCGGGGGTGGATCGCACATTTATTTCATGCCCCAGCAGATCAAGCAAGCGTTTGACGATGGAAAGTCCCAAGCCCAGCCCTTTGTTGCGGTTACGTTCCGGGTTGTTCAATTGGTAAAATTCGCGGAAAACCTCTCCCAGTTTGGATGCAGGAATGCCCACACCGTTATCCCATACTTCGATACGGAACTTGCCATTATGCCGCCGTCCACCGAGTACAATACGGCCTTTTTGCCCCATGTGTCTGATCGCATTGACAATAAGGTTTTGAATGACCCGTTCCAATTGTTTTGGGTCGGAGTAAAGGTAAACGCTGCTGGGTACGTAGTGCATGGATAACCCTGCATTGGCAGCGACGATGGAATATTGGTAATACAGTGGCCCCAACAGGTCATCGACAGGAAAGGCGTGCGGGCGAATGTCCACTGTACCTGCATCCAGCTTGGAAATATCCAGTAAGGAATCTAATAAATCCGCAAGTGACGTTGTGGACTCCTTGAGTTTATCGAGGATTTGTACTTCGCTGGGGTTTGTCAGTAAGTCCCCTAGCGCGTACTGGAAAAAGTGCATGGCTTGTAACGGTTGGCGTAAGTCGTGGCTAGCAGCCGCCAGAAAGCGGGTTTTATCTTGGTTTGCCTGTTCGGCCTGTTGTTTTTCGTGCGCCAGTTGTTGTGCTAACTGGCTGTTTTTCTCCCTCTGCTCCAAGGTGTTCATCAGGAAATAGTGGACATTTAGCCCAAAGGTCAAACAAACAAAGGTAAAAACGGGAGTACCCACAGCAAACCACGGGTAAAAAATACTATTTTGGGCAAGGGCGCTGAACATGGTGGGTATGACACTACACCCGACGAAGGCAAACATGGTGGGCAGGTGGAAGATGGTTGCCATAACGCCGCCAGCGACCACGGCAATTAAGGCGACGGTGAACATAATTGTGACCGTATCGTTACCGCTGTGTGAAAATAATTCCCATCCGATGCCCCAAATAAGACCTGAAAGTGTGCTGGTTGCGGTAGAAATGTAAGGCCATAACCGTCTTGCTTGTACAAGGTAGCGGGTATATGTACTGGCAAAAGCCAGCCATGTCCCGCAAACAACAACTTGCAGTAAAAACCACCATCCGATGAGATGCGCTGTGGGGTTATTTTGGGGGTAAAAGGCGAACAGTACTGCCGCACCGAGCGTCGCGCCTACCACGCCCAAGCTGGCGTTAGTCCTCTCAAGACGGATGCGCTCATCCAATGCGATTTGGCTGAGCAATGCCATCAGGTAATAAGTCCTAGCAAACGCGCCCGTTGCACCGCTTGGGTACGGTTGGTGGCACTCAACAGTTTGAGGATGCTGTTGAAATGGACTTTTACAGTACCCTCAGTTAGGTTGAGTGCTTGCGCTATTTGCTTGTTGGTTTGCCCGGTAGCGGCTAGCCCCATGATTTCTTGCTGACGTGGGGTGAGGAGTGGCGTTTCCTTGCTTTGGCGGTAAAAGTGTTCCGGTATGTAAATGCCACCAGTCAATACCCGTTTGATGGCAGCAACCATGATGTTGGGATCAACTGTTTTGGGGATGAACCCGGCAGCACCTGCATCCAGTGCTTCGCGTATATAGCGTGGGGAGTCTGCTGCTGAAATCATTACAATCCGTACTGTTGGTGTAACATCCCAGAAGGCTTGTAGGTGCTGAAGGCTGTCTGTGCCGGGGAGGGTGCGGTCGAGTAAAATTAAGTCAACTGAATGGTGCTTGATCTGTTGTTTTGCCAGTTCCAGCGTGTTTGCCTGTAATAGCTTAAAAGCAGGCTCTCGCATTTTGAGGACAAGGCTAAGCCCTTCCATAAACAACAGGTGGTCATCAACGATGAGTAATGTTGGCATACATGCTTACCCTCCAATGGCGACTGGCATGATTCATCAAGAAGCTTAGCAGGGTAATCATGGCACATAGTTTTGGGAAAATATCTATCCAGCGCCCATAAACGCTGGGGGCGGTATCCGTTAGAGCCACGGTTACTGAATATGCGCCAGCTTGGCGGCTATTATCCCGCATTTGCCAATTACCGAGGTAATCAATCACGCCCACCACGCCGGAGGTGCTGGTGCGTACCACCGGACGGCGCGTTTCGATTGCCCGTAGCCGTGCGAAGGAGGCTGCTTGCCAGCTTTCTGTCGCGCCAAAGTGGATGTCGTTGGCTAGGATGAATAACGCATCTGCCCCATCATGTGCCGCGTTTGCTGCCAGATGGGGAAATACCGCTTCATAGCAAATAAGCGGCGATACGGTGAGCGCTTGCCCCGTGCGGGTGGAAAGGTGCAGTGGTGGGCTACTTTGCTTGGCATATTGCATCCGCGCTGGCAGGTATTGTTCCAGCGTTGGGAAAAGGCGTAGCAGTGCGTCAGGTATCAGTTGTAACTCGGTATGTGGCACAAGCCGTTGCTTGCGGTAATGCGGCTCTAACAGCGTCAGTACAGGGCCTTCCATAATCCGCGTTATGGTAGCGTTGTCCATCATCATGGCTGCGGCATATTGATCATCAAAACCGGGGCGGCTCATATTCGGCTGGTTGCCAATGAAGCTTATCAGGATGGGCGTATCCCAGCGACGGATATTGTCAGCAAAGTCTGGATTGTGGAATGGCATATTAGGAAAGATGGACTCAGGCCATACCACCATATCTAACTGGCGTTTATCTAAGGTATCCATTAGGGCATAAATGGCTTTTTCCCCAGCTTGCTGTTGTGCATCAGGTTCGAGTAAGACTAGCCGTAATTCAGCTTTTACCCTTGGTGTGGGGGCGTGAATGTACCATTGCGCATATAGCACGGGGGGGAATAAGAAAGCACAAAGCGTAGCGGCAATAGTGGTAAGCACGCTGGATTTTGCCCAATATTTGTTGATAGCCAGTTGGTAAGCTAATGCGGCATTCAGCGCCACTATCCAAAAGCTGATTCCCCACACGCCAGTCAAATCAACGAACTGCACTAACCACGTTTGATTGGATTGGGTTGCTCCCAATGCTCCCCAAAAGAATGGCTGGTTATTAGCAGCGAACCATTCCCAAGCTGTCCAGCAAAACGGGAGGGTGAATAATCCAGCCGTATAACCTTGCTTGCTGACTTGCCAGCGAAATAACCATAACGGTAGGGCAACAATCAAGCCATGCCACGCGACTGCTAGTAAACCGAGGCTCCAGCTATTCCCTAATGTCCAATGCCCCGCTATCAGGCTGCCGAATACACCAAATAGTAAGGCGGTGTAGAAATAACGCCAGAAGGGTAGTCGCACAGACCGGGGTAAGAGCAATGGTATCAGGGAAATCCACGCCAGTGGTGCAAGCTCTACGCCCTCCCATGATGGAAAAGCTAAGCCGTACAGCAAACCCGCCAGTAGCCAATGCTTCATTCATACCCCGCGTTAGGCCATGTATCAATTAGAACCCAGCATTAGTATTAATACCGCAAGGCGGTAGGTCAATCGGGTATGCATTTATGTCGGGCGGGTTAATTCTGGGGCAGGATTCATTGCAGTATCCAAAATTATTATACCATCCGGGATTGCGACCAACATTTCTTATGAAATTAGTTTTACAGCCCTGATGGTTAAGTCCAAACAGTCCCCAATGTCCTGCGCAAGACTCTGCTGCTGCACTATCTAACATGCTGCATTTGCTCATGTTGCGCATGTAAGGGGGGCGGTGTTTATACATTTCCCGCACTTCCATTAAGCAATTTCCTAATGCACGAGTCGTTCCATCGTTAACAGTTTGGTCTACATCCCGAATATAACCACCACAGAAAGTTCTGACTATTTTGGATTCACTACTGCTTTGATAACCAAAAGTTCCGTCACCATCGCCCCTGCCAGTGCCGCCATTAGCAAATGCTATTTCAGTGTTTGCAAAGATCATCAATAGTAATAAAAAAGCAAGTTTAATTATTGAATGTTTCTGATAAAGCATCGGGCATTACTCCTTGGGTGATTATTAATAATGATTTATGGTAAAGTCTGGCCTGAGAAATAAGCATCGGTATCGTCCCAAGCATAAAATGTTGGTGATTCACCATTTATTTCAACATAAATGCCCGCAGGGTCTAATCGAGTAATCACCGTTGAAGCATTCGCCCCAGTAATTTTGTATTCCCCCATGGTTTGGTCAAAGTCAACCGGACTCGTGGTTTCTACCATAAATGTCCCCTCTAACATCGCTTCACCACTTTCATCTGTGCCGTGACTAGTCACTTTGCCCATTAGGGTTTGTGTTCCGGCTTGCCCATCTACGGTGATGCTGAAGTCTTGTGTGGCAATGCTGTAATTGTAGTTCGTCCCTGTGGAGGTTCTTCCGCGATTGCTTATGCTCATGTTCATATTTTTGATGATGTAGCCCGTGTCGCTGTAGCCAGTGATGAAAGAGCCTTGTTCTGTTATGGCCTCTTCTTCCCCATCACTAGTGGTTGAGCTATCTGTTAGGTTAAAGCTCACCATTTCAGCTTCGGGATAGCCGTCTACTGTGCTGTCAGCAAAAGTAATTGTGCCATTCGTGATGTTTGTTGATGAATAGGCGGGCGTATTGTCCGTCGCCGCAATATTTTCGCTCTCCGTGCAGTTTTCGAAGGTGAGGATAAATTGTGTATCAGTTTGGTCGGTAATGATTTTTCCACCGCCATCACAGGCTTCTTCTTCACGACTGGCGCTCATGCGGGCAGCAATGCCTGCTTGTCTTGCCGTTGTGCGGGCTTCAATGTCTGTCACGACATCAGTGGGGATATCGGATGAGAATCCCTCCATAAAAGACATGACGGCACTGGGGGCTGTCATTGAGAGTTCTGCTGCCTTTGCAGCGTTGCTTGAGGACAGCGTGACCGTCAGCCCATTGCTGCTGGCGGTTGAGCCGCCCCTGCAACCGCTTAAAATAAATACAGCGGTATATAATAGAACCCGGTGTTTTCTCATGATTCTCCCTCGCAAGCCATGGGGGTTAATGTTTTATCACTAGGCTTCTAGTCTACAGTGCGGATTTAGGAGGGGAATATGACTATGGTAGCGGTAACTATAACTATGGATATAGTTGGATATTATTTGAACGCAAAAAAACACAGCCCCCGACGAACGGGGGCAGTCAACACGGGCAAAAGTTATTATTATTGGTATTTATTGTTGTTGTTAGCTTGTTTAGCTTCCCTGCTAACGTTTTTCCTCTTTCGGAAGGAAACCGATGCCCCCTGCGGACAGGGGGTTTCGTTGGGCGAGCAGCAACTTATTGTTATTGATATGCTGTGGCTGCTTTCTACCCTCTTGGGGCTTGCTGAAACTTGTTGTAAAACCACCGGACTCCCGGTTTAAATTTCCCCCGCGTCGTCCGCAGGGGATAGAGGAGTCGAAGTATGGTCAGGCGCTTTATTGTTATTGATGCTTATGCCTGCTCTCTACCTCTTGGGGCTTGCTGGTAAAAATCGTCCTTTAACCCTTTCTTATTGTTTTTGTCGTCCCTTATGCAAATAGGTATTTGCAACCCCCGTGCCAACTCATCCATTAATTAATTAAGTTTATGTTCTATAAGGATAAGTTGGATTTTCTGGTTCGGGCTTGGCAGGTTTGGCAGGCAGTATTTCTGTCAAAAAGTGACAGGATTGACAGATCGCAACTGACAAGAGCGTGTCAGGTGACAATACGGCAGGTGAATACTGTCACTTCAGGCTGGCACGCAGCGCTTGGCGGATCATTTCTTCCACACTCAAGTTCTGGTTTTCGTAAGCGGCAATCATTTGGCTGGCTTGGGTAGGTTTGTACCCCAGTGCCAACAGTGCATTGATGGCTTCGTCACTGTTAGAAACGGTCGGGGTTTGTGGTGTGCTAGGCAACGAAGTGTTGTTGCTGTCGTCAGTTTTCGGCAAACGGTCACGCAATTCGATGACTAGCCGCTCGGCAGTTTTCTTACCGACGCCGGGGATGCGGCTCAAGCGGGCAATGTCTGCCGCGTGGATCACTTGGTTGAATTCCAGCGGATTCATGCCGGAAACGATAGCCAGTGCCATTTTCGGCCCTACGCCATTCACTTTCAGTAGGTGGCGGAACAGTTCGCGTTCGGTTTGGGAACTGAAACCGTAGAGCAATTGGGCATCTTCGCGCACCACAAAATGGGTGTAGAGCGTGACTTCAGCGTGCAATTCCGGCAGGTCATAAAAAGTGGTCATGGAAGCCTGCACTTCATAGCCGACGCCATTCACATCCAGCATCAAGTCGGGTGGTTGTTTGACCAGTAGTGTGCCGCGCAACAGTCCAATCATGCCTGTTCTCTCCTGTATCTTGAGTCTTACATAAGGGTTATGTTACCGCCCGGTGTGGGCTGCTATCCTTGCCACATTTTGGATTGCAGGCATCATACCATGAGCGATACCACTCCTGTTGAATTCACCGGCGGCGCTGATTCCCGTCAATTGCTGAAAAATGAACTCGCGCAACGCCAAGCGCAGCTAATGCAGCTTACCCCCAATAGCAACCCACTGGAACGTGCCAATGTGCAATACGAAATTGCCGAAATCATGCTGGAATTGGAAGAGCCGGGAATGCGCGAAGCCGCGTGGGGCATGACCCGCGAATCGTTTGCCATTTTCCGCGATGGCGAGCGTTGGGAAGAGGCTGTGCGTTGCTGCGATGTGCTGTACCGCTGCGATTTGCCTGCTTCCGTGCCTGCTTTGGGCAATGGTATTTGGCTGGCGGTCACTTACCCGATTGATCCACAACTGACGATTATTATGCTCAACCACTTGATTGATGCCACTCCAGCGCAGGCAGATGGTGCAGCGGTAGCGGCTGCGGTGGCGCATTACATCGCTGATTTACGGTTGGAAGGCGAAAAGCGCGACAGCGTAATGTTCCTTACTGGCGCAATGCTGGCGAAAGTTGCCGAACGTCACAGCAATGTCAACTCGCAGGAAGCAATGAACCTCTGGCTGAACCGCTTGGATTTGCTCAACCCGAAAGTGTTCCTGCCGCGTTTGGGGCAAGTGGTCGATGCTATCGTGGAAGGCCAGTGGTGGTATGACCGGGACGAGTTGCGCTCACGTCTCCCTGTGCATTGAAATAGCGGTAATGCCCAATAATAGGCCAGAAAAACAGCGCATTTTCGATGTTCGTGCCATAACCAACGTTATGCCCCATGAGCGGCACGCCATCCGGGGTTTTGTACTGGGTGGTGATGCCGATATGGCCTTGCCCTTTGCCTAAATCCCAAGCCACCACATCGCCGGGCAGGTAATCGTCCGGGTTGTTGGTAATCGGTAAAGATTTACCCTTACGCTCGAAAAACTTCATCAGGTTGTAGACCCGACGGTGGTCGATATTGGTGTCAGGGGCTTTCATGCCCCATTTTTTCGGATATTCATTGAAAGCCTTGCGCATGTCTTCGTGCAATGCCGCTTGCAGATCAACGCCTTGGGCGCGGAAGGCGCGAACCACCACATCGGCACACACGCCCGTGCTTTCCTTGACATCGCCGCCGGGGTATTTCAAGTTGACATAGCTAGGGTCATACGAGCGGGTAACATCCACTTGTTTGAATACGGAGTTCAGCAGTTTTGTCACGTGTGCGGGTGGAATGGGTTTCAGTACAGGCGGTAAGCTAGGTGTTGTGTAGGGCGGGGTGGGGATCAGTACAACGGGTGGTGTGGGAGGTGGCGTGATGAAATGTCGGTACGCCCAAATACCTGCCATTAACGTAGCAATTATTAGCAGGATAATCAGGGTAACGCGCAATAACATATCAACACCAGAGCTATTATTAAGTCAGGGCAAGGGTGGGGTCTATTTTGCCATTTTCAAGGCTGTTGGTGTATCTCAATACGGGGATGGCAAGGGAATAGGTGGGTTAAACCTGCGCCAGTTTCCCGGCACAGGTTGATTTGCAGTTCAATACTGTTGTATTGCTGTCATTAGTGCTTAGGCGGCTTGCTAAACAAACAGCCGCCAATCATAAGTGACAGTATATGTACCGCCGTGACCAACGAAGCGAGCTTGAAGTTCGGGGCCATCGGTTGCACCATTTGCCCATGTGGCTTCCATTGACGGTATCCCAATACGGGCAATGACAGGATCGAATACATCGTCAGCGAACAAATTACGAATCCAATCAAGAAGCCTTTTGACAACATTCCATACTACAGCAGCGACTTGTGCCCAAAAACCTCTGATGTTACGCAGGTATGTGTCAACTCTTGCCCTTATTTGGTCAAATAGTCGGTTAATGATAGTGCTAAATCCACCCGAATCTTTTTCCGCCAACAGTAAAGCGACAGAATAGTATTTGGGCCAAGTATTTGCACCGTCACGTAGATTAAAGATGTGGAGGCTCATCGGGGGTGTGTAATCTCGATAACGACCATCACTAAATGAACCAACGAAGCGTTCACCAATGGGGTTACTCGTTGCACTCGCTGCATTAGTGGCAATGCCTGCAATGGCAATGCTGTCATCCCCCCACCATTCAGGATCTGTTTCGTCATTGCACATTACGCGGTGGATGCGTAACTCCAACTTGTCACGCACTAATTGCGGCGTTGGGGGAATAACACCACCTCCAGTAATACGATTTCCGCCGAGAATATTGCCATTGATGCTGGATAAATAGTTGGCAGGCAATAACAGGTTATTGAAAGTAGCTGTTGCTTTGAATTGTGAATCAATCGTTACAGCTTTTTTCAAGTCTAACCCGCCGAGATCATTACCGTAGAGGGCTGCCCGTTTTGCGGTTGGCATTGTCACCATGGAAAGTGCTGTCTTTGCAACGGTTACTTTTTTGTCGGCGGGATATTTGTTGAAATAGGTTAGCATGGTTTGCTCTACAGAGTTTGGGTCGGCTGGTAGTTTATATGCCGCATCTGCTTGGGAGGCAAAAGCCTTTTCCGTTTCAACTTTCAGGGTGTTGAGAATTTGGGTTGCAATGTTTTGCAGTTTAGGGTCAGTGATTTCAATGGTATCTGACATGGTAATCTCAGCCATGATACGTTCTCCTTGATTGATGATTAATATATTCCATAGGGTTTCGATCAAATGATCGGGCATATTGGCGTAGCTGGCGCAAGATGTAGCTATAATCCTCCTTTAAGTTTAGAGATTAAGGTATTTCTTGTTTTAATTGATCTGTTGGTAATTAAACAAGTCGCTATGCCACCAGCAAGAACACAAGCAGCGGACGATCCACTTCTCACGGTAATGTCATTATTTTTTGTACATCCAGGAATTAAATAGCCGGGAAATAATAAATCTGGCTTTGGGTTTTCACAGCATTCGGGTAGTTTTCTTCCATCCCAGCCCATTGAGCCAACACTTATCACGGAGGGGTGTCTTGCTGGGAAATAAGTATTGGCAGGGTAGCCATTTCCAGCAGCAGCAAAAACAAATATCCCTAATGAGTTGGCAATGGCGAGCGTTTTGCTGATCTCGGCATGACTTTCTGAACCACCAAAAGGCATAACGATGATATTGGTGTTTAATGAAATTAACCATTTTAATGCTTTATTTACAAGGTTAAAATTGATGGCATTATTAATATCCGTTATGTCAGCATAAATTATTTGCGCATTAGATGTGATTCCTTGGTTTTTATTGGCGGGTGAGTTTGATAATAAGCTTAAAGAGAATGCGCTATGATCTTGTATGCTATCTTTACTTCCGGGATTGAATTTCTTTATTATTATGGCATTGTTTCTTATGCTGCCAATATCAATTAATCCAATGGTTTTATGCTGCCCTTTGGTTTTCATTATTTTCTTGAATTTTCTTATGGTTTCGTATTTGCTATAAAGCTCATGAATTAAGGTTGGCATTTGATGCTCCGCGATGTTTTCTATTGAGCCTATCTTAGGCTTTTTGTGTTTTGTTTTTAAGTATCACTTTGAATGTATTCAAATGAATAGTGCGATTTTTACTTATTGCTGAAATTAGATTTTCAATCAAAAAAAAGCCCCAACAAGTGAGGCTATAAACGGATGATCAAAAAACTCAGATTAATTATTTTAGGAGCGATAACCTTCATCCATGACTGCGTATTAAATTAAATCAGGGCTATTGCCGCTATCGGTATTATCCTGCGGATTGCCGATACCACCAGCACCGCCGCCCGCGCCTGTCGAGCCGCCGCCGTTATTTCCCGAATCCGCAAGACTCTCAATTAACTGCGCAATAATACCCGGCATACCCGGATTCCCTAACTGGCTTGCAGGATTATCCATCAATGCATGAAAACCCTGATAAGGGAAATTAGGCAAGCCTTTTCCACCGCTGACTCCTTGATTAGAAAGAAAGTCAACGTAGGGGCTATTTTCCAGTCTCTCCCACGGTGGTGGTACACGATCGCCTTATTCGTGGTCTTGTGCGTGTGCTTGCGCTCCGCCATTCATATTGATTGGCATAAAACCTCCTTATCTTAGAACGGTGCTCTCCATTTACAACGACAGTCTGTCTGTCATGAGGTTAAGTGTAATCAGTTATTTTCCGTTGCGACACTATCACTTCGGATACATTCGTTTGGGTCATGTGGTTTGTATTGATTTGGTTAAATGACTGAACTCGTAAAGGTTAATGTGTCCGTATAAGTACCTGCTTCAGGTGTGTAATTAATCGTTGCCCTAAAATACAAAGGGGCGGAATAATTGCAAACATCGCCAGTGACATTAGCCGATACTTCTGCTGGATTAATGCCACCGCTATTCAAGGCTAGGGCTGTCGAGCTATTGGTGTGGATGGTGTATGGAATCGGTCTTCCGGGTTGCCCCGCGCCGCTTTGGGTTGCTGTTTCATTCACCAGCATCCAGTTTCTGGTGGATTGGATGGCAACCCTGCACTGGGTGCTGGTTGCAGGTAGACCAGTAGCACTAAATGCCAGTGTCCCCAATGCTATCGAGCCACAGCCCGTTGACCCACCGCCACCTGCACCGCCACCTCCTGCGCCGCCAATGCCGCCAGCACCACCGCCGCCACCTGTACTACCGCAGTTAAAGTTGAAATCGTCGAAGTTGAGATCGGTAGTGGTGATGCCGCCGTTGGTGTTCCCAAACAGGTTAAGCGATATTTCCGGTTCAGGTGCGCCAACCACCAGATTAATCTCGTGATCGCCTGTTTCCTCTGCATGGATTGCACCACTAGAAAACAATAGTAATGCGGTGGTAAGTAATATTTTTCTCATGGTGCGTACCCTCTTAAATAACGGTAATGGTATAAGTAACGGTGTCTGAATAAGTCCCTGATTCTGGTTGATAAGGAATATTAGCTAGAAAGTACAAATTGCGGTCATAACTGCATGAGTTATTGACGACCGGAACAACTTTCGGGACTTGCAAGAAATAGCCTTGGTTGTACCCGTAAAGCATTCCTTGGTTATCTTCTGATGACAGCAAATAGGGAATGGGTCTGCCGGGTTCACCTTCGCCACCTTGAATGGCATTCTGTTTAATCAGAAACCAATTGTTGGTGGAACTGGCGGATAATGTGCAGGTTGTGGCAGCAACAAGGTTTTCGCCACGCATACTTAGCAGCCCCAATGGCGCGAGTAAACGTCCGCTCGGTGCTATTTGGGTTTCCATATCAATATTGACGGTTTCATTTGCCAGCACGATGCTCAGTAAGGGATCAGGCACACCCACTGCCAAATTAATTGTATGCGAACCGCTATCAGCGGCATGGGCAGAAAAACCGCCCAATGCCAACGCCAACAACGGCACAAAAACAACTGCTTTCATGCCATCACCCCTTTAGCTTGCTGATACCGTAAACCGAATAGTATCAGTATATGTGCCAGTAGCAGGTCGCTGAGCTGGATAAAGGTTTTCGGTGGCTATGGTTAGGTCTATGGAGCCATCGCAAGTTTTATTTGGCGCTACAGGTGCGCTAAATTCGCTATCTGTGATTAACCATGATGCGCCAACATGGTTATATCCATACTTTGCTTGTTCTCCAGTGGAATCACTTATTCCATATTTTATACCTGTCGAAATGCCTGGTGCTTTTAACTCCCAAGGAGAACCAAGTGTGCTGTTATCAGAGCTTATATGGAGCCTGCATATCGTTTCATTCGTGAATCCGTTTCCAGTTAGAGTGAACGTACCTAAATTACGACGAAACTGATTGGCTGGCCAACCTAGTCTGTCGACATCAAAAACCCAGTTGGTTGCTCCACCTAAAATACCCGCAGGGGCGGTGAATTCTAAGGTGGAGGTTGGGGCATCAACTGTGAGATTGATTTGGTGGCTACCTTCAGTAGCGGCGAAAGCCGTGCCGCTTACAGCGCAGGCGATAGCGGCAATAATGAGTTGCTTTTTCATGGTATGTACTCCTGTACAAAAGATGAGGGGAGAGTAAATCGCTGGGTCGGGGCATTTCATGAGGTTGCCCTCAAGTCCAGCGTTTGGGTTTCGCCGGGTTTGCCCGTGACCCGTATCGGCGGGTTGCGCAAATCCGGCAGGGAAAACAGTTCGACACGGTAATTGCCTTGACGGATGTGCGATAAGCGCATGACACCTGCGTCGTCGGTGAAGAATTGAATGGGTTTACCGCCCTGTTTGGCATCCAGCGCGATCAATTGCCCGCCTTGCAGTTTGAGCGATTGCCCACTGGCATCGGCTAAATGCGCTTCTAACATTGCGCCGCGTTCCCCGCCCACTTTCACGCGATAGCCGCTTTTGTAATCGGGCATGACATCAAACTCGGTTGCATCGAGGTCAAAGCCTTCCGGCAATACCGCGCTGTCGCTGCTGACGTGTTGCACCTGATACGATGCGAGGTTATTAAGCACCGCTTTGCTGCCCGGTTGCATCACCGCGTCGTAACGCTCCGGCAAGCTGTCGAGCGTGTTTTCTTTGCGTTGGAATAAATTCTTGCCACGGCTGGCTGCCATTGGGTGTTCCAAACCTTCCGGCGGTTCGAGGATGGCGAAACTGTCATGCACCGGGCGGCTCATCGCCACCGCGCCGTCAGCAAACACAATCGCGGTATTCACATTCGCCGAACCGCTGTAACCCACTTTGCTGCTGGCAAGCTGCGGCGTGATGGATAAATTCGCGTCAAACGCTTCGCCTTGGTAGCGCACATCTGCCCCCAACCCGGTTTTGCCGCGTTCGGATTGCAAGCGCACCCCGCCGCTCAAACTGTCCACCCCGCGCTTACCCTTGCCGGAAATGCGGTACGCCAGTTGCGAACGCCCTTTATCATCGTGCGAACCGCTCACCGATTGCCCACGCCCGGAAGCGGTAGCATCCAGCGGCATACTGAAACCGACCCGCACCGACATATCCGCCGCACCCTTGGCATCACGGCTTTGCGAGCCATACACCGACACGTTGAGGTTTTTACCCAAACGGGTACTCACCCCTGCATTGAGATTGGTGCGGGTTTTGCCGTCGTGCTGGGTGGTGTGCGCTACGCCAAGATTGCCGCTGGTGCGGTCGCTAAACGCTTTGCTGACACTGGCATTGAGTTGCTGCTTAACCGCCTGAGTGGAGGTAGTGCTAGTCGTGCCGTCGTCTTGCGGATTGAGGTTTTGGTAATCCGGGGTGAAGCGTTCGGCGGCAATATCCCACTGGATCGGGCGTTGTTTGTCGCCTTCCCCACGATTATCGGGGCGGCGGCTGATTTGCACCCGTGCCGCCTGCCCTTTTTTGCCGTTGCGACTTTGGCTGTGGCTGACCCCAGCGGTGACATTGCCGATTTCCGTTGCCCAAATAATATCGCCGCCGAGTTGATGCGCCTTACCATCGGTTTGCACATCAACCCCGGCGGTGAGATTCTCGGTCACACCTTGCTGGTAATAGGCACTGGCAACCGGGCGTTTGGTGTCGTATTTGAGTTGGTCGGCTTCGCGGCGCGAGGGGAAACCGACGCTAATGGAATAGCGCGAAAATTCCGGGCTTAACAAGCGGCTGTCGGTAAAGCGGCTGAATTCTTGCGTGGTGATTTTACCGAGATCGTCTTTGATGCGCAGCTTGACGCTAGTGCCGCCGAGCGCGTCGAGTTCCGCCAATTCGTGTTCCCCGGCTTGTAAGCGCACACTGCGGTGTAAGCGTCCATCAAGGTAAATATCGACTTCGGCGGGGCTGCTCAGGCTGAAACGCTGGTTGCCTTGCGGGGTGTATTCACCCGAGCTTGCCCAAGTTAAATCGCGTGTCACTTGCACCCCACCGAGGGGTAACGAGCCTTGGAAATTACGGCTCTCGGTGTTGATGTCGCCAATGCGATAGCGGTGTTCCTCTTCCGCGTCGTCGATCACTAAACGGGTGTAATCGCGGGTCAACGTACCCGGTTTACCGTTCGTGCCGTGTTGGTAGGTGTGTTGGTTTTCCAGCACAAAGCCGTGGACATTGACCGCACTTTCCGCCCGCACATTGAGGCTTGGTTCTGCGGAGTTATTGCTGAAATCTTGCGAAATCCCACTGCTGAGGTTGATGTAACCGCTGACTTTAGCAGGGTCAGCCAAGCGTTCGGGAATAACATGCTGCTTGTCACCGGGTAACGCACTGAGTAACGAGCGCATCCGCCGGTTCATGCTTTTTTTGTCGATTTTGACCGCGACGGCTAATTCCTGAATATCGTAACGGGTGCGGATACCCGCCGCTTCAAGTGCGCTGGCACTGAGCCAACCGCTGTTCGCCGCGTTTTTTTCCAGCGACTTGAGCAAAGATTCTTTCAGGTAAGGGCGTAATTTGGGTAGCAATGCCTCGCGCTGCAATTGGGTAATGGTTTTGCCATTGGTGCGGGCGAGGATTGTGCCTTGAACATTGCCATTCACCCGCAAATCGGCTTCGAGTTCGCCGGGGAGTTGCTCGTTTTCTTTACCGAAGGCTTCCCGGAACAGCGCGTCCAACTCTTCTTCGCTGTTGCCATTCGCTGCAATATTAGCGTGACTCGCCCCCGTCGCCAGCAGCAACGGGGAGAGGTAAAGCCAAAGGTGAGGGTTCAGGGCTTTCATGGTGTTAATCGGCAGCGGTTAGCGACCGGCTGCCAATTGCCCCTGCCACTGGACGCGCTCATCAAATCCAGCAGGCAGTGGCATTTGGAAGTGGCGAGTCGCGCCGCCCAACAGGTTTTGCCCTTGCAGGTTGCCGAGTTGCGCACCGCTCAGGTTCAAGGTTTTGATGCCTGCCTTAAGTTGCAAACGGGTGGCATTGAGGATGATGTGTTCTTGCGCGGGGTTATGCACGCTGATAACCAGATATTGCCCTTGCTTGCGTATATCTTGCACTTGCAACATCGCAGGGGTGGTGCTGGTCTGGTTGGCGGCGGCTTCGGTGGCGGCAATTTCTTCGCGGGTAGGGGTGTAATCGTCGCCTTTGCTGGCGGCAGGTGCGCTGTTGCCCGTACCCGGTTTGACGTAAAGCGCACCTTCCATCGTCATTACCACATTGATGCTAATGTCGCCGCCTTGTTCGAGTTTGACCGGCACTTGTTTGGCAATGAAACGGTAGGCTTGTTCGCGGCTGACATTACCGCCTTGCCATTTCACTTTGACTTTTTGCGTGCCACCCGCCGGAATCACCACTTGCGAAGGCTGTACGCTGAAATGGTTATTGGCAGCTTGGCGAGTTTCTGAACCATCGCTGCGCTGTTGGCGGGTGGTAACATCGAACTGGATCGCGGCAGGTTTTTGGGAGCTGTTGGTGAGCAAATACACCTGTTCTGATTTTGGACCCGTTGGCTCAAATGCGGCAACCACGGGGGAAAGCTGGAAAGCATGGGCAACAGGGGCGAGGCTTGCTAAACCGAGTGCAGCCAAGAGTGGCAGGAAAAAGGTACGTGAGGTTTGCATGAGGTATCTCCATCTGACATTGGGGTGATGGAGCTATTGTGGGCTGAAAACCCAGTGCGATGTAACTGCCTAAACGAATATATCCATTTGAATAGTAAGTATTTTTTATGTTTTTATTTTTACTGGGAATGCCAGTCTTTAGCGATTAGGGGCGTTTTATTTCAGATAAGGGGAATGCGTAATACCACGCGATTGTGTGGTTTGGGTTTAGCGCGTAATTGGAATGTCACGTCACCGCCCAGCCGCGCAATCCGTGTTTGAATCGAGCCTAATCCCGTCCCCGCTTGCCATGTGGCAGGGTCGGAAATCTGCCCGTCATTGCCCACCAAAATCCGCAAGGTGCTGGCATCGACATGGAAGCGCAGGCTGAGTTGGGTGGGGGCGGCGTGTTTCAGCGCGTTGCTGACGGTTTCGCGCAATAGCTGGGTGATTTCCAGTACCAGCTTGGGGGTCAAGGCGTGTTCATCTGTGCTTCCCGCTTGTTGCCAATGCAGGTGAGTGCCGGAAGCATCAGCACGCTCGGCGATTTCCACCCGCCAATCCGCGAGGTGATCTTCCAAACGTAACGGCGTGGTTTTCAGCGACAGGCGGATCGTGTCACGCAAAGTCATCAGGGCTTGTTTGGCTGATTCCTTGTGGTGAGGGTCGGGTAGCTGATGGGTCAAGGTCAGCAGTTTTGAACCCAAGCTGTCGTGCAGGTCGTGCATAATGCGCCGCCGTTCTTCCATAATGGTTTGCTGGCGCATTTCGCTGGCATTGCTTGCCATCCGCGCTACAGTCAGCAGCGATTCGGTATTTTTTATGTCGGTGTTGTTGAATAACCGCGCTGCCCGTTGTTTGCCACTGAGCCGATAAGCATGGGTGTTATCAAGGCTGGGGACTTGCAGGTGCAAGCCGTTATCCGACAATTGGGTGTGCGGGACGGGTTCAGGCAAGTGTTCCAGATGTAATGGGTAAAAACGCTGTTGCAGCGATTCCAGCCAGCGTTGTTCAAAGGTGTCTTGGGAAACCGCATCTGACAAGCTGCTACTGAAGGCGGGCAGAAAATCCTGCAAGTTTTGCTTTTCCGCCGGAATCACTTTCCCCAACAGCCATTGGCGCAGCGGGAAATACAAAAAGCCCGCGATCATCACCGACACGCCCAGTGCGTAACTGTCGGAGAGCTGGAACAGTGCGGTGACGCTCAAATCAATCGCCGCCACCAAACAGCCACCGAGTAACCACAGCAGCGATTTCAACCACCAAAATTCAATATCAAACAAGCGGTAGCGCAAGATACCGACCGCTAGCCCGACAGCAATCAGCAAAAACAGCATCAAAATCGACGTATTCCCCACCAAGGGCAGTTTGCCGAACAAAATAGGGAGGACGTGTATCGCCACAATCAGGGTGCTAGGCAACATAAACGATAGGGCTAGCACCAGCAATGCGGCACGTTCAACGGGTTGTTGGCGGGTGCGCCGCCATTGCAGGATGATGGCGGTTGCTGCTGAGATATAAATCAATGGGTGTTGCGAGTAATACATATGCCCCGGTGATTCAAACCAGCGGTAATGGTAATTGGCGATGGCTAATGCCGATCCGCCCAAGGTCAACCATAACAGCCCATTCCCCCGCATCAGCGGTGATGGCGCGTAACACAAGATAATTACCATCAACGGGGCAGCGATGCCGATCCCCACCACTTGCAACAGTAACGCCTGACGCAGTATGTCGGGCGGCAAATAAAATTCCGATGCCACCACACACACGCCACCGATGACAAAGGCGTAGTAAAACAGCCCGTGCATCAGCAACAACGCAGACGCTTGCTGATGGGGGCGGTATGTCCATACCAATACCCCCACCAGCGGCGAAATCAGGTTAATGGCATTCAGCAACCAAAATACCAATGGCAAGGCGGATAGTGGGGTGTATGTCAGTGGTGTCAGCACCACGTTTTCCCCAGAAAGCGTGACAAACGTCACACCCGCCGGATCAGTGAAGGCACGGTGTAAGTCAGCTTGCCGCTGATAAAATGCATCCAATTGCGCGAATGTCGCTGGTGAAAGCGGCGGGAAATCGTAGAGCAGTGGGGCGAGTTTCAATAGCCCTTGCGGGGTTTGTACCCCTGTCAGCACTGCGCCAACAGGTAATTTGCCCGTAGCGGGGGAATCCGCATCCAACGATGCAACCACCACGGTGTCGGGTAGCGTACCAGTCACCGCATTAATCCCCGTCCAAGGTGTTTGCATCAGTAAATAAATGCCAGTGATTTGCGCAACGGTGACGAATAGCAGTACCGCCAACAGCACATTCGCCGGAGTGATGAAGGTTTTGGGTAATGACCAATTCATGGGCATTGCGGTGGTGGTTGGAGCGGGACGCGGATTTGCACCCGATTATGCGGGCGTGGCGTGTGGCGTAACTGAAATTGGATGCCACCACCCAACTGTTGGGTGCGGCTGCGCAGCGTGGTTAAGCCCGTGCCTGCTTTCCACTCGCTGGGTTCAGACACCTTGCCATCATTGCCAATCAAGATGTGTAACTGCCCCTGTTGTACCACAAATTGTAAACTGACAGTGTGGGGCGCGGCGTGCTTGAGCGCGTTGCTAATTGCCTCGCGTAACAATTGGGTGATTTCCAGCACTTGTTTGGAGGTCAGTAAGTGCGGTGCAATGTCGCCGGATTGCTGCCAGCGTAACTGAACCCCAGCGGCTTCAGCACGGTCAGCAATTTCTGCCCGCCAGTCGGCTAAATGGTCTTCCAGTTTGAGCGGGGAGGTTTTCATCGACAAACGGATGGTATCACGCAAGGTCATTAAGGCTTGCTTGGCGGTTTCTTTGCCATCCGGGTCAGTGAGTTTGTGGGTCAAAGTCAGTAATTTTGCGCCGAGACTATCATGCAGGTCACGCATAATGCGCTGGCGTTCCTCGGCAATGGCTTGTTGGCGGGTTTCGCTGGCATTGCTTGCCATGCGTGCAATGGTTAGCAGTGCATCCACATTTTTGACATCCGCCGAATTGAATAGGCGCGAGGCACGTTGTTTACCGCTGAACTGATAAGCATGGTTCGCATCCAACGTGGGGATCAACAAGTGCATCCCGTTATCGGATAACATTGTGTGGGGGATGGCAGCGGGGGACACCTCCCAATGCAGCGGGTGCAAGCGTTGCAGTAAAGTTTCACGCCAGCGTCGCTCAAATTCCGCCAATGAAGTGGCGTTTGCCATCGCATGGCTGAAAGCGGGCAAAGCGGCTAACAAGGGTTGACGTTCCGCTGGCAATAATGTTTCCAACAGCCATTGGCGCAGTGGAAAATACAAAAAACCCGCAATCAGCACCGCGCCGCCCAAAGCATAGGTTGCTGAGGTTTGGAAAATGCCTACCAATACTAGGTCAAGCACCACTACCAGGCTGCCGCCAGCAATCCACAGCAGGGATTTCAGCCACCAGTATTCAATGTCAAATAGCCGAAACCGCAAAATACCCACTGCCCAGCCTGCAAAAATGGCAACCAAGATACTGCGGGTAGCAACATCACCAATAATGGCAGAGCCACCCAACATCACCGGAACGGCGTGGAGCAAAATGATTAACCAAGCGGGCAATAACATCGATAATTGTAATGTTAACAGGGTGGCGCGGCTTAATGGATTGCCGATTGCCTTCTGCCATTGCTTGTAAAATAACCATGTCGCGTATGACACAAAAGGGATGATGGGTAGCATGAAACTGTGGATCGGCACTTCCCACCAGCGCATCGGGTAATTCACTGAATGCAACAGCAACATGGCAGCGAGGAAGGGCAATGCCCAACGCGGCGCAACCCGGTGCGGGTAGTAACACAAAATACTGAACAAGCTCAGCATGAATAAATTAAAGCCAGCCGCCTCAATGCCTGCCATCGTCACGGTCAATTCTGGTGGCAGGTAAAATTCCTTGCTGATCGCAATACGGAACACACTTTCAGCCACGAAATAACTGATGCTTGCCATTAACAGACTGTTGGCTTCTAGGGTGTTGGGTTTGTACGCCCACACAATGACCCCCAGCATCAGCCCCACCACATTGGCTAACAGCATCCACCAGAAAACACCGGGTAAATCTTGGATGTGGGTATGGGGGGAGGGCGTAAATACATGGCGTTGCCCGCGTTGCGTGACCAGCGTTAACGGTTCACCGGAAAGGAATGCCTGCTGCAATTGCCCTTGCGTTGCCAGCAGTGCATCAATATCCGCATAGGTGCGTAAAGTCAGCGGCAAGACCAACAAGGGTTTGGATAGGAGAATGTTTTCCCCGCGAAATTCCAAATGTGATAACACCTCGCCCACCGCCAACGTCGCCGCTAGTGGTGAGTCGGTATCCACCGCTGTGACTGCCACAAACTCGCCTTGAATTTCTAAGCGCACCCCAACCCACGGTTGTTGCAGGCGAATGCCCAACACAACGGCTTCGATCATCATCACAAACAACACCGCCAGCAAAAACACATTGGCGGGGATGAATGACTTGTCGTGCCCTGTTTCCAACATACCCTTACGAGGCTTCGGTGCTGACCAACCCCATGCGGCAGGCTTCCACCGCAGCTTCGGCACGGCTGGAAATATTGAGCTTTTGGTAAACATCGCGGATGTAACGCGCCACGGTATTACCTGATAGCCCTAACAATTCCGCCACTTCTTTGCGGCTCAAACCTTTTGCTACCAACACCAATACATCGCGCTCACGTTGGCTGAGGCTGGTGGTATCTGACGTTTCTGCATGGCTGGGTGTTGCCGTTGCAGGTTTGTTAGTGGGTTGCGAAAAACATTGCAGGATACGGCGGGCAATGCTGGGGGAAAGCGGTGGGTCGCCCGTCAAAATACCGCGCAATTTCTGGATGAAAACTTGTTCGGAAGAGTCTTTTAGCAAGTAACCGTGTGCACCATTGCGTAGGGCGGTAATAATATGCTCGTCGTCATCGAAGATTGTGCTGGTGATGATGTAAGCGTTGGGCGAGGCGTTGCGGATACAGCCAATCAAATCCAAGCCATTGCCATCCGGCAAATTGATGTCAACCAAGGCTACACTGACTGGATTCGTTTTCACAAACTGGCGTGTGGCGGCGCATGTCGGGCAAACCTTCACCGCAACGCCCGTGAATGCCCGTTCTAACAAGGCTTGTAACCATTCCCCGGTCTCAGGAATATCTTCAACAATTAGTGCGGTGTTCATAAGCTATCCTCCCTAAAACACCGCGCTGACGCACAGTATCTTGCCTTGTATTTTTATGTGTATGTAGAGCGCAGCATAGCAAAAATCTTGCTTGTTATTTCGCTAAAATTCGATAAACCCCGTGAACTTTAAGACAAGACGGCTAAATTGGCAGTAAATATCCTGTCATCATTTCACCACTTTCCAATATTTTGGGTATATTCTCAATGCAAGTAATTTGGAAATTATGAAGGGTGAAACCATGCCAGATAGTGTCTGGATTATGTGTTGCGGTGAAGTGGGGCGTCACGTAGCGAAACTTTACCAGCAGGATGGTGTACGGGCGATTGGTTGGGTAAGGACAGGTCATGCACTACGAGCAGGGCAAGCACAGGGAACCAGCCTGCGTCGGGGGAAATTTGATGCCAGTTGCTATATCCCTTTTTACACCCATGAAAACGCGAAAGTATTTTGGTTCGCCCCGCCGCCCGCCCGAGGCGAACAGGACATCCGCTTGCGCCGCTTCCTTTCGGCGACGGGTGGTTCCCTGCAACGCTTGGTATTGCTGGTGCGGGTCGGTTGTGGGCAAGCGAATGCGCGGGGTAAACGTTATGCCGATGCGGAAGCTGCCGCGTGGGAATGGGCGCAACAGCACCGCCGCGAACTGGTGATTTTACGCCTTGCCGATTGTTATAACCCCTGTTCAGCAGATCGCTTGGCAACGGTGTGCAAGTATGCGATGGACGAGGCTGATCACGGTTCCTGCCATGAAGTGGCGTGCGTTTAAAGGGTGATGAAAATACGCCCGTCTTCAATGCTGACTTGGTAGGTTTGCAGTGCAACTTCTGCCGGTTCTGCCAATGCTTCCCCGGTTTTGACGCTGAATTCCCCGCCGTGCAGCGAGCAATGAATCCTGTCACCTTTCAAACAACCCAAGTACAGCGACGAATCTTCGTGCGTACAGCGGTCATCCACTGCGAAAAATTCCCCGCCGACATTGCACACCAAAATGCGTTTGCCGTTGCCAGCCTCCACACGTTTGGTCTTGCCGGGTTTGATTTCGTTTATACTGCCTGCATCAAGTCGGGAGTTGTTCATGGATACGTCTAACCAAAAAGTGTGGATTATGGGCTGCGGTGACATCGGTCGCCGGGTGGCACGGTTATACCAAAACGAGGGTATCAAGGCTATAGGCTGGGTGCGCAGTGAGGAATCCCTCCAATTGGGTTTGGCGCAAGGGTTTGCCATGCGCAAGGGCGATGTTGACCGGGGCAGCTTTTTCCCGATTTTCGCGCTGGATGAGGCATTGGTGTATTGGTTCATGCCGCCGCAGCCGAGCGGGGAAAGCGATGACCGCATCCGGCGCTTCCTCAAAGGTGTGGATGCCGCACCCAAACGGGTATTACTGATCAGCACCACGGGCGTGTATGGAGATTGCGGCGGGCGCTGGATTGACGAATCCGAACCGCTGAAACCCGTGGCAGACCGTGCCAAACGCCGTGCCGATGCAGAAAACGTGGTGCAAGAATGGGCAGCGCGTTTCGGTGGGGAAATCGTGATTTTGCGCGTCCCCGGCATTTACGCCCCTGAGCGTTTGCCGTTGGAACGCTTGCGGCGCGGCGAACCTGTGTTGCATGAGCAAGAAGCGCCGTGGACAAACCGCATCCATGCCGATGATCTGGCGATGGTGTGCAAACGTGCGATGGAAGTTGCCCCGTCGGGTGCTATTTACAACGCCACCGATGGGCATCCCTCAACCATGACGGATTATTTTAATCAGGTAGCGGATTTTGCTGGGTTGCCACGTCCGCCGCAAATCAGTATGGCAGAAGCGCAAACTGCGATGAGCGCGGGGATGTTGTCGTATTTGCAGGAATCGCGGCGCATTGGTAACGAAAAATTGCTGCGGGAATTGGGGGTGAGTTTACGCTATCCGTCGTTAGCGGATGGGTTGGGTTCATCGGCTATAGCCAAAAAACCGTAAGGAAAAGTAATGCCTTTCACGCCGTTCCACATGGGGCCGGGTACAGCAATCAAAGCAGTCACAGGTCGCCATTTCAGCCTAACCATTTTCGGTTTTGCGCAAGTACTGATCGACATTGAGCCGTTGGTGCGGATGCTGCATGGCGATGCGGTACTGCATGGCTTTTCGCATACGTACCTTGGGGCATTATTGTTGGCGATAATCACGGCGGGAATCGGTAAGCCCTGTTGTGGCTGGATGTTACGCAGTTGGAATGCATCAGCACGGCAGGCGCGTTCTACGTGGGCGTGTGTCCATGCCGATATTTCGTGGCGGGTGGCGTGGGTAAGTGCATTGGTGGGAACGTTTTCGCATGTGTGGCTGGACAGTTTCATGCACTACGATGTGCGTCCTTGGTTTCCGCTGAGTGAGGCGAATGGTTTGCTGGCGTTGTTTCCATCCAGTTGGATTTATGTGTTTTGCTTGATGGCGGGGGTGATCGGTTTGGTCATCCTGTTGCTGAAATTCTTGTGGTTGCGGGTGTTGGGCGATGGGGAGGATTGATGGTGTTGCGCCTTTCCTTTAACCGCATCAGTGCGCTCGTGCTGTTATCCATCGTGGGGTTGGGCTTCGTGCTTCCCGAAACGCCGCGCATCCCGGTCAGTGGTGCAAGCCGTTCTGACTGGAACCAGCAATCGTTCTGGTATTACCCGTGGGGACGTTCCGGTACTCACAAGGGCATCGACATTTTCGCGCCGGAAGGCACACCCGTACTCGCCGCTACGACAGGTCTGATTATCAGCACGGGGGAAGACAGCTTGGGCGGGAATTACGTGTTCATGCTGGGGGCAAAATGGCGTTTCCATTACTACGCGCACCTGCAAGAGATTGATACACAAGCGTTGCGCTGGGTATGGGGCGGGAGTGCCATCGGCAAGGTCGGGACGACGGGCAATGCCAAGGGAAAGCCGCCGCATTTGCATTACGACATCCGCACCCCTTACCCGCAGCCGTGGTTGTATGATGCTGCCTTGCCGCAGGCGTGGAATCGCTTGTTTTTCGTTGACCCGAATGTGTTTTTGGTAACGGGCAGATAAACAAAATGAAATCGCTGAACACCCGATTCTAGCAGGAGTTCCGCCAGTGCCATCCGCTTTCCAAGCCCGTTGTAGAAATAATCTGATGTGTTGTGATGCGAGGTATTTTTCCATAAAATCAAGTGCACAAAATTATTAGGCCGTAGCACATGAAAAATAAACTAACAGTCCTTTTTAGCCGCACGTTTTTGCTGGGTGCATTGGCTTGTACACCTTTACTGCAAGCCGCAGAACCCGCATCACCCCCTTCAGCATCAACGCCATCAGCCCAAGAAGTTGCCCAACAAACGGAATTTGAAGCAGCTTCTGCCGCTGCCAACAAGTCCATGCAACGCGGCCCAAGCAATATACCTTTGGCAGGGCAGGCGACCTTGAAGTTGCCGGAACATTACAGTTTCATCCCTGCCGCTGAGGCAAAACGCTTGATGGTGGCAATGGGCAATAGTGCGAATGACACTTTGGGCATGATTGTCCCGCAAGAGGGCGACGCTAATTGGTTTATTGACATCACCTATGAAGATGCTGGCTATATCAAAGATGACGATGCTAAAAGCTGGAACGCGGATGAGTTGCTCACCAGTTTGAAAGAAGGCACGGAGGCAGGCAATGCCGAGCGTAAAGCGCGGGGCTTTACTGAATTTGAAGTGGTCGGTTGGATCGAAAAACCCAAATACGATGCGGCTAGCCGTCAATTGGTGTGGTCTGCTGAAACCCGCGATAAAGGACAAGCCGCCGATGAGGTCAATGGCATCAATTACAATACCTACGCTTTGGGGCGCGAAGGTTATATCAGCATGAATCTCGTGACGGACGTGGCAACTGTCGAAGGTTTGAAACCAACGGCGCAAACCTTGCTCACCAGCCTGACCTTCAATGAGGGAAAACGTTACAGCGATTTCAATGCAGATACCGACAAAGTGGCTGAATACGGGCTGGCGGCCTTAGTTGCAGGTGTGGCAGCGAAAAAGCTGGGTTTGTTGGCAGTCATTGCAGCTTTTGCTGTTAAGTTCTGGAAACTGGGGATGATCTTGTTGCTGGGTGGCGGTACATTTATCCGCAAACTGTTCACGAGAAAAACCGATAATACCTAATTTAAGGGAGCCTTTCGGGTATGGCAAAGTTACTCTTTCTGCTGTTCTCGGCAGGCAAACTTGGCAAGCTGTTAACGACAGGGGGGACAATGATCCTCTCCGTGTTTGCCTATGCCTTGTTCTTTGGCTGGCCTTACGCAGTTGGTTTTGTGGGTTTGATTTTGGTACATGAAATGGGGCATTACATCGCCGCCCGTCAACGCGGGTTGGATGTGGGAGCGCCAACTTTCATCCCGTTCGTGGGGGCATGGATTGAGTTGAAAGAGTTGCCCCATGATGCCGAAACCGAAGCCTACATTGGGTTTGCGGGGCCGTTGGCAGGCTCGGTCGCGGCGCTAGGGTGTTATTTTGCCGCCCGTCATTGGGATAGCCAATTATTGCTAGCCTTGTCTTATGCTGGTTTCTTTCTCAATCTCTTCAACCTGATTCCGCTGTCGCCTTTTGATGGTGGGCGTATCACGGCTGTCCTCAGTCCACGCTTGTGGTTGGTAGGTGTTCCCATTCTGGTTGCTTTGTTTTTTTATCGTCCTAGCCCGATGCTGATCCTCATGGCGGTGTTAGCTGCCCCGCAGGTGATGAAAGCATGGCGGTTTGATCCCAATGCGCCGGAAAATCAGGCGTATTACAGTGTTAAGCCTGAACAACGAGTGACGTATGGTTTTTATTACATTGGGCTGGCAGCATTTCTAGCGATCATGAGCCATGACGTGCATGAAATGTTGGGGGCTGTTGCGACAGGGATATGAATGCCCGAGCTTTGAGCGCACAAAAAACAAGAGCGACACCCCGAAAGATGCCGCCCTCGCTAGGAAGCGTGTTGCCTACCTTGGAAATTACTTCGCAGTAGCGGCTGGAGCAGTTACTGTTGCTGTTGCAGCAGTAGGAGCTACTACTGGAGCAGCAGGTGCTGCTTGCTGTGGTGCTGCTGGCGTCATCATTGGCATTAAGTAGCCGCCGTTGTTGCCTTCTTGTGCAGATTGGCCATTGCCATAAACGTTGCTGTTGCCATTGCCGTAGCCTTGACCGTTGCCAGCACCGTACCAGTCGCCATTGCCTTTGCCGTTAGCAGCCATGTCGCTAGCCATATCAGTTTTGCCTTTGCCTTTGAAGTTGATGCTGAATTCAACTTCGCCGTCAGCGTTGCCCTTACCAGAGCCGAAGCCGTTAGCGGCTGTGTCGCCAGTGCCGTAGCCATTGCCGTTAGCAGCAGCATTGCCAGCACCGTTGCTTGCGCCATTACCAACAGCAGAACCGTTGTCCATGCTGGGGAAGAAGTCACTTGCAGAAGCAGCAGAAGCGAAAGCGACCAGAGCAGCGAAAGCGATAGTTTGCAGTTTCATAATATATGTTTCCTAGCGGATAAAGTTTGTGTGCGTTTCAATATGAGAAGATTCTAATATTAGAATTCTCTAATGTAAAGTCTTTTTTACAAGATTTTTGCAGTTTCGCAAACCATCTGACAAACGGGCGGAATATTGCGAAAATGCTATGCTTTGAACCATGAAGTGATGCCATGCCTGATTTGTTACCCTACCTGCGTGCGGATTTGATCGCTGCGGGGCAATTTTTCCACCATCGAGGGTGGGTTCCCGCCACCAGCAGCAACTTTTCGGCACGTTTGGGGGCGCAAGAAATTCTTGTAACCCGTTCCGGGCAGCACAAGGGCAGGTTGGATGAAAACGGTTTCCTGCGGGCTGATTTGCAGGGGATGTCGCTGGAAGAAGGTAAGCGCCCGTCGGCGGAAACGGGCTTGCACGCTTTGATGTACCAGCGTGATGCGGAAATCGGGTGTGTGCTGCACACCCATTCGGTCAATGCCACGGTGCTGTCGATGCGGCTGGATGCGGTGACGCTGGAAGGCTATGAATTGCAGAAAGCCTTTCCGGGCATACAGACCCACGAAGGGCAGGTGGTGGTTCCGGTATTTGCCAATAGCCAAGACATTCCGGCATTGGCGGCGGAAGTGGCGGCGTATTTGGATATGCACCCTGAAACTGTGGCGTATTTGATCCGGGGGCATGGTGTATATACGTGGGGGGCGACGGTGGCGGATACCCTTCGCCATATCGAAGCGCTAGAATTCCTGTTTGAATGTGTTTACCGGCAATTATTGCTGGATAGGTAATAGCAATGAGTGAATTGAAGATTTACGCGGATAACAACCCGCAAGTGCTGGAAGCGCACAGCGATTACGCCACCATCAGCGGCTTGCTGCAAGCGTTTGGTATCCGTTTCGAGCGTTGGCAGGCGAATGCACCGCTGGCGGAAGATGCGGGGCAGGATGCGGTGATTGCTGCATACCGCGCTGATATTGAGCGGTTGATGGCGGAAAACGGTTTCCAAAGCGTGGATGTGATCAGCTTGAACCCTGATCACCCGGACAAGACGGCATTGCGCCAGAAATTCCTCAATGAGCATACCCATGCGGAATTCGAGGTGCGCTTTTTTGTCGATGGGCAAGGCTTGTTCTACCTGCATTTGGGCGACAAAGTGTATACCGTGCTGTGCGAAAAAGGCGACCTGATCAGCGTTCCAGCGGGAGCAAGCCACTGGTTCGACATGGGGGCGAATCCGCGCTTCAAGTGCATCCGCCTGTTCACCAACCCGGATGGCTGGGTGGGGAACTTGACCGGCAGCGATATTTCTACCCGTTTCCCCTTATTGGAAAACTGATGGCTATCCAAGCGATATTGACCGACATCGAAGGCACAACCACCAGCTTGTCGTTCGTTAAGGATGTGTTGTTCCCGTATGCGGATCAGCACATGCAGGATTTTGTGGTGGCGCACCGTACTGACCCGGCGGTCGCCAAGCTGATCGACGATGTGCGGTTTGAAGTGGGCAATCCGGTACTTTCCTTGAATGACAGCATTGCGCAACTGCGCCAGTGGATTGCCGAGGATAAAAAAGTTACCCCGCTCAAGGCTATCCAAGGGCTGATGTGGGAAGAGGGCTACCGCAAGGGTGATTTCACCGGGCATGTATACGACGATGCGGTGCGTAACTTGCGCCATTGGCACGATGTGGGTTTAAAGCTGTATGTGTACTCGTCTGGGTCTACCCATGCGCAGAAATTGCTATTCGGCTATTCCGACGCGGGCGATTTGATGCCCTTGTTCAGTGGTTATTTTGATACCCAAATCGGGCATAAGCGTGAGGCAGGGGCGTATCAGCGCATTGTCGTGGCAATCGGTTTGCCTGCGGCAGACATCTTGTTCCTGTCTGACATCCGCGAAGAGTTGGATGCGGCGCAACAAGCAGGCTTAAAAACCTATTGCCTCGTGCGTGAAAACCAATCAACCGACGGGCTGCTACATCCTTGGGTCACGGATTTTGACAAAATAGCCCTAGACGGCCTGTAAAACTTAAGTGGTAAAACAATCTGTATGAATATCTTCCCCATCATTTTGGCGGCGGGTCAAGGAACCCGGATGCGTTCCGCCCTGCCGAAAGTGTTGCACCCGATTGCGGGCAAACCGATGTTGCAGCACGTGGTTGATGCTTGCGCCCGTTTGGATGCCAGCCACATGGCAGTGGTGTACGGGCACGGCGGCGAAACCGTGCGCGAACGGATTTCCGGCGAAAACCTGCATTGGGCGCTGCAAGCTGAGCAAAAAGGTACGGGTCATGCGGTTGCCCAAGCGATCCATTTGGTGGCGGCGGATGATGTGGTGTTGGTGGCTTACGGTGATGTACCGCTGATCCGTAGCGAAACTTTGCAGGCGTTGGCTTCGGGTTTGCAAGATGCGGCTTTGTGCATCCTGACCACCACGCTGGCAGTGCCAAAAGGTTACGGGCGCATCGTGCGTAATACGGAAGGGCATGTGCAAGCGATTGTGGAAGAAAAAGATGCCAGTGACGCGCAACGCCTGATTACTGAAGTTAATACAGGTTTCATCGCTGCCCGTGGCGCAGATTTGCAGCGCTGGTTGCAGCAACTGACCCCGCAGAATGCGCAGGGCGAATATTACCTGACCGATTGCGTCAGCTTGGCGGTCACGGAAGGTGGCAAGGTCAACACCGTGTTGTGCACCGATCCGCTGGAAGTGGAAGGTGCGAATAACCGTGTGCAGCTTGCCCGTTTGGAACGTGCTTGCCAGTTACGCCAAGTCGAGGAACTGATGCTCGCGGGTGTTACTGTGGCTGACCCGGCACGCTTGGATATTCGCGGTACGGTTGAGGCGGGGCAAGATTCCTTCATCGACATTAATGTGCTGCTGCTGGGCAAAGTAAAAATCGGTAACAACGTGGTGATCGAAGCCAACTGCGTGATCGAAAATGCCGACATCGGCGACAATACCCACATCAAAGCCAACTGCGTGATCGAAAATGCAGTGATTGCTGCCAACTGCGACATCGGCCCCTTCGCCCGTTTGCGCCCTGGTACGGTGTTGGAAGAAAAAGCCAAGATCGGCAATTTCGTCGAAACCAAAAAAGCCCACATCGGCAAAGGCAGCAAGGTCAACCACCTCAGCTACATTGGCGACACCGAAATGGGCGCTGATGTAAACATCGGTGCGGGAACCATTACCTGCAATTACGATGGTGCGAACAAACACAAAACCGTGATTGGTGATAAGGTGTTCGTCGGTTCTTGTACCCAATTGGTTGCCCCGGTGGAAGTGGGGGACGGTGCTACCATTGGAGCGGGTTCAACCATCACCAAATCTGCGCCTGCCGGGGAGTTAACCTTGTCCCGCGCTAAACAAATGACCTTGAAAGGCTGGCAGCGTCCAGTTAAGGAGAAAAAATAATGTGCGGTATCGTTGGAGCCATTGCGCAACGCCCGGTGGTCGAAATCCTGTTGGAAGGTTTACGCCGTTTGGAATACCGGGGTTATGACTCCGCTGGGGTCGCGGTTGTGCGTGATACGGGCGATCTGGTGCGCAGCCGTGCATTAGGCAAAGTCATTGAACTCACCAATAAACTGGCAGAGGAACCGATTGACGGTAAGTTAGGCATTGCCCACACCCGTTGGGCAACCCACGGTGTGCCTGCCGAGCGCAATGCCCATCCGCATTTCAGTGGTGAATGGGTTGGTCTTGTCCACAACGGCATCATTGAAAACCACGCGGAACTGCGCAAACGTTTGCAGGACGATGGCTACAGCTTTACTTCCGACACCGACACCGAAGTGGTCGCGCACCTGATCGAAGTGTTCCGTCGTCAAGGCATCAGCATGTTGGATGCAGTGATGGCAGCGCGTTGTGAATTGCAGGGCGCGTATGCACTGGCAGTGATTTCCCCCAACGAACCCGACACCTTGATCGTGGCGCGGCAAGGTAGCCCGCTGGTAATTGGGTTGGGTATCGGGGAAAATTTCATCGGTTCCGACATTCAAGCGCTGTTGCCTGTGACCAGCCGTTTCATCTATCTGGAAAACGGCGATGTGGCGAAAATTACCCGCCACAAGATCGACATTTACGACAGCACCGGCGAGCGCGTTACCCGTCCGATGAAAGAATCGAGTGCGGCAATGTGTTCTGCCGAATTGGGTGGCTACCGCCATTTCATGCTCAAGGAAATTTTCGAGCAGCCGCAATCGGTTGCAGCCACGCTGGAAGGGCGCTTGGCGGCTGACCACGTATTGCCTTGCCTGCACGGTATCCCTGATGCGATGGAGCGTTTGGCAAAGGTGGAAGAAATCCAGATCATTGCCTGCGGAACCAGTTACCACGCGGGGATGGTGGGGCGTTATTGGATTGAGGCGAACACCGACATCCCTTGCCATGTGGAAGTCGCCAGCGAATACCGCTACCGCCGTCAGCCGCCACGTAAAAACATGCTGTTGGTGACGATTTCCCAGTCCGGCGAAACCGCTGACACCTTGGCGGCGCTGGAAAAGCTCAAAGCCAGCAATGCTTGCCTAGCTACGTTGACCATTTGCAATGTGGCGGAAAGCTCGCTGACCCGCGAATCCGATATGTCATTGATGACTTTGGCGGGGCCGGAAATTGGTGTGGCTTCCACCAAAGCCTTTACCACCCAGTTAGTGGCCTTGCAGTTGCTGATGGTGTTGCTGATGCAAGCCAAAGGTGCGGATCAGGCCAAAGTTACGCAAATTGTCGAAGACCTACGCAAACTGCCTGCCTTGGTTGAACAGGCGTTGGAGATAGACCCGCAAATCGAAGTGTTGGCGGAACATTTCATCGAGAAACACCATGCGCTATTCCTTGGGCGCGGCGAGTTGTATCCGATTGCGATGGAAGGGGCGCTCAAGCTCAAGGAAATTTCCTACATCCACGCCGAAGCTTACCCGGCGGGTGAACTCAAGCATGGCCCCTTGGCATTGGTTGACAGCGAAATGCCGATTGTTACGGTTGCCCCCAATACCGCCTTGCTGGAGAAGCTGAAATCCAATTTGGAAGAAGTGCGTTCCCGTGGTGGCGTGTTGTATGTGTTTGCGGATAAGGATGCGCACATCCAATCTGCGGATAATTTACACGTATTGGAAATGCCGCATGTGCCTGAATTGCTTGCGCCTATTGTTTATACAGTCCCTTTGCAATTGTTGTCCTATCATGTAGCTGTACAAAAAGGGACTGATGTGGATAAGCCACGTAATTTGGCGAAGTCTGTGACCGTCGAATAGTATTGAAGAATCCTATGGTGGGTGCGCTTTAGCATTGAATCCCTTCGCTGTCACTCTGATAGCAATTTTAGTACAATCTTATATTCTAATGAACCAGCGGCACGCCGCTGGTTTCTTTTTAGGGTATGACATACTAAATCTAAGTTAAGAGGTAAGCACCGCAATGGGTAGCTGGCTAGCGTCGCTGTTGGGCGACTGGAAAGACCGTTTCACACCGTACATGGAGTGGGTCGGCGAGTTGAAGAATCCTGAGGTATTAAAAGCAGACGCGATGGCCGGTTTAACCGTGGCGCTGGTTTTGATCCCTCAGTCGATGGCATACGCACAATTGGCGGGTTTGCCTGCTTACATCGGCTTGTATGCATCCTTTCTGCCAGTCATGGTGGCAGCACTTTTTGGTTCCTCCCGTCAATTGGGTACAGGGCCGGTGGCGGTGGTCTCCCTGATGTCAGCAGCGGCAATGCAGCCGTATGCAGCACTGGGGCCAGATACCGTGATTGCCTATTCCGCAATGTTGGCGTTGATGATTGGGGTGTTCCAATTGTCGTTGGGCTTGTTCCGCTTGGGTATCTTGGTCGACTTCCTGTCGCATCCGGTTGTATTGGGCTTCACCAACGCGGGCGCATTGATTATTGGTACGTCCCAGTTGCCCAAAATTTTTGGGTTAGGCATCAAGGCTGACCAGTTTGATCACCATTATGAGTTTTTGTGGGCAACCTTGACCGCCTTACCTGATACTAAAATGTTGACCTTGATTATTGGTGTGTTTGCCTTGGCAACCTTGATGGTGTTGAAAAAGTATGCTCCGCGCTTGCCGGGCGTGTTGATTACGGTGGTGATTACGACTCTGATTTCTTGGGTGATTGATTTCAAAGGTTTGGGTGGTAGCGTGATTGGTACGATTCCAGAAGGATTGCCGTCATTTTCGATCCCGCTGGTTAGCCTAGATTTCCAGACCTTGAGTTCACTGGCGATGACCGCTGCGGTGATTGGTTTGATCGGGTTCGTGGAAGCCATTTCCATTGCGAAAGCGATGGCCTCCCAAACACGCCAACGCTTGTCCGCTAACCAAGAATTGGTGGGGCAGGGTTTGGCGAACATCACTTCTGGGGTGTTCAGTGGTTACGCGGTATCCGGTTCCTTCTCACGCTCGGCGGTAAACTTCTCCGCTGGTGCGATGACGGGGTTCTCTTCGGTAGTTACTGGTTTGCTGGTGGCGTTGACCTTGTTGTTCTTGACTCCGTTACTGTACCACTTGCCGCAAGCAACCTTGGCTGCGGTCATCATCATGGCGGTCGTGAACCTGATTAAGATTGCACCAATCAAGCACGCTTGGAAAGTGGAACCGCACGATGGTGTGGTGGCAGTGGTAACATTCTTTGCCACCATGATCTTTGCGCCGCATTTGGATAAAGGTATCCTGTTGGGTGTTGTGTTGTCCTTGGGCTTGTTCCTGTATCGCACCATGAGCCCCAATTTGGTCGAGGTCGCACGCGGTGATGATGGAACCATGCGCGATGCAGATGCCCATCACCTGAAAACCAGTGATACCATTTCCGTGTACCGTTTTGACGGGGACTTGTATTTCGCTAATACTGGCTATCTGGAAGGCAAGCTGCTGAACAATGTAGCGAAAAAGCCAAGCCTGAAAGTGTTGGTGCTGGATATGGAATCCATTGACCAAGTAGATTCTACCGGGGAAGAAATGTTGGAAAAACTGGCTGACCGTCTCAGGGCGGCAGGTATTGAGTTTTACATTGCCCGTGCGAAACTGCGTGTGTATGAAGCGTTCCAACGTTCCGGGCTGGCTAAGCATATCGGTGAAGAGCGTTTCTTCCGCGAGCGTAAAGATGCCATCCGCTATGCCAAAGCGCAGTTGGGTGATGCCATTGATATAACGCCATTGCAGCAATACATTCCTGTTTAAGTCAGGTAGCGTATTTCTGGGAAGGCCGCGTTTGCGGCCTTCTTTTTATCTGCCCGTTTGTGTAAGAGGGAATTGTATGTCAGTTAAGGTATTGTTCTTCGCCAGCCTGCGCGAGCGTTTGGGGCATGGGCAAGTCACGCTGGATATTGCTGAACCCTTGAGCGTGCAGGAAGTCTGGCAGCGCAGCAGCGGTGAGGAAACCTTGCCCGCCAACGTGTTGGTATCAGTCAATCAAGACTATGCCGATGCCGCAACGCTGGTGCAACTAGACGATGAAGTGGCTTTCTTTCCACCAGTGACCGGGGGGTAAAATGATACAGATTGAATTACGCGCAACGCCTTTCGATCCGTGGCAGTACCTTGCCGACTGGCAAGCGCAGCAGCACCAAGGCAACACCCATTCCGGCGCGGCTGCGGTGTTTGTTGGCACGATGCGTGATTTCAATGAAGGCGACGATGTTACTCGCATGTATCTGGAGCATTACCCCGGCATGACTGAGCGCCAATTGGATAAAATTGTGGCTGATGCGGTGCGGACATGGAAATTGGATGATGCGTTGGTGGTGCATCGGGTGGGGGAAATAGAACCTGCCCAACCGATTGTGTTGGTTGCTGTATGGTCAGCGCACCGGGGAGAAGCGTTTGATGCTTGCCGCCATATCATGGAAGTCCTTAAACACACCGCCCCTTTTTGGAAAAAAGAAACCCTCCCCGACGGTTCCGTGCGTTGGGTTGACGGGAATACGCCCCTCCAGCGTCAGCCGTTGGCGTGATCCATTGCCACTTTGACAATGTTTTCTGTTTCGCTTTCAACGCGGAAACTTGTTTGCTTGATGATACCATCTAGCCTAACGATTGCGCGGTATTGGCCTGCGCTGAGGAAGACAGTGCCACTGTGACGTGGCAAGGTCGCCGCAGGATGGCGCTGGTCATTTACGCTAAAAATAGTCCAGTTTGCTTCTTGCAGTGCGGGTTGTCCGTTTAGCGTGGCAACCAGTCTGACCCGGTTGAATGCATTGGTATTGGTTGCAGCACTGGCGTTAGCAGCACCCACGGCACACAGAAAAGCCAGCCCTGAAGACACGAGAATACGGGAATAACGCAGTCGCATGTTTTCCCTCCTTACACTTGGTTGTTGCTCTGTAATTTCTAGTCGCCCCATGAAACATAAAAAACACCGCTAAACAACATCGGGCTGACATCTTTTATGTCTAAAAGTTAATCATGTTTCTCAAGGAAAGTACAGCAGGAAATTACGTATGATTCCACTCGCCCGATTTACCACCTGACTTATGCAGCAGATGGATGTTTTCCATGATCATACCTTTGTCGACAGCTTTGCACATGTCATAAATGGTTAGCAAGGTAATTTGTACAGCAGTCAGGGCTTCCATTTCCACCCCCGTTTGACCGCGTGTTTCAACCGTGACTTGGCAGTAAACGCTAGGTGGTTCGGTTTGCGGGGTCAGTTCCACATCAACGCGGGTGAGGGCTAACGGGTGGCACAGAGGGATTAGGTCGGCAGTTTTCTTTGCTGCCATGATGCCCGCAATCCGTGCGATGCCGAGCACATCGCCTTTTTTATGGTTGCCTTGGCAGATTTTTTCCAGCGTGGCGGGGAGCATCTGGATGGTTCCGGCAGCAATGGCAACCCGGTGGGTGGCTTGCTTGTCGCCAACGTCTACCATGTGAGCTTGCCCAGCCTCATTGAAATGCGTCAGCCCGTTCATGGGCGTTGCAGGGCGGCTTCCACTTGTGTGCGTACCGCTTTGCCTTGCAGGGTTTCGACCAATTGCAGGGCAAAATCCATTGCCGTGCCGGGGCCGCGTGAGGTAATGATTTTGCCGTCTACCTCCAGCGGATTGTTTGTCAGGGTAACAGCGCTGGTATCCATGCTGCCCAGTGAACCGGGGTAAGCCGTCAGCGTGCGTCCGCCCATGAGGCCGTTGGTTAGCAATACTTTGGGTGCAGCGCAAATAGCAGCAACATACTTACCTGCGGCTGCGGTTTGACGGATAAGCTGGTGGATGCGCGGGTCGGCATTCAAGTGATCAGCGCCCGGTAAGCCGCCGGGAAGCACGATCAGGTCGAAATCTTCCTGCATGACTTCATCCAGTCGTTTATCCGCCAGCAACACCGTACCGCGTGAGCAACGCACGGGTGCGTCCCGTAAGCTGGCAGTGATAACGTCGATATTTGCCCGCCGCAACAGGTCAATGACCGTTACGGCTTCCAACTCTTCGCAACCGTCTGCCAGTGGTACAAGGACTTTAGGCATCACATTGCCTTTTCAGCAGTAGGGTCTTTGGGCGCAGATGCAGGAGCCGCACGGTTTTGTACCAAGTCCATGCCTTTGAGGATGTTCAGGGCTTCAAACAGTTGGTAATCCTCTTCCGCTAATCCTGCTTTCTTATCTGTTGCTTTGCCTTTGGCGTCCTTATCCTTGCTTTCTGGCTTGTCAGCTTCTGGTGTTGCTGGTGCAGGGGCAGGTTCAGCTTGTTCGGCAGGTTTGGCTGCCTCTTCTGCGGCTTTGCCGTTAGGGTTTGCCAGATGCTTGGTCAAGTTAGCTTCGGATAGGGGATCAAAGTCGTCCGCCGCATCGTTTTCTGCGTCCTTAACTTTTAAAGGCTTAAGCTCAATGTCTGGCACGATCCCTTCTGCTTGGATAGAGCGTCCAGAAGGGGTGAAATAACGGGCAGTGGTCAGTTTGACCGCCGTCTTTTCATCCAATGGCAGGACGGTTTGCACCGAGCCTTTGCCGAAGGTTTTTTGCCCGACAATCAGGGCGCGTTTGTGGTCTTGCAGTGCGCCAGCCACAATTTCGGAAGCAGAAGCGGAACCCCGGTTGACTAGCACCACCATCGGTGCAGAGCCTAAGGAGTCGCCTTTGTTGGCGGTGTATTCCATTTTGGCATCGGCGACGCGGCCTTCGGTGTAGACGATCTTGCCTGATTCAAGGAAAGCATCCGATACGCCGACAGCGGCATTTAATACACCGCCCGGATTGTTGCGCAAGTCGAGGACAATGCCGCGCAAGTTGCCTTTGTTATCCTTTTTCAGGGTATCCAGTGTTTCCAGCAGGGCTTCTGTTGTTTTTGCTTGGAAACTGGTGATGCGCACGTAGCCATAGCCCGATTCGAGTATCCGGCTTTTTACGCTCTTGACTTGGATGATGTCGCGTTTGATGCTGACTTTGAAAGGCTTGTCCTTGCCTTCGCGCACCACCATCAGATTGATGCTAGTGCCGGGTTTGCCGCGCATGAGCTTGACTGCATCATTCAGGGTCATGCCTTTGACGGGGGTCTCATCCAAGCGGATGATTAGGTCGCCAGCTTGTAAGCCTGCTTTTTGTGCTGGCGTGTCATCAATTGGGGAAATGACTTTAACGAAACCGTCTTCCATGCCGACTTCAATACCCAGCCCACCAAACTCGCCGCTAGTGCCGACTTGCAGTTCCTTAAACTCTTCTTCATCCAAGTAGGAGGAATGCGGGTCAAGGCCATTGAGCATTCCCCGGATAGCATTGGTCATCAAGTCCTTGTCTTTGACTTCCTCAACATAATTGTCTTTGATGCGGGAATAGACCTCGGAAAACTGTTGCAACTCATCCAGCGGTGGCGCGGCTTCAACGTTTTGTCTGAAAGCGAAAACATTCAGGCTGATGCTGGTAGTGACACCGATCAGCACGCCAGCCATAGTGCCAGCCAGAATGCGGTAACGTGTATGCATAAATGTCGTTCTCCGGTATTAGTCTGCCTACATCCGTATAGTCAGGTATGTACTTGTCGCGGCGGTGCGCCTGCGTGTTGGCGCAAGTGTACCATCCTGTAGCGGAAATGCACTTTAGTTGTTGTAAAAAGGGCGCAGTTCGGTGGCATTTCCTATATTAACGGCACCAACGGGCAGGGTTTTGCGGGCTTGTGCCTTGGCGGATTGCAAAGTACAGCGAATCTTGGTTTTGCCCGCCGGAATTCCCTACTGTGGCAATGGTTTCGTTGGCATTGACCACCGCCCCTTCTTTCTTGTAAACGGCGCGGTTGTAGCCGTAGAGGCTCATGTATTTATTATCATGGTCAATGATGATCAAGTGTCCGTAGCCATTCATCCAACCCGCAAACGAAACCCGCCCTTTGGCGACGGCCTTGACTTTGGTTCCGCCAGCAGCAGCAATGACCACCCCATCCCAGCGCTGTTTTTCATTGCGGGGGGAGCCGTAACCGTGGATGACCTTGCCTTGGGTGGGCCAAGACAATGCCCCTTTCAGCGAAGAAAACGGTTTGTTGGGGGTGAGGCTGGTGTTGACCGCAATGCCTTGCGGTTCGCTCTTGTTGGGGGCTTTAGTGGTTGGGCGGGGATCGGGTTGGCGGCGCGGGGGGCTGGCCTCGTCCTCAGGTGCTTTTTCCGGTTGCTGGTTAAGTTGCTCAATAATTTGTTGCAGGCTAGCGTCCGCAGCGTGCAGTTTATCCAGTCGTTTTTGCTTGGAGCGCATGTCACTGTTGAGCTTGTTCAAGCTGCTTGAGCGGGCGCTCAATGTCGTTTCAATCTCAGCTTGTTGCTGCTTTTGTTGTTTGTTCAACACCTGAAACTCGGCGTAATCTTTGTCGATGGCGGCGCGGGTAACGTTGAGTTCATTCAGGGTTTTTTGGATGGACTGGATGCGTGTTATCCGGCTTTTGTTCATGTACTCAAAGTAACGGATATTGCGGCTGATTTCGGAGGGTTCATCCTGCCGCAACAAGAGGCGCAGGTGGGACTGCTCCCCGGCGGCGTAAAGCGCCTGAAGCTGCTGGGCTAAGCCTGCTTTTTGCGAATCAAGGTCAGCCTCGTATTTGAGCTTTTTTTGGCTATTTTCCTGAAGCCTTCTGCGGGTCGCGTCGATCTTTTCTTCTGTGCGGTAAAGCTGTTGCGCCACATCGCTCAGTTTTTTTTCTAACTGGGTTACTTCTGCCTGCCAGCTATCTGACACATCTTTTTGTGAGTCAAGATTGACCGACAGTTGGCGAATTTCGCTCTGTAATTGTGCCTGCTTCTGGGGATTGGCGGCATTTGCGGCTGCCCAAGGAAGCAATAGCAGTAGGAGTAAATAGAAGTAACGTTTCACCGCGATTCGGCATTCCGGGTAGTTATACTGAGGTGGAGTCTACCATAAGATACGGTAGGTGTTGAAATGGTTCCCTGCAAACGCAACTGGGCAAAACGTTTGTCGGATAGTGTGCAAAAAACTTGTAAATACCCCCGGTAGGGGTGACACTGCGTTTATCAAAGTATATTATTCTATTTGTCTATACTAATATACCTGTGTTGCCCTAGCCGGGGCATGTTTCAGAATGTCGTTATGCTGGATGAGGAAACTATGGGAACCATAGCTATGGGTAGCACCTGTGATTTTACGATTGATGATATGTTGGTCAAGGAAGAAGACATCGACCGTGCTTCCCGTTCCCTGAAAGCCATTTCTCATCCGTTACGCCTGAAAATTCTTTGTGTGCTGGGCGATAAGGAAGTCAGCGTGCAGGACATCGTGGACAATGTGGGCACATCCCAAAGCAACATCTCCCAGCATCTCGCCATCTTGCGCGACAAGGGTATTCTTGCCTCACGCAAGGATGCTAACCGCGTCTATTACCGTGTGGGCGACTACCGCACGCTGCGCCTGATCAGCATGATGCAGGAAGTGTTTTGCTCGGTTCCGCATTAAGTATCCATTATTAGATTGTAAAATTCTTAAAGCAGGGGTTTACGCCATTCTTCGGGGTGTATATCTTTAGCTCCTGTTTTTAGCTAAAGGGCTTAGTGTGGAAGAGTATCTCGTTTTTGCCCGTAGCCACTCCATGCTAGTGATGGGGTTGGTTGCCATTGTGGGCTTGATCATCTGGACAGAGTTCAGCCGTCTTACCCGTAAGTACAAGCAGATTAGCCCTACGCAGGCGGTATTGGTGTTGAATCGTGATGATTCGGCAGTGCTGGACGTGCGTGAAGAGGCGGAAGTCCGTGCCGGTAAAATCAAAGGCGCACGCCATATTCCGTTGGCGCAGTTAAAATCCCGCATGGCGGAGTTGGATGCGTTCAAGGACAAGCCCGTGCTGGTCTATTGCCGCAGCGGGAACCGTTCTGCCCATGCCTGTAGCTTGATGACCAAGGTAGGTTTTCAGGATGTCAGTAATCTGGCCGGAGGTATTGTGGCATGGGAATCAGCCAGCCTACCAATCAGCAAACGCTGAACAAACCGCCTCATATCAAGATGTACTCCACCCGCTTTTGCCCTTATTGCACGAGGGCGCGGGCATTGTTCAAGAAAAAAGGCGTGGCTTACGAAGACATTGACGTTGGTTCTACCCCCAAACTTTGGCGGGCAATGGAAGCCGTGAGCGGTCGCACTACGGTTCCCCAAATATTTATTGGTAGTTTGCATGTGGGTGGCTATGATGACATGGCGGCACTGGAGCGTGCAGGCAAACTGGATGCCTTACTTTTTAATCAAAATTTATCCCAAGGGGTATGCTCATGAGTACAGAACAACAAGAACAGCAATTCATCATCCAGCGTATCTACGTCAAGGATGTTTCCTTTGAAGCACCGAATTCCCCTTCCATGTTCACCCAAGAGTGGAACCCAGATACTAACCTTGACTTGAATACTGTGGTCAACCCTTTGCCGAATGACAACTATGAAGTTGAATTGGCGATCACCATTGTGGTGAAAAGTGCCGACAAGACGGCGTTTTTGGTGGAAGTGAAACAGGCCGGGGTATTCTTCATCACGGGTTACTCTCAAGAGCAAATTAACCACCTGTTGGCGGCTTACTGCCCGAACATCCTGTTCCCGTATGCGCGTGAAGTGATTGCGAGCCTCGTGTCTAAGGGTAGCTTCCCTGAGTTGCATCTGTCGCCGATCAATTTTGATGCGCTGTATGCTCGCCGTTTGCAGGAAGAGCAAGCTAACGGGGCTGCTGCGTGATAGCGGGGCAAATCCAATCCATTGCGGTTTACGGGGCCGGGTCGTGGGGAACTGCGCTGGCCTTGCAATTGGCGCGTAATGGGTTGGATGTGCTGTTATGGGACATCAGTTCCGAACATATTGCGACGATTAGCCAGCAGCGTTGCAATGCGCATTACCTGCCGGGCATCCCCTTTCCCGATAACTTGAACTGCTCCAGTGACTTGGCGGTGGTGGCGGGCTTTTCCGATTACCACTTGCTGGTTGTGCCTAGCCACGGTTTCCGTAGCCTGCTGCAAAAGATTTCCCCGTTACTGACGCAAGACGATGCGGTTTTGTGGGCAACCAAAGGCTTGGAACTAGATTCTGGCAAGCTATTGCATGAAGTGCTGGAGGAAGAAGTGCCGCAGTGCCGCGCTTACGGTGTGGTTTCTGGCCCGACCTTCGCAGCGGAAGTGGCGCGGGGTTTGCCGACGGCCATGACCGTGGCGGCAACCTCAACAGCATTGGCGCAAGCGGTGGCGACGGCATTCAGTGCTGCCAATTACCGCGCTTACCTCAGTAATGACATTATCGGTGTCGAGTTGGGTGGGGCAATCAAAAACGTGCTGGCGATTGCGGCGGGCATTTCCGACGGCTTAGGGTTCGGCGCGAATGCACGGGTGGCTATCGTTACCCGTGGCTTGGCGGAAATCATGCGGCTGGGGGCAAAACTCGGTGCGCAACCGGAAACGCTGATGGGCTTGGCGGGCGTGGGTGATTTGGTGCTGACTTGTACCGATAACCAATCACGTAACCGCCGTTTGGGCTTGGCATTGGGGCAGGGTAAAGATAAAGATGCCGCCATTGCCGAAATCGGTCAAGCGGTGGAAGGTGCGAAATCTGCCCGTTCCATTGGCAAGCTGGCGGATTTGGCGGGTGTGGAAATGCCGATCTGCCAACAAGTTTACCGCATCCTTTACGAGCAGCTTTCTCCCCGCGATGCGGTGCAGGAATTGCTCGCCCGCGACATCAAAGCAGAATTCTAACGCAGCAGGGCTTGTTCCCATGACTACAGCGCAACACTACGCTATCGGCGTCATTATGGATCCGATCAGCAGCATCAATACCAAAAAAGACAGTACCTTCGCGATGATGCTGGAGGCTCAGCGGCGTGGTTGCCCGCTTTTCCATATCCTGCAAGGCGACTTGTTTGCCGACGATGGGGTGGTCTATGCCAAGATGAACCCTGTTACGGTTAAGGATGATCCAGCGGCTTGGTTTGAATTCGGTGAAGCGGTGATCCGCCCCTTGCACGAATTGCCGGTGGTGTTGATGCGCAAAGACCCGCCGTTCGACATGGAATACATTTACAGCACTTACTTGCTGGAGCTGGTGCAACGGCGCGGTACATTGGTCATCAATCGCCCGGAAAGTGTGCGCGGCGCAAACGAAAAGCTGTTTACTGCGTGGTTCCCGCAATTCTGCCCGCCTACCCGCGTGACCCGTGATATGGGGTGCATCCGTGAATTCCTTGCCGAGCAGCAACATATTGTGGTCAAACCCTTGGATGGCATGGGTGGCTCAATGATTTTCCAAGTGCGGCAAGATGAGCCCAACCGCAATGTCATCCTCGAAACCATTACTGCACACGGCACGCGCACGGTGATGGCGCAACGCTTCCTGCCGGAATACAAGCAAGGCGACAAACGTATCCTATTGATAGATGGTGAGCCATTCCCTCATGCGCTGGCACGGATTCCCGCTGAAGGTGAGGGCCGGGCAAACCTTGCGGCAGGTGGGACAGGCGTCGGCGTTGATTTGACTGCGCGTGAGTTTGAAATCTGCGCAGGCATTGCGCCAGTGTTGCGTGAAATGGGCTTGGTGTTTGTGGGCTTGGATGTGATTGGTGATTACGTCACGGAGATTAACGTTACTAGCCCGACCTGCATCCGCGAGTTGGATAAAATTTATAGTGCTAACATCGCCAGCCTGCTGTTCGATGCGGTTGAGCGCAGGCTGGCGGTGGGTTAATACAGCTTATGCAGCCTGTCTGAGTATGTCATACAGCTCATCTTTCAGGTGCAGGCGTTGCAGTTTCAAGCCCTCAACGAAATCGTCGGCGTGGGCTTCGATTCCCTGTTCAATGCGGTGTAACTGCGCGTCTACTTGATGGTAGTCGTCGAACAGGCGAGCAAAGTGGCGATCCTCCATCTTCAGGGCATGGATACGCTCTTTGTACTCTGGAAATTCGGTTGCAAGATCGTGTGACTCTCCAAACATTTTCTATCTCCTTGTTTAAACTTCGTCTCAGGTTAACAGAGTGTATTTTACACGTTGTGAGAAAAGTCAAACAGCTATCTGTTAGAATCCCTTTTTCGGCAATGATTAGGAAGTAGCGCGTGAAAGCAAGGGTCAAGTGGCTGGATAATATGAGTTTTGTGGGTGAATCCGGCAGTGGGCATTCGGTCGTGATGGATGGGCCACCAGAGCTGGGTGGGCGAAATCTGGGGGTGCGCCCGATGGAAATGTTGCTGTTGGGGTTGGGTGGCTGTGCTTCCTTTGACGTGGTATTGATCTTGCAGAAATCCAAACAGCAGGTCACTGACTGCGAAGTGGATATTGAAGCCGAGCGTGCCGACAAGGAACCCAAGGTTTTCACCCGCATCCACCTGCATTTTATTGTCAAGGGACACGATTTGTCGGCTGAAAAAGTCGAACGTGCCATCCGCCTGTCAGCAGAAAAATACTGCTCTGCCTCTATTATGTTGGGCAAGACGGCGGAAGTAAGCCATGACTTTGAGTTGCGGGCGGCTGATTAAGGTCGCGCTGGTTTCAACTTTCCCCCGCTACCTTGCCGTCGACCATGCGGATGCGCCGTCGGGCGCGTTTGCCAATTTCCGTATCGTGCGTCACCACCACCAAGGTAATGCCCCGCGCATTCAGGTCTTCAAGGATGCGGATCACTTCCGCGCTGGAATGCGAATCAAGGTTGCCGGTCGGTTCATCCGCCAGCAGCAGCGGGGCTTGCAGGATGGTGGCGCGGGCGATGGCAACACGCTGTTGTTGTCCGCCGGAAAGCTGCGCGGGGCGGTGGTCGGCACGGTCGCTTAAGCCTAGGCTTTGCAGCGCAGCCTGTACTTTGGGGGCGCGTTCACTGCTGGGCATTCCGGTCAGCATCAGCGGTAATTCCACATTTTCAGCAGCGCTCAAACGTGGGATCAGGTGGAACGATTGGAAGATGAAGCCGATCTTTTTCCGCCGCACTTGCGCCCGTGCTTCTTCCGGCAGGGTTGCCAGCTCGCGCCCTTCAAAGCGGTAAGAACCCGCATCGGTCTGATCCAACAGCCCCAGCATATTGAGCAGGGTCGATTTGCCGGAGCCGGATGGCCCCATGACGCTGATGTAATCGCCTGCGTGGATGTCGAGGGTAACATGATCCAGCGCGTGGACAGTTTCATCCCCCACCTGAAAGTTACGGCAAATGTCATGCAGGGAAATAAACGTTTCACTCATCCGTCACTGCCTTTGGCTTAGCAGCAGCCCCTTCTTCAACCCCAGCAGCACCCGGCGTGGTGACGATGCTGTCGTTTTCTTCCAACCCAGCGCTCACTTCGGTAAAACTCCAGTTGCTCAGGCCAGCGGTAATCTTGCGCTTTTCCAGCGTACCTACGGGATTGAGGCGGTAAACATACTTGCTTTCCAGCACCGCTTCGGTGGGGACGCGCAGGACATTGGCGCGGGTTTCGAGGATGATGTCCACATCCGCACTGTAGCCAACCAGCAAATCCTTGAGGTCGGCGGGATTGGTGAACGCCAATTCCACTTCGACAGTACGTGCCTGTTTTTCCAAATCAATCACGTAAGAACCAACCCGCGTGACCTTGCCGGGGAAATCACGCCCCCGCCAAGAATCCAGTGTAATGCGGGCGGGTAGGCTGGGTTTGATTTTCGGCGCATCGACTTCATCAATCGGGGCGCTGACGAGGAAACAGCCGGGTTCAATCAGGTCAATGATTGGCAATGTTTGGATGCCGGGTGGCGAGGGCGTGACGTATTCGTTAAGTTCTCCATTAATGTCAGCAATCACCCCGGCGAACGGTGCGGCAAGCACTGTGCGTTCCAGTTGGGATTGCGCGGCCTTGCAATTGGCCTCGGCAACCTTGGCGGCAGTTTGTGCCTGATCCGCTGCTTCGCTGGAAATGCTCGCGGATGTGCGTAAGCGTTCGGCGCGGGTGGCGGCGCGGCGGGTTTCTTCGGCTTGCAGGCAGGCGGCGTTGAGGCTGGCTTGCAAGTCCTTGTTCCACAAGCGTAATAGCACATCGCCGGTATTGACGTGCGCACCTTTGGCAAAAGGTAACACACTGATTTGCCCGCCAATGGAGGGCGATAGTTTGGCACGGCGGCAGGCTTTCACTGTGCCTGCGCGGGTATTGGCTACGCTGGATTCGACCGTGCCATGGCTGACCTTGGCAATGCTGACTTCCAGTGCTGTCGGGTGTTGTTTGTGCCAGAACCACCAGCCAACCCCGGCGATGACCAGCAGAATGAGTAGAATGCGGAGAACACGCATGATGAAACTCCTTGTATGCCCATTTTCATTATAGTCCACAGGGGTCATTGTGCCTGATTCCGGTATTCATTACCCTCTCACCCATCAATGACTTTAAGGATTATGGAAATGAACCCACAAACGATGAATGCGGCAGAAGAACTGCTGTTGAAAGCCCAGTCCGGCGAATTGGACAGCGAAGCTTTCATCCAGCAGTTGATGGAAGTGTCGGTTTTCATGCCGATTTACGAAAAGCACCAAATCGGCGGGCTACAACCCACCACCGGCGACCAAGCCGTGCCGCTGACACTGGACGATGAATCTGGGCAGAAAGTGCTGATCCTGTTCACCAGTCCCGAACGGGCGAAAAACTTCGTGCGTGATTTCCCCGGTTACGGCGGTGGCTTACTGGCAGAATTTAAGTGGGTCATCGAAAAAGTGGGTGTGGGCTACAGCATTTCCATCAACCCCGACAGCGAGCTGGGGATTGATTTGGAAGTGGGGCTGTTGCAGGGCTTGCACTAACTTTCGCCTAAATACTGTGACCAATCGTGGTAATCGCGCCCAAACACGAAGAAGTAAGGGTTCAGCAACGAATCCTTGGTGTTGTAACGCATTGGTTGCATGTCAGTGCGGGTGAAATACCCGCCTGCTTCTTCCACGATGATCTGCGCCGCTGCGGTGTCCCACTCGGAGGTTAGCCCCAAGCGTGGGTAAATGTCCGCCGAACCTTCCGCCACTAGGCAGGCTTTCAAAATACTGCCCATCACCCCGTAATCGTGTGCGCCGATACGTTCCAGAAACTGCGGCATGATCGGGTCACGGTGCGATTTGCTGCCCATTACTTTCAGCGGGCTGGCGGTGGCGCGGGTGGCGATCGGGAAGGTTTCACCTTTGGCTTGTTTGAAAGCGCCATTGCCGAGGCTAGCAAACCAGGTTTCGTCTAGTGCGGGAGCGTGGACAACGCCAATGATCGGCTCATGGTTGTGGATCAGCGCAATCAGGGTGCTGAATTCGCCATTACGCTTGATGAATTCACGGGTTCCATCCAGCGGGTCGACCAGCCAGTAGGTTTGCCATTGGCTGCGTTCGCTGAAGGGCAGTTTCGCCGATTCTTCAGAAAGCACGGGGTATTGCGGTGTCAACGCGGTCAGGGCATCAACAATGTGGTGGTGCGCCGCCATATCAGCCGCAGTCAGCGGGGAAGCGTCGGCTTTGTGCTCAATGCCAAAATCCGCCGAATTGTAAACGGTCATGATTTTAATCCCCGCTTGCTGGGCAATCTGGACGGCGGCGTGCATGAGGGCGGGTAAATTCATTGCGTGGTTTCCTAGCCGTGTTGTTTTAGCCAATCTCGTGCCAAATACAGCGCTAGCAGGCTGCGGCCTTCGGTGAAATCGGGTTGTAATAATAATTCGTCAAAATTGTCGAGCTTCCACGGTACGACTTCCAACGGTTCGGGTTCGTCGCCCTCGCAGCGGTGTGGGTATAAGTTGCGGGCGAGCACGAGGTTGGTGTGGTGCGCCATGTAGCTGGGGGAAACGCTGACGCTGCGTAACAGGTGCAATTCGTGCGCCGCGTAGCCGACCTCTTCCTGAATTTCGCGGTTGGCAGCGTCGAGTATGTTTTCGCCGCGTTCGACGTGGCCTTTGGGGAAAGCAAGTTCGTAACGTTCGGTTCCGGCAGAATACTCGCGGATCAGCAATAACGTGTCGTCATCCAGCAGCGGCACGATAAGCACCGCGCCGTGACCCCGGTTGGCAAGGCGTTCGTAAATGCGCCGTTCACCGTTGCTGAATTCCAAGTGCACCTCTTCCACATGGAACAGGCGGCTGCTGGCAACGGGGCGCGTTTCGTGTATGGTTGGCAATTTTGACATGCGAAGATTCTAGCACGATGAATGATACAAAAAATGAATTCCTGCCACCGATCAAACTGGACTGGGACGATATTCAAACCGTGTTTTTGGACATGGACGGAACCCTGCTGGATTTGCATTTCGACAACCATTTCTGGCTGGAACATTTGCCAGTACGTTTGGCACAACAGCGTGGCACAACCCCGGCGGAAGTCAGTGCATGGCTGCACCAACGTTACACTGAAATGGAAGGCACGCTGGAATGGTACTGCTTGGATTACTGGCAGCAACACTTGGGCACGGATTTAGTGGCGCTCAAGCACGAAATCGCCGACCGCATCGCCATCCGTGCGCATGTGGAAAGTTTCCTCGAATCCCTGCACCAGCGCGGCAAGCGGGTGGTGTTACTGACCAATGCCCACCAGAAAAGCGTCGGCCTGAAATTCGGCTATGTGGCGCTGGAGCGTTACTTCGACCACATCATTACCTCGCACTCGCTGGGTTTGCCGAAAGAGGATGCTAATTTCTGGCAGAAACTGCATGAAGTGGAAGCCTTCGACCCGGCACATTCACTGTTCATTGACGATAATTTGCACGTACTACGTTCGGCGCAAGCACATGGGGTGCGTTATTTGCTGGCAATCCATCAGCCGGATTCGCAACAGCCGCCGAAAAATACCGAAGAATTTACCGCCGTTGCGTGTTACACCCAGTTGATGGGATAACGTGTGTGAAATCACACAGTTTCAGCATTTGCAAAGTTTGCTACGATGGCTATACGTAACCATCGACAGGAGAAAATACTGATGAAGCCTTTGTTCCGTGCCGCCGTTTTGGGCGTATTGATTTCCCTGACTGCCGCTTGCAATGCTGAAAATGACGCCGGGAAAGCCGCAGCGCCAAAAGCTGCTGCCGTTGCTGCGAAAGCGGCTGATAGTGTCAAAGTTGAAAACCCGTATGCCCGCGCAGTGCCGCCGGGTCAGCCTAACAGCGGCGCATTCATGACCTTCGTGAATACGGGGGATGTTGATCACAGCGTGAAATCGGCTGCCAGCCCAGTTGCCGCGACGGTGGAATTGCACACCCACACCAACAACAATGGTGTGATGGAAATGCGCCAAATCCCACAAATTGATGTGCCAGCGAAAGGGCGCACCGAATTAGCACCGGGTGGCTTGCACATCATGCTGATCGGCCTGAAACAAGACCTGAAAGCAGGCGAAAATGCGCAAATCACCCTGTCCTTTGAAGACGGTAGCACTACGGTAGTGAATGCCCCCATCAAGGAAGTCACCCCGCCTGCAATGGGCGGAATGCATCACTGATGGCATAGAAGAAACTCCTCCTCTTGTTCCTCCCTTGATAAGGGGAGGTTAGGAGGGGTTTTTCAGGAATACATAGGGCGGCAAGCACCTTGGATGCGCCCGAAGCCGACCAAACGGCGTTTCCAATAGCCACTTAATTTGCTGGTAGTAATGCTTTTGCCTGTGCGCGGTGCGTGGATGAAGCGGTTGTCACCGAGGTAAATGCCGACATGGCTGACCCGTTTGCCGCGTGTTTTGAAAAACACCAGATCACCTTTCCGCGCTTCCGTCTCGGATACTTTCGTGGCGGCGCTGTATTGTGCAGCGGCGGTGCGAGGGAGACTGACGCCCGCCCCTTGCTGGAAGGCGTATTGGGTCAGGCCGCTGCAATCAAAACCCGTTGTCGGGCTGCTGCCACCCCAACAATACAGTTTGCCTTGCTGCTTGCGGGCGCACCACGTCACTTTTTCCAAGGTGTTATTGCTTGCTTTACCCGAGCGTACCAGTAGCGTTTTGTGCGGTTTCGCGGATTTGTGTGCTTGCGCTTGCCGGTTTTTATCCGGTTGCGTGGTTTGTGCGGGTGTTGCACCCGCCATGTTGCGTGGATTGACACTGCATCCTGCGAGCACCAACATTGCGCCGCCCAACAGGGAATATTTCAACGCTGAGATTTTATCTTGCCACATGTTCCATACCTCCAGTAATGAAACCCGTATGCAACCAGTTTGGTTGACAGGCTTTGGAGGTGGGTATGCATTCCCGACATGAGGCGCAAAACAGGCGCTGCCCTGAAAAGGCTGCGCTCGCTGTTACGCCATCGCTTGTTTTTTCAGCCGATAGTTCAGCGCGTCGCGGCTAATCCCCAACAGTTTGGCGGCGTGGGTTTTGTTGTTTTGGGTGCGTTCCAGCGCTTGGTTGAGCAGGTCGCGTTCCAATTCGTCCAGATTGACGCCATCTTCCGGCAGGTTGAAGGGGTTGGTGGAAACGACCCGTTTGGCAGGTGAGCGGATGTCCGCTGGCAAGTTGTGGAAACCGATTTCGCGCCCTGCGAGCAAGATGCTCAGGCGTTCGCACAGGTTGCGCAGTTCACGCACATTGCCTGTCCAGCCGTAACGCAACAGGTGTGCGGAAGCCTCCCGGCTCAAGGTGGCGGCAGGTTGCTTGTGCTGGCTGGCAAATTGTTGCAGGAAATGTTTCAAAAGCAAGTCAACGTCTTCGCGGCGGTCACGCAAGGGCGGGAGTTCGACCGGGATGATGTTGAGGCGGTAAAATAAATCTTTGCGGAATGTTCCTTGCCCTGCCATCGCATACAAATCGCGGTGGGTGGCGGCAAACACACGCACATCCATGCGTTTGGGTTGGGATTCGCCCAGTGGCAAGACTTCGCCGGATTCGAGGAAACGCAGCAGTTTGGCTTGCAAGTTCAACGGCAGTTCGCCGATTTCATCCAGAAACAGTGTGCCGCCCTCGGCAGCACCGATCAGGCCGGATTGGCTGTTGTCTGCGCCCGTAAATGCACCTTTGCGATGCCCAAACAGCAGGGATTCCGCCAAAGTTTCAGGTAAAGCCGCGCAATTGACCGCAATGAAGGGGCGCTTGCTGCGTGGGCTGGTCGCGTGCATGGCATGAGCCACCAATTCCTTGCCCGTGCCGGATTCGCCCGTAATCAACACGCTGGCATCAGTCTGCGCAATCAGGTGCGCGGAACGCAACACGGCTTCCATCAACGGGGATCGGGTTAGGATGTCATCAAAATGCATGGCAACGGCTACCAGTTTTATGTAAACAGGGGAAAACGGGCGTAATTTACCACTATTCCCCGGTTGAGAGTCATGACTTATTTCAAGTTTTGTGCTATTTGCTAACACAATCAACACAATAAGGTGGTGTGTGTGCATATTGGAATCGACCTCGGCGGTACAAAAATCGAAGCCTTGTTGTTGGATGGGCAAGGTCATGACTGTTTCCGCAAGCGTTTGCCCACACCGCAAGGGCAATACGACGCGACTTTGCGGACTATCCGGCAATTGGTGGAGGAAGCGGAACAGGTGGCAGGGCAAGCCTGTACGTTGGGTATCGGTACGCCCGGTGCGATTTCCCCCGCCACCGGCTTGATGAAAAACTCAAATTCGGTGGTGTTGAACGGCAAACCAGTGCGCACGGATTTGGAGAGCTTGTTGCAGCGCCCGATCCGACTGGAAAACGATGCCAATTGTTTCGCCTTGTCGGAAGCCACTGATGGCGCGGCAGCAGGGGCTTCTGTGGTCTTCGGCGTCATCGTCGGCACGGGTACGGGGGCGGGTATCATCGTGCATGGCAATGTTTTGACGGGTGCAAATGCCATCGGCGGCGAATGGGGGCACAACCCTTTGCCGTGGCCTCAAACGTCAGAATTACCCGGAAAACCTTGTTATTGCGGCAAAAACGGCTGCATCGAAACTTGGCTTTCCGGCCCCGGCTTTGAAGCAGAATACCGCTTGGTAACGGGCGCGGCATTTTCCGCTGCTGCCATCGTGCAACTTGCCGCGCAGGGCGACACGCAGGCTGAACAACTCATGCAGGCTTACGAAGAACGGATGGCGAAAAGCCTTGCGCACATCATCAATATCCTCGACCCAGACGTGATCGTGCTGGGTGGTGGCATGTCCAACATCCTACGTTTGTATGAAAACGTGCCGCAACGCTGGGGGCGTTATGTGTTTTCTGATCACGTCGCGACCCGCCTGTTGCCGCCGCTGTACGGTGATGCCAGCGGGGTACGCGGTGCGGCGTGGTTAGGCGCTGTAACCGCCCCGGTAAAAACGGTTATTGACCCGCGTTGGTGCGGTAGCGGGGATGGCTGCGGGTAACGGCGCTTTTTCTATGGGGCGTTCAAACGGCAAGACGGGGCAGATGCCGAGGATGTCCAACGCGGATTGGTGGGGGATTGCTGCTTCGGCACGGAACGGCACAAACTGGCTTTCCGAAAAAGAGCAGGAGCCACCACCGATATTGAGCAGGCTGTGGATGGCTGCTACGCCGTGGTCACGCCCGTGGGTGCAATGGGTGATTTTGCCGCTTTCCAGTGAAAACCGGCACGATGTATTGGCATCGGTAGCAATGAAAAACGTGCCAGATTGTTTCCAGCCCAGAATCTGTGCCAGCCGTGCCAGCATTTGGGCTAACGTTAATTGTGAATTCCTTTCCATGAATCGCCTCGCCTGTGGGACTATGTTTATTGATTACCGTTGGAAAGGAAGCAATAAGCGTACCACCTGTGCGAAATCTTCGGGTAAATCACCAGAAAGTGTTAGCGTTTCCCCGCTGTGTGGGTGTGTGCAATGCAAGCTGGCAGCGTGCAGCAGTAGGCGTTGCACCGAAAATTGCTCGCGGAAGAATTGGTTATGCTTGCCATTGCCGTGGGTGGTGTCGCCAATCATGTGGTGGGAAATGTGTTTCATGTGGCGGCGAAGTTGGTGCTTGCGCCCGGTTTTGGGGCATAGTTCCACCAGCGAGTAACGGCTGCTTGGATGGTGGTCAACACAGTACGGCAGTTCAAATTGCATCAATCGCCGGTAATGGGTGACGGCGGCTTGCGCAGGTTTGTTTTGGTCTGCTGCGGCATCGGCGATTTTATCCAACTCCTCTTTCAGTGGGTGGTCAATCACGCCTGCGTCATCGGTGTAACCACGCACGATGGCGAGGTACGTTTTCTGGATAAGTCCGGCGGTAAACTGTTCCGTCAGCCGCCGCGCCGTGTCGCTGTCGAGCGCGAATAGCAAGACGCCGGAGGTGGGTTTGTCGAGCCGATGTACCGGGTAGACTTTTTGCCCGATCTGGTCGCGGGTTAGCTGGATGGCGAAACGGGTTTCGTGCCGGTCAATCAGGCTGCGGTGTACCAGTAGGCCGGAAGGTTTGTTGATGGCGACGAGGTGGTCGTCGCGGTAGAGAATGTCGAGCATGATGGGGCGCTATTTGCTGTGCGAGGGGCAATATATCATCTGTTTTGTGGCTGTTGTCAACAGGGCGACCGTGTGTTGGGGTAATTTGAATTATTATTTCACTTGCACCTAAGGGCGTTGTTTTGCATAGTTCGCATCCATGCTGATTGCCCGGCAGTCAGTGGGGTTTGTGCCTGATAGGTGCGATCTTTCCCTTACCGAATTTGAGAGGACCACGAGAGTTGGTTGAGCGTCATCAAAAGCAGATCCGCCTGCACGGTTTCAATAACCTCACAAAAACCCTGAGTTTCAACATTTATGACATTTGCTATGCACGAAGTCCGGCGCACCGCGAAGAGTACTTGGCGTACATCGACGAGGAATACAATGCTGACCGTCTGACCAAAATACTGACGGACGTGGCGGACATCATCGGGGCAAACATCTTAAATGTGGCTAGGCAGGACTACGATCCGCAAGGTGCGAGCGTAACCATTTTGGTCTCAGAAGAGCCAGTGATTGCCGAGGACAAGTTGTCCAACTCGGCGAAACCCGGCCCTTACCCCGAAGATGTGGTCGCACATTTGGACAAAAGTCACCTGACGGTACACACCTACCCGGAAAGCCACCCGGACAATGGCATCAGTACATTCCGTGCTGACATCGACGTGTCGACCTGTGGACGCATCTCGCCGCTGAAAGCATTGAATTATTTAATACATAGTTTGGAGTCCGATATTGTCATCATGGACTACCGCGTGCGCGGCTTTACCCGTGATGTGAAGGGCAAGAAGCACTTCATCGACCACAAGATCAACTCTATTCAGAACTTCCTCTCGCCGGAAACAAAGCGTGCTTATTCGATGATGGACGTGAATGTTTACCAAGAGAATATTTTCCATACGAAGATGATGCTGAAAGATTTTGATCTGGATAACTACCTGTTTGGTCTGGGGAAAAACGATTATTTCGAGCGTGACCTGAAGCAGATTGAAGTGCAGTTACGCAAAGAGATGCAAGAGATTTATTACGGGCGTAATACAGGCAGCCTTTGACCGTATTGGTGTTAAAGAATCAGAATATTAGTTTATTCTTATATTCTGATTCTTCTTTGCTTAGTATATGATTTTAGTTGGTTATTTAAATAAAGTGGCGTATTTACAACAGAGTTGCTTATTTAAAACAATTGAAAGATTTAATATAAGAACATAATGAAATGTTGTCCAATTGCATTGTATTCCGCTCAAATTGTCTGTTAAGGTAGCTCCACGTCGGGAAGACGTGATATTCCTGAAATGGACGTCCTCAGGTTTTGTACCTCGGAAAGGTCAGATTCAAGATGAGTAGTGTTAGTGTGAAACCATTTATTCTGTGTACTGTTGGACTAGCCGTTGCCGTTTTGGCGGGCTGTTCAGAAAACACCAAATCAGCAGATGCCCTAGATAGTGATGGCTATGTTGTCCGTTTGGCTCATGCTAAAAATGCGCCAACCGTGTTCTCCAGAGCGCCGACATCCTTGAGTGGGGATGTGACGACTGTGGATCGGGTTGTCTGGAATGCGCAAAAGCAACAAGGCAAAATGTACCGCTATGGCGGCGAAACCCCTCAAACAGGCTTCGATTGCAGCGGCTTGACCCAGTTTGCTTTTGGTCAGGGTGCGGGTGTTTCCCTGCCTCGGACTGCCGCAGCCCAGTATAATGCCGCGATGAAAATCTCCCAAGATCAAGCGACTAAAGGTGATCTGGTTTTCTTCCATACGCACGGTAGCCGTGTCAGCCATGTAGGTATTTACCTTGGTAATGGTAAGTTTGTCCATGCACCACGCACGGGCAGGGCGATTACCACGGAAGCGCTGGATGGCTATTGGGCGCGGAAGCTGATTGGCTTTGGGCGCGTTCCCGGAGCTTGCAGACCTTCGCTTTCTTGATTAAGCGATAAAAAAGGCCGCATCATGCGGCCTTTTGCTTTTCTGGTTTGGTCTGTTTAGAGTGGTAGACTATTCAGCCAGTTGACGACAACGGCGGTCAGTTCTGAACCTTTGTCCGTGAAATTGTGGTTTGCTTCCGGCAATACCATTTGTTTGGATTGGGGGTTGGCTGCTTTTTGTATCATTGCCAGCCGTTCTGGCGCGGTATTGATGACTTGCGTGTATTCTTTTTCACCGTAGACATCCAAGACCGGCACTTTCATTTTGTCTAAGGGGAATGGCTTGATCAGGTCTTGATCGGTGTCCGTATCTCCCATGCCAAGGCCGATATAGGCGACAATTTCCCCATCACCCTTATTATCTATCCAGTCCATTGCCATGTGTGCGCCACAACTGTGCGCTGCCAGCACAATCGGTGCAATCCCTTTTTGTTTCAGGAACGCGATGCCAGCGTCGATGCGTTTGTCTGCATTGGCGAACAAGGGCACGTAGTCGAAATATTTGGCGTTATTGTCGAGTGCTGGCATTTGCAGGGAAAGGGTTGCCCAGCCTTTTTCCGCCAAACCTACCCGTAAGGGGTGGGTAACATCCGCCCAGTCAGGATGGTTGCCGCACCCGTGCAAGACGATAACTGCGCCGCGCGGTTGTTCGGCAGGGGTGAATATGCCCATGAAATCGTGGTTGCCATCGTTTAGGGTGGTGATTTCTCCGCCTGCGATGGAGCCTTTGATTTCATCCGCCATGCGTTGTTCGCGTTCGTAATCGGGTTTGGCATTGTCATCCGGTGCGGGTTTTGCTGGGGAAGGGGGCGTTGGTGTCGCAGTTGGTGTTGCCGTATTTGCAGGCGGTGGTGCGAAGACTGCGGCAGGAGGGGCTTTGGCTGCTGTGGGCATGGATACTTCAACGGGCGGGCGCATGACCATCAGGGTCAGCACTGCGGCAGAAGCTAGCGTGTAAAGGGCTGCGGCAGCTTTCATTTTCTCTCCTGAAATTTTCTATGTTTGTTTAAATAGATTGAAACATTCAAAATATACGATTGGAATCGGGTTGTGCTTTTGCTTTAGAGTACAATGCACCGAATAGTTTAATCAACCAACCAAATCTAGGAGTCCATCATGGAACTGAAGGGAAGTAGAACAGAAGATAACCTGAAAGCCGCATTTGCGGGTGAATCCCAAGCTAACCGCCGTTACCTGTACTTCGCAGCCAAAGCCGACGTTGAAGGCTACAACGATGTTGCCACGGTTTTCCGTTCCACGGCGGAAGGTGAAACAGGCCACGCGCACGGTCACTTGGAATATTTGGAAGTGTCTGGCGATCCGGCAACTGGCTTACCTATCGGCCCTACAGCAGCGAACCTGAAAGCGGCTATTGCGGGCGAAACCCACGAGTACACCGATATGTACCCCGGCATGGCGAAAGAAGCGCGTGACGAAGGTTTCGACGAAATCGCTGACTGGTTTGAAACACTGGCAAAGGCTGAGCGTTCACACGCCAACCGTTTCCAAAAAGCGTTGGATAATCTGGACGCTTAATGTCTTGGTAGGGGCGAATAATCATTCGCTCCTACACCCCACCGGAGAACAACAACATGGCAACCCCAACCCGCGAAGGCAGTCTCAAAGCCCCCACCCGTCACCCCCTCGATTGGAAAAACCCCGAATTTTATAGCGAAGATGCCGTCCTGCACGAAATGGAGCGCGTCTTTGATCTCTGCCACGGTTGCCGCCGTTGCGTCAGCTTGTGCAATTCCTTCCCCACTTTGTTTGATCTCGTCGATAATTCCGAGAGCATGGAAGTAGATGGCGTAGCCAAAAAAGATTACTGGCAGGTCGTTGATCATTGCTATCTGTGCGACCTGTGTTACATGACCAAATGCCCGTACATTCCGCCGCACGAGTGGAATATCGACTTCCCGCACCTGATGCTGCGAGCCAAGGCGGTGAAGTTCAAACAGGGCGAAACCAAATTACGCGACAAAATCCTCAGTGCCACCGATTTGGTGGGAACATTGGCGGGGATTCCGGTGGTTTCCGGCGTGGTGAATGCCATGAACCAGAACGCGCTGTTCCGCAAAGGTTTGGAAAAAGTCTTGGGTGTCCACCCCGATGCGAAAATCCCGTCGTATTACAGCGATACCGGGCGTAAGCGTGTTGCCCGTAGCGCAACGCTGGTGGCGGAATCGGCAGTGCCAGCGGGGCGTACCAGTGGCAAGGTGGCGATTTTTGCTACCTGTTACGGCAACCGTAACGAGCCACATATCGTGGAAGACTTGGGCAAAGTATTCACGCACAACGGCATTCCGGTCACTTTGTTGGACAAGGAGCAATGCTGTGGGATGCCTAAGCTGGAGTTGGGCGATCTGGAATCTGTTGCCGCAGCTAAGGAGGTCAATATTCCTGCAATGATGAAACTCATCAACGAGGGTTGGGATATTGTTGCGCCCGTGCCGTCCTGTGTGCTGATGTTCAAGCAGGAATTGCCGCTGATGTTCCCCGATGATGCGGATGTGCAAACGGTGAAAGCGCGGATTTTCGATCCGTTTGAATACCTGATGCTGCGCCACAAGGAAGGTAAGCTGAATACCGATTTCAAGCAGCCTTTGGGTAAAGTCAGCTACCACACCTCTTGCCATTTGCGCGTACAGAATATCGGTTATAAGACCCGCGAACTGCTGGAATTGATCCCCGATACCAAGCTGGAATTGCTGGAACGTTGTTCTGGGCATGACGGCACGTATGCGGTGAAAAGCGAATTCCATGAGATTTCGATGAAAATTTGCCGCCCGGTGTTCAACAAGGTCAAGCAGGCTAAGCCGGATTATTACGGCAGCGATTGCCCGATGGCGGGGCATCAGATTGAAAATGGGCTGGGGGATGATGCACAAGCACCAACCCATCCGCTGACGATGTTGCGCATTGCTTACGGATTGTGAGGAAAGGGAAATGGATAAACTGACACGCGCTGATTTGATGGGCTTGGAGCAATATGCAGTCGAGCGTAAGGCATTCCGCGAGAAACTGATGGCGCATAAGGCAAACCGCAAGGTGCATATCGGCCCGAATGCGACGTTGTATTTTGAAGACCGCCTGACCATGCAGTACCAGATTCAGGAAATGCTGCGCATCGAGAAAATTTTCGAGGCAGCGGGGATTCAGGATGAGCTGGATGCTTACAACCCGATGATCCCCGATGGTGGCAACTGGAAAGCCACGTTCATGGTGGAGTTCCCGGATGTGGAAGAGCGCAAGGTTTGGCTAGGCAAGCTGATTGGGATTGAGCGCCAAACGTGGGTGCGGGTGCAAGGTTTCGCCAAAGTTTACCCGATTGCCAATGAAGATTTGGAGCGTGAAACCGAGGAAAAAACCTCGTCGGTGCATTTTCTGCGTTTTGAGTTAACGGCGGAAATGGTGGCGGCGGTAAAAGAGGGGGCGGCAATCCAGATGGGGATTGGGCATCCGCATTATGCGTATGAGGTGGAGGTGGCAGAAGCTACCCGTGCCTCACTTGCGGCGGATTTGGCTTAATGGCTGCGGTTAATTGCAAACCATGACAGTGATTCCAGTGCTTGCCTGTACGCGCTATCCGGCAGGCATTGCAAGCTGGCAATTGCCCGCTCCGCTTCCGCTTTCGCCAATTCCAGTGTGTAATCAATCGCTTTGGTGGCGGTGATCGCTTGCATGATGGTGTCGATGTGTTCCAAACCACCTTGTTCGATGGATTGGCGTAACAGTGCGGCAGTGGCAGCATCGCTGCGCTGCATGGCGATAATCAGCGGCAGGGTCGGTTTGCCTTCTGCCAAATCATCACCCACGTTTTTGCCCATTTCGGCGGCATCGGCGGTGTAATCCAACACGTCATCGACTAACTGGAATGCCGTGCCCAAGTGCATTCCGAAGTTTGCCATCGCCTGTTCTTTGTCGGTATCTAAGCCCGTCAGTACCGCGCCCAATTGGCACGCAGCCTCAAACAGTTTCGCGGTTTTGGAGTGGATCACTTCCATGTAGCGCTGTTCGGTGGTGTCGGGGTCGTGGCAGTTGAGCAATTGCAGGACTTCACCTTCCGCAATGGTGTTGGTGGTGGTGGAAAGTATTTCCATGATGCGCATACTGCCGACATCCACCATCATTTCAAACGAGCGTGAATAGAGGAAATCGCCTACCAGTACCGCCGCTTGGTTGCCCCACACGTTGTTGGCAGTTTCCTTGCCCCGGCGCATGTCGGATTCATCCACCACGTCGTCGTGCAGCAGGGTGGCAGTGTGGATGAATTCCACGATGGCAGCGACATCCACATGCCGTTCGCCTTGATAGCCGCACGCACGCGCCACCAGCAAGGCCAGTAAAGGGCGTAAGCGTTTGCCGCCGCTACCGATGATATAGTGGCTGAGCTGGTTGATGAGGACGACATCGGAATGCAAGCGACGCTGAATCAGCGCATTGACCGCTTGCATGTCTGCATCGGCAAGTAGGCGTATTGAGTTGAAATCCATGATAATGCAGGCTGCGGTAAAGCCCCGAATGCTAGGAATAGCACCCCCGTATGTCAAGCGATACGCTCAATCCGCGCCAATATTTATTTGCTGTTTGACCTGCGGTGGCTTTACAGCTACAATCCTGCGGCTCTTTAACAGGACATTTTTTGGAGATTCGTTAATCATGTATGCGGTCATCGTAACGGGCGGTAAACAGTACCGCGTCGCTCAAGGCGACAGCATCTTCGTTGAAAAACTGGATGCAGAAGAAGGCGCAGATATTGATTTCGAAAATGTCCTGATGGTCGGGGAAGGTGATTCCGTGCAAATCGGCGCACCTTACGTTGCAGGCGCGAAAGTAACTGCTAACGTTGTGGCCCAGACTCGCGGCGTCAAAGTGCGGATCATGAAATTCCGCCGCCGTAAGCACCATCAGAAATGTACTGGTCACCGCCAGTACCTGACACAGATCGAAATCACTGGTATTTCAGCAGCGTAAGGGGATACAGCAATGGCACACAAAAAGGCAGGCGGTAGTACCCGCAACGGTCGTGATTCAGAATCCAAGCGACTTGGCGTAAAACGCTTCGGTGGTCAATTGGTTCTGGCTGGCAACATTTTGGTACGTCAACGCGGCACTCGCTTCCACGCTGGTGACAACGTTGGCCTTGGTAAAGACCATACCCTGTTTGCAAAAGCAACGGGCATTGTGGTTTTCCAACGTAAAGGCCCAGAAAGCCGCAAGTATGTTAGCATTCAGCCAGTAGCGGTTGAAGGCTGTTCAGCTTAAGGCATCTGTCGCAAGACGATTTGCTTAAAGCCCCGCTTGGTCGGGGCTTTTTGCGTATGTAGGCACGAAATATGAGATTTGTTGATGAAGTAACCATCCGTGTCAAAGCGGGTGATGGTGGCAACGGTTGCGTGAGCTTCCGCCGCGAAAAGTACATCGAATTCGGTGGCCCCAACGGCGGCGATGGCGGTGATGGCGGCGACGTGTATTTGGTTGCCGAGCGTAACTTGAATACCTTGGTCGATTTCCGTCAAGCGCGTTATTTTGAGGCGCAGCGCGGTGAAAATGGTGCGGGTGCTAACATGACCGGCAAGCGTGGTGATGACCGGGAAATCAGTGTTCCTGTCGGCACGGTTGCTTACGACGAAGAAACCAGCGAGCTGATCGGCGACCTGACTGAGCCGGGGCAGCGTTTGCTGGTGGCGAAAGGTGGCTGGCATGGCTTGGGTAACTTGCGTTACAAAAGTTCGGTAAACCGTGCGCCGCGCCAATCGAAACCGGGTACGCCGGGTGAGTTGCGTGTATTGCGCATGGAATTGAAGCTGCTGGCGGATGTCGGTTTGCTGGGCTTGCCGAATGCGGGCAAATCCACCTTGATTAGTGCAGTGTCGGCGGCGCGTCCCAAGGTTGCTGATTATCCTTTCACCACTTTGTACCCGAATCTGGGCGTGGTGAGTGTTGGTGCATTGCAAAGTTTCGTGATGGCGGATATTCCCGGCTTGATCGAAGGTGCGGCAGAGGGCTTGGGTTTGGGCATCCAGTTCCTAAAACACCTTTCGCGTACCAGTTTATTGCTGCACATGGTGGACATTGCGCCAATGGCGGAAGAGAATGAGCCAGTGCGTGCCGTGCGTACCATCGAGGCGGAACTGGAAAAATACAGTACGGAACTGGCGAGTTACCCGCGTTGGTTGGTACTGAACAAAATTGACGTATTGCCAGCGGAAGAGCGCGAAAGCCGTTGTCAGGAAATCGTCGATGCGCTCGGCTGGGATGGCAGGGTGTTCAGGATTTCTGCTGCGACTGGCGAAGGCACGCAAGACCTGTGTTTCCAAATCATGCAATATCTGGACGAGAATGCTCAAGCGAACTGAATTCATGCCCAAGACCCAGCGTTGGGTCGTCAAAATTGGCAGTGCCCTGCTGACCCGTGATGGCGAAGGGCTTGACCGTGCTGCACTGGCTGATTGGGCGGGGCAAATGGCGCGTCTGCACAAATCCGGTGTGGAAATTGTGCTGGTGTCTTCCGGCGCGGTTGCTGAAGGCATGAGCCGCATGGGGTGGAAAACCAAGCCCAAAGCTTTGTTTGAAAAGCAGGCTGCGGCTGCGATTGGGCAAATGAGCTTGATCCATGCTTACGAAGTGGTGTTCCAGCAGCACGGTTTCCACGCGGCACAGGTCTTGTTGACCCACGATGACCTTGCTAACCGCCGCCGTTACCTCAATGCGCGTAGCACCCTTACTACCTTGATTGACCTGAAAGTGATCCCCGTCATTAATGAAAATGACACAGTGGCTTTCGACGAAATCCGGCTGGGGGATAACGACACGCTGGGTGCGTTGGTGGGAAATCTGGTCGAGGCCGATGTGCTGGTAATCCTTACCGACCAATCCGGTTTGTATGACAAAGACCCGCGCAAGTTTAGCGATGCCCAACTGATCCATGAAGGGCGTGCCAATAACCCGGATTATCTGGAATTTGCCGGTGGTGCGGGGACGTTGATTGGCAGTGGCGGGATGCGCACCAAAATTCTGGCGGCACAACGGGCTTCGCGTTCTGGTTGCGCGACGGTGATTGCGTCCGGGCGTGAGCCGCAAGTGCTGGAACGTCTCCGTGCTGGCGAAGAATTGGGAACCTTATTGTTACCGGATGCTGCCCCGATTGCCGCACGGAAACAGTGGATTGCGGGGCAATTGGCTGCGAAAGGTTCATTGTGGCTGGATGCGGGCGCGACGGATGCGATCCTCAATACCGGCAAAAGCCTGCTACCTGTCGGGGTGGTGCGGGTCGAAGGTGTGTTTGACCGAGGCGAAGTGGTCAGTTGCGTGGCAGAAGATGGTCGCCTGATCGCCAAGGGGCTGGTGAATTATTCCAGCGAAGAGGCTGACCGCATTAAGCGCCATCCGAGTAAATCAATTGAACAAGTTTTGGGCTATGTCGATGCGCCGGAACTGATTCACCGTGATAATTTGGTGCTGTTATAAGCGAAAGCCCGCATTGGTCGGGTTTTATTAGGGTTTCCGTTAGGGCTGCTGTATGTTTAGCCTTCCACGTGTGTAAAAGGGTGTCGAAATGGATAGCGAACGCTACAACATTCAGGTTTCTGTCGAAAGCCACTATATCGAGAAAGAATCTGATCCTGACCAAAGCCGTTATGTTTTTGCTTATACAGTTACAATCCTTAACCAAGGCAGTGTTGCTGCTAAGCTGCTGACCCGTCATTGGGTGATTTCAGATTCGGATGGGCGCACCCAAGAGGTTCGCGGCGAAGGGGTGATTGGTGAGCAGCCTTACCTGAAGGCGGGTGAGGGCTTCCGTTATACCAGCGGTACGATTCTGGACACGCCATTAGGGGTCATGCAAGGCACTTACCAAATGCTGGCAGATGATGGTGAGCGCTTTGATGCCCGGATCCCTCCCTTCCGTCTGGCAAACCCCCGCTTGCTGCACTAAAACGCCATATTATTTCCCGCAATAAAAAGGCTCGCGCACTATAAAAATGCGCAAGCCCGATTGCGGTATCACGATCCCTATGAATCCCCGCGAAACTAAGACAGATCAGAACCGCCTTGTTTGAGTGTAGGACACCAGTGGCGAAAAGCAACTTCGCCGCTTATCTGATGTGTTGGACACGGGTTAAAACGGAGGGATATAGTGTGATAACAGAGCAAATCAACAGATTGAGTGTTAAGCAAAAGATAAAAATTCCCCGGTAGATGTGAATACTGATTAATAAATAAAAACAATAAGTGGTAGCAATGAATAACCCAGACAAGTCGCGTCATGCCCATGGTGTTCTTGCGCTGTCTTTCCTGTGCGGTGTTGGTGTTACGGCACATAGCCAGTCGGCGGAAGCCGCGATTTACACCTACGTTGACAAAGAAGGGACACGCTGGTTAACCAATACGCCTAAACAAGGCAAAAAATACAAGCTGGTTGCGAAATACGGTGCGCCACAAAAAGCACGTCCGCGAACCGTAACGCCGCCGCCGATGCCCCGCAATTATGCCGCTACTAACGTGCCCGTTGCGTTTTCTGGAGGCATCCCGCCGCACCATTGTGGCAGACAAAGCCACGATCAACTGGAGCGCAAGTTCATCTCGCATTTGTCCTCCGTGCGTGCTTATGCCCAACAGTACGGGGTCGATGTAAATTTGGTGCGGGCGGTGATGAAGCAGGAGTCTTGCTTTAACCCCAATGCCCGCTCGAAGGCGGGGGCGATGGGGTTGATGCAACTGATGCCGGATACCGCAAACCACTTAGGCGTGGGGAATGCATGGGATCCGCAGCAAAATATCGAAGGCGGCATCAAGTATTTGGCGCAAATGTTGCGCGAATTCAATGGCAATAAGGCATTGGCGTTAGCGGCCTATAATGCCGGGCCTGGTGCGGTGCGCAAGTACAATGGGATGCCGCCTTACCGCGAAACCCAAAACTACGTCGCCAAGATTATGGCAGAGTATAACCGCACGCCGACGATGCCGAGGCTCGCGGCAGCAGGCTACCAGCGTAATGCGCGTGTGCCTGCGGGTGGTGGGCGCGGCTATGGCTGGGCGCGTCCTGTGCAGGAGTTCACGGTATTCCAAGGTTTAACGCCGGGCGAAGTGTAAGCGTTTTTTCATTTGGTATTTCTCCCTGCCTCGCTGGAACCAGCGGGGCTTTTTTTTCGTCCGTGATCCGCTGTCACGGTCTGGCAACAATTTCAGACTGCGTGTATCCTTTGACGTTTCATTTTGTTGTGGAGATAAGCAATGTCGATGTCCGACCGCGATGGCCTGATCTGGCTGGACGGCGCAATGGTTCCTTGGCGCGAAGCCAAAACCCACGTCCTAACCCATACCCTTCACTATGGCATGGGCGTTTTTGAAGGTGTGCGGGCGTATAAGACCGAACAAGGCACTGCCATTTTCCGCTTGCAGGATCATACTGACCGCCTGTTCAATTCCGCCAAAATCATGCGTATGCCGATGCCGTTCAGCAAAGAAATCTTGAACGACGCGCAACGGGCAGCGGTACGTGAAAACAAGCTCGACTCCGCCTATATCCGCCCCATGTGTTTCTACGGTTCCGAAGGTATGGGCTTGCGTGCCGATAATCTGGAAACCCACGCGATGGTTGCTGCATGGACATGGGGTGCTTACCTCGGTGCGGAAAACATGGAAAAGGGTATCCGCATCAAGACTTCCTCTTTCAACCGTCATCACGTCAACGTTACCATGTGCAAGGCGAAAGCCAACGGTAACTACATGAATTCGATGCTGGCGCTGCGTGAAGCACTGGACGACGGCTACGACGAAGCACTGGTGTTGGATGTCGATGGTTTTGTTTCTGAAGGTAGTGCAGAAAACTTCTTCCTCGTCAGAGATGGCGTCATTTATACCCCTGACCTGACCTCCGCACTGGATGGGATTACCCGTAAAACCGTGGTGACGTTGGCACGTGATTTGGGCTTTGAAGTCCGTGAAAAACGCATTACCCGTGATGAAGTGTATGTCGCGGATGAAGCCTTCTTCACTGGTACGGCAGCGGAAGTTACCCCGATCCGTGAACTGGATCGTCGCTCGATTGGTTCAGGGGCACGTGGCCCGATTACTGAGCAATTGCAAACACTGTATCTGGATATTGTGCATGGGCGCTCTGAAAAATACCGTCACTGGTTGACCCTTGTATAACTGATTGTGTTGGAGGCCGTATGTCCGCACCGAGCATTGCCGATTACAAACGTTTAGGGGAAACCCGCGAAGTGGTGGTCAAGCGGCAGGATTTGCCCTTGCATTGCCCAACCGATGAAACTGCGTTGTGGTGTTCGCACCCGCGAGTCTCATTGGCGATTGAGCGTAGTGCTGACAAGACTGCCCGTTGCCCTTATTGCGGTACGCTCTACCGTTTGATCGACTAAGCGCAATGCCATTTGCCCCGCAGCGTTGCCTGATCGTCGGCCCTTCGTGGGTTGGCGATATGGTGATGGCGCAAAGCCTGTTCATGGCGCTGCGTGGGCGTTTCCCCGACCTGCAAATTGATGTGCTTGCCCCTGCGTGGAGCAAGCCGATACTGGCTGCGATGCCACAAGTCCATGCTGCACTTGAAATGCCCTTGTCACACGGAATGTTGGCACTGGGCGAACGTTATCGGCTGGGCAAGTCTTTGCGCAGCAATGCATACGATTGGGCAATCGTGCTGCCGCGTTCCCTCAAGTCTGCACTCGTGCCATTCTGGGCGAATGCCAAGGTACGTACAGGTTTCAAGGGGGAAATGCGTTATGGGCTGCTGAACGACATCCGTCCGTTGGATAAGTCGGTGCTGACCATGACGGTGCAGCGTTTCGTTGTCTTGGGTTTGCCGCAAGATGCTGCGTTACCGCCGGAAATCCAGCAGCCGCATTTGGTGGTGACAGAAGTACAGCGTGATGAGGTACGGCAGAAGTTTCTGGCTTCCACCTCCCGTTTGCTTGCCCTGTGTCCCGGTGCTGAATACGGCGGGGCAAAACGTTGGCCTGCCGAATATTTTGCGGAAGTTGCCAAGCATTGGGTTGCGCAAGGCGGGCAAGTTGTCTTGCTGGGTTCAGGCAAAGATGCACCTGTGACTGCTGAAATTGCCGCAACTACCCATTCCCCTGCGTGCATTGATCTCGCCGGAAAAACCAGCTTGCAGGAAGTATTGGCCTTACTATCACTGTCTGATCAAGTGGTGAGCAATGATTCTGGCCTGATGCACGTCGCGGGAGCGGTGGACGCGCCCGTTATTGCTTTGTATGGTTCTTCCGATCCTACCTATACCCCTCCGCTAAGTGACCACGCACAAATCCTGTCTATGGGTCTGGAATGCAGCCCTTGCTTCAAGCGTGAATGCCCGCTAGGGCACTTGAATTGCTTGAAAAAGATCACGCCAGAACACGTCATTTCCTTGCTATAAGGCACGAAAATTACCGCTTTCCTATGCTATGCTGCCTCGCACAATCTACATGCTAGGATGGACGACCGATGGAAGTTGAACAGCTCGAAATCCGTGATTATTTGGCAAAGTGCCCGCCGCTGACGGAGCTGCCCGCCGATTATTTGAATGAAGTGGCACAAGGCTTGGAAATCCAATATGTCCGGCGTGGTACGGATGTGTTGAAGGCCGGGGGGATTAACCATCACAGCTTTTTGATCCGCAGTGGGGCGATGGAAGTGTTCCTGCCCAACGGCGAACTCTATGGGCGTTTCAGTGAGGGGGAATGGGTTGGCTACCGTTCCGTGATGCGCGATGGTAAGGTCAGCATGGATGTTAAAGCCATTGAAGATACCCTGCTGTATGCGGTTTCCGGTCAGATGTTCCTAGAAATGCTGGAACGTTTTGAGCGGGTACGTAAGTATTTCACCGACGGCAAGCCGGAGCGTTTACGCCGTGCGATCCAAGAAATCCGGGGGGCGGATGACGGTTTCGCCATGATTACCCTGCACGTGCGGGATTTGATGAAACTGCCGATGTTGGTGGGGCGCAATGAGAGCATCCAGCAGGTTGCCCGCCAGATGAGCGAAGTCAACGCCCAGACCGCGATGGTGACAGAAGACGATGCGAGCTTGTGCGGTATTGTCACGGATGTGGATTTCCGCCGCCGGGTGGTGGCTGAAGGTTTAGGTGTGCATTTGCCGATTGCGGACATCATGACTGTCAATCCGCTGACCCTTTCCTCGCGTGACCAAGCATCAGAAGCCTTGTTGCTGATGGCGCGGCGTAATATCCGTCATGTGCCAGTTATGGATGGTAAGGACGTGGTGGGCGTCATTTCCGCTTCCGATTTGCTGCGCAGCCAAAGCCACAATGCGGTCTATCTGGTCGGTGATATTTTTGCCGCTGCGCACGTTGAGCGTTTGGCGGAACTGAGTAAAGTGTTGCCGAAGGTGATGGTGGGGCTGGTCAAGAACAGTTTGCCCGCGAGTGACATTGGGCAGGCGATCACTTCCATTGGGCAGGCGATTGTGCGGCGTATGTTGGCGTTGGCGGAAGAGAAATTCGGTGCGCCGCCCGTGCCTTACGCTTTCGTTGCCGCAGGGTCATTGGCACGGCGCGAACAGACGGCGCATTCTGACCAAGATAACGGCATGATTTTGTCGGATGATTACAATGAAGCTGAGCACGGCGAGTATTTCCGTAACCTTGCGCGTTACGTCAGTGACGGCCTGAATGCTTGCGGCTATGTGTATTGCCCCGGTGATGTCATGGCAACCAACGACCAGTGGCGGCAGCCGTTGGCGGTCTGGCGTGGTTACTTTGAGACATGGATCAATAAGCCAGAAGCGAAAGCGTTGATGTACGCCAGTATCTTCTTCGATTTGCGCTGCCTGCACGGGGATGAAAGCCTGTTGACCGATTTGCAGGAAGAAATCCTCAAGAAAACCAAGGCCAGTACTTTGTTCCAAGCGTTCATGGCGAGTAACGCGCTGAGCCACCGTCCGCCGTTGGGCTTCTTCCGGGGCTTTGTGCTGGACAAAGAAAAAGACGGCAGCGATGAAAAAGGCATGGACATGAAAAAGCGCGGTGTCGTGCCAGTCATTGACCTTGCACGGGTATTTGCGCTGGCTGGCGGGCTTAGCCCCATTAATACGTGGGAACGCCTTGATGCGATTGCCGATGAAGGGGTATTGTTGTCACAAGCTTCGGTCAATGATTTGCGTGATGCCTTTGAGTTTATTAGCATGGTACGCTTGCAGCATCAGGCCAAGCAGATTGAAAAAGGCCAAAGCCCGAACAACTACGTACCGCCAGAGGAATTGTCAGCCTTGGAACGCCGCCATCTGAAAGACGCTTTTGAAGTGATTGCCACCACCCAAACCATCATGGCTAGCCGTTATCAGGCCGACAGGTTCCGCTGATGTGGTGGCGCTGGTTTTCCCCGGAAGCCCAGAAGCAGCGCCTATTGAAAAAGGTGGAGCACCCGCTCGCCCGCGCTTACTTGGAAACGCCATTCCCTGACAAAAAGCGCAATGCGTGGGAATTGGATTATTTGGTGCTGGATTTCGAGACGACCGGGCTGGATGCCTCGAAAGATGCCATCTTGAGCATGGGTTACACCGAAATCCGGGGCGGGCGGGTGCAGATGGATGGCTGCATCCACCGCATCATCAAGCTGAATATCCCACTGCCGCCGGAAACGGTGGTTATCCACAAAATCACCGACGACCGCATGAATGCAGGCATCCACTTACACGATGCCCTGCATGAGTTGCTGGAACGCATGACTGGCAAAGTGGTGGTGGTGCATTTCGCACACATCGAAAGCACCTTCCTGCACGCTGCGATGGAACGGGTTTACGGGCAAAAACTGCCGTTACTGATGTTGGATACGCTAGCCATCGAGCGGCGCTGGCGGGAACGCACCCAGCAAGTCATTATTCCCAACCAATTCCGACTGGGCAATTTGCGCAATGCTTATAGTCTGCCGCGCTACGGGGCGCACAGCGCATTGATGGATGCGATTGCTACCGCTGAACTGTTTCTGGCAGAAATGAGTTACATGCAGTGCGAGAAAGACGGCATCCGTTTAGGGGATTTGCTGGGCTGACAATTTTTAAGGTTGACCTCGTTTATAATCAGGCTTAATGTAGGTCGGCTTGATGGATTACTTTTGCAGAGCATAAATAAATGGCACGTATCACCGTAGAAGACTGCTTAGCGCACGTCGAAAATAATTTTGAACTGGTATTGAAAGCGGCGAAACGCGCACGCGACATTTCCCACGGGGCACAACCACTGGTCGCGGAAGAAGGCGACAAGCCAACCGTCGTGGCTTTGCGCGAGATTGCTGAGGGCTTGCTAAGCAAGAAACCTGTGGTTATTACCCTTCAGGACTAAGTACGGCAACGCTGGCAGTGAGTACTGGTTAGGAGGAGTGGTATGAAGAATGTGTTCCGCGCCCAAGACCTGACCCGCCTGATTGAACGTTACATGGAAGAGGCGGGCGTGCGTAAAGTCTATGAGGCTTTCCTGCTCGCGGCTGAAGCACACGACGGCGTATTCCGCAAAGACGGCGTTACCCCCTACATTACCCATCCGCTGGAAGTGGCACACATTCTGGCGGATTTGCATTTGGACGCTGATACCATCTGTGCGGCATTGCTGCACGATGTGTTGGAAGATACCCCTTACCAGCGTGATGAACTCGTGGTGCATTTCGGCGAAGCGGTTGCCGATATGGTCGAAGGCGTCACCAAGCTGGAAAAAGATGAGGTGCTGACCACCAAGCAGGCCGTGACCATCGCCAGTTTCCGCAAGATGATGCAGGCGATGACGGAAGATTTCCGGGTGGTGCTGATCAAACTGGCTGATCGCCTGCACAATATGCGTACCCTCGGTAATATGAAAGCCGATGCGCGGCGACGCATTGCCGAAGAAACTTTCGCTACCTACGTGCCCTTGGCACGGCGCATGGGGATGAATGACATCCGCCGCCAACTGCAATCACTTGCCTTCCAGAATTTATACCATTGGCGCAGCCAGATATTGCAACACGCGCTGGATGTGTACCTGACCACCCACGAAGAAAAACACGAGCGGATTGTACAAAAGGTGACAGATGTGCTGTCAGCGGCAATGCCCGGCACGTCGGTGTTTCCGTGGGACAAAAACCTGTTCAGGATTTACGAGCAATGCAAGCGCGAAGGCACGAACTTCCGCCAGCAGTGTGATTTGCTGGAAATCCGCATATTGGTGCGCGAACGCAACGAGTGCTATCAGGCGCTTGGCGTGATCCACGAGCTTTACCGCCCGCGCATGGGTATGTTTAATGATTTCATTGCCACGCCCAAAGGCGGTTATGGTTTTCAGGCATTGCAGACCGTGGTGATGGCTTCCGGTCAGCAGTCGGTGCGTTTCCAAATCCAGACCCGCGAAATGTACCAAACCGCGCAATACGGCATCGCCGCGCAATGGCGTTACCCCGACATGCGTACCACGCGCAAGGCCGAATACACCCAAGCGGTGTTGGGGCGTTGGTTGGTGCATGTGAAGGAGTTGGATTACCAAGCCGGGAACCCCGACGAATTCTACGAAGACATGCAGGCCGACCTGTTCCAGACCGAAATTTACGCCTATACCCCCGCAGGTGATGTGAAAGAATTCCCCAAAGGCGCGACGCTGGTGGATTTTGCTTACGCCGTGCATACCCAAGTGGGGCATCATTGCATCGGCGCGAAAGTGGATGGGGTGGAACGCCCTTTGCGTACCCGCATCCCCCATAACATGGCAGTGATTGAAATCATCACCGATAAGCACGCCAGCCCGCAGCCATCGTGGTTAAATTTCGTGGTGACAGGGCGGGCGAAATCTTGTATCCGTAACTGGTTACGCCAGCAAACAGCAGGTGAGCAATTGGTGCTGGGGCGTGACCGCTTGGTGAGTGCCTTGCAAAGCCGTGGTAGCCAGCTTGATGCCCTCGACCCTGCGCATTTGGAAGCAAGCCTGAAAGCCCTCGGTTACGCTGACCAAGATGCACTTTTCATGGCGGTTGGGCGCGGCGATGAATGTTCGCGCTTGCTGTCAGAACGCTTGCTGGGAAATATGCCTGCCGCCGAAACCCGCCAAGATGCACCACTGCTCATCAAAGGCACGACCGGGCTGGCAGTGAAATTTGCCACGTGTTGTTTGCCATTGCCGCCTGAAAACATTTTGGCGCACCAGCACCGCACCCGAGGGCTGGAAATCCACCGCGCTGATTGCCCGCACATTGCCCGCATTGAAACCTCCGACGACGTGTTCGCGGTGGCGTGGGCGCAGGAAATGTTGGGGCAAAAATTCTCTGCCGGGGTGGTGGTCGATGTGCGGGATGTCAAAGGCATGTTGCGCCAGATTACCCAATGCCTGGAAAACATGGACGTGAACATCATCGACCTGAACATTACCGGCGAAGGGCAGGTCAAGCAGGACACCCTAATCATTCAGGTAAATGATTTGGGGCATTTACAAGAGGTCATGCGTCAGCTAAAACACATCCCTAATGTGTTAAATGTTTCCCGACTGACGAAAAAGGATTCCCATGACCCGAACAATCATTTCCACGACTGACGCCCCACAAGCGATTGGCACGTATTCGCAAGCCGTGCGTACCGGCAACACTGTTTACCTTTCCGGGCAAATCCCCTTAGTCCCCGCAACCATGCAGATGGTGGAAGGCGACATCGCCGCGCAAGTGCGCCAAGTGTTCCAAAATTTGTCAGCCGTTGCCCAAGCCGCAGGCGGGACACTGAATGATTGTGCGAAAGTGCATGTGTTCCTCACTGATCTGGTCAATTTCCCAGTGGTCAATCAAGTGATGGCGGAATTTTTCACCGAACCTTACCCTGCGCGTGCTGCTATCGGCGTGGCTTCGCTGCCGCGTGGGGCAGAAGTGGAAGTCGACGCGATTATGGTACTGGAATAAATCATGCGTAAATTGGCGGCGATTGACCTTGGCTCTAACAGTTTCCACATGATCGTGGTGCAACTGGATGCCCAGGGGCAGGTGACGATCCTCGACCGGCTGCGTGAGCCAGTGCGCTTAGGCGGCGGTTTGGATGCCAAAGGTAATCTGACCAAAGAGGCGCAGCAGCGGGCGGTGGCTTGCTTGCAACGTTTTGGTGAACGCTTGCGCGATTTCCCCTCGGAAAATGTCGCGGCGGTGGGCACGAACACCTTGCGCATGACCAAAAATGCCCGTGAATTCCTGTTACTGGCGGAAGCGGCATTGGGGCATCCGATTGCCATCATCAGCGGACGTGAAGAAGCCCGCCTGATTTACCTCGGCGTGGCGCATTCTCTGGCACAAGATCAGCGCGGTAAGCGTTTCGTTATGGACATTGGCGGCGGCAGTACAGAGCTGATTATCGGCAAGGGTTTCGAGCCGCTGCATCTGGAAAGTTTACGCATGGGCTGTGTCAGCAGCAGCCAGCGGTTTTTCCCCGATGGCAATTTGGGCAAAGCGTGCTGGGAAAAAGCCCTGACCGCCGCGCATCTGGACTTGTTACCCGTCAAAGCCAGTTACCGCGAGATTGGCTGGGAGTCTGCCACGGGTGCTTCCGGCACAATCCGCAGTGTGAAAAAGGTCATCCAGCAAACCGGCTTAGCACCTTACGGCATTACGTTGGATGATATGCAGAAAATCCGTGCGATGATGACCGAGGCGGGGCATATCGACAAACTCAAGCTTGCGGGGCTGAGCGATGACCGCAAGCCGGTATTCGCCGGGGGTTTGGCAATCCTGATTGCGGTGTTCGAAGCGCTGAAAATCCGCCGCATGTTCGTGTCGGATGGGGCATTGCGCGAAGGGTTGATCTACGACCGGCTTGACCGCTACCAGCACGAAGACTTACGCGACAAGACCGTGCGGGGTTTGCAGCAACGTTTTCAGGTTAATTTGCCGCAAGCCGAAGTGGTGCAAAAAACTGCGCACAAGCTGTTTAACCGCTGCCGCGATGATTGGAAGTTGCCGGAACATCTGGACACCTTGCTGTGCTGGGCGGCGGATTTGCATGAACTGGGTTTGGCGATTTCCCACAGCAGTTACCACAAACATGGCGGTTATTTGCTGGAAAATGCGGACTTACCGGGTTTTTCCAGCGAGGAGCAGCGTTGGTTAAGTGTGCTGGTGCGCACTCACCGCCAGAAGATTTCCCCCAAACTGTTCGATGTGTTGGATGGTCGTCATCGGCAAACCGCGCTGTATTTGAGCGTATTACTGCGCTTGTCGGTGTTGCTGCACCGTTCCCACAACGAACATGCGCCGCGTATTGAGCGCATCAAACTGGGCAAAAACCGTATCGAACTGCGTTTCGCCGAACCCGATCTGGCGGGCAAACGCCCCTTGCTGCTGGCAGACTTGGAGCGTGAAAAAGCGTTTCTGGCGGCGGTGGATGTTGATCTGGTGTTTTAGCCCGCTTGCCGGAATTTACCGATGAGCGCGGTTGCAGGGGTAATAACGGCAAGCACCAATGCACCCGCCAAGACGCCGCAAAGGCCGCCCAAGAGTGTTGGGGTAATTGCTGCCAACACGCCACCAATCCAGCCGACTTGGTGCACAAACAGTTCCGCCCCGTGCGTGAAGTCGTGCGCGTGCGGGATGCCGTGCAACAAAATTCCGCCACCAACGAGGAACATGGCGGCTGTCCCCACCACCGATAAGGCTTTCATCAGCCACGGCGCGAACCACAATAGACCCCGGCCTATGGCTTGGCGGACGCTAGTCCAACCACTGGCAACGCGGTCTTTGAGCAGGTGGTAGCCGAGGTCGTCGAGTTTGACGATGCCCGCGACAAAGCCGTACACGCCGATGGTCATAATGATGGCAATGGCAGAAACGGTGATGGCTTGGGTCACGAGAGTGGCCTTTTCGACCGTGCCGAGGGCAATCACGATGATTTCAGCGGATAGCACGAAGTCGGTGCGGATTGCGCCTTTGATCTTGTCTTGCTCAAACGCCACCATGTCGATGTCAGGGTCATGCGCCACTTCGAGGAGTTCGGCATCTTCGGCGTGTTCTTCCGCGTCATTGTGGGTGAGGTTGTGGTAAATTTTCTCGAAACCTTCAAAGCACAAATACGCACCACCCACCATCAACAGTGGCGTAATCAACCACGGCGCAACCGCGCTGATCAATAGGGCAGCGGGCACAAGGATCAGTTTGTTGATGAACGAACCTTTGGCAACCGCCCATACTACCGGCAATTCGCGTTCGGCTTGTACGCCAGCCACTTGTTCGGCGTTCAGGGCAAGGTCATCCCCCAATACGCCCGCAGTTTGCTTTGCCGCCACCTTGGTCATGACGGAAACATCGTCGAGTACGGTAGTAATGTCGTCGAGTAAGGCTAAAAGGCTTCCGGCCGCCATGCGAAACTCCTGATTTCATGGATTTATGTGTTGGGCGATATGCTACACGGATGCGGCGGGAGGGTCTATCGCCATACGCGCCAACTTAAGCCCCAATCCCATAGGTTAAACACGGCTCATCCCCATTTCCCGGCATTGGTTCAATAGCTCAAGAATGGGGCTTGGCAAACATTGTAACTTTCGCTTTCTGGGGCGTTCGCTCAAACTTTTGATGTTGTCATCACTGAAGCGGCTATCGACCGGGAAACAGGCTTTTATGCCTGCTTTCAACCTATCAGCGACGGTTTCCAGAGTCGCCAATCGGTGATCTGACGGGGATTGTCGAGTTTGCGTTTGGCCTTGGCAACGCGGCTTTGCGTCATCTTTTCCAGAACTGCCGCGTACAACAATTTGCCATGGAGGTACAGTTCAGCCAGTTTTGAACCCTTGTGCGCCCGTAGCCCGTCGACATCCAGCAAACTTTTGAGGCGTTTGATCACCAGTTCTACCTGCCAGCGGACACGGTAGAGTGCGGATGCGGTGGCGGTGCTGAGCAATTCCGGCGGCAATGAGGTGAAAATCAGTACCCACTCGCTGAGGTAGAGGGCTTCAGTGCTGGGTTTGCGCCCTTTGTCTTTGGCACGTTGGCGGGCAGCGCGGCGGGCTTCGGCAGCTTTTTCTGCTGGCAAGGGGATGGCGTGAAGGTAGCCTTGCATCCGTTTGTTGCCGTGGCATAACCAGACAGGCTCACAACTGGGATGGTTGCCCAGTTTGCGTAAACGGGCATACCAGTCGATTTTGACCATACGTCCGGCATCCTCGCCTGTGCCATCCTCATACAGGTTCATGCTGTGGGCGTTGTAGCGCAACACCACGTCACCACCCCGGTCGATGAAAGGCACTAACGTTTTGGGTTGGTTGTAACCCCGGTCAACCAGCACCACATCGCCTGCTTCCAACTGGTAATGGTCGAGGTTTTCGCCTTCCTTGTCGGTGGTGACTTCAACTTGATGGATGCTCAGGTTGACCAAATCAATGGCAATATGCAGGCGGTATGTCGTGGCGGTTGCACCCGGTTCTTGCACAGTCGAGCCGTCGATGACAATGAAGCGGCAGTTTGCCGCTGTCGACAACCTCCGCCAGCCCAAATACACCTGCCAACAGGGATTTTACCCAAGGGGTGCAGGCTTCCAGTCTTTTTTTACCGCCGTATCACTCAGGTAGCCCTGCATCTGGGCTATTTCCCCGGCACAACTGCGCAACGACAAGTCCAAGCCGCAGTATGCCAGCACTAGCTGGAGCAGTTGCAGCGGGCTTTTGATCTTGCGGGCGCGGGCAAACGCCTTGAATTCATACGCTTGTTGGTGATAATCGGCGGGCAGGGCTTGCAGGAATTGGGCAAAACGGCTATCTAGTGTGGATGGCAACTTCATAGGGACTTTCACTTTGGCCAGTAAAAGCATCCTATATGGGGTTGCCACACCCAGTTTCCCAATGTTTAACAACAGGTTGCAAGCTTAAGTTGGCGCTTATGGGGTCTATCGCTAGGGTTTTGTTGAAATATTGGAGTTGAACTCCAGATATTCCGGGGTTATGGCCTAACAGTATGATTGTGCGAACTATTACCTTGCACGGTAAATTACACGCTGTTCAGCCAGTGCGGTTTCGACTAGGCTGCGGTCACGCTCCAGTTCCAGCCGCAATTCTTCCTCAGTCGGCAGGTACAAGCTGTATTTGCTGGCAAACAAGTGCGGGTTGTCTGCCAGTTGTGAATATTTGGCTACCGCTTGGTTGCGCTCGGAGCACAATAGCAGCCCCAGTGTTGGGTTGTCGCTTTCACCCCGGTATTGCTCCTCGAACACGCGCACGTACATATCCATTTGCCCTACGTCCTGATGCGTCAGTTTGCCGATTTTTAGGTCAATCAGCACAAAGCATTTCAGCAGGTAGTTGTAGAACACCAGATCGACGAAGAACGTTTCGCCTTCAACCCGCAGGTGTTTCTGCCGTGCTACGAAAGCAAAGCCTTTGCCCAGTTCCATCAGAAATTGTTGCAGTTGGTCGATCAATCCCTGTTCCAAATCTTTTTCGTACAAACCCGCATCCACTTTGGCTTGCAGGAATTCCAGTACGTAAGGGTCACGGATGAAATCACGCGGGTCAGGAGGAGCTTGTTCGGCAATCAGTTGCTGGGCTTCGGCAGCAACAGCCGCTTTATGCGCGTCACCACTGGATAACAGGCGTTCGTAAAACAAGGTGCTGATCTGGCGATCAAGGGCGCGGGTGTTCCAGCCTTGGGTGATCGCTTCGTTGGCATGCCAGTCACGGGCTGCGGGGTTTTCAACCCGCAAGAGGTGGCGGTAATGTGTCCACGTCAATTTCGCACTCACTGCGTGCGAAATTGGGTAAGCCAGATAAAACGCCCGCATGTATTGGATATTGCGCTCTTTGAAACCGTTGCCAAACTCCCGACTGAGCTTGTTGGAAAGGTATTGCAAGGTCTGTTTGCCGTATTCCGCCCGCGCTTCACCACCTTGCTCATATTCCACGATCATGCGCCCGATGTCCCAATAACAGTGCAACATCGCATGGTTGACGGCTGCTTGCACTTGCGTTTGGGCAGCCTGCAATACTTGGCGGATTTGGGCGTAGAGTTGTTCGGGCGGGTTGGCTATCGGTGTTGCGGGCATCGGGTATCCTTTACGGTTTGGATGTGTCCGATAAGTTTAGCGCACTCGCGGCCTATCCGGTTTGCAGCCCATCCGAAATACAGGGCAGTTTGGATGACGCATGAATTGTCCACCTAGATCATCACACGGCGCTCCAGTGGTTTTTTGTGTTGCCACTTTCGCGGAAACTTTCAAGTGAATTAGCGTGACCAATAAATTTCCGCGTGCCCTGAGTGCGGGGTACTTGGCTGCCCAATAATAGCGGTAACAGGGTTACGGGAATGCCCCATCGAACGCAACCATTCGTTGCCAAGGTTGGCGGAAGAAAGCCATGCCAATGCCACCGTGTTGAAGATCACTGTCATCCAAAATAGAGTTTGAAACGGCTGTTTTCTCGATTTATGGTGCAACAAGCGTTGTGCCACTAATGCGCCAGCCCAACCTCCTGCCAAGGCAAGTAAGTGCAAGGTATTTTCTGGGGTGCGCCAGCGTTGTTTACGGGCTGCATTTTTGTCGCTGGCATAAACCACGAGCGTCAGTAAGCTGATCAGGGCATAAAATCCCAATACGGCTGTTGGCAGTTTGCCGAGATAAACCATGCCCGCCAAGCTGACAAAGAACAGTGCAACCAATGCAAAATACATTTTGTCATGCTGTTTATCGGTATCTTGTGGTGAAGGGTTTGCTGCAAACCGGATGTTGATGGCTTGCGGACGTTTTTGGGCATCCAACCTGACTTCATAAGTAACGACTTCATGGTTGAACGGGCGGCGCTGGCGGAACTCGGTGGCGTGGGCAAACACAGGTTTGCCGCCATTGTCAGGGGTAATGAAGCCGAAACCTTGTTCGTCTTTCCAGTGGTTTATTGTGCCTTGGTAACGCATGTGACAGTTTTAGGGTGTTGTTATTGCTGCCTCATTAAAACCGTAACTGGACAGATCGACAAGCCTTTCTATGATGAACGGAACTTATGATATTGTCTGAAACGCCCCCGCATACCGAAACACCTCCCCAAACCACGGGTGCGTCAGCCGGAAGTCCATCGCAAAGTTGGCGTCATCCAGCGCCGTTTCCACGACGGTGGTATGCCCCAGCACCAGCCATTCGGGGATAGGCAGCAGCACGCTACCCAGCTTCAGCACGTAATGCCTGCCCGCGTAGTTCAATTTGCCGTCTTCCACCGTGACCGCCATGCGCATTCCTAGGAAGGCATTGACGTACTCGATCAATTCATTGCCGCCTGCGTACACGCAAGTGCTGTTGAACAGGATTTCTTGGCCGTCGGGAAAGTGCAGGGTGCGTTTCCAGCGTTGCCTGCTGCCCTCCATCCGGGTCTCTACTGTGATTGGAATAGCTTTGCCGCGCCGGTTGACTAATGCTCCCAGCAGGCGCATGAAGCTGAGGTAGGGTTGCATGAAGCCCGGATATTCAATATCCAGTTCACCAACCTCGGTATTGGGATCGTGCTGGTAATGCGCCTTCAAGGTGGGCGGCAATTGTTCCCATTGTGAACCAAGAGCCTGCTGCATTAAGGAAATATTGCTCATCTCAGTCTCCGAAGTTGTATTTGAAAACCATCAATAACACCACTGCCGGCATCGCCGTAAACGCCGGGACACCGAGCCAAAACCACAGACGTGCATAGCGCCAGTATTGGGCGGGTAAGGCGGTTTGGGAAATGAGTGCAGTGTCCGCAAGGTTGCGCATCCGAATTTGCAGCCACACCACGGGCAACCAGCACGCACCCGCCAGCACATACAGCGTCAGGCTGATGGCAATCCACGGTGTTGCCAGCGGCAAGCCCAACAGATACACCAGCCATAAGCCGCTGATGGGTTGGAAAATTACCGTGGGCGTGGTGAAAATCCAATCCGCCAGCACCACATGGCGGTTTACCACCGCGATATGCGCCAGATTGCCGCTGCGGTCTGCCATCCACTTGTAAAACGCGCTGCCCAAGCCCGTACCGAACAGCAGCACCATGCTCAAAATGTGTAGGTATTTCAGCAGCAAGTAAGTCATTCTTGCTCCCCCTCGCCCCTTAAGGGAGAGGGGGCTGGGGGGTGAGGGGGTCTTCCCAGAAATTCCGTCAGTGGTTGCACGTCCGCGACGTTCCCGCGTTGCAACATGCGCAAATTATCCGGGTGCAACATCGGCACGATAAAGCGCATCAGGTGTGCATTTGCCATGATCAAGGGCAGCGGAATGGGTAATGTCAGCGCCGCTGTTTTGCCATTTTTGTGGCGCATCAATTGCAGCCATTCGACGAAGGTCAGCGGATATGCCCCCACCACATCCAGCGTGCGTTGCGCCGGAACGGCACGCAAACAGTGCAGTACCGTTGCCACCACATCGCTGACATGTACAGGCTGGATACGCTGCTTGCCATCCCCCACCAGCGGAATGATGGGCAAGTTTGCCATGCGTTGGAACATTGCCATGCTCGCGCCACCTTCCCCATACACCAGCGAAGGGCGCAAGACGAACCAGTCCAGCGGCAAACTGCGTAAGACATCATCCGCCGATTTCTTAGTCAATTGGTAGGGTGTGAAAGCCTGTTCATCTGCACCGAGCGCGGAAATTTGCACCACCCGTTTTACCCCAGCTTGCGCACAAGCACGGAATAAGGCGGCAGGGGCGTGGAAATGCAGTGCTTCAAACGTCTGCCCACGGGTTTCGGCAATAATCCCCACGCTGTTGATGACTGCATCCACGCCTTGTAAGTGTGGCAACCAGTCTTCCACTGCCAGCATTTGCTTGAAATCGAAACCGTCACGGCGGGTAACGGGAACGATTTCATGCCCAGCCGCTTCCAGCGCTCGGCGGATATGTCCGCCGATGAAGCCGCTTGCGCCGGTCAGCATGATTTTCATGGGTGTTCCTTATGCTTGTCTGAGGTGGTCAGCATAAGGCATGGGAAGGGGAAAAACTTCCGCGTTGATAGATCAGGAATGATCTGGCTTACGGAAAGCTCATTCCGCTACTTGCAGTTTATTGATCTTGCGGTACTGTCCCGGTGACATCCCGGTCATTTCGCGGAAGGCATCGTAAAAGTTTGACTGCGACGCAAACCCAACTTCCATCCCCACGCTCAGCACCGGCATGGAGGGTTTATCCAGCAGCAAATCTTCCGCCGCTTCCACCCGGTATTCGCGGATGTAACGGGAAAAGCCTTTGCCCAAGCGGGTATTGATCAGTTCCGACAGTTGGTGGGGGGAAAGCTCCATCTGTGCTGCCAGCATCGGCAGGTCAAGTTCCGTTTGTTGGTAAAGCTGTTCCTGATCCATCAGGTTGGCAAGGCGGGTCAGCATGGCGTCGCAATCGACATTGCTAAGGGTGGAAACCGCATACGTTTCACGCGCCGCTTCTTCCACTTCGGTGGAGAGGCGCGGAGTGTGCCACAGTGCCAGATTCACCAGCACGAAGGCCGCACCAATGGCACTGGCATACAGGCTGAAAAACAGCGGTTCCGATACTAGTGGTAGGCTTAGCCCCATCAGCATTACGCCCAGCGCCAAGACGAATACACTACCCAACGCCCACAGTTCCCATTGGAAATAACTGCGTTGCGCCCGTAAGGCATACACGCTGTGCGCTAGCCACAGTAAATAGCCCGCACCGATGGCAAATGCCAAAGGTAAGGCGAGTGAAAACGGCAAAAACGGCGCGGCGAGGATCGGCAACAAATGCAGTAATTGCAGCAGTGGGTTGCCCGTCTGCGCTTGCAACAGTGGTTTGCTGAATAGGTAAAAAGTGGGGGCTACGGCAAACAGCAGCACCTGATACACCGGGCTGTGGATAAACAGCGAACCCTGTTGCAGGTAAGCAAAATGACTAAGCTGCAAGCCCGCCAGTATCAGTAACAGCAAAACGCCCATGACCTGCGCGAGCAGTTGCCCCTTGTAGTTGTCACCACGGAAATGTTCCAGTGCAACGAGCAGGGCGCTGAAAACGGAAAAGCCAGTAAGCAGGAGGGCGAGCGTGTGCATATTACGTCCGGTTATATTGCGGGTCGTTCGGTCTGCATTTGGCGTTTGCCCGGATCAGGGCATTGATTTGTTCAGGGCTTAATTTGCCTTGGGTACGCATGGCCTCATCGGCAATTTCCTGAATGCTTTTGGGTTGGGAAACACTGCTGACGTTGGTCATTTTAGCCGGAGCCGTAGCGGAACAGCCCGCCGACAGCAGGGTTGCCGCCAGTAAGCCAAGACTGGTCGCCAGTCTGACGTGGAGTTTTTTCATGGTTTGTGCCCTCAATAAAAGATTGTGCGCTAGAAATAACACATTCAGCGGCTGAGGTAATATTGTGTTTACGAATATCGGCATTTATTGCCGATAGACGGAAAACGGGTAGGGCTATATCAAGTTTTGATCACGCCAAGCAGCGCTTGTTGTGCTTGTAATTGTTTCAATATGTGCACGCCAAAGCCCATCAACTGTTGCGGGTCGGGGTGCTGCATTTCCTGCGCAAGCTGCCCAAGTGCGGCACGGGCATTTGTGCCTTCCTGCAACAATTGCAACAGCCGTGCGGTGACGGCATTCAGTTCCACAAACGTGATTTTGCCCGCCGTGTTACGTAGCAAAAGCAGGTGAGTAGGCTCCGGCGTTTGTGGTTGGCAATCGGCACTGATTTTGTGTACGGGGTATTGGTAAGTTTGCAGCAGCATCACTGGGTTCAGTGCCAGTTGCCCATCCAGCAAGTCGCCATCCGGGTCAATGCTGTTCCAGTCGGTTTCGCTGTCATCAAGGGAAAGCGGAATTTCCACCCATTCGTAATGCGCCAGTTCCAGCAGGAACGGCGGGAAGTTGGAAAGGTCAGTAGCACTGAGCCACTGCACGAATTCGCCGGGAATTTCACGGAAATAGGGCGTTTGGCAAGCGTGTCCAGCGTAAAACTGGCGTACCAGCGTATTCCATTGCGCGTCGTCCAAAATACTGCGCAGCACCGGAAAACAGCTACGCAGGAAATCATCCACATTATTGAACAGCAGTTTGGTGTACACCCCGATGCGTTGGGCATCCACGCCTTGCGGGGGCGAGTTTACATCCGGGTTGCGCAAATGCGCGGCGAAAGTGCGTTGGTAATGTTCGGTGGCGTTCATGCGGCGTATTTCCTTTGCAAATGGGCGATCTGCGCCACTTCTGGCACGAGTTCCTCCAGCGGTGGGATGTTGTAATCGCGTTCCAGCAAGGTGGGAAATACCCCGAATTGTTGGTAGGTGAAATCCAGCAAATCCCACACCGGATCAATTACCGCTTCGCCGTGGGTGTCGATCAGCAGGTCTGGCGCTTGCTGGTAATGCCCTGCCATGTGCAAGTACACCACCCGTTCCTTGGGCAATTTGCGCATGAATGCGTAAGGGGCGTAAGCGTGGTTGACGCTGTTGACGTAGACGTTATTCACATCCAGATGCAGCAGGCAATCGGCTTCCGTCAGTATCGTGTTGATGAAGGTGGCCTCATCCATCTCATTGAGCGGTGCTTGCAGGTAGAAAGACGCATTTTCGAGGCCAATGCGCTGTTCCAAAATGTCTTGCGCTTGGCGGATGCGGGCAACCACGTGCTTAATGGCATCGTCAGTAAACGGCAGCGGCAACAAGTCATACAACATGCCGTGGTCGGAACACCACGACAGGTGTTCGGTGTACAGCGGCATTTGGTGTTCGCGCATGAAATGCTTGATCTTGCCCAGCAGTTCCGTATCTAGCGGGGTCAGGCCGCCGAGTGACAGGGAAAGCCCGTGGCAAACAAAAGGGAAGCGTTCGGTGAAAGCCCGCAGGCGTTTGGCACTGGTTTTATCCGTGCCGATCCAGTTTTCCGGGGCGACTTCAAAGAAATCAATGCCGTCAGGAACTTGCTGTTCCAGTGCATTCAGGTGGTCACGCCGGAAACCAAGACCTGCACCGTGTAAAGGGGGGCTGTGCATGTTTACATCCCTGAAAGTTTGCTGCCAAAAATTGCTATTGCTTTGCGCATTGTTGCGGAGGTGTTGGGTTGGAAGCAAGCGATTTGTATTTTGTGGTGCTGGCCTTGAATATGCCAATTTTTATGCAGTAAACCTTGGATCAAGCCATCATTAACCGCATAATGCCCCCGGTGTGTCAGAACTGACTGGTAGTAGGACTTATAGGGCGGAGGGACGCGAGTGAAAAGACAACAATGGATCATTTATCTGTTTTGGGTAGCAATGGTTTTCTTTCCCCTTTCATCACTCGCTAATACATCAGTAAACGACCCCAGCCGTTCGATTGTCGAAATCACCATAACGATGACTTCTTACGAAGAGTCCTCACCATGGCGTACAGAATGGGATACCCACGTTGGTACAGGTTTCATTATTGATGGTAAGCGCATCCTCACCACTGCCGGATTGGTAGAAAATGCCGTTTATATTGGTATCCGCCCCAACGGGGTAGCCAAGAGTTTTGAGGCTGAAATTGAAAACATTTCCCATGAAGCGAATCTTGCCATCTTGAAATTGAAAGACGAGTCCTTTTTCACGGATAGGCCGCCGTTGGAATTGGGTGACTTACCGACTCCAGAGCAGAAAGTCAGTTTGTATGGCTATCCGGTTGGCGGTAGTAGCATGAGTATTACGCAAGGTATTGTTTCGCGGATTGAATACCACACGTATGTGCATAGCGGCCTTACTTTTCAGGCCATTCAAGTGGATGCGGCAATTAATTCAGGTAATGGCGGTGGCCCAGCACTCGTTGATGGCAAAGTGGTGGGCATAGCATCAGATTTTTTTGACGGGCTTGAGAATATTGGCTACCTGATACCCACATCCCGGATCAAGCAATTACTGGAAGACTTGAAGGATGGCGCGTTGGATGGTATCCCTGAGCTTTGGTTGGATTACCAATTCATCACTAATCCGACCCACAAAAAATACCATAAATTGACCGATAGGCAGTCAGGTATTTTGATTAATGAACTGTGCGCCCATACCGATGCCGCGTTAGTGCTCGATAAGGGGGATGTCATTACCGCCATTGACGGAAAACCCATTACCGAGGAAGGTTTTATCCAAACCAATGGTAAGCAATACAGTAATTTTCAAAGTCACATCGACTTACGCCAAGTGGATGATATTGTCACGCTCGACATCCTCAGTAACGGTTACAACCTTAAACGTAACGTTAAGCTGAACAAAAGCAGCCGCTCCACCAAGCTGAAGGAAAGTACGCCGCGTTACTTCATTTTTGGCGGCTTTGTTTTTCTTGCCACTCACGCCGCCCCCGTCTGTGAATCCGTTGCGGATGATGAAACAGGTGCGCTTTCTGATGCGAAAGATGATGTGAAAATTGTACACGTGCTGCCTTCCTACACCAGCAACATCGGCTTCCATGAGGCAGCGCCGATGAATATCAGCACGGTTAATGGCAGCACCTTCGACAGCTTTGAAGACTTTCACCGTTTGGTCAAATTTGGAAGCAGCAAAACCATTGTGCTAGAAAGTGGGAATGGCTATCAGGTTGTCATCAACCGTCAGTTAGCAGAGAGCGAACACGATAAGCTGTTAGAAAAGTACGAAATTAAAAAGCCACAATCGGCGGATGTTGAGGGGTGGGAATAGTACGGCAGTCATGAAAACACCTCCCCCCGTTCCCTGCGGCTATGGTCAGGGCGGGGGAGGTTATCAGCAGTTGGAAAAATTACTTTTTCTCTTCCGCCGCTGGTGCTGCTGCGGGTGCAGCAGCCGGAGTTTCTTGCTTGGCTGCATCGTCAGTTTTCGCGCCGCCGCATTTGCCTTCTGCCATTTTGCTGTGCAGGGCTTTGCGCTCGTCAGCATCTAGCGAGCCGTCTTTGTTGGCGTCGGCTTCGTCAAACATGGCTTCGTGGTGCTTGAGGAACTCTTCCTTGGTCACTTTGCCATCTTTGTCGGTGTCAGCAGGGCAAGTGTCGCCGTCAGCCGCAGCGCCTTTTTTCATGTTGCCGCCGCACATGCCCGCGCCGCATTTCATTTCGCCGCCTGCTTTGTTTTCTGCCAGTTGCATGTAGCCGCTGTCCAGTGTTTTGGCAGAAAATGGATTGTCAGCAAGTGCTTGTGCCGCGCCGAGTGCGATACCCGCTGCGATGGTTGTCCCTAAAGCCAGTTTCAGTGATGTTTTTGTATTCATTCAGTGCTCTCCAATAAGTCGGTAAGGGTTGCTTAGTGATCAGTTGCCTGACCAGCGTGATTGTACGTGAAGCTGCTGAATGTGGGTGTAAGTATCGAAAAATACAATCGTAAGCCAGCCCACATTTGAAAAATTTTTCAGGTAGGGGCTGAATGCCTGAAGTCCGTACTGGTACTGGATTTTTGTCAGTTATCCACAGGCTTTGCACAAGTTAATGACAACATCTTGTGCTTGACCCCTCATAAAGACACATCCTATAGTATTTATCCAAAAGAAATCAACCAAGCCGTGTTTCGACACTGAGGATAAAAATGCAAGCTGCCAGCGTACAGGAAACAACACTAAAAGGCTCAGCCGCCTACGCCATTTCACCCGTCCAAACACAGATCAAATGCAAGGTTATCCGCCGCAATGGGCAGGTCACAGACTTTGACGGCAGCAAAATCCAGATTGCCATGACCAAGGCATTCCTCGATGTGGAAGGCAGCCAAGCGTCCGGTTCTGCCCGCATCCACGACACCGTGCGCAAGCTCACCGAACAGGTGCTGGAAGCCTTGCTGCGCCGTACCCCGGAAGGCGGCATGGTGCATATCGAAGACATCCAAGACCAAGTGGAACTGGCGCTGATGCGTGCCGGTGAGCACAAAGTAGCGCGGAGTTACGTGCTGTACCGCGCCGAACGCGCCCGTTTGCGTGCTGAAAAAGATGCCAAGAGCAAGAAAAAAGGCAAGAAATCCGAAAACATCATCCACGTTAAAAACGCTTCCGGCGACCTGAAACCGCTGGACGAAGAGCGCCTGCGTAAGATCGTGGCAGAAGCAGTCGAAGGGCTGGAAGGCGTCAGCGCCGAACAGGTCATGACGGCCACCATGCGCAACCTCTACGACGGCATTTCTGAGAAAGAAGTGGCAACCGCGTTGGTAATCAGTACCCGCGTGCTGATTGACCGCGAACCAAATTATTCGCAAGCTGCCGCGCGGATGTTGATGGATAGCTTGCGCCGAGAAGCCCTGAGTTTCCTCGAAGGCCATCATACCGAAGCGACCCAGCACGAAATGATTGAGCTGTACCCGGAAGTCCTGAAAAAAACCATCCAAACCGGGGTGCGGGTAGAACGCTTGGCGGATGATCTGGGGCGTTACGATCTAGTGAAACTGGGCGCTGCGATCCGACCGGAACGCGATTTGCAGTTCACTTACCTCGGCTTGCAAACCTTGTATGACCGCTATTTCCTGCATCACGACGGGGTGCGTTTCGAGCTGCCGCAGGTGTTTTTCATGCGCGTGGCAATGGGCTTGGCAATCAACGAAGTCGAGCGGGAAGACCGGGCGATTGAGTTTTACAACCTGCTGTCCAGCTTCGATTTCATGAGCAGCACGCCGACCTTGTTCAACTCCGGCACGTTGCGCCCGCAGTTGTCATCTTGCTACCTGACCACGGTTGCCGATCATCTGGAAGGCATTTACGACGCGATCAAAGACAATGCCTTGCTGTCGAAATACGCCGGTGGTTTGGGTAATGACTGGTCACGGGTGCGCGGCATGGGGGCGCACATCAAGGGCACGAATGGCAAGTCGCAAGGTGTCGTGCCGTTCTTGAAGGTGGCGAATGATACGGCGGTAGCGGTGAACCAGTGTTTCGCACCGGATACCTGCATCCATACGGCTGATGGCATTAAAGCTATCCGCGAGGTGAAGGAAGGCGACTTGGTGCTGGGAATCAGCGGCACGTACCGTGAAGTCAAACGGGCAATGGTGTACAACCAGCACGATGCAATGGTTGCCGTCGATGTAAAACATTCCATCGAGCCAGTGAAAGTTACCGCAGGCCATCCGTTCTACGCCATCCGTGGTGTGCCGTTGGAGCAAGCCAACAGCCGTACCCTCAACTGGCTGGAAAAAGGCAAGGTCAAACCTGAATGGGCGGAAGCTGGTCAATTGCAGCAAGGCGATTACGTTGCGCAAGTGATCCCGACCGAAACCGTGATGGTGGAAGGCTTCGACGCAGAAGATGCACGGCTGTACGGTATTTTGTTGGGTGATGGGCATTTGTCCAAGGACGGGATGCAGTGGGGTGTTTCCGGCAATCCGCAAAATGACTCACACCTCGATTTCGTGCGTGACTATTTGGTTGAACGTGGTATCCATTGCTGGGAAACAGCACGTGGCGAAACTTACGCGCAAATCCATTGGGCAAGCGGTCGCGGCGTGGTGCGTAATGCCACTAACGGGCGCATTGTTGGCGCGGGTGCAGCAACGTTGCCGTTTACCTATGATGATATTTACAACGCTCAGGGCGAAAAGCGTATTTCGCGCCGTTTCAGCCATTTGCCACAAGCGCAAACATTGGCTTTGATTCAAGGCTTGTTGGAAACCGACGGCGGTGTAAGTCGCGGCAAGGAAATGTATTTCACCAATACCTCGCGTCAACTGGCTGAAGGCTTGCGTTACCAGTGCTTGCGTTTGGGTGTACCAACGGCTGGGCAATACCGTGAACGTGAGAATGCCCATACAGGTACACGTTCTGATGGCACAGCAATCGAATTTAACGGTGTAACCAAGGCGTTCGACATCCGTATTCCTGCCGTGCCAGAAATAGCGGCGTTGGTTGATTGCCAACCTGTCGAGAAGCGTAACTGGTTGACCTACAATGGTTGCGTGTTCAGTCGGGTGCGTAGTGTGGAGACCATTCCGACCCTACCATTCGTATTCGACCTGATTGTGGAAGGCGACGAGTCTTACATGACTACGGCGGCGCTGGCTCACAATGGCGGCAAGCGCAAAGGCGCAGTCTGTGCCTACCTCGAAACCTGGCACATCGACATCGAAGACTTCCTCGAACTGCGCAAAAACACGGGCGACGAGCGCCGCCGTACCCACGACATGAACACCGCCAACTGGATTCCTGACCTGTTCATGAAGCGCGTGGCGGCAGAAGGTGATTGGACGCTGTTCTCGCCGGACGACGCGCCTGACCTGCACGACCTGACCGGCAAGGCGTTTGAAGCGCGTTACAAGGAATATGAAGCCAAGGCCGAACGCGGCGAAATCAAGCTACACCGCAAGGTCAAAGCACTGACCCTATGGCGCAAAATGCTGGGCATGATCTTTGAAACCGGGCATCCGTGGATTACTTTCAAAGACCCGTGCAACATCCGCTACACCAACCAGCACATGGGTGTGGTGCACAGCTCCAACCTGTGTACCGAAATCACCCTGCATACCAATGACAGCGAAATTGCGGTTTGCAACCTCGGCTCGGTCAACCTGACCGCACACGTCATCGACGGCAAGCTCGACGTGGCGAAACTGGAACGCACCGTGACCACGGCGATGCGGATGCTGGATAACGTCATCGACTACAACTACTACAGCGTGCCGCAAGCGAGGAAATCGAACCTGCGTCACCGTCCGGTCGGTATGGGCATCATGGGTTTCCAAGACGCGCTGTACAAAATGAACCTTGCCTACGCCTCGACCGAAGCGGTGGAATTCGCCGACCAAAGCATGGAAGCGGTGTCCTATTTCGCCATCCGTGCCTCCAGCAACCTTGCGGCAGAACGCGGCAAATATCCGAGCTACAACGGCTCGTTGTGGAGCAAGGGCATCCTGCCTATCGACTCGTTGGAATTGCTGGGCGAAGAGCGCGGCGAATACTTCATCGTTGACCACACCCAAACGCTAGACTGGGACGCACTGCGCAACCAAGTCAAAACGCAGGGGATGCGCAACTCCAACGTGATGGCGATTGCCCCGACCGCGACCATTTCCAACATCTGCGGCGTGTCGCAATCCATCGAACCGACCTACCAGAACCTGTTCGTCAAATCCAACCTGTCGGGCGAATTCACCGTCATCAACCCGTATCTGGTGCAAGACTTGAAAGCACTCGGCATGTGGGATGAAGTAATGATCAACGACCTCAAATACTTCGACGGTTCGTTGCAACCGCTTGACCGTGTGCCAGATGCGGTCAAGGCCAAGTATGCCACCGCGTTTGAAATCGACGCCCGCTGGCTGGTCGAAGCTGCCAGCCGCCGCCAGAAATGGATCGACCAAGGCCAATCCCTCAACCTGTACATGAAAGAGCCGAACGGCACGAAACTCGACAACCTCTACAAACTGGCATGGGTACGCGGGCTGAAAACTACCTATTACCTGCGTACTTTGGGCGCTACTGGCGCGGAAAAGACCAGTTCGGATGATTCTTCTGCTGCCAATAGCATGGCAGGGATCAAGCGGGCAGCAAATCTGGTATCGGTAGGGTCAGAAGCACCGAAGGCGTGTTCGTTGCTTGATCCAGACTGCGAAGCGTGCCAGTAAAGAATAAAAAAATAGCGACTAACAGTGTTTAGTTGGCGTTAAGAATTCAGGAGAGATAAAATATGATGCTGAACTGGGACAACCCCCTTGCCGCTCCCGTGCCACACGCGAACGGTCACAAGCCACAAGTGAAAGTGGTGAACGAATCTTTTGTTGACGAACCTACTGTGGAGGTAGATGAAAGTGAGCTCAGTGCAAAAACCCAAGTCGCAATTGAGTCGCCAGCGGAGTCGGCGGCGTTTGCAACGGCGGTAATTGGCGCGGCTTCCAGCAACACGGACGGGCATGTGGAAGCCGCTACGATAAGCACACGGGCTGAACGTAAGCCGTTCGCGCCAGAGCCTTTCAAACCTCAACAGCCGATCCGCGCCGAAGATAAGCGCGTCGTCAACGGCAGTGGCGACATTAACCAACTTGCGCCATTCAAGTACCCGTGGGCATGGGAGTTTTTCCTCAATGCCAACAAAAATCACTGGACACCGCTCGACATCAACATGGCTCAGGATGTGCATGATTACCATCACAAACTGACGCCCGAAGAGCTGCATGTGTACGAAAACGTGCTCGCTTACCTCACCACTTCCGACATCCTCGCCATGCGCAACATCGGCCTTGCAGTCATGGAAAAAATGACTGCGCCGGAACTGCAAATTTACCAAGCGCGGCAGGTATACGAGGAAGCGCTGCATACGTGGACGTACCAACATTGCATCGAAACCATCGGCCTCGACCAAGGTGAAATCTACAACCGCTACCGCGTCGTACCGGAAATCAATGCCAAAATCCAGATCAGCAACCGCCGTTTGAATGATGCGTTGCGCCACGACATCGACTTGAAGAATGCTGACGATCTGCACAATTTCGTGCTGTCGTATACGTTCTTTGCCGGTATTTTTGAAGGTTGCTGGTTCTACAACGGCTTCTCGCCGATTTTTGCCCTGCAACGCCGTGGCATGATGAAAGGCACTGCCGAGCAGTTACAATACATCATGCGCGACGAAGTGCTGCACTGCTCCTTCGGCATCCGCGTAGTACGCCAAATCATGCAGGAAGAAAACGTCAAGCTCGATCCGCAAGCCGTTCGCGATATGTGGGACGAAGCCGAAGCGGCGGAAATGGGTTATGCCAAATACTTGTTGCCGAAACCGATCCTCGGCTATTCAGCGCAAGACCATCACGAACAGTTCCGTTTCATTGCCAACCGCCGTGCGCGTCAGTTAGGAATGGATGAACCGTTCCCCGGCGCACAAAACGCGCTGCCGTGGCTGGATGAGCAATCCAACATGCGCAAGGAAAAGAACTTCTTTGAAACCCGTGTGACTGAATACCAAACGGGTGGGGCGTTGAAGTGGGATTGATTCTGCTGTCGCTGCAATGAAAAAAGCCCGGTTTGTCCGGGCTTTCTTTTGGGCGTTAAAGCTTTGACATCCACTGCTCGTGGAACTGCGTTTCCGGTAATTGCCAGACCTGCGTGTGGAGTTGCGTGAGCATATCCGCATCTTCCAGAATCACCAGCCGTTCGCTGTTAGAAATGGCGCTGGGGCCTTGTTCCAACAAGCGTACCATCCATTCCGCCCGTTGTTGGCGCGTAGACGCCGGGACATTGGAGCGTTGCGGGATGTAAGTCATGTGCTGCTTGAAGGCCAGCGGATCAACAATTACGCGGGTGAAGAGGTCGCGGGTGGAAATGCATGGGTTGTTCAGCAGTTGCGCATGGTTTTCTTCAAAGGCTTGCAGGATGAAATCGGGTGCGACTTCATCCGGGGTGCGGAACAGCTTACTTTGCAGGCTGGTCTGGATGCTGGTCAGCATTCCCATTGGTACGGCGAGTGCGAGTCCCGCCAGTACTGGCGACATCCACAGGAAAGCCATCGGGTTAAATACCGCCAAAATCAGTGTCCACAGCAAGCCGATGCTGCTGACCCAACCGTATTCACGCATGGCATCACCGAAGGCCAAACCGCTACCGCCAGTCCGTTGCTGCGTACCCCACGTTGCGCGTTTGCCCTGCAATATTTGTAATACAAACTTGCTGTAATACATCATGACCACGGGGGCAGTGAGCATTGAGAGCGCTGTTTCGGTGCTGACACTCGCGGCTAGCCCTTCCACACCGCCGAATTTATCCACATTTTTCTTGCGGGCAGCCAAAGCCAAGCCGAAGGTTTTGTAGAAAAACAGCAAGATAATGGTCAACACCAGCAAGGCACTATTCCCTGCCGTCAGCGGGATCAATGTCAGCTTGGGGTAAAACACCGCAATGGTGGTCAATACCAGCAGCCAGCCTAACCAAATCAAGGAACTGAGGTAGGACATAATGCCGCCCAGTAACAAGAAGCGGTGCAGGTTAGGAATGCCGTGCGACCAGATGATCAGCCAGTGTTGCAGGTTGCCCTGACACCAGCGGCGGTCACGTTTGAGTGCATCGGTCAGGCTTGGCGGTGGACGCTCGAAGCTGCCTTCTAGGTCGTAAGCTAACCACGTTTCCCAGCCAGCGCGGTTAAGCAGGGCGGCTTCCACAAAGTCATGGCTGAGGATTTCCCCGCCGAGTTTGCCGCCTTCTGGCAGTTTGGGCAGGTGGCAATGCGCCATGAACGCTTGGGTGCGGATGATGACGTTATGCCCCCAGTACTGGCTTTCGCCCAGCCACCAGAAATGCAATCCGGCAAAGAATACTGGCCCGTAGAGGCGGTTGACGAACTGTTGCCCGCGAGCGTACAGCGTATCCAACCCGATGGTGTACAACGGAGTTTGCACTAAGCCAACACGCGGGTTGCGCTCCATTGCGTCGACCATGCGTACCAGTGCGTCACCTGTGATCAGGCTGTCGGCATCGAGAACCACCATGTAAGGGTGTCGGCGTCCCCAGCGGCGGCAGAAATCCATGACATTGCCGCTTTTTTTCTTGGTGCGGTGTTTGCGGCGGCGGTAGTGGATGCGTTCGGTATTGCCGAGGTCACGGCACAGTGCTGACCACGCGGCCTCTTCGCGCAGCCAGTTACTGGCATCATCCGAGTCCGAGAGGATGTAAAACTCGAAGTGTTGCAAATACCCGGTCTTTTCCAACGATTGGTAGATGCTCTTTATGCCTGCGTAGACATAGGCAATGTCTTCGTTATAGATCGGAATCAGGATCGCGGTGGTTTCATGCGCGTGAATCTGCGGCAGGGGTGTGCCGGGGGCGCTGGCGATGCGGTAGCGGTCGCCGTGCATAAGCACCCACAAACCCGCCAGAGCGGTGACGAAACCCAAGGAGAGCCAAAAAAACAGGATGGTAAATGGCAAGATAACCAGTGCCTTCCAGATGAAAGGCAGCGCGGCGGGCAGGTTAAAGCCTAGCCAAAAAGTTGCCAATCCTGTCAGGAAAGCGATTCCTGCGAAAAACACGAAACGCCGCTGGATGGCGGCGGTTCTCCAGTTTGCCGACTTGCGCTGTTCGTCCATTCAGGTCAGTGGTGGCTGCGGTGCTGACGGGAACGCAACGGAAGCAGGGTAATGGCACGTAACGGTGCGACCCGGATGCTGCTGCGCTCGAAACGCGGCCCGGTTTGGGTGCGTGCTTCCGCTTTCTGTGCCAAGGTTTCAGCATCATCTTCCAAGTCATACGCAGCATTCGATGGCTCGTATACAGCGGCAGGCTGGGCTTGCTTTTGCGCATCCAACTCTTCTTGTACCGTGCGGATGAATAGCTGGATTAGCTCATGGTCAGGGCAAGGCGCGGTGCGGGTTAACTTGTGCGCAACACGTGCCAGCAATTGCTCGCGTTCTGTACCGGGTAGGCGGTGCAGTTTCAAGTAATCATCGGCGCGTTTACGGGCTTGCGCCCACGCATCCATACGCAGTGAGGAGTCCGGGGCGGACTGGCTAGCTGAAAAAGTTGTATGTTGTACCATCGTTTTTACGTTCTATCTGTTTTAGGTTACATAAAGTCAGGCAATTTTTATGCCATCACTCGGGTTGTGTTTCCCATCAGGTCATGGTGCATTGCACAATTCCTGTGGTATCGGGTAAGACCATGTTTCGCTCACCGGGGTTCCACCGTTTGTCAGGCGAATGCTCAATCCCGTTGGACTCTCGCAATCTTCCGGGAATGCCTGTGCAATTACGCGCCAGCCCTTAATATAGGGGTTTTCTTGCACAACTGCCTGTTTAGTTTGGCCTTTGCCGCTAAATTTTACCTCCGCCTTCGGGGGTTGCGCCAGTTTTGGCAGCCCATTGAAGTCAACGATGAAGCGGATACGGCCTTTGTGTCCGGGTAAACCATCCACAGCGCGGTTGGTGGCGCGGGTGGAGTATACCTTGCCTAAGGTGTCAGCGGGAGGATCATCGGAACGCCACGACAAGCGGTAATGCAAGTGACGGAAGGCTTGCCCCGCATCACTTTTCCAGTAGGCCACGATGTTGTCCACAATGTCAGATTCGGTGTGCAGGCGCAGTAATTGGACGCTGCCTTTGCCCCAGTCTTCCAACGGTTCGACCCAGACGCTAGGGCGTTGATGATACCACGCCTCCAAGTCCTGATAATGCCCAAACTCCCGGTCACGCTGCATCAGGCCGAAACCGGAAATATTATCCATCGGCAGTGATTGGAAGTTGAAGTAGGGCACTTCCAGCAGTGGCTGCCAGCGCCAATCCTTGCCTTGCTGGATTAATAGGCCATCAGAATCGTGCACTTCTGGACGGTAGTCACCGTATTGGTGCACTGAGTTCTCACCGTGGAAGAACATGCTGGTCAGTGGCGCAATGCCAATTTCGGCAATCCCATCCTTACGCGGGTAAAGCTGGGTTTCCACTTCCATCTCGGTGGATTTGCCGGGGGTGATGACGAAACGGCTAGCAGCGGTAAGTGATGGGGAGTCGAGCAAAGCGCACATCACCAATTGTTTGGCATCACTGGCAGGTTTTTCTAACCAGAAACTGGTGTAATCGGGGAATTCTTCCTGCCCTTCCAGCGAGGTATTGATGGCTAGCCCACGCGCCGACAGGCCATAACGTTGGTCTTGCCCCAAGACGCGGAAGTAGCTTGCCCCTTGGAATACCATGGTTTCATTGTACGGTGCGTCAGCTTCTGTTTTGCCTAACTTGGATAAGATGCGGAAGCCCGTAAAGCCCATTTTGGCTTCGTCTTGCTGGATGTTGAGGTCTTTGACTTCGGTATAATCATAATAGTCACTGGAAAACTTGATGGGTTGGGCGGCATCATTTTCCCACGTAAACAGTTCAATCGGGCGGATGAAATGCATCCCCGGATGCATGAATTCCAACTGGAACGGCAAGTCTTCCGAGCGCCAGAAGGTCTTATTTTGGCGGAACTTGATATGTTGGTAGTGGTCGTAAGTAATCCGTCCGGTATCAACTTGCATCATGGGCGTTTTGACGAACGCTTGGCTGGCTTTTTGTTCTGCTACCTGTTGGACGTGAGCAAAACAGCCTGTATCCTTCGCTTGCGCTGGCATTGCTAAGCTAAGCAGTAGCAGCAAGGGTAACAGGGTCAAATGGTAAATGTTTGATTTCATGATGTCGGGGATCCGAAGCGGCTGAAAACCGTTGTAGACCAAGGATATGGCGCGAGAATTGTAGAGTAGAATGGCTGGCAGGTACAGCATTGCTTGCAGATTGTTTGCTGTCATTTTGATTTCTTTGTAACCGTAACCGCCGAGTAGGCAAGGAAGTAAGGTTTTAATGAACCGAGACCTGTCGTTGGACATCTTAAGGGGGATCATGCTGATCATTATGGCGGCTGATCACTTCGGCGAGCCGGTGTTCCAGCATTTGTATGAGTTTGCCGGTTACGTGAGTGCCGCCGAGGGCTTTGTGTTCCTTTCTGGGATGTTGGTTGCCTTGGTTTATAGCCGTTACCACAACGCTGGTGGGGCGCTGCTGGAACAGCGGGTTTGGCATCGCGCCGGGGTCATTTACCTGTATCACCTGATGGTCTTGCTGGCGGTGTTTGTGTTTACCGTGCTGACGGACATTTCCGGGGCGTATTGGAAAAGTTTCGCCACGGAAATGCAGGCGGAGCCGATCCGGGGATTATTGTCGGGGGTATTCCTGACCTATAAGCCGCCGATGCTGGATGTCTTGCCTTTGTACGTCATCCTGATGCTGTTTGCCCCGTTTGCCTTGCGTTGGATGACGCAATACCGCCATGTTGGGGTAACGATGGTGCTGCTGGGGAGTGGCGGTATTTGGTGGGCGGCGCAGTATATGTTCGGCGATACCTTGCAGGCGTTGTTGCCGGGGGCGCTGATGCTGCGTACTGGTGCTTTCCATCTGTTGGGGTGGCAGTTCGTGTTTGTGTTAGGGATGGTGCTGGGTTTCCTGCGGTTTGACAGTAAAGATGCTTTTCCACGGGTCAATGGTTGGTTGGTCGCCTTGAGCGTTGCCCTTGTGGTTTACCTGTTCCTGCAACGGCACGGTTATCTGCATGAAGCCGCGCAACATTCGCCGTTGTTGGCGTGGTTACAGGAATACCGCCATATTGCCCGCGATAACATGGCGTGGATGCGTTTGCTGAATTTCCTCGCGTTTGTCTATATTGCGGCTACGCTGATTGCGTTGCATAAGCGTTATGGCATTTTTAACTGGTTGGCGTTGCCGGGGCGCTGGTTGGCGTTTTTGGGACAGCATTCCTTGCAGGTGTTTGCTTACCATCTGGTGGTGTTGTATTGCTACATCCCGTTCCGCTGGGGGGATTGGGCGCTCAGCGATAACCAGAAATGGGTGTTGCTGGTGGTGTTCCTCGCCAGCTTGAGCTTGCCTGCGTGGTGGCATCAGCGTTACCTGAAGCAGAAAAAGGCGTCTGCAAACCGGGATTTACAGGATAAAAGGATTAACGCGATGGGAGCACTTCCCCAATCTTGCTAATCCCTAAATCCTGTGAATCTTAGTTCAGAACTTGAAGCCCCTGTGCAAGGCTACGATGCCGCCGGTCATGTTGGTGTAAGTGACACGTTCAAACCCGGCGGCTTCCATCATGCCTTTGAGCGTTTCTTGGTCAGGATGCATACGGATGGATTCCGCTAAATAGCGGTAACTTTCTTCGTCATTGGCAATCAGTTTGCCCATCAGTGGCAGCAGTTTGAAAGAATACTGGTCGTAAATCGGCCCTAAACCCGGTACGGCAGGTTTGGAAAATTCCAGCACCAGCAAGCGCCCGCCCGGTTTCAATACCCGGTACATGGAGCGTAAGGCCGCATCTTTATCGGTCACATTACGTAAGCCAAAGGCAATGGTAATGATGTCGAAATGGTTGCTGGCAAACGGTAGGCATTCCGCATTGGCTTGCACGTAGCGTACATTCCCGCCAATTCCCATATCAGTCAGGCGTTCCCGCCCGTTTTCCAGCATCGAAGCATTGATGTCGGAAAGGATCACTTCTCCTTCATCCCCCACGATCCGCGCAAACTTGGAAGCCAAGTCACCCGTACCGCCTGCGAGGTCAAGCACGCGGTTGCCACGTTTCGCCCCGGCGACATCAATGGTGTGGCGTTTCCACAGCCGATGGACACCGAATGACATTACGTCGTTCATTACGTCGTACTTATCGGCTACTGAGTGAAACACGCCCGCGACTCGGTTAGCTTTTTCCTTGACGGGCACTTGTTGAAAACCGAAGTGGGTGGTTTGTTGCTGTTCTGTCATGCGGCATGGTTCCAGATTAAGTCGGGCTTTGCAGGCATTGTAACAGGCTAAAGCCTTTTCTTCATGGAGTTGGATTATGAAAAAGTTGATTGCAGGTTTTGTTTTGGTGTTTATGGCGGCTCCCGCTGCACAAGCTTGGACGGGCGGTATCGAAGATATGCGTGCGATGGAAGCCAACCAGCGTGGGCCAGTGGTAAGGATTAAAAGCCATACGGTTTCCACCTGTCGGTGTCATGCCCGTTGCAAGCCAGTGGTGCATCGTGGGCAGCAGTGCCGTCTCCGCCCCCACAATGCTCCCGGCGCACATCAGGTTGTGCAACGTGCCGTTGCTCCGCCTCCGCCAAGTACTCACATTGCCCAACGGGTGGTCAGCGAAAAAATCTATGTGCAGAATGTGAAACGCTACCCTGCAAAGGTTTGCCCTACAGCGCGTTGAATACGGCTAGCATTAGTCACACTACCTATTGGTGTTGAGCATATATTGCACAGATCCTGCCGTTTTCGGTGGATATGTGCTATTTCAAAGGGAAGTACCGTTAACACATAGGGAATGACATGAAAAAAGAAACTGTTTTGGCATTGTTGTTAGGCGTGTCCTTGACGGCATTCGCTTTTCCGGTCAGCGCGGAAGATGCTGCCCAACCGGCTGACCCGATGGCGGCTTACTATTACAACGCACCCGCGAATAGTTGGTATGCGGCGAAGATCAAGCCCAAGCTGAAGGCGCAAATGCGGGCAAAGGTTCCCGCTGCACCGCCTGCCGAGGTAGCTGCTCCCAGCTATACGATGCCAACCAATACGCCGGTAGCCAGAAGCGTGGAGCCCATGCAGGCGCTTCCGTTTTGGGCGGATGTGCCTGCTAAAAAGTAATGTTTCCGCTGCTTAAAATGGCATGAAAATGCGAGTCATGTAGGCAAGGATGCCTTCATGCCATACCACAGCTACAAATCCTGCCAGTGCCAGCCACGGGCCGAAGGGCATGGGGAGGCTTTCGCCCTTGCCTTTCACCAGCATCCACAAAATGCCGAATACTGCACCAAACAGGGAAGATGCGAAAATCACGAAAGGCAGGATTTGCCAACCACCCCATGCCCCCAGTGCCGCCAGCAGTTTGAAATCACCATAACCCATGCCTTCCTTGCCCGTCAGTAAGCGGAACAAGTGGAAAATTGACCACAGTGACAGGTAGCCAAAGGCAGCGCCTAATACCGCATCCGGTAATGGGACAATCAGGCCATTCATGTTCAGCAATAAGCCCGCCCACAACAAGGGATAAGTCAGCATGTCGGGCAACAACATGGTTTTTGCGTCAATCACCGACAGTGCAATCAGTGTCCACGTAAAGCCCAGCAGGGCAAGTAAGAGGATGCCGTAGCCTGCTTCCCACGCAATCAGTATTGAGATCAGGGCGGTTGCCAATTCAATCAGGGGGTATTGCGCAGAAATGGGGGTCTTACACCCTGCACATTTGCCACCAAGAAACAGGTAGCTGAATAGTGGGATGTTTTCCAGCGCAGTAATACTATGCCCACAAGTGGGACATTGGGAACGCGGTGTCACCAGATTAAAGTGCCCCGGTGTCATTTCCAGCGCTTGTTGCTGGTCTTGCCATTCGTGGCAATCCTGTTTCCACTGGCGTTCCAGAATGATTGGTAAGCGGTAGATGACTACGTTGAGGAAGCTGCCAATCAACAACGAAAACAGTCCAGTGATAGCCAGCAGCCAAGCTTTGCTAGTGCTTAATAAGTAAATTAATTCCATTCTTTTTCTTCTGGTGGTTAGACCACTGCCCCAAGTTTGAAAATCGGTAGGTACATCGCAATGACCAAGCCGCCCACGATGACGCCCAAGACCGCCATGATCAGGGGTTCGATCTGTTTGGATAAGGTATCCACCAGATTGTCGACCTGTTCTTCGTAATAATCGGCTACTTTGCCCAGCATGTCTTCTAAGCGCCCGGATTCTTCACCGATGTGGGTCATTTGGATCACAAAATTGGGGAAAACCTGCGTGGTTTGCATCGCTGTGTTTAATTGTACACCGCTGGCAATATCATTTTTCATTTGAAATATGGCGTCTTCATAAATCGCGTTGCCTGCTGCGCCTGCAACAGAATCCATCGACTCAACCAAGGGTACGCCTGCTGCAAACATGGTAGATAGGGTGCGCGAAAAACGGGCAATGGCTGATAAGTTAAGGATATTCCCTACAATTGGCAATTTTAGTGAAACCCTGTCAAGGAAACGGTCGAATGACCTCGAATTGCGTTTGGCGGTGGCAAAACTGTAGCCGATAGCAACCATGCCCAGTAATGGTGCCCACCAATAGGCTTGCAACCAGTCAGAGATGCCGATGACAAATAGGGTGAAGGCCGGTAGGTCAGCGCCGAAGCTGCTGAACACTTCCTTGAATTGCGGAATGACCCAAATCAGCAGGATAGCAGAGACGACTACAGCGGCAATAATGACAATAATTGGATACATCATCGCTTTTTTGACTTTGCCCTTGAGCGCCTCGCTTTTTTCCTTATAGGTGGCTACTTTCTCCAACATGGCTTCAAGTGTACCCGCCTGTTCGCCTGCCTTGACCAGATTCACGAACAGTTTGTCGAAATATTTAGGCTGTCGTGACAGTGATTCCCCAAGGCTTGCGCCGTTTTCGATGTCAATGGCTATTTTTTTTACTAGGTCACGGACGGAAGGGTTGCTGGTGCTGGTGGCAATCATTTGTAAGGACTGTACCATCGGCACGCCGGAACGCATCATCGTGGTCAATTGGCGGGCAAAATGGGCGATGTCTGCCGGTTTGATCGCAGGTTTGAACAGTGTTGCTGGTTTGCGGTAAACCCGTCCGGGGTTTATACCTTTACGCCGCAACTCCGCCCTTAGCCAGTTAGGGTTAACGGCTTGGGTTTCTCCGCGTATCTTGACGCCATTACGGTTTACACCTTCCCAGACGTACACGGGGCGTTGCGCGGATGGGGTGGCGGCTGCTGGCATACTTTTTCTTGAGGAAGAACTGGTCTGCATGAGCTTGCTTCTGTGTTATTTTTATAATCTTGCCCCGAGTGTAACACGACATAGCCGGTGGGGCTTTGCTTTGCAGATAATTGGTAAGCCTTAGTCGGTAGTGACTCGCGCCAGTTCTGCCAGCGAGGTAATGCCCAAACGGACTTTTTCCAGCCCCGCCCGGCGTAAGTCGAGGATACCTTCCTTGCGTGCTTGGTCCGCTAGTTCCATGGAATTGCAGCCATTCATGACCATGCGCCCCATGTCGGGGGAAATCGGCATAACTTGATAGATGCCGACCCGGCCTTTGTAGCCGTGGGAACATTCCGTGCAGCCGTAGGGTTCGTAGATTTTCAGGGTGTTCACTTCTTCGGGCTGGAACCCCAGTTTGATGAGTGCTTCACCCGGTATGTCGGCAGGGCGTTTGCACTTTTCGCATAAACGTCGGGCAAGGCGTTGGGCAATAATCAGGTGTACGGATGAGGCGATATTGAACGGCGGAACGCCCATGTTCAACAAGCGCGTCAGGGTTTCCGGGGCGCTATTGGTATGCAGGGTGGAAAGCACCAAGTGCCCGGTTTGCGCGGCTTTGACAGCAATTTCTGCCGTTTCGAGGTCGCGGATTTCCCCCACCATGATCACGTCCGGGTCTTGGCGCAGGAAAGCCCGTAAGGCATCAGCAAAAGATAGCCCGACTCTGGGGTTGACGTTGACTTGGTTGACGCCGGGCATGTTGATTTCTGCCGGGTCTTCGGCGGTTGAAATGTTCCTTTCCGGGGTATTGAGGATGCCTAAGCCAGTGTAAAGGGTGACGGTTTTGCCGCTCCCGGTTGGCCCTGTTACGAGGATCATGCCATCCGATTTTTGCAGGGCTTTCATGAAATCTTGTTGTTGGCGTGGGTCAAAGCCAAGCTTTTCAACCCCCAGCGCGGCATTGGAAGAGTCGAGTATCCGCATGACCACCTTTTCACCGAACAAGGTCGGCAGGGTATTGACGCGGAAATCAATTTTTTTCTTGGCATTCAGGGTGAAACGGATACGCCCGTCTTGGGGCACGCGGCGTTCTGAAATATCCATACGGGCAAGCACTTTGATGCGCGAAATCAATTGCTGTGCAGCGTCATTGGGAGGGGTGGCAACCACTTGCAGGATGCCGTCGATGCGGTAACGGATGCGCAGGCTTTTTTCAAACACTTCCAAGTGAATGTCGGATGCTTTGGCATTGATGGCGTGCGCCAGTAGCTTGTCGAGGAACTCAACAACCGCCGATTCTTCGTTGTCGCTTTTGGCTTTGAGTTCGCGCGTATCCAGCACGATGGCGTCTGCGGAAACGGGTGAGGCGGTATTTGCTTTGGTGTTTGCCGGTGTTGTGGCAGTTATTTCGCCGTTATCGGGGTGCAGGTAGCGTTGTAATTTATCGTACTCGACAAACACAGGTTCGGGCACGAGGCCAGTGGCGAATTTGACATCATCCAGATTGGTCAGGAAAGAGGGGTCGGCAAGCCCCACCATCAAGGTTTTCCCACCGCGATACATCGGGACGAGATTGAGCTTTTTCATTTGCTCGGCATCAAGCAGGCTTGCCACTGCGGTAGAAATGTTGACTTGATCAATATCCACCATGCTCAAGCCGTATTCCATGCTGGCGGCGTAAGCAATGTCTTTGGGCGATGCCAAGCGTGATTGGACGAGCCACGCAACCAGCGAGGTTTTGTCGGCGCGTGCTTTTTGCATGGCTTGGCTAGCCTGCTCTTGGTTCAGGATTTCCTGTTCGACCAGTTGCCGGAGCAGGCCGGGTAGCGGGATGGATGATGTTAGCGGAATCATGGGTCAGCTTGTTATGTTGTTATGATGACATGCTTTGCATGATAGCGCGTTGAAAATGGCTGGGGAATGAATTGCCGCAACGGGACGACGTGCGGCAGTTTGTTGCATTGCAATAGGCTACCCTAATTGCCACGGGTTGATGTCAATCACACCCACGGGCTTGCCTGTTTCTCGGCTAAGTGCCCAGATTACATCTTTTTCCTTGCCGCTCAAGGGAAGGAAGGCGTAGTCGCTGGCAGTCTTGCCGTGTTCGCTCAGGAATTGCGCCAGTTTTTGTCGGTTGTTGTCAGAAGATGTTAATTTCTCAGCGGCAATACCATGCTTCAGTACATCTTGTATGAATTTTTCAAAGGGTTCGTAGTACTCTGGGCGTGCGTCAATGTCTGGCTTGCCAGATAGTACTTCAAATACAATGGCTTGCGTTATTTTTGGGTCTGTGGGGGGCTTGACGTAAACAAACTTGGGTTTCCACCAGCCCGAAACGTTTAATTCTTTATGTTTTGTTTTTGCTGAATTTACATCTGTCACATTGATAAGTGTAAAACGATCTACCGTATAGGCTACGTACACGGGGTGGCCTTGATAAATCGTGAACATGCCGTAAGCGAGAGCAGCAATTTGTACTAGTCCAATAAAAGTCAAATCAAATTTTAAGCTGGGTTTCTGAGGCTTAAATACAACAAATGTAAGAAGTGGACCGAGAATAAGGTCAACAGTCAGTAAAATTATAATAATATCTTTTAGTCCAGAGATTTCGAGGAGTGGCGATGGATACCAGATTTTTATGGAAAATATCAAGAAGCAGCCAACAATAAATGTACTAATAGTTAAATGAATTGAGAGTGCTTTTAGTTTTTCTTTAAACATGGCAGTGTTACCTTGGTCTGTTAGCTTAAATGCGGCAAGCGGCAGGTCGATAAATCTGGTCTAGTGTTCCACCTTGGCACTCTACGGTAATGTGGTTCGCGGTTGTGGTGAAATTAAAAATAATAGTGTCTCCATTGGCATTTGTTCCCATGTTTTTGAATACGACTAGGATGTTGGCGTTGTCTGGGCTGATTTTGTTATAAGTCGCACTGCTAATGAATTTTGAAGACATCATCATGTTCTCAATGTCTGTCATGATTTGTTCAGATTCTTCGGGCATAGTGGCAACCCCGTAGTAGGCTTCCCATATAGTTGTTTTGGCAGCATCTATGAACTGTAGTGCTTCGAATGTTTTTGCGCGGATGGCATAATTTTGATAGGTGGGAAGTGCAATTGCAGCAAGAAACCCGATAATGCCAACAGCCATCATGAGTTCAATAAGCGTAAAACCTTGTTCGTTCCTCTTTTTTGCTTGCATGATTGGCCTCCACTTGACTTCCGATAAAAGCAAACCCGCACAGGGCGGGCTTACTTCTAGCCTAAGCAGTTAGGTATTAGCTACCAGTACGGCAAGTGGCAGGACGATATTTGTTGGCTAAAGTGCCGCCAGTACAGCCCATAGTCATTTGGTTAGCATCGCCAGTGAAAACAAGAACCATGGTTTTAGCGTTTGCTTGTGTACCTACGTTTTCAAGCGTAGTTGTGATGGTTGCAATGTCAGCAGATGTTTGGGCATAGGTTGTGCCTGTCATGTATTGTGAAGCATCCATCGTGGCTTTTAGACCAGTCACGATGTCATTGGCAGCGGCTGGCATTGTGCCACGGGCATAATAGTCTTCCGCTAGCGTGGTTTTTACTGCTGCTGAGTGACCCAGAACTTCAGAAACTTTGGAACGGACGGTGTAATCTTGGTATGCAGGCAGTGCAACAGCAGCCAAAATACCGATGATGGCAACAACGATCATCAATTCGATCAGGGTGAAGCCTTGTTGGGCTTTTGCTTTCATGCTCATTTGAATCATTCCTTATTATTAGGATTAGTTGGGGTTTTATTTAATGTCCTGAAGACACACTGAGTAATGCAGAATACGTGCCAAGTTCCTGTCGATGATTAGCGGTTCGGTTTTCTGGATTTTCGGTGTTTTTGGTGGGTTTTGGGTAATCCCTTTGTCAGATTTTGACAGCATGTTGATAGGTTGTGACACTGACAGTCCGTGTGGGCATTGGTGGTTTGGTTGTTATTTCGGCTGTATGGCAAGCGGGTGTTATGGTAGAGTTTTGCGCTCAACCAATAATAATTAAAAGAGTTGTTATGATGCGCAATGTGTTGCTTGCCCTAATTTTCTTCTGTTTGCTGATGCTTACAGTGCTGCCCTTTGAGTTGGCGGCTCCTTACCACGATTCACAACGTCTTATCAGCACGGTAATGGTGGCTGTAGCGCTCAGTGCCAGCATCTGGTTCGCGCGGTTGTCGCGTAGGGCGCTGTGGGGACTCGTAGGGTTGTATGTGTATGGTGGTTTGCAGGTGGTGTTTTCCCCCATTGCGGTCTGGTCGCTGGTCGAGTTTTCTCTGTTGTTTTCAGTCGTGTTGTTGGCAGTAACGCTCCTTTCCGAAGTTAGTCGGCGGGACATGACAGTACTGGCGGTATTTTTTACGCTGATCCAAGCGTTTTACCTTACCCGTAATCTGACCAACTATGTCTTTGTGATGGCGACAGGGGCTGAGTTGGATGCTTTCGCATTGGTAGACGGTTTTTCCAATGTCCGGTTTTATGGTCAGTTTTTGCTGTGGACAATACCTTTTGTGTTAGGGGTGTTGGTGACGCATGAGCGTTTGCCTTACCGCTATGCCATTGTTGCTGTCCTGAGTCTTGGTTGGGGATTTGAGTTTTTGACAGGAACACGGGCATTCGTTTTGGGGATGCTGGTGAGTGTGCCAGTTGTGGCATGGGTAGCCAGAGGGTATGGGTGGCGTTACTTGCAATATTGTGTACCGACGGCTGCGCTAGGGTTTGGGGTGTACTATTTAATGGCATTTGTTTTGCCAGAATGGCTTGGAAATGCCGATAAGATGACGGCGATGCTGGCGCAGTCTGTTGGGCGGGATGTGGCTTCATCACATGACCGGATAACCTTGTGGTTGGATGCAGCTAGGTTGATGTTAGCGCATCCTTTATGGGGGGCGGGGCCTATGTCCACTGCCGTGCAGGGTGTTTCTGATATTGCGGCGCATCCCCATAACTATGTGGTGCAGTTGATGGCTGAATGGGGAATGCCTTTTACGTTGTTACTCGCTGTTGCGGCAATAAGGGGAATTATCCGCTGGAGGCAATGTGTACAGGTTGATGCAGTTGGGCGTGCGCCATTGGCAGTGCCTATTGCTGCTTCTGCCGGAGCGGTATCCGTTGGCGGTTTGGTGGATGGTTTCTTGGTAATGCCAGTCAGTTTGATTTACATGACGCTGGTATTGGCAGTGGCGGTGGGGTTGTGGCGTAAATGGACGCCGCAGGTGGAAAGAATGCCTATCCCGGTATGGGGAGCAGCATTGTTATTGCTGCCTGCATTATTTCTGGCGGCATTCACCGGCGTCAGTTGGTCGGGGGTAATGGGAGATGATGTGGCGGTGACAGGATTCCATGCGCTGGATGATGGTCATCCGAGGTTTTGGATACGTGGGCGGATTGTGGTCGAGAATTGGGAGCAGTTGTTGTGTTCGTCCTGATTGGGCGATATGTTAATACGCTTTTAAACCCTGTCTGAAAGTGAGTACAACGTGGCTCCAACCGCCTTCGTCAGCCCGCCCAAATCCCTGCTACGCCAAGTTGGCAAAGCCATTGGCGATTACCAACTCATCCGCGCGGGCGACCGCATCCTGTTGGGTTTGTCCGGCGGAAAGGATTCGCTGGCGCTGCTGCACATTTTGCGCCATTTCCAACGCCATGCGCCGATCCGCTTTGAGTTTGCTGCCGTCACCATTGACCCGCAGTCGGACAGTTTCGACCCCTCCGCGCTGATTCCGTACATGGAAAGCCTTGGCGTTCCCTACCACTACGTGCGTGAGCCGATTGTGGAGCTGGCGGAAACGCACATGGATAACGATTCCTACTGTGCCTTTTGTTCGCGCATGAAACGGGGCTTGATGTACCGCACGGCGCGTGAACACGGTTACAACGTGCTGGCATTGGCGCAACATCTGGACGATCTGGCGGAAAGTTTCCTCATGTCGGCGTTTCACGGTGGGCGGCTGAAAACCATGAAGGCACATTACCGTATTGATGCTGGGGATTTACGGGTGATCCGTCCGCTGGTGTTGGTGCGCGAACGCCAAACGGCAGATTTTGCTAAGGCTGCGGCGTTGCCAGTGATCGTGGAAAACTGCCCAATGTGTTTCGATATGCCCACCCAGCGCCAGCATATGAAGGAATTGTTGGCGGCAGAAGAGCGCCAAAACCCGAATATGTTTAAAAGCCTGTTGACAGCTATGCAGCCTTTGATGCGTGTAGGGCTGGAAAACACATGAATTGTCGACAATCTTAGGTTTTTTGTCCGTGTGGCTGGACACTGGCTGCTTATTATATGAAGATACGGTCACAACAATTACACATAGCCTGCGGCATCACAGAACTGTAGAGATAGAGAGTTACGCGACTAGATTGAGGAGTCTACAATAATGTCCGAAGTAAAAACCTTTCCTGTCCCCGCCGAATTTGCAGCACAGGCCAATATCAACGCAGAACAATATGCTGCCATGTATCAACAGTCTGTTGATGATCCGGCTGGTTTCTGGGGCGAACAGGCCGAAAAATACCTGAGCTGGTCCAAAAAATGGGACAAGGTACTCGACTGGAGTTTTGCCGCCGATGACCTGCACATCAACTGGTTCACTGGCGGTAAACTGAACGTTTCCTACAACTGCCTTGACCGTCACCTCGACACTCGTGGCGACCAAGTGGCGATCATTTGGGAAGGCGACAACCCGAACGAAGACCGCAAAATCACTTACCGTGAATTGCACGCAGAGGTATCCAAATTCGCTAACGTGCTGAAAGGCCGTGGGGTGAAAAAGGGCGACCGTGTTTCCATCTACCTGCCGATGATCCCGGAAGCAGCCGTTGCAATGCTGGCTTGCGCCCGTATCGGTGCGATGCATTCTATCGTATTCGGTGGTTTCTCCCCGGATGCACTGCGTGACCGTATCCAAGATGCGGAATGCGCCGTGGTCATTACTTCCGACCAATCCATGCGCGGTGGCAAAAAAGTGCCATTGAAAGGCAACGCCGATAAAGCGATGGATCAGTGCCCAACTGTCCACACTTGTATCGTTGTCCAACGCGGTGGCGACCCAGTTAAGTGGAATGACAACCGTGACATCTGGTATCACGACGCGATGGCTGCGGCTGATGCGGTTTGTGAACCAGAAGACATGGATGCTGATGACCCACTCTTCATCCTTTACACTTCCGGTTCCACAGGTAAGCCTAAAGGCGCATTGCACACCACTGGCGGCTACTTGCTGCAAGCGGCAATGACCCACAAAACCGTATTTGACTATAAAGACGGCGAAGTTTACTGGTGTACGGCTGACGTAGGTTGGGTAACAGGCCACTCCTACATCGTTTACGGCCCACTGGCGAACGGCGCAACGTCGCTGATGTTTGAAGGCATCCCAACTTACCCAGATGCTGGGCGTTTCTGGGATGTGTGCGACAAGCATGACGTTTCCATTTTCTACACTGCGCCAACTGCGATCCGTATGCTGATGGGCATGGGCGAAGCGTTTGTTGACCGCGCCAAACTGAGCAAACTGCGCCTGTTGGGTACGGTTGGTGAACCGATCAACCCAGAAGCATGGCACTGGTACAACCGTGTAGTAGGCCGCAACCGTTGCCCAATCGTGGACACTTGGTGGCAGACTGAAACCGGCGCACACATGCTGACCCCGCTGCCGGGCGTAACTGCGCTGAAACCGGGTTCTGCTACCACCCCATTCTTCGGCGTGCAACCTTGCCTGCTGGATGAAAAAGGTGAAGAAATCGAAGGCTGCCCAGCCGAAGGTTTCTTGGCGATCAAAGCGCCGTGGCCTTCCATGATGCGTACCGTATACGGCGACCACAAGCGTTTCTTTGAAACCTATTTCGCCATGTATCCGGGCTACTACTTCACAGGTGACGGTGCTCGCCGTGACGAAGACGGTTACTACTGGATCACTGGGCGCGTCGATGACGTACTCAACATTTCCGGTCACCGTTTGGGTACGGCAGAAATCGAATCTGCACTGGTACTGCATCCGAAAGTGGCGGAAGCGGCAGTCGTTGGCTACCCACATGAACTGACAGGTCAAGGCATCTACGCTTACGTCACCCTGATGGCGGGCGAAGAAGGCACGGATGAGCTGAAAGTTGAGCTGAACAATCTGGTACGTAAGGAAATCGGCCCAATTGCTAAGGTCAACATTATCCAGTGGGCACCTGGCCTGCCAAAAACCCGCTCCGGTAAAATCATGCGCCGTATCCTGCGTAAGATTGCTGCGAACGAAGTTGACGGTCTGGGCGATACCTCCACGCTGGCTGACCCAAGTGTTGTTGATAACCTGATCGGCAACCGCGAAAACAAGTAAACCCCGTTTGCTTGCTATAGCCTCTCGCCCGCTTCGCGGGGGAGAGGTTGGAGTAGGGGTTTTCTAATCCCGTTCCTGCACCAATACCCACGGTGCAACTACTACCGCCCACAGTTCTGGCTGGCGATCCACCCAATCCCGCGCATTATCATCTGACAATTTACTAATTTGTTGTGTGCTTAGCCACTGCTGTACTGCCGTGCTGTTATCTGCGGCAAAGCCTGCCGCGACTTCGATCAAATCCAATGCGGCTACCACATGAATGACCCGTCCGCCTGCGAAATAGCGTTCCAATTCAGGCCAAGTGATGCGGGCTGTTTCTAAGTTCAGGCGGTCAGTTAGGGGGAGTGCTTCTTCCATTAGGTTGTTCGCTGTTGGCAAAAGCGCATTTTAATGGAGATATTGGACGTATGGCATAAAAAAAGAGCCTGCGTAGGCAGGCTCTTGATGGGTGATGCAGTGGGCTAACTAACTTAGCCGCAGATGCCCCAGCCACGGGTAGGCGTGTGTCCGCTGCTGCCGCAACCACTGTTGGAATTGCCGCCAGCATTCCCGTGTGAATTGCCAGTACCGCAACCGTTGTTGGAGTTGCCATTGTTGTGGGAGCCACCAGCATTGCCGTGTGAATTGCCAGTACCGCAACCGTTGTTGGAGTTGCCGCCGTTGTGGGAGCCACCAGCATTGCCGTGTGAGTTGCCAGTACCGCAACCATTGTTGGAGCCATTGTTGTGGGAACCGCCAGCATTTCCATGTGAATTGCCAGTACCGCAACCGTTGTTGGAGTTGCCATTGTTGTGGGAACCACCAGCATTGCCGTGTGAGTCGTTAGTGCCGCAACTGCCACCTGTGCTGCCAGTGCCGGTGCTTCCGCCAGTGCTGCCAGTACCACAGCTACCACCTGTGCTACCAGTTCCAGTGCTTCCACCTGTGCTACCCGTGCCGCAAGTTCCTGTCCCAGTGGAGCAGACAGTACCGCCGGGGCTGACAGTGCCGTAGTTGCCGCTGTCGTAAGTGATGCCAGTGCTGCTATTAGTGTGGCTACCGCTACCCGTGCTGCCAGTAGTTCCGCAACCGCCGGTGCTGCCACCAGTATTGCCAGTGCCGCAACCACCAGTGCTGCCGCCGGTGCTGCCGCCGGTACTACCAGTGCCGCAGCCGCCTGAGTTGCCACCGTTGTTACCGGAGTTGCCATTGCCACAGATGCGGTGGAGCAAGTTTTGCACGAGGCTTGAAGGGCTGCCGCAACCATGGCTCAGGGCACTGGAAAAGCAATTGCCTTGGTTTCCTGTTGGCGTGGGGCGAGTAGGGGTGTTATTGGTGCTGCATGTGTTGGTCGGGTTATTTGAGATTGAAGTACACATCGTATATTCCTTTATAGACAGAGCAAATCGCGATATTTTCGACTTAAATGGCAGGTTTGTTAACATTGGCAAACCTGCCTTGGATAGTAGGTTTATTGAATCCCGCCCGGTTGTTCTTCAAAGATGAACGGGTGAATTTCCACGATAAGGCTGGAATCAATTGCGTTAAATTGTTACTAATCCCGATTGTTCCTGACCTTTTAATGCAACCAAATCGGCATGGACATAAAGGATATTATTTTGCTTATGCCAATCTGTTTGGAATGCCTGCCATAGGCGTGTGCCTTGGAATCGGCAATTTATTTCAGGGATAAGGCGTGCTTGTTCCCGTTGCGTGTAGTACCAGAATGAGTTGGCGTTCCAAAACGATTGGTGGGTTGGGTCTTGGAATGCGCCGCGCCCATCAGTTGAGGGCGTGCTGGAAATCAGCCAGCCACCGGGAACCAATACCCGATAGATTTCGTTCATCATTTCAATGGTTGAAAGCGGTTTCGGTTCCTGTGTTTGCGCATGTGGCAAGGTACTGTGGCGCTGTACGTGCTGCAAAAAATCAACCGCCCGCACGCATCCCACGGAGTTGTCGGGTAGCGGAATGCCGTAGCGTGGGTCGCCAGTGATGGGGGAATTTTCCAGTGCTACCTGTTGGTAGGCAGGTGGGCATTCCGCCGGATGACCGAGGTTGATCATTGGGTGGTTATGGCGGCGACACCATTCGGTAATGAGCTGGTAAGTGTATTTGTTGGATACTTCCTGCTGCATACGCTGGATGTCGTCGTTCATTTGCAGGTAGGAATTTTGATCGCCCTCTTGCAGCCGGTACAAATACAGGCACTCTGGAATGTGGTGGAATGCCGCGCCGGTCAGGTAGGTTCTGCACAGCAAGTCATGGTCATCAACCACATGCATTTTAGGGTCGTGTCCGCCCGCCTTAAAGTAGGCATCCCGCGACCACACCCGCACATGGTTGGGGGCATGGAAGATCAGGTGCAAGGAACAGGCATTGGTGGCGAATGCACGCATGGCGGTGTAAGTGTGCCCACGGAATTCAAAGGGGTAGTTTTTCCAGCCATAGGCTTCACCAAAAATCTGGCAGCTTCCATCAGGGTAGAAGTTGGTGAAATCGGAGTAAATAAAGCCAGAGCCGGTGTCTGTTGCGGCTTGGTCAATGGCTTTGAGGGCGTTGGGGGTGAGGATGTCATCGTGGTCTAACTCAATGAAATAGTCACCGCTGCATTGCTGGCAGGCAAATAATTTGAGTGCGCCAATACCTTGTTTGGCAAGTTCGGTTGATGCTGGAATAACTTTGACTTGGGGGTGTGATGCGATGTGCTTGGGTATTTCTACCGTTGAGCCGTTGGCGCTATTGGGGATGATGACCCATTCCCAGTCGGAAAAGGATTGTTCCAGTAGGGATTCAAAAGCGTCGTTAAGGTAAATGGGGCGGTGTGTTGGGGTGAAAATACTGAGACGCATGAATATAACTCCTGCTATTTTTTATGTTGTGAGCTAGACGGTATTTAAGTTTATAGGGTTTATGTATTGAGGTAATTACCGTTGGTCTAGCATTTTAATACTTGTGTCCATCTATAAAAAAGGCCCCGCAAGGGGGGAACCCTGCGGAGCCTTTTATTAGTTCGGGGAGCTGATTAGCACCAGCCGCGAACCCATGCTTGAACGTCTGCTGCGTTGATCTTGCAGTCGTGGTTGATGTCGCCAACATTGCAGGCGAACCAATCCATGAAGCCTTGACCGTTGGAGCCGTTAGCACCTTGAGCGCCGGTAGCGCCTTGAGCACCAGTTGCACCAGTTGCACCTTGAGCGCCGGTAGCACCTTGAGCACCAGTCGCGCCAGTTGCACCTTGAGCGCCGGTAGCGCCTTGAGCACCACTTGCACCTGTAGCGCCGGTAGCGCCTTGAGCACCAGTTGCACCTTGAGCGCCGGTAGCGCCTTGAGCACCAGTTGCGCCTTGAGCGCCGGTAGCGCCTTGAGCGCCGGTAGCGCCTTGAGCACCAGTCGCGCCTTGAGCGCCGGTAGCGCCTTGAGCGCCGGTAGCACCTTGAGCACCAGTCGCGCCAGTGCAGCCTGTAGCGCCAGTTGCACCTTGAGCGCCGGTAGCGCCTTGAGCACCAGTTGCACCAGTTGCGCCTTGAGCGCCGGTAGCGCCGGTAGCGCCGGTAGCGCCGGTAGCGCCTTGAGCGCCTTGAGCGCCGGTAGCGCCTTGAGCACCAGTTGCACCTTGAGCGCCGGTAGCGCCTTGAGCACCAGTAGCGCCTTGAGCGCCGGTAGCACCAGTTGCGCCGGTAGCACCTTGAGCACCAGTTGCGCCTTGAGCGCCGGTAGCACCTTGAGCACCAGTCGCGCCAGTGCAGCCTGTAGCGCCAGTTGCACCTTGAGCGCCGGTAGCGCCTTGAGCGCCAGTTGCACCTGTAGCGCCGGTAGCGCCTTGAGCACCAGTTGCGCCTTGAGCGCCGGTAGCGCCTTGAGCACCAGTTGCGCCTTGAGCGCCGGTAGCGCCTTGAGCGCCGGTAGCACCAGTCGCGCCTTGAGCG